>JADJCH010000076.1 GCA_016703325.1 Burkholderiales bacterium | reverse complement strand
CAGAACAGCGGCAGGCCGAGGTCCGGCTCCAGCACCAGCAGTGCGGCCATCGCGAGGGCGCCGATCACACTCAGTGCCCGCAGCAGCCGCCAGGCCCAGCCGGGCAGCAGCCGGGGCATCTCGGTGAAATTGGGGAAGGTGGGGGCCGGGGGACTTCCGGGATTCGACATGCTCAAGCTCCTGACGCAACGGTTTCCGACACGGACGGGCCAGCCGCCTGCGTCGCCTGCCGGCAAGGCTAGGGGGCAGATGTAGGAATGACGGTGAGCTTGCGCGCCCAGCCGTAAGACTCTTAAGGTGGGTTGCGCCCCCGTGACCGTTGGTGAGCGGTGCTGCAGGGATGCATCCGCAGCCCGATGGCCTTCGTGACCTCTGCACGGCCGCAGGCGTGGCGCTGCCAGAATGCCGGCATGGTCGCCTCCCCGGAACGTTCCCCTGCCGCTGCGGACGCTGCTGCCGTTGCCGTTGCCGTTGCCGTTGCCGTTGCCGAATCACCCGGCTGCCTGCCGGGCCGCGCGTGGCGCCTGGAAGGCAGCGGCCGCCAGCTGTGCGACGAGCTGCTGGCCGAGGAGGTCCCGGTGGCCATGGTCTACAACGGCATCTCCCATGCGGTGATGCTGGCCAGCCCGCTGGACCTGGAGGACTTTGCACTGGGTTTCTCCCTGTCCGAAGGGCTGATCGACCGGCCAGAGGACCTGCTGGACCTGGAGGTCGAGCCGGCCACCGCGGATCGGCCATCGCCGGGCCTGTCCATCCAGATGCGCATCACGCTGCGCTGCTTCATGCGGCTCAAGGAGCGCCGCCGCAGCCTGGCCGGGCGCACCGGCTGCGGCCTGTGCGGCACCGAAAGCCTGGCTGAAGCCGTGCGCCCGGTGGACCGGCCGGTGGCGCCGGTGCAGGTCAGCAGCGCAGCAATCCAGCGCGCCATGGCCGAGCTCGACGCCGCCCAGCACCTGCAGCGCGCCACCGGCGCCACCCATGCGGCCGGCTGGTTTGCGTTGGACGGTCGGCTGCACCTGGCGCGCGAGGACATCGGCCGCCACAACGCGCTGGACAAGGTGCTGGGGGCGGCAGCCCGCACGGGGCTGGACCCGGCCGCCGCCTTCGTCGCCGTCACCAGCCGGGCCAGCTACGAGATGGTGCACAAGACCGCCCAGGCCGGCGTCGGCCTGCTCGCGGCGATTTCCGCGCCCACCGCACTGGCGGTGCACACCGCCGAGGCGGCCGGGCAGGTGCTGGTGGGTTTTGCCCGCGCCGGGCGTTGCACGGTCTACACCGGGGCCGGACGCATCGTCTGAGAGAGCCCGGGCCCCTGGCATCCGAGCCGACGCCCGACGTATCGGGTGACCTTCCCGGCGCCCTGGTGCCCTGGTCCTTCGTCCAGCAGCACTTCACCTTCCAGGGCGACGACCTCTTCCAGGCGCCCGGCAAAGTCCGCCCGCAGGTCGACCAGGGTGTAGAGCATGTCCACATCCTTCGGCCCGCCGCTGCTGCGGCCGAGCTGCGTGGGGTGGAAGGCCTCCAGGATCAGCCAGCCGCCCGGCTTCAGGCCCTCGGCCAGCCGAGGGTGTGCCACGCGGCGCAGGGCCGAAGGCAGGTGGCAGAACACCAGCACCAGCGCATCGAAACTCTCCGGCGCCGGCGCCCAGTCCGCCAGGTCCGCCAGCCGGGTGTGCAGCCGGGCCGCCACGGCGTTGCCCCGCTCGGCGGCCAGCGCGCGGGCCTTGGCCAGGCCCACCTCGGAGCAGTCCACCGCCGTCACCTGGTGACCCTGTCCGGCCAGCCAGACGCCGTTGCGCCCCTCGCCATCGCCCGGCACCAGCACCTGGGAGGCGTCCGACAGGCGCGCAGCCTGCTCGCGCAGGAAGGCATTGGGTGTGGTGCCGTACTTGTAGCCCGGCTCGGCAAAACGGTCGTCCCAGAAATTCGGCATGGTCGGGTCTCGGGTCGCGGTTCTCAGGCCTCGGCAGGGTTCAACAGGTTGAGGGGATGATATCGAGCGTCGCTTCTTCCAGGCTTCTTCAGAGCTCCTGCACCGCTCCCATGCCCACACCGCTGCCTCGCACGCTCACCCCTTGCCGCCGGACCCTGCGGTTCGACCTGCTCACCGCCCTGATCCTGTTGACGTTGGCGGCGCTGCTGAACGGCTGTGCGCAGCCGCCGCGGTATGCCAACAGCGACGGCGCGCAGCTCGACAAGCCGCTGCGCGAAGTGCTGCGCTGGTACTGGAGCCGCGACCGCAGCCAGGCCGACCGCCCGGTGCAACTGCCGGTGCGCCGCGAGCCCCGGGCCACCGAGCCGGCCGCGCCAGGCGAGCTCTCCGCCACCTGGGTGGGCCACTCCACCGTGCTGCTGCGGCTGGACGGTGTGAACGTGATCACCGACCCGCAGTTCTCCCGCCGTGCCAGCCCCTTGCGCTTTGCCGGGCCGGAGCGCCGCACGCCGCTGCCCTTCGAGATCAGCGCGCTGCCGCACATTCACCTGGTGCTCATCTCCCACAACCACTACGACCACCTGGACGAAGCCAGCGTGCTCGCCCTGCAGGCTCAGCCCGGCGGGCCGCCGATCTTCGTCGTGCCGCAGGGGCTGGATGCCTGGTTCCACGACCTGGGCATCCGCGACAACGTCCACGTCATCGCCTGGTGGGCCCGCCAGGCGCTGGCGGGGGTGGGCGTCAGCGCCGTGCCGGCGCGCCACTGGAGCGGCCGCGGCCTGTTCGACCGCGGTGCCACGCACTGGACCGGCTGGGTGGTGCAGCGCGGTGGGTACAGCGTCTACTTTGCCGGCGACACCGGCTATGGCGACGGCAGCGACTTCCGCCGGATCGGCCAGCGCTTCCCGGCGCTGGACCTGGCGCTGATCCCGGTGGGCGCCTACGAGCCGCGCTGGTTCATGCGCGAGCAGCACACCGACCCGGCCGAGGCGGTGCAACTCTTCCGTGACCTGGGTGCACGCCAGGCCCTGGGCATCCACTGGGGCACCTTTGCCCTGGCCGACGAGGCGCTGGATGCTCCCATCGCCGCCCTGGCCGCCGCCCGCCGCAGCCAGGGCGTGGCCGAAGCGGACTTTCGCCTGCTGGAGCATGGGCAGACCTGGGTGCTGCATGCACCGCCCCACCCTGCACAGTGAAACCCGCGGTCGGCTGCTGCGCGGGGCCCTGGTGGCTTCAGCTGGAACGGCGGCGGCGCATCAGCGCCAGCGTGCCCAGGCCTGCGAGGAACAGGGCAAAGGTTTCAGGCTCCGGCACCGGGGTGGTCTGAACCTGCAGGTTGTAGTTCCAGGCGTTGGGATCGCTGCTGCTGAAATCGCCCACCTGCCCGGTCGCAAGTGCATCCCCGCTGAAGTGCGTGACGCCGATCAGGTAGGAGCCAGCGTCCAGATACATGGAAGCGATGACCGGATCGTCTCCGTTGTCCAGGTTCGCCCCCCCCGTGTCTTCGACCTGCAGCGGGGTAGCCCCGCCGCTGGTCCAGAGACCCAGGATCGGGTCGGCGCCCACGAAGCCCGACGTGGTCACCACGGCCAGCGACACCTGTCCGGCTGCGGTGAGCGAAAACGAGAAGAAGTCGACATCGCCGCCGGTGCGGCTGCCTGTGACGGTGAACGAAGCGCCCGGCGCGTAGGGTCCCAGGTCCTGGGCCGTGCCCGGCGTGTCATTGGCTTCGGACTCAGAGGCTGCATGGGCCACATGTCCGACGGACATCAGCGCACTCAGCAGCGCAGCTGCAATTAATTTCATTTCATGCCCCTCCCCCGAGGGTGTGCAATTGAGTGGTGGAACGCTCCGCCGCAACCTGGCGGCGGCACGGGGTGCGAGTGTTGAGGGAGAGGGCCTGCTGGCCTACGGGATCGATCTGGCGGCCGGCGGCACGCCGACCCTGTTCACCGACCTGCTGGCCCATGCCCAGGGGATCGAGCCGGCGATCGCGTCGGAAGGCACGGCCCTGATCGAAGCCGCCGCCAGCTGGGCCTGCGCCTGCCCCGTGTGCTCCGGCACCGTCAATACAGAAGGCGATGCCCAGGCCCTGCCAGACGCCGCCAACATCCCCCAGCTGGACGAGCAGGGGTTCCTGCTCGATCCCTCCAACCCCGCCTCCGGGCTGGTGGGCACCACCCTCGCCGGCCTGCCGGTGTGGAGTGCCTACGAAACCGCCGCCCACATCACCCGGCCCTCCGGCAGCTGGGCCAACTGGAACCCCAACCTGCAGGTGAGCTACTCCTTCGGAGTGGGGGCCACCCTGCCTGCGGGCTACGAGGCCTTCAGCGACCTCGCCTCCCAGGCCGGTGCGCGCACGGCCATGCAGCTGTACACCGAGATCAGCGGCCTCACCTTCGTCGAGTCCGCCGACCCCACCGACGCCGACATCACCTACATGTTCGGCATCGGCAGCACCAACGGCGGCGGCTGGGCCAACTACCCCAGCTCGGGCGGCGGTTACGTCCAGGTCGGCCACTACACCGCCGAGGCCACCATGGACCCCGGCACCTACTCCCTGCGCCTGCTGATGCACGAGCTGGGCCATGGCCTGGGCCTGGCCCACCCCGGCAACTACAACGGCGACACGGCCGTGTACGCCAACGCCGACCACTTCAACGACAGCCGCCAGTACACCAACATGTCGTACTGGAGCGGCAGCTACACCGGCGCCGACTTCTCCCACATGGCCACCCCGGGGCTGCACGACATCCTGGCCATCCAGATGGAGTACGGCATCAACTGGTCCACCCGGGCCACCGACACCGTCTACGGCTTCAACAGCACCGCGGGCAGCAACTCCTACGACTTCGAGTTCGACCCCACGATGGGCTTCTCCATCTGGGATGGCGGTGGCAACGACACGCTGGACTTCTCCGGCTTCAACCTCGAAGCGGTGATGGACCTGCGCCAGGGCAGCTTCAGCTCCACCGGGCTGGAGCGGTACAACGTTTCCGTCGCCTACGGTGCCGTGGTCGAAAACGCCGTCGGCGGCGCCGGCGACGACAGGATGCGCGGCAACGCGGTGGCCAACACCCTCAGCGGCGGGCTGGGCCACGATGTCCTCTACGGCGGGGCGGACACCCCGGTGTCCACCGTCGCCAACCCGCGCGACTTCATCGGTGTCCAGCTCAATGAAGCTCCCACCGTCCACAACCAGTACCTCTCGCTGACCAACCTCCAAGCCCTGTCCGGCAGCGCCTTCACCCTGGAAATGCTCGTCGACCTCACCCGGTCCGCGCCCTCCCTCACCCCCTTCTTCTCCTACGCCGTCAGCGGCAGCAGCAACGAACTGCTCTTCGAAGGCAACAACGACGGCTACCTCGACATCAGCATCGACGGCCTCGCCGCCTACACCACCCCCATCCTCCTGCGCAGCCTCATCGACGGCGAGCCCCACCGCCTCTCCGTCACCTGGGACAGCAGCACCGGCAACCTCGGCTTCTACGTCGACGGACAACTCGCGCACAGCGGCACCTACACCGCCGCCATCGGCCACACCCTGGCGCCCGGCGGAACCCTCGTCATCGGCCAGGAGCAGGACGCCGTGGGCAGCGGCTTCGACAGCACCCAGGCCCTGGCCGGCCGCGTCGGCGACATCCGCATCTTCAACGACGTGCGCAGCGCGCAGGAGATCGCCGACAACGCCTTCACCCGCCTCACCGGCAACGAGCAGGGTCTGGCGCACAACTGGCAAGTCCAGGCCGGTGACACCACCACCGTCACCGACATCGCCGTTGCCGATCCGGTCGTCGACCTCACCGACCCCAGGGTGGGGCTGAAGGGCTCATTCACCGTCACCCAGAGCTCCACCTACAACGCGTCCAGTGGCGCTGACCTTGTGCTCGACGGTGGCGACGGTGGCAACAGCACCTACAACCACACCCTCAACAGCGGCAACGAGTGGCTGCTGCTGAACTTCAACCAGCCGCTGGACGTGGCCTACGTCGAGATCGTCAACCGCCCCACCTGGGGCAGCCGGCTCGACGGTGCCACCGTCTCCGTGCTGGACGCCCAGGGCAACACCGTCTACACCTCGGCGCCCATCACCGGGGCCACCAGCGGTGGCGTCCTCACCTTCATGCTGCCGCAGGTCACCAGCGCCAGTGCGGTGCGCATCGACCAGGACAGCAACTTCCTCCACATCGCCGAGCTCAACGTCTATGGCACCCCGCCCGCAGGCGCCACCGTCCCGGCGGAGCTGATCAACACCAACCTGACCCTCCACAACAGCGCCACCGTGGTGGACACCGCCCCGGTCATCGACACCACGCCGGACAACGACACCCTCATCGGCAACGGCGGCAACGACACCCTGCACGGCGGCGCGGGGGACGACAGCCTCATCGGCGACACCGGTGTCGCCTCCCCCTTTGCAGCCAGCTACGCTCTGGAACTCAACCAGGGCACCGCCACCGACCAGTACCTGAAGGCCGCCAACTACGCCGGCCTGTCCGGCGCCAGCGGCCAGGTGCGCTTCACGGTCGAGATGCTCGTCAGCGGCCTCACCGGCGACAACGAGCTCCTCTCCTACGCCAACAACCAGAGCTCCAACGCCCTGCTTGTCTCCCTGGTGGAGGACGACTTCATCGAGATCGCCTACCGCGGCAGCACCAACGTCACCACCGTCTCCAGCAGCCTGCTGGCCGACGGCGGCACCCACCGCTTCTCCCTCACCTGGGACAACACCGCCTACGTCATCTACATCGACGGCGCAGCGGTGGGCAGCGGCACCCACACCGGCGGCACAGGTGCACTCAACAGCGGGGGCACCCTCGTCATCGGCCAGGAGCAGGACAGCATCGGCGGCGGCTTCAACGCCTCCCAGATCCTCAAGGGCTCCGTCGGCGACATCCGCATCTTCAACGACGTGCGCACCGCCCAGGAAATAGCGGCCAACGCCTTCGCTCCTCTGGCCAACCCGGTCAACGAGCAAGGGCTGGTCAGCAACTGGCAGGTCACGCCCACCTCGCTGGCCAACGGCAGCGTGGCCGATGCCCATGGCGGCGCCGTCCTGGCCATCAGCAGCGTCACCGTTGCCCCCAGCGCCACCACGCCCGGCCTGGCCCAACTCGGCGCCTGGGAGGACGACAGCCTGCTCGGCGGCCTGGGCAACGACACCCTCTCCGGCGGCGCGGGCAGCGACAACCTCCAGGGCGGCGCCGGCAACGACCGGCTGGACGGCGGCACCGGTGCAGACGCCATGGCCGGCGGCAGCGGTGACGACCGCTACGTCTTCGACCACCCGGCGACACCACCACCGAACTGGCCGACGAAGGCAGCGACACCGTCGAATCCAGCCTCAGCCACACCCTGGCCGACAACGTCGAGCACCTGCTCCTCACCGGCAGCGCGGCGGTCAACGGCACCGGCAACGCCCTGGCCAACCGCATGGAAGGCAACGCCGGCCACAACCAGCTGGCCGGAGGCGCCCACAACGACACCCTCACCGGTGCTGGCGGCAACGACACCCTGGACGGCGGAGACGGCCTGGACGCCCTGTTCGGAGACCTCGGCAACGACAGCCTGCTGGGTGGTGCCGGCAACGACACCCTCCAAGGCGGCGCCGGCAACGACCTGCTCAACGGCGGCAACGGCATCGACACCGCCAGCTACGCAGACGCCTCTGCAGGCGTCAACGTCAGCCTGGCAATCACCGCCGCCCAGGCCACCGGCGGTGCCGGCAGCGACACCCTCACCAAGGTCGAGAACCTCACCGGCTCAGCCCACGCCGACCGCCTGACCGGCAATGCCAGCGCCAACGTCATCGCCGGTGGCGCGGGGCAGGACACGCTCACCGGCGGCGCCGGGCAGGACCTCTTCATCTTCGACAGCAGCCTGGGCGGCAACAACGTCGACACCCTCACCGACTTCAGCAGCGTCTACGACAACCTTCAACTGGAAGTGGACGTGTTCACCTCCCTCTCCGCCCTGGGGGGGCAGTCCACCGTGGCCGCCGGCATGTTCCGCTCCGGCGCGGGCCTGGTGGCTGCGGTGGATGGCGACGACCTCTTCCTCTACGACACCACCACCGGCGCGCTGCGCTACGACGCCGACGGCAGCGGCAGCGGCCAGTCCGCCGTGCTGTTCGCCATGCTGGCCCCCAACGCCCTGCTGACCGCCGGAGACCTCTGGCTGGGGTGAGTCCTGCAGGCTGCCCGAGCCGCTGGCGGGGGTGGGCGTCACCGCCGTGCCGGCGCGCCACTGATCTGCATGGGGCTTCCTCCCCGGCCGAAATGGAAGATGGGGTGGCCGGCACGCTGATCCTGCCACCGCCACCGGCAAGCCATTGCCTACACTTGCCGCCATGGAAACGCCGCCGCCCCGCCGAACCCTGCCCATCGGCATCCAGAACCTGCGTGAGATCCGTGAGCAGGGGCACTACTACGTCGACAAGACGGGCCTGGCCGTCGACCTGATCGAAGCCGGCAAGACCCACTTCCTCAGCCGCCCGCGGCGCTTGGCAAGAGCCTGCTGGTGGACACCCTCAAAGAGCTGTTCGAGGGCAACCGGGCGCTGTTCGAGGGGCTGGCGGCCGAGCCGCGCTGGGACTGGTCGCGGCGCCACCCGGTGGTTCGCATCAGCTTTGCCGATGGCGTGCTGCGCGAGCGCATTGAACTGGAGCGGCGCATCCGCGACCAACTGCGCCTGGCCCGCGAGGACCTGGGCCTGCCGGAGCTCAGCGGCCCCGACCCGGACGACCTGCCGGGCCAACTGGCCGAACTGATTCGCAAGGCGCACCGCGCAGCCGGCCAGCCGGTGGCGGTGCTGGTGGACGAGTACGACAAACCCATCCTGGACAACCTGGGCGACCCCGCCATCGCTGCCGAGATGCGCGACGGCCTGCGCAGCCTGTACTCGGTGCTCAAGGGGTCGGACGCGCACCTGAAGTTCGTCTTCCTGACGGGGGTGTCCAAGTTCAGCAAGGTCAGCCTGTTCTCCGGGCTGAACAACCTGCAGGACCTGACGCTGGACCCGCAGTTCAGCGCCCTGTGCGGCTACACCGATGCGGACATCGACAGCGTGTTCGCGCCCGAGCTGCCGGGCCTGGACCGGGAGCAGATCCGCAGCTGGTACAACGGCTACAACTGGGGCGGGCAGGGGGTGTACAACCCCTTCGACGTGCTGCTGCTGTTTCGCAACCGGCAGTTCCGTCCCTACTGGTTCGAGACCGGCACGCCCACCTTCCTGACACGGCTGCTGGCCGAGCGGCAGTTCTTCACCCCGGACCTGCAGCGGCTGCAAAGCGACGCCGCGCTGCTGTCGAGCTTCGACGTCGATCACATCGAGCCTGAAGCGCTGCTCTTTCAGACCGGCTACCTCACTCTGCACGGCAGCACGCAGGCGAGCCCGTACGACGAGCCAATCTACACCTTGGGCTACCCGAACCGCGCGGTGGCAGCGAGCCTGAACGAGGCCTTGCTGCAGGAGTACGGCGTGCCGGGGGAGGTACTGGTGCAGGAGACAGGACCTCGTCGACCATCCTGCAGGGCGCCGACCTGACGGAACTGAGGCCGATGCTGCAGGCCCTGTACGCCGGCATCCCGCACGAGGGGTACCGCCGCAGCCCGCTGGCGGGCTTCGAAGGCCACTACGCCAGCGTGTTCTACAGCCACTTCGCCGCGCTGGGGCTGGACCTGCGGGTGGAAGACGCCACCAGCCACGGCCGCATCGACCTGACGCTGCGCACGCCGGCCGTGTTCCTGTTCGAATTCAAGGTGGTGGAGCAGGCTGAGCGGCGAGGCCCTGCGCCAGCTGCAGGCCCGGGGCTATGCCGACAAGTACCGCGCCCGCGGCGAGCCGATCCACCTGATCGGCATCGAATTCAGCCGGGCGCAGCGCAACGTGGTCGGGTTCGAGGTGGAGACGATCGTTTCCTGAACCTCGCCGCTGGTGGCCAGGTGCACCCCTCATCGGGCAGCTTCTCGATGCGCAGCTGGATGATCTGTCCGACGCGCCTCTGACCGGCCAGTCCTGTCGGACCGGATGCCCAGGGTTCGCCCAAGACCAGATGCCGTCCGTTCGCACAGCCGCCGTTCCCACCGTGCAGATCGAGGCCGCGAACATTCTCAGCATGAGATAGTCGATGAGCATGGCCCACCGGGATTCTTCCTTTGACACGCCGCTTGACCCGCATGGTCAGGTCATTCGCCCCTACGACTACCGCGATGCCGGCGGGTTGGTGGCCGATTTTTGGGCCGAGGTGGAGGCACTGATGCGCGAACAAGGAGTCTGGACATGACAACGACACCCACGGCGACGATCACCGCCGCCACGACGCTGAAGGTCGGAATTGCCTCCTACGAGGACATGAAGGCGCGCACGATGGCGATTGCCCGTGGCGAACTCCGGCCGAAGGCGGGCGACCCCCAGGTCTGGTTCACCTCGCCGGAGAGCTTTGCCCGGCTGCTGTCCAACAAGAACCGGGCGCTGTTGGCCCTCATCGCCGAAACCCGGCCCGAGTCCCTGCACGAACTGGCCGACCGCAGCGGGCGCACGCCCGGCAACCTCTCTCGCACCCTGCGCACGATGGAGCGCTACGGCCTCGTGCGGCTCCACCGCGGCTCGCGGGGCATGGTTCGCCCGGAGGTGGCCTACCGGGACGTGCAGCTTCAGATGACGCTGGGTTGACGGCCTGGGGCCATCCAGGCCCCCCAGACGGCGCCGCCCTCCCCGCCGTCGGGTGTAAAACACCTTGTTACGACTCGCCCCGTGCAGGGGCTTTTCGCGCCAGTGAGGACTCGCTAGCATCGTCCGCACAAGAGTCACACACCGTGGGAGGAACCACAGACCATGCCCCGCCCCGCTGCAACGCCCAGGCGCCGCCGAACGGCCCGCGCCTCCGGCAGCCACCCCCTGGTCCGGCTCGGGACTGCCTTTCTGGGCACCGGGGCCCTGCTTGTCATCCTGCCGATGGCCTTCAGGCGCCTGCCGGGCATGGCGGCCGTGGTCGGCCTGCAGCGTTTCGGCTGGCTCCTGCTGCTGCTGGGTGCGGGTTTGATGGCCTTGCGCCTGTGGCGTCAGACCCCTCGTCCAACTGCCGCAGCGGCGGAACCCACCGACACCTCCACCGCGACCGGCCCTTCTGCCTCATCTGCCCCTTCTTTCCCCTTTTCCCCGTCCGCCCGGTCCGCCGCCCCAACACGCGCACAACCGCCCTGGCGCCCCAGCAAACCGCACCCCGAGCCAGCCCCGGCCCCGCTGCCGCTGCCACACCCACCTCGGCCGAACGCCCACCGGTCCCCACCCCGACACCCACCCGCACGCCCCACCGCCTGGGGCCCCGAGGTGTTCCGCCTCATCGAATGGCGCCGCTTCGAGGCCCTGGTCGAAGCCCTGTTCGCCCAGGCCGGCTTCACCACCCGCAGCCAAAGCCACGGCTCAGACGGCGGCGTGGACATCTGGCTCCACTCCCGCCACCAGCCCGACGGCGCACCGGTCAGCATCGTCCAGTGCAAACACTGGAGCGACAGCAAACCGGTGGGCGTCGACAAGATCCGCGAACTCCGCGGCGTCATGGCCGCCCACCAGATCCGCCGCGGCCAGTTCGCCTGCACCGCGCGCTACACCGACGCCGCCCGCGAATTTGCCCGCGACAACCAGATCAATTTGCTCGACGGCACGGCGCTGCTCGACCTGATCGCCAAACGCACCCCGCCGCAGCAGCAGGCGTTGCTGGATGTGGCCCTGGAGGGCGAATACTGGAAACCCACCTGTGTGAACTGCGGGGTGAAGATGGTGTTTCGGCTGCCGCGTAATGAGGGAAAGG
>JADJCH010000075.1 GCA_016703325.1 Burkholderiales bacterium | reverse complement strand
CAGGCGAGGCAACACATCCTCCATCAGCTTGCCGCCGAACTCGCGCTTCATGAAGCTGTTGGCGGTGATCAGCCCGACGAAGCCGGCGGTGCCGAAGCGGTCGCCGGTGACGGCCAACTGGAAGAAGCGCTCAGTGAACGGGCACCCCAGCGAGTACTTCATGTGGCAGCTGGCGTACCGCGCGCGATAGGCGGCGTTGAGCGCACTGTCCTTGACGACGATGTAGGGCGGGTTGCCAACGACGGCGTGGTACTGGCGGCTAAGGATCTGCTGTACCTGTGCCAGGTCTTCGCTGGCGTAGGCGTGCTCCAGGCCGGTGTCGCGGTACTGATCGTGGCCCAGCAGGTCGAGCCGGTGGCGCTCAGGCCAAGCGGATGCCGTGCAGCAGGCTGTCGCCGATGGCCACGTGCACTTCAAAGTCCGGCGCATCGGCCAGCCGCCGCACCTCGGCCACCTGCAGCGCCGCCACCCAGAGGCGAAAACGCGCCACCGCCACCGCGAAAGGATTCAGGTCCACACCGGCCACGCCGTGCAGGGCCTTTTGCGCGATCACCCGCGGGTTCAACCCGGGCTCGTGCGCCAGCCACTCGGCCACCAGCCGCTGGAAGCCGCCGAGCAGGAAGTGGCCGCTGCCGCAGGTGGGGTCGATCATCCGCAGCTCGCGATAACCAAACTCCTGAATGGCCGGGGTGAGGGTGCGGTCGAGGATGAACTCCTCGACGAACTCCGGCGTCTGCAGCAGCGCATAGCGCTTGCGGGTGGCCTCGCTCAGGTCCTGGTAGAGGTCGCCCAGGAAGCGGGTGTTCAAGCCGTCATCGGTGAAGTCATGCAGCAGCGCGCCGGTGTTGGGGTCCACCGCCTGCCAGAACTCGCGCAGCGCCATGGCCGCCTCGCCGCTGATGGGCAGGCGGAAGACGGGGTTGTGCGCGTCGTCAAAGAAGGTGTGCAGCCCCGGCAGCGTGCCCGCCTCGGCAAAGGCGGCGCGCAGGTAGTCGCGGTCGTTCTCGGTGGGGTGGGCGCGGAAGTAGGTCTCATGCCGGTCACGCGCCAGCGCCAGCAGGCCTGATGCGGGCGTGCCGCCGATCCAGGGCCGGTCCACCAGCGCGTTGTCCTCGATGAAGCGCAGGAACACGCAGCTCAGCAGCCAGTGCACCGCGCCTTGCGTCAGCACCTGCTCGGCCCAGCTCTCGAAGGTCTCGGCGCAGCGCTCGGCATCGCGCGCGGCCTGCCACTCGGCGCTCAGCTCGGCCTTGAGCGCCTGCAGCTCGGGCAGCTGCTCGGCGTTGTCGAGGATGCGCGCGCGCAGGTCATCTTCCAGGCGCTTGAGCTGACGGGTCAGGTCGGCAAGCAGCCGCGGGGCGTCGATCAAGGTGGGGTCTCCCGGGGTGTTTGTTGTGGGGGCGTGAGCGTCGGTGCGCTCAATGGGGTGCGGGGGTTCCCCGGTGGGCGTTTCGGATCCAGGCTTCGCCGACGGCGACCACCGCGTTGGCATAGACCAGCGGCACGGCGCTGCCATCGATCTCGGCCACGCCGGGCTTGGGGCCGGGAAGCAGCAGCCAGGCGGCGGGTGTGTGGCCGGGGCGTCCAGCCGTCTGCTCCAGCTCGGTGAGCAGGCTCATCTGGCCGTAGCGCGCCAGCAGGCCGGCGTTGACCACCAGCAGCGGCGCGGGGCTGGTCAGCAGGGCCTGGCGGACGGCGGGCATGCAGCGCTGCACCAGGCGCAGCAGGTTGGTCCAGTCGCGCGTGCCGGGCACGGTGGCATCGGCGCGCAGCACGGTGGCCCAGTCGACCTTGAGCGCTGCGGCCTGGGCGCGCAGCTCGCGCAGCAGCAGGGCGTCGACGCTCAGGCGCTGCAGGCTGGTGCCCCCAGGCCGACGCTGCGCGTCGCCCGCCCCCCGAGGGGGAGGCGTCCCCTTGGGGCGGCCCGGCGTGGACTGCGCTGGCGCGCCGAAGCGGCGCAACAGCTCGGCCTCCGCATGGCGGGCCAGGCGGGGCTCCACGGTCAGCGTGAGCAGGCCGCCCTGGCGCAGCTGCTGCTGCAGGCGCTCAGCCCAGGCGGCGTCCGGCGTCGGGTCGGCGTCGCCGTCGCGCACCGGCAGGCGGCCGAGCTGGGTGGCGCGGCGGCTCAGGAAGGTGGTGGTGCCGGCACTGGCACCGGCGTCGATCTGCTGGCGGCTGTAGCGCTGCTCGGCATCGCTCCAGGCCAGCGGGGCGCCCACGGCTTCCAGCAGGCGGTCGAGCTGGGGCCGGCCGGGCAGGGGCTCGGCATCCGGGTAGCGGCCGCGCACGCGGTCGCGCAGCTGGGCCTCGGTGAGGGTGACGCCCACCAGCGCGTTGACCGACTGGCGCAGCGCCTGCAGCGCGGGCATGCCACGCGGGTAGATCTCCTGCCGGGCCGACAGGGCGGCGCGGCGCGAGGCGTTGGTGGCCAGGCGCAGCAGCCGGGGCGCGCTCAGCGCGGGGATGGCGGGCAGGCTGGCGCCGGGGCCGGCGGCGGCGCTGCCGAACAGGCTGGCCTCGAGCGCGGTGTCCCGGCCGAGGGCGCCGTCCTGGCCGGCCGGGCCAGGGGCGCTCACCTGTTCCAGCGCCAGCAGGGCGCGCTCGGGCGGCAGCAGCGGGTCGGCCAGCGCGCAGGTGTCGGCGGCCTGGCCCAGGCGGCGGGCGTAGTCGGCCCAGCTGGCGTCGGTGGCGATCAGCGGCTCGGGGTCGTGTGCGCCCCCCACATGGGCCTCGAAGCGCGGCTTCTCGGTGGCGGCGTCGGTCTCCACCGCGGCGCGCAGCACGGCGCAGGCCAGGCGCAGGCGCTGGGCGTCGTCCTGTTCGGCACAGCCGCGCAGCGCCAGCAGGGCCAGTGCGCCTTCGCGCAGCGTCATCACCTGGCCCTGGGTGGCGAGCAGTTCGGCCACGTCCTGCGCAGCACGGTCAGCGGGGGCTTCTTCAGCCAGCTCTTGCGGGCCTTGCCGATGGCCTCCGCGACGGTGCTGCGGTCCACGCCAGCGGCGCGGGCGGCGTCGCCGGGGGTGGGCCAGGTGCCGGCGGGGATCTCATCCTCCAGGCCCAGGTAGAAGGCCAGGGCAGCGTCCTCGGGCCGGTCGTCACCGGCAGGGCGCTTGGGGATCAGCAGGCTGGCGAGCTCGTTGACCGCCAGCGGCAGGGCCGTGCCAGCGCGGCCGTCGGCCAGCGCCTCGTCGCCATCGCCGGTCTCGTGCAGGCTGCCGCGGCCCTGGGTCAGGTCCGGGCGCAGGCGGGCCAGCTCCTTGGCCTTGAGGCGGATCTCGCGGCGCAGCTTGTCGCCCACACCCCGCAGGTAGCGGAAGCGGATGCGGTCGACGGCCAGCAGCTCCTCGGCGTTGTGGATGCCCATGTGGTCCAGCACGTCGATGGCCTCCGGGCTATAGCCCAGCTCGGCCATCGTGGTCTGGGCGGTGACGGTGGGCGCCAGTGCCTCGAACGCCGTGAGCGCCACCGGGTGGGTGGTGGCGCTGGTGGCGGCGCGCTCGAAGACGGCGCGCCAGGCGCGCAGCATCTCCTCTGCGTTGTCGTGCCGGTCCGTGGCGGCGCGGGCCAGTGCCTTGGTGAAGAAGGCGGTCAGCGGGGCCTGCGCGGTGGCCGGGAAGAGATCGGCTTCCAGCGTCACCTCGGCGTCGGTGAGCTCGGCGGCAGACTGGCCGTCGCCCCAGCGCGGCACGCGGCCCACCGCCATCTCGTAAAGGGTGACGGCGGCGGCGAAGCGCTCGGCGTGCAGGTCCCAGCGCTTCTGGGCGCGCAGGCTCAGGAAGGGGTCGAGGTAGGGCGGCGTGCCGGCCTTGAGGTTGTCGGCCGGCGTGCGGGTGAGCGAGAAGTCGAACAGCACCAGCGTCAGGCGGCCGCTGCGGTTGCTGGCGATGCCGATGTTGTCGGGCTTGATGTCGCGGTGCACCACCGCGTTCTCTTCGAGCAGGCGCACGGCGTCGAGCAGCTCCTCGCCCCAGCGCTGCAGCATGTCCAGCGACAGGCGACCGGCTGCCTTGATGCGCTGGGCGAGGGTTTCGTCGCCGGCACTCTTGAGCAGCAGCGCGGTGCGCCCGGCCACGCAGGTGCTGCCACGCAGCTCCACGATGTTGGGGTGGCGCAGCTTGCCCAGGGCCTCGGCCTCGGCCTGCAGGTTGTCGTTGTGGGCGGCATCCACCGCGACCTTGAGCACCAGCTCTTCGTCGCTGCCGTCCGCGCGCACCAGCAGTGCGTCGCTGGATGAGCCGCGGCCCAGGCGCTTCACGACGGTGTAGCCGCCCTCGATGCGGTCACCGCTGTTGGCCTGGCTGGGGTCGATCGTGGTTTCGGGGTCGGGCGTGGTGAGCTCGTCCTCCACCGCGTTGAGCTGCTCGATGAACTCCTGCACCGTGCCGTAGCGGCCCAGCACGTCGGGGCTGGTGGCGAACTGCACCAGTTCCTGCAGGGCCGGCGTGCAGCCGTCCATGGCGTCGGACAGGCGCAGGCCCTGGCTGAGGCGCAGCTTGTCGTCGCGCTCCAGCGCACTGGCTGCCGGCGCCTGACCACTGAAGATCAGCCAGGTCAGGCAGCCCAGCGAGAACACGTCCACCTCCGCGCCATGGGCGGGGTCGGCGCGGGTGGTCTCGGGGGCCAGGTAGACCAGGCCCGGGTCCTCGACGTAGGACTGCACGTGCAGCGTGCCGGCGGTGCGGTGCTGGGTGAAGCCACTGCCCGTCCCGGCGCTGGCGCCCTCGGCGTCGCGCGCGGCGGTCTGCCAGTTCATCAGCTGCACGCGCGGGGCGGCGGACTCGATGTCGCGCACCAGCACGCTCTGCGGCCCGAGTGCGCGGTGGAAGAGCCGGCGAGAGTGGGCGTACTGGAGCACCTCGGCAATGCCGCGCACCAGCAGCAGGCGCTGGCTGGCGTTCAGGCGCTGGCCGTGGTCACGCATCAGGTGGTCCAGGCGCACGGCGCGGGGGTCGAGGTCGAAGATCAGCGCCGGGCCGAGCTCGCTGTCCTTGTACTCGCTGCAGCGCAGGATGCCGCCGTGGTCGATGCCCTCCAGCACCTTGAACTCACGCTGCGCCTGGCGCAGCAGGTTCTGGCGTGCCTCGGGGCTGGCGGCATTGGCCAGGTTGTAGATGCGCACGCGCCGCTGCACATCGATGCCGACGTGGCGGGCCTGCCACTCCTGGAAGCTGTCGCCGTCGGTGATGAGCTTGTCCAGCCGGTAGTCGCCCACCTGGCGGTGCTTGTTGGACGGACGCACGCCGGCCTCGATCAGGCCCTTGCCGAGGGCCTTGACGGCGGCGGCGTCCAGCGGCGCGCTGTGGATCTCGCCGCGCGGACCGTACGTGAGGGCGGCGACGATGCCGTCATCGTCGGGGTGGCCCGGGCGGCCGCGCAGGAACACGCCGCTGCGGGCGTGGCCCTGCAGCCGGCAGGTCACCGTGGTGGAGGACAGGAACACCAGCGGCGTGAAGAAGGGCAGGCGCATCTTGGCCTTGACCACCGCACTCTGGCGCTTCACCAGGCTGGCCAGCCGCTTGCACTTGCGGTCGGTGAGCAGCAGTGGGTTGTCGACCGAGCGGTCGCGACCGTCGGTGGTCCAGGTCCAGGTGTGCGCGTCGCCGGAGACCACGCCCGGGCGCGACTTGATCTCGACCACGAAGAGGCCGGCCGGCGAGAGCACCAGCGCGTCGACCTCGTTGACCCGGCCCTCGTCGTCGATGAACTCGAAGTTGGTCCAGACGTGCCAGGGCTCGCGATCAGGCAACTGGGCGCGCAGCCACTCCAGCGCCTCGCGCTCCCACGGGAAG
>JADJCH010000074.1 GCA_016703325.1 Burkholderiales bacterium | reverse complement strand
GCCGATGGTCTGCCGGCGCCAGCGCTCGGTCTGCCGCGCGCTGAAGTTGCAGATCTGGAAGACGTTGGGGTTGTCCCAGCCTTCCTTCAGCGCCGAGTGGCTGAAGATGAACTTCAGCGGCGACGAGAAGCTGAGCAGCTTCTCCTTGTCGCGCATGATCAGGTTGTAGGTGTCGTCGTCAGCGGCGGTGCTGCCGCTGGTGTCCTTCACCATCTCCACCACCTTGCCAGCCACCTTCTTCTTGTCGATCGAGAAGTAGCCGTTATGCACCTCGTGCGCGGCGGCGCTCAGGTCGATCTCGCTGTTGTCCCCATTCCACAGGCTGCGGTAGTCGGGGTGCTGGGCCCAGCGTTTGTACTCTTCCTCGAAGATCGTCGCGTACACGCCCTTCTGCGGGTTGCCCTCGGCGTCGTAGACGCGGTACTTGTCCACCGCGTCGATGAAGAACAGGCTCAGCACCTTGATGCCCATGGGGCGCAGGCGCTTTTCCTTGTCCAGGTGCTCCTTGATCGTGCGGCGGATCATCTCGCGCTGCACGACCAGTGGCTCCACGCCGCCCCAGCTTTCGTCCACCGTCAGGTACTGCTGGCCGCCGGGCACGTGCAGTTCCATCAGGGCCTCGGTCTTCGGGCCGCCCTTGCCGCCTTTGGTGGCCGCCCGCAGGGTGCCCACGCGCACGTCGGCGTAGACCGCGCGGCCGGTGGTCTGCTCCAGGTCGTCGCCGTCCTGCACCACCACTTCCTTGCGCTGTACGCTGCCGCTGCGGCCCAGCACGTCCAGCTCCACCGTGGCCGTCACCACGCCGCGCTTGTTGCTGATGCCCACCAGCTTCACGTAGGGCTTGTTGAAGCCCTGTTCCACGGTGGCCGAGGCCACCTCGATCTGCTTGACCAGCTTCTGCTCGTAGGCGTCCACCGCGTCCAGCCGGTAGACCATGTTGTGCTTGTCCACATGGGTGGCCGAGTAGCGCAGCGTGCAAAGCGGGTGCATGCGCGTCATGGCCTTCTTGCCCCGGCCGTCGATGCCGCCGTCCACGCTCTGCGGTTCGTCCACGATCACGATGGGCCGTGTGGCGCGCACCAGGTCGATGGGCTTCTCGCCGCCCGTCTTCTCGCTGGCGCGGTACATCACGTTCTTGCTTTTCTCGCGGCGCAGCGCCTCGTCGGCCTCTTCGGCTGCCGCCTCCTGCTCGTCGCCGAACTTGTTGATGGCGCCGACCGTGATCACCATGATCTGCACGTTCGGGCTGGTGGCGAAGTTGCGCACCTGGCCCAGCTTGGCCGAGTCGTACTGGAAGAACTCGTAGCCCTTGGCGCCGGGGTACAGCGTCTCGAAGTGCTCGCGGGTGATCTGCAGCGTCTTGTTCACGCCCTCCTTGATGGCCACCGAGGGCACCACGATCACGAACTTGGTGAAGCCGTAGCGCCGGTTCAGCTCGAAGGCGGTCTTCAGGTAGACGTAGGTCTTGCCCGTGCCGGTTTCCATCTCCACCGTGAAGTCGGGCGACAGCTTGGTGGTGGGCGGCAGGCCGTTGCGCAGTTGCACCGCGCGCAGGTTGTCCTCGATCTCGGTGTCCAGCAGCGTCAGGCGGTTGCCGATGCCGCCTTGCTCGGTGGCCAGCATCCCTTCCAGCGTGCCTTGCGCTGCGGCGTCGGTGTAGCTGCGAGCGGCGCGCACCGTCACGGTGAACTCGGTGCGGCAGATCTCCTGGCCGTGGAACAGGTCGGCCACGGCCTCGACGGCCGCGGCCTGGTAGGGCAGGTCGGCTTCAAAGTGCAGCTTCATTGAGCCGCTCCAACACGCGCGGCATCCAGCCAGCCCTGTCGTTCCAACACAGCCAAGGCAATGCCGATCTGACGCGGCGAAAACTGCCGTTTGCGCTCGTTCCAGGCATAGACCTGCCGGCTGACCTCATCCAGCCCAGCCCCAGGTGCCTCAGTCATCACCACCCAATGCACGGTGGCCAGCAATTCCAGCCCGAACGGCGACTCGAAGCCTTCCACCAGTTGACTCACCCGGTCGAAGCGGGCTTGCGTGCCGGCATGTTCGCGCAGGAAGGCATCGGCGTCGCCCACGGCCTGCGGTACCAGCGCCAACGCCTTGTCGGGCGCATCGCCACCATCGGCATAGCCGACGACCAGATGCCCTTCGACGGCCCGCAGCACGTGGCGCAGGTTCTCGGCATAGGGGCCATAGGGTGCCTTGACGAAATTCAGTCGCAGCGGCTCACCGGCAGCCTGCAGAAAGTACATCAGCTTGTGCACCTCCAGCAGGCTGATGCTGGGGTCCAGCAGGCCACCCATGTAGCGATTCATCAGGCCCACCAGGGCCGCGCGGCCAGTCGTCATGGCCGGCACATCCCGCACATGGCGCATGGTGGCAGCAGGCGGCGCGCCGTTGGGCTCGTACACCCGCACGCTCACCCCGGGCAACTCCGCGGCCAGCGCCTCGATGCGGGGGCGCACCTGCCCCCAATCCAGACCGCCCAGCCCACTGCCCAGCGGGGGAATGGCGATCGAGCGGATGCCGCGTTGGCGGATCTCGGCGGCCAGGGCCTGTAAGCCCGCGTCGATGTCTTCCATCCGGCTTTTGCCCTTCCAGTGCCGCTTGGTCGGGAAGTTCACGATCCAGCGCGGCGAAGTGAGCTGCCCCACCTCGAACATGAACATCCGCCCCGGTTGCACCTCATCGCGCCTGCAGGCCGCCTGATAGGCCTTGAAGTTCTCCGGCCAGGCGTTCTTGAACTGCAGCGCGATGCCCCGGCCCATGATGCCGACGCAGTTGACGGTATTGACGATGGCCTCGGCCTCGTCCTTGAGAATGTCGCCGCTGGTGAATTCGATCATCGCGGTCTCCTTGTTCAGTAATACCAACCCGGTTGCACGGCAACCGGCAATGTCTGGGCCACCTGAGCCGTCACGGTGTTCAGCAAATCGGCCTGCATGTGAATCACCGAGCGCGGGCTGATCTTTGAGCCAGTTCTTGCAGCCTGATGCGAGCCCTAAGCAAACTGGGGGAACGTTCAGCGGCACGGTCCGGCCGCCAGCAAGACTGCACCCACTGGGTCAACCGGGCGTTGTAGCCGATGCCCTGGCTGGCCATCGCGCCAGTCGTCTTGACCAGGTCCGCGCGCACGTCACGGGGGGCGTACTTGGTGGCCAGTTGGAGCAAGCGGGCTTTGGGATCGGGCAGCTGGTCGGGCTCGATGGGCAGACGACCGCGCTCGCCAAACAGGCCGCGCATGGCCTCGTGATCAGCCAGCAGCCACGCTTCGACTTCTCTCACCGCCACACGCATCAGCAGGTCGGAGGGAAGAGTCAGCGCCCCCCGCCATTGCCCCAGCAGCTCGACAGGACAGACCACCTGATCCAGGTCCGTCAACAGGAACACAGGCTGATGGTGAGCCAGCTCGCACCAGCTGGCCATCTTGGCGCGCAAATAGCCAAACCCATTCCTGCGCAGCGTCTGCGTCACCTGCAACGCAGGCTCCACGTCAGCCACCAGCCGAAGGGCGACGGCCTCGCTCAACTCGTCCTCCGTCGCGATGGCAAGCCCGGCCATCAGAACAGCCCCAGCTGATCGACCGCCTCCGGGCGGGTCTTTGGTAACACGACCTCGGCGACTGAAAAGCCCTGGAGCAACAACCTGCCTTCGTCGTCGTCGAGTACACGGGCCTTCGAACCATCCGTGCCGCTTTGCAGCAACACCACCCCGCGCCCGTCGATGCCCGGGTTGCTCAACAGCGCTTCGCTGTGGGTGCTGACGACGATCTGCCGGCGCGTCTTCCGGTCGCGCTGCAGGCGGTCGAGGATGAGCGGGATCTTCTTGACGATGGCGTCATTGAGCGAGATCTCCGGCTCTTCCAGCAGCAGCAGCGCATTTCCATCCTGCAGCGACCACAGCAGACCCAGCAAGCGCAGCGTGCCGTCCGAAAACTGCTCTTCAGACTGCCAACCCGCATTGGGCCGGTGGTGGGCGTAAAGCGCTTCCAAGTGCGGGTGCCCGAGGTCGTCTTTCTTGAAGCGCAACTCCTTGAACTGCGGCACCGCCAGAGTCAGGGCCTTGTTGATCCGAATCAGTCGAGCCGTCCGAGTACGTTCTGTGGTCTTCGCCACTCGCTCCAGGAAGCCCTGGCCGAAAGGGTCGTCATCCAACCGCTGCCCACCGATCTTGTCGGCGAACTTCAGCAGCTGCGGTACCAGATGCAAGTAGACGGTGGCGCCGAAAAACTCGGCCAGCTCGCGGAAGCCGGCATTCGCACCGATCTGTTCCAACCGCGTCTGCGTCAGCAGCATCGGATCCTTCAGGTCGGCGCGGTCGGGCCGCTGGAACAGGGGTTTGCTGCTGTCGCCTTGCCAGACCTCCTCGCGGGAAATCAGGATGCGTTGGGCGCCCTTGCCTTCGGGCTTGAAGCCCAGCACGTAGCGCCACTGGAAAGGCGCGTCAGGCGAGGAGCCCAGTTCGACATCGATCAGCACCTCGTTGTCGATGCGTGCGTGCAGGCAGCGGAGCTTGCTGATGCCGCCGCGATCGGCGATGGCCGTCTGCAGGCCCCCGCCCTTGGCCTTGCTGATGTCACGCAGGAAGCGGAACGCATCCAGAAGATTGGATTTGCCGGACGCATTCGGTCCAAGCAGGTACGACACCTCCTGCAGCGGCACATCCAGGGCCCTGAAGTTGCGCCAGTTCTTGAGCCTCAGTCGAGTGATCTGCATGTCCTTCTCCTACGCCTAGAGGCTGCGAACCTTGGCGATGCCGTGCTGCTCAAGTATGGCGGCCAGGTTGGTCTTGGCCACGTCGTTCTCAAAGGCACTGTCGCGGAACACGCAGGTCACCTCGCCCGCGGTCTGCTGCTCGCGGTGCCAGGCCACGATGCCCAGCGCCAATGGCTCGGCGTCGGCCACGGTGATCTGCTCGTCCAGGCAAGCCAGCAGCACGCCGCCGCCGATGCTCTGCACCGTCTTGCCCGCGATGGCCTTGGATTCGATGGGCACGCACAGGTCGAGGCCCAG
>JADJCH010000073.1 GCA_016703325.1 Burkholderiales bacterium | reverse complement strand
CCGGCAGCAGGCGCTGCCAGTAGCGAGTCACGGGGCCTTCAGCCGAAGCGGGTGCACGGGGCAGCGCAGGCTGGACGCTTGCACCGCCGGAGGTTGCGAAGTCCTTGACCAGCCACTCGCCGGCCGCTGCCACCGGCGGGGGCGACAGGCTCACGCCCGGGTGAGCCACGCCCAGCAGGTCCAGCACTGGGAAGAAGCGCCGCGGGTCGCGCAACGCGGCCACCTCGGACGGGTCACTGCCGGCCCAGCGCAGCCCCAGCCCGGCCTGCCAGAGCGCCAGCCAGGGCCCCAGCGTGGCGCCTTCGCGCGGCAATCCACTGCCGGGCATCAGCCAGGCTCCGCGCGGCGGGCCGATCCGGCGCAGCGCCTGATCCAGCCCGGCCAGGTCCAGCTGCCACGCGCAGGGGGATCCGTCCGGCTGCAGCGCCAGCCGCTCCCAGTGGTGACAGGCCGCGCGGGTGTCGGCATCGCCAAAGGCATCCAGCCCGATCACCCGCCAGCCGTCACGCCGGGCGGCCTCGGCCGCGGCCCGCACCGACAGGCCGATCAGCACGATGCAGCGCGGCGTCATGGCGTCCAACAGGTCGACGGCGGCCGGGGCCCGGCGTTCACGCCGCCGGCTTGGGCGCCAGGAGCTCCCGCGCCAGCTCGAAGGCCTCGCGGTAGCTCAGCAGCTGCGGGCTGCCGGCCTCGTGCATGCGCCGCAGCAGCTGCTGCTGGGTCTGGTACTTGACGTTGCCGATCGCCAGCGCGCCGATGCCTCTGGCAACGAAGCCCTGTGAGTTCTGCAGTCCTTCAATGGGCTGGGCGTTGTCCATCACGCCGACCCCGGCGATCCCGGCAGGTGGTACGGCATTCACGTCCGCCGCGACCTTCAGCCGCGTGGCCTGCTGCAGGTCCGCCGCACTCACCGCCTGCACCCCGGCTGCGGCGCAGGACAGCAGCACGTCCGCGCTGGCCAGCGAGCTGCGCACCGCGGCGCTGTCGCCGCCGGAGACGCCCTCCAGCGTGACGCCGAAGCGCTCCCCGGTGGCGCGGGCTGCTGCCTCTGCCGCATCGATGCCGGTGCGGCTGGACAGTGCCACGCTGGCCCCTGCCAGGGCCGCCAGCACGCAGGCGATGCGGCCCACTGGGCCGGTGCCGCCCAGCACCACCACGCGCTGGCCGGCCAGCGTGCTGCCATGGTGGTCACGCAGGGCGGCCTCCACGCTGGCCACCATCGCCGCAGCTGTCGTGTAGGCGCCGCTGGGGTCGGCCATCAGCGCCACCTGGAAGGGCGGCACCATGGCCTTTTGGGCGCGCTCCAGCATGTCCGCCGCCAGCAGCGCGTCGCGCCCGCCGATGAAGATGGCCGTGCGCGCCAGGCCCTTGGGGCTGCGCGAGAAGATGGCGTCCTGCGTCAGCGCAGCCACACCTTCCACGGTGATGCCGGTGTAGGGCGCGATCACCTGGTAGCCGGCATCGGCGGCCATGTTGACGTCGAAGGGGCTCATCTGCGAGCCGGGGGTGAAGAGGTGCAGGATGTAGGGGCGTTCCATGGTCGGGCGCTGGAAGGGTCCAGGAGTCGGGTTCAAGGCGGGAAGTGATCGGGGCCGGCGTGCAGGGCGGGGCTTCGAGTGCGCGGCGAGCCGCCGCCCGCCGCGCAGCGAAGGTCAACGCCCGAGCTGCGGGCTGCGGGCCGGCGCGTGGCTGCGCTGTGGTGGGGGCCAGTGGTCCACCTTCGCCTCGTCGCTGCCGTGGCGGGCGCTGGACTCCTGCGCCGCGGCGGCGTCTGCCCTGCGGGGCGGGTGCTCGATCACCCGGGCGCCGCGGTTCAGCGGCTCGGCGATGCGCAGCGTCAGCGCCGGGTCCACCACACCGGCCGCGCGCGCGGCGTCCAGCAGCTGCTGTGCCCGCTGCGCCGAGGGCAGCAGCGCAAAACCGCTGGGGCCCCAGCTGCTCTGGCCGATGCCGGCGCCCAGATCGCTGGTCGCCAGCCCGGCCGCAGGCCGGCGGGCTTGCTCGCCGATCCAGCGCAGCAGGCGGCCCACCGCCGGGCTGACGAACACATCGCCCCCCTGCGCCGGGCCGAAGTGCTCGCCCAGGATCGTCTGGATGCGCGTCAGCCCCTCGGCGGTGGCGGCAAAACCGGCGCCGGCCGCGCCGGGCAGCACACGCATCAAGGTCTCATGGCAGATGGCCGCGGCGGCGCTTTGAGGCAGCGGAGCCAGCGCCGCCAACGCGCTGCGCTCGGCGCTGCCGGACAGGCCGCGGCACAGCGGGTCGCCCACCAGCAGTACCCGCCAGGCAGGCGGCAGCGGCAGCCGCGCCAGCAGCGGCGCCGGCCGGGTGTCCTGCGGGTGCAGCGGGTCGGCCGGCAGCGGCCCACCGTCCAGCAACAACCCACCCTGGTCGAAGCCGGCAATGCCCACGCCGGAGCGCAGGCCCCGGCCCAGCCAGGCCGCCAGCGTCGCGGTGGGCACCTCCAGGCCGTGCCAGCAGGCAAACGCCCGGCCCACCGCCAGCGCCAGTTGAGTGCCCGAGCCCAACCCCGCATGCGGCGCCAGCGTGCAGTCCAGCTGCAGCGCCAGCGGCTGCGGCCGGCCGCTGCGGCGCTGCAGCTCGGCCAGATGCCGCTCGGCGCGCTGCAGGTCCTCGGCCGGCACCTGCGGCGCACCGGCGCTGACCTGGTTGACCGCGCCGCTGGCCGCGGTGATTCCCAGGCGGGTCACCGGAGCCGACACCGTCAGCCCCAGGCTGCCGAAGGGCCGCCCCAGCGAGCCTGCAGGGTCCAGGAAGCCCAGGTGCAGCCGCGCGGGCGCCTCCACCCACACGGTGCGCTGCGCCTGGCCCGCACCCGCCCAGGCGCTGTCCTGCGTTGTCGTTGTCGTCGAAGGATCGAATTCCATGGAACAGCCTGTCTCCGGGGCCGGTGGTTTTCCGGGAGAAATGCAAGGGGCGTTCCATGAGGTTGCAGGGGCTTGGCCGCGTTGCGGGTGTCTGAGCTAGCCGTCAGGCCAGGCGCGGCGTGACACTGTGTCACTGGAATTGGGGATCAGCTCCCGTGCTGAGGCATGTCAGTGCTGTGTGGGCGCGGCTGAGCGGCAGCTGCCTGCCCCACAAGCCTCCTGCACACCGCTGCGCTGCCATCACGCGGCGCTTGCACGTCCGATGTGGGATGGATAAAGTGCAATCATGAACAGCAAGCATCGAAAGACGCTGGAAGCCGTGTTCGCCAAACCCACGTCCAGCACGCTGGAGTGGGCGCGGATCGAGGCGCTGTTGCTGGCCGCAGGCTCTGTGGTGATCGAAGGGCGAGGTTCGCGGGTGCGGTTTGCCCACGGCACGCATGTCGCCAGCTTCCATCGGCCGCACCCGGCCAAAGAGGCAAAGCCCTACCAGGTCGAAGACGCCCGGGCCTTTCTGGTCCTCATCGGAGTGACGCCATGAGCAGCACCATGACCTACAAGGGCCAGACGGCCCGCATTGAGTTCGACGACCGTGACAACATCCTTGTCGGCCGCTTGGCGGGCATTTCCGATGTGGTGAGCTTTCACGCCGACAACGTGGCCGACCTGCGCAGTGCCTTCGAGGAAGCGGTGGACGACTACCTCGAAACCTGCGCCAGGCTCGGCAAGGCCGCGCAGCAACCCGCCAGCGGCAAGCTCATGCTGCGCGTGTCGCCGGAAGTGCACAGCGCGGCACTCACCGCAGCCGAGCTGGCCGGGACCAGCCTGAACCAGTGGGCCGCCAAGGTGCTGGGCGAAGCTGCGCAGGCCGCACGATCTGTTCCCCCATCCTGAGACTCGGCGGCGTGTGCCTCAGGCACTCAACAGCTTGTGCACCAGCTCCGGCGTGGTCGCCGCCTCGTACTTGCGCATCAGCCGGGCACGGTAGACGTCCACCGTGCGCGGGCTGATGCCCAGGCGCTTGCCGATGAGCTTGCTGGTCAGCCCCTCGATCAGCAGCGCGGCAATCTCGCGCTCGCGCGGCGTCAGGTCGGCCTTGAGCTGGCGCAGGGCGGACAGGTCCTCGAAAGCCCAGATGCCCGCGGCGTGCGGGTCGGCCGGGTCCAGCGCGCGGCCGGAGACGTGGCACCAGAACAGCTCTTCCTGGCCGCGGGCATCCAGGCGCTTCATGATGCGCTCGTCGGCATAACGTCCGGTGGCGTCCAGGCTGGCGGTGATGCGTTCGCCGGTGCGCTCGAACTCCGCCGTGCTGGGGTAGAGCACCTCGAAGCTCTGCTCGATCAGCTGCTCGCGCTCCATGCCGAACATCTCCAGCAGCTGCTGGTTGCAGTCCACCATCAGCCGGTGGCGCGACAGCACCAGGCCGATGGGGGCCAGTTCAAAGGCGGTGCGGTAGTCGAGATCGGGCATGGATCATCACCATCGGTGGGGTGAAAGGGGCCGCCGCCGCGGGCAATTCCGCATGGACCGCCTGAAGGGTTGATCATCCGGGCTCGGCCTTAATCAATTTTACGTAGCGACTACTTAACGCATTACGTAGTACGCTTCGCGCCGTTCCTGAATCCCGGTTCTCTTCGTCTTACTTCCCATTGCGGAGGCTTCACGCATGAACAAGATCTACCCGAGCGCCGCGGCGGCGCTCAACGGCATCGTCCGCGACGGCCAGCTGCTGGCGGTTGGCGGCTTCGGCCTGTGCGGCATCCCCGAGGCGCTGATCGACGCGCTGCAGGCAAGCGGTGCCAAGAACCTGACCGTGGTGTCCAACAACGCCGGCGTCGACGGCTTCGGCCTGGGCAAGCTGCTCGCCACCCGCCAGATCAAGAAGATGATCTCCAGCTACGTCGGCGAGAACAAGGAGTTCGAGCGCCAGTACCTCAGCGGCGAGCTGGAGCTGGAATTCACCCCCCAGGGCACGCTGGCCGAGCGCCTGCGCGCCGGCGGCGCCGGGATTCCCGCCTTCTTCACCCGCACCGGCGTGGGCACCATCGTCGCAGAGGGCAAGGAAGTGCGCGAGTTCGACGGCGACAAGTACGTCATGGAGCGCGCGCTGCTGCCTGAAGTCTCGCTGGTCAAGGCGCACATCGCCGACAAGAGCGGCAACCTGGTCTTCAACAAGACCGCGCGCAACTTCAACCCGAACGTGGCGCAGGCCGGCCAGATCACCGTGGTCGAGGTCGAGAAGATCGTCGAGACCGGCGAGCTGGACCCCGACCAGATCCACCTGCCCGGCATCTTCGTGCACCGCATCGTGCTGAACACGACGCCGGAAAAGCGCATCGAACAGCGCACCGTCCGGAAGTCCGCGTGACCACTCGGACTGCGCAAGGCCTGACCGCCCCGAACTGAATCTGGAGATCAAGACATGGCATGGACCCGCGATGAAATGGCCGCCCGCGCTGCACAGGAACTGCGCGACGGCTTCTACGTGAACCTGGGCATCGGCCTGCCCACCCTGGTGGCCAACCACGTGCCCGCCGGCATGGAAGTCTGGCTGCAGAGCGAAAACGGCCTGCTGGGCATCGGCCCCTTCCCGACCGAGGACAAGGTCGACGCCGACCTCATCAACGCCGGCAAGCAGACCGTCACCACGCTGCCCGGCTCGGCCTTCTTCAGCAGCGCGGACAGCTTCGGCATGATCCGCGGCGGCAAGATCAACCTGGCCATCCTGGGCGCGATGCAGGTCAGCGAAAAGGGCGACCTGGCCAACTGGATGATCCCGGGCAAGATGGTCAAGGGCATGGGCGGCGCGATGGACCTGGTCGCCGGCGTCGGCCGCGTGGTGGTGCTGATGGAGCACGTGGCCACCAAGAAGGACGGCAGCCGTGACCTCAAGATCCTGCAGCACTGCAGCCTGCCGCTCACCGGCGTGGGCGTGGTCAGCCGCATCATCACCGACCTGGGCGTGCTGGACGTGACGCACCACGGCCTGGAACTGGTCGAACTCGCCCCGGGCGTGACCCGCGACGAGATCCAGGCCGCCACGGGCGTGGCGCTGCACTGAGCTGAAGTGGACTCACCGCGGTGCGACCCGCGGTTCTGAACCCGCGATGGCCCCCGCAAGGGGCCATTTTTGCTGCGGGGGTCAGATCAAGCTGCCAGCAGCAGATCCAGCGGGCTGGGTGTGGACCCTGCGGCCAGCTTCAGCACATGGGTGTAGATCATCGTCGTGCTCACGTCGCTGTGGCCCAGCAGCTCCTGCACCGTGCGGATGTCCGTGCCCGACTGCAGCAGGTGGGTTGCAAACGAATGACGCAGCGTGTGCACCGACACGGGCTTGTCGATGCCGCCCGCCGACACTGTTGCCTTGATCTGTCGCTGCAGCCGCGACTCGTGCAGGTGGTGCCGGCGCTGCACCCCGCTGCGGGGGTCCACCGAAAGAACGGGTGACGGGAACACCCAGTGCCAGGCCCAGGTCTGCCCGGCCCGCGGGTACTTGGCCTCCAGCGCGTGGGGCAGCGCCACGCCGGGCACCCCGGCCGCCCGGTCGGCCTCCCACAGCCGGCGCACTGCCCCCAGGTGCCCCTGCAGGGCGGGCGCCAGGCTGCGCGGCAACATCACCACCCGGTCCTTGCCGCCCTTGCCCGCGCGCACGATCAGCACGTGGCGGGCAAAGTCCAGGTCCTTCACCCGCAGCGCCAGGCCCTCGGCCAGCCGCAGGCCCGTGCCGTACAGCAACCGGGCCAGCAGCGCACACACCCCGTCCAGCCGGGCCAGCAGCGCCTGCACTTCGGCCACCGTCAGCACCACCGGCACGCGCCGGCGCTCAGGCGGCCGGCCAATCTCCTTCATCCACGGCAACTCCTGCCCCAGCACCTCCTTGTAGAGAAACAGCAGCGCGCTCAAGGCCTGCCGGTGCGTGGCTGGCGAAACCTGGCCATCGCGTGCCAGGTGGGTGAGGAATCCCTCCACCTCAACCCGCCCCATTTCGCGTGGGTGCCGTTTGCCACTCCACAACACGAAGCGCCGAATCCATTGGACATACGCCACCTCGGTGCGTAAGCTGTAATGCAAATACCGCAAACGCTCACGGACCTGATCCAGCAAGCGCACTGACCCCGGAGAGGCAGGATTGACCATGGCACACCATTCAGATGGACTGAGGCAAGAGACTGTATGTGCATACAGTACGCCGTCAGCCGTCATCCCGCAAGCAGGTGGATACCCCCCCAAAGAGGGATTGAGTCGGCTTCGCGCTTGTGGTGGGGCCCTCTCCGGTCCCGATGTCATCTGTGGTGCTCACCATGTTATTGAGCAGAACCGATGTTATTCGGCAGATCGTCATGTTATTGAG
>JADJCH010000072.1 GCA_016703325.1 Burkholderiales bacterium | reverse complement strand
GGATGACTTGCTGACAAAACCGGCCGCACCCGCCTCGATGCAGCGGTGCACCAGGGCCGGGTCACTTTCGGCCGACACCACCACCACCCGGGCCATCGGCTGCGCCTGCCGCAGCGCCTGCAACAGCTCCAGGCCGCTGGGCTCCGAGCCCAGCCACCAGTCCAGCAACACCAGGTCCAGGCGCCTGCGCCGCACCAGTTGCAGGGCCTGCTCACCATTGCGGCAGCAGGCGACGTCCGCGCGCGGCTCCACCTGCAGCAGCAAGAGCTTCAAACCATCGCTGAACAGGGGGTGATCGTCGACGATCAGGATGTGCACGGCAGGGTAGAGCAGGCAGAAGGAGGCACCGAGGGTGATCGGTGCAGTCCGACCGTCCGACCCTACACCAACCCGGTGACGCCGGTCTGATCCATCTCAGCAAAAACCCTCATTGCGCGCTGGATCCACCATCTTCTGGTGAGTAGCGCTCCAGCGCCGCACGCAGGCGCTCCTGCAGCCGCTCGCGCAGTTCGGCCGGCGCCTCCACCTCCACATGCGGGCCGTGGCGCATCAGGTCCATCAGCAGCTCGGTGTCCTCGCTGTAGGGCAGCGTCAGGCGCAGGCTGCCGTCGGGCAGCAGCTCGCGGGTCTGGCGCGGGTGCCACTGCTCGTTGGCCACCCAGCGCGCCGCTTCGGCACTGAAGTGCAGCACCGCCTGGTGCAGCTCGCCCCCGCCGTAGATGCCGTAGCCCCGGTCCAGCTGGGCCTCCACGCTGCGCAGCGCCACATCCTTGGCGCGCTGGTCCAGCAGCGTTGCGCCGCGCACCGCGTCCAGCGCAAAGCGGCGCAGGCCGTCGCTGGCATGGCACCAGGCGTCCAGGTACCAGGTGCTGCGGTGGTGCAGCAGCCGCTGGGGCGACACCTCCCGCTGCGACTGGCTGTCCTTGCTGCGGGTGTAGTAGGTCAGCTGCAGCCGCCGGCGCTCCAGCAGCGCACTGGCCACCCGCTCGAACCAGCGCGCGGGCACCGGCCGCTGCGCCGGCAGGCTGATCTTGACGCGCCGCATCAGCTCGCGCGCCTCCGTCTCGCTGCTGCCGAGCATGCCGTGCAGCTTGTCCAGCAGCGGCTGCAGATGGCGCGCCAGCGTGCCGCCACCGTCCAGCCCCTCGATCAGCTGGTGCATCGTCAGCAGTGCGCGGATCTCGCGCTCGCTGAACCACACCCCCGGCAACTCGTGGGCCGTGTCCGCTGCGGCCACCGCGGCCTTGCGCCCGCCCCGGGCCGCACGACGCGCACCCTGCTGGAAGCGGTAGCCGTTGCTGTCGCGGTCATAGACGATCGGCGCATCCAGCCGGGTGCGCAGGTACTCCAGGTCGCGCTTGAGCGTGGCGCGGGAGACCTCCAGGTCCTCCATCAACGCCGCAAAGGTCACCGACCCCCGCGAGCGGATCAGCAACTCGATGCGGTAGAAACGTTCCGTGCGATCCATCGTCGACTCGGCTCCCAAGGTGGCCTGCATCCGCACCGGAAACTGAGCCTGAGCCCGAAACCGGGCCTGAACTCAGGTCTGAGTTCAGACCAGGAATCGACCCGGGCGGACAGTGGCTCAGCCGGTGAGCTCATTCTGACCTGCCGCAGCCACCCGCTGCGGCCGGCCCGCCCCCTTGTTCGAGTGACCCGTCACACCTGCGCAAAGCGATCGGCCCGCTGCGTGACACCTGCCACGCTTTGGCCACTCCCCGCCCCCGCAGCTGAGGGAAGCCCCCCCGCGATGCCATGCACCACCACCCCGCGCCCGTGGGCTGTGCCCCAAAGCGGTGCAGGCTCACAGTGCATTCACAGGCCGCGGCGGGGTGCGGCAGGATTTTTTGGCAGACTTTTCACAGGCTCACCCCATGAGCCACCCAGGTTGCACACTGTGCAGCAGGGGCCGAGATGCCGGACCCGCCGCGACACAGGAGCTTGACCATGGCCGCCGAACTGCTTCTCTTTGCCCCGCCGTCCCAGACCGCCGCCCGCCCCCCCGTGCGCAGGCAGCCGGTGCGCAGCCCCTGCAGCCCCTGCGTTTTGGCGCCGCTCACCGCCTTCGCCGAGGCCGGCACCTCCGCCGCAGACGCCCTGGCCTACGACATCGGCCGCGACCACGCCCGCCACGGCATCACCCCGCCGCCCGAGCCCCTGGCCAGCTCCAGCGCGCTGCGGCGCGGCTACGAATCCGGCCGCGCCGCCTTTGCCGGCCGCACCCGGGCGGCCACCCCCAACGTGCGGCTGTGGCTGCAGCTGCGCCTGCAGGCCTGGCTGCGCGGGCGCAGCTTCGAAACCCTCTGCGTCACCCCCAACTACCTCGGCCAGCTGGAGGCCAGCCACTGCCCGGTCACCCGCCAGCCGCTCAGCCAGGGCCGCCAGCTGCCGCCGCACGGCGCACCGCAGGACCGCGTGGTCAGCCGCCTCTGTGACGACGCCGGCTACGCCGCCGGCCACCTGGCCATGCTCAGCCTGGCCGCCGACCTGGCCAAGGCCGACCACGGCTGGGAAGACGCCTGGGCCCAGGCCGACCAACTCCAGCGCAGCGGTGCCGCCCAGGCCGACGGCCTCAACGCCGGTGCCTGGCGCCGCCTGGCCGTGCTGATGAGTTTTGTCACTCCGCTGCCCCATGCCCAGGCTGCCGGCCTGCCCCTGCTGGTGCTGCCGCCCAACCGCGTGCACCTGCTCAACCCGGTGCAGGGCCTGCAGGTGCTGGCCACCCAGCTGCTGTCGCGCAGCGGCTGGAGCGCCCGCCTGGCCCAGCTGCTGCCCCTCCTGCCGCACGACGCCGCCCGCCAGGCCTTCCACCACTTCTTCCTGGCGCTGCTGCCGCGCGTGATCGCCAGCGGCCACCCCACCGACCCGCTGCGCCGCCGCTGGGCGCTGGAGGACGCCTGGCGCCACACCGAGGTGCTGCAGCGCTGGCGCAAGTTCGCCCTGCTGCTCGATGCCCTGGCCTGCCAGCTGCTGCTCGAGCGCATCGCCCAGCGCGGCCTGCTGCCCCAGCGCCTGCAGCTGCACAGCAGCGAGCAGGACACCGCCGGCTGGGAGCTGGAGAGCCGGGGGTACCTCGGCAGCAGCAGCCTGGTTGAACATGCTGCTGCGTTGACTCTGGCTTCAAGGGGAGCCGCAGCGGTGCAACCCGCGATCCCGCGCACCCTCAGGCCCCTACCGGTGCCTCAGCGCCGCATGGCCGCACAACCCCAGATGCACCTGCCGCTTTGATCGGAGAGCGCGACGCCGCATCGACTCCTCCGTCACACCTGCGGCCCGCGATCCCCTCAGATGAAGGATTCCATCGGGTCCCTCCCAGTGCTGCAATGGGTTGGCATCGGATGCCCCCAGGGGTTGTCGGATGTCGATGCGGCTGCTGATCGGACATCGGTGCCGCCATGGTGGTTCAACAAGGAAGACTCATGAAGTACTCGCGCCTCCTCTTCGGCCCGCTCACTGCGGCCATCCTCTCGTTTGCCGGTGGTCCGGCACAGGCTGCCAACCTGGTGACGAACGGCAGCTTTGAGGACCCTGCCATCAACACGGTCGACGGGTCACCGACGTATGACTACACGTCAAGCATCGCGAACTGGACCTCCGGAGGTCACGCCACGGTGCTGTTCAACGCCGCCTACCGGCCTGTGAGCGACGCCCTCCAAGCCGTGCAGCTCGAACAGCCCGCTGACGCCCTGTCACAGAGCTTTGCCACGGTGGTCAGCCAAGCCTACCAACTGACATTCGACTACTCTGGCTACGACGCGGGCCCATCGTCGCTGTACGTCAGTGCGGGAGACAACTCCGGGACCTACGTCGCGACCAGCAGCAGCTACCAGACGGTGACGATGAATTTCAACGCCACCTCAACGAGCACGACCCTGCTGTTCCGCAACGATGGCATCTATGCCGTGTCCTATCCGCAGATCGACAACGTCAGCGTCACCGCGGTTCCAGAGCCGGAAACCTACGCCATGCTGCTGGCAGGTCTGGGCGCCCTGGGGTTCCTGGCGCGTCGCCGTCGAGACTGACGCAGCCCAGCAACCCGGCAACCCGGGTTGAACCTGTCCAGGCGGAGCAAATGCTCCGCCTTTGTTTTTCTTGAACCCTTTCCGGGCAGGCCGGAGCGGCGGATCGGGATGCCCGGGATGGCTCCACGCCGGGCATTCGGCCGGCACCCCCTCGGAACACTCCTCGGAAAGCCACTCAGGCAGCCATGGAGGCAGCAATCGGGCAGACACATCGGCCCCCCTACACTCGCCGCAGTCCCACGCAACGGTCGAGCCCCCCGATGTCGATGCCCTGCCCCACCCGCCACCGCTCCGGTTTCTTCCACGGTCTGTTGCAGCGCCGGCCTGTGAAAGTGAGCCTGGGCCTGCTGCTGGCCGCCTGCACCGGGCTGGCTGCGGCGGCCGGTGAACGCGGCCCCAGCCGCACCGCCAGCCTGCCGGAGGACGATGGCGGCGGCGCCCGCGTCATCGTCAAGTACCGCAGCAGCGGCCGCGTGTCGGCCCTTTCTGCCGGCATGGCCTCTGCGGCGTCCACGGCCTCTGCGGACAGCACCGGCACGGCCGACGTGCAGCGTGCCGCCTCGATGTCCAGCCGGCTCGGCCTGAAGCTGGGCGACGGCCCGGCGGTGGGCCCGCGCCACCAGGTGCTGACCGCCAGCGGCATGAGCAGCAGCGCGCTGGCGGCCCGGCTGTCGGCCGACAGCGAGGTGGAGTACGCCGTGCCCTCCCTGCGCCGGCGCGCCCACGGCCTCATCCCCAGCGACCCGCGCTACAGCGGCGCCAGCAGCCAGAGCCCCGCCGCCGGCCAGTGGTACCTGCGGGCGCCAGACAGCACCTTCATCTCCGCCGTCAACGCCCCCGCCGCCTGGGCCAGGACCACCGGCAGCGCCAGCGTGGTGGTGGCGGTGCTGGACACCGGCGTGCGGGCCGACCACCCCGACCTGGCCGGCAAGCTGCTGCCGGGGTATGACTTTGTTTCCCGAACCTTGTATTCAGTCGACGGAGATGGACGGGATGGCGACCCATCGGACCCAGGAGACTGGACCACTGAAGTTGAAAACAACACCGTAGGCGGCCCTTTCTATGGTTGCGGCGAACTCGACGATGAAACCCTCAGGTACTACGCAGCTCCGAGCAGTTGGCATGGAACCCAGACCTCAGGAATCGTCGCAGCAGCCACCAACAACAACATCGGTATCGCGGGACTGGGGCGCAACGTGCGAGTCCTGCCTGTACGGGTGCTGGGCAAATGCTTCGGCTATGACGACGACATCCTCGCAGGCATCCGTTGGGCTGCAGGGATCGCTGTTGCGGGCGCTCCAATAAATCCCAACCCAGCAAGCGTCATCAACTTGAGTTTGGGGAGTCGCGGCGACTGTGCCAATGAGTACAACTTCATTGCATACCGCGAAGCCATCAACGAAGTGCTCGCCAAAGGTGTGACCGTCGTAGTGTCAGCCGGCAACGATAGCCTTGCGGTGAATGCGCCCGCCAGTTGTCCCGGTGTCGTCGCCGTAGCCGGCATCCGCCACGTCGGCACCAAGATCGGTTACTCGAGTCTCGGCAATCAAGTCACCCTCAGCGCTCCGGGCGGCAACTGTGTCAATACCTTCGGCGAGTGCCTCTACCCGATCACCAGCTCCAGCAACACCGGCCTCACCACCCCCGTGTCGGCGGGTTACACCAGTGGCGGCGGAGACGCTGCGGTAGGCACCAGCTTCGCAGCGCCGCAGGTGTCCGCCACCGCGGCACTGATGCTTTCGGCCAACCCGACACTCAGCCCCGCGCAGGTGCAGAACCTTCTCAAGAGTACAGCGCGCAGCTTCCCGACCACCGGTGCCGACACAGACGAAAAGTCCTCCACCAACGCAGCCTGCCTGCCACCCAGCGCGATCGAACAAGGCAAAGAGTGCTACTGCACCCAAACCACCTGCGGCGCCGGCATGCTGGATGCGGGTGCGGCCGTCACCGCCGCTGCATCCGGCCGCCTGGTGGCCAACATCGTCGATGAACTCAGCCTCATCGCTCTGAACGACAGCCGCGGCTTCGACGCCCTGCAGTCCAGCCCCGGCACCGGCTACACCCTGACCGGCCGGACCTGGAGCCTGACCAGCGGTGCCAGCTTCGCCACCCTGGGCGCCGGCAGCGGCAGCAGCACCACCCTGACCGCCAAGGGCGACGCCACGGTGCTGCTGCAGCTCACCGTCACCGACAGCAGCGGCGCGAGCGCCAGCAGCACCGCGGTGGTTTCCACCGGCAGCGGCGGCGACAACTCGGTGGTCAGCGACGACGGCGGGGATTCCAGCGGTGGCGGTGGCGGCGGCGGTGGTGGCGCCTTCAACACCGCAGAACTGGCCCTGCTCGGCCTGGCCCTGCTGGGCGCGGCGGTGGGCTCCCGCCGGGGCAGCCGCGGCCGTGGAGACTGAACAAGTCATCCACATCCACCCGGGGGCGCCGCCCAAACCGGCGCCTGGCCAGCCCTGCAACGGCTGCGGCATCTGCTGCCTGGTCGAACCCTGCCCCCTGGGGGTGCTGTTGAGCGCTCGCCGCCACGGCGCCTGCCGCGCACTGGTCTGGGACGACGGCACGCAGCGTTACCTCTGCGGCGCCCTGTTGGGCCAGCCGCAGGCCCTGCCGCCACCGCTGCGCCTCTTGCGGCTGCCGCTGCAGCTGGTCGCCCGGCGGCTCATCGCCGCGGGCATCGGCTGCGACTGCGAGCTGGATGTGCAGTTCCTCACTACCCCGCCGCCCTCCCGCTGAAGCCACTCGGCTGCTGCGGGCCGCGCTGAAGCGCCAACGCGACACCCACATACCCGCGCCCCCATCCTGCAGCGGCTACTGGTGCACGGCTCCCTCGGTTTGATCGCCTCACCCCCTCATCTGCGGGACTCGGGTTCTCCCTGCCCGCAGGCACAGTGCGTTCACTCACTAAATCAACGATGTACGCCGACCCCCATTCACAACTTGCTGGCCCTCCCGCCGCCACGCGCCCGCGTGGCAGCCGGGTGCCCGCCAACGTGCACGGGGAAAGCGACAAGGCGGGGGCCTTTCAGCACATGACCACTCACACCCTGGCCCAGGAGCGACCGCTCACGGCCCGGCTTGCGCCACCCGGGAGAGTCGTCCCGCTGCGCGCGGAAGCCGAAACCTTTGCCTCCACCGCCCCGGCGGAACCCCGCGCGGGCGCCATCTTCGCCGCCAGCCCGCCGCAGTCCATCGCCAGCTTCGTGGCCGGCATCGTCGAGCCGGCCCTGTCCGTGGCCCTGCTGTTTGCCGTCACCCTCTGGCAGGGTGAACCCATCGACCGCGCCACCCTGCTGCTGTCCATGCTGGTGCTGCTGCTCACCTTTCCGGGCAAAAACCTCTTCCACCAGCGCCCGCTGGACGTGCTGACCTCCGTGGCGGCCGCCTGGGCGTTGACCACCACCATCCTGCTGGCCTGCGGCGCGGCCACCCGCAGCTTCAAGTTCTTCGACACCGACGTGCTGCTCTGGTGGGCCGCCCTCACCCCGGTGGCGCACTACGCTGCAGCCCTGGCCGGCGGTGCCTTGCTGCGAATGCAGGCCGCCGACACCCATGCCCGCCGCACCGCACTGGTGGTGGGCGCCGGCCCGCTGGGCCACAAGGTGGCGCAGATGCTCAAGGGCCGCAAGGCCTTCGGCCACGACTTTGTCGGCTACCTGGAAGACCGCGAACCCCACCGCTGCCCGGAGGTCACCCACCGCCACCTGCTCGGCCGCCTCGACGACCTGCCCCGCCTGATCACCGAACGCGGCATCAAGGACGTCTACGTCACCCTGCCGCTCAGCCAGCAGCCGCGCATCCTGCGCCTGATGGGCCAGCTGCAGGACAGCGCGGCCACCGTGTACTTCGTGCCGGACGTCTTCGGCGTCAACATCATCCAGGGCCGCATGCACAACATGGACGGCGTGCCCGTGGTGGGCCTGCTGGAAAGCCCCTTCATCGGCGTCAACGGCCTGGTCAAACGCACCAGCGACTTCATCCTGGCCGCCCTCATCCTGCTGCTCATCGCTCCGCTGCTGGCCGTCATCGCCATCGGCGTCAAGGCCACCTCTCCCGGCCCGGCCATCTTCAAACAGCGCCGCCACGGCCTGGACGGCGAGGAGATCACCGTCTACAAGTTCCGCTCCATGACCACCATGGACAACGGCCCGGTCATGCAGCAGGCCCGCAAAAACGACCCGCGCATCACCCCCTTCGGCGCCTTCCTGCGCCGCAGCTCGCTGGACGAACTGCCCCAGTTCCTCAACGTGCTGCAGGGCCGCATGAGCATCGTCGGCCCGCGCCCCCACGCAGTGGCCCACAACGAGCAGTACCGCCAGCTCATCAAGTCCTACATGGTGCGTCACAAGGTGCGCCCGGGCATCACCGGCTGGGCCCAGGTCAACGGCTGCCGCGGTGAAACCGACACCCTCGACAAGATGGCCAAGCGCATCGAATACGACCTGGAATACCTGCGCAACTGGTCCCTGCTGCTGGACCTCAAGATCATCGCCCGCACGGCGGGGGTGACCTGGTTTGACAAGAAGGCGTATTGAGGCGGCGCTGAACTGCCGCCCCTTCCATCCCTGATCGCTCAGGTCCAGAAACGGCCCGGCGGCAGCCATGCCCCGGGCCGTGTCGCACCGCATACAGCAGATGTGTTTCTTGCGATACGTTCAATGCGCCACAAATCGACCAAGTTCATCGTTTTCGTGCAGCAAATCACATTCGGGTACTCACCAAACCCGGACCACCAAGACGCGGGATCACGAAAAATGCGAGGGCAAAGCAAACTTCATTGCGGGAATGAACCGGTATCGCATGTCTTGAACAACAGCGCGAAAGTCTCGTCAATACCGGCCCTGTGCGTCTTTTTCTCGCTCACCCCCTACCAATTCAATCAGGTTGCCCCATGATTCAGGAACTTTTTGCCCGGTCGTCTATTGGCTTGGCTGCAGTCACGCTTCTCAGCCTGGCGGAGTCAAGTCTGAAGTGCAACGGTTTTGGCAGTGACCGCCTGTCTCTCGGCGAGCTTGGCCTGGACGATTTCGGTATAGACCTCGCGAGGCGTTCGGAAGTCGAGGATCTTGCGAGGCCGGTCATTGAGCATGGCTTCGATGTAGGCAAGCTTCTGCGGGGTGATGGAGGACAGATCAGTGCCCTTGGGTAGGAACTGTCGGACCAAGCCGTTCATGTTCTCGTTGGAGCCGCGCTGCCAGGGGCTGTAGCAATGCCATTAAGTTAGTCGAGCTCATTGATACGCTCGACGAGGGCGTTGAGCGCCATGGGCTTTGAAATTCCTTGGGCAGGATCTACCGGGGCGTATCTTGTCGAGACTCACCGTCAAGACTGCGATCAACTCTTTGAGCTTGTTGTGCAGCAGTTTTGTATTGCCGCAGATCCATGCCACGGCCAAGGCTGACCAGTGCTTGATCGCAACTGTTTGATTGACCCGGTAATGTTCGGCTTTGCCAGCTTCGAGTTGCGCGTGAGCCTGGGTGCAAAGCGCTGCGGTGATGTTGGCCACCAAGATCTTGGCGTGGATCTCCTGCTCGATGGCGCAGGGCAACTCCCCAGTGAAGCCTTCGAGGTGCAGGCGACATTTGAGGGTCTTGAATGCCTCCTCGATGCGCCAGCGGGCATGGTAGAGCGCTGCAAACTCGGCAGCTGGGTAGGCGACGGTATCGAGCAAAGATGTGACCAGGACCTCGATGTTGCCGGTGGACAAGACCACCCGCACCAGACGCAAACGCAGCACGGTCGGCGCCAGCCTGCGCCTGCGGCCTTGCGAAGTTTGGCTAGATCAGGGCTTTTGAGGTGCACTTCGATGACTTGTTCGGCCGCGCCGCTGCGAACGAACTGCCTGACCTTCGCGCTGCCGCAGCTGCAACTGTCCAGCCTGGCGCAGAACGGCACGCCGCGCTGCCCGAACAGGGCGAACAACCACCAAGCTGGATACCCGCGATCAAGGACCAACAGATCGCCAACCGAAAGGGCACCCAGCGCGCGCACCAACAGGCTGCGTTCCCCATCGGCGTAGCTGCCGACCTCGGCATGCAGCATCTGGCTGGAGTCCACCGCCAGCAACCCCACCACGCGCGCCATCACCACGGAGCCGTCGCCATTGGGACCCAGCCCGTAGGCATCCTGGGTCTCACGCCACCTGGGAACACGCACACAGGTGCCATCGGCTGCCACCACGCGCAAGCCGTTCCAGCGGTGCTCGCCTACAGCCGCCAGCCATTGCCGCACCCACTGCGCGCCAATGGCGGCCAAGGCCGAAGGCTGAAGTTTCTTGCGAGCCTGCGAAAGTGCACTCTTGGTGACCTTGCGGGTCAAGGTCGCCCCGCCACTGAGGGCGCAGAAAAACTGATCCAGCCCGACCTGCAACGATCTGCCGCCGGCCATCTGGAGCAAGAAGGCAACCAAGATATCCGCACTCAGGCAGCGTTTGCGCGTGAAGTCAGAGGGGCTGACACGATGTGTAGCAACAAACTCTTGAGATTGCAGAGAATTCTTGATTCCATTCAAAATGCTGGCACAAATTTTGAGAATTTCCCATACTGTGAAATATCTCGCTTTTGGATGAAGATCGACTGGGCCTTATTATAAACTGGGCTCTTAACTTAATGGCATTGG
>JADJCH010000071.1 GCA_016703325.1 Burkholderiales bacterium | reverse complement strand
GCCAGCGGCTGCGTGGTAGATCGTGGGACAGCAGCCGATTCAGCATCGCGACACTCCCATTGCGACACAACTCTGCTGTGTGCTGAGCCAAGGCTGGATGCAATCCCATGCCAGCGCGGCGCGATCGTCCGCACAAACCCCCGTGTCAGCCGGGCGCAAGCTTCCGGTTAGCACAGGAAAGCTCCCCGTTGCTGTGACAGGGTGTGAAAAATGACACTGAATGGCCAGACCGCTGGGTCTGAGCACCCCGGACTTCCGGCTCTGACCGGGAGGCCTTGTCCATTGACCGAATCGAGGAGACATCCCATGCCCCTGTTGTTCGCACTGACCGTTTCGATCGGCCTGCTGGCCGTGGTCGCCACCTGGCTGTTCCTGGGACCGCTGGCCGCCCTGGGGGTGCAGATCTGGCAGGCCTTCGTGGCCTGGGCCAGCTTCTACAACAACGGCGGCAAGACCGAAGGCGCCACCAAGACCGCCGTGTGCATGACCTTCGGTGCCGTGGTCGGCATGTTGTCGGTGATGCTGGCCGGCCAGCTCGGCAGCCTCGGCGCCCTGGCCGCTCCGGTGGCCGTGGGCATCGGCGCCGCGGTGATCGTGCTGGCGGCGCACCTGCCGGCGCTGGGCACCATCCCGGCCAGCGTCTACGGCTTCGCCTGCGTGGCCGGCCTGATCCTGCTGGGCAAGGACATGACGCCCACCGCGGCGATCGTGCCGACCATCGTGTCGATCCTGATCGGCACCGCCTTCGGCTGGCTGTCCGAGTTCATCGGCGGCAAGCTGGCCAAGAGCTGACCCACCTGCAGCACAGCGCCATGCAGGGACGGGGGGCAGGGTGACGATCGGGCTCATCGATTGGTCACCGGGTACAGCCCCTGCGGGCGCCACAGCAGCACCGCCACCATCAGGCCGATGTTGGAGAACAGCGCCACCTTCGGTGCCAGGAAGCCGGTGTAGTTGGCCATCAGCCCCACCAGCAGCGCACCGACAAAGCAGCCCAGCGTCGAGCCCAGCCCGCCGATGATGATGACGATGAAGATCAGCACGTTGACCTGAGCGCCGATCTGCGGCGTCACACTCTGCTGATACAACCCCCACATCACCCCGCCCAGGCCGGCCAGGCCGGAGCCCACCGCGAACACGCCGACAAACAGGCGGCGGATGCGGTAGCCGAGCGACTCGACCATCTCGCGGTCCTGCACACCGGCGCGGATCAGCAGGCCCACCTTGGTGCGCGCCAGCACATGGCCCATCGCGGCAAACACCAGCAGGCCGATCACCGCTGCCAGCACGCGGTACTTCTCGATCGCCGCATCCCCATTGCCGACGGGCAGGTACCAGGCGCCGCGCAGCACATCCGGCAGCGGCAGGGCGATCTGCAGCGGGCCCCAGATCACCTTGATGATCTCCTCGCCGACGATCATCCCGCCCATCGTGATCAGGATCTGCTTGAGGTGCAGGCCGTAGACGGGGCGCACGATGACGCGCTCGAAGGCCCAGCCGATCGCGCCGGCCACCGCCATGGCCACCGCCATCGCGGCAAAGATGCTGGCGAACTGCGCCCAGCCGCTGTCACCCGCCCAGGCGGCCATGCCCCCCATCACGCTGGTGGCCACGAAGGCGCCGAGTGCGATGAACACGCCGTGGCCGAAGTTCAGCACGTCCATCAGGCCGAACACCAGCGTCAGGCCCGAGGCGATGACGAAGATGATCAGCCCCATCGCAATGCCCGCGGCCGTCAGCGTCAGCCAGGACGACGGGCTGCCGATGGCCGGCAGCGCCAGCACGATCAGCCCCAGCAGGATCAGCAGCGGCTTCCAGTCGAAGTCCGCCTTCGGGATGGCCGCGGAGGCTGCTGGTGCAGTCGCGACCGAGGTGGTTGCGGCGCTCATTGGTGCGCTCCCAGAGACAAACCCAGCAGGCGCTGCTGCATCGACTCGTCCTCGGCCAGCTCGCGCATGGCGCCGGTGTGCACCACGCGGCCGTTGTCCATCACCGCGACGCGGTCGCCCAGTGCCTTGGCCATCATGAAGTTCTGCTCCACCAGCAGGATGGTGGTCTTCTGCCGCTTCAGCTCGCTGAAGGCAGTCACCAGGTTCTGGATGATCGACGGCGCCAGGCCCTTGCTCGGCTCGTCGATCAGGATCAGCGCACGCGGCTCGCAGATCGCACGGGCCACGGCCAGCATCTGCTTCTGCCCGCCGCTGAGCTTGCCGGCCGGGTAGAGCCAGAACTTCTTCAGCGCCGGGAAGAAGCCGAAGATCCACTCCAGACGCTGCGTGTCCAGCTCGTCGGCGTTGCGTGCCGAGCGCGCGGCCAGCAGCATGTTCTCCTTCACCGTCAGGTCGGTGAAGATGCCCATGCTCTCGGGCACATAGGCGATGCCTCGCTGGGCGATCTCGGGTGTGCCCAGGCCCTTCAGGCTCTGGCCCTGGAAGCGCACGTCGCCCTGCGAGACCTGCCACAGGCCCATGATGGTGCGCAGCGTGGTGGTCTTGCCCGCGCCGTTGCGGCCCAGCAGCATCGTCACCTCGCCGGCCGGCACGCTGAAATCCACGCCGTGCAGGATGTGGTATGCACCGATGTGGGTGTGCACACCGCTGAGTTCCAGAATGGGCTGACTCATGCCGCCGCTCCTTGCGGCTCTTCCGCAGCCATGCCGAGGTAGGCCTGCTGCACCACCGGTGAAGCGATCACCGCGGCGGGCTCGCCGTCGGCGACCAGCTGGCCGTTGTGCAGCACGATGATGCGGTCGGAGAGCTCCCGCACCACGTCCATCTTGTGCTCGACCAGCAGAATTGTGACGTCGCGGCGCTGCTTGAGGGAACGGATCAGGTCCAGCACCAGGCGCCACAGAAGCCGGCACTTCGTCCACGCTCATGCCGGCGGTGGGTTCGTCGAGCTGAAGACCTTCGGGTCCAGCGCGATCAGCAGCGCCACCTCCAGCTTGCGCTGGTCGCCGTGCGGCAGCGCGCTGGCGTGCACGTCGTGTTTGTCGCCCAGGCGCACCTGCTCCAGGATGGCCTGCGCCTCGTCGATCCAGGCCTTGCGATCCAGCCAGACGCGGAAGAAGTCGATGCCCGCCACGCCGCCGGCCTTGCCGCGCCCGGCCTCCCGTGCCTGGATCGCCAGGCGCACGTTTTCCCGCACCGTCAGATTGGGGAAGAGCTGGGTGAGCTGGAAGGCCCGGCCCCAGCCCGCGCCGGGTGCGCAGCGGTGCCGGCAGCGTGGTGAGTCCCTCGCCGTCAGCAGCACCCGCCCCTCGCTGGCCGGCAGCTGGCCGGAGATCAAGGTTGAAATAGTGGGGTCTTGCCCCTTTCCGGGCCGACGATGGCCGTGAGCGTGCCCGGTCGAAGCGGCAGGACACATGGTCCACCGCCACGGCCGCCAAAGCGGGGATGGTCGGCCTGGGTTTCTAAGCATCGCAGCACGCCGGCCTCGGCCCTCAGTCAATTAGCTGGAGCCCCCTCGGAGGGGCTGGGGAGCTCAACGGAGGCGGACTCTCGTCCGCAACCGGCGCGTCAGCGCTGGTTGCGGATCGGGATATGAGTTCCGCGGCGGGGATCACGCCACCAGCTCCGGTACGCCCCAGGCGAAGGCCGGACCGTTTTTGATGCGGAAGCGGCATAGTCCTGCATCGCCTGGCGGTCTTCCCTGGGGAAGGTCATCTTGCCCTTGGCGTCTCGAAGCTCGCCTCCATGGTAGCGATGAGCTGGTTGCGGTCGTGTCGCCGCCGGTCTTCTTCAGTGCCCGACCACCGCGATCGTTGGCGCTCATGCCGCCGGTGGTGGAGAAGTCCGGCGGTGCCTTGAACTGGCGGTAGTGGTTGGCCACCGTGCCACTTCGTTGACCGGGTTCTTCGGGATGCTTAAGTAGTAGTACAGCGCCCCTTCTTTTCCCGGGGTGCTTGTACGCCACCATCGCCGGCAGGATGCTGCCCGCCGGCGCGCCAGCTTGATGCCGTAGCGCTTCTCCAAGTCCAGGCCAGCGATCTTCCCGGGAAGGGGCGTGGGCGCACCCGCCCAGCCCACCGGAGAGGTACTTCTTGCCCGGCTGGTCCCGAGCTTGTCGATGATGCGCTGCAGGCCGGGGGTGAAGTCGGTGGTGCCCACCGGCAGGTAACTCTTCGTGGACGATCTTGGCCTTCTGGTGAACTCCTTGGTGGCCTTCATACCGTCGCGGCCGAAGGCGTCGTTGGCCAGTGATGGTGATCACGTTGCCCGGTTGGTCCAGCGCGGCGGCGTTGGCCGCGTCTCTGCTGGTGTTGCGACCGGTGCGGAAGATGTACTTGTTCCAATTTGTCGCCGGTGATGGTGTCGGCCACCGCGGGCCCGAACAGCAGTGATCTTCTTGTCCCTCCACCGGCAGCATCGCCAGCGCCACCGGTGAGGCCACCGGGCCCACCGCGAGGTCCACCCCTTGTCGTCCGGCGTAGGCGGCGGCCAG
>JADJCH010000070.1 GCA_016703325.1 Burkholderiales bacterium | reverse complement strand
GGTCGCCCAGTGCCTTGGCCATCATGAAGTTCTGCCCACCAGCAGGATGGTGGTTTTCTGCCGCTTCAGCTCGCTGAAGGCAGTCACCAGGTTCTGGATGATCGACGGCGCCAGGCCCTTGCTCGGCTCGTCGATCAGGATCAGCGCGCGCGGCTCGCAGATCGCACGGGCCACGGCCAGCATCTGCTTCTGCCCGCCGCTGAGCTTGCCGGCCGGGCTAGAGCCGCCAGAACCTTCTCAGCGCCGGAAGAAGCCGAAGATCCTCCCCAGACGCTGCGTGTCCAGCCCGTCGGCGTTGCGTGCCGAGCGCGCAGGCCAAGCATGTTCTCCTTCACCGTCAGGTCGGTGAAGGTGCCCATGCTCTCGGGCACATAGGCGATGCGTCGCTTCGCGATCTCGCGGAATGTGCCCAGGCCCTTCAGGCTTGGCCCTGGAAGCGCACGTCGCCCTGGCGAGACCTGCCGCAGGCCCATGATGGTGCGCAGCGTGGTGGTCTTGCCTGCGCCGTTGCTGCCCAGCAGCATCGTCACCTCGCCGGCCGGCACTGAAATCCACGCCTGCAGGATGTGGTATGCACCGATGTGGGTGCACACCGCTGAGTTCCAGAATGGCTGACTCATGCCGCCGCTCCTGCGGCTCTTCCGCAGCCATGCCGAGGTAGGCCTGCTGCACCACCGGTGAAGCGATCACCGCGGCGGGCTCGCCGTCGGCGACCAGCTGGCCGTTGTGCAGCACGATGATGCGGTCGGAGAGCTCCCGCACCACGTCCATCTTGTGCTCGACCAGCAGAATTGTGACGTCGCGGCGCTGCTTGAGGGAACGGATCAGGTCCAGCACCACCGGCACTTCGTCCACGCTCATGCCGGCGGTGGGTTCGTCGAACATGAAGACCTTCGGGTCCAGCGCGATCAGCAGCGCCACCTCCAGCTTGCGCTGGTCGCCGTGCGGCAGCGCGCTGGCGTGCACGTCGTGTTTGTCGCCCAGGCGCACCTGCTCCAGGATGGCCTGCGCCTCGTCGATCCAGGCCTTGCGATCCAGCCAGACGCGGAAGAAGTCGATGCCCGCCACGCCGCCGGCCTTGCCGCGCCCGGCCTCCCGTGCCTGGATCGCCAGGCGCACGTTTTCCCGCACCGTCAGGTTGGGGAAGAGCTGGGTGAGCTGGAAGGCCCGGCCCAGCCCGCGCCGGGTGCGCAGCGGTGCCGGCAGCGTGGTGAGGTCCTCGCCGTCCAGCAGCACCCGCCCCTCGCTGGCCGGCAGCTGGCCGGAGATCAGGTTGAAATAGGTGGTCTTGCCCGCACCGTTCGGGCCGACGATGGCCGTGAGCGTGCCCGGCTCGAAGCGGCAGGACACATGGTCCACCGCCACGTGGCCGCCAAAGCGGATGGTCAGTTCTTGGGTTTCAAGCATCGCAGGCACGCGCCGGCCTGGGCCGGACCTCAGTCAACCAGCTGGAGCCCCCTCTTGGAGGGGGCTGGGGGGAGCTCAACGGAGGCGGACTCGTCCGCAACCGGCGCGTCAGCGCTGGTTGCGGATGGGGATATTGAGTTCCGCAGCGGGGATCACGCGCACCAGCTCCGGTACACCCCAGGCGAAAGCCGGATCGTTCTTGATGCGGAAGTGGTACATGTCCTGCATCGCCTGGTGGTCTTCCTTGCGGAAGGTCATCTTGCCCTTGGGCGTCCTCGAAGCTCATGCCCTCCATGGTGGCGATGAGCTTGTTGGTGGTCGTGTCGCCGTTGGTCTTCTTCAGTGCCTCGACCACCGCGATCGCCGCGCTCATGCCGCCGGCGGTGAAGAAGTCCGGCGGTGCCTTGAACTGGCGATAGTGGTTGGCCACCAGCCACTCGTTGACCGGGTTCTTCGGGATGCCGAAGTAGTAGTACAGCGCCCCTTCCATGCCGGGGAAGTTCTTGTACGCCACCATTGCCGGCAGGATGTTGCCGCCGGTGGCCAGCTTGATGCCGAAGCGCTTCTCCAACTCCAGATCAGCGATCTTCCCGAAGGGCGTGGGCGCACCCGACCAGCCCACCGACAGGTACTTGTTGCCCGGCTGGTCCTTGAGCTTGTCGATGATGCGCTGCAGGCCGGCGGTGAAGTCGGTGGTGCCCACCGGCAGGTACTCTTCGTGGACGATCTTGGCCTTCTTGGTGAACTCCTTGCTGGCCTTCACACCGTCGCGGCCGAAGGCGTTGTCGTTGGCCAGGATGGCGATCACGTTGCCCGGCTGGTCCAGCGCGGCGGCATTGGCGGCCGCGTCCTGGCTGGAGTTGCGACCGGTGCGGAAGATGTACTTGTTCCACTTGTCGCCGGTGATGCTGTCGGCCACCGCGGGCTCGACCAGCAGGATCTTCTTGTACTCCTCGGCCACCGGCAGCATCGCCAGCGCCACGGGCGACGCCACCGGGCCCACCGCGAGATCCACCTTGTCGTCGGCGTAGGCGGCGGCCAGCGCGGCCTTGCCCACATCGGGCTTGCCCTGGTCGTCCTTCTCGATGACGGTGATCTTCTTGCCCGCCACCGTCATCGTGCCGCCGGTGGCGTACTGCAGGCCGAGGGCGAAACCGGTCAGGGTCTGCTTTGCGTAGGCCTCCAGCGGGCCGGTCTTGCTGACGATGACGGCGATCTTCACCTCGCCCTTGCCCTGGGCCAGCGCCGACATCGGCGCGCAGACGGCCAGGGCGGCAGCGGCCACACCGGCCAGCGTGAAGCCTCGGCGGGCAGAGAAGGTGAGAGCGGGCGCTCGACGTTCGGTCATGGGAAGTGTCTCCGTCAAGAGGCGCCGCAGCGCTGAAAGCGCGGGCGCTGGTGGGGACCGGTCACTGCCGGTGTGACCCAGCAACGCACGGGGCGTGCCAAAACGCACAAACCCAGTGCAAACCCTGACCCTCGACCCCTTCGCTGCCCAGATTTCTGTCGGATCCCGAGCCACTTCCCGGTTTTACGTGTGCTCCAGGGCTTTCCGCACATCCGCCAAGAAGCGGAGCCAGGCTCTCACAGGCGGCAAATGACCAATACTCAGACACATCGCAAAATGGATTGCCTGAAAATCAGGCAGATGCAGTCGCCTCAGCTGGGAAAAGCCCACCCAACGCCCCCAACGCATCGACCTTCAGGGGCTCGAAGCCCTGGAACCGGAGGTCCTCCAGCACCCGACGACCGGCAGGATCCTCGTGCATGCCGCAAAGAAGTGTCTGAATTTCAGGCAGTCGATCCGCCAAAGCCGGTCCGACACAGAAGCAGTGGCAGGCCTGCCGACTGCGGGTTTCCGCCAGCACCTGCAGCTCGGCCCGGCTGTTGGCCGAGAGCCCGTTCCAGGTCTCGTTGAACACGAAGCCGGCCCGGGCCTTGCCACCGAGCACCGCCTGCACCGCCTTCAGGTGGTTGCCGACGAACTCGTAGCGCATCTTCTTGACAGGCCATTTCAGTTGATCCAGCAAGGTCAGCCCGAGAAAATGGACGATCAACTTGTCGGTGGCCGAGGCGATCGTCAGGCCATCGGACGGATCCGGCGGCGTCCCGGCGCGTGCGACCAGCAGGGTTTCGTCACAGACCTCGATGGGCTTGGCCACGGGGATGAACCCACGCTCCTGCTGGAAGCGCCAGGCGCTGTAGGGGTTGGCATAGACGAAGTCCGCCCCACCGGCGAGCACCGCCTCGCGCTCCAGGTTGAAGTTGTCCGCAGGCTCGAAGTGCATGGCGAACCCCAGTCGCCGCTGCAGGTAGGTGTTCAGCAGGAACCAGCCGGCCAGGTTCTTGGCCGTGTCATGGGGACAGACGGAGAGGCGGTACTTGAGAGGCATGTCAGGACAGGGCAGCAGCAACGCATTGCCACGAAGTTACGCGTCAATCCTTAATCTACGCTGTGATTTCACCCGGCTTTGCCAACAACCCCTGCAATCGAGGGGCACCGGAGGGTCCATCGGCCGTTTGCGGACAATCCGCACATTCATAGCCCGCGCCGGTGCCCATCCGGGAGGAGCCAGATCTTGACCCCTTTGTCCACACCGCTGCCACCACGCGCCTTCCTGTCACTGCTGCTGATCGCCTGCCTGTTCGGCGCCAACCATGTGGCCGCCCGGGTGGCGTTCAACCATGGGCTGGACGTACCCACCGCGGTGGCAGCGCGCAGTCTGGTCACGGCCGCGGTGGTGGCCTTGCTCTACCTCTGGCAGGGCCAGCCGCGTGCGATTACGTCCCGGCAGCGCCGCGTGCTGCCGTTGATCGCCGCCCTGGTGGCCGTGCAGAGCCTGTGCCTGTACTCCGCGGTGGCGCGGCTGCCGGTGGCGCTGGCGCTGCTGGCCTTCAACACCTTCCCGATCTGGACGGCGGCCTGGGCCTTTGGCGTCTACCGCCGCCGACCGGAGCGCCGGGTGCTGCTGGCGATGCCGGCCATCCTGCTGGGGCTGGTGCTGGCGCTGGATGTTTTCGGCGCCGCCTCCGGGCTGGACCTGGCCACACAATGGGGCCGCATCGGCAGCGGGGTGGGGTTTGCGGTGGGTGGGGCGATGGTGTTCGGCCTCGCGCTGGCGCTGACGCAGCACGAGGTGGCGGAGCTGGACGGCCGGCTGCGCACCGCCGTCACCATGGCCCTGGTCGGCCTGCTGGCGCTGGGCGGGGTGGCCTGGCAGGGCGGTTTCCATTGGCCGCAGGCCATTGCCGGCTGGTGGGGGCTGGCGGCGCTGACGCTGCTCTACGGCACCGGCATCACGATGATGTTCACCCTGCTGCCCAAGCTGGGCGTGGTGGGCAACTCACCGATCATGAACGTGGAACCGGTGGCTGCGCTGGTGATGGCCTGGGGGGTGCTGGACCAGCGCGTGGCGCCGGTGCAGATCCTCGGCTCGCTGCTGGTGGTGGGGGCCGTGATGGCACTGGGCCTGCGGCGGCAGCGCGGCTGAGTGCCCGCTGCGCCGGGCCGGCCGGTGCTCAGGGTGCGCCTGACTCGAACCAGCGGCGGATCAGCGCACGCTCTTCCTCGGTGATCTGGGTCACGTTGTTCAGTGGCATGGCCTTGAGCACCACCACCTGCTGGTACACCGCCTGGGCGTGCTGGCGCAGCAGTTCCGGGGTGTGCAGCGCCACGGCCTTGTTCTGCACCTCGGCGTTGTGGCAGATCGCACAGCGCTGGGCCACCACCGCCTGCACCTGCGCGAGGGTCACCGGCGTGGCCGAGGCGCTGGCCGGCAGCGGCTTGGGCGCGAGCCACACCGCCAGAACAACCAGCAGCAGCGTGCCCACGGCGGCGTACTCCCAGGGCACCCGCTTGCCCAGCACCAGCGCCTTGTGGCGGGCCACGAAGCTGTAGCGGATCAGCGCACCGGCCAGCATCACGCCCACCAGCGCCAGCCAGTTGTGCGGCCCCTGCGTGAGCCAGCCATAGTGGTTGGACAGCATCGCGATCAGCACCGGCAGCGTGAAGTAGGTGTTGTGCACGCTGCGCTGCTTGGCGCGCCAGCCGTGCAGCGGGTCCACCGGCTCGCCGGCCTTCATCTGGGCAATCACCTTCTTCTGGCCCGGGATGATCCAGACGAACACGTTGGCGCTCATGCTGGTCGCCAGCATCGCACCCACCAGCAGGAAAGCCGCCCGCCCCGCAAACAATTGGCAGGCCAACCAGGAGGCCAGCACCACGAAGGCGGCCACGCCGACGCCGACGATCAGGTCGCCGTGCGCACGCCGGCCGAAGGCCCGGCAGATGCTGTCGTAGACGAACCAGCACACCACCAGGAAGGCCAGCGCCGCGGCCACGGCAGCGCCCGGCGAGGACCAGGCGTGCACCTGCCGGTCGATCAGGAAGGTGCTGGCGTTGAACAGGTACATCACCGTGAACAGCGCAAAGCCGGTCAGCCAGGTGCTGTAGCTCTCCCAGAAGAACCAGTGCAGGTGCTCGGGCAGCGTCTTGGGCGCCACCAGGTACTTCTGCGGGTGGTAGAAGCCGCCGCCGTGCACCGCCCAGAGTTCGCCGTCCACTCCCTTGGCGAGCAGCGCCGGGTCGGTGGGGCGCGTCAGGCTGCTGTCGAGGAAGACGAAGTAGAACGACGATCCGATCCAGGCGATCGCCACGATCACATGCGCCCAGCGCAGCAGCAGGTTGGCCCAGTCGAGCAGGTAAGCGGCGTCCATGCGCGCGGTCTTTCGGTCGAAAAGAATCGGAAAAAAGATCGGAGGTCGGCGGCCTCAGGAGCCGCGGTAGGTCGAATACGACCAGGGGCTGACCAGCAGCGGCACGTGGTAGTGCCCGTTGGCGTCGGCGATGCCGAAGTCGATCGGCACCGTTTCGATGAACGCCGGATCCGGCAAGGGGACACCGCGTGCACGGAAATAGGGCGCGACCTCGAACAGCAGGCGCCAGCGCCCCGTCGCCATGGCGGCGGCGTCCAGCAGAGGACCGCCGTCGCTGCGGCCGTCCGCGTTGAGGACCAGGGTTTTGACGGTGACCGCGCGGCCGTCGTCGGCCAGTCGCTGCAGTGTCACCTGCATCCCGGCCGCCGGGCAGCCGTGCATGGTGTCGAGGACGTGGGTGCTGAGGTGTCCCATGGGTCGAGGGGTCAAAGTGTTGGGGCCGGACCGCCCGGCCGGGCAGCGGTGCCGAGCATCTCACAGCATGGGCCGTGCCTGCGCCGCGCGACGCACGGCCCGGGAGGGGACACCCTCTCAATGGGCGCCGAAGGACTTGGAGGCTTCCACCGCCTCGCGGGTGTCGCGACTGCTGTTGCCGTTGAAGAACAGGTTCAACACGACGGCAGCCACCGAGGTGAGCAGGATGCCGCTTTCCAGCAGCGGATGCAGTCCGTGCGCCATCTGCTGCGTCCAGCGCGGCGCCACCAGCGGGATCAGGCCGAAGCCGATCGACAGCGCGACGATGTAGAGGTTGAAGCGGTTGTTCTTGTAGTCGACCCCGGCCAGGATGCGGATGCCGGTGGCCGCCACCATGCCGAACATCACCAGCCCGGCCCCGCCCAGCACGAACTGCGGGATGGACTCGACGAAAGCGGCCATCTTCGGCAGCAGGCCCAGCACGATCATGATCAGGCCGGCGGCCACGCAGACCCAGCGGCTCTTCACCCCGGTGACGCCCACCAGCCCGACGTTCTGCGAGAAGCTGGTGTAGGGGAAGGTGTTGAAGACGCCGCCGATCAGCGTGCCCAGACCGTCGGTGCGCAGCCCGGCGGCCAGATCGGCCTGGCCGATGCGCCGGCCGGTGATGTCCGACAGCGCCAGGAACATGCCGGTGGACTCGATCATCACGACGATCATCACCAGCGTCATCGTCAGGATCATCACGAGGTCGAAGGTGGGGGCGCCGAAGGCAAAGGGCGTGACGACGTCGAACCAGGGTGCCTTGGCCACCTTGTCGAAGTTCATCTTGCCCATCGCCACCGCCACCGCACAGCCGCCCACGATGCCCAGCAGCACCGAGATGTTGGCCACGAAGCCGCGGCCGTACTTCACCAGCAGCAGGATGAACACCAGCACCGCAGAGGCAATGGCCAGGTTGTCCAGCGCACCGTAGCCGGGGTTGTTCAGCATGGGCACCGGCCCGGCAAGCTTGAGCGCGGGGGCAGAGGCGCCCGGCGCGGCCGAGGCCGCCGCTGCGGCGGCGCTGGCCTTGGCGGCATCGACCATCGCCACCAGCTTGGGCACGTCCACACTCTGGGCCAGCGGGGCCGGCCCACCCATTGCCCAGCCCACACCCACACGCATCAGGCTGATGCCGATGATGGCGATGATGCTGCCGGTGACCACCGGCGGGAAAAAGCGCAGCAGCCGGCTGACGATCGGCGCGATCAGCAGCGAGATCACCCCCGCGCCAATGATGGCGCCGAAGATGGCCCGCGCCCCGTCGACGCCGGGCATCGCGTTGGCGAAGGCCACCATCGGCCCCACCGCAGCGAAGGTCACGCCCATCATCACCGGCAGCCGGATGCCGAACCAGCGGGTCACGCCGAAGCTCTGGATCAGCGTGACCAGACCGCAGCAGAACAGGTCGGCACTGATCAGCAGCGCCACCTGCTCCGGCGAGAGCTTGAGCGCCCGGCCGACGATCAGCGGCACGGCCACCGCGCCGGCGTACATCACCAGGACATGCTGCAGGCCGAGTGCGGCCAGGCGGCCGGTGGGCAGGCGTTCGTCCACAGGGTGGACGGCTGGGGTGCTCATGGCGGTCTCCTCATCCGTGCGGCCGGCGCGGTGGCGGCACCTCCGGTGGGCAGCTGCAGTCGGCCGGGCACGGCGCAGGCAGCCCACAGGGAAGCGCCGGCAACGGCCGGACCTTGCTTCCCCCCACCACAGCGGGCTCTGTGAGGAGCTGGGGTCGCAGCTGCCGGATGGTCCGGCAGACCCGCGGCGACCGGAGACGAACTGTATACAGTCAATCGCCCATCTGTATCCGTGCATTCCCGCATCACCGCCGACGAATCCGATTCGGGAGACGAAGCTTCTGGGAAAATCATTCTCACCGCTCGACGGAATCTTGACGGAACTCGATTACTGTATACACTTTCAGAACACAGGAGAGTTCAGAACGTGCCCCGCAAACCCGCTGCCTCGCTGCGCCTGGTGGAGCCGGAGGCGGCCCTGCCGCCCGACGGTGCCGCCTCCGCCAGCACCACCGACCAGATCGCCGAGGCGATCACGCTGGCCATCGTGGAGCGCCGGCTGATGCCGGGCACCAAGTTGGTGGAGCAGCAGATCGCCGACGTGTTCTCGGTGTCTCGCACCGTCGTTCGGCAGGCGCTCAACCGCCTCAGCCGCGACCGCCTGGTCACGCTGGAGCCGGCACGCGGCGCCTTCGTCGCCACGCCCAGCGTGGAGGAGGCGCGCCAGGTCTTCGAAGTGCGCCGGCTGGTGGAAGGGGGCATGGTCCGGCGGCTCGCGGCCGTCATCACCGAGGCTCAGGCGGCCCAGTTGCACGCCCACCTGGCCCAGGAGCGGCAGGCGCTGGCTCGTTCGGACGTCTCCGGCCGTACGCGGCTGCTGGCGGACTTCCATGTGCTGCTGGCGCGCATGCTGGGCAACGAGGTGTTGGCCGAGCTGGTGGCCGACCTGCTCAGCCGCTCGCAGCTGATTTCGCTGATGTACCAGTCCACCCATTCGGCCGAACATTCGCAGCAGGAGCATGTGCAGATCGTCGAAGCGCTGGCGCGCCGCGATGCCCGGGCGGCGGTCAAGCTGATGGAGCAGCACATCGCCAGCGTGGAACGCAACTTGCGCTCGAATCCTCGCACCCCCGACCTGGCCGCGGTGCTGCGGCCGAGGACCTGATGCCATGAACCTCCCCGACGCTTCTCGCCACCCCTTTGAGCCGCGCTACCCGCGTGACCTGGCCGGCTACGGTCGCCACCCGCCGCATGCGCGCTGGCCGGGCAACGCCCGGGTGGCCGTGCAGTTCGTACTGAACTACGAGGAGGGCGGCGAAAACTCCGTGCTGCACGGCGACGCCGGCAGCGAGCAGTTCCTCTCCGAGATGTTCAACCCGCCCGCCTTCGCGGCCCGGCACCTGAGCATGGAGGGCATCTACGAGTACGGCAGCCGGGTGGGGGTGTGGCGCATCCTCAGGGAGTTCGAGAAGCGCGGCCTGCCGCTGACCGTCTTCGGCGTGTCGATGGCGCTGGAGCGTTGTCCGGAGGTGACCGCGGCCTTTGTGGAACTCGACCACGAGATCGCCTGCCACGGCTGGCGCTGGATCCACTACCAGAACACCGATGAGGTCACCGAGCGCGAGCACATGCGCCGCGGCATGGAGATCATCGCCCGCCTCACCGGCGACCACGGCCAGCAGCTGCACGGCGCGGGCTGGTACACCGGCCGCGACAGCCCCAACACCCGCCGTCTGGTGGCCGATTGGGATGCCGAGCACCCGGCCTTCACCTACGACAGCGACTATTACGGCGACGACCTGCCCTTCTGGCTGCAGGTGCGCCGCAGCGACGGCACCCTGGCGCCGCACCTGGTCGTGCCCTACACGCTGGACTGCAACGACATGCGCTTTGCGCTGCCGCAGGGCTACAGCCACGGCGACGAGTTTTTCGAGTACCTGCGCGACGCCTTTGACGTGCATTACGCCGAAGGGGCCGAGCGGCCGGCAATGATGAGCATCGGCATGCACTGCCGGCTGCTGGGCCGGCCGGGGCGCATGCGCTCGCTGCAGCGCTTCCTCGACCACATCGAACTGCACGACCGCGTCTGGGTGACCCGGCGCATCGACATCGCGCGGCACTGGCGCGACACCCATCCCTTCGACCCCTCCACCGCCTTCCTGTGGGAATGAGCGGGACCACCACGATGTTGACCCTCGACACCCTCAACCGCGCCGACCTCGGCGAGTTCGTCCGGCTCCTGGACGGCATCTACGAACACTCGCCCTGGATCCCGGAGCGCAGCTTCGCCCGCAGACCGGCCCAGGGCTTCATCCACCTGGCGCAGCTGGAGCGTGTGCTGGTGGAGGTGGTGCGCGAAGCCAGCGAGGCCGAGCAGCTCGGCCTGATCCGCGCCCACCCGGAGCTGGCCGGCAAGGCCATGGTGGCCCAGACGCTGACGGCCGAGTCCACCGGCGAGCAGAGCCGCGCCGGCCTCACCGCCTGCACGCGGCAGGAGTTCGAGCAGCTGCAGGCGCTCAACGCGACCTACAACCAGCGCTTCGGCTGGCCCTTCATCCTGGCGGTGCGCGGCCCGCGCGGTGAGGGGCTGACGCGCGCGCAGATCATCGCCACCTTCGAGCGACGCAGCCACGGCACCCGGGAGCTCGAGTTCGCCGAGTGCCTGCGCAACATCCACCGCATCGCGCAGATCCGCCTGAACGAGAAGTTCGGCGTCGTCCCTGAACGGGGCAACCAGGTCTGGGACTGGGCGCAGGCCCTGGCGGCACACAGCGAGCCCGCCTTTGCCGAACGCGGCCAGCTCACCGCCACCTACCTCAGCGATGCGCACCGCGCCTGTGCCGCGCAGCTGATGCGCTGGATGCGCGAGGACTGCGGCTTCGACGAGGTGTCGCTGGACGCGGTGGGCAACGTGGTCGGCCAGTACCGAGGCACTGATGAGGCGACTCCCCGCCTGCTCACCGGCAGCCACTACGACACGGTGCGCAACGCAGGCAGGTACGACGGCCGCCTGGGCATCCTGGTGGCGATGGCGGCGGTGCGCGAGTTGCACCGCACCGGCCGGCGGCTGCCCTTCGGCATCGAGGTGGTCGGCTTCGCCGAGGAAGAGGGGCAGCGCTACAAGGCCACCTTCCTGGGCTCCGGCGCGCTGGTGGGCGCCTTCGACCCTGCCTGGCTGGAGCAGACCGATGCCCACGGCGTGACGATGCGCGAGGCCATGCGCGCCGCCGGACTGCCCGGCGCGATGGAAGCAATCACGGCGCTGGCTCGTAATCCGGCGCACTACCTCGGCTTCGTCGAGGTGCACATCGAGCAGGGCCCGGTGCTGGACGACCTGGACCTGCCGCTGGGCGTGGTCAACTCCATCAACGGCAGCGCGCGTTACCTGGGTGCCTTCACCGGCGTGGCCAGCCATGCCGGGACGACACCGATGAACCGCCGCCGCGACGCGGCCACCGCCGCCGCCGAGCTGGCGCTGTATGCGGAGGCCCGTGCCTCGGCCGACGAAGGCTCGGTGGCCACGGTCGGCCAGTTGCAGGTGCCGGCCGGCTCGGTCAACGTCGTGCCGGGCGAATGCCGCTTCAGCCTGGACCTGCGTGCACCCAGCAACCCGCAGCGCAATGCGCTGGTGGCCGATGTCAAGGAACACGCCCAGCGCATCGCCGAGCGCCGCCGCGTGGCGCTGACGCTGGAGGAGACGATGGTCGCCTCCGCCGCGCCCTCCGACGCGGCCTGGAAGGCCCGCTGGGCGGCTGCAGTGCAGTCCCTCGGCCTGCCGGTGTTCGAGCTGCCCAGCGGCGCCGGACACGACGCGATGAAGCTGCATGAGCGCCTGCCCCAGGCCATGCTCTTCGTGCGCGGCGGCAACGCCGGCATCAGCCACAACCCGCTGGAAACCGTCAGCAACGACGACGCCGAGCTGGCGGTGCAGGCCTTCGAGCACCTGCTTCAACAGCTCGCCGCCGAGAAAGCCCCGCAATGACCCGACCCGCCCCGACCCGCCCCGATCCCCACGCCTATGCCCGGCTCGACGCCTGGATCGACGCCCACTTCGACGAGGAGGTGGCCTTCCTGCAGCAGCTGGTGCGCGTACCCACCGACACACCGCCCGGCAACAACGCACCGCACGCCGAGCGCACGGCGGATCTGCTGGCCGGCTTCGGCTACGTCGCCGAGCGCCACCCGGTGCCTGCGGCCGAAGTGCAGGCCTACGGCATGCAGTCGATCACCAACCTGATCGTGCGGCGCCGCTTCGGTGCGGCGGCTGGTGCCGCGGCGGGTGCCGCCGAATCCGGCCCGGTGGTGGCACTGAACGCGCACGGCGACGTGGTGCCGCCCGGCGACGGCTGGACCCACGCCCCCTACGGCGCTGAGGTGGTCGACGGCCGGCTCTACGGCCGCGCCGCGGCGGTGAGCAAGAGCGACTTCGCCAGCTACACCTTCGCGCTGCGTGCGCTGGAGAGCCTGGGCCTGCAACTGCGCGGCGGCGTCGAGCTGCTGTTCACCTACGACGAGGAGTTCGGCGGCGAACTCGGTCCGGGCTGGTTGCTGGACAAAGGTCTGACGAAGCCGGACTACCTGCTGGCCGCCGGCTTCAGCTACCAGGTGGTGACCGCGCACAACGGCTGCCTGCAGTTCGAGGTCACGCTGCACGGCCTGGCCTCGCACGCCGCCTACCCGCACACCGGGGTGGACGCATTGCAGGCCGCGACGAAGCTGCTCACAGCGCTGTACGCCCACAACCAGGTGCTGGCCCAGCGGCACTCCCAGGTGCCGGGCATCGACCACCCCTACCTGAACGTTGGCCGCATCGAGGGCGGCAGCAACACCAACGTCATCCCCGGCAAGGTGGTCCTGAAGCTGGACCGCCGCATGATCCCGGAGGAGGACAGCGCCGCGGTGGAGGCCGAAGTGCGCGCCCTCATCGAGGCCACCGTGGCCGGCTGCCCGGGCATCCGCCTGGAGTTGCGCCGCCTGCTGCTGGCCGAGCCCTGGAAGCCCGACGCGCGCAGCGCTGCGCTGGTCGAGCCCCTGCAGCGCCATGGCGAGGCGGTGTTCGGCGAACCGATTCCCACCTCCGGCACACCGCTGTACACCGATGTGCGGCTGTTCGGTGCACGAGGCATTCCGGCGGCCATCTATGGCGCCGGCCCCCGCACCGTGCTGGAGTCCAACGCCAAGCGGGCCGACGAGCACCTGGTGCTGGAGGACCTGCGCCGCGCCACCCAGGTGGTGGCGAGGACCCTGCTGGACCTGCTGGGCTGACGCAGCGCTGGCCTGGAATCAACCGATTCGACCGGTTTCGACCCGAATCGGTCCGCGGCGGCGGTCTCCTGGACGTTCGTCCAGCACGCTCGGCCGCCAGATCCGCGACAATCCAGGTTTTGCACCGGCAGCACGTCGGCGGTTTCGGCCGCCGCAGCGTTGAATCTCCATGGCTCAAGACGACGAAAAAACCCGCATCGACTCGGATGGTCTGCGCTACAAGAGCAAAGCCCCCGGCTCCCCCTTCGGCGGCAAAGGCGCCTTCGTGAGTGGCACCATGTCCTGCCTGCTGTGCGGCAAACACCGGCCGCGCTCCATGCTCAAGGGCAAGCAGGTGCTGGGAAAGACCCAGATGGTCTGCTCACCCAATTGCAAGGAACTCGACCAGATCATGGCCGCCGCGGGCGCCAATCCGGCCGCGCCCACCAAGACCTGAGAACCCCAGCATCCTTGACCCCTCGGGGGACCTGACGGGCGATGGCCTGCAGGTTGAGGGGTGTTCATGAACCTCAAGCAGCTCGAATACTTCGTCCAGGTCGCCGAGCTCGGCAGCTTCAGCCGGGCCGCAGAGGTGCTGGACATCGCCCAGCCGGCGCTGAGCCGCCAGGTGCGGGCCCTGGAAATCGAGCTGCGCGAAAACCTCCTCACCCGCAACGGCCGCGGCGTGGCCCTCACTGAAGCGGGCCGCCGGCTCTTCGAACATGGGGTGGCCATCCTCCAGCATGTGGCGCAGGCCCGGGAGGACATGGGCGCCAGCCGGGACGAGCCGATCGGCCACATCACCATCGGCCTGCCGCCCTCGCTGGGCCGCCAGCTCACCCTGCCGCTGATCGATGCCTTCCGTCGCAGCCTGCCCAAGGCCCGACTGGCGGTCGTGGAAGGGTTGACCGCCCACATCACCGAGTGGCTCACCTCCGGCCGGGTGGACCTGGGCCTGCTGCACAACCCGCAGGCCCATGCTGCGCTGGAGATGCGACCGCTGCTGCGCGAGCCGCTGTGCCTGGTGTCGCGCAACCGACCGGCCAGCACCGCTCCGCAGCCTCGCGGCGCCCTGCCCTACCGGGAGCTGGCCGACTACCCGCTGATCGTGCCGGAGCGACAGCACGTCATCCGCAACCTGCTGGAGACCGAAGCCACCCTGGCCGGCCTGCAGCTGGACATCGCCTGGGAGGTGTCCAGCATCCCGGCCATCATCGATCTGGTCTGCGCCGGCTACGGTCATGCGGTGCTCACCGCCGGTGCGGTGGCCGCCTCCGGTCGTGCCGACGAGCTCACCGCCCGGGTGCTGGTGGAACCCGGACTGACCAGCGTGATCTGCCTGGCCCGCTCGTCCACCAAACGCCCCACCGCCCTGATGCGCCAGGCCACCCGGGTGCTTTCCGAGCTGGTCAGCGCCCTGCCGCAGGGCACCGCTGCGCAGTCCCAACCGGGCTGAAGCCCACCGCCAAGCGGCGTCCTTTGCATGCCGCGCCGCGATAACAGCTAGACCCCGCCGATCCTGGACGGCATAGGAGCGGCCTCGCAGAATCCGGGCTCCTTCATGTTTCGATGCTGGGTGACCTCGCCATGCAGCCTGCCGGGATCCGCGGAATTTCTTCGATGGCCACGCGAACGCTGCTCGATGAGCTCGCCACCGCCTACTCCGCCGAGACCGGCGTGCCGGTGGCGATCGAATCGGTCGGTGGCGTCGATGCCGCGCGCCGCGTGCAGGAGGGCGAGGCCTTCGACGTCGTCATCCTCTCGGCCGAGGCCATCGACAAGCTCATCGCCGCCGGCCGCGTGCTGCCCGGCAGCCGGGTCGACCTGGTGCGCTCCGGGGTCGCGGTGGCGGTGCGCGCCGGTGCGCCGCGCCCCGACCTGTCCACCGAAGCGGCCGTCAAGGCCGCGGTGAGCGCCGCGCGCACGGTCGGCTACTCCACCGGCCCGAGCGGCGTGGCGCTGGCCAGGCTGTTCGAGCGCTGGGGCCTGGCCGAGTCGCTCAAGGACCGCACCGTGGTCGCCACCCCCGGTGTGCCGGTGGGTGCGCTGGTGGCGCGCGGCGAGATCGAGCTGGGCTTCCAGCAGCTGTCCGAGCTGATCCACGTCCCCGGCATCGACCTGCTGGGCGCGCTGCCGGAGACCATCCAGATCACCACCACCTTCTCCGCCGGCATTTGCACCGCCTGCCCCCAACCCGACGCGGTTCGCGCGATGCTGGCCTACCTGGCCTCGCCGGCCGCCAGCCCCGCCAAGCAGCGCCAGGGCATGGATCCGGCTTGAGTGCCGGGCCGCACCGAAGCCCTGCCCTCGCCGTCCTTCACCCACGAACCGAATTTCCCCCAGGAGACCCCGAGATGATCATCGACGTCCACGGCCACTACACCACCGCACCCAAGGCGCTGGAGAACTGGCGCAACCAGCAGATCGCCGGGATCCAGGACCCGGCCGTCATGCCGAAGGTCAGCGACCTGAAGATCAGCGACGACGAGCTGCGCGAGACCATCGAGCTGAACCAGCTGGCCAAGATGCGCGAGCGCGGCAGCGACCTGACCATCTTCAGCCCGCGCGCCAGCTTCATGGCCCACCACATCGGCGACTTCAACGTCAGCTCGACCTGGGCCGCGATCTGCAACGAACTCTGCCACCGCGTCAGCCAGCTCTTCCCGGACCACTTCGTGCCGGCCGCGATGCTGCCGCAAAGCCCGGGCGTGGACCCCGCCACCTGCATCCCCGAGCTGGTCAAGTGCGTCGAGCAGTACGGCAACGTCGGCCTGAACCTCAACCCGGACCCCTCCGGCGGCCACTGGACCAGCCCGCCGCTGACCGACCGCAGCTGGTACCCCATCTACGAGAAGATGGTCGAGTACGACATCCCGGCGATGATCCACGTCAGCACCAGCTGCAACGCCTGCTTCCACACCACCGGCGCGCACTACCTGAACGCCGACACCACCGCCTTCATGCAGTGCCTGCAGGGCGACCTGTTCAAGGACTTCCCGACACTGAAGTTCCTGATCCCCCACGGCGGCGGCGCCGCTCCTTACCACTGGGGCCGCTTCCGCGGCCTCGCGCAGGAGCTGAAGAAGCCGCTGCTGGACGATCACCTGCTCAACAACATCTACTTCGACACCTGCGTGTACCACCAGCCCGGCATCGACCTGCTCACCAAGGTGATCCCGGCCAAGAACGTGCTGTTCGCCAGCGAGATGATCGGCGCCGTGCGCGGCATCGACCCGCAGACCGGCCACTCCTACGACGACACCAAGCGCTACATCGAGGCCTCCACCATCCTCACCGCCGAGGAGAAGTGGATGGTCTACGAAGGCAACGCCCGCCGCGTGTTCAGCCGGCTGGATGCCCAGCTGAAGGCCAAGGGGCGCTGAGGCGGACAGACCGGCGCCGGACGGGCGCCCCTGTCCGGCGTCATTGGGGAAAAAAAAGCCACCCGAGGGTGGCCATTTTCATGGTCGAGAGGGGACTCAGCCGCGCGCAGACGCCAGGGCGGCGTTGAAGGTGGCGCTGGGGCGCATGACGGCCTTCGTCTTCTCGTCGTCGGCCATGTAGTAGCCGCCGATGTCCACCGGCTTGCCCTGCACCGCGTTCATCTCGGCCACGATGGTCGCTTCGTTGTCGGTCAGGGTCTGGGCCAGCGGAGCGAAGTGGGCGGCCAGCGCGGCGTCCTCGGTCTGGGCGGCCAGTTCCTGGGCCCAGTACATCGACAGATAGAACTGGCTGCCGCGGTTGTCCAGCTGGCCGGTCTTGGGCGACGGGCCCTTGTTGTTGTCCAGCAGCTTGCCGGTGGCCGCATCCAGCGTCCTGGCCAGGATCTTGGCCTTGGCATTGGCGGTCTTGATGCCCAGGTCCTCCAGGCTTACCGCCAGCGCAAGGAACTCACCCAGGCTGTCCCAGCGCAGGTGGTTCTCCTCCACAAGCTGCTGCACGTGCTTGGGCGCCGAGCCGCCGGCACCGGTTTCGTACATGCCGCCGCCGGCCATCAGCGGGACGATGGACAGCATCTTGGCCGAGGTGCCCAGCTCCATGATCGGGAACAGGTCGGTCAGGTAGTCGCGCAGGATGTTGCCGGTGGCGCTGATGGTGTCCAGGCCGCGCACCACACGCTCCAGCGTGTAGCGCATCGCCCGCACCTGGCTCATGATCTGGATGTCCAGACCCTGCGTGTTGTGCTCGTGCAGGTACATCTTGACCTTGGTGATCAGCTGGGCCTCATGCGGGCGGTACTGGTCGAGCCAGAACACCACCGGCATGCCCGAGTTGCGCGCACGATTGACCGCCAGCTTGACCCAGTCGCGGATCGCGGCGTCCTTGCACTGGCACATGCGCCAGATGTCGCCGGCTTCCACGTCCTGGCTCAGCAGCACTTCGCCGGTGGCGTTGTCGGTGATGTTGGCGACGCCGTCTTCGGTGATCTCGAAGGTCTTGTCGTGCGAGCCGTACTCTTCGGCCTGCTGTGCCATCAGGCCCACGTTGGGCACCGTGCCCATGGTCTTCGGATCGAAGGCGCCGTGCCACTTGCAGAAGTTGATCATCTCCTGGTAGATGCGGGCGAAGGTCGACTCCGGCATCACGGCCTTGACGTCCTTCAGGCGGCCGTTGGCATCCCACATCTTGCCGCCATTGCGGATCATCGCCGGCATGGAGGCATCGACGATCACGTCGTTGGGCGAGTGGAAGTTGGTGATGCCCTTGGCCGAGTCCACCATGGCCAGCTCGGGGCGGTGCTCGTGGCAGGCGTGCAGGTCGCGCTTGATCTCGTCCTGCTTGCTCTGCGGCAGGCTGGCGATCTTGTTGTACAGATCGACCATGCCGTTGTTGACGTTGACGCCCAGCTCCTCGAACAGCTTGGCGTGCTTCTCGAAGGCCTCGCGGTAGAAGATCTTCACGCAGTGGCCGAACACGATCGGGTGCGACACCTTCATCATGGTCGCCTTGACGTGCAGCGAGAACATCACGCCGGTCTTGCGGGCGTCCTCGATCTCGCGCTCGTAGAAGGCCAGCAGCGCCTTCTTGCTCATGAACATGCTGTCGATCACCTCGCGGTCCAGCAGCTTGGTGCTGGGCTTGAGGACGATGGTCTGGCCGCTCTGGGTGATGAGCTCCATGCGCACGTCACGGGGGCGGTCCAGCGTGATGGACTTTTCACCGTGGTAGAAGTCGCCGGCATGCATGTGCGAGACGTGCGAGCGCGAGGCCTGGCTCCACTCGGCCATGCTGTGCGGGTTCTTGCGGGCGTATTCCTTGACGGCGCGGGGTGCGCGGCGGTCGGAGTTGCCCTCGCGCAGCACCGGGTTCACCGCCGAGCCGATGCACTTGCCGTAGCGGGCCCGAATGGCCTTCTCTTCATCGGTCTTGGGTGCTTCCGGATAGTCGGGAATCGCATAGCCCTTGCCCTGCAGCTCCTTGATCGCGGCCTTGAGCTGGGCCACCGAGGCGCTGATGTTGGGCAGCTTGATGATGTTGGCTTCCGGGCGCAGCGTCAGCTTGCCCAGGGCGGCCAGGTTGTCGGGCACGCGCTGTGCTTCAGGCAGGAAGTCGGCGAACTCGCCCAGGATGCGCCCTGCCACAGAGATGTCGCTGGTCTGGACATCGATGCCCGCCGGCGCCGTGAAGGCGCGGATCACCGGCAGAAAGGCGCAGGTCGCCAGCAGGGGCGCCTCATCGGTGAGGGTGTAGATGATGGTCGGCTTCTGGGTGGTCATGCACGCAACTCCGTGGGTCGTGAGGTTCGGGCCGGGCCCGATGGTGAGTCGTGATTCGGCTCGTGGCCGGGTTGTCTCCTGCTGGCTGCCGCTGTGCCGTCTTGTCGGTCGCTGCGGTGACCAGGCTGCGCTGCGCGGTAGGGCCCCGCCAAACCCACCTTCAAGGTGTGGATCGGCAGCGAGCCTGTTCCCGAGCAGAACACTGTGCCACCACTTTCTGTGCCGTTGCTGACTGGCCCCGGCCCGAAAGGCGTCTCATACGGTGGTGCCGCATTCGTCATTGTGAAGTGTCGCCTGAAATCGACAGCACTTTCGCGGCTCCCCATGCCGAAGCGGGATAGCTGCTAGTCAGCGTGGTGCATGGTCGGCATGGCTGCAGCTCGCCAGAATCGCCTCTCCCCTTGGATCCTGTTGGAAGTCGTTCGCCCACCCAGAACCTCCTCCGACACGCCCCTCCTCACCCACCCCAGCCTGCCCCCGGAGAGCCCGCCATGTATCAACTCGGTGTCGTCTACCGCCACATCAACCGGGCCGAACGCGCCACCGCCGATGCACTGGCGGCCTTCGGTTCGGCCACGGTGCATGAGGCGATGGGACGGGTGGGCCTGATGAAGCCCTACATGCGGCCGATCCAGCAGGACAAGTCGGTCAGCGGCACCGCGGTGACCGTGCTGCTGCAGCCCGGCGACAACTGGATGATGCATGTGGCGGCCGAGCAGATTCAGCCCGGCGACATCGTGGTGGCCACCGTCACCGCCGATTGCAGCGACGGCTACTTCGGTGACCTGCTGGCCACCAGCTTCATGGCCCGCGGTGCGCGCGGCCTGATCATCGAAGCCGGTGTGCGCGACACCAAGTTCCTGCGCGAGATGGGCTTCCCGGTGTGGAGCCGCTACATCTCCTCCAAGGGCACGATCAAGGCGACGCCGGGCTCGGTCAACATCCCCATCGTCTGCGCCGGTGCCTGGGTCAACCCGGGCGATGTGGTGGTGGCCGACGACGACGGCGTGGTCTGCGTGCCCAGGGACCTGGCCGCCTCAACGCTGGAGGCCGCCGCAAAGCGCGAAGCCAACGAAGGCGCCAAGCGCGACCAGCTCGCCTCCGGTGTGCTCGGCCTGGACATGTACAGGATGCGCGAGCCGCTGGCTGCCGCCGGCCTGAAGTACATCGACTGAATCGCACCATGCATCTTCCTGCTGCGCGAGTCGACGGGGCGCAATGAACTCCCACCCTGCGCATTGGCACATCGGTCTGGTCGGCTACGGCGAGGTCGGCCGCATCCTGGCCGAGGACCTGCGCGCGCAGGGCTGCACCGTCAGCGCTTACGACCGCAAGCTCGACGCCGCCGACACCGCGCCTGCGCTGCGTGTCCACGCCCTGGACAACGGCGTGGCGCTGGCCGATGACCCCGCCGACCTGGCACGTGACGCGGACTTGATCGTCAGCGCGGTGACCGCCAGCCAGGCGGTGGCGGTGGCCGAGGCCTGCGCCACCGGGCTGAAGCCGGGCGCCTTCTTCCTCGATGTCAACTCCGCCTCGCCCGGCGCCAAGCGGCGCGCCGCAGCGACGGTCGACGCCGCGGGCGGTCGTTACGTCGAGGGCGCAGTGATGACCAGCGTGCCGCCCTACCGGATCAAAGTGCCGCTGCTGCTGGGCGGCGCCGCTGCGGCCGAACTGGCCCCGCTGCTGAACCGCCTGGGCTTTGCCGCCACGGCGCACAGCGAGCGCCTGGGCGTCGCTTCGGCCACCAAGATGTGCCGCAGCGTGATGATCAAGGGCCTGGAGGCCATGGTCATCGAGAGCTTCACCGCGGCGCGGCACTACGGGGTCGAGGACGCGGTGATCGCCTCGCTGCAGGAAACCTTTCCCGGCATCGACTGGGAAAAGCAGGCGGCCTACTTCTTCCAGCGCGTGATTGAACACGGCCGCCGCCGCAGCGAGGAGGTGCGCGAGGTGGCCGAAACGGTGCGCGAAGCCGGCCTGATGCCCTGGAGCGCCGCCGGCACCGCCGAGCGCCAGGCCTGGGTGGCCGACCTGGCCGACGCCGGGCTGTTCGGCGAGCGCAGCAGCCCGGGCTTTGCCCGCAGCCCCGATTGGCGGCAGGAAGCGGACCGCCTTCTCACCAAGGCGGTGACGGACCGCATCCTCTCGCAAGCGAATTCCTGCAAGGACTGACCCATGAGCAAAAACACTTCCGGAGACTTCACCAAGACCGCCGGCTGGCTGGACTGGTACACCGGCCCGAGCCAGCCCCGGTTCCAGCTGCCCGCGGGTGCGGTGGACGCGCACTGCCATGTCTTCGGGCCCGGCGCCGAGTTTCCCTACGCGCCGGAGCGCAAGTACACGCCCTGCGACGCCGGCAAGGCCGAGCTCTATGCGCTGCGCGACCACCTGGGCTTCGCCCGCAACGTGGTCGTGCAGGCCACCTGCCACGGCGCCGACAACCGCGCGATGGTCGATGCCTGCCTGAGCAGCGGCGGCAAGGCGCGCGGCGTGGCCACGGTCAAACGCTCGGTGACGGACGAAGAGCTGCAGGCCCTGCACAACGCCGGTGTGCGCGGCGTGCGCTTCAACTTCGTCAAGCGGCTGGTGGACTTCACGCCCAAGGACGAGCTGATGGAGATCGCCGGCCGCATCGGCCAGCTGGGCTGGCACGTGGTCATCTACTTCGAGGCGGTGGACCTGCCCGAGTTGTGGGACTTCTTCACCGCGCTGCCGACCACGGTGGTGGTGGACCACATGGGCCGCCCGGACGTGAGCAAGCCCATGAATGGAAACGATTTCGGCCCGGAGTTCGAGCTGTTCCTGAAGTTCATGCGCCAGCACCCGAACGTCTGGAGCAAGGTGAGCTGCCCGGAGCGCCTGTCCCTCACCGGCCCCAAGGCCCTCAATGGGGAGCAGGCGGCCTACCAGGACGTGGTGCCCTTCGCCCGCAAGGTGGTCGAGGAGTTCCCCGACCGCGTACTCTGGGGCACCGACTGGCCGCACCCCAACCTGAAGGACCACATGCCCGATGATGGCCTGCTGGTGGACTTCATCCCGCAGATCGCTCCGACCGCCGAGCTGCAGAAGAAGCTGCTGGTGGACAACCCGATGAAGCTGTACTGGCCGGACGAGGTCGCCTGACGACGGGCCGCGCCAGCAGGCAGCGCTGCCCGGATGGAACAAAAAGAGGAGACTTCACCATGCAAGCCACTTTCCCCGTGTCCACCTCGGCCGCCCTGGCCGCGGTGGCTCTGCTGGCAGGCTGCGCCGCCACCGGCCCGGACAACCGCCCGGATTCCGGCAAGTCGGTGGCACGCCTGGCGGCTGCCACGGGTGCCGCACTGAGCCGCTGCGAGGCGCTGGTCAGCCAGTTCCGCTTCGCTGACACCCTGCTGGACAGCGCCGCCGCGGTGGCGGCCGGTCCCGTCACGCCCAACGGCCATGCGGTCGCAGCGCACTGCCTGGTCAAGGGCAGGATGAAGCCGCGCAAGGGCAGCGATGGGCAGGACTACGCCATCGGCTTCGAGATGCGCCTGCCGCAGGCCTGGAACGGCCGCTTCTATCACCAGGCCAACGGCGGCATCGACGGTGTGGTGCACCCGGCGCTGGGCGCCCTGGGTGGCGGGCCGCTCACCGGTGCGCTGGCGCAGGGCTTTGCCGTCATCAGTTCGGACGCCGGACACACCGGGCGCCAGAACCCGCGCTTCGGCGCCGAGCCCCAGGCCCGCGCCGACTATGGCTACCAGGCGGTCGGGGCACTCACCCCGATGGCCAAGGCCCTGATCGCGGCGGCCTACGGCAAGGGGCCGGAGCGCTCCTACATCGGCGGCTGCTCCAACGGCGGGCGCCACACCCTGGTGGCCGCGGCCCGCTACGGCGACCAGTACGACGGCTACCTGGTCGGGGCGCCCGGCTATCGGCTGCCGAATGCGGCCCTGGCGCAACTCTGGGCGGCGCCGCAGTGGAAGGCCCTTGCGACGCCGGAGGCCGCTGTCGCGCATCCCTTTGCGCCCAACGTGCGCATCCCCGACCTCGGCAGCGCGCTCACCGCGGCCGAGCGGGCCACCGTCTCGCGCGCCATCGTCCAGCGCTGCGACGTGCTGGATGGCGCGCGCGATGGCATCGTTTCCGCCACCGCGGCCTGCCAGTCGGCCTTCGACCTGGCACGCGACGTGCCCACCTGCAGCAGTGAACGCAACGGGCAGTGCCTGAGCGAGGCGCAGAAGCGCCTGCTCACCCGTGTGCAGGCCGGCGGCAAGACGCCCGGCGGCCAGCCGATCTACAGCAGCTTCCCCTGGGACAGCGGCATCTCCGGAGCCAACTGGGCGCAGTGGAAGTTCGTCAACTCGCAGATCCTGGACCCCGGCGCGGGCTACATCTTCATGTCCCCGCCGCGCTCGGTGAACCCCTTCAACCTGGATGTCGAAGACGGCTACAAGGCGATCTACGCGGTGGATCCGGCCTTTGGTGAATCGGCCGACACCGTCATCACCCCGCCGGGCAAGGACAACCCGGCCAACCTGGCATCGCTGCGCAGCCGGGGCGCCAAGATGCTGGTCTTCCACGGCGTGAGCGATGCGATCTTCTCGCACGACGACACGGTGGCCTACATGCAGCGGCTCGACCGCGCGCTGGGCGGCCGCTCGGCCGACTTCGCACGCTACTTCCCGGTGCCCGGCATGGCGCACTGCAGTGGCGGCCCCGCCACCGACCAGTTCGATGCGCTGGCGCCGCTGGTGCGCTGGGTCGAGCAGGGCGAGGCGCCCGCCGGTCTGAGTGCCAGCGCCCGCGGTGCCGGCAACGCAGGAGGCGTGAATGCGGAAGTGCCCGCCGACTGGGCGCCGAACCGTGGTCGCACCCTGTGCCCCTGGCCCAGCGTGTCCACCTACAAGGGCAGCGGCAGCCTGGATGCCGCGGACAGCTTCATTTGCAAGGCCCCCTGACGGCGGCCGGAGAGAAACCATGGCACTCGACAAGCCTTACAAAGACATTCCCGGCACCCTCATCTTTGATGCCGAGCAGAGCCGCAAGGGCTACTGGATCAACCAGTTCTGCATGAGCCTGATGAAGGCCGCCAACCGCGAGCGCTTCAAGGCCGACGAGCGGGCCTACCTCGACGAGTGGCCGATGACCGAGGAGCAGAAGCAGGCCGTGATGGCACGCGATCTGAACTGGTGCATGCGCACCGGCGGCAACATCTACTTCCTGGCCAAGATTGGCGCCACCGACGGCAAGAGCTTCCAGTACATGGCCGCCACCATGACCGGCATGACTCAGGAAGAGTACATGGCCATGATGCTGGCCGGCGGCCGCTCTGCCGAGGGCAACCGCCGGCCCGGCGAGGACGGCGACGCCCAACCCCAGAACCAGCCCCAGGGCGCGGCAGGCCGCGCCGCCCGCGCCGCATCGGCACAGAAAGAGGAATCCTGAATGGCCCGCATCACCGCCTCCGTCTTCACCTCGCACGTGCCGGCCATCGGCGCGGCGCTGGACCTGGGCAAGACCCAGGAGCCCTACTGGCAGCCGCTGTTCGCCGGGTACGAGCCCAGCAAGGCGTGGATGAAGGAGAACACGCCCGACGTGGTCTTCCTGGTCTACAACGACCACGCCACCGCCTTCAGCCTGGAGCTGATCCCCACCTTCGCCATCGGCTGCGCAGCGGAGTTCAACCCCGCTGACGAGGGCTGGGGCCCGCGCCCGGTGCCTCAGGTCATCGGCCACCCGGACCTGGCCGCGCACATCACCCAGTCGGTGATCCAGGACGACTTCGACCTCACCATCGTCAACAAGATGGACGTGGACCACGGCCTGACCGTCCCGCTGTCGCTGATGTGCGGCCAGCCCGAGGCCTGGCCTTTCAAGGTCATTCCCTTCGCGGTCAATGTGGTGCAGTACCCGGTGCCCTCGGGCCGGCGCTGCTTCCAGATCGGCCAGGCCATCCGCCGCGCGGTGGAATCGTTCGACGAGGACCTGAACGTGCAGATCTGGGGCACCGGCGGCATGAGCCACCAGCTGCAGGGGCCGCGTGCCGGCCTGATCAACCGGGAGTGGGACAACGCCTGGCTGGACAAGCTGATCGACGATCCGAAGGGCTGCAGCGAGACGCCGCACATCGACTACGTGCGCGAGGCCGGCAGCGAAGGCATCGAGCTGGTGATGTGGCTGATCGCCCGTGGCGCGATGGCCGACGTGGCCGGCGGCCCGAAGCCGGTGGTCAAGCGCCGCTTCTACCATGTGCCCGCCTCCAACACCGCGGTGGGCCACCTGATCCTCGAGAACCCCGCCGCCTGACCCGGGCGACACAGAAGGAAAACACCCCATGAGCAGCAAGATCAAGGTCGCCCTGGCTGGCGCCGGCGCCTTCGGCATCAAGCACCTGGACGGCATCAGGAACATTGCCGACGTCGAGGTCATCTCCCTCATCAGCCGCGACCTGGACAAGACCCGGGAAACGGCGGACAAATACGGCATCGGCCACGTCACCACCGAGCTGGCCGACAGCCTGGCGCTGCCGGGGCTGGACGCGGTCATCCTCTGCACCCCCACTCAGATGCACGCCAGCCAGACGCTGGCCTGCCTGAAGGCCGGCAAGCACGTGCAGGTGGAAATTCCCCTGTGCGACGTCTACCGCGAAGGTCAGGAAGTGGCCGGGCTGGCCGCGCAGACTGGCAAGGTGGCCATGGTCGGCCACACCCGCCGCTTCAATCCCAGCCACCAGTGGGTGAACAACAAGATCGCTGCCGGCGAATTCAACATCCAGCAGATGGATGTGCAGACCTACTTCTTCCGCCGCACCAACATGAACGCGCTGGGCCAGGCGCGCAGCTGGACCGACCACCTGCTGTGGCACCACGCCGCGCACACGGTCGACCTGTTCGCCCACCAGTGCGGCTCGCCGATCGTGAAGGCCAACGCGGTGCAGGGCCCGATCCACCCGACGCTGGGCATCGCGATGGACATGAGCATCCAGCTCAAGGCCGCCAACGGCGCGATCTGCACCCTCAGCCTGTCCTTCAACAACGACGGCCCGCTGGGCACCTTCTTCCGCTACATCGGCGACACGGGCACCTACATCGCCCGCTACGACGACCTCTTCAACGGCAAGGAAGAGAAGATCGACGTGTCCAAGGTGGCGGTGTCGATGAACGGCATCGAGCTGCAGGACCGCGAGTTCTTTGCCGCCATCCGCGAAGGCCGCGAGCCCAACTCCTCCGTGGCCCAGGTGCTGCCCTGCTACCAGGTGCTGCACGACCTGGAACAGCAACTCAACGCCGGCTGAGCCGGGGCGGACGGCCATGGGCGCTGGGACGGCGGCGCCGGGCGAGGCAGGGACAATCGTGCCCATGCAGATCTCCCAGCTCCGACAGCGCCTGCGGGCCCTGGGCGCCAACCCGGCACACGAGGCCCGCGTCCTGCGCCACTGGGCGCTCGCCAAGCCGCAGGACAGCGGCCGGCGGCGCAACCAGCACTACCTGCCCCAGGCCCTGCGCGAGGCCCTGCCCGACATCGAGGCCGAACTCGCCGGCCTGACGCGCCTGCACAGCGTGCACCCGGGCGAGGACGGCTCCGAGCGCCTGCTGCTGACCCTGGCCGACAGCCTGCTGGCCGAAAGTGTGCTGCTGCCGCGCGACGGCCTGTGCATCAGCAGCCAGATCGGCTGCGCGGTGGGCTGCCGCTTCTGCATGACCGGGCGCGACGGCCTGCAGCGCCAGCTCAGCAGCGGCGAAATGGTCGCCCAGGTGGTGCTGGCGCGCGCGCGCCGGCCGGTCAAGAAGGTGGTGTTCATGGGCATGGGCGAGCCCGCCCACAACCTGGACGCGGTGCTGGAGGCCATCCAGCTGCTCGGCCACGAAGGCGGCATCGGCCACAAGCAGCTGGTGTTCTCCACCGTCGGTGACGAACGCGCCTTCGACACGCTGATGGCCCTTGGCGAGGGCCAAGCCAAGCCCGCCCTGGCCCTGAGCCTGCACACCACGAAGCCCGAGCTGCGCGAACACCTGCTGCCGCGCGCCCCACGCATCACCCCGGCCGAGCTGGTGGCCCGCGCCGAGGCCTACGCCCGCGCCACCGGCTACCCGGTGCAGTACCAATGGACGCTGCTGGACGGCGTGAACGACGGGCCCGACGAGATCGAAGGCATCGTCGCGCTGCTGTCGGGCACCTACGGCGTGCTCAACATGATCCCCTACAACCAGGTGGACGGCCTGCCCTACCGCCGCCCCAGCTGGGAAAAGGCCGCCGAGATCGCCCGCACGCTGCACCGCCGCGGCATCCTGACCAAGCTGCGCCAGTCCGCCGGCCAGGACGTGGACGGCGGCTGCGGCCAGCTGCGCGCCCGCGTGCTGGCGCCACATCGGCGTGGTGAGGTGGTGCCGATCCAGGTGGTTGCCCAGGAGGCCATCGGCTCAGCGGCGCCAGGAAGGGCTGGGCCATGAAATCCACGGCTCTGGACTTTGACCATTTGATTGAGGCGCTTGCCCAGGCCCACGGCGCGCTGCGGGCACAAGCCGCGAAGGCCGTCAACGTCAGCCTCACGCTACGCAACTGGCTGTTCGGCTATTACATCCGCGAGTACGAACAGTCGGGCGCTGACCGCAGCGTCTACGGCGAGCGGCTGCTGGAGACCCTGGCTCAGCGCCTGCAGCAGATGGGGCTCCAGCGCATTGAAGCCCGCGAGCTGCGCCGCTACAGGCAGTTCTACCTGGCCTACCCGCAAATTCGGCAGACGCTGTCTGCCAAATTGCCTGGCCTGCAGATTCGGGAGACACCGCCTCCCGAATCGGACCTGCCGGCTGTGTCGCCGCAGCTCCTGCTGGAGCGCCTCTCGTTCTCTCACTTTGTCGAGTTGCTGCAGTTGGAGAACGCGACGCAGCGCACCTTCTACGAGGTGGAGGCCCTGCGGGGCCACTGGTCGGTGCGGGAACTCAAACGCCAGATCGCCACCCAGTACTTTCAGCGCAGCGCCTTGTCCACCGACAAGGCCGCCGTCGCCACCATGGCTCACGCTGATGCCGAACGGGCCTCCCCTCAACAGGTCATCCGCGACCCCTACGTCTTTGAGTTCCTGGGGCTGAAATCCCACGAGGTGGTGACCGAGGGCCAGCTCGAAGACGCCCTGCTCGACAAGCTGCAGGCGTTTCTGCTGGAGCTGGGTCACGGCTTCTGCTTCGAAGCGAGGCAACAGCGCCTGCTGATCAGCGGCGAGCACTTCTTTGTGGACCTGGTTTTCTACCACGGCGTGCTCAAGTGCCATGTGCTGATCGAACTGAAGAACGACGCGTTAAGCCATGAACACCTGGGGCAGCTCAACGCCTACGTCAGCTACTACAAACAGCACCAGATGACCGACGGCGATCAGCCGCCCATCGGCATCCTGCTGTGCACCCGCAAGAACCAGGAGCTGGTGGAGTACGCGCTGGCCGGCATGAGCAACCAGCTCTTCGTCTCACGCTACCAGGTGCAGTTGCCTGGCAAGGAGCAGATGGCAGCTTTCCTCCACCGGGCGGTGCAGGAGTTGGAAGGCGGCAGTGAATGAACCGCCCTGGACATCATGATTTCAAGGAGATCCACCATGATTGAACGACCCATCGGCCCCTTGCGCGTCCACCCCGTCGGGCTGGGCTGCATGAACCTCAGCCACGCCTACGGCGTACCGCCCTCGCCCGAAGCGGCCGAGGCGCTGCTGCTGCGCGCGCTCGACCTGGGCGTGGACTTCTTCGACACCGCCGCGCTCTACGGCTTCGGCGCCAACGAGGAGCTGGTCGGCCGGGTGCTGGCGCCGCACCGCCACCGCTTCCTGCTGGCCAGCAAATGCGGCATGACCGGCGTGGGAGGTGAGGACGGCGTCAAGCGCCGCGTCATCGATGGCCGCCCCGCGACGATCCGGGCCACCTGCGAGGAGGCCCTGCAGCGCCTTCGCACGGACGTGATCGACCTGTACTACCTGCACCGCCGGGACTTCCAGGTGCCCATCGAGGACTCGGTGGGCGCACTGGCCGACCTGGTGCGCGCGGGCAAGATCCGCACGATCGGCCTGAGCGAGGTCTCGGCCGACACGTTGCGCCGCGCGCACGCGGTGCACCCGATCACCGCGCTCCAGACCGAGTACTCGCTGTGGACGCGCAACCCGGAGATCGCGGTGCTGGAGGCCTGCCGCGAGCTGGGCGTGGCCTTCGTCGCCTTCAGCCCGCTGGCGCGCGGCTACCTGCCCGGCACGCTGCGCGACGTGGGCGGCTTCGACGCCAAGGACATCCGCCGCGCCATGCCGCGCTTCGCGCCGACCCACTACGCTGCCAACCTGGCGCTGCTGGAGGGCTTCAGCGCCCTGGCCGGCGAGGTGGGCTGCAGCCCGGCCCAGCTGGCGCTGGCCTGGGTGCTGGCGCAGGGCGAGCACATCACCGTGATCCCCGGGACGACCTCGATCGCCCATCTGGAAGAGAACCACGCTGCGGCCGGGGTGCACCTGAGTGCCGACCAGGTGGCTCGCGCGGGGGAACTGATCGGCCGGCACAACGTGGCGGGGCCGCGCTACAACGCCGCCACCCAGGCCGAGATCGACACCGAGGAATTCCCGGCCTGACCGGCCGGCACCCACCACACACATGCTGGATGTCCTGGCCCTCACGGCGCCGATCTTCCTGCTCATCGGCCTGGGCTTCGCCGCGGTGCGCAGCGGCCAGTTCCCGGCTGCCGGCCTGCCGGCGCTCGCCGGCTTCGTGGTCCGCTATGCGCTGCCGGCGCTGATCTTCCTGGCCCTGGCGCGGCGCGACTTTGCCGAGGTGCTGGACACGCGCTTCCTGGCCGCCTACGCGCTGGGGTCGCTGGCCGCCGCGGGCTTCGGCCTGGCCGCGTCGCTGTGGCTGCGCCGCGAGGGCCTGGAGCGCGCCGCTTTCGTGGCCATGGGCGTGTCCTGCTCGAACACGGCCTTCATCGGCTACCCGCTGGCCCATCAGCTCATCGGCGCCGAGGCCGGCATCGCGCTGGCGCTGTGCCTGATGGTCGAGAACCTGCTGATGATCCCGCTGTGCCTGGCGCTGGCCGATACCGGCGGAGCCGCGCACGATCGTTTCAGCCGCGCCTTCCTGCGGGCGCTGGCGGCACTGCCGAAGAACCCGCTGATCCTGGCGATCGGCGCGGGCTTCCTGTGCTCGCTGCTGCGTCTGCCGCTGCCGGCGCCGCTGGGCCGGGCGGTGGAGCTGCTGTCCGGTGCCAGTGCGGCGGCGGCGCTGTTCTACATCGGCGGCACGCTGGCCGGGCTGCCGCTGCGCGCGCTGACCGACGACGTCGCGCCGGTGGCGCTGGGCAAGCTGCTGCTGCACCCGCTGGCGGTGGCCGGGGCGCTGTGGCTGGTCGGCCCGGCCTCCGCCGCGCTGCGCTCGGCGGCGGTGGTGATCGCGGCCGCCCCGATGCTGGCGATCTACCCCATCCTTGCCCAGAAGCACGGCCTGCAGGCGCCCTGTGCGGCGCGCATGGTCGGCACCACGCTGGCGTCCTTCATCACCATCAGCGCGGTGCTGTGGCTGCTGCGGCACGGCGGGGGGGCCGTGCTGGCCGGCTGACCTGCCGGGCCGTTCACCGCGCCAGCCAGGCCGGCAGCCCGGTGGCCAGCGCCGGCCACAGGGCGATCAGCACGGTGCCGATGAAGATCGCCCCCACGGCCGGCAGCACCGAGGCGGCGACGTAGCGGATCGGTTTGCCGAACAT
>JADJCH010000069.1 GCA_016703325.1 Burkholderiales bacterium | reverse complement strand
GATGCGCACCGCCACGTCGATGCCCTCCTCGACGACGTTGACCACCCGGTCCAGGAACAGGCACTGCGCATCAACTTCGGGATATTGCTGCAGGTAGCGCACCAGGACCGGCGTGACGTAGAGCTGGCCGAACAGCACCGGCGCGGTCAGCGTGAGGGTGCCGCGTGGGGTGGCATGCGTGCCGGTCGCGACCGTCTCGGCCTGGTCGATGTCGGCCAGGATGCGGCGGCAGTCCTCGGCGAACTGGGCGCCGGCGTCCGTGACCCGCACCACGCGCGTGGTGCGGGTGAGCAGCCGCAGGCCCAGCCGTTCTTCCAGCTCCGCCACCGCCCGCGTCACCACCGGCGGCGAGAGGTTGAGCTTGCGCGCCGCACTGGCAAAGCCGCCGCTGTCGACGACGGCGACGAAGGTGGTCATGGCTTGCAGACGGTCCATGTTGTTTCCGGTTCAGAAAGGCTGTCTTGGCTCGCACACGGATTCTCTGCGCAGCCGCCATCGCGCAAAGTTCGTTGGCCACCGAGACCTGCACCTGGAGCTTCCATCATGTTGACCCACACGACCTCACCCCGTCCGCCGCTGCCCCCGTTCACTCGCGAGACCGCGGCGCAGAAGGTGCGCCTTGCCGAAGACGCCTGGAACACGCGTGACCCGCAGCGCGTGGCGCTGGCGTACACGGTGGACACGGTCTGGCGCAACCGCGCCGAGTTCCCGCAGGGCCGCGAGCAGGTGCAGGCTTTCCTGGAGCGCAAATGGGCGCGGGAACTGGACTACCGCCTGATCAAGGAACTGTGGGCCCATGACGGCCACCGCATCGCCGTGCGCTTTGCCTACGAGTGGCGCGACGATGCCGGCAACTGGTTCCGCTCCTACGGCAACGAGAACTGGGAGTTCGATGACCTCGGCCTCATGCACCGGCGCTTCGCCAGCATCAACGACAAGCCCATCGCCGCCCAGGACCGCAAGTTCCACTGGCCACAGGGCCGCCGGCCCGACGACCATCCGGGCTTGAGCGGGCTGGGCCTGTGAACACGCAGGGAGCTGCCATGAACCAGAACCTCGTCATCGAGACCGACGTTGCCATCATCGGTGCCGGCACCGCCGGCATGTCGGCCTACCGCGCGGCGCTGGAGCACACGCCGCGCGTGCTGGTCATCGAGAGCGGTGTTTACGGCACCACCTGCGCGCGTGTCGGCTGCATGCCGAGCAAGCTGCTGATTGCGGCGGCCGAGGCCGCGCATGCGGTGGCCGGCGCGGCGCGCTTCGGCGTCATGGCCGGGCCTGCGGCGATCGATGGCCGCGCCGTGATGGCGCGTGTGCGCAGCGAACGCGACCGCTTCGTCGGCTTCGTCGTCGACGCCGTGCAGCGCTGGCCTGCCGAGCACCGCTTGATAGGCCACGCTCGCTTCGTCGATGACCACACCCTGCAGGTGGGTGCGACGCAGGTGCGCGCGCAGCGCATCGTCATCGCCACCGGTTCCCGGCCCAACGTCCCCGCAGCCTGGCGCGCCGCGCTGGGTGACCGGCTGATCGTCAACGACGATGTCTTCGACTGGACCGACCTGCCGGGCTCGGTCGCGGTGGTGGGAGCGGGGGTCATCGGCCTGGAGCTGGCACAGGCGCTGCACCGGCTGGGTGTGCGGGTGCGGCTGTACGGCCGCACCCAGCGTGTCGGCCCGCTCACCGACCCGGCCCTGCAGGCGCTGACGCGCCAGGTCTTCGGCGCGGAACTGCCCTTGAGCACGGACCTCGCAGCGATGGAGCCGCGCCGCGACGGTGACGACGTGGTGATGCGTGCCATCGGCCACGACGGCAGCGTGCACGAGGAACGCTTCGACTGGCTGCTGGCCGCCACCGGGCGCCGACCGAACGTCGACCCACTGGGTCTTGAACACACCACGCTGCCGTTGGACGCGCAAGGCATCCCGGTCCACGACCGCCGCAGCGCCCAGGTGGCGGATCGTCCTGTGTTCATCGCCGGCGATGTGAACGAGGACCGCCCGCTGCTGCACGAGGCGGCCGACGAAGGGCGGATCGCTGGCGACAACGCCGGCCGCTTCCCCGACGTGCGCATGCGGCCACGCCGCGCGCCGCTGGCGGTGGTGTTCAGCGAGCCGCAGATCGCACTGGCCGGGGCCAGCCATGCCGAGCTGTGCGCCAGCGGCGTCGCTTTCGAGACTGGACGCGTCACCTTCGACGACCAGGGGCGCAGCCGCGTGATGGGCCGCAACCAGGGTGCCTTGCACGTCTATGGCGAGGCGGGCACCGGCCGCTTCCTGGGCGCAGAGATGCTGGGACCCGCGGCCGAGCACATCGGCCATCTGCTGGCCTGGTCGGCGCAACGCGGCGACACCGTGCAGCAGATGCTGGACAGCCCGTTCTACCACCCGGTGGTGGAAGAAGGCCTGCGCACGGCGCTGCGCCAGCTCCAGCGCGCGCTGCGCATGGGGCCGGTGCCGGTGGAGCGCTGCCTGGACTGCGGCCCCGGCGCGTGAAACACAGCTTGCTGAAAAGGACAACCATGATCGACGTCTACACCGCCAACACGCCCAACGGCGTGAAGGTTCCCATCGCTCTCGAAGAACTCGGCGTTCCCTACCACGTGCACCGCATCAACCTCGGTGCCAACGAGCAGAAGCGCCCGGAGTTCCTGCGACTGAACCCGAACGGCCGCATCCCGGCCATCGTCGACCCGGACGGCCCGGGTGGCGTGCCTTTGAGCGTGTTCGAGTCAGGGGCCATCCTCTGGTACCTGGCCGAGAAGTTCCCGGGGCTGATGCCGGGTGACCCGATCGAACGCATCCACGCGCTGGAGTACACCTTCTTCCAGGTCGGCGGCATCGGGCCGATGTTCGGGCAGGCGGGCTGGTTCGCGCGCCACAGCGAACAGCTGCCGCTGGCCATCGGCCGGTACCAGGCGGAAGCCAATCGCCTGACCGCGGTGCTCGAAGCACGCCTGCAGAGCACGCCGTGGCTGGCGGGCCGGAGCTACTCGGTGGCCGACGTCATGAACTTCGGCTGGTTGCGTGCGCCACAGTACGCCGGCGTGCGGCTCGACGACTACCCGGCAGTGCAAGGCTGGGTCGAACGCATCGCGGCGCGGCCCGCGGTGGTGCGGGGGCTGCAGGCGATCGCCTGAGCATGTTGCGCCCCGTGCGTTGCAATCAGGGTCACAGGTCGATGAGCGCGCGCGGACTCCATGGGTTCCAGCTCGCCCAGTAGACTCAGATTTCCAAGGGATCTAGACACACGTTTTGAACTCTCTTCACTTACACCGTGACCCTGTGCATGCCGCCATCATCGATCTGGACGGCACGATGGTCGACACCCTCGGCGACTTCGTCGTCGCACTCGGCCTGACACTGGGCGAGCTCGGCCTGCCGGTGGTGGACCGGGCTTTCGTCGAGATGACCGTCGGCAAGGGCAGCGAGCACCTGCTGCGCCGCACGCTGGCCCAGGTTGGCGGCGACGCAGCGTTGTACGACGCGGCCTGGGCGGCCTACCAGCGCCACTACCTGGCGATCAACGGTCAGCACTCGGCCGTCTACCCGGGCGTGGTCGAGGGCCTGCAGCGCCTGCGCGCCGCCGGGCTGCGGCTGGCCTGCCTGACCAACAAGCCCACCGCCTTCGCCCGCCCGCTGCTGGCCAGCAAGGGGCTGGACGGATTCTTCGAGGTGGTGTTCGGCGGCGATGCCTTCGCGCGCAAGAAGCCCGACCCGCTGCCGCTGCTGGAAACCTGTCGTGCGCTGGGTACCGCACCGGCGGCCACGTGGATGATCGGCGACTCCAGCAACGACGCCCAGGCCGCCCGCGCCGCCGGTTGCCCGGTGTGGCTGGTGAGTTATGGCTACAACCACGGCGAACCGATCCGTGGTGTGCCCGCCGACGGTTACCTGGACCGGCTGGACGAGCTGGCGACCCGACTGCAGCTGCCGAACCCGGGGTGATCCGCAGCGGTCACCGGTGGGCTCCGATCGTGACGATCGTCACAGCAAAGTGTTACCTTCACGACCGAGGCCGGCTTTGCTCCTGGCCGCTTCCCGTCTTGCTGCCTCGTCCTTGCCGATCTGCCATGTCCTTTTCGAAGCTGCTTTTGCTTTTGGTTCGCCTGCCGTTCATTGCGCTGCTGGGGGTTCTGTTGGAGCTGCCCGCTGCGACGGCGCAGCCGGCCCAGGCGCCGGCATCGGCCGCATCGGCGCGGCCGGCCCTGACGGTGTCGCTGGTCAGCCCGACGCAGGCGCCGCTGGGCCTGCTGGTGGGGGCCACCGGCAGCATCGCAGCCTGGCAGGAGGCCAGCGTCGGTGCCGAGCTGGGCGGGGTGCGGCTGGCGCAGGTGAAGGCCGGCGTGGGCGATGTGGTCAAGCGCGGCCAGCTGCTGGCCGAGTTCGCCACCGAGACGGTGGCCGCCGAGCTGGCGCAGCTCCAGGCCCAGGGCGTGGAGGCGCAGGCGCAGCTGGCCGAGGCCGCGGCCAACGCGCGCCGGGCCCGGGAGCTGCAGGACTCCGGCGCCTGGAGCCGCCAGCAGATCGAGCAGCACCTCACCGCCGAGCGCACCGCGCAGGCGCGTCTGGACGCGGTACGTGCCGGCATCCGCGTGCAGGAGCTGCGCCTGCAGCAGACCCGCCTGCTGGCGCCGGACGACGGGGTGATCTCCGCACGCAGCGCCACCCTGGGGGCGGTGGCCAACCCGGGGCAGGAGCTGTTCCGGCTGATCCGCCAGGGCCGTCTGGAGTGGCGCGCCGAGGTGGCCGCAGCCGACCTTTCGCGCCTGAAGCCCGGCCTGCCGGTGCGGCTGACCCTGGCCGGCGGCGAGCTGCTGGACGGCCGGGTGCGTCTGCTCGCGCCCACGGTGGACCCCGCCACCCGCAATGCGCTGGTCTATGTGGATCTGCCGCGCCCCGGCCCGGCGCGTGCCGGCATGTTCGCCCGCGGCAGTTTCGAGCTGGGCAGCAGCCCGGCCCTGAGCCTGCCGCAGACGGCGGTGCAGCTGCGCGACGGCTTCTCGTATGTGTTCCGCGTCGGCCCCGACCGCCGGGTGGCGATGACCAAAGTGGCGCTGGGCCGCCGCGCCGGCGACCGGGTGGAGATCCTCGCCGGGCTGGACGCTGCCGCGCAGGTGGTGGCCTCCGGCGTGGGCTTCCTGGCCGACGGCGACCTGGTGAAGGTGGTGGGAGCTCCGGCCCCTGTGGCCGCAGCAGCCCCGGCAGCCCCGGCGGCGTCGCGCTGAGGAGGGCCGGGCGATGAACGTCTCCTCCTGGTCGATCCGCAAGCCCATCCCCTCGATCCTGCTGTTCATCCTGCTTACGCTGGCGGGCCTGGTGGCCTTCCGGGCCATGAAGATCCAGAACTTCATGGACATCGACCTGCCGATGGTCACCGTCAGCGCCAGCCTGCCCGGCGCTGCGCCCGGGCAGCTGGAGACGGAGGTGGCCCGCAAGATCGAGAACTCGATCGCCACGCTGCAGGGCGTCAAGCACATCTACACCAACGTCATGGACGGCACGGTGGTGGTGACCACCGAGTTCCGGCTGGAGAAGGGCATCCAGGAGGCGGTGGACGACGTGCGCGACGCGGTCTCGCGTGTGCGCTCGGACCTGCCGGGTGACCTGCGCGACCCGGTGGTGGCCAAGGTGGACCTGTCCGGCCAGCCCATCCTGACCTACACGGTGGCCTCCAGCCGCATGGACGACGAGGCGCTGTCCTGGTTCGTCGACAAGCAGGTGGCCAAGGCCCTGCTGGCGGTCAAGGGCGTGGGCGCGGTGAGCCGGGTGGGCGGCGTCAGCCGTGAAGTGCGGGTGGAGCTCGACCCGGCGCGGCTGCTGGCGCTGAATGCCACCGCGGCGGACCTCTCCCGCCAGCTGCGCCAGGTGCAGCAGGAGGCCTCCGGCGGGCGCAGCAGCCTGGGCGGCAGCGAGCAGTCGGTGCGCACGCTGGCGACGGTGGCCTCCGCCGAGGAGCTGGCCGCGCTGCGGGTGACGCTGTCGGACGGTCGTTCCGTTCGCCTCGACCAGGTGGCCACCGTCGTCGACACGGTGGCCGAGCCGCGCTCCGCCGCGCTGCTGGACGGCCGCCCGGTGGTGGGCTTCGAAATCACCCGCTCGCGCGGCGCCGGCGAGCTGGAGGTGGCCGAGGGGGTGGTGGCCGCACTGGCCCAACTGCAGGCCGAGCACCCGGACATCACCATCACCGAGGCCTTCAACTTCGTCGATCCGGTGCGGGAGAACTACGACGGCTCGATGCTGCTGCTCTACGAGGGGGCGGCGTTGGCGGTGCTGGTGGTGTTTCTGTTCCTGCGCGACTGGCGGGCCACCTTCGTGGCTGCCACGGCGCTGCCGCTGTCGGCCATCCCGACCTTCGCGGTGATGTACCTGATGGGATTCACCGTCAACGTGGTGACGCTGCTGAGCCTGTCGCTGGTGGTGGGCATCCTGGTGGACGACGCCATCGTGGAGATCGAAAACATCATGCGCCACCTCAGGCAGGGCAAGACGCCCTACCAGGCGGCGATGGAGGCGGCCGACGAGATCGGCCTGGCGGTGATCGCCACCACCTTCACGCTGATCGCGGTGTTCCTGCCCACCGCCTTCATGACCGGCGTGGTGGGCAAGTTCTTCGTGCAGTTCGGTTGGACGGCGGCGATCGCGGTGTGGTTTTCGCTGGTGGTGGCGCGCATGCTCACGCCGATGATGGCGGCCTACCTGCTGCAGCCGCAGGCGAAGCAGGAGCGCAGCCCCGGCTGGTTGGCGCTGTACCTGCGCTGGGCGGCCTGGTGCCTGCGCCACCGCTGGGTGACCCTGGCGGCGGCAGCGGCCTTCTTCGTCGGCTCCTTCATGCTGGTGCCGCTGCTGCCCACCGGTTTCATCCCGCCGGACGACCTGTCGCAGACCCAGGTGACGGTCACGCTGCCGCCCGGCAGCACGCTGGCGCAGACCCGCGCGGTGGCCGAGCAGGCCCGCGTGGCGGTGCAGAAGAACCCGCATGTCAAGCTGGTCTACACCGCCATCGGCGCCGGTACCGCCGGGGGCGACCCCTTCGCGCCCCAGGCGCAGGAGGTGCGCCGTGCCACGCTGACGATCAACATGACACACCGCAGCCAGCGCCCCGGCCTGTCCAAGCAGGCGCTGGAGACGCAACTGCGCGATGCGGTGGCGGAGATCCCCGGCGCACGCTTCAAGGTCGGGCTGGGCGCCTCCAGCGAGAAGTACGTGCTGGTGCTGGCCGGCGAAGATGGCCGGGTGCTGGTCGAGCACGCCAAACAGGTGGAACGCGAGCTGCGCAGCATCCCCGGCATTGGCGGGGTCACCTCCACCAGCAGCCTGCAGCGCCCGGAGCTGATCGTGCGGCCGGACTTTGCCCGCGCGGCCGACCTGGGGGTGACCTCGGCGGCGATCGCCGACACCCTGCGCATCGCCACCGCGGGCGACTACGACCAGGGCCTGGCCAAACTCAACCTGGCCGAGCGCCAGGTGCCGGTGGTGGTGCGCCTGCCCGCCTCGGCGCGCGAGGACCTGGACCTGCTGCAGCGCCTGCCGGTGCCCGGCGCCCGCGGCCCGGTGATGCTGGGCAACCTCGCCAGCCTGAGCCTGGAGAGCGGGCCGGCACAGATCGACCGCTACGACCGCGCCCGCAACGTCAACTTCGAGATCGAGGCTGAACCAGCAGCCGCTGGGTGAGGTGGAGAAGGCCGCCTTCGAGCTGCCCAGCCTGGCCCACCTGCCGCCGGGCATCACCCGGACCTCGGTGGGCGATGCCGAGGCGATGGGGGAGCTGTTCACCGGCTTCGCGCTGGCGATGGGTGCGGGCATCCTGTGCATCTACTTCGTGCTGGTGCTGCTGTTCCACGACTTCGTGCAGCCGGTCACCATCCTGGCCGCGCTGGTGATGTCGGTGCCGGGCGCCTTCCTGGCGCTGTTCGTCACCCACACGGCGATCTCCATGCCGTCGATGATCGGCCTGATCATGCTGATGGGCATCGCCACCAAGAACTCCATCCTGCTGGTGGACTACGTCATCCTGGCGCGGCGCGAGCATGGCCTCAACCGCTTCGACGCCCTGCTGGACGCCTGCCGCAAGCGCGCCCGTCCCATCATCATGACCACCCTCGCCATGGGTGCGGGCATGACGCCGATCGCCATCGGCCTGGGCGTGGACCCGAGCTTTCGGGCCCCGATGGCGATCGTCGTGATCGGCGGGCTGATCACCAGCACCTTCCTGAGCCTGCTGGTGGTGCCGGTGGTGTTCACCTTCGTGGACGACGGGGTGCAGGCCCTGCAGCGCCTGCGCCGACGGGGTGCGCGTGCTGCCGGCCCCGCTGCGCCCAGAGCGGCGGGCTGACGTGGGGCGGTTGACGTGGGTTGCGGGGCCACTGCTAAACTGCGTGCCATCATGTTCCTTCCGCGCAAACGCAGCATCACGCAGGTGACCGGGTCGCACGACCGGGGAGCCTGGCCCTGGCGTCGCTGACGACCCGCCCGGCAGCGGGCGTGGCTGCGGGGGATGAACCCCGGTGATGCCCGACCCGCTGAAGCACTGATCTGCTGAAGTTTGCCCGCCGCGGCGCCGTGCGCCGCCGGTTGGCGACCCCGAGGGGGCTGGCGCGTGAATGCTGCGCTCAGCCTCCCGACACGATCAAACCAGGCCCGCGGCAGGCCGCGCGCGCCAGATGCGTCGGACGTGAACCTGCCGGTGGGCCCTGTTCCATTCATCGGAGCGCACACCGTGATCACCGAACTCGAATTCAAGAGCCTGGCCGAGCAGGGCTACAACCGCATCCCGCTGGTCAGCGAGGCCTTCGCGGACCTGGAAACGCCCCTGTCGCTGTACCTGAAGCTGGCCGGCGGCAAGCCGCACAGCTTCCTGCTGGAGTCCGTCGTCGGCGGCGAGCGCTTCGGGCGCTACTCCTTCATCGGCCTGCCGGCGCGCACGCTGCTGCGCGCCACCGGCAATGTGAGCGAGATCGTCACCGACGGCAAGGTGGTGGAGCGCCACGAGGGCAACCCGCTGGACTTCATCGAGGCCTACCAACAGCGCTTCAAGGTGGCGCTGCGCCCGGGGCTGCCGCGCTTCTGCGGCGGGCTGGCGGGCTACTTCGGCTACGAGACGGTGCGCTGCATCGAGAAGAAGCTCGCCGGCAAGCGCCTGCCCAACGGCATCGGCACGCCCGACATCCAGCTGCTGCAGACCGAGGAGCTGGCGGTGATCGACAACCTGTCGGGCCGGCTGTATCTGATCGTCTACGCCGACCCGCGCACGCCGGAGGCCTACTTCTCGGCCAAGAAGCGCCTGTCGGAGCTGGGCGACCAGCTGCGTTACAGCGTCACCGCGCCGGTGGTGCGGCGCGGGCCCTCGCACCCGGTTGAGCACGAGACCCGGCAGGTCGACTTCGAGGCCGCCGTCGAGAAGGCCAAGGAATACATCGCCGCGGGCGACTGCATGCAGATCGTGATCGGCCAGCGCGTCAAGAAGCGCTACACCGAGAACCCGCTGAGCCTGCCGCGCGCTGCGCTCGCTCAACCCGTCGCCCTACATGTACTACTACGACATGGGCGGCTTCCAGATCGTCGGTGCCTGCCGGAGATCCTGGTGCGCCAGGAGCTGCGCCTGGTGGATGGCAAGGCGGAGAAGGTGGTGACGATCCGCCCGATCGCCGGCACCAAGCCGCGCGGCGCCACGCCCGAGCTGGACGCGCGCAACGAGCAGGACCTGCTGTCCGACGCCAAGGAGCGCGCCGAGCACCTGATGCTGATCGACCTGGCGCGCAACGACATCGGCCGCATCGCCAAGACCGGTTCGGTGAAGGTGACCGAGGCCTTTGGCATCGAGCGCTACTCGCACGTGATGCACATCGTCAGCAACGTCGAGGGCGTACTGAAGGACGGTATGAGCAGCCTGGACGTGCTGCGCGCCAGCTTCCCGGCCGGCACGCTCAGCGGCGCGCCCAAGATCCACGCGATGGAGATCATCGACCAGCTGGAGATCAGCGAGCGCGGCGTCTATGGCGGCGCGGTGGGTTACCTGAGCTTTGCCGGCGACATGGACGGGCTATCGCGATCCGCACCGGCGTGATCGGCGACCAGACGCTGTACGTGCAGGCGGGCGCCGGCATCGTGGGCTGACTCGGTGCCGGAGATGGAGGGAAGGAGACCGAGGTGAAGATGCGCGCGGTCATCCGCGCCGCCGAACTGGTCGAAGAAGGCTTCTCGAACCGCACCGGGAGAACCACCATGCTGCTGATGATCGACAACTACGACAGCTTCACCTACAACCCGGGTGCAGTACTTCGGTGAACCCGGTGAGGACGTCCGGGTGCACCGCAGCAACGACGATCGCCATTGCCGAGATCGAGGCGATGAAGCCTGACTGCCCGGGTGCTCTCGCCCGGGCCCTGCTCGCCGGCCGAGGCGGGCATCTGCATCGAGGCGATCCGCCACTTCATGGGCAAGCTGCCGATTCTGGGTGTGTGCCTGGGGCACCAGAGCATCGGCGCGGCACTCGGCGGAGACATCGTGCGCGCCAAGGTGCAGATGTACGGCAAGGCTGACACCTCACCACCGGACCAGCAGGGCGTGCCCGCCGGGCTGCCGCAGTTCAGCGTGATCCGCTACCACTCGCTGGCGATCGCGCGTGACACGCTGCCGGCCGACTGGTCGTCACCGCCACCGCGGCCGACGGCGAGACCGCTGCGTGTGCTACCGCACGCTGGCGCTGGAGGGGTGCAGTCCACCCCGAGTCCATCCTCAGCGAGCACGGCCGCTACGATGCTGAAGAACTTCCCCCTTTTTTTGAACGCATGCGCCAACGGAAACCCTGAGACACCGAAGTCCAACTCCGATCACCTCCCCGAAGCCCTGACGCGCGTCATCGAGCACCGCGAGATCTTCCACGACGAGATGCTCACGCTGATGCGGCGCATCATGACCGGCGAGATGTCGCCCACCGTGATGGCCGCGCTGATGATCGGCCTGCGGGTGAAGAAGGAAACCATCGGCGAGCTGACCGCCGCCGCGCAGGTGATGCGCGAGTTCTCGGTCAAGGTGCCGGTGGCCGATCGTCGCCACCTGGTCGACATCGTCGGCACCGGTGGCGACGGCTCGCACACCTTCAACATCTCCACCTGCAGCATGTTCGTGAGCAGGCACGGCGGGCGCAGTGTCTCCAGCAAGTCCGGCAGCGCCGATGTGCTGGAGGCCAGCGGTGTCAGCTTTCCTCAAGTGCCGCCGCAGGCCATCGCCCAATGCATCGCCGAGACCGGCATCGGCTTCATGTCGTTCGCGCCCAACCACCACCCGGCGATGAAGAACGTCGCCCTGCGGCGCAAGGAGCTGGGCGTGCGCACGATGTTCAACATCCTCGGCCCGCTGACCAACCTGGCGGACGCGCCCAACATCCCGATAGCGCCGGGCGTTTTCCACCCCGATCTGCGGGCATCCAGGTGCGTGCGCTGCAGCGCCTGGGCGAACACGCGGTGGTGGTGCACGGCCGCGACGGCATGGACGAGGTAATGTTGCTGGGCGGCCACGCTGGTGGGCGAGCTGCGCGATGGCGCAATCCGCGAGTACGAGATCCACCCGGAGACTTCGACTGCCGATGGTGGGCGGACGCGCGCCGAAGGTGGAGACGCTCGAGCAGTCTCAGCTGGGCGCTACCAGCGGGCCAGCCTAACGAACCGGGACCGGCGCGCGACATCGTAATCCTCAACGCCGGTGTCGGTTTCACGCGGCCAATGTGGCGGCCACCATGGCCGAGGGCATCGAGCGGGCCTGTGCGGCGCTGGAGGGCGGCGCTGCCGTTTGCAGCGCGACGGAGTTTGCTCGCCGCGACGCAGCTGACTGGCAGGAGCCTTTGACCTCATGGCCACTCGAAGTCCTGGAAGAAGATCGTTGCGACCAAGCACGAGGAAATCGCCGCGGCGCGCCTGCGCATCGGACAGGCCGACCTGCAGGTGCAGGCCGACGCCGCCCGGCCGGGTCGGCGCGACTTCGAGGCCGCCCTGCGCGCGAAGATCGCCGCGGGGCAGGCCGGCGTGATCGCCGAGATCAAAAAGGCCAGCCCCAGCAAGGGCGTGATCCGGCCGGATTCCGACCTCGCCGACATCGCCTGCAGCCATGCCGCCACGGCGCGGCCTGCCTGAGCG
>JADJCH010000068.1 GCA_016703325.1 Burkholderiales bacterium | reverse complement strand
GCCGCCATCGTCGACCTCGACGGCACGATGGTCGACACGATCGGCGACTTTGTCGTCGCGCTCGGCCTCACGCTCGGCGAGCCTCGGATTCGCCGGCGGTGGAGCGGGCTTTGTCGAGCGCACCGTCGGCAAGGGCAGCGAGCACCTGCTGCGCTGCACACTGGCGCAGGTTGGTGGCGACGCTGCGCTGGTTACGACGCCGCCTGGGGGCCTACCAGCGGCATTACCGGTGGTCAACGGTCGGCACTCGGCCGTGTACCCGGGCGTGGTCGAGGGCCTGCAGCGTCTGCGCGCCGCCGGGCTGCGGCTGGCCTGCCTGACCAACAAACCGACTGCTTTCGCCCGGCCGCTGCTGGCGGGCGGAAGGGGCTGGACGGCTTCTTTCGAGGTGGTGTTCGGCGGCGATGCCTTTGCGCGCAAGAAGCCGACCCGCTGCCGCTGCTGTTGAAACCTGCCGGGCGCTGGGTACGGCGCCGGCAGCCACGCTGATGGTGGGCGACTCCCGCAACGGACGCCCAGGCGGCCCGGCGCCGCCGCTTGCCCGGTCGTGGCTGGTGAGCTATGGCTGGCAACCACGGCGAGCCGATCCGTGGTGTGCCCGCCGAAGGTTGCGTGACCGGCTGGACGAGCTGGCGCCCGACTGCAGCTGCTGAACCCGGGTGATCCGCCGCGGTCACCGGTGCGCGCCGTCGCGACGATCGCCACAGCTTCAGTGTTACCTTCTCGACCGTCGCCGGTTGAGCCCCGAGTCGACTGATGAACGCCGCCATCACCCACGTCCCTGCCCGAGCCCCCAGGCCCGCGTCGAGGCCGCGTGTTGCTTTTTGTCTGCTGCCCACGCGGTGGTGGGCGTTCGGCTGGTGGCGGCCCGCTGGGACGGCGCAGCCGGCCCGGCGGCGGCGTCGGCCGCGGCGCCGCGGCCGGCTCCTGACCGTGACGCTGGTGAGCCCGAAGCAGGCGCCGCTGGGGCTGCAGGTGCCGGCCACCGGCAGCATCGCCGCCTGGCAGGAGGCCAGCGTGGGTGCCGAGGTGGGCGGTGCGGCTGGCCGAGGTGAAGGCCGGCGTGGGCGACGGCGTCAAAGCGCGGCCAGGTGCTGGCCGACTTCGCCACCGAGACGGCGGCGGCCGACGTGGCGCAGCTGCGCGCCCGGGGCGTGGAGGCCGAGGCGCAGCTGGCCGAGGCCGCGGCCAACGCGCGCCGGGCCCGGGAGCTGGCAGGAGTCCGGCGCCTGGAGCCGCGAGCAGATCGAGCAGCACCGACCGCCGAGCGCACCGCGCAGGCGCGGCTGGAGGCGGCGCGCGGGCCGGCCGGGGCGTGCAGGAGCTGCGGCTGCGGCAGACCCGGGTGCTGGCGGCGCCCGACGACGGCGTGATCTCCGCCCGCAGCGCCACCCTGGGTGCGGTGGCGAACCCGGGGCAGGAGCTGTTCCGCCTGATCCGCCAGGGCCGGCTGGAGTGGCGCGCCGAGGTGGCCGCGGCCGACCTGCCGCGCCTGCGCCCGGGCAAGCGGGTGGCGCGCTGACCCCGGCTGGCGGCCAGCCACTGGAAGGCCGGGTGCGCATGGTGGCGCCCACCGTCGACACCGCCAGCCGCAACGGACTGGTTTATGTCGATCTGCCCAATCCCGGCCGGCGCGCGCCGGCATGTTCGCCCGCGGCAGTTTCGCGGTGGGCGGCAGCGCGGCCTGACGCTGCCGCAGACCGCGGTGCTGCTGCGCGATGGCTTCCAGTTGTGTTGGCGCGTCGGCCTGACCGCCGGGTGGCGAGGGGCAGGTGGGGGTGGGCCGCCGCGTCGGCGACCGGATCGAGGTCCTCGGCGGGCTCGACGCCGCGGCGCGGGTGGTGGCCAGGGGCGGCGGTTTCCTGGCCGACGGCGACCTGGTGCGGTGGTGACGGCGCTGTGCCGCCAGCCCCGGCGGCGCCGCTGAGGAGGGCCCGGCATGAACGTTTCCTCCTGGTCGATCCGCAACCCGATCCCGTCGATCCTGCTGTTCATCCTGCTCACGCTGGTGGGCCTGGTGGCCTTCCGGGCCATGAAGGTACAGAACTTCATGGACATCGACCTGCCCACGGTCATCGTCACCGCCAGCCTGCCCGGCGCCTCTCCGGCACAGATGGAAGGCGAGGTGGCACGCAAGATCGAAAATGCGGTCGCCACCCTGCAGGGCGTCAAGCACATCTACACCAACGTGCACGGACGGCACGGTGGTGGTCACCACCGAGTTCCGCCTGGAAAAGCCCACGCAGGAGGCGGTGGACGACGTGCGCGACGCGGTCTCGCGCGTGCGCTCGGACCTGCCGCCCGACCTGCGCGACCCGGTGATCCAGAAGGTCGACCTGGCCGGCATGCCGATCCTGACCTACACCGTGTCGTCGCCGCGCATGGACGACGAGGCGCTGTCGTGGTTCGTCGACAACCAGGTGGCCAAGGCCCTGCTGGCGGTCGGGGGTCGGCGCGGTCAGCCGGGTGGGCGGCGTGAGCCGCGAAGTGCGGGTCGAGCTGGATCCGGCGCGGCTGCTGGCGCTGAACGCCAGGGCGGCCGATATCTCGCGCCAGCTGCGCCAGGTGCAGCAGGAGGCCTGGGCGGGCGCAGCGGCTGGGCGGTGCCGAGCAGTCGGTGCGCACCATGGCCACGGTGCCCTCGGCCGAGGAGCTGGCCGCGCTGCGGATGACGCTGGCGGATGGGCGCGCATCCGCCTCGACCAGGTGGCCACGGTCAGCGACACGGTGGCCGAGCCGCGCCTGCGGCGCTGCTCGACGGCAAGCCGGTGGTGGCCTTTGAGATCGTGCGCGCGCGCGGCGCCGGCGAGCTGGACGTGGCCGAGGGCGTGCGCGCGGCGCTGGCCCGCTGCAGGCCGAGCACCCGGAGATCACCATCACCGAGGCCTTCAATTTCGTCGACCCGGTGGTCGAAAACTACGAAGGCTCGATGACGATGCTGCTACGAGGGCGCGGCGCTGGCGGTGCTGGTGGTGTTGCTGTTCCTGCGCGACTGGCGCGCGACCTTGGTGGCCGCCATGGCGCTGCCGCTGTCGGTGATTCCGGCCTTTGCCGTGATGTATTACCTGTTCGGCTTCAGCATCAACATCGTCACCCTGCTCAGCCTGTCGCTGGTGGTGGGCATCCTGGTCGACGATGCCATTGTCGAGATCGAGAACATCATCCGCCACCTGCGAAATGGGCAAGACGCCCCACCAGGCGGCGATGGAAGCGGCCGACGAGATCGGCCTGGCGGTGATCGCGACCACCTTCACCCTGATCGCCGTCTTCCTGCCCACTGCCTTCATGGGTGGCATGGCCGGCAAGTTCTTCGTCCAGTTCGGCTGGACGGCGGCGATCGCCGTGTTCTTCTCGCTGGTGGTCGCGCGCATGCTGACGCCGATGATGGCCGCCTACCTGCCGCAGCCGCCAGGCGCGCCGAGCACAGCCCGGCTGGCTGGCGCTGTACCTGCGCTGGGCGGCCTGGTGCCTGCGCCCACCGCTGGGCTGACCCTGGTGGCGGCGGCGGTGTTCTTCGTCGGCTCGTTCATGCTGGTGCCGCTGCTGCCCACCGGCTTCATCCCGCCGGACGATCTGTCGCAGACCCAGGTGACGCTGACGCTGCCGCCGGGCAGCACCTTGGAGCAGACCTGCGCGGTGGCCGAGCAGGCCCGCGTGGCGGTGCAGAAGAATCCGCATGTCAAGCTGGTCTACACTGCCATCGGCGGTGGCACTCCGGGGCGACCCTTCGCGCCCCAGGCGCGGAGGTGCGCCGCGCCAGGCTGACCATCAACATGACCCACCGCAGCCAGCGCCCGGGCCTGACCAAGCAGGCCATGGAGCCGCAGCTGCGCGAGGCGGTGGCGGAGATCCCGGTGCACGCTTCAAGGTCGGCTGGCGCCTCCAGCGAGAAGTACGTGCTGGTGCTGGCCGGCGAAGACGGCCGGGCGCTGGCCGAGCACGCCCAGCAGGTGGAGCGCGAGCTGCGCAGCATCCCCGGCATCGGCGCGGTCACCTCCACCAGCAGCCTGCAGCGCCCCGAGCTGATCGTGCGGCCCGACTCCGCACGCGCCGCCGACCTGGGCGTGACGTCGTCGGCCATCGCCGACACGCTGCGCATCGCCACCGCGGGCGACTACGACCAGGGGCTGGCCAAGCTCAACCTCTCGGAGCGCCAGGTGCCGGTGGTGGTCAAGCTGCCCGATTCAGCCCGGCAGGACCTCGCCTTGCTCGGAACGCCTGCCCGTGCCGGGCGCGCGCGGCCCGGTGCCGCTGGGCAACGTGGCCAGCTTCGCGATCGACAGCGGGCCGGCGCAGATCGACCGCTACGACCGCCAGCGCAACATCAACTTCGAGATCGAACTCAACCAGCAGCCGCTGGGTGAGGTGGAGCAGGCCGCCTTGGCGCTGCCCAGCCTGGCGCACCTGCCGCCGGGCGTCACCCGGACCTCGGTGGGCGATGCCGAGGCGATGGGCGAGCTGTTCACCGGCTTCGCGCTGGCGATGCGTGCCGGCATCCTGTGCATCTACTTCGTGCTGGTGCTGCTGTTCCACGACTTCGTGCAGCCGGTCACCATCCTGGCCGCGCTGGTGATGTCGGTGCCGGGCGCCTTCCTGGCGCTGTTCGTCACCCACACGGCGATCTCCATGCCGTCGATGATCGGCCTGATCATGCTGATGGGCATCGCCACCAAGAACTCCATCCTGCTGGTGGACTACGTCATCCTGGCGCGGCGCGAGCATGGCCTCAACCGCTTCGACGCCCTGCTGGATGCCTGCCGCAAGCGCGCCCGGCCCATCATCATGACCACCATCGCCATGGGCGCGGGCATGCTGCCGATCGCCCTGGGCCTGGGCGTCGACCCGAGCTTTCGGGCCCCGATGGCGATCGTCGTGATCGGCGGGCTGATCACCTGCACCTTCCTGAGCCTGCTGGTGGTGCCGGTGGTGTTCACCTTCGTGGACGACGCGGTGCAGGCCCTGCAGCGCCTGCGCCGACGGGGTGCGCGTGCTGCCGCCCCCCGCTGCGCCCAGAGCGGCGGGCTGACGTGGGGCGGTTGACGTGGGTTGCGGGGCCACTGCTAAACTGCGTGCCATCATGTTCCTTCCGCGCAAACGCAGCATCACGCAGGTGACCGGGTCGCACGACCGGGGAGCCTGGCCCTGGCGTCGCTGACGACCCGCCTGGCAGCGGGCGTGGCTGCGGGGGATGAACCCCGGTGATGCCCGACCCGCTGAAGCACTGATCTGCTGAAGTTTGCCCGCCGCGGCGCCGTGCGCCGCCGGTTGGCGACCCCGAGGGGGCTGGCGCGTGAATGCTGCGCTCAGCCTCCCGACACGATCAAACCAGGCCCGCGGCAGGCCGCGCGCCAGATGCGTCGGACGTGAACCTGCCGGTGGGCCCCTGTTCCATTCATCGGAGCGCACACCGTGATCACCGAACTCGAATTCAAGAGCCTGGCCGAGCAGGGCTACAACCGCATCCCGCTGGTCAGCGAGGCCTTCGCGGACCTGGAAACGCCCCTGTCGCTGTACCTGAAGCTGGCCGGCGGCAAGCCGCACAGCTTCCTGCTGGAGTCCGTCGTCGGCGGCGAGCGCTTCGGGCGCTACTCCTTCATCGGCCTGCCGGCGCGCACGCTGCTGCGCGCCACCGGCAATGTGAGCGAGATCGTCACCGACGGCAAGGTGGTGGAGCGCCACGAGGGCAACCCGCTGGACTTCATCGAGGCCTACCAACAGCGCTTCAAGGTGGCGCTGCGCCCGGGGCTGCCGCGCTTCTGCGGCGGGCTGGCGGGCTACTTCGGCTACGAGACGGTGCGCTGCATCGAGAAGAAGCTCGCCGGCAAGCGCCTGCCCAACGGCATCGGCACGCCCGACATCCAGCTGCTGCAGACCGAGGAGCTGGCGGTGATCGACAACCTGTCGGGCCGGCTGTATCTGATCGTCTACGCCGACCCGCGCACGCCGGAGGCCTACTTCTCGGCCAAGAAGCGCCTGTCGGAGCTGGGCGACCAGCTGCGTTACAGCGTCACCGCGCCGGTGGTGCGGCGCGGGCCCTCGCACCCGGTTGAGCACGAGACCCGGCAGGTCGACTTCGAGGCCGCCGTCGAGAAGGCCAAGGAATACATCGCCGCGGGCGACTGCATGCAGATCGTGATCGGCCAGCGCGTCAAGAAGCGCTACACCGAGAACCCGCTGAGCCTGTACCGCGCGCTGCGCTCGCTCAACCCGTCGCCCTACATGTACTACTACGACATGGGCGGCTTCCAGATCGTCGGTGCCTCGCCGGAGATCCTGGTGCGCCAGGAGCTGCGCTCGGTGGATGGCAAGGCGGAGAAGGTGGTGACGATCCGCCCGATCGCCGGCACCAAGCCGCGCGGCGCCACGCCCGAGCTGGACGCGCGCAACGAGCAGGACCTGCTGTCCGACGCCAAGGAGCGCGCCGAGCACCTGATGCTGATCGACCTGGCGCGCAACGACATCGGCCGCATCGCCAAGACCGGTTCGGTGAAGGTGACCGAGGCCTTTGGCATCGAGCGCTACTCGCACGTGATGCACATCGTCAGCAACGTCGAGGGCGTACTGAAGGACGGTATGAGCAGCCTGGACGTGCTGCGCGCCAGCTTCCCGGCCGGCACGCTCAGCGGCGCGCCCAAGATCCACGCGATGGAGATCATCGACCAGCTGGAGATCAGCGAGCGCGGCGTCTATGGCGGCGCGGTGGGTTACCTGAGCTTTGCCGGCGACATGGACGTGGCCATCGCGATCCGCACCGGCGTGATCAAGGACCAGACGCTGTACGTGCAGGCGGGCGCCGGCATCGTGGCCGACTCGGTGCCGGAGATGGAGTGGAAGGAGACCGAGGTGAAGATGCGCGCGGTCATCCGCGCCGCCGAACTGGTCGAAGAAGGCTTCTGAACCGCACCGGGAGAACCACCATGCTGCTGATGATCGACAACTACGACAGCTTCACCTACAACCTGGTGCAGTACTTCGGTGAACTCGGCGAGGACGTCCGGGTGCACCGCAACGACGAGATCGCCATTGCCGAGATCGAGGCGATGAAGCCCGACCGCCTGGTGCTCTCGCCCGGGCCCTGCTCGCCGGCCGAGGCGGGCATCTGCATCGAGGCGATCCGCCACTTCATGGGCAAGCTGCCGATTCTGGGTGTGTGCCTGGGGCACCAGAGCATCGGCGCGGCACTCGGCGGCGACATCGTGCGCGCCAAGGTGCAGATGCACGGCAAGGCCGACACCCTCACCACCGACCAGCAGGGCATGTTCGCCGGGCTGCCGCAGCAGTTCAGCGTGATCCGCTACCACTCGCTGGCGATCGCGCGTGACACGCTGCCGGCCGACCTGGTCGTCACCGCCACCGCGGCCGACGGCGAGATCATGGGTGTGCGCCACCGCACGCTGGCGCTGGAGGGGGTGCAGTTTCACCCCGAGTCCATCCTCAGCGAGCACGGCCACGCGATGCTGAAGAACTTCCTGCAAATGCGCACGCGCTGAACGGAACCCCGGAGACGCCCATGTCCAACTCGATCACCAACACCGAAGCCCTGACGTCATCGAGCACCGCGAGATCTTCCACGACGAGATGCTCACGCTGATGCGGCGCATCATGACCGGCGAGATGTCGCCCACCGTGATGGCCGCGCTGATGATCGGCCTGCGGGTGAAGAAGGAAACCATCGGCGAGCTGACCGCCGCCGCGCAGGTGATGCGCGAGTTCTCGGTCAAGGTGCCGGTGGCCGACCGCAGCCACCTGGTCGACATCGTCGGCACCGGCGGCGACGGCTCGCACACCTTCAACATCTCCACCTGCAGCATGTTCGTGGCCGCCGCCGCGGGCGCGCGGGTCAGCAAGCACGGCGGGCGCAGCGTCTCCAGCAAGTCCGGCAGCGCCGACGTGCTGGAGGCCATGGGTGTCAGCCTCTCGCTGCCGCCGCAGGCCATCGCCCAATGCATCGCCGAGACCGGCATCGGCTTCATGTTCGCGCCCAACCACCACCCGGCGATGAAGAACGTCGCCCCGGTGCGCAAGGAGCTGGGCGTGCGCACGATGTTCAACATCCTCGGCCCGCTGACCAACCCGGCGGACGCGCCCAACATCCTGATGGGCGTGTTCCACCCCGATCTGGTGGGCATCCAGGTGCGTGCGCTGCAGCGCCTGGGCGCCGAGCATGCGGTGGTGGTGCACGGCCGCGACGGCATGGACGAGGTGTCGCTGGGCGCGGCCACGCTGGTGGGCGAGCTGCGCGACGGCGCAATCCGCGAGTACGAGATCCACCCGGAGGACTTCGGACTGCCGATGGCGGGCGGACGCGCGCTGAAGGTGGAGACGCCCGAGCAGTCCCAGGCCATGCTGGCCAGCGTGCTGGCCAACGAACCGGGACCGGCGCGCGACATCGTGATCCTCAACGCCGGTGTCGGCCTCTACGCGGCCAATGTGGCGGCCACCATGGCCGAGGGCATCGAGCGGGCCCGTGCGGCGCTGGAGAGCGGCGCCGCCGCCCGCAAGCGCGACGAGTTCGTCGCCGCGACGAAGCGACTGGCAGGAGCCTGACCCCATGGCCGCCGACATCCTGAAGAAGATCGTTGCGACCAAGCACGAGGAAATCGCCGCGGCGCGCCTGCGCGTCGGCCCTGCCGACCTGCAGGTGCAGGCCGATGCCGCCCGACCTGGCCGGCGCGACTTCGAGGCCGCGCTGCGCGCGAAGATCGCCGCGGGGCAGGCCGGCGGTGATCGCCGAGATCAAGAAGGCCAGCCCCAGCAAGGGCGTGATCCGGCCGGACTTCCACCCCGCCGACATCGCCCGCAGCTATGCCCGCCACGGCGCGGCCTGCCTGAGCGTGCTGACCGATGAGCCCTACTTCCAGGGCTCGGTTGCCTACCTGCGCGAGGCACGCGCCGCCTGTGCGCTGCCGGTGCTGCGCAAGGACTTCATGGTCGACCCCTACCAGGTGGTCGAGGCCGCAGCGATGGGCGCAGACTGCATCCTGCTGATCGCGGCCTGCCTGGCCGACGCGCAGATGGCCGAGCTGGAGGACTGTGCCCGGGCCCTGGGCCTGGCCGTGCTGGTCGAGGTGCACGACGCTGAGGAACTGCAGCGCGCGCTGCGGCTGAAGACGCCGCTGGTGGGCATCAACAACCGCAACCTGCGCAGCTTCGAGGTCACGCTGGACACCACGCTGGCCATGCTGGCCGACGTGCCGGCCGATCGCCTGCTGGTGACCGAATCGGGCATCCTCGGTCGCGCCGATGTGCAGCGCATGCGCGCCGCCGACGTGCAGGCCTTCCTGGTCGGCGAGGCCTTCATGCGCCAGCCCGATCCGGGCGTGGCGCTGGCCGATCTCTTCGAGATGCCGGCGGATCTGTTCGCGTGAGGCTGTTTGACGACGAGGCCGTCCCGGGCGGCCTGCCGGACAACCGCCTGCAGCGACCCCTGGCCGAGGCCTTTGGTGGCCTGCCGGCGGCGTGGGCGGGACTGGCGCAGGACTTCCTGGCCAGCGCGGCCGGGCAGCGGCTCTGCACCCTGGTGGATGAGCGCCGCGCGGCGGGCGTTGAGGTCTATCCGGCCGACCCGCTGCGTGCGCTGCGCAGCCTGACGCCGGCGCAGGTCAAAGTCGTCATCCTGGGTCAGGATCCCTACCACGGTCCCGGCGAGGCCCAGGGGCTGGCGTTCTCGGTGTCCAACGGCGTGAAGATCCCGCCCAGCCTGCGCCACATCCGGCAGGAGCTGGTCGATGACCTCGGCGGAGAACTGCCGCGCGGTGGCGACCTGAGTTCCTGGATCGATGCCGGGGTGCTGCTGCTCAACACCAGCCTGACGGTCGAACGGGATCGACCGGCCAGCCACGCCAAAGCCGGCTGGACTGGGTTCACCGATGCGGTGATCGACGCGGTCGCGCTTGACCAGGCGCCCAAGGTCTTCCTGCTCTGGGGCGCACATGCGCAGCAGAACGCCGAGCGGATCCGGTCTGCGGGGGCAGGGCATGGGCTGCTGATGTCCAACCATCCGTCGCCCCTGTCGGCGCGGCGCCCGCCCGTGCCCTTCCTGGGGAGCCGGCCGTTCAGCCGGGCCAACGTGATGCTGCAAGCGCAGGGCGCGGCCCCGGTGGATTGGTCGCTGAGGGCGACAGCTCCTGGGCGTTGACGCGGTGCAACAGACTCTTTTTGCAGGCAGCTTGCATTTGCGAATCTTATGGTGTTAAAGTTGCGGGCTCGCCCTGGAGGGGTGCCCGAGTGGCTAAAGGGGGCAGACTGTAAATCTGTTGGCTTACGCCTACGCTGGTTCGAATCCAGCCTCCTCCACCAGCGAACAGCATCGTCGGATGCTGCCGTTTACCGTGTTTGGCGGGCGGGAGTAGTTCAATGGTAGAACCTCAGCCTTCCAAGCTGATGGTGCGGGTTCGATTCCCGTCTCCCGCTCCAGGTCCGGCAGGGCGTGAAGATGGTTGTGGTTGGTTGTTGTCGGCACAGGTCTGAGTGCGCTTGTATTCAGTCCTGTGTCGATGCCCATGTGGCTCAGTGGTAGAGCACTCCCTTGGTAAGGGAGAGGTCGCGCGTTCGATCCGCGCCATGGGCACCATCATTTTCTGACTGTGTCGCCGGTCGGCCCTATCTCACACCTTGATCGCACTCAGGAGCGCGAAACATGGCAAAAGAAAAGTTTGAACGGACCAAGCCGCACGTGAACGTGGGCACCATCGGTCACGTGGACCACGGCAAGACGACGCTGACGGCGGCGATCACCTCCGTGCTGGCCAAGAAGTTCGGCGGCGAGGCCAAGGCCTACGACCAGATCGATGCGGCGCCGGAAGAAAAGGCCCGCGGCATCACGATCAATACCGCCCACGTCGAGTACGAGACGGCCAACCGCCACTACGCCCACGTGGACTGCCCGGGGCACGCCGACTACGTCAAGAACATGATCACCGGTGCCGCCCAGATGGACGGCGCCATCCTGGTGTGCTCGGCCGCTGATGGCCCGATGCCCCAGACCCGCGAGCACATCCTGCTGTCGCGTCAGGTGGGCGTGCCCTACATCATCGTCTTCCTGAACAAGGCCGACATGGTGGACGACGAAGAGCTGCTCGAACTGGTCGAGATGGAAGTTCGCGAGCTCCTGTCCAAGTACGACTTCCCCGGCGACGACACCCCGATCATCAAGGGTTCGGCCAAGCTGGCGCTCGAAGGCGACACCGGCGAGCTGGGCGAGCAGGCCATCATGAAGCTGGCCGATGCGCTGGACACCTACATCCCGACGCCCGAGCGCGCCATCGACGGCACCTTCCTGATGCCCGTGGAAGACGTGTTCTCGATCTCCGGTCGCGGCACCGTGGTGACCGGGCGCATTGAGCGCGGCATCATCAAGGTCGGTGAGTCCATCGAAATCGTGGGCATCAAGGCCACCCAGACCACCACCTGCACCGGCGTGGAAATGTTCCGCAAGCTGCTGGACCAGGGTCAGGCGGGCGACAACGTGGGCATCCTGCTGCGCGGCACCAAGCGTGAAGACGTCGAGCGCGGCCAGGTGCTGTGCAAGCCGGCTCCATCAAGCCGCACACCCACTTCACCGGCGAGGTGTACGTGCTGTCGAAGGAAGAGGGTGGACGTCACACCCCGTTCTTCAACAACTACCGTCCGCAGTTCTACTTCCGCACCACCGACGTGACCGGCGCCATCCAGCTGCCGGCCGACAAGGGAAATGGTGATGCCGGGCGACAACGTGTCGATCGAAGTCAAGCTGATTGCTCCGATCGCCATGGAAGAAGGTCTGCGCTTCGCCATCCGTGAAGGCGGTCGCACCGTCGGCGCCGGCGTCGTGGCCAAGATCATTGCCTGATTTGATTTGAAAGGCTGCAGGGGTATAGCTCAATTGGCAGAGCGTCGGTCTCCAAAACCGAAGGTTGGGGGTTCGATTCCCTCTGCCCCTGCCAAGTCCCGGATCTGCCAAGCGCCGGGCTTGTGACCTGAGAAGGTCTTCCGAAAAGCGGCCCGCGGGACGTGTCAACGACCCGGCGGGCTTTGCTGCTGATGGGTCCAATTGGGCCCCAAACTGTCCGATCGCGTGCGTCCAGGCGTGCGCTGCAAGAAGCTGATGAGCGCTCCTCAATCGATCGAAACCGTGACCACCGGCGCCGACAAGGCCAAGCTGGCGGCGGCGGCCGTCCTTCTGCTGGGGGCGTTGGTGGCTTTTTATGCCCTGTCCAAGCAGGGGCCGTTGTTGCAGTGGGCGGCTTTGCTGGTGTTGCTGGCGGCGTCGGTGGCGGCTTTCTTCACGGCGGAGCAGGGGCGGTCGCTGATCGCTTACGGGCGTGAGTCGGCGCGCGAATTGCGCAAGGTGGTCTGGCCTTCTCGCAAGGAGGCCTTGCAGATGACGGGTTACGTCTTCGCCTTCGTGGTGGTGATGGGGCTCTTCCTCTGGTTGACCGACAAGACCCTCGAGTGGGTTCTCTACGACCTGGTCCTGGGCTGGAAGCGCTGAAACAACAAGGGCACTCACTGTGACAGAGGCACTGAACACCTCCGCGGCGCCGATGCGCTGGTACGTCGTGCATGCCTACTCCGGCATGGAGAAGGCCGTGGAGCGGAACCTGCGCGAACGGGTCGAGCGCTCCGGCATGCAGACCAAGTTCGGTCGCATCCTGGTGCCGACCGAAGAAGTCGTCGAAATGAAGAACGGCAAGAAGGCCGTGACGGAGCGACGTTTCTTCCCGGGTTATGTGCTGGTTGAGATGGTGATGGACGACGAGTCCTGGCACCTCGTCAAGAACACCAGCAAGGTGACCGGCTTCGTCGGTGGCGCCAAGAACCGCCCGGTGCCCATCTCGGATGACGAGGTCATGAAGATCGTCAACCAGATGCAGGAAGGCACCGAGAAGCCGCGTCCCAAGGTCGAATGGGAAGTGGGCGAGGTGGTGCGCGTCAAGGAAGGCCCCTTCACCGACTTCAATGGTTCGATCGAAGAGGTCAACTACGACAAGAACAAGCTGCGCGTGTCCGTGACCATCTTCGGCCGCGCCACTCCGGTGGAACTCGATTTCCATCAGGTCGAAAAGGTTTGATTTGTCAAACCTTTCGCCGAACTGTTCGAGGCTTTTTGCCCTGAGGCAAAAAGTTTGAGTTTTCGGCAGCCGGTGCACTGAGGTCCGCCGCCGGTTGTTGACGTTCAGCGGACCCGAACACGAGGAGCCGTACCTTGGTGGTGCGGCGTTCGAACTCGAGGAGCCATCATGGCAAAGAAGATCGTCGGCTTCATCAAGCTGCAAGTGCCGGCAGGCAAGGCCAACCCCTCGCCCCCGATCGGTCCCGCGCTGGGTCAGCGTGGACTGAACATCATGGAGTTCTGCAAGGCGTTCAACGCGCAGACGCAGCAGGGCTTCGAGCCCGGCATGAAGCTGCCCGTGGTGATCACGGCCTTCGCGGACAAGTCCTTCACCTTTGTCATCAAGTCGCCCCCGGCGACCGCGTTGCTGAAGAAGGCCGCCAAGATCGACAAGGGTTCGCCGCGTCCCCATGTCGAGAAGGTCGCCAAGCTGACCCGAGCTCAGCTGGAAGAAATCGCGAAGATCAAGGTCAAGGACCTGACCGCCGCGAACCTGGATGCAGCCGTCAAGACCATCGCCGGCTCTGCCCGCTCGATGGGCATCAACGTGGAAGGGGTCTGACACCATGGCCAAGCTCACCAAGCGTCAGAAGGCTCTGCAGGGCAAGGTGGACAGCCTGAAGCTGTACCCGATCGATCAGGCACTCGTTCTGGTCAAGGAATGTGCCGGCGCCAAGTTCGATGAGTCCATCGACGTGGCCGTCCAGCTGGGCGTGGACGCCAAGAAGTCCGATCAGGTCGTGCGTGGCGCGGTCGTGATGCCCAACGGCACCGGCAAGACCAAGCGCGTGGCCGTGTTCACCCAGGGTGCCAAGGCTGAAGAGGCCAAGGCAGCGGGTGCGGACGTGGTCGGCATGGACGACCTGGCCGCCGAAGTGAAGGCCGGCAACATCAACTTCGACATCGTCATCGCCTCTCCGGACGCGATGCGTGTGGTCGGTCAGCTGGGCCAGATCCTCGGCCCGCGTGGCCTGATGCCGAACCCGAAAGTCGGCACCGTGACGCCCGACGTGGCCACCGCGGTGAAGAACGCCAAGGCCGGTCAGGTGCAGTTCCGTGTCGACAAGAACGGCATCATCCACGGCACCATCGGCCGCCGTTCCTTTGGCGACGACAAGCTCAAGGGCAACCTGCAGGCGCTGCTGGAGGCCCTGACCAAGGCCAAGCCCGCCTCAAGCAAGGGTGTTTACCTGCGCAAGGTTGCCGTGTCCTCGAGCATGGGTGTGGGCGTGCGCGTTGAAGTGCCGAGCATCACCGCCGGCATGGCCGCGCAGGGCTGACAAGGAATCGGAACGCGGCGTGCGTCTTGGCACCGCGTTCAAACAGATTGGTGGGTCGGCGCGGGCAACCGCGCCGGGCCATCCAAGACCGCTGGCGATCGGCTTTTCCAGGGCAACCAGGAAGAGCAGGTCTTAATGAAGGTGCTGCATCCGTGTGGCCCCGCCAGCGCAGATGGCGTCCCGCCGAGGAAGAAGGAAGTTTCAGTGCATGGAACGTCGTTCGACATCGGCTCGGTCGCTGCAACCCGGTGCAATTCTGGCGCTTACCAGCGTCGGTGTTGCGTTCACTGTGAGGAGTAGACCTTGAGTCTCAATCGCAACGAGAAGGCAGCCGTCGTCTCGGAAGTGGCCGCCCAGGTGGCCAAGTCCCAGACCCTGGCGATGGCCGAGTACCGTGGCCTCACCGTCGAAGCCTTGAACAGGCTGCGCGTCGATGCGCGTGCCAAGGGTGTGTACCTTCACGTCGTGAAGAACACCCTGGCGCGTCGTGCCGTTGCCGGCAGCCCGTTCGAGGTGGCGTCGGAGAGCATGGTCGGCCCGCTGATCTATGGCTTTTCCGAAGACGCCGTGGCCGCGGCGAAGGTCATCGCGGACTTCGCGAAGACCAACGACAAGCTGGTCATCAAGGGCGGTGCCTACGCAGGCAAGGTCCTGGACCTCCATGGCGTGAAGGCCCTGGCCTCCGTGCCGAGCAAGGAAGTGCTGCTGTCGCAGATCGCTGGCCTGCTCAAGTCGCCGGTCCAGCGCATGGCTGCTGTCGTGGCAGCCTTGGCGGAGAAGCGTGGCGGCGGTGCAGAAGCACCCGCCGAAGCCGCTGCTGCTGCTGCTGCTGCCTGAGTTTTCATTCACTGAATCACTGATTTCGAGGTAATCCAAATGGCATTCGACAAAGACGCCTTCCTGACCGCCCTGGACAGCATGTCCGTCATGGAACTGAACGACCTGGTCAAGGCGATCGAAGAGAAGTTTGGCGTGTCTGCCGCTTCCATGGCCGCTCCGGCCGCCGGCGGTGGTGGTGCAGCCGCTGCAGCGGTTGAAGAGAAGACCGAATTCAACGTCGTGCTGCTCGAAGCCGGCGCCAACAAGGTGTCCGTCATCAAGGCCGTGCGCGAGCTGACCGGTCTGGGTCTGAAGGAAGCCAAGGACCTGGTCGACGGCGCTCCGAAGAACGTCAAGGAAGCCATCGCCAAGGCCGACGCCGAAGCCGCCGTCAAGAAGCTGGTGGAAGCCGGCGCCAAGGCCGAGCTCAAGTAATCGACCTGGGCACACAGGGCTGGCGGGCTTTCGGGCTGCCAGCCTTTTGTCCTTCAGATCGACCCTTCAGGGTGGGTGCCTTTCGAGGCACGAAGCCCTGGAGAACAGCTGGAAAGGCCCGTCGGGGTATCCTCGACGGTCTTTCCAAGTGTTCTCTGAACCGACTGCGGAGAACGGGTTTGGTCGGACTCCGGTGCAACGCCGGGGTTGTCCGCCAGCGGCAGGTAGTGGCCTGCCACCAAGCTACAGGCGCAAGGCCTGGTGCCAGTCGTCCCGACTTATCGGCCCGAAACGCCCCTGTCCTGGCCCGACGGGAGGCACGCGGCACGGAGTGATTGATGGCGCAAGCAACCCCCTACAGCTACACCGAGCGCAAGCGGATTCGCAAGAGCTTCGGCAAACGCGCGAGTGTGCTGAACGTTCCTTACCTCCTGACGATGCAGAAGGACAGCTATGTGGCTTTCCTTCAGAAGGACGTTCCACCCCAGAAGCGCAAGCCCGAGGGGTTGCAGGCGGCGTTCCTCTCGGCGTTCCCGATTGTTTCGCACAACGGGTTCGTGGAGATGAAGTTCCTCGAGTTCAACATCGCCAAGCCGCCCTTCGATGTGCGGGAGTGCCAGCAGCGTGGACTCACGTTTGCGGCGGCGGTGCGTGCCCGCCTGCAGATGATCATCTACGACCGTGAGGCCTCGACCTCCCAGTCCAAGGTGGTCAAGGAGGTGAAGGAGCAGGAGGTCTACATGGGTGAGGTGCCCCTGATGACCGACTACGGCTCCTTCATCGTCAACGGCACCGAGCGTGTCATCGTGTCGCAGCTGCACCGCTCCCCCGGTGTGTTCTTCGAGCACGACAAGGGCAAGACCCACTCGTCGGGCAAGCTGCTGTTCAGCGCGCGCATCATCCCTTACCGCGGCTCCTGGCTGGACTTCGAATTCGACCCGAAGGACATCCTGTACTTCCGCGTCGACCGCCGTCGCAAGATGCCGGTGACGATCCTGCTCAAGGCCATCGGCCTGAACCCCGAGCAGATCCTGGCGCACTTCTTCGTGAACGACCATTTCCGCCTGATGGACACCGGCGCGCAGATGGAGTTCGTGGCCGACCGCATCAAGGGCGAAATCGCGCGATTCGACGTCACCGACAAGAACGGCAATGTCGTGATCGAGAAGGACAAGCGCATCACCGCCAAGCACATCCGCCAGCTGGACGCGTCCGGTACGCAGTTCATCAGCGTGCCGGAGGACTTCCTGGTGGGTCGCATCGTGGCGCGCAACATGGTGGATCCGGACACCGGTGAAATCGTTGCCAAGGCCAATGATGAGTTGACCGAGTCGCTGCTGAAGAAGCTGCGTTCGGCCGGCATCAAGGAACTGTCCTGCCTCTACACCAACGAGCTGAACCAGGGCGCCTACATCAGCCAGACGCTGGCCAGCGACGAAACCGCTGACCAGCTGGCCGCAAGGGTGGCCATCTACCGCATGATGCGCCCCGGCGAGCCGCCGACCGAAGACGCGGTCGAGGCGCTGTTCCATCGCCTGTTCTACAACGCGGACGCCTACGACCTCTCGCGTGTGGGTCGCATGAAGTTCAACGCCCGCGTGGGCCGCGACGCTTCCGAAGGTCCGATGACGCTGTCCAACGAGGACATCCTGGACGTCGTCAAGATCCTGGTCGGCCTGCGCAACGGCAACGGTGAAGTCGATGACATCGACCACCTGGGCAACCGCCGCGTGCGCTGCGTGGGTGAACTGGCCGAAAACCAGTACCGCAGCGGCCTGGCGCGCATCGAGAAGGCCGTGAAGGAGCGTCTGGGCCAGGCCGAGACCGAGGCCCTGATGCCGCACGACCTGATCAACTCCAAGCCGATCTCTGCGGCGCTCAAGGAGTTCTTCGGTGCGTCGCAGCTGTCGCAGTTCATGGACCAGACCAACCCGCTGTCCGAGATCACGCACAAGCGGCGCGTCTCGGCCCTGGGCCCGGGCGGTCTGACCCGCGAGCGTGCCGGCTTCGAGGTACGCGACGTGCACCCGACCCACTACGGTCGCGTGTGCCCGATCGAAACGCCGGAAGGCCCGAACATCGGCCTGATCAACTCGCTGGCTCTCTACGCCCGCCTGAACGAGTACGGCTTCCTGGAAACGCCCTACCGCCGGGTGAAGGACGGGGTGGCCAGTGCCCAGATCGACTACCTGTCGGCCATCGAGGAAGGCAAGTACGTCATCGCCCAGGCCAACGCCAAGCTGGACACCGACAACCGCCTCATCGACGAGCTGGTGTCGGCCCGTGAAAAGGGCGACTCGGTGCTGACCTCGCCCGAGCGCATCCAGTACATGGACGTGGCGCCGACGCAGATCGTCTCGGTGGCGGCCTCGCTGGTGCCCTTCCTGGAGCACGACGATGCCAACCGCGCACTGATGGGCGCCAACATGCAGCGTCAGGCCGTGCCGACGCTGCGTCCGGAAAAGGCCTTTGTCGGCACCGGTGTCGAGCGCGTCGCTGCGGTCGACTCCGGCACCGTGGTGACCGCCCGGCGGGGTGGCGTGGTGGACTATGTCGACACCAACCGCATCGTGATCCGCGTCAACGACGCGGAGACGGTGGCCGGTGAAGTGGGTGTGGACATCTACAACCTGATCAAGTACCACCGCTCCAACCAGAACACCAGCATCCACCAGCGCCCCATCGTCAGCCGCGGCCACCAGGTGGGCGCCGGCGACGTGATCGCCGATGGCGCCTCCACCGACCTGGGTGAGCTGGCTCTCGGCCAGAACATGCTGGTCGCCTTCATGCCCTGGAACGGCTACAACTTCGAGGATTCGATCCTGATCTCGGAGCGTGTGGTGGCCGAAGACCGCTACACCTCGATCCACATCGAGGAATTGGTGGTGATGGCCCGCGACACCAAGCTGGGGCCTGAGGACATCACCCGCGACATCCCGAACCTGAGCGAGCAGCAACTGGCCCGCCTGGACGAGTCCGGCATCGTCTACATCGGCGCCGAGGTCAACCCGGGTGACGTGCTGGTCGGCAAGGTCACGCCCAAGGGCGAGACCACGCTGACGCCCGAGGAGAAGCTGCTGCGCGCGATCTTCGGCGAGAAGGCCTCCGACGTGAAGGACACTTCGCTGCGCGTCGACCAGGGCACCGCCGGCACCGTCATCGACGTGCAGGTCTTCACCCGCGAAGGCATCCAGCGCGACAAGCGCGCCCAGCAGATCATCGACGACGAGCTCAAACGCTTCCGTCTGGACCTGAACGACCAGCTGCGCATCGTGGAGGCGGATGCCTTCGACCGGATCGAGAAGCTGTTGAACGGCAAGGTGGTCAACGGCGGCCCGCGCAAGATTGCCAAGGGCACGGTGATCGACAAGGCCTACCTGACCGAGGTCGAGAAGTACCACTGGTTCGACATCCGCCCGGCCGAGGACGAGGTGGCCAACCAGCTGGAGTCGATCAAGAACTCCCTGGAGCAGACCCGCCACAGCTTCGACCTGGCCTTTGAAGAAAAGCGCAAGAAGCTCACCCAGGGCGACGAGCTGCCTGCGGGCGTGCTGAAGATGGTCAAGGTCTACCTGGCCGTCAAGCGCCGTCTGCAACCGGGTGACAAGATGGCTGGCCGCCACGGCAACAAGGGTGTGGTGTCCAAGATCGTGCCGATCGAGGACATGCCCTACATGGCTGACGGCACCCCCGCCGACATCGTGCTGAACCCGCTGGGCGTGCCTTCGCGGATGAACGTCGGCCAGGTGCTGGAAGTGCACCTGGGCTGGGCCGGCAAGGGCATCGGCCAGCGCATTGGCGACATGCTGCAGCAGCAGTCCCGGGTGGAGGAGCTGCGCGCCTTCATGGACCAGCTCTACAACCAGTCCGGTGGCCACACCGAGGACCTGAGCCAGCTCACCGATGACGAGGTGATCGAGATGGCCGGCAACCTGGCCAAGGGCGTGCCCTTCGCCACCCCGGTGTTCGACGGCGCCAAGGAAGAGGAAATCCGCGCGATGCTCAAGCTCGCGTACCCGGACGACATCGCCGCCCGCAAGGGCCTGACGCCCACGCGCACCCAGGCCTACCTGTACGACGGCCGCACCGGAGAGGCCTTCGAGCGTCCCACCACGGTCGGCTACATGCACGTGCTGAAGCTGCACCACCTGGTGGACGACAAGATGCACGCCCGCTCCACCGGCCCGTACTCGCTGGTGACGCAGCAGCCGCTGGGCGGCAAGGCCCAGTTCGGTGGCCAGCGCTTCGGTGAGATGGAAGTCTGGGCGCTGGAAGCCTACGGCGCGGCCTACGTGCTGCAGGAAATGCTGACGGTGAAGTCCGACGACGTGAACGGCCGCACCAAGGTGTACGAGAGCATCGTCAAGGGTGAGCATTCGATCGACGCCGGCATGCCGGAGTCGTTCAACGTGCTGGTCAAGGAAATTCGCTCCCTCGGGATCGATATTGAACTCGAGCGCAACTAAGCAAGGAGAAAAGGCATGAAGGGACTACTCGACCTTTTCAAGCAGTTCACCCCTGACGAACACTTCGACGCGATCAAGATCGGGCTGGCTTCGCCCGACAAGATCCGTTCGTGGTCCTTCGGCGAGGTGAAAAAGCCCGAGACCATCAACTACCGGACCTTCAAGCCGGAGCGTGACGGCCTGTTCTGCGCCAAGATCTTCGGCCCGATCAAGGACTACGAGTGCCTGTGCGGCAAGTACAAGCGCTTGAAGCACCGCGGCGTGATCTGCGAAAAGTGCGGCGTCGAAGTGACCCAGACCAAGGTCCGCCGTGACCGCATGGGCCACATCGAGCTGGCCGCGCCCTGCGCGCACATCTGGTTCCTGAAGTCGCTGCCGTCGCGTCTGGGCCTGGTGCTCGACATGACGCTGCGCGACATCGAGCGCGTGCTCTATTTCGAAGCCTACGTGGTGGTGGACCCCGGCATGACCCCGCTGAAGAAGTTCAGCATCATGACCGAGGACGACTACGACACCAAGAAGCGCGAGTACGGTGACGAATTTGTCGCCTTGATGGGTGCCGAAGGCGTCAAGGCGCTGCTGGAGGGCATGGAGCTTGACGTCGAGATCGACAAGCTGCGCAATGACATGACCGGCAGCGAGCTGAAGGTCAAGAAGAACTCCAAGCGCCTGAAGGTCATGGAGGCCTTCAAGAAGTCCGGCATCAAGCCCAACTGGATGGTCCTGGAGGTCCTGCCGGTGCTGCCGCCGGACCTGCGCCCGCTGGTGCCGCTGGACGGGGGGCGTTTCGCGACCTCCGACCTGAACGACCTGTACCGCCGCGTCATCAACCGGAACAACCGGCTGGCTCGCCTGCTGGAGCTGAAGGCCCCGGAGATCATCGTGCGCAACGAGAAGCGCATGCTGCAGGAGGCGGTTGACTCGCTGCTGGACAACGGTCGCCGCGGCAAGGCCATGACCGGTGCGAACAAGCGCGCGCTGAAGTCCCTGGCCGACATGATCAAGGGCAAGAGCGGCCGCTTCCGCCAGAACCTGCTGGGCAAGCGGGTGGACTACTCCGGCCGTTCCGTCATCACCGTGGGCCCGACCCTCAAGCTGCACCAGTGCGGCCTGCCCAAGCTGATGGCGCTGGAGCTGTTCAAGCCCTTCATCTTCTCGCGCCTGGAGGCGATGGGCATCGCCTCCACCATCAAGCAGGCCAAGAAGGAAGTGGAAGCCGGCACGCCGGTGGTGTGGGACATCCTTGAAGAAGTGATCAAGGAGCACCCGGTGCTGCTGAACCGCGCACCGACGCTGCACCGCCTGGGCATCCAGGCCTTCGAGCCGGTGCTGATCGAAGGCAAGGCCATCCAGCTGCACCCGCTGGTGTGCTCGGCCTTCAACGCCGACTTCGACGGTGACCAGATGGCCGTGCACGTGCCGCTGTCCATCGAGGCGCAGATGGAAGCCCGCGCGCTGATGCTGGCCTCCAACAACGTGCTCTTCCCGGCCTCGGGCGAGCCGTCGATCGTGCCGTCGCAGGACGTGGTGCTGGGCCTGTACTACGCCACCCGCGAGCGTATCAACGGCAAGGGTGAAGGCATGATCTTCTCCGACGTCGGTGAGGTGCAGCGCGCGCTGGACAACGGCGTCATCGAGCTGACTGCCAAGATCAACGTCCGCCTGACCGAGTACAGCCGCAACGAGCGCGGTGACTGGATGGCCTCGACCAAGCTGACGGAAACCACCGTCGGCCGGGCGCTGCTGTCCGAGATCCTCCCCAAGGGCCTGCCGTTCACCAACATGAACAAGGCGCTGAAGAAGAAGGAAATCTCGCGCCTGATCAACACCTCCTTCCGCAAGTGCGGCCTCAAGGAGACCGTGGTGTTCGCGGACAAGCTGCTGCAGAGCGGTTTCCGTCTTGCCACGCGGGCCGGCATCTCGATTGCCATCGACGACATGCTGGTGCCCAAGGAGAAGCACGGCCTGATCGAGCGCGCCGAGAACGAGGTCAAGGAGATCGAGCAGCAGTACGTCTCGGGTCTGGTGACCGCCGGTGAGCGCTACAACAAGGTGGTGGACATCTGGGGCAAGACCGGCGACGAGGTCGGCAAGGTCATGATGCAGCAGCTGTCCAAGCAGAAGGTGCTGGACCGCAACGGCAAGGAAGTGGACCAGGAGTCCTTCAACTCCATCTACATGATGGCCGACTCCGGCGCCCGCGGCAGCGCGGCGCAGATCCGCCAGCTGGCCGGCATGCGCGGCCTGATGGCCAAGCCGGACGGCTCGATCATCGAGACGCCCATCACCGCGAACTTCCGCGAAGGCCTGAACGTTCTGCAGTACTTCATCTCCACCCACGGCGCCCGCAAGGGCCTGGCGGACACGGCGCTGAAGACCGCGAACTCCGGTTACCTGACCCGCCGCCTGGTGGACGTGACGCAGGATCTGGTGGTCAACCAGGACGACTGCGGCACCGAAAACGGCATCGCGATGCGTGCACTGGTGGAAGGCGGCGAAGTGATCGAGTCGCTGCGCGACCGCATCCTCGGCCGTGTCACCGCGGTGGACGTGACCCACCCGGAGAGCCAGGAAACCTTGATCTACGGCGGGCAGATGCTCGACGAAGAGGCGATGGACATCCTGGAAGCTGCAGGTGTGGACGAAGTCAAGGTCCGCACCCCGCTGACCTGCGACACCCGTTTCGGCATCTGTGCCAAGTGTTATGGCCGCGACCTGGGCCGTGGCGGCCTGGTCAACACCGGTGAGGCCGTGGGTGTGATCGCCGCGCAGTCGATCGGTGAACCGGGCACGCAGCTGACCATGCGGACCTTCCACATCGGTGGTGCGGCGTCGCGTGCGGCGGTGGCCTCCAGCGTGGACGCCAAGTCCGAGGGCTTCATCGGCTTCAACAGCACGATGCGCTACGTCACCAACGCCAAGGGCGAGCTGGTGGTGATCTCCCGTTCCGGCGAAATCATCATCTCCGACCAGCACGGCCGCGAACGCGAGCGCCACAAGGTGCCCTATGGCGCGATCCTGAACATCAAGGTCGACCAGCACATCAAGGCGGGCACCGTGCTCGGCAACTGGGATCCGCTGACCCGCCCGATCATCACCGAGTTCGCCGGCAAGTGCGCTTCGAGAACGTCGAAGAAGGCGTGACCGTGGCCAAGCAGGTGGACGAGGTGACCGGCCTGTCGACCCTGGTGGTGATCGACCCGAAGCGCCGCGGCGCCGCCAAGGTGGTGCGCCCGCAGGTCAAGCTGCTGGACGCCCATGGCCAGGAAGTGAAGATCCCCGGCACCGATCACTCGGTGACCATCGGCTTCCCGATCGGCGCGCTGATCCAGGTGCGCGACGGCCAGGACGTGATGCCCGGCGAGGTGCTGGCGCGCATCCCGGTCGAAGGCCAGAAGACCCGCGACATCACCGGCGGTCTGCCGCGGGTGGCCGAGCTGTTCGAAGCCCGTTCGCCCAAGGACAAGGGCATTCTGGCCGAAATGACCGGCACGGTGTCCTTTGGCAAGGAGACCAAGGGCAAGGTGCGCCTGCAGATCACCGATCCGGAAGGCCGCGTGTTCGAGGAACTCGTGCCCAAGGAAAAGAACATCGTGGTGCACGAAGGCCAGGTGGTCAACAAGGGCGAGTCCATCGTCGACGGTCCGGCCGATCCGCAGGACATCCTGCGTCTGCTGGGTGTGGAGGAGCTGGCGCGCTACATCGTCGATGAGGTGCAGGACGTCTACCGTCTGCAGGGTGTGAAGATCAACGACAAACACATCGAGGTGATCGTCCGCCAGATGCTGCGTCGTGTGCAGATCACCAACGCGGGTGACACCTCGTACATCGCCGGTGAGCAGGTGGAGCGCTCGGAGCTGTTCGACACCAACGACCGCATGCGCGCCGAAGGGAAGCTTCCGGCCACCTATGCCGACGTGCTGCTGGGCATCACCAAGGCCTCGCTGTCCACCGACTCGTTCATCTCCGCGGCCTCCTTCCAGGAGACCACCCGCGTGCTGACCGAGGCGGCCATCATGGGCAAGCGCGACGAGCTGCGTGGCCTGAAGGAAAACGTCATCGTCGGACGCCTGATCCCCGCCGGCACCGGGCTGGCCTACCACCAGGCCCGCAAGGCGAAGGACGACATGGACGACAAGGAACGTCGCCTGATCGCCATGCAGGAAGCCCAGGACGCTCTGGCGGCGGTCGATGCCTCGGTCGAGGCCGACGGCAAGGCCAGCGCCGTCAACGCCCAGGACGACTGATCGTCACCGCGCCGCCTCTCGGCGGCAGCGGCAGCGGACCCAGGCGTCAGGCCCAGCCGGCCGGCTCACCTCAGGTGGCCGGCCGGTTTCTTTTTGTGCGCCCGATCTATCATTCCCGCATGGCCACCGACCCCCGCGAAGAGCTGATCACCGACCCCGCCGCATACATCCGCGCCCACATCCGCACCGTGCCCGACTGGCCGGAGCCCGGTGTGATGTTTCGCGACATCACGCCGCTGCTGGCCAACCCGCGGGTGTTCCGCGTGCTGATCGACCAGTTTGTGCACCGTTACTTCAGCCCCCGCCCGGACGTGGTGGCGGGGCTGGATGCGCGCGGCTTCATCATCGGCAGCGTGGTGGCCTACGAGCTGGGCGTCAGCTTCGTGCCGATCCGCAAGAAGGGCAAACTGCCCTTCACCACGGTCGAGGAAACCTACGAGCTGGAGTACGGTAGCGCCACGGTGGAGATTCACACCGACGCGGTGAAGCCGGGCGACCGGGTCCTGCTGATCGACGACCTGATCGCCACCGGCGGCACCATGATGGCCGGTCGCCGCCTGCTGGAGCGCCTGGGCGCCCAGGTGATCGAAGGCGCCGCCATCGTCGACCTGCCGGAGCTCGGCGGTTCGCAGCGACTGCGCGACAGCGGCCTGCCGCTGTTCACGCTGGTGGACTTCGAGGGCCATTGACCCTCCTGAGAATTGGCATTCGGGCGCATAGTTCTTTCACCAGAAATTCCGAGCTTCAGCTGCCTGAACCGCGGATCTGGCCCAGGAGTGCGCCATGCAAACCAGTCCCGTTGCTTCAACCCGGCCCGAGCAGGTGCTGGGCAAGGCCACCGCCCGCGCAGCCGAGGCCCTCGGATTGAGAGGCAAGCAGTTGGCGCAGGTGGTGGGATACAGCGAACCCACTGTCTCCCGGGTGCTCAGCGGCGAACGCGGCATCGACCCCAGTACCAAACCCGGAGAACTCGCATTGCTGCTGGTGCGCGTGTTCCGCTCGCTGGATGCCTTGGTCGGTGGCAACGACCGGCAGCGCCTGCTCTGGATGAACAGTCACAACAGAGCCCTCAACGCCATCCCGGCTGAACTTGTCCGCACGGCCGAAGGGCTGGTGCGCACGCTGGCCTACCTGGACAGCATGCGGGCACCCAGTTGACCGACCCGGCCCTTGACGGCGCTGGATCTGATGGAGTCTTGACCGAAGAGACGCTGCTGCGTTGGGTCGAGGCGGCCAGTCCCAGCAGCCAACTCGCCCGGCGCGGAGTGGAAAGCCAGCACGAGATCGCGACCCTGGCGCTGGTGGACACCCGGGAGGAGCATGAGTTGCTCGAGGCCTTGCTGGAGGCACCCAAACCGCCCCTTCCGGCCTGGCGCAGGCCGCACCGCAGCAGCCGCTCCTGACCAGCCACACCTTTTTCTGCGCCGAGGTGCAGGGCCGAGCGGTGGACCTGGTGGCTCCGCCCTGGCATGAGCGGTCCGACCTTTTGAGCCACCCGACAGACCATGCGGCTTGCCAGGCCCTGGCCCGACACTGCCGGGCCGACCGGTCCCGGGTGATCTTTCACGGCCGGGCGCGGCAGCTGACCTTCAGCTGGGACTTTGCCTGAGCGCCGAGTGCCGCACGCCGGCCCTCAATGCCGCCGCTCCGCATCCCAGGCCGGCAGCTGCCAGTTGCGCCACAGGCTCAGTGCCCGCAGCAGCACCGTGACCAGGGCACCGGCGGCCAGCGCGGCGCTGGCGCCCCATTCGGCGCGCTGCACCCCCACCACCACCCAGCCACCGGCAAAGGCGCAGAGTGCATAGGGGCGGTGATCGCTGAACGCGGTGGGGATCTGGTTGCAGACGATGTCGCGCAGCACGCCGCCGAACACCGAGGTGATCACCCCCATCACCACCGCCACCAGGGCCGGCATGCCGGCGGTCAGCGCAATCTGCGTACCACTGGCGGCAAACAGCCCCAGACCCAATGCATCCGGCCACTGCATGGCCCGCTCGGTGGGGTGGAAGTGGCGGGCGCGCATCGTCAGCATCGCCAACGCGCACAGCCCGAACACCACCCAGAGGTACCAGGCGTGCTCCACCCAGAAAAAGGGTCGCCGGTCCAGCAGCACATCGCGCAGCGTGCCGCCGCCGAAAGCGGTCAGGCAGGCCACCACCGCCACGCCCACCGCGTCCAGCTGCTTGCGTGCGCCCTCGATGGCACCGGAAAGCGCGAAGGCCGCGATGGCGGTGATCTCGATGCCCACCTGCGCGTGGGTCAGCGTCTGGCGAAGACTCAAGGTCTGGCCCAGGCTGCGGCTCAGGGCCAGCGGGTCGAGAGAAGCGTCCATGCGTTGAGCCTACACGCAAGGCACCAGGCTGGGGCGCCTTTTTGCGAGCCTGGCCCAAGAGCTCCTGTCTCCCTGGTTCTCGATCCATCGGACCACGGACATTCCCTGAGACAGGAAGAACTCCCTATCGCGACAGAAGTTGGCCCGATATCTTCAGTTCCAGTCTCCTTGCCCCAGGTGACCGGGAGCAAGTTCACAGGCGGCCATCCTTCGGGAGGTCGCCTGTTCTTTTTTCTCCGCTGAGGAAGCTGCGCTTCGACTCCTTCAGTGCCGACTCCCAGTTCAAGACCCGTCTGGCCGGCATCGCCCGCAACGGCAAGGTACCGGTGCTGGTGGAGGACGATGGCTTTGTGGTCTGGGACACGCTGGCGATTGCGGAGTACCTGGCCGACAAATACCCGCACCGGGGACTCTGGCCGGCCGATGCGCGCCAACGCGCCCGTGCGCGCAGCCTGTGTGCAGAGATGCACTCCGGCTTCGGCGCACTGCGCAACCACTGCCCGATGAACATCGAGGCGCGGTTGCCCGAGGTCGGCGCGCGGGTGCTGGCCGAGCAGGCCGGGGTGCGCGCGGACCTGGACCGCCTGGTCGAGGTGTGGACCGAAGCGCTGGAAAACAGCGCCGGCCCCTTCCTTTTCGGTGACTTCTGTATCGCCGATGCCTACTTCGCGCCGGTGGTGGCGCGCATCCGCAGCTACGGCCTGCCGCTTCCGGCGCAGGCGCAGGCCTGGGCCGATGCGCTGTGGGCTGCGCCGGGCGTGGCCGCCTGGGTGGCCGATGCCCTGGCCGAGCAGGACTTCATCCCCTTCGAGGAGCCCTACCGCACACAGCCCTGAAGCGTGGCGTCCCGCGCTGGGCGCGAGGCAGCACCTGCGTCAAGCGGGATCACCGGGATCACTTGTGACCCCCGCCCCCGCTGCTCCAGCCGCCCCAGCTGCCGCCGCTGCTGCTGCGAGAACCGCTGCTGCCGCTGGAGCGGTTGCGCAGGCACTGCTGGTACTCCGGGCTGGCGGTGCCGAAGGCCTGGCCAACGTCCCGGCAGTCGTCCTCGCTGCAAAAGCCGATCAGCGCCACCAGGATGAGGATCAGCACGATGCCGATCAGCACCCGGTTCAACCCGCTGGAGCCACCCAGCGCGGAGCTCGCCAGCGGCGCCGCATCCCGTTGCAGCGCCGCGCGTTGACCAGGCGGGATGCCGAAGGCGTCGGCCACGGTGGCCGCCTCCAGCGTTTCGCCCAGTGACCAGGTGACCTCACCGCCGCCCACGGCCACCGTCTGCTCGCGGCTCAGGCGCTTGCGGCTGGCGGTGCCCAGCCCGTCGTAGTCGGTGACCCGGGCGCGCTCGTCGCGCCGCACCTGCCAGTAGAACTCCCCCAGCACGTAGGTGCTGCGGGCGTCGTAGCTCCAGCGCTGGCGGAAGCGCTCACCGACCCAGGTGGCCGTCTGACCGCTGACCTGCGGTGCCCCGGTGAGTGGGCGCACCCAGCTCCAGCCGTCTTCCGCGTCGACCAGGAAGGCAAACCCCTCCGTGCGGTGGTAGAGCAGGTACTCGCGCCAGAACGTCTGCTCGTCATCGCTCCCCGCTGCGGGCAAGTCGCAGCGTTCCAGGTAGCCCACCACCTGCCAGGGCAGGGGATCGGCACGGCCGAAGGCGAGTTTCCCCGTACGCCCCAGGGGCAGCAGCGGCTCCATGCCGGCGGTGGCGCCCGTCTCCTGAGCAAAGTGGGCCAGGTCGGCGCCGGCACCGTCGAAAGCGCCACCGGACAGATCGACCACTGCCTTGCACTGGCCGCAGACGATTGAGCGCGTGCTCTCCAGCTTAGGCTCCAGCGCCGCGCCGCAGCTGGGGCAGGGCAGGCTGCGCCCCGCTACCGCCTTGACGGCCTCGCCCTCGCGCAGGCCCTGCATCTGCAACTCGGCCAGGCGCACCGCGCGGCCCACCGACCAGGCGGGTGCGGCCGGGTCGCTGTAGTCCAGCGTGGCCACCTCGTCGCGGGCATTGCGCAGGTCCGCCACCACAAAGGCCTTGCCGGGCCGGGGCGGTCGCGGTAGCTCACCCTCCGCGGCCTGCACGCTGGCGGCCTGCACAGACGCCACGCTCCAGGCCTGCTCGCCCACGCGAACGCTGCCCCCCGCACGCAGCGACTCGGCAGCCGGCAGCGCCCCGGGAGCCGCTGCGTCGAAGGCCAGCACGTACGCGCCGTTGTCCTCCGACAGCCAGCCGCTGCGGCCGTTGTCAAACAGCGCATGCCACTCGTTCCAGCGGCCCTGCGCGTAGCCCAGGCTGAGCCGACCGATCAGCGTGAAGGCTTCGCCCGCGTACCTGCCGCTGGCGCCCAGCTGCAGCGGCGAGTGATCGTCGAACAGCTCGGCCGACTCGCCGATGCGCCGCAGCGCCTCACCCTCGCGCAGCAGCGTGCTGCGACAGTACGAACAGACGGCACTGGCCGACGCCGCGGAGCGGAAATCCACCGGCGCGCCGCAGTTGGGGCAGGCGGCGCGCCAGGCGCGTTGGGCCGGCGGGGAAGGGGCTTCAGCCAAGTTCGAACTCGACCCGAACCGTTCAGACCAGCTTCTTCAGCAGCTCGGCCTTCTTGGCGCTGAACTCATCCTCGGTCAGGATGCCCTTGGCCTTCAGGTCGGCGAGTTTTTCCAGCGTGGCCATGATTTCCTCCGGCTTGAGGCCGACGGCCGCGGCCACCGGAGCCGCTGCGGCTGCGGCACCGGCGGCAGCTCCCTGCAGCCCCTGCTGGAGGTTTTGCGCCAGCACCTGGCCGAGTGCCACGCCGGCGCCCAGCCCCATCGCGTCGCCGGCGATGCCGCTCCCACCGGCCGCGGCACCCTCGGCGAACTTCGGGATGGCCTGCGCCGTCTGGTACTGCATGAACTTGCCCATGTCGCCGCCGACCATGCCCATGCCGATCTTCTGGTCGAGCACCTTCTGCAGTTCGTCGGGCAGCGAGACGTTCTGCAGCGTCACACTGTCCAGCGCCAGGCCGATGGCCGCGAACTCCGGCGCCACCGCCTGCTTGAGCTGCACCGCGAACTCGATCTGGTTGGCCGCCAGGTCCAGGAAGGGGATGCCGGACTGCGCCACTGCGTCCGAGATGTGCTGCAGCATGAAGCCGCGCAATTGCCCCTCCAGCTCGGTGGCGGTGTAGACGTCGCGCGTGCCGGAGATGGCGGCGATGAACTTGCGCGGGTCCACCAGATGCCAGCTGTAGTTGCCGAAGGCGCGCAACCGCACCGCGCCGAAGTCCTTGTCGCGGATGGTCACCGGCTGCTGCGTGCCCCAGCGCTGGTCGATCTGGCCACGGGTACTGAAGAAGTAGACGTCGCTCTTGAAGGGCGAGGCAAACAGCTTGTCCCAGTTCTTCAGGTTGGTCAGCAGCGGCAGCGTCTGCGTGGTCAGCGTGTGGCGGCCGGGGCCGAACACGTCGGCCACCTGACCTTCGTTGACGAACACCGCCAGCTGCGATTCCCGCACGGTGAGCGAGGCACCGTGCTGGATCTCGTTGTCGGCCATCGGGTAGCGCCAGGCGATCACACCGTCGCCGGACTCGGTCCACTCGATGACGTCGATGAACTGTTTCTTGATGAAATCCATCAGGCCCATGGCGGCTCCTTGTGCTGAGGTCCCGGCCCGGTTCAAGGGGCCGAAGGTCGGGTGCCGGGCATCATAAGCATTGCCGCGGCGGGGTTTCAGCCGGGCGCTGTCGTGGCCCCTGATCGGCGTGATGCGGTGGACTGCAGCCGCTGAGCATGAGCGCTGCGCAGCGCCGCCAGCTCGGCTGCCAGGCTGTCCCAGGCCTCGGGCGCCATGCCCGGCGGTGGCGGCGTGTTCTCCGGCAGCGGTTGGCCCAGGGCAACACCGCCGCCCGCGAAGACGGCGCGGTTGACGCCGCTTTCCAGGTCCGGCACCGCCAGCACCGCCTGGTCGAAGGCCAGGCGCAGGCGTTCCAGGTGCTGCGCGTGCTGGGGGTGATCACCGAACAGGTTGGCCACCAGCCAGCCGCCCGGGCGCAGCGCGGCACGGCAGTCGTTGTAGAAGCGTCGGGTGGCCAGCGCGCTGGGCAGCCCGCTCTCGTCGTAGCCGTCCACCAGCAGCACGTCGAAGGCCTCGCGCTGCTTGCGCACCCAGGCCACGCCATCGGCCTGCCGGATCGTGAGCCGATCGTCGTCCGGCGGCAGCTCGAAGTCGTCGCGCAGGGCGATCACTTCGGGGTGGATCTCCACCACCTCCAGCCGGCTCGTATTCAGGTGCCGGTGGCAGAACTTGACCAGCGAGCCCCCGCCCAGCCCGATCAGCCCGATGCGCTGCGGCTGTGGTTCCCACAGCAGAAAGCCCATCATCAGCCGGGTGTACGACAGCGCCAGGGCGTCCGGGTCGTCCGCGCGCATGTAGCTCTGCACCTCGTGGATGCTGAAATGCAGCGCCAGCCCGTTGGGGCTGCGGTGCAGGAAGGGTGGGGCGGTGGAGGTGACCGGCTCCTCCCGCAGGGCGGGGTCGGTGCGGCGCAGGCGTCTGGACATCGGCAGGGTGCAGCAGAGAGTCCGACCAGTATCGGGCAGGCGCACAGCGGTCGGCGGGCCAATGCAGGGGTCGCGCCGCGGTGGATGCGCCAGGCGTTACGCTGACGGCCCATGCAGACGCGACCGGCCTCCCCTCCCCCCACCATGCCCTTGACCCCACCCCCCGCCAGCGTGCGGGCCGACTACCGCCGCAGCGATTCGGATCCAGCCCAGCCGGTGCGGGTGCTGAGCCTGAACGGCCAATTGCTGGTCCAGGGCGACGGGCTGGACCTCAGCCTGCCGCTCCAAGGCCTGCAGTGGCCGCGGCGCCAGGGCGCACAGCGGCGGCTGGCCCTGCCGGGAGGGGCCAGTCTCACGGCCACCGACCCCGTGGCCTGGGACCCCTGGCAGCGCCGCGTCGGCCCGGGCGCCGGCTGGCGCGAGCTGCGCCTGGCCGGGCTGCTGACGCTGGTCGCGCTGGCCCTGCTGGCGGCGGTCGGCTGGGCCGGCTACCGCCACGGCCTGCCCGGGCTGGCCGGCGTGCTGCTGCAGTGGGTGCCGCCGGAGCTGGAGCAGCGCATCGGCCGCGCCACGCTGGAGGGCATGGATGCCGAATCCCTGGCGCCCAGCAACCTGCCCGATGCGCGTCGCCAAGCCCTGGAGGCCAGGGTAAACGCGGCGGTGCAGCGCACGCCCGCGCCGGTGAACCATCGCCTGGAATGGCGCCGCAGCCGCGACGGCAAGACACCGGGCCCCAACGCCTTCGCCCTGCCGGGCGGCACGGTGGTGGTCACCGACGAGCTGGTGCAGCTGCTCGAGGGGGCGGACGACGCGCTGCTGGGCGTCATCGGCCATGAACTCGGCCATGTGCAGCACCGCCACGGCATGCGCCTGCTCACCCAGACCGGCCTGCTCGCGCTGGCGGTGGGCACGGTGGTGGGCGACTACACCAGCCTGATCACCGGCGCCCCGCTGCTGCTGGCCCAGAGCGACTACTCGCGCGAATTCGAGCGCGAGGCGGACGATGCCGCCATCACCCTGCTGCAGGCCAATGGCCTGTCGCCGCTGGTGATGCTGACCCTGTTCGAGCGCCTGGCCACGCTGCCGGAGCACCGGCAGGCACAGGAGAGCGCCAAGGGCTGGGGCATCGCCATCGCCAGCCACCCGCCGGATGAGGAGCGCATCGCGCGGTTCCGGGCGGCGGCCGTTCCCTCCCCGCCGGTTCGTGCACCCTGACGCCTAAAATTCACCGTTTTGCCCAGCGCGGCCCGCGTGGGCTTCGTCAGATTGAACCCGCCATGACCCTCTCCGCCCTCACCGCCCTGTCCCCCCTGGACGGCCGCTATGCCGCCAAGGTCGCCGCGATGCGCCCCCTGATGTCCGAATTCGGGCTGATGCACCGGCGCGTGCAGGTGGAGGTGGAGTGGTTCATTGCCCTGTCGGACGCCGGGTTCGACGAGTTCAAGCCCCTGTCCGAGGCCTCGCGCGCTTTGCTTCGCGGGCTGGTGCAGCGCTTCTCGCAGGCCGATGCTCAGGCCATCAAGGACATCGAGAAGACCACCAACCACGACGTCAAGGCGGTGGAGTACTGGATCAAGAGCTGTTTTGCCGACCAGGCGGAGCTGAAGGCGGCCGGCGAGTTCGTGCACTTCGCATGCACCAGCGAGGACATCAACAACACCAGCCACGCGCTGATGCTCAAGGCCGCGCGCGAGCAGGTGCTGCTGCCCACGCTGGACCAGATCATCGCCAGGCTGCGCGAGCTGGCGCAGGCCTTTGCGGCGGTGCCGATGCTCAGCCGCACCCACGGCCAGACCGCCAGCCCGACCACGGTGGGCAAGGAGATCGCCAACGTGGTGGCGCGCCTGCAGGCCGGGCGCGCGCGCATCGCCGAGGTCAAGCTGCTGGCCAAGATGAACGGCGCGGTGGGCAACTACAACGCCCACCTGTCGGCCTGGCCGGAGCATGACTGGGAGGCCTTCAGCCGCGCGGTGATCGAGAACCAGCTGGGGCTGACCTTCAACCCGTACACCATCCAGATCGAGCCGCACGACTACATGGCCGAGCTGTTCGACGCGGTCACGCGGGTCGACACCATCCTGATCGACTTCAGCCGCGACGTCTGGGGCTACATCAGCCTGGGCTACTTCAAGCAGAAGACCAAGGCCGGCGAGGTGGGCTCCTCCACCATGCCGCACAAGGTGAACCCGATCGACTTCGAGAACGCCGAGGGCAACTTCGGCCTGGCCAGCGCCCTGCTGACCCACCTGAGCCAGAAGCTGCCGATCAGCCGCTGGCAGCGCGACCTCACCGACTCCACCGTGCTGCGCAACATGGGCGTGGCACTGGGCTACGCCCAGCTCGGCTACGACAGCCTGCTGCGCGGCCTGGGCAAACTTGAGCTCAACGAGACGGCCCTGGCTGACGACCTGGACGACGCCTGGGAAGTCCTGGCCGAGCCGATCCAGACGGTGATGCGCCGCTTCGGCCTGCCCGAGCCCTACGAGCAGCTCAAGGCCTTCACCCGCGGCCAGCCGATGACCCGCGCGCTGATGCAGGGCTTCATCGCCAACCTGGCGCTGCCGCAGGCCGAGAAAGACCGCCTGCTGGCGATGACGCCGGGCAGCTACACCGGCAAGGCGGCCGAGCTGGCGCGGCGGATCGGCTAAGACAGCTTTGTGTTGCCGCTTCACAATCGACGCTCATGACCTCTTCGATCTTCTTGACCCGCGTCGTGCTGCGAAACTACCGGAGCATTGGGTATTGCGATGTTCGATTGGGTGCGTTGACCTATCTGGTGGGCGCGAATGGCTCCGGGAAGAGCAACTTTTTGGATGCGCTGCATCTGGTGCGCGATGCATTGACCGGGTCGCTGGACATCGCTCTGAACGAAAGAGGTGGACTGTCGGAGGTGAGGCGACGGTCCAGCGGTCACCCAACCAACTTCGGGATCCGCTTAGAGTTTGTTCTTCGGGATGGTCAACACGGGCACTACGCCTTCAATGTCGGAACCTTGGCCAACCGAGGCTACGAGGTTCAAAACGAGGAGTGTTACGTCGGGGGCACGGAACTACACGGTCCTTACTTCGGGATTGAGCGCGGACAAGTGAAGACCAGCAGTGAAGACTTTTTCCCTGCGGTCACGTCTGATCGGCTGGCGCTGGTGGCATTGTCAGGCCTGAAGACGTTCCGTCCCATTTTTGATGCGTTGACTGGCATGGGGTTCTACAACCTGAACCCCAAGGTGATGCGGGAACCTCAAAAGCCGCAGGACGGGCGACTTCTGAAGCCGGTTGGCGAGAACATTGCGAGTGTGATAGGCCACTTGGAGCGCTCTGCACCTGATGCACTTGTGCAGATTCAGGAATACCTTCAGGTGGTGGTTCCGATGATCGAGGGCGTCGAGCGCAAGCAGATTGGTCCCATGGAGACGCTGGAATTTCGCCAAGCCATGGCCGGTGCCAAACATCCTTGGCGCTTCACGGCGCAGAACATGTCGGATGGCACCCTGCGTGCCCTCGGTGTATTGACCGCACTGTTTCAGCGCAATCCTGATCATGCACCGACACTCATCGGTATCGAAGAGCCGGAGACGGCTTTGCATCCAGCTGCAAGTCGCGCGCTGCGCGAAGCACTGAACCGGGCCGCGAAACACACCCAGATCATTGTCACCAGTCACAGCCCTGACCTGATGGATGACCCAGACCTGGATGCAGATACCGTTAGAGCTGTCATCGCCGAGGGCAGCGAAACCCACATCGCCCCACTGGATTCAGGTTCACAGGATGCCATGAAGCAGCATCTTTTTTCAGCAGGTGAATTACTTCGATTGAACCAGCTGGCACCCGATCCAGAAAACATACTGGCCCAGCAGCGCCAAGTTTCGCTGTTTGGCGAGATTGAACCGTGATCGTCAAGATCAGTGCGATCGTCGAAGGTGATGGCGAGGTGCTCGCCTTGCCGATCCTGTTGCGCCGAATCGCACGGTGGAAAACCCCTGAATGCGCTGCGCAGATCCTGACGCCCATACGAGTTCCTCGCATGAGCCTGATCAATAAATCGGCAGACTTCAACCGCCACCTGCAACTGGCTGCGGGTAAATGTGGTGAGTCCGGTTGGATTCTCGTACTTCTGGATGCCGACGACGATTGTCCCAAAACGCTCGGCGAGGAATTGCGCGTGCGTGCACGGAAGATCGTTCCCCATCGGCAAGTGGCCGTGGTACTGGCCAACCGCGAATACGAAGCGTGGTTCATCGCGGCAGCTGCGTCGCTCGATGGACATCGCAGCCTGCGGATTTCTTCCAAGGATGCTGAGGCAGATGCCGAACAGCCGAGGAATGCCAAGGGTTGGTTGGCGCTGCGCAAACCGGATCGCAGCGGCTATCACCCCGTCACCGACCAACCTGCGCTGTCCGCGCGGATGGACCTGCAAATGGCCTTCGATCGCAGCCGATCCTTCCGAAAGCTTTGCAGTGACTGGTTGGAGAAGACTCGCATTCTCCACCCGGCCGACTGACACGCAACAACTCCCGCGCCATGAACTTCACCGACCAACTCCAACGCGCCCAGACGCGCCACGAATCCTTCCTATGCGTGGGCCTCGACCCTGAGCCGGCGAAGTTCCCCAGCCACTGGGCGGGTGATGCGACGAAGATCTTCGACTTCTGCGCCCGCATCGTCGATGCGACCAAGGACCTGGTCTGTGCCTTCAAGCCGCAGATCGCCTACTTCGCGGCGCACCGCGCAGAGGCGCAGCTGGAGCAGCTGATGGCCTACCTCCGCCGCACCGCGCCGGAGGTGCCGGTGATCCTGGATGCCAAGCGCGGCGACATCGGCGCCACCGCCGAGCAGTACGCCCGCGAGGCCTTCGAGCGCTACCAGGCCGACGCGGTGACGCTGTCGCCCTTCATGGGCTTCGACTCGGTGGAGCCCTACCTGCGCTGGCCAGGCAAGGGCGCCATCCTGCTGTGCCGCACCTCCAACCCGGGCGGGGACGACTGGCAGATGCAGCGCCTGGCCGACGTGCCGGGGCAGCCGCGGCTGTTCGAGCACCTGGCTGCGCTGGCGCAGACGAAGTGGAACACCAATGGCCAGCTTGCGCTGGTGGTGGGCGCCACCTACCCGGCGGAGATCGCCAAGGTGCGCGAGCTGGCGCCGACGCTGCCGCTGCTGATCCCGGGCGTGGGTGCCCAGGGCGGTGATGCCGAGGCAACCGTGCGCGCCGGCCTGCGCCGTGCTGCCGACGGCTCGGTGACCGGCACCATCGTGGTCAACAGCTCGCGTGCGGTGTTGTACGCCAGCCAGGGTGACGATTTCGCCGAGGCGGCGCGGCGCGTCGCCCTGGCCACGCGCGATCAGCTCAACGCCGCGGCGCGCTGAGCGGAGCGGCGATCATGGATGGCGAGCCGGTCCTGCCGGAACCGACGGACGGGGGTGTGTTTCCAGGTCTGCAGAGCGACGACCGGCGCCGCTGGCTGCAGGACACCGGCCTGGCCGGGCTGGGATGGGCCACTGGCGGGTGGATCGCCTGGGGGGCGCCGGGCGCTGCCGGGGCGGCCGCACCAGCCGAAACCCGCCCCGCCGGGCAGCATGCCCGGGTGCTGCGCTACGCCTTCCCGACCACCGAGACCGGCTTCGACCCGGCGCAGATCTCGGACCTGTACTCGCGCACGATCACTGCGCACGTCTTCGAAGCGCTGTACCAGTACGACCACCTGGCCCGCCCGGCGCAGCTGCGCCCCTGCCTGGCCGAGGGTTTGCCGGAGGTGTCGGAGGACTTCACCCGCTGGACGGTGCGGATGAAGCCGGGGGTGTTCTTCCAGGACGATCCGGCCTTTGGCGGCCAGCCGCGTGAAGTCACGGCGCAGGACTGGGTGTTCACCTTCCGCCGCGTGTTCGACCCGGCGCTGAAAAGCCCCGGCCAGCCCTCGCTGGAGGAGATGGGCATCCTGGGTTTGAAGGAGCTGCGCGAGGCGGCACTGAAGGGGCAGCCCTTCGACTACGACAGTCCCTTGCCGGGGATGCAGGTGCTGGATCGCTACACCCTGCAGTTCCGCCTGCGGGAGCCGCGGCCGCGTTTCCTCTACACCCTGGCCGCACCGGATGTGCTGGGCGTAATGGCCCATGAGGTGGTGCAGCGCTACGGCGACAAGATCATGGAACACCCGGTGGGCACCGGGCCGTTCCGCCTGGCGAGCTGGCGGCGCTCCTCCCGGATCGTGCTGGAGCGCAACCCGACCTACCGCGAGGTCCGCTACGACGCCCGCCCGGCCGCCGACGACGCCGAAGGTCAGGCGCTGCTGGCCCGGCTCAAGGGCCGGCGGCTGCCGATGCTGGACCGGGTGGAGGTGTCCATCATCGAGGAAGCCCAGCCGCGCTGGTTGTCCTTCCTGGCCGGTGAGCAGGACCTGCTGCAGATCGTGCCGCCGGAGTTCATCGCCCAGGCCATTCCGGAGGGGCAACTGGCGCCCAACCTGGCGCGGCGCGGCATCCGGGCTGCCCGGGTACCGGCGGCCGATGTGTCGTACCAGATCTTCAACTGGGAGCACCCGCTGGTGGGTGGCAACGCACCGGAGAAGGTGGCGCTGCGCCGGGCCATGGCGCTGGGCTACGACATCGAAAGGGAGATCCGCCTGATCCGCCATGGCCAGGCCATCCCGGCCCAGGGCATGACGGTGCCGGGCACCTTCGGCCACGACCCGGCCTTCCGCACCGACGCGGCCCGCTACGACCTGGCGCGTGCGCGTGCGCTGCTCGACCTGTACGGCTGGCAGGACCGCGACGGCGACGGCTGGCGCGAGACGCCCGACGGCCAGCCGCTGGTGCTGGAGATGCTCAGCCAGTCGGACCAGACCACCCGGGCGATGGACGAGTTGCTCAAGAAGAGCCTCAATGCGCTGGGCCTGAAGCTGACGCTGAAGATCGGCCAGTGGTCCGAGAACCTCAAGGCGGCCCGCGCCGGGCGCTTCATGATGTGGCGGGTGGGCTCCAGCTCGTCGACGCCGGACGGGCAGGGCTCGCTGGAACGCGTCTACAGCGGCTCCATCGGCAAGGGCAACCTGGCGCGTTTCCGGCTGCCGGCGCTCGACACCCTCTACCAGCGCATGCAGGGCCTGCCGGACGGGCCGCAGCGGCAGGCGCTGTTCCGTGAAGCCAACCGGCTCGCGGTGGCCTACATGCCCTACCGGATGACGGTGCACCGCATCCTCTGCGATCTCACCCAGCCGGGTGTGGTGGGTTACCGCCGCCCGGTGTGCTGGCTGGATTGGTGGTCCTTCGTGGATGTCAACGCTGCCGACCCTGCCGGAGCGTGACCGCCAGCCGACACCTTTCGTCACGCATCTGGTCATTTCTTTCATCTCGCGGCACCATGCAAGTTGAATACGTGCCGACTGCGGGGCGGATGGCGCCGGCAGGTCCATCACGCCGCGGCGGTACGGCCCAAGAACAAATGCGCAGCTCCCTCGGGGATGTGGACGCACAAGGACGCTCCGATGCCACTGCCCGAAGCCAGGATCACCCATTACCAGCGCTGGCTGGCCGAGCGACATGGCCTGAACTTCCCCGACTACGAGGCGCTGTGGCGCTGGTCGGTGGACGATCTGGCGGGTTTCTGGGGCTCCATCTGGTCGTACTTTGACCTGCAGTCGCCGACTCCGTTCGAGGTGGTGCTGGCCGAGGACCGCATGCCCGGTGCGCGTTGGTTCCCGGGCGCGCAGGTCAACTACGCACGCCAGGTGTTCCGCCACGCCGATGCGGCCTACGGCGCGGGCCACCCGGCGGTGGTGTTCCGCAATGAGTGGATGCATGAGGACGGCTGCAGCCTGGAGCTGAGCTGGCTGGAGCTGCAGCGCCAGGTGGCGTCGCTGGCGGTGTCGCTGCGCCGGCTGGGGGTGCAGCCGGGTGACCGGGTGGTGGCCTATCTGCCCAACACGCCGCAGGCGGTGATCGCCTTCCTGGCCTGTGCCAGCCTGGGGGCCATCTGGTCGCTGTGTTCGCCGGAGATGGGGCCGGTGGCGGTGCTGGACCGCTTTCGCCAGATCGAGCCCAAGGTGCTGATCGCCTGCGACGGCTCCAGCTGGGGCGGCCGCGATCACGACCGCCGGCCGGTGCTGGCCGAACTGCTGGACGGGTTGCCCAGCATCGAACACTTCGTGCTCTGGCCCTACCTGCTGCGCGAGGCCGACCCGGAGGACTTTGCTGCACCCGGACGGCGCTGCCACGACCTGCGGGTGCTCACCGCGGGCGACCCGGAGTTCGAGCCCGTCTGGCTGCCCTTCGACCACCCGCTGTGGATCGTCTACTCCAGCGGCACCACCGGCCTGCCCAAACCCATCGTGCACAGCCACGGCGGCGTGATGGTCGAGGCCTTGAAGATGCTGGTGCTGCACAACAACCTCGGCCCCAGCGTCGAGACTGGCGACCGTTTCCACTGGGCCACCTCCACCGCCTGGATCATGTGGAACTGCCAGGTCAACGCCTTGTTGGGCGGCACCACCCTCTGCCTGTACGACGGCAGCCCGGCCGGCCGCGGTGAGGTGCCGGACTGGGGCACGCTGTGGCGGTTTTCCGCTGAAACCGGCTGCACCTTCTTCGGTGCCGGTGCCGCCTTCCACGCCAACTGCCTGAAGTCCGGCGTGGAGCCGCAGCGCCTGGCCGACCTGTCGCGGCTGCGAGCCGTGGGCTCCACCGGCTCACCTCTGGCCGATGAGTGCTACGACTGGCTCTGGGCCCAGCTGCCCAAGGTGGAGGGGCGCAACATCTGGATCAGCACCATCGCCGGCGGCACCGACATCGCTGGGGCCTTCATCGGGGGGCTGCCGACGCTGCCGCAGCGGCGCGGGGAGATGCAGTGCCGCTGCCTGGGGGCGGCCGTGCAGGCCTGGAGCGACCCCGATGCCCAGGGCCGCGGAGCCCCGGTGCTCGACCAGGTCGGCGAGCTGATCTGCGTGCGACCGATGCCGTCGATGCCGCTGCAGTTCTGGGACGATGCCGATGGGCGGCGCTACCACGACAGTTACTTCGACAGCTATCCGGGCGGCAGTGCCGATGGCCACTTCCCGGGGCCGGTGTGGCGGCACGGTGACTGGATCCGCCTGATCCCCTACCCTCATGACGGTGTGGTGGGCGCGGTGATCTATGGCCGCAGCGACACCACCATCAACCGCCACGGCGTGCGCATGGGCACCGCCGAGATCTACCGTGCGGTGGAAGCCGTGCCGGAGGTGGTGGACAGCCTGGTGGTGGACTTCGAGTACCTGGGGCGGCCCAGCTGGATGCCGCTTTTCGTGGTGCTGCGCGAGGGGCTGCAGCTGGACGCGGGGCTGTCAGCCCGCATCGCCTCCTCGATCCGGGAGGCGCTGTCGCCACGCTACGTGCCCGACGAGGTGCTGCAGGTGCCGGCCATCCCGCGCACCCTGTCGGGCAAGAAGATGGAGCTGCCGGTCAAACGCCTGCTGCTGGGCGCCGCGCCGGACAGCGTGGTCAAACGCGACGCCATGGCCAATGCGGCCAGCCTGGACTGGTTCGTCGCCTACGCGGCGCAGCGCGCGGCCCAGAGCTGAACCCGTCACCCACCCGACGCTCAGCGCAGCTGCTGCTGCACCCACTGGGCGATCTGGCCGGCGGGCATCGCACCGCTCATGCGGGCAACCTCCCGGCCACCCTGCATCAGCACCATCGTCGGGATGGAGCGGATGGCAAAACGCCCGGCGGTGCGCTGGTGATCGTCGCTGTTGACCTTGGCGAACAGCACCTCGCCGCGCAACTGGCCGGCGGCCTGCGCGAAATGCGGCGCCATCTGCCGGCAGGGGCCGCACCAGGGTGCCCAGAAATCCACCAGAACCGGCAGATCGGTCTTGCCGACGACCGCTTCGAAGTTGGCATCCCCGAGTTCCACCGGCTGGCCGTCCAACAGGCTGGCGCCGCAGCGACCACAGGTGGGGCCGTCGTGCCGGCGCTCCTCGGGGACGCGGTTGGTGGCTTGGCAGTGGGGGCAGACGATGTGCATGCAAGGCTCCTTCGATACGCTGCCATGTAGGTTGGGGACGGCAGATTTCAAGGGGCCTGGACGGTCCTGGCGCCGCCATTGCGCTGGGGCCCTCCTACCCGGAGCGATGGCACCTGTGCCTGCGCCGGGAGCCGGACACCATAATCCAAACATGTTTCATTCCATCGCGGCACTGCGTGCACTGGCAGCCTTCTGGGTGCTTGCGGCGCATTGCATGATCTGGGGCGGCTGGTACGGCGTGCCCCTGCCCTCGCCCAAGTACGCGGTGGATCTTTTCATGATGATCTCCGGCTTCCTCATGGTGGCGCAGGCCGACGCCAGGGGAACGGCGGAGCCATTGAGCCAGGGACGCAATCGCCTGCGCTTCTGGTTGCGCCGGTATTTCCGGCTCGCTCCGGCCTACTATTTGGCACTCGGCCTGGCGGTCGTGACGGCGCCCTATTTCCTGGCCGGCTACCAGGCCCTGCAGGACCTGAATCCGTCGGCCTGGGAACACGAGGCCGTCTACCGGCCCGCGTCGATCGAGTATTCGCTCAGCAATGTCCTGCTCCATCTGAGCTTTGTCTTTGGCATGCTGCCTCAGTGGTCCGCCACGACCATGTTGCCGGACTGGAGTCTGGGGCTGGAGATGCAGTTCTATGCGGTGTTTCCCTTTCTTCTGCTGGCGTTCGATCGCTGGAAGGTGAAGGCTCTCATCGCAGCGGTGGCGGTCAGCCTGCTGCTGGCCTGGCTGGCGCGTCGCCATCTGGTGATCACCGAGCAGTCCCTGCTGGTGCTGAAACTTCACCAATTTCTCGCGGGCATGCTGATCTGCAGGGCCAAGACTTGGCGCATGGTGGCAGTGGCCATGCTGTTCGCGGCGCTGGATCGTCGCCTTGCTCCGCCCCTCCTGGCCCTGGCGATGTCAGTGATGGTCCACCGCGAATCGCTGGGGCTGTTGCCGGCTTGGTTGCGCGGGCGCTGGATCCATTTCGCTTCCGAGATGTCCTACGCGGTCTACCTCTTTCACGGCTTTCTCATCTCTGCTTTCGGGCTGGCCATCGCCCACTCCACGCTGCTCAAGCAATGGAGCCCACCGGTTCGCGTGGCCGCGATGTTCGGCTTCGTCACTGTCGGTTCCTACGCGTTTGCTTGGGTTGTCTACCGCTGGATCGAGTTGCCCGGCATTGAATGGGGCCGGCAGCTGTCGCAGCGTCTGCTCGCCACTGCGACCGGGACCCCAGGCTCCCCGGCGGGAGATCGATGAAGGCGTGACCGCCGGTCGCTGTCAAGGCTTGGCCCGCTGCACGGCGCAGATTGGCCGTGACAGTGCGCTACAGCGGCAGTTCAGTGTAGAACCGCCCGCCGTGGAAGATCAGTGGCGACGCGTCGGCCCTCCAGCGGCACTGCTCCACCTCGCCGACGAAGATGACGTGGTCCCCCTCTTCGTAGCGGCTGCGGTTGGAGCATTCCAGCACCGCCGCGGCGCCGTCGATCAACGGGATGCCGCCCGCCCCTTCGCTCCAGTCCAGGTCGGCAAAGCGGTCGATCTCCCGGGTGGCGAAGCGTTCGGCCAGCGCACGCTGCTCGGCCGCGAGGATGTGGATGGCGTAGTGCGATCCGCGGGAAAACGCCGGCAGAGAGCCGGCCACCCGCGCCAGGCTCCACAGCACCAGCGGTGGAGACATGGACACCGAATTGAAGGAGTTCACCGTCAATCCGACCGGGCTGCCATCCGCCGCTCGGGCGGTGACGATGGTCACGCCGGTGGCGAACAGGCCCAGTGCCTGGCGGAACTCCTGGCGGGTGAAGGGGGGTTCGGTGCGTTCGGTGACGCAGGCAGGGGACGGCACGGACATGCCAAGCATTGTCCGTGAACCTCCGTGACGCTGCCGCGCACGGGTGACGCCCGGGCTCGCAGGGGTGTGGAGCCGTCCTCCTAGAATCGTTCGATGTCTCTCGTCGCGCCTTCCGGATCCCGGCCTCTTCCGGGCTCTCCTTCTCCCAAACGCGGCCGGGACGGCGTTCTGCGCGCTTGGCGCATGGCGGTGCTGGTCTGGATGGGATTCGCCTCCGGGCTGCCGCTGGCGCTGACGGGGCAGTCGATGCAGGCCTGGCTGAGCCTGGAGGGGCTGGACGTGGCCACCATCGGCTTTCTCAGCCTGGTGGGCCTGCCCTACACCTTCAAGTTTCTCTGGGCGCCGCTGATGGACCGCTTCGACCTGCCCTGGCTCGGTCGGCGCCGTGGCTGGATGGTGGCCAGCCAGCTGGCGCTGGGTGGGGTGCTGCTGGTCATGGCGGCCACACCGCCGAAGACGGCACTGCAGGCCTTTGCGCTGCTGGCGGTGGCGGTGGCCTTTCTCTCGGCCACGCAGGACGTGGTGATCGACGCCTACACCACCGACCTGTTGCCCGGCGGCGAACGGGGCCTGGGCTCCTCGCTCAAGGTGCTGGGTTACCGGCTCGCAATGATCCTCTCCGGCGGCGTGGCGCTGATCTGGACCGACCCGGCCAACGCCCTGGTGGGCGACGCCGGCAGCGCTGCCCCCTGGACCTGGCCGGAGGTCTATCGCCTGATGGCGCTGCTGCTGGCGGTGTCGGCGCTGCTCGGCACGGTGGCGCTGCCGCGGCTGCCCGAACTCCGCCCGGAGGAATCTGCACCGGGGGTCTCGATGAGACAGGACCTGGTCGGTTTCCTGGCGGTGGTGGCGGCGGTGGTGTCCGGTTATGTCATCACGGACCGCGTACTGGCGCCGCTGGCCGGTTGGGGGCTCACCCCGCTGCTGGAGGGCAGCTCGCTCAGCCCGCTGCTGCGCCAGCGCTGGGTGGACCTGGCTGCGCTGCTGGCCGGCATCGCGTTGACCCTGCCGCTGGCCGCCTGGGCGGCGCGGCGTGCGCGTTTCCAGACCCTGCTGGGCGGGCTGGCCAGCTACTTTGCACAACCGGGGGCCTGGGCCTTCCTGGGATTTGTGGTGCTCTACAAGCTGGGAGACGCCTTTGCCGGCTCATTGATGACGCCCTTCCTGCTCAAGAGCATGGCCTTCGGTTCGGCGGAGGTGGGGGTGGTCAACAAACTCATCGGCCTGTGGCTGACCATCGCCGGTGCGGTGCTGGGTGGTGCACTGATGCTGCGGCTGGGACTGTGGCGCTCCCTGCTGCTGTTCGGTGTGCTGCAGGCGGCCAGCAACCTGGGCTTCTGGTGGCTGGCAATGCACGGCAAGGGCGCCCTGCCGGGCTGGGTGGTGCCGGCCTTCGACTGGGGTTTCCTGCACCTGGCACAGCCCACCCCGGTGGACGGCGGGCTGCTGATGGTGATCGCCTTCGAGAACCTCAGCGGCGGCATGGGCACCGCCGCCTTCGTGGCCTTCCTGATGAGCCTGACCAGCCGGCGCTTCAGTGCCACGCAGTACGCGCTGCTGTCGGCCTTCGCTTCGGTGGGGCGGGTCTGGGTGGGGCCGCTCGCCGGGGTGCTGGCCGAATCGATCGGCTGGCCCACCTTCTTCATCGTCTCCACCGTGCTGGCATTGCCGGCGCTGGGGATGCTCTGGGCCTTGCGGGCCCAGGTGCGCGCGCTGGAGCCGGAGCCGGCCACCGCTTCCAGCGGCTGAGCGTCCACGGATTTCCTCGTGCCGGGCCTTCTGCCGGCTGCACCCGGGTTGCCAACCGTTCGACCGCCTGCTTCGTTATGCTGCGCAACGGCCCGGGAATCTTTTTCCGGCTGCCACAGTCTCAGCTGCCACATCCTCACGACGACCACCGCTGCCTGAAGCCGAGTTGCATGGAACCGACCTTCGTCACCGACGCCGAGATCACCACCCGCATCGACCTGCATCGCGGCGACTGCGGCTGTGCGCTGCACACCAGCGACCCCCAGCGCCGCCTGTTCACCCGGCTGCTGGTCGGCGCCGGTGCGGCCGCTGCCGCCGGGCCGCTGCTGGCGCGCGAAGGCGTGGAGATGGGAGGCAACTCCAAGTTCACCAAGTTGGTCTCGGCCGGGCAGATCGAGCAGGCCGCGCAGCAGCAGTACCTGCAGATGCGCCAGGAAGCCAGCGGCAAGGGTGCCCTGGCGCCGGCCGACCATCCGCAGATGCTGCGCCTCAACACCATTGCCCAGCGCCTGATCCCCTACACCTACGAGTGGAACCCTCGGGCGAAGCAGTGGAAGTGGGAGGTCAGCCTGATCGGCGCCAAGACCATCAACGCGTTTTGCATGCCGGGCGGCAAGATCGCGTTCTACGTCGGCATCCTGCAGCAGCTGCAGCTCAGTGACGATGAGGTGGCGATGATCATGGGCCACGAGATGGCGCATGCCCTGCGTGAGCATGCCCGCGAGCGCATGGGCAAGCAGATGGCCACCCGCGGCGCGATCGAGATCGGTGCGGCCCTGCTGGGCCTGGGCGAACTCGGCCGGGGCGCGGCCAGCATGGGTGGCCAGCTGCTGACACTGAAGTTCGGCCGCGAAGACGAGTCCGAGGCCGACCTGGTCGGCATGGAGCTCGCCGCGCGTGGCGGCTACAACCCGCGCGCCGGCGTGTCGCTGTGGCAGAAGATGGCGCAGGCCTCCAAGGGGGCTCCGCCGCAGTTCCTGTCCACGCACCCATCGAGCTCGACGCGCATCCAGGACATCGAAGCCAGCCTGCCGAAGGTGGAAGGCCTGTACGCGCGGGCCGGAAAACCGCCCCGTCGCTTTGCACCGCCGCCGCTCAGCGCAGGCTGAGCGGTGTCAGCCGCAACGGGGGAGAGCCCTGCTCAAAGGCTCTCTTTGAACTTGGGCGAGGGCTGGAAGCGCACCGTCTTGGAGGCCTTGATCTTCACCTCCTCGCCGGTGCGGGGGTTGCGGCCCTTGCGGGCGGCGCGCTTGACCACCTTGAAGGTGCCCAGGCCGTAGAGAGTGAAGGCGCCTGACTTCTTGGTCTGCTTCTTGATGGTCTCGACCAGCAGCTCCAGCACGTCGCCGGCGCGGGCCTTGGACAGATCGAAGTCCTTGGCGATGGTTTCGATGAACTCGGCCTTGGTGAGCGAAGGCTTGGCCGCAGCGGCTGCCTTCTTGGCTGCGGCCTTTTTGGCGGGTGCGGGGGCCGGCGCAGCCGCGGCGGTCTTCGCAGCCGTCTTGGTTGCCGTTTTGGTGGCGGTCTTGGTGGCCATGGATCTGGATGTCAAAAAATAAGGGCTCGCAGGGGTGCCGGAGCCGATGGGCGTCACGGCGGGATGATAGGCGCTCCCTTTCGGGAACGGCTCCGGGCTGTCCCTCAGCCCGGAGCGGGCCTCATCGTCACCCCTCGCGCCGCAGCGCCGGGAACAGCAGCACGTCGCGGATGCTGGGGCTGTCGGTGATCAGCATGATCAGGCGGTCGATGCCGATGCCGCAGCCGCCGGTTGGGGGCATGCCGTATTCCAGCGCGCGGATGAAGTCGGCGTCGTAGAACATCGCCTCGTCGTCGCCGGCTTCCTTGTTCTTCACCTGGGACTGGAAACGTTCGGCCTGGTCCTCGGCATCGTTCAGCTCGGAGAAACCGTTGGCGTACTCCCGGCCGGTGATGAAGAGCTCGAAGCGTTCGGTGATGGCCGGGTTGCTGTCGCTGGCGCGCGCCAGCGGGCTGACCTCCACCGGGTAGTCGATGATGAAGGTGGGCTGCCAGAGCTTCTCCTCCACCACCGCCTCGAACAGGCCGAACTGCAGCTCCGGCAGCGTCCAGTGCGCCAGCGGCTCTCGCCCAGGCTCTTGAGCTTGTCGTGCAGGAAGGCGGCGTCGCCGGCCTGTTCGTCGGTCAGACCGGCGTGCACCACCAGCGACTGGCGCACGGACAGGCGGGCGAAGGGTTCGTCCAGGTGAACCTCGCGGCCGGCGTAGGTGACACGGGCCGAACCGGTGGCCGAGCGCGCCGCATGGCGGAACACCTGCTCGGTGAAGTCCATCAGGTCGCGGTGGTTCCACCAGGCCGCGTAGAACTCCATCATCGTGAATTCGGGGTTGTGCCGAACCGAGATGCCTTCGTTGCGGAAGTTGCGGTTGATCTCGAACACCCGCTCGAAGCCGCCCACCACCAGCCGCTTGAGGTACAGCCCGGCGCGATGCGCAGGAACATCTCCTGGTCCAGCGCGTTGTGGTGGGTGATGAAGGGCTTGGCGTTGGCGCCGCCGGGAATCGGGTGGAGCATGGGCGTCTCCACCTCCAGGAAGTGGTGCTCCAGCATGAACTGGCGGATGCTGGCCACGGCCTTGCTGCGGGCGCGGAAACGCTCGCGCGCGGCGTCGTCGGTGATCAGGTCGACGTAGCGCTGGC
>JADJCH010000067.1 GCA_016703325.1 Burkholderiales bacterium | reverse complement strand
CCATGCAGGCATCTGAGGGACGTCTCTCTAACGTCTTCTACCCAGCAGCTGTACGCCGGAAATCGCAGTTCCCGCAACCAACGTCGGAAACGGGCGCTACAGGCCGCCATGTAGCCACCACAAACCCTCCCTATTTCGTACAATGTATCAAGATGTTGATACCCCGGGCCCCATCCCGATGCAACGGCTTCGCTGCCCGGGGGCCGAGATCCAGAGCCTGATCCGGGAGAACCCATGAACTGGCACCAATTCAAGACCTAAATCGCCGCCACGCTGCTCTTGCTGTCGTTAGCCGCCGGCGCTTCGGCACAGACCACCGCTGTGCCCCTTTACCGTGTCCGTCAACCTGCAGCCGGTGGTCAACACCGGCTTGCCGGTGGTGCAGATCTGGACCACTAAACGCCGCACCGGTGGTGGACAAGGACAACTACCTGACCGCTTGCCTGCGCATCCGCGACGTCAGCGTGCTGTGCCATGGCCAGGGCCTTCCTACCACGGAAACATCAAGATCAAGGGGCGCGGCAACACCCACCGAACATGCCGAAGCAGACCTCCCGCTGGAAGCCTTTGATGCGGCCTCCCGGTGCTCGACATGGCCCACAAGAAGGACTGGGTGCCGCTACCAACTACGCCGACAAGAGCCTGACAGCACCGCGCTAGCATGGAGTTCAGCCGCCGGCTGGGTTTCCTTGACACCCCGCCTGCGCTTCGCCGAGGTCTACCTGAACGACGAGTCCCTCGGCAACTACCAACTGGAGAAGATCGAGGTGGCCCCCAGCCGCGCCGTGGTCACCGCGATGAGCAGCACCGACAACGCCGGCGCCCGCAGTGACGGGTGGCTACCTGCTCGAGGTGGACTACTCCGACCGGCTCACCCCGATGACCGCTGTTCGCCATCAACTGCCGGGCTTGAGCTACGCGTTGTAGACGCCCCGCCGCGGACAAGGTCACCGGCAAGCAGATGGGTTGCGTCTCGCAGTACGCAGCAGATGGAAGAGCATCCCGTCGCCCGACGGAAACGCCATGTCCCGGCTACCCGGCCTACATCGAAAGGGGACCGCCGGTGCGCTACTTCATCCTGCAGGAGCTGCTGAAGAACAGGATGCCGCGATGGCTCCAGCGTCTTTCTGCACAAGCAGCGCGGTGGCAAGTCCGTGATGGGTCCACCCTGGGACTTTGACATCTCCGCCGGCAACATCGACTTCTACCCTGACGCGATGGGCCCCACCGGTTGGTACCCGATGAACAACGCCGCCTCGCCCGGATGCAGCTGATGCGCCGCGACCCCACCTTCAAGGCGGCGGTGGTCACTTCCGCTGGCGCAGCTTCCGCTGGCAGCCTGGGACCCTGAACCTGCTGGTCGAGTCCTACGCGCTGGTCCTGGATGGGTCGCAGAAAGCCAACTTCCAGCGCTGGTCCATCCTGGGCAGTTACGCTCCGGCCCAACCAGTATGTGGGCGCCACCTTACCGCGACGAGGTCAACTGGCTGAAGAACTGGCTGAACACCCGCGTGGCCTGGATCGACCAACGCCAGATGAGCGGACGGTTGCGGCCGAACCCGCCGATCGGCTGCCTGCCTCCAACGCAGGGCTTGCCCGGACCCGCTCCCTGGGTGACAGCCGCCGCAGCGGGGGCGGTGGTAGCGTCGCTGCATGACCCACTCTGACGACGCCGCCCTGCGCCCCTGGCAGGTGATGCTCGGCGGCATCTGCGCACTGGTGCTGACCATCGGCATCGCCCGCTTCGCCTACACACCGCTGTGCCGCTGATGCAGACGCAGGCCGGGCTGAGCGATGCGGCCGGCGGCTGGCTGGCCACCGCCAACTACCTGGCTACTGAGCGGCGCGCCGCTGGCGGCCTCACTGTCGTCACTGCAGCTGGGGTTCAGGCTCTACCGCACCGGCGTGGTGCTGGCGCTGGTCAGCACCTTCTGGATGGCATTGACGCAGGATCCTGGCGACCTGGGCGGCGCTGCGCTACGTGTCCGGCCTGAGCTCGGCCGCCGGCATGCTGCTGGCCTCCGGGCTGGTGCTGAACTGGCTGATGCGCCACGGCCACCGCGCGGAGCTGGGCATCCACTTCAGCGGCATCGGCCTGGGCATCATCGTCTCCGGGCTGGTGGTGATGGCGCTGAACCGGCTGGGCCTGGACTGGGCGACGCAGTGGCAGGTCTTCGCCGCCTTCGGCCTGCTGCTGGCCGTACCGGCCTGGCCTGGGTACCGCCGCCCGCCATCGCGAGCACCGCCTCCGTGTCGGCCGCGGCCGGCACCCCTTCGACCGGTGCACCCGCGGCCCCGCCGGCCCCACCTGCAGCCTGGATGCGCCTGATGCTGGCGATGTACTTTTGCGCCGGCTTCGGCTTCGTGATCAGTGCCACCTTCACGGTCGCCATTGCGGCCCGGCAGAGTGCGCTGGCGCACACCGGCGGCCTGGCCTGGGTGATGGTGGGGCTGGCGGCGGTGCCCGCCGTGCTGGCCTGGGACCACATCGCCCGGCGCATCGGCGACCTGCCGGCCCTGCTCTGGGCCTTCGGCGCGAGGTCGCTGTCGGTGCTGCTGCCGGCGTTCAGCGACACGCCGAGCCTGGTTCCTGCTCGCCGCGCTGCTGTACGGCGCCAGCTTCATCGGCATCGTCAGCCTGACGCTGGCGCTGGTGGGCCGGGCTTTCCCGGCCAACCCGGCCAAGGCGATGGCCCGCTTGACGCTGAGCTACGGCGTGGCGCAGGTGCTGGCCCCCGCACTGGCCGGCCAGATGGCCCAGGCCAGCGGCAGCTACCGGGGCGCGCTGCTGCTCACCGCAGCGGTGATGGGGGCAGGCATGGCACTGCTGGTGGTGCTGATGGCGCGCAAGCGAGTGGCCGGCACGGCGGCCTGACACCCCAAGCGATGCCGTCAGGGCGCCGCGGAGGTTGCCGAGCCGGCAGCAGACGCGGCGGTGCGGGCCGGGATGCGCACCGAGAACCAACGTGCATCCGCCGTGAACTCGGCCGGCCGGTTGCCGTTGTCGCTGAGTGCGCGCTGTGCGCGCAGCACGCCCTGTCCATAGCGGTTGACGTAGCCCAAGGCACGCATGGCTTCGGCCACCACCGGGTTGCGATAGTCGTTGCGCTGCGGGAAGTGGCCCACGGCTTCACCGTACAGGCCGCCGGGGTTGTCGATCTGGATGTGCTGCGCATACCAGTAGAAGCGCACCGGCGTGTGACTCTGGTAGTCGCGGTGCATGACCGCATTGAGCAGCAGTTCGCGCACGGCGGCCTTGGGGTAGTCGGACTCGATCTGCTCACGCAGGGTGGAAACGAACACCGGGCGTTGCCGCAGATGGGCGTCGATCAGCAGGTCCAGCGTCTGCAGCACGGTCATCAAGTCGCCTTTCACCTCCTTGGCGTCGATCACTTCACTGGTCGGGTCTTCGCCGGCCAGGCGCAGGAACTGGACATAGGCACCCGGCAGGTGCTGCACCGGCCGATGACCGAACAGCAGCACCCCGGCATGGCTGGGGCAGGCCCGTCGCGGGTCGTAGAAGCGCAGGCCGGCCAGTTGCTGCTCGACGCTGCGACCGTTGGCGGCAATCACGTCTTCGGCGATGACGCGGCGCCGGTAGCCGATCAGGAATCGGTCCAGGTCCAGGTCGTCCAGTGTGGCGGTGACGCAGGGCTGGGCGTCGAAGCTGCGCGCCATGGCCACCCTGCGCTCCAGCAGCATCCGCTCTTCCTGCTCGCTGGCAATGGCCTTGCGAGGGCCGACGCGTATCCATACCTGGCCCTTGTAACGCACCGGCGGCAGGTCGGAGGGATGCACCTCGACCACGGCCACGTCCCCCCCCGGGAGTGCACAACGACTGACGTGCAGCACCGGCAGCGGCTGCACGTTGCCATCGGAGCGCAGGGCGCCCAGGTTCTGGAGCAGCTGATCGGTCACCTGCAGTCCGCTGGGCCGGCCCAAATCGTCCACACCGATCAGCAGGTAACCGGGCTGCCGATGCCCGGGCAGATCGTTGGCGAAGGCACAAATGGCCTGGGCGAACTTGTCGGTGTTGTGGGTGGACACCGTGCGCTCGATGCGGTCGGACTCCAGGTCCTGCAACAGGGACAGAACAACTTCAGCAGTCGGCATGGCGGACGGCCCTCTTCAGGAGTACCCTCGAATCGAGGCACACGCGGGTCACACGGATCATGGCCTGATCCGGCTCCCGAACGAACGGGCGGCGTCCTGGTTGACCTCTTCAACTTCGAGCATGGCGCATTGTCCGGCAGCGCAGCTCGCAAGTTCACCCCCGCCGCTTGCCCCCGCCCACCGGGCTGCCGGGTTTGACCGGCCGGGCGGGCGCACGATCGACAGGACGGCCACCTGCCGAGGGCCGCGCCGCAGCCTTCACCCCCGGCCGCGGTGGCAGGCCGGTGTGCTGGGTCAGGATGCGGCCCTTCTCCGGCCGGCCGGCCGGCGCAGCGCCCGGCACCTGAACGGCCGACCGGGGCCGCGGGTCGCGCGGCTTGCCGCCCTCGCCTTCCGAGCGCTTCGGCGCAGCGCCACAGGCACTGCCGGCGGGCTGCCAGCTCGGGATCAGCTGGTGCTTGCCCGGCCCGATCAGGTCGGCGCGGCCCATCTTCTGCAGCGCCTCGCGCAGCAGCGGCCAGTTGGCCGCATCGTGGTAGCGCAGGAAGGCCTTGTGCAGGCGGCGGCGCTTCTCGCTCTTGACGACGTCCACCCGCTCGGTGAGGTCCGCCCGGGCCTCGTCGCGGCTCAGGCCCTTCAGCGGGTTGCGCCCGGAGTGGTACATCGCGGTGGCGGTGGCCATCGGGCTGGGGGTGAAGGTCTGCACCTGGTCGGCGCGGAAGCCGTTCTTCTTCAGCCACAGCGCCAGGTTCAGCATGTCCTCGTCGGTGGTGCCCGGGTGTGCCGCGATGAAGTAAGGAATCAGGAACTGCTTCTTGCCCGCCTCCTCGCTGAAGCGCTCGAACATCTCCTTGAAGCGGTCGTAGGTGCCGATGCCCGGCTTCATCATCTTGGACAGCGGACCGCCCTCAGTGTGCTCCGGCGCGATCTTCAGGTAGCCGCCGACGTGGTGCGTCACCAGCTCCTTCACGTAGGCCGGCGCGGTCACCGCCAGGTCGTAGCGCAGGCCGGAGCCGATCAGCACCTTCTTGACGCCCGGCAGCGCGCGCGACTTGCGGTACAGGTTGATCAGCGGCGTGTGGTCGGTCAGCAGGTTCTGGCAGATGCCGGGGTAGACGCAGCTGGGCTTGCGGCAGGCGGCTTCGATCTCCGGGCTGCGGCAGCCCAGGCGGTACATGTTGGCGGTGGGCCCGCCCAGGTCGGAGACGATGCCGGTGAAGCCCTGCACCTTGTCGCGCATGTCCTCAATCTCGCGCAGCACGGAGTCGGCGCTGCGGCTCTGGATGATGCGGCCCTCGTGTTCGGTGATCGAGCAGAAGGTGCAGCCGCCGAAGCAGCCGCGCATGATGTTCACGCTGAAGCGGATCATCTCCCAGGCCGGGATCTTGGTCGGCCCGTCGTGGCGGCCCTGCGCGTCCGCATAGGCCGGGTGTGGCGAGCGGGCATAAGGCAGGCCGAAGACATGGTCCATCTCCGCCGTGGTCAACGGGATCGGCGGCGGGTTGATCCAGACGTCGCGCAACTGGCCGTGCAGCTCGTGCTGCTGCACCAGCGCACGGGCGTTGCCGGGGTTGGTCTCCAGGTGCAGCACCCGGCTGGCGTGGGCGTAGAGAACGGGGTCGGCGCGCACCGCCTCGAAGGCAGGCAGGCGGATCACGCTGCGCTCGCGCGGCGGCAGGTGCATCGGGCCGGTGGCTGCCACACCCTTGGGGCGCGGCACGAAGCGCAGCGGCTGCTCGGCAACGGGCGTGGTCGGTGAAGATGCCGCGGCGCCTTCGGTTGAACCTCCGGCGCAGGCCCCACCCTGAGCCTGCGCCACCTCCGGCAGTTCCTGGTACGGGTTGATGTGCTCGTCCACCCGGCCGGGCAGGTCCACCTCGGTGGAATCCAGCTCCCACCAGTCGGCTGCGGTCGGGTCACCGGGCTTGCGCAGGAAGGCGGTGCCGCGGATGTCGGTGAGGCTGGCGATGGGCTGGCGCGCGGCCATGCGGTGCGCCACCTCGACCAAGGCCCGCTCCGCATTGCCGTACAGCAGCAGGTCGGCCTGCGAATCCACCAGCAGGCTGCGGCGCACCTTGTCCTGCCAGTAGTCGTAGTGGGCGATGCGGCGCAGGCTGGCCTCGATGCCGCCGATCACGATCGGCACGTCGCCATAGGCCTGGCGCAGGCGCTGGCAGTAGACGATGGTGGCGCGGTCCGGCCGCTTGCCGCCCTCGGCGCCGGGGGTATAGGCGTCGTCGCTGCGCGGCTTGCGGTCGGCCGTGTAGCGGTTGATCATCGAGTCCATGTTCCCGGCGGTGACGCCGAAGAACAGGTTCGGCCGGCCCAGCGCCATGAAGGGCTCGGCGCTCTGCCAGTCCGGCTGGGCGATGATGCCCACGCGAAAGCCCTGCGACTCCAGCACCCGGCCGATGACGGCCATGCCGAAGCTGGGGTGGTCGACATAGGCATCGCCGGTGACCAGCACGATGTCGCAGCTGTCCCAGCCCAGCTGCGTCATCTCGTCGCGACTCATCGGCAGGAAGGGCGCAGGGCCGAAGCGCTTGGCCCAGAAGGGACGGTAGGCGGTCAGCGCCTTCGAAGGGCGCGGCACGGTGAAGGGGGCAGTGGACACGGGCGTCGGACGGCAGAGAAGGTCAATCGGCAACCGGGCAACAGACCTGCGTCCCGACAACCTCAAAATTCTGTCACAGCGCTGTGAAAGAGCCGTTTGCAGCAGCCCTTGTCCGGCACGGGACAAGGAATGGACGGTCATGCAGCTCAGTTCAGCGGCACCAACTGCAACGACTGCCAAGCCGCCACCAGCGCCGCGGCCGCGCGATCGACCTCATCCTCCAGCGTCGCACGGCCGACCGACAGCCGCACCGCAGCGCTGGCGCGCGCCGCACCGACGCCCATCGCGGCCAGCACGCCGCTGACGGCATCCTGCTCGGAGTGGCAGGCCGAGCCCAGCGACGCGGCCACCGTGTCCGCTGCGGCCAGCAGGCCGCGCCCGCTGACCCCGGGGAAGGAGACGTGCAGCGTGTTCGGCAGCCGCTGCTGCGGATGGCCGTTGAGCAGCAGGCCGGGCACGGCGGCGGCAAGGCGCTCATGCAGGCGGTCGCGCAGCCGGCGCAGGCGGTCGGACAACGCAGGCAACTCCCGGGCGGCCAGCTCCGCCGCAGCCCCCAGGGCGACAATCAATGCGACGTTTTCGGTGCCCGGCCGCAGGCCCTGCTCCTGGTCGGCACCGTGGAGCACGCAGCGGATTGCCGTGCCGCTGCGCACATACAACGCGCCGATGCCCTTGGGTGCACTGAACTTGTGGCCGGCCAGGGTCAGCAGGTCCACACCGAGGGCATCGACCTGCAGCGCCAGCTTGCCCACCGACTGCGCCGCATCGCTGTGCAGCAGCACACCCCGTGGCCGGGTCCACGCGGCGATCTCCTCGATCGGCTGCAGGCTGCCCACCTCGTTGTTGGCATGCATCACCGAGACCAGCGCGGTGTCGGGCCGCAGGGCCTGAGCGACCGCCACGGCGCTGACCCGACCGTGTTCGTCCACCGGAACCACCGAAAGCTCCCAGCCCTGCTCACGCAACACTGCCGCTGGCGCTGCCACCGCCGGGTGCTCGACGCTGCTGATCACCAGGTGCCGCCGGCCCGGCGGCAAGGCCCGCGCCACCCCGAGCAGGGCCAGGTTGTTCGCTTCGGTGGCACAACCGGTGAACACGATCTCCTGCGGCTGCGCCCCGATCAGCCCGGCCACCTGCTGCCGTGCCTGCTGCACCGCCTGCGCTGCGCGACGCCCATGGACATGGCTGCTCGACGGATTGCCGAAGTGCAGCTCCAGCCAGGGCCGCATCGCGGCAAAAACTTCCGGGGCCACCGGTGTGGTGGCGTTGTGATCGAGGTAGATCGGATCGGTCATGGTGGGTAGCCCTTCGACGTTCAGCCAGGTGGGTGTCGGTTAAAAATAAGCTTGCACTTATTCCAACGATTCTTAGAATAACAGCATGGAAGCCCGCACCCTCAAGGATCTGCTGTACGAACAGGTGGCCCGCGTCGGCAAGGCCCTGGCCAGCCCGAAGCGGCTGGAGATCCTGGAGATGCTGGCACAGGGTGACAAGGCCGTCGATGCCGTGGCCGCTGCGGTGGGCATCGACATCAAACTCGCCAGTGCCCACCTCAAGGCACTGAAGGAAGCCCGGCTGGTGCAGGTCAGGCGCGAAGGCCAGCGCATGATCTACCGGCTCAGCGGGCCGGATGTCGCCCAGCTCGGTGTGGTGCTGCGCCAGGTGGCCGAAGAGCACCTGGTCGAGCTGCAGCTGGCGCTGCAGCAGATGGTGTCCGAACCGGACCGGCTGGCGCGGCTGGGCCGCTCGGAACTGCTGGCGCAGGCCCAGCGCGGTGAGGTGGTGGTGCTGGACGTGCGCCCGAGCGAGGAGTTCGACACCGCACACCTGCCCTACGCCCGCTCACTGCCGCTGCCGGAGTTGGCGCAGCGCCTGGCCGAGTTGCCGCGTGACGTGGAGATCGTCGCCTACTGCCGCGGCCCGTTCTGCCTGATGTCCGACGAGGCCGTGAAGCTGCTGCGCGAGCAGGGCTACCGCGCCCGCAAGACCTCCGACGGAGTCAGCGAATGGCAGGCCGCGGGCCTGCCCGTGACCCGGCGCTGAAGTTGTGTTTTCCCAACCTGGAGGATCACCATGACCTTCACCCTTTTCATCGTCAACGATGCGCCCTACGGCAATGAACGGGCCTACAACGCCCTCCGGCTGGCCGGTGCGCTGGCCTCTCGCGAGGGCCAGGCGGTGCGCCTGTTCCTGATGGCCGACGCGGTGACCTGCGCCAAGAGCGGGCAGAAGGTACCGGAGGGCTACTACAACGTACAGCTCATGCTCGGCAAGGTGATCCGCAAGGGGGAGGTGGGCCTGTGCGGCACCTGCATGGATGCCCGCGGCCTGCGCGACGAGGAGCTGATCGAAGGCGCCCGGCGCGGCAGCCTGGCGCAACTGGCGGACTGGACGGCCGAGGCCGACAAGGTCCTGGTCTTCTGAGTGGCGGGCCACAGGTTCATGACACCCGAACTCGGCCTCATCGAAGGCTACTTCGGCCGACCCTGGCCGCATGAGGCCCGCAAGCAGGTGCTGACGCGGCTGCGTGCGCTGGGCTACGGCTTTTTCCACTTCGCCCCGAAGGCCGATGCCTTCCTGCGGCGCCGCTGGCGGGAGCCGCACCCGGATGCGGCACTCGCCGAACTGGCCGATCTGTCGGCGCACTGCCGCCGCCTCGGCCTGCGTTTCGGCGTGGGCCTGAGCCCCTACGAGCTCTACCGCGACTTCAGCGGCGACGCCCGCCGTGCCTTCGTCGACAAGGTGCGCTCGCTCGACGCCATCGGCATCGACGACCTGGCCATCCTTTTCGACGACACCCACGGCGATCTGCCCGACCTGGCGGCCCGCGAAGCGGAGATCGCCCACACCGCGCAGGCCCACACCCGCGCCAGCCGGGTGCTGATGTGCCCGACGTATTACTCCGACGATCGCATGCTCGACATCGTGTTCGGCCCGCGCCCGAGCGGCTACCTGCAGGACCTGGGGCGCCGGCTCGACCCGGCCATCGGCGTGTACTGGACCGGCGAGGAGATCTGCGCACGCGAGTTCACACCCGGCCACTTGAAGCGGGTGGCCGAGTCGCTCGGTCGCAAACCGACGCTCTGGGACAACTACCCGGTCAACGACGGGCCGCTGATGTCGCGCCACCTGCACCTGCGCGGCTTCACCGGCCGGCGCCCCGGCATCGCCGACCACATCGCCGGCCATGCCATCAACCCGGCCCTGCAGCCGCACCTGAGCCTGATCCCGGCGGCCACGCTGGCAGCCGGCTACCGCGAAGGCGATGGTTACGCCTACCGGAGTGCCTTCCGCGAAGCCGCACGCTCGCTGGCCGGCGAACCCCTGGCCACGATGCTGGAAGAGGACCTGCATGCGCTGCAGGACCGCGGCTTCGACGCCCTGGGCGAGGGCTCGCAAAGCGATCGGTCCCGGCTGCGGGCACGCTACGCCGCGCTGGACCACCCGATGGCCGCCGAAGTCGTGCGCTGGCTGGACGGTGCCGACACCGTGGACGGCTGGGTCGAACAAGCCTGAGCCTGAACCCGACCCACCGAGGAGACCCCATGTTCTTTCGCCAACGCGCCGCGGCGAACGCGACGCTGTCCTATCTCTTTGGCTGCGCCGGTCACCAGATGGCCATCGCCGTCGATGTCGTCGCCGGTGACGAGGGCTGGTTCATCGCCGAGGCCGCCAGTGCCGGTGCACGCCTGGTGCATGTGATCGACACCCATGTGCATGCCGACCACTACTCGGGCGGCCCTGAACTGGCGCGCCGCACCGGCGCCGCCTACCACCTGCACGAGAGCAACCGCGGCCGGGTGCAGTTCGACTTTGCCGCCCTGACCGACGGCCAGCGCCTCGAAGCCGGCAATGTGGTCATCGACGTGCTGCACACCCCAGGCCACACGCCCGACAGCGTCTGCCTGGTCGTGCGTGACCTGCGGCGCGGCGACGAACCCTGGTTCGTCATCACCGGCGACACACTCTTCGTCGGCGCGGTCGGCCGTCCGGACCTGGCCGGTCACGAACACACGATGGCCGCCCAGCTGCACGACACCCTGCACAGCAAACTGCTGTGCCTGCCCGCGGAACTGGAGGTCTACCCGGGCCACCAGGCCGGCAGCGCCTGCGGGGTGGGCCTGTCGGGCAAACCGGCGTCGACCCTCGGCTTCGAAAGGCGCTTCAACCCGATGCTGGCGATGGACAAACCGGCCTTCATCGAGGCGTTGACGGCCGAGATCCCCCCGCCGCCCGCCGACATGGCGCGCATCGTCCAGGCCAACCTGCGCGGCGGGCGGCCCACCGACGCGCTCGCCTGACCGCCATGCACTTCGGCATCCGCGCCAACCTCGCCCAGTTCCTGCAGCAGTTGCTGCAGGTGCTGCTGGTGGGCATGACCATCGGCATGACGCGCAACGTCGTGCCGGCGCTGGCCGAGGCTGAGTTCGGCGTGCCGCGGGGTTCGTTCATGCTGCTGGTGGCCTTTGTCGTCGCCTTCGGTTTCGTCAAAGGGGCGATGAACTTCGTCGCGGGGCGCCTGGCCGAACACCTGGGGCGCAAACGCGTGCTGCTGCTCGGCTGGGTCGTGGCGCTGCCGATTCCGGTGTTGATCCACTTCGCGCCGAGCTGGTCCTGGGTGGTGTTCGCCACCGTGCTGCTGGGCATCAACCAGGGGCTGACCTGGTCGATGACGCAGACCGCCAAGCTCGACTTCACCCGCGCCGACCAGCGCGGCCTGGTGATCGGGCTCAACGAGTTCTCGGGTTATGTGGGCGTGGCCCTGGCCGGTGTGGCCACCGGCTACCTCGCTGCAGCACTTGGCCCGCGCGAGGGGCTGCTGTGGTTCGGCGCTGCGGTGATCGGCCTGGCGACGCTGCTGTCGGGGCTGGCGGTCGCGGAGACGCTGCCCTGGGCGCGCGACGAGGTCAAGCGCCATGCGTCAGCGTCGGCCACCGCGCTGCGCCCGCGTTACCCCAGCGGCGTGAGCGCGCAGCCCTCGACGCGGGAGATGTTCGCGCTGATGAGCTGGCGCGACAGGCGCATGGCGGCGCTGTGCCAGGCCGGCCTGGTCGAAAAGTTCGTCGATGCGCTGGTCTGGGCCTTCTGGCCGGTGTACCTGCACCAGCGCGGCGTGGACCTGCCCGGCATCGGCTGGATCGTCGGCGTCTACGGCTTCACCTGGGGCGCGGCGCAGTTCTTCACCGGCAGGCTGTCGGACCGGCTGGGGCGCCATGGGCTCAACACCTGGGGCATGTGGATCTGCGGTGCCGGTGTGGCGCTGATGCCGCTGGGCTCGGGTGCGGCCTGGTGGAGCGGGTCGGCCGCCGCCGCGGGCCTGGGCATGGCCATGCTCTACCCCAACCTCAGCGCCGCCGTGGCGGACATCTCACACCCGAACTGGCGTGCCTCGGCGATCGGCATCTACCGTTTCTGGCGCGACCTGGGCTACGGCATCGGTGCGCTCGGGCTGGGAGTTGCTGCAGCGCTCGGTGGCCGTCTGGAAACCGCCTTCTGGTTCGTCGCCGTGGCCATGCTGGTCTCGGGCGCCGTGCTGTTCCGCTGGGGCGAGGAGACGCACCCGCGGCTCCATCCCGCCCCCTGAATCATTCACTCAACCCCCACACAACCCTTGGAGACACGCTTGAACACACGCCGGACCCTGCGCCATGCGGCATGGACCCTCGCCCTCGCCACCGCAGCCTTCGTTCCGCTGGCAGCCCAGGCTCAGGCCGACAAGGCCACGATCAACGCACTGGAGGGCTACTTCGACTTTGCCGATGCCAACGCCGGCACCCTCCTGCCCGAGCAGATCCCGGCGGAGGACTACAAGAAGTTCCACCTGCTGGACGTGCGCGACGCGAGCCAGTTCGCCAAGGAACACATCCCCGGCGCAGTCCATATCGAATGGCGACAGGTCTTCGCTCAGCGCTCCAAGCTGCCCAGGGACAAGACCCTCCTCGTCTACTGCAACACCAGTTCCTTCGCCGCCCAGGTGGCGATGGCGCTGCGCATGGACGGCTTTGAGAACGTGCGGCTGATGTACGGCGGATTCAACGAGTGGAAGGCGCGGGGCGGCATGGACGCCTTTGCACGGGCCAGCAAGAAGGGCTGAAGCTTGAGCTGCCGGGCCGCCTCCGGGTTCAGTATCGGGCCGCTGACCGGATGGTTCACGTCCATCGCCCTGCATGCGCTGGTCCTGGTGGCCCTGGGGTCTGCCGGGCCGCGGCAGCCGACCAACGCACCCCCACCCAAACCGGCCGAGCTTCGCCCGGTGGTGGAGATGATGCTGTTGCCTGCGGAGCCCGACCGCAGCCCACCCGCAACACCGCCCACACCGGACCGGCCGACTGCCTTGCCGAAGGCCGCCCCGGCGGCCCCGCAGCCTGAACCCTCCCTCGCTGTGGCCCCTTCCCCAGCTGCAGCCGTCGCGGCCGTTGCGGCCGCCAGCCACCCGCCGGCCACCCAGGCCGCTCCGCCGGCACCCTCCGCGGAAGAATGGGCCTTTGCCTCCCGCTACACCCTGCGCAACAGCAAGGCCTACCGCCACACCTGGGGCCAGCAGGTGCGCAGCATGATGGGCACGGCCGTCGAGGGGCCTGACCAGGGCATGGTGCGTTTCCGGGTGGAAATCGCCCCGGACGGCTCACTCTCCCGGCTCGACACCCTGTGGTCCACCTCCGCGCTGGCCGAGCGCCTGGCCCGCGAAGCCATCGGCAACATGCCGCAATGGCCACCCACACCCACCGGCCGGCCTCTGGTGTTCGAGAAGACGATTTCCTTTTCACCCTTCGCATCGGACGGCCCGCCGCTGTACCGCAACGACTGCCAACCCGAACCCACCGCCCACCGCAATCGCTTTGCCTGGGACGGCCGCTCCGAGCCGCGCATGAGCGAGGATCCGCCGGCCGAGGTGATGGACCCGCAGGCGCTGGAAGACTGCCTCAAGCAGCTGCCGAAGGACTCGATCGAGGCGGAAAGTGCCCGCGACCAGCGCGTCATGGACCGTTGGGGCTGGAGCCACCGCCAGCCCGGGCAGTGACGACATCGCCGGCCCGGTCCTGCCTACGCGCTCACGGTACGATGCTGCCCCCGTGCCCCAGCTCCACTCCGACAGCCCACCCATGACCCTGCCCTCCTGCCCCCGCTGCCAGTGCGAGTTCACCTACAAAGACGGCGGCCTGTGCATCTGCCCGGAGTGCGCCCACGAGTGGGACCCGACCGCCGGCAGCGAAGCAGCGGACGAAGTCAAAGTCTGGAAGGACGCCTTCGGCAACCTGCTGGCCGACGGCGACAGCGTCACGCTGGTCAAGGACCTCAAGCTCAAGGGCTCCTCGGCGGTCATCAAAGTGGGCACCAAGGTCAAGAACATCCGCCTGGTCGAGGGCGACCACGACATCGACTGCAGGATCGAAGGCTTCGGCGCGATGCAGCTCAAGTCCGAATTCGTCAAGAAGAGCTGAGGCCGGCCACCGGTATCGGCATCAGAATCAGCATCGGCATGGGCAAGATCGTCGTCTACTGCCAGCCCGGCGCCCGGCAGACCCAATGCGTCGGCCTGCACGACGGCAAACCCAAGATCCAGCTCAAGGCGCCGCCGGTGGACGGGGCGGCGAACAAGGCGCTGATCAACTTCCTGTCCGAGCTTTGTGGCGTGCCCAAGTCCGCCGTCACCATCGAGCTGGGTGCGTCCGGCCGCACCAAGCGGGTCGAGGTGGCCGGCCTGAGCGACGATGAGCTCGGGCGCCGGCTGCTCGCGCTGGCGTGATGCCGCCACCGTACAGAGGCGCAGGACAGAGGCGCAGCCTGCCCATGAGCGACACAGTCTGGCGGGCCCGCACGCTGCTGACCTCACCGCACCGCCTGTGCTTCTTCTGGGGCGGCGTTCAGTGGGTGGCCAGCGCCCTCTGGTGGTTCGCGGTGCTGCTGCGCGCTCCCGGGCTGGAACCGGTATCGGCCGAACTGCCGGCGGTGACCCTGCATGCGCTGTGGTTCAGCATCGGTTCCATGCCGCTGTTCATCGCCGGCTTTCTGTTCACGGCTGGGCCGAAATGGCTCGCCGCTCCTGTGGTGGAGGCCAGCCGCCTGCGCAGCGGCGTCGCGGCGTTTTCGGCGGGCTGGCTGCTCACCGGTCTGGCCGCCACAGGCGGCCTGGATCTGCCGGTGGCGGCCGCCGGGCTGTGGCTGGCGGCCCTGGGACTGGCTCACCTGGTCTGGCGGTCGGTGCAGATGCTGCGGCGGGCCCGCCGTGCCGATGCACTGCATCCTCGCCTCATCGTCACCGCGCTGGGGGTGATGGTCCTGGCGCATGGGGTCGCTGCAGCGGCACTGTCGTCGGGGCAGGTGGCCTGCGTCGGTGCACTGGCCTTGGCGGCCCTGTGGTGGGGCCCGGTGGCGGTGTTCATCGTTGCCTCACACCGGTTGCTGCCCTTCCTGGGCGACGGTTTGTGGCCGGCCCTGGAGCGCCGCTGGCCCCGCTGGCCGCTGTGGCTGCTGCTGTCGGCCGCCCTGGTCCAGGGCGCCAGGGCCGCAGGGCCTGACCTCTGGCCGCTCGGTGGCCTGATCAGCCTGACGGGCCTGATGGATGTGCACCTGGGGATCGTCTGCCTGGCCAGCGCAGCCCTGACGCTGCGCTGGTGGGGAACACCAGCGCTGAAGTCGCCACTGGTGCGCATGCTGTTCACCGCATCGCTGTGGTGGCTGTTGGCGCTGGCGCTGCTGGCCGCCGGCCGGGCCCCGGTGCTGCCGCCGGACCTGCAGCGCCTGCTGCAACTGGCCGGCCTGCATGCATTGACCCTCGGCTACCTGGGCGGCACGCTGCTCGTGATGGCCACCCGGGTCACCGTCACCCACCAGGGGCGTTCGCCGCTGGTGGATCGGCACGGCAAGATGCTGTTCCTACTCCTGCAGGTCGCGGTGGCCCTGCGCGTGGCCGCCGCCCTCTGGCCCGACGACGCGGGCTTGCTGACCCGGGGCGCCAGCCTGGCCTGGTTGCTGCTGGCGCTGTCCTGGCTGCTGCGCCACGGCGGGTGGCTGGGGCGCGGCACGCCGGCACGGCCTGCCGGCCCCTTCATCGCTGCAGATTCCGACCGCTCCCCAAAAGCGGCAGCCGCAGCACCGCCCGCAAACCGCCGCCCGAGCGGTTCTCCAGTCGAAGCTGCCCGCCGTGACAGGCCATCGCATCGCGGGTAATCGCCAGCCCCAGCCCCACGCCACCGCGCCCCATCGACCGCGCCGGATCGAGGCGGACATAAGGCTCCAGCACACGATCCAGTTGCTCGGGGGGAATGCCCGGGCCGTTGTCCTCGACGACCAGGTTCAGGTGGCCGGGCTCCGCCTCGATCGCCACCGTCACCTGCGGCGCGTGGGCCGCCGCGTTGTCGATCAGGTTGGCCACCGCCCGGCGCAGCAGCGACAGCCGGCCGACCAGGGGCCCCAATGGCGGGGCACCTGGGGCCCGCTCGCGCAGGCGCACCGGCCGGCCCAGGGCCTGTTCGTCCTCGACCAGGCTGAACAACAGGGCCTCCATGTCGATGGCCTGCGCGGCCTCCTGGTCCTCCAGGCCGCGGAAATAGGCCAGCACGCTGTTGACCATCACCTGCATGGCGTCGATGTCGGCGTTCAGGCGGGCCTGCAGGGCGGGGTCGTCGATCAGCTCCGCGCGCAGCCGCATGCGCGTCAGCGGCGTGCGCAGGTCGTGCGACACCGCGGCCAGCGCCCGGTTGCGCTCGGTCACCAGCTGCCGGATGCGCTGCTGCATGAAGTTGAAGGCTTCGGCGGCACTGCGCACCTCGGCAGGCCCCTCCTCCGGCAGGGCCGGCGTGTTCAGGTCGTGTGCAAAGGCCTTGGCGGCATGGGCCAGCTGCCCCAACGGGCGGGTGGCCCAACGCATCGCCACCAGCGCCACCCCCAGCACGATCCCCAGCGTCAGGGACACATGCCAGATGAACCGCAGCGGCAGGGCCTCCAACGCCGACAGGCCTGGATGCAGATGCCCGGCCGCCATCAGGGCCGAGCGCTCGTGCAGGTGCAGCAGCAGGCTGACACCTTGCGCCATCAGCAGGCCCAGCACGAGGATGAGCATGATCCGGCCGGACAACGTCCGCGGCAGCAGCCTGGCCAGCACCGGGCGCGGGTTCATTCGCATGACGCACGCCCTTCGACGACCACCGCCAGCACATAACCCTCCCCCCGCACCGTCTTGATCAGGCCGGACTCGCGGCCGGTGTCCTGCAGGCGCTGGCGCAGGCGGCTGATCTGCACGTCGATGGCGCGGTCGTAGGGTTCGGCCTCACGGCCATGGATCAGCTCGACCAGCTGGTCGCGGTTGAGCACGCGGTTCGGGTGGTCCAGCAGGATGCGCAGCAGCCTGAACTCGGCGCCCGACAGCGGTGTCGCCACCCCCGCCGAGCTGGTCAGCACCCGGGTGGCGGTGTCCAGCTTCCGGCCGGCAAAGACCAGGCAGCGCTGCGCATCCGGCTTCAGGTTCGGCGGCAGCGCGCGGGTGCGGCGCAGGATGCTTCTGATGCGCGCCAGCAGTTCGCGCGGGCTGAAGGGTTTGACCAGGTAGTCGTCGGCGCCCATCTCGATGCCGAGGATGCGGTCGGCCTCCTCGCCGCGTGCCGTCAGCATCAGCACCGGCAGGCTGGACCTGGCGCGCAGGTCGCGGCACAGCGTCAGGCCGTCGGCGTCGGGCAGCATCAGGTCCAGCACCAGCAGATCGATGGCATGGTGCTCGAGCATCACGGCCATCTCCCGCCCGGAGGCGGCCGGCAGGGCTTCAAAGCCGTTGCGCTGCAGGTAGTCCACCAGCAGCTGGCGAATGTCCGGATCGTCGTCGACGATCAGGATGCGGTCCTTGTGTTCCATGGTGCAAGCGTCGCCGACGCCAGGGGGCGCCGCCGTCGGATTTTTGTATCGCAGTGTTGCATGCCCACCTGCTGCAAGGTGGCGATGCAATTCGGCCACCGATCGACATCGGTGCCGCAGGGTGCGGGCGGTCCAATACCGATCATCGTCCTCCCTACGCTCCAGACCATGTCCCTCATCTTCGCGTTCGGCGAACGGCGCCCCGAGTTCCCGATTCCCGTGCTCAACGAACGCGCGGTGCGCGCCGCCGCCGGCGTCGTGTTCTTCTTCGCCATCGTCTCGTTCATGAACGCCTGGCTGATCGGCAACTTCCAGCCGACGCGGGTGTTCGTGGTGGCCTTCCTGATCGACTTCACGATCCGCATCTTCGTCAACCCGAGGTTCGCGCCCAGCCTGATCCTCGGCCAGTGGATGGTGCGCAAACAGCAGCCCGAGTGGGTGGGTGCGCCGCAGAAGCGTTTTGCCTGGGCGATCGGCTTCGTGCTGGCGCTGGTGATGCTCTACCTGGTGGTCCTCCGGCACGTGATCGGGCCGATCAACCTCTTCGTCTGCGCGGCCTGCCTGGTGCTGCTGTTCTTCGAGACGGCGTTTGGCATCTGCATCGGCTGCAAGGTCTACAACTGGTTCAACAAGGAGCAGGCGCAGCTGTGCCCCGGGGGGGTCTGCGAGATCGTGCCCGAGCGCGGCGCCGGTGGCAGCTGGGCGCATGCCGGGGTGGCGCTCGCCTTCGTCGGCGTCATCGGCGCCTGGACGAACCACGTGATCGCCAACGATCCCTACGTCAAGGCGCAGGCGCCCGCCCCGGTGGAGTCCGCGGCGCCGTCGCCGGCCGATGCCGCGGAGGCCGAACGCTGCAAGGTGCCCGACTTCGCCAAGGCCATCGGACACGAAGAGAAGTGGAAACTCCACAACAGCTGCAAGTGAGATCGCCCGCCATGCCCCAGCCCCCCCGCCGCCAGACCCGCCGCCGCTGGATCGCCACCTTGATGGCGGCCGCGGCCTCGCTCACGATGCTCCCCGCGGCGCACGCGGCGCAGCCCGTCGTCGAGATCATCGCCTTCGCGCACCCGCCGGTGCTGTCCGCGCTCAAGCCCCTGCGCGACTGGCTGGCCGCGCAGGGCAGCAAGGTCAAGGTCGTCGAGATCGACCTGGAGACCCCCGCAGGTGAGAAGCGGCTGCAGGCGGTGGGCGTGACCGGCCACGTGCCGGTGGTCGTGCTCATCGACGGTCAGCATCGACACCAGCGGGCCGATGGCAGCGCAGTCGGTTTCGTGGGTTTCCCGGCTGGCCCCGGTACACCACCGGGTGTCAAGGGCGGCTGGTCCGCCGCGGATGTGGAGGCGATCCTGAAACCGCGCCTGAAATGAGATCTCGACACATTCAAGGTGCATTGACATGACGGCGTGGGTTCTTCGCTCAGGGTGGTGCGTGAGCGCCTGGCTGCGCAGCGTTGTGAGAGGGGTGTCCGTCGGCCTTGTGCTGGCGGCGGCTCTCCCGGCCCATGCCCAGGACGTGCGCTTCGAACGCGTGGCCGAAGGCGTCTATGCACACATCGGCGACACCGGCGCACGCACGGTGGCCAACCAGGGCTTGAACGCCAACATCGGGCTGGTGCTCACGCCCGGCGGCGCGGTGCTGATCGACAGCGGTGCGACCGCAGGCAGCGCGCAGCGCATCCAGGACGCGGTGCGCCGGGTCACGCCGCTGCCGGTGAAGTGGGTCATCAACACCGGCGGACAGGATCACCGCTGGCTGGGCAACGGCTGGTTCCAGGCACAGGGCGCGCAGCTGATCGCGCACGCCCAGGGCGAGGCCGACATGCGCAACCGGGGCAACGATCACCTGGAGGGGCTGCGCGCCGCACTCGGCGACGGCGTGGCGGGCACCGTGCCGACCCTGCCGCAGCGCTGGATTGCCGGCACCGAGGAGCGCCTGGACCTGGGCGGCCTCACCTTCGAGTTTCGACATCGCGGCGGCGCCCACACACCGGGCGACGTGCTGGTGTGGCTGCCGCAGAAGGGCGTGCTGTTCAGCGGCGATGTGGTCTACGTCGACCGCCTGCTGGGCGTGATTCCGGTCAGCCGGACCCTGCCCTGGCTCGCCACCTTCGCCGAGATCGAGCGACTGGCCCCAGCGCGCATCGTGCCCGGGCACGGCAGGGTCACGGACCTGCAGACGGCGCAGGCCGAGACGCGCGACTACCTCATGGCGCTGCGCGCGCACATGAAGAAGGCGGTCGACGATGGTCAGGACATCGGCACGGCGGTCAAGGCCTTTGATGGGCGTCGGTGGCAACAGCTGCACAACGCCGCAGACCTCGGGCCCGGCAATGCCAGCCGCACTTTCCTGGAGCTTGAGCGCGAATGAATCGAATGAACGGTAACGCCCAGGAGCCACGCTCCAGAGAACTCTGTGCCCCGGTCAGGCAGCATTCCTAAGTCTGTTCCCCGAGGCAGGGCTCGATGCAAAGCGACGGCCTGGATGGCAGCGAGACGATCGGTGCTGCCAGATCATTGATTCTTGTTGATTTTTGACCCGCCGTGAGCCGTCTTGAACCACTGCCATGGCCTGCCCGGAGGGACTCGAACCCCCGACCTGCTGCTTAGAAGTCAGTACAAGAACCGTTTCTCTGCACTTCCTGTCATCCATCTGGTTCCATCGATTTCATATAAATCAATGAGTTATCGTTGACCTTCATCCCACGAGATCCAAGTCAGTACACTGGAAGCCTGATCCGAGTTGCCAGAAAATTGCCTGGCAGCAAAGGACTGCAACGCTCGAAAGACTGAGGTGGATACCAACACAAGGACCAAGCACAACATCGGCACCACGCATCGGGAGGTGCTGGGATGGGTAAGGAAGGCCAGTGCAGGCGATGAACTGCGGGCTGCAAACGGGTTGTACCTGCGTAAGACCGAGAGCGGCGCCTTTTGGATCTATCGGTACCGGTCCCCCGTCACCGGCAAACAGGTGCGAGCCAGGCTTTGGGCCGACGACGAACGCGGCGTGGTCGGGTTTCCTGACCCCTCGTTAGAAGAGGCCACTACCCGTGCAGCGGCCCTACGGGCCAAAGTGGCGGACAACATTGACCCTGTGCAGGTGGCAGAACAGGCCCGCAAAGATGCCGCCGAGGCTGCAACGCTTGAGCGTCAACGACTGGCTGACCTGGAGCGCCAGCGCATCGCCGACGCCCAAGCCGACGAACTTGCCCAAGCACGGCGGCTGACAATTCGTACTCTTGCCAGCAAGTGGCAGGCATCCGCGCTCATGCAGCGTACGCTTGCAAGCGGAGACACGATCGGACGCAAGGACGGCGGCAAACAGGCCATTGCCCAGTTCCATCTGCACGTGTTCGATCTTGTCGGAGATGTGCCCATTGATACAGTAAAGAAGTCAGACATCCTGGCGGTGGTTGACCGACTCATGGCCGCCGGCAAGCAGAGGGTCGCATCCATGGTGCTGGGCGACCTCAAGCAAATGTTCTTGTGGGCGGCAGAGCGCGACCTGCTGACGTTTGATCCGTCCGCATCCATCAAACGGTCCAAGCTCGTCGGCAGGGAAGTGGCACGCGACAGAGTCCTGTCAAAGGATGAACTGAAGCTTCTAGGCCCGGCGATCGCCTCGGCCAGAATGACCGCACGCAGTGCTGCCGCCATTTGGTTGACGTTGGCAACCGGCGCGCGCGTGGGCGAGTTGCTGGGTGCAATCTGGGCTGACTCGTTACCTGCTGGCCACAAGGCACGCACGGAACGACTGATCGAGTTGCAGGAAATTGCCGACGTCAACGATGTGAAGCTGGGCATCGTGGACCCCAATGCGCGCACGTGGCATCTGACGACTACCAAGAATGGACGACCACACACCATCCACTTGAGCGATTTCGCTCTGGCGCAAATTGCAAAGCTGGAGACACTGCGCGAGCTGCAGGAGGGTTCTTCCGATGGCGCACTATCGCCTTGGCTGTTTCCCGCTGCAAAGAACAATCGGCCTGTGGTCGTTACCTCGTTCGGCAAGCAGCTGACTGACAGACAGGGCGGCGCCGGCAAGAGCAATCGAACGAAGGCCACGTCCTCGCTGGAGCTGCCAGGCGGCAAATGGACCGCCCACGACCTGAGACGCACGGCTGCAAGCCTCATGGCGATGCTGGGGGTATCGGGCGACGTGATAGATGAGGCGTTGAATCACCTGATCGCCAGCAAGGTTCGTCGCACATACATCCGTGATCGACGAGAGGCTGAACAAGTGCGCGCCTTCGACGCACTCGGAGACCTGCTCTCCAGACTCCAGACAGTGCACGAAAACGCCTGAAAACAAGCGATGCAAGTTGGCGGCGTCAGTTCTTGCGGTCAGATTCACAAGTTAATCACCGGATGAGATGGATCATTGCCCGCCTGAGGCGCCACCTCAGCACATCCCCTGCGCCAATCATCCGGCACACACCCACTGATACCGCCGTCCGTGCCTGAACCTCACCGGCCACGAATCGCTCTCGCCGCCGCACCCGCTCGATCACCTGCCCCAACGTCATCAGTTCCACCCGATTCCTCCGGCTGCGGCCAATCTCGGGGGTTGATCCCGCAGAAGGTGGGTCTCCGTCACCCGGGCGATCGAGGCCGCTGCCCAGTTAGGACACCATGGATTACCGAACGGTCACTCTGCTCTTCACCTCCGGCAGTTCGGTGCTTAGAATGACCGAAAGGTAACTTCAAGGTTCTGCCATGCCTTCTGTGGCGCACGACTTACCGACCGGTCATCCCATCGGGGCAGACACCCCGATCCGCTCCTCCGTGGAGCTGGGCGCCGTCATCCGTGAACAGCGCAAGCGACTGGCCCTGAAACAGTTGGACCTGGCCGGCCTGGGCAATACCGGCAACCGCTTCATCGTCGACCTGGAAAAAGGCAAGCCCACGGTGCAACTGCAGAAGGTGCTGGACCTGATGGACCTGCTGGGTCTGGAGTTCATCGTTCGAACCAAGGCATCACGCTCGGTGCAGTCACGGTGAGGGGAGCGTGATGCGGCCACGTCCCACCCAGTTGGATGTCTACTACGGCAGTGAACGGGTCGGCTCGGTGCACGACAGCATGCCGCTGTCCTTTGAGTACGCACCAGCTTGGTTGGGCAGCAGCCTGCGCATGTCGCTGGCATCCATCCCGCTGCAGGCCGGCCGACAGGCCACGCCTGAGGTGTTGGCCTTCTTCGAGAACCTGCTGCCGGAAGGGGAGCTGCGTGACTACCTGGCCGTGCAGCGCAAGGCGTCCACCCTGTTCTCGCTGCTGCTGGAAGTGGCGGGCGACACTGCTGGTGCTTTCGTGCTGCTGGCTCCGGGGCAGACGCAAGTGCCACCCAGCTACGAGGCCACCACCTGGGAGGCCATTGCCGCTCACCTGGCGAAACGGTCGGCTGCAGCCATCGACATCCAAGAGCAGGGCGCACGCATCTCCCTGGCCGGAGCCCAGGACAAGACCACTTTGACCATCTTCGATGACGGTCTGCCGCGTTTGCCCAAGGGCACTTCGCCGTCCACCCATATTCTCAAACCCAACATCCGACGTTTGGCCAAAGTTTGGCACTCGGCGACGAACGAGGTCATCGTGATGCGTGCTGCTGCCCTGGCGGGCCTGCCAACGGCCGAGGTTTTCTACGAGCCGCACACTGAAGCTTGCGTGGTGCGCCGCTTCGATCGCCAAATGCGCCCCGATGGCAGGTTGACACGACTGGTGCAGTACGACCTGTGCCAATTGGCTGGCACGGCATCGGAGCGCAAGTATGAGAAGGAAGGCGGCCCGGGTCTGGCTGCATGTGCCCAACTGATTCGTCTCTACAGCGCACAGCCCGCTGTGGACTTGCGCCATCTGCTGCGTTGGGTGTTTTTCAATCTCTACGTGGGCAACAACGACAGCCACGCCAAGAACCTGTCGATCTACAGCCTGCCCGGCCAGGGCGTGAGGCTGACGCCGTTCTACGATCTGATGTGCACGCGGCTTTATCCCGGCCTGTCGAACGAGTTTGCCTTCGCCATCGGCGGTGAGGTCAGGCCGGGGGAGTTGGGAGCTGAACACCTAGTGCAGATGGCCAGGCAACTTGGCATGCAGCCCCGGTTCGTGCTGCAGCAGGCGCGTGAGATGGCAGAACGCCTGCCGGTCGCGTTCAGTCAGTCGGTGCAGGACGTGGCAGTTGGCCTGACGCCCTCCGCGCAAACATTGGCCGACAGGCTGGAGCGTTTCGTGCAGTCCACCACCCGGAAGATGGCGGTACGTTTGCTGGCCGAGCGCTGACGCTGCCTGGAGCGATTTTTCAAGAGAGATGAAAGGCCCCGCTGTTCCCGATCGGCCATTTCGAATCACTCACCTACGGTGGTTGGTGATTTGACTCCGTTCCAAGGCTCGTTCCAAGAGTTCAGGACAACCCCTGCGCCAATTACACGTCCGACACACACCCGCTGATACCGCCGTCCGAGCCTGAACTTCACCAGCCAACAACCACTCCCGCCGGCGCATCAAGTCGATCACCTCCCCTTGCGTGATCAACTCCACCCGATGCCACCGGCTGCGGCGCCACCACCTCCCGCGATGGACGCACACCCAGCCCCACGGAGCGATCGATTCCCCCGTCACCGCTTCAGCCGCCAATCGCTGCGCCGACAGCTGGACGACATCCGAGCGATGCACCCGGTCATGCCGGCGATGCTTCACCTCCACCAGCACGATCTCGCCGGTCTCCAGGCGCCAGGCCGCATCCACCCGAGCTACCAGCCGCACGGGCTCGTCCATGACGAACTCGCGTTCGGTCCAGATCCTCTGCGCACCCTTCAACTGCGCAGGCAGGCGTTGCGAACGCTGCCGCAGCCAGCGCCAGCCCAGCCAACCGATGACGGCTCCCACCAGCCCCGGGACGGTCTCATTCCAGGTGTCCATCACCGCCCTCCTCCGACCCGTAGCAGGCCAAGCAGGCGCCGAACCCAATCGATCACGAGCCTGATCCATCGCCAGGCGATTGCGCCTCTGCGCCCCTCTTGCAGGCACCTGCGATGGACACGCTGACCTTGCAGCATGGCTCTGCGTCTTTCATCGCTGTTCCGCTTGCCGAATCGGTGTTCGAGCAGCACGCGCCGCTCACACACCGCCATCTGCGCCAGCTCCGAAGCGCCGACCCGGCGGTGTGTCCTTCTGGGTTGAGGTTTGCGGTCCATCAGGCATCTCCTTCGCCGTCTTCCGGCAGATCAAAGGCCTGATTGGTCTGGCGGGCCGCCTGGACGTTGATGCGGTTCGTCGCCTCCGCCCTCGGCAGCTGGATCTGCGGTGCCAGGGCCAGACCCTGCTCCAGCCAGCGCTGCGCCATCAACCCCTCGTGGGCCAGGAACCTGAGGCGGTTCACCCGTTTGGGCCCCTTGTTGAATCGGACCAGGTCGTCGTACAGGCGCGGGTTGTCGTCGCGCTGCATCTCGAAGAGCAGTCGGATCGGCTCTGTTGCCGGTTGGGTCGTGTTCATGCGCCCTCCCCGCCGGTGGCCTTGGGTCGAGCCCAGCCACCAGGCAGGCTGGCCAGGTAGTTCTGGCCGGCGATCTGGTAGCCGCGCACGTTAGCGAACATCGGCTCCTTCACTTCCAGGATCTGGTGCGAGCTGAAGGCCTGCTTGACCGCCTTGCGGAACAGGAAGGCGCCACCTCCCACCAGGATGACGTGCTGGATGTTGTAGGCCCCGCCGATGCGCCGCATCATGGCTGCCACTGCGTCGCGGGCGATGATGTCCACCATCGGCCGCAGGCGCGCCGGGTTGTAGCTGCGCTGGAAGACGGTCAGGCCCTTGCCGCTGCGCAGCGCCAGGTCGATGGCCTCGAAGTTGGTGTACGGCTGGCCGATCTCCTGGCTGATGTCGTCGGCGATCAGTTGCAGGACGTTGGAGACGCCCCGGTCCACCGAGAAGCTCTGTTTGTGGGCCAGCTTCATGCCCCGCGCCACCAGCCAGTCGAAGGTGCGCGAGCCGGGGTCGATGACCAGGCTGAGCTCCTGCTCCATGGCCTCCACCCGCTCGTGCTGGGTGGCGTAGTCGATCAGCGCACCGTGCGGCTGGGCCATCGCCAGGGCCTTGTGCACGGTGACGGCCTTGCCGCCGCCCAGGTCGTGGCGGCCGGTCATGAGCTTTTCCAGCTGGGTCTTGCGGGCGGCGAACTGGGCCACCGGCAGACCGACGACCAGCAGGTCGATGGTCTCCAGGCGCATCATGCGCAGCGCTCCGCGGGCCAGGGCGAGGTACTGAGGTGTCTCGATGTAGTCGCCGTGGATCTCGGTGGCGCGGAAGGCGTCGGCGGCCAGCATGACGTCGGGGCCGACCTCGTAGAACAGGCCGCCGATGGGGATGGCGTAGGTCTTGCGCCCTTCGCTGCCCAGTGCCTTGCCGGGGTCGCGCGGGCTGGGGTAGGCGCGGGAGGGGAAGCTCTGGCAGCGGAAGTCGCTGGGGCGGCTGCCGCCGGTGATGAATTTGGTGTTGCCGAATCCGACATCCACCGCTCTGACAATCGGTTCCATGCATTGGCTCCAGGTCGGGCAAGGGAATGAACAAGGGAAGGTGCAAAGGGCTGGGGCGGCAACCAGCATCCAGAGGAGGCTGACGCCCGTCCACCCGGAAGCCGTCCTCGTGCAGGCACCTATCCCGATCGCGGTGCAGTGGGTCGCGGTGCAGTGAGACCAGGATCCGACTGCGGTCGAGGATGACCGTGCCCGGCGCCGAGGATGGCTTGCGGGTGTCAGACCAGGCTCTCACCCGAGCAGGAGCTGTCAACCCCAGCGGTCGCCGCCGAGGTGGCGCGGGAAGCCCGGAGGCCGGGTCTTCGAAAACCTCAAGCTCGGAACCAGAGGCCGACGCCGGGCGTGTCAACCCCCTCTGTGCCGGCGGGACGATTCGGGGGTTCGCAACATAAAGGCCACTAAACGCAACGTTCGTGCAGTGGATTCGCCACCGTCAAGGGTCGTGCTGACGCTTCGGTTGCCGGGACCGGGCATTGACGCGGACCCGCCCGATCCGATCCACTGGAGCCTCCCATGGGCCAGCCTGGCCCGCTCCTTCCGGAGTCACAGGCGTCGCAGTCGTTACCTGCCTGGTGGAGTCGGCTCTCTTCGAGTCCATCCCTGTCACAGAGTGATCCGCAGCGGCCCCGAGCCCTGCGGCAGCCATCCCCGAGGTGGCCTGGTTGTCTTCATGTGGAGTTCTTGCGTCCGCTGGTCCGGTGTGTGCACCGGGCGCTCGTGAAGCGCGGCGGCGCTGGCATTCATGGTGCGGGTCCTGGAGACCTGCGCGGAATGTGTCGTCTGGTCGGGCACGCGTCCTCAGGACGCCCCTTGCGGTTGCTGGCTCCTGTCGGGGTCACCCGTTTGGCTTCGCTCACCCCTCGCCTCGCCCTGGCTCTGCGGTCAGGGGCGGTCCCACAGCGAGCGACGACCCGTGACGGCTCCTCGTCACCCGGACCGATCCACCCGAGGCGTGTCAGGCTGGACCTGCACGCAGATGCCTGCGGCTGACCCTTGAGGCAGTCCGGCATCCCAATCCCACCGCTGCAGAAATGCATACGTGGGGCGGATCACGTTTCCATTTTTAAGACCGACCGCGCCGGGCCTCGCGCCCGGCAAACCTTGGGACGTCAGTCCGCTGTCGTGGTGGGTGGGCTGGCGGGGTATGTTCACCACGATCGGGCGGATCGCTGCGAGCGGCGCAGCAAGCGTCTGCGCAATCCACTGGCCAACACTCCGCCACATTCGATCAACTTGAGCTATTGGCGTCACATCTCGATAGCCAGAATGTGAGGTCATTGCTGCAATTTCCACACGGATGCGAAACGCCAGAGACGCAGCAGCATCTCCCGCCAGATTGAGATTTCGAGTCCAACTCCCGCCTGCAAATCCGCTACTTCGCCAGCGAATAGAGGCGGCTCCTGACCAGCGGTCACACACGCCCGTGGGGAACGCAGACCCCTTGCAGCGCACAGCTGCGATCGGATCGGTTCATCCCCACGCCCGTGGGGAACGCGCCGTGGACTGCGTGATTACCGACCCGCCCTACGGTTCATCCCCACGCCCGTGGGGAACGCGGAGGGCTCGATTGATGACCCGCGAGCAAATGCGGTTCATCCCCACGCCCGTGGGGAACGCCAGCGGCGCAGCCAGCGGTAGCGCTCGGCGTCCGGTTCATCCCCACGCCCGTGGGGAACGCCCGCTGCGCGACAGCAGGGACACGGACACCGTCGGTTCATCCCCACGCCCGTGGGGAACGCCTCTGGGTCTGCGCGATGGAACCGGGGGTGGGCGGTTCATCCCCACGCCCGTGGGGAACGCCGGGTGAAGTCGGTCCAGGCCTGGGCCCATTCCGGTTCATCCCCACGCCCGTGGGGAACGCACCTATGTGGATGGGCTGGTGTTTGCCTACAACGGTTCATCCCCACGCCCGTGGGGAACGCCTTCGTGCCAAAAGCTGCGCTTGATCCGCAGGCGGTTCATCCCCACGCCCGTGGGGAACGCGCGCGGCACCTTCACCGGTGTGCCGCCGTAGGCCGGTTCATCCCCACGCCCGTGGGGAACGCATCCTCACCGCCGCCAACCGCAAGGTGCAGGCCGGTTCATCCCCACGCCCGTGGGGAACGCCAGCTGCGCTACGGGCACATCACGCAGGCCGACGGTTCATCCCCACGCCCGTGGGGAACGCGGCGACGGCGTCAGCCCGCCCACGCTGGAATTCGGTTCATCCCCACGCCCGTGGGGAACGCAAGGCCCTGGCGCAGCCCAGCGCGGTGGCCAACGGTTCATCCCCACGCCCGTGGGGAACGCCAGCAGCTGGACAACATGCGGGAGGTGATGGGCGGTTCATCCCCACGCCCGTGGGGAACGCTTTTTGCGCCGGACGCCAACGCGGTGGAGGCCCGGTTCATCCCCACGCCCGTGGGGAACGCTGTTGCGCCAGACCCAGGAAATACGGGGATCACGGTTCATCCCCACGCCCGTGGGGAACGCTTACACAACTAACCTGGAGCAAGGGAATGAACCGGTTCATCCCCACGCCCGTGGGGAACGCATCGACGCCGTCTGCCCCTGCCACACCGGCCGCGGTTCATCCCCACGCCCGTGGGGAACGCCCCAGGCCGCGCGACAGCAAAGGACCCACCGACGGTTCATCCCCACGCCCGTGGGGAACGCGCAGATCGTTGGGTGGGGCCGGCGCACGGCCGGTTCATCCCCACGCCCGTGGGGAACGCAGCAGTTTGCCCGCCTCAACGACGCTCAGGACGGGTTCATCCCCACGCCCGTGGGGAACGCCGTGAGCGCGAGGCGGGCCAACGCAGCCGGGCCGGTTCATCCCCACGCCCGTGGGGAACGCGAGCTCACCATGAGCCACATTGGCCGCCGCATCGGTTCATCCCCACGCCCGTGGGGAACGCGCTGCGGCCAAGGGCCAGGCGCTCAAGTACGTCGGTTCATCCCCACGCCCGTGGGGAACGCGCCACGTCAGGCCAAACACGCGTTCGACCAGTCCGGTTCATCCCCACGCCCGTGGGGAACGCGCGACGTGTTCCAGGGCCGGATGGAGTGCTCGCGGTTCATCCCCACGCCCGTGGGGAACGCCCATTTCTCGCTTCGGAGCGGGATGCCTAACACGGTTCATCCCCACGCCCGTGGGGAACGCAGCGAAGCCGTCGCAGAATCGAACGCGCAGCACGGTTCATCCCCACGCCCGTGGGGAACGCCCGATCGGCACAGCCGCCGACGCCGCGCGGTACGGTTCATCCCCACGCCCGTGGGGAACGCCTGCTGCCCGAACCGCCAGCAACGGCGCACGGCGGTTCATCCCCACGCCCGTGGGGAACGCCTGCCGCACGGGCTCGGCGGCGGCTGGCGGGTCGGTTCATCCCCACGCCCGTGGGGAACGCCCGAATACCAGGGTGCCCTTCTCCTTGGCAGCCGGTTCATCCCCACGCCCGTGGGGAACGCAAGTCGGCCCACTTGGCAGGCCTGGCCGCGGACGGTTCATCCCCACGCCCGTGGGGAACGCGATCTGTCGCTTTGCCGGTTTGGTGAGACCAGCGGTTCATCCCCACGCCCGTGGGGAACGCCGCGCAGTGATGGCTCCTCCCAAGACAGCCGCCGGTTCATCCCCACGCCCGTGGGGAACGCCGCTTGAGCGTCCCGATGGCATAGGCAAATCCCGGTTCATCCCCACGCCCGTGGGGAACGCGGGGTGATCTGCGCATTGGACTGGGTCAGCGGCGGTTCATCCCCACGCCCGTGGGGAACGCCCAGTCGCAGGCGCAGGTGGTCATGGCCCCTCCGGTTCATCCCCACGCCCGTGGGGAACGCTGACGACGTGCTCTACATCGCCCCGGCAATGCCGGTTCATCCCCACGCCCGTGGGGAACGCTGCCACTTCACTTCGCAGTTGCCGGAGATGTACGGTTCATCCCCACGCCCGTGGGGAACGCACATTCAGGCCGCGCGCGTTGTGATCTGCTCGCGGTTCATCCCCACGCCCGTGGGGAACGCGGCGGGGCTGCTGTCGAGGAGACGGCCCAGCGCGGTTCATCCCCACGCCCGTGGGGAACGCGTTGTACCCGGTGTGCGTGCTGGCCCTGCTGGCGGTTCATCCCCACGCCCGTGGGGAACGCTGGTCGGCGGTGCTGGAGGGGCTGCGCAAGAGCGGTTCATCCCCACGCCCGTGGGGAACGCGGCCTGGAGATCGCGGCAATCGCAGGCACTGCCGGTTCATCCCCACGCCCGTGGGGAACGCGCGGACCAGACCGACCTACAAGCAGCGATTGACGGTTCATCCCCACGCCCGTGGGGAACGCACCAATGCTAACCCATTGATTTTGAATGCCGATTTCGCCGTCGGAAAATCTACCGACGGCGGTACCCCAAGAATGGCAGGTTGTTAAGGAGCGTCCGGGAAGAAGCTCACGAGCTGCACGCCGTCGAAATCGGCGGGCATGCGGCGGTTGGCGCCCAGGGTCTTGAATTCGAAGCCGGCCTCGCTGGTGCTGCGCCAGACCATCACCGCATTGCCGTCTTCGATGCCCTCTTCCACCTGTTCCCAGATGTGCTCGCGCACCCGCTTGGAGTAGTTGCCGACGTAGACGCCCGCCCGGACTTCCAGCAGCCACACGGCGAGCCGGCCGCGCAGCCGCGGTGGCGCGTTCTCAACCACGATGACCAGCATCGCCGAGGCTCTCGGGGTTGGGCAGTGCGGGGCCGACGGCATCGACAGGGGTTTCGGGCCGCGCGATCTCGCCCGCGGCCAGGATCTCTTCGATGTCGGGAATGATCCGGTCCAGCAGTTTGGTCTGGCGAAAGATGTCCCGGCAGCCCAGGCGCACCGCCCGCTCCGGATTGCCCACCGGCTTGCTGGCGGCCACCTTGAAGGCGATGGGCACAACGGTCTCGAACTTGTAGATGTCGGCCATGTCGTACACGAAGGACAGCGGTTTGCCCGTGTGGATGAAGCCCACTGCGGGCGCATAGCCAGCGGCCAGCACCGCAGCCTCCGTGACGCCGTACAGGCAGGCCGTCGCTGCAGACAGACAGCGGTTGGGCAGGTCGGCGGAATCCCAGTCTTCGGCGTCGTAGTCCCGCCCCGTCCAGTTCACCCCGTACTGCTTGGCCAGTAGTTGGTAAGTCCTGCGCACGCGCGCTCCTTCGATGCCACGCAGCTGTTCCACGCTGCGCCGGGCGGGAGGTTCCTCGCCAAAGCGCAGCGCGTACATCTTGCGCACCACCTTGAGCCGCAGGTTTTCATCCAGTGCCAGCCGGGCCTGATACAGCAGCCGATCTGCCCGGGCGCCACCAGGTTGGCCCGAGGAATACAGCCGCACGCCGGCCTCGCCCACCCAGACCAGCAGGGTGCCCACGCGCGCGGCCAGTGCCGCTGCCCTGTGGGACACACGCGTGCCGGGTTCCAGCATGATGCAGGCGACCCCTCCGATGGGGATGTGCGTGCGCACGCCCGTCACGTCCACCACCACGAAGGCACCATCGAGCACGTCGATCTCGCCGCGCTCAATGAAGATCACGGACACCCGCTCCCGGATGGGGATGGGCTTGAGAGGTGGCAGCAGGTGGGACAAAAGGCCTGACCGTCAAGCCCGACGGATCAACAGCAGACCGCAGCCGAAGGCCTTGGCACTGCCCACACCGTCGAGCAGCGCTGACCGGAAGGCCACCGGGTCCGTGACGGTAAGTTCACCCGCCAGATCCACGGTCGAGAAGCGCAGGTTGCGGTCCGGCTGCTCCATGTGCTGGTCGTAGGCTTCGACCCGCAACGATGCAGTGTCGGCGGTGAACCCAAGACGCTCGCCGCGGCGCACCCACCAGCGCGAGCAGGCACCGTGCACCAGCTCCTGGAGGTTGGGCTTGTCATCGCCCTGCCACTGCTCCCAACGCGACAGGCCCCGCTCCGCCAGCAGGGCCTTCTTGGCATCCATGACCACATCATGGCGCTTGGACTTGCCGTCGGCCTCACGCCGCACCGTCGGGTTGGCCCGCAGCTCGAACGTCAGCCGGTCGCCAACGGCCAATTCGGGTGCGTACTCACGCGACTGGGCCTCCCAGGCGCCCAGCCTATCGTTCGGCGCACGGGCCGACAGCAAGTAGAAGCGCAATGCGCCACTGGATTCGTGCCGCCGGAACAGGAAATCCCGCCTGGCGTCCGGATCCGTGTGAAACCATCGCCACAGCCATTGATGGTCCGCATAGGGGCCGTCGAGCCGTTCCTGTGCCGCCGCATACTCCTGCCCGGGCGCGGGACTGATCAGACTGAAGTACACGGTCATGCCTCCGACGCTGCCACGCTGCCCTTTTCGGACAGCAATGCGATGTGTTCGTTGCGGTCACCGAACTGCCAGCCACGTCGCCGGATCAGGCGGTCCTTGCGGCGGGTGGTCAAGTCGCAGGGCAGGCCCGCGGCCACGTGGTCGTCGAAGGTGACTTTGCCGACCGGCGGCAGCGCCTCCAGCAACGCAGTCCCTGACCTCTTGGCCGCCGCCTGCCTCGCCGCATCGAAACGGGCTCGATAGTTTCCGAACGCGTCCCAGGCCGTGTCTGCCTCGATGAGCTGCGGCCACAGGGGTGCACCCGGCGCACAGGCCTTGCGGCCAAGGTAGAGCACGAACCGGGGACGGCGCAACGCATCGGCCAGGGCTGCCAGCGCATAGGGGGCCGATGTGGTCGTCCGTGGCTGCAACGCGACCAGATTGACGGCGTTTTGCCGGTAGTCACGCGTCGAGAGGATCGTGCCCAGGTCGTCCTTGGGCACGGACAGCTCATGGCGGCGCGTTGCGTGAGGGCGCCCCTTCAGCGCCGACCGGGGCGGCACCTGGGCGGTGTGGTAATCGCGCAGCAGGCTGCCGCCTTCCAGTTGCGCCACCGCCCAGCCGTAGCCGTCACGCAAGGCCGCGTGGGCGGCTTCATCCTCACGTTCCAACCCCAGGGCTGCACCGAGCAGGCCGATCAGGGCCGACTGAGAGGGCAGATCCGACGTGCCGCGATACTCACCCACCGCAGGCCCGCCCCAGGAGGACAGGGGCGCCTGCAGTTGAAAGACCAGTTGCTCCATGGCGGTCACTCCGCCACGAACTGGGCGAGTCCGGCGATCGAGCCCTCGGGCTTCTCGACGTTGACGGTGAAGCGGGCATCGGCACAGGCACCGTAGACCTGGTCGAAGTTGGCGCAGCGGGTTTCCAGCGCCGCCACGGCCTTGTCGAACATGCTCTCCTCCGCGAAGGGCTTGACCGGCTTGAGGAAGGCCTGCGCCAGCGACCGCGGCTGCTGGTCACCCTTTTCCGCCAACACATAGCCGGCGTAGGCCCGCGAGGCAAAGCTGTTCTGCATGCCGGTGGGCGCCACCTGGGTCACTGCGGTCACCAGGGCCTGCAGCGCACGGGCGGTCAGGGCCTCATCGCCGCCGAGGTTCTTCTTCAGCAGCTCGCGGTCGATGGCGATGTAGAGGTAGAACAGCCCTGCCCCATAACCGCGCTCGCCGATGTGGCCGGCCCCGGTGACGTCCCGGGTATTCAGGTCGTCCACGGCAGAGAAGTAGTCGTCCTCGACCGCAGCGCGATGCACTGTGATCGCGTGGGCCACCTGCACGGCAGCCTCCACGTTGTGCGTCGGCGAGTCGGCCAGCATGCGACCGAACATCGCGATGTCCACCGCCTTGCGAGGGTGCACCAGGAGCTTCAGTTCATCGACTTCTGGCGCCGTCTTGCGAGAGATCAGTTCGGCCACCAGGGCATCGATGGCCCCCAGTTCCTCCGGACTGAAGTGCGCCAGTTGTTCGATCTCCAGGTCTTGGTTGTCCTCGGTCTTCTTGTCGGATTTCAGCTTGCCGAACTGCTTGGAGATCTCCTTGGTCCAATCGCGAGCCGACTTTTCTGCGACACCACCAGCCACCAGCTGAGCGAACACCTGCTTGCCAATCTGCTTGGTGCGCGTGCCGAGGTGGCTGGCCAAGGTCTTTTCGAAGGTTTCCGAAGTGCGCCAGGCCCGCTTCAGGCTCTGCGAGGACACACGCAGGCGGTTGGCGTCACCCACGAGTGCCGTCTTGGGCCGACCGGTGTCATCGCGGTTCAGGTTGGACGGCGGGTAGCTGGTCAGCACATGCAGTTGGACGAAACGGGACATGGGGTACCTCTCTGTGTCAGACGGTCAGGGTGTTGGAATTGCGAGGGGATGGGTCGGGTCAGGCGCCGGCCTTGTCCGGCCAGCGGTAGGCATAGGCCCAGCGCTTCTTGACCACATCTCCCCAGCCGAACAGGTCGTCGGCCAGTTGGGCAGGGTCAGCCCGGTGTTCGATCAGGGGCATCAGGCGTCGCAGGCCGACAAACAGGGCTTCCAAGTCGGGGGAGTCCAGCAGGCGGGCGAAGCGGAGGTCACTGACCGCGTTGCGGTCCGCCCCCTCCGCTCGGCGGCTCATGGCTTCTGGCAGTGAGCTGCCATCCTTCTCCTTCAGATGCGCTGCCAGCCCGATCAGGGCCGCAAGGCGATCCTGCTCGTACGGTGCCCAAGGCCGGTCGGCCTTCTCAGCCAGCCGGCGGTAAATGCGTTGGTAGGCCGGCAGGCAGGCCACGGCGGCCAGCGAGTCTGCACGGCGCAGCGCCGCCCGGTCGGCACGCTGTGGACCGGCGGCGGTCTCGCTGTGCAAGGCGTGCCACCAGGACAGGAACTCGCTCCTGACGGCGTCGGGCAACTTGTAGCTTCGGTTGGGCTGGGACATGGACCTCTCCTGGGTTCACGGGATCATTCAGCGCTCTTGGCGGCCGGGCTGGCTCTGCCGGCCTTCTTCTTCGCGGGCTTGGCTTCGACTTCCAGCGCCAGCGCGGCTCGGAGCTTGGGGCCGTACAGGCTCTTGCGCAGTTGCTCATTGGCCTTGGCAATGCGGGCGGGGTTCTGACGCTCGATGGGGCCGGTGCCGATCCATTCACCGTCGAAGAGCATCGTGACGTGCCGGCGCAGTGCAGCCAGCCACTGCTCGGTCAGGTCCTTCGTCGGCGCTGCCGCATCGCCGCGGGCGGCATGGATCAGCTGCTTCAGCAGGCGATAGAACTCAGCTTCGGTGCGGGACCAGAACGAGGCATCGACATGGCTGAAATCGCCACGTGCGTCGTGGCTGAACCAGGCGTCCTTGACCGCCCCGCGCAGGTAGCTGGCCGCCAGTTCGGCACCATTGATCCAGCTGGTGACGGTGTCGCGCACCAGGGCCTGAGCAGCCGCATCACATTCGCCAAGGTCGTAGACCGGCATGGTGGACTCGTACCAGCAGCGGGCCTTCATGTTGTCCATGTCGAACCCGAAGGCCCAGAGGCGCAATGGCACGCCCAGCCGCTCGGTCACCCGCGACGAGAAGAAGCTGGACACCACCACCGCCTGTTCCACTCTGCGCCGCTCATTGGTCATCCCCAGCACCCACCCCAGCCAATGGCGATACCCAAATCCGCCGGGCTGCGGATGCATCGGCAGCATGCCTTCCTTCGCCTGGTAGTAGGGACTCAGCGGGTGCTTCCAGGCGCCCTTGTAGTTGAGTCCGTAGTTGCGCGTGAGGTACTGCTGAACACATCGATCGGAGTGTCGACCACAGACATCGCAGGCACCAGCAGCAACCTTTTCGAAGTCGAGCCGGATCCGGCGCGGCATGCCCCAGAAGGCATGCACCGGATGAACTTGCGATGGAGCGGTCGCACCACCGACCTTCTGCAACCGATCAATGCTGGCCAGCCACGGGAAGGTGAACCAGGCCTCTTCCAGGTCGTCATTGCCGCCCACCTGCCGCAAGCCTGCTCGATCCAGCACATTCAGCCAAAGGGAGTGCCACAGCGAGGAGGGCTTCTCCGCGGAGTCAGCAGCGGCCAGCAACGTGGTCAGCGGCCCGCCCCCGCGCAGCCCGGTGCGATGTCCAGCGCCGCCAGCCGGAGCGTTCGTCTGCAGCGTGAACAAGGCTGCACCGACGCAATGGGGGCACAACTGCCCAACCTGCTCCCGTTTGATGAAGTGGTCGCTGTTGTTCTTGACTGCGTTTTCCCCCGGCGACTCGATCAACAGACCACTGACCGGAGCCGGATCCCCGTCCGTCGCACGCAGATCGAAATCCTGCATGAACCTCGGCCCGTCGCCATCCAGCTCAAAGGCTGCCGAGTGCGGTTCAAACCAAGTCTGCAGCGTGTCCTCACCGGGCGGGTTCTCGAACAGCCGCTTCCACTGGAGTTGGCTTTGCGCAGGCGAGCAGGTCTGCAGCAGCCCGATGGCGAACTGCGCCAGCGCACCGTTAAAGTCGGCCCGGTCGGCGTAAAAAGCGACAACACGCTCGCCACCCAACTGCGATGGCCGAATCCAAGACTTAGTCCCATCACTCATCTGGACAGGTAGCCAGGGCTCATCAAGCAGATTCACTGGATCTCCTTCTTCAAAGCTTTGAGGGCCTCAGCTCCCTCAAGCAGCACGAACGCCGCAATGAACAGGACTGCAATCTGCTCAACGTGGCCACCCCCCAGTGGTAGCCACGCCGGGTGAAGGCCATGCTCAAGACCGACCAGACCCAACTCGATAGCCGCCGCCATCCGAAAAATCTCGCGCCACATAAGACACCCCCGACTGAGCCGACCAACACCGGCCACTGTGAACGGGGCGGAGTCTACACAAAATATAAGCTAGTTGTCCCTCAGCAAATAGCACGTTGCAACACGGTCTATGCGACACTGCAGGCCCTGTTCTCCTTGGTCGCGAAGGAGATGAACCGCTAGTCGGCCCGCTGCAAATGGCTGAATCGGTCTGTTCCTCATGTTCATGGGGACCTGGCGCCGGACGCACGAACGTCCGGCGCCAACTTACGCAACCCAGCAGACGCGCTGTAGCTCCACCGTGCGGAACCCTCAACGCCGTCGGTTGAGCGGGAAATACCTTCGCCACAGAACGCCCCGTCCACCTGCTCCAACGGCAGCAGAACCACCCACTTGCCGCCACCCGGCAACGCCTCGCGTGCGGCGTCCAGCGCGGCCTGGCGATGAGGTATTGCCGGCTTCGCCGTATCGGCGATCAGGCGCTTGGCCACTCGCACAGTGCTGTAGGCCCAGGCGTGCGGGGCAGGTTTGTCGGCGCGCCAGGGAACGAGTCGATCGCCATGCCAGCGGGCCAGCAGGACTTCGATGGTGTCCTCGCCCAGCCGGGAGGGGGCAACGCTGTCCTCGTCCCATTCGAGGCCTGTGCGCAAGTAGCCGCTGTCCAGCTTGACGCTGTTTCGCGTGGCCTGCGCCGCATTGCCCATTGCCACTCCAGCGGCCTGCAACGCGTTCTTCTGCAGCCCAACGGGCAATGCCGCGTCATCCCCACCGAAGACCGTTTCGATCAGCCGCCGCGCGTCGTCCGGCATCGTGAAGCGGCCCGACTGCAGGCACTGGGCGGACAGCCACAGTTCACCGTGATTCGGGTAGACCGCAGCCCCCTTCGGGAAGGCCTTCTTGAACCAGCTGGGCTCGGGTTCATCGGTCCACTCCGGCCCCAGCACCCACAGACAGGGTGCACCTCGCTGGTCTGCAGCGCCATCGGCCAGCGGATTGCCGGCGGCGTCGCGCACGTGCCGGTGCAGGCGGCCCGCGCGCTGAATGAGACGGTCGATCGGCGCCAGGTCCGACACGATCAAATCGAGGTCGATGTCCAGCGACTGCTCGGCCACCTGCGTGGCGATCAACAGCCGGCCGCCGCGTAGCACCGCGTCGCTCTCGCGCCCGAAGCACTGCAGCACCCGCTCCTCGATGTCCAGGCGATCGCCCAACGCAAAACGCGCGTGGAACAGTGTGATGCGTTCCGGATCGACGTGGGAAGACATCTCGGCATAGGCATCCAGTGCATCGCCAACCGTGTTGCGGATCCAGGCGATGCAGTGTCCGGCCGCCAGACCGGCGCGGATGGTGTCAACCACCTGGCCATGGTCGGACAGGTAGCGAACCTGCACCGTACGCTGCACGGCGGCTCGCGTGGGCACGGGAGATTCGGCAACGTTCGCGGGCCGGGACTTCGACCAGGACGTGACCAGCGGATAGTCGTCAATCGCCGGAGCTGGCAATCGGCGCTGCCCACAACCTTTCGCAAAGGCCTTGAGCAGCGCATGCTTCATCTGCTTTGTCAGCGTGGCCGATAGCAGCACGGCACTGCCACCCGCCCGAGCGTGGAACTCCAACAGCAGTTCCAGGGTGCGCTGCATGTAGGCATCACAGGCGTGCACCTCGTCAACGACCAGCACCTTGCGCACCAGGCCGAGCAGCCGCAGGGACTGGTGCTTGCTTTGCAGCGCGGCCAGCAATGCCTGGTCAATGGTGCCCACGCCCGCCGGTGCGAGCAAGGCACGCTTGTTGTGGTCGGCCAGCCAGCGCGTGCAGCGCTGCGTTGCAGTCTCGTCGCCTTGCCGCCAATCGTGCTCATCCACCCCTGCAGGCAGCACCGAGCCCTGGAACTCCTCCACCAGCTTCTTGCTGCGGTGGGCCAGCGCCAGGCTGACCGGCTGGGGAAACAGGCGGTCGTAGACCTGCGCGATACGCCCATACATGGCGTTGGCGGTTGCCATGGTGGGTAAACCGATGAAGAAGCCATCGGCACAACCTCCGGCCATCAGTCGGTGCGTCAGCATGACGGCCGCCTCCGTCTTCCCTGCCCCGGTCACATCCTCCAGCAGATGAATCTGAGGAGACGCATCGATCGGGACGTGACAAGCCCAGTCCTGCAACGGAGAAGGCGTGGCGATGCGCGGAAAGAGCGTGGCGAAGGCCTGCAGGTCGGACTGCATCGACGGTAGAACGCCGCAGTGCTCAATAACCTGACGTGCCCTGCCCTGGGCCATCTGCCAATACTCGGCCAAGGAAAGCTCGGTGTTGTCGCTGTAGGGGAAGAAGTCGGTGTTGGAGCCAATCCAATCGGACAGCACCATCAACCCAGCCACCCACCACGACAGCTCCTGGCTCACGAGCTCGAAGGCGTCGGCACCGATTTCCGCAGGCAGCGCCGCTGCGGCAGGTGTCAACAGCAAGTGGCGCATGGCGGCGACAAAGTCACCCGCCGCGGCGCGATCCCGCCCGCGAAAGTGAATCCCGACGGAGCGCCGCTGCTCGATGGGCGGTTGCCCATGGTGGCCCATGACCGCCCGGATCCAATATTGCAGCCCGACAAGGGTATCCGGGTCGCCGCCGAACCAGCGCTCCTGCTGGGCCACAGGTCGAAGATCCTCGTCCCACAGCCACATTCCGAGGCTGTCGTGGCGCACATCCGGCAGGCCCAGTGAAGACGGGACTGCGCCCTGCAGCATCTCGATCAGGTCGGACCGCTGGCCCTGGAAGCTGATTGAGAATTTGCCGAGGTCGTGTATTGCGAACCAAAAGGCAAACCAGCTCAGCACCGCATCGCGGTCATCGGTTTCCAGCCGCTCCTGGAACCAGTGCAGCAGCGCCGGTGCACGCTCAAGGAACGCAACGCCCACTGCGGCGACGTCCATGCAATGGAAGACGAGGAGGTGGCAAGAAAAGCACCCATCCTCTGCCGGCCTGGCCTTGCCCCAGTAAGGGGGAATCCTTCCACGTATGTTCATGTTCATTGTCTGCATGCTCTGCGGCACGATGATCTGCTCCCGAGTGGCTCACCAGGAGAGCCACCTCACGTAACAGCACGAAACAGCATCTGCTGCGTCGGTCTGTTGCTGGCCCGATGATCCTGCAAGATCTTTCACATCTGCCATTTGAATGGCCCACCCAGTGTGAACAACGTCGCACCGACAGGGCTGGGGTGGAGGCAGTGGTGGGGAGCGCCGGACAATGCAACCACCATCTGACTCGAAGCCCTGGGACGTCAGGACCGCGGCCTCGCCCCCACTTGTGGTCAGTGGAAGCCTACGGTGAGTGTGATCACCGAATTCGATGGACCGATGATCGAGTTCGGTGATGGTCTGTGGCGCCATCACGGACGGTGATCATCGGCGGCGGCGCGCAGCTCGACGATGGCCACCACGACCATGAACAAGAACGCCGCCAGTGTTGAAGCTGGCGGCGTTTGTCGCGGAGTCGGTGCTCAGAACGGCGGATCGTCGGTGTCCGGCAGCGGGTCGTACTGGATCATGTTGTGTGCCGAACGTTCGTCGTAGTAGCGGTGGATCTGATCGCCGTAGCGGGCCTCGAACAGATCGAGGAGTGGTAGATGAAGTCGTGGATCTGGACGACGGCATCGTCGCTGAGCCGAGGCAGCGGGATCGGTGCGGTGTCGTGGTCGTGATGGCCTGCAGGCATGTCGTTGGCATCCCGGTGATCAGCGCCGCGCCGCCGGCCGCCGGGGCGTAGGCGCCTCGGGCTGGGCGAAGACCTCGAGGTACAGCTTCTCGTCGAGTTGCGGCAACTCGCGCTGTGCGGCCGCTGCCAGCAGTTCCGCGGCCATCGTGGTGAGGATGCGGTAGTTGCCCGCGGCGTGGTCGCACAGCGTGTGGCGCAGCTGCGGCGTCATCAAGCTGGCGTTTCCCGCGCCGGCCAGCAGATGGCCAAGGCTGTCGATGAGCTCCTCGCGACTGGCGTGTTCGGTGGCCAGCCGCGTGCGGATGCGGCTGCCCAAGGGGATCAGCTCCTCACGGCGCAGCTTGTCGATCAGGCGCGCGTCGCCGGCGAGCACCACGCACAACAGCGGCTGCGAGTCGAACCGGGCGCTGGCCATCAGGCGCAGCTCGCACAGTGCCGCCGGGCTCATCTCCTGCGCCTCGTCGATGAGCAGCACCACGCGGCGCCGTGTGGTCTCCAGATGCGCCAGCCAGCGCTCGCGCAAGGCCTTGAAGCCGCCCCAGCGGTTGTGCGGGCGCAGCGGCACGGCGAAGACGTCGCCGAGCTCGCGGTACAGGTCGGCCAGGTTGCTCTGCGGATGGCTGATGACGCCCACCGTCACGTCGCTCAGCCGCGCCAGGCGATCGGCCAACAGCCGCAGCGCCACGCTCTTGCCCGTGCCCGGATCGCCGTGGATCATGGCGAAGCCGCCCTCGCGGATCTGCGCGTGCTCGATGCGCCAGCAGAAGTTCTCCAGCTTCGGGTGCACGTAGATCGCCTCGGTGGGCAGCTCCGGCGCGAAGGGGTTCCACTTCAGCCCGTACAGGGCCAGGAGTTTTTGGTTCATTGGGGGTCGTTGTCGGTTGGCGCGGATGAGGCGGGTTCGGTCGAGGGCAGGTACGCCGGCGGCATGCCGGTGGCGGCGTACTCGGCGAGCAACTCGCGCAGCAGCGGCGCCATGCCCGTTGGCGGCAGCGGCGAGAGATCCGCTCCCGCGGGGTTCAGCCGGCGGCGCTGCCCGTCGGCGTTGGCAGCCTTGTCCAGCGGCTTGATCGGGCAGAGGATGGCGCCGGTGCGGGGATCGACGAGATCGACGCGGCTGAAGTCCCAGCGGGCGTAGCGAACGTGCACCTCGCTGAGGTGGCGCAGCCGCGCCGGGATCTCGAAGCGCGTGCCACCCAGGCTGAGCGTGCCGTCGGCACGGCGTGCGCGGCGCTTGACCTCGATGCGCAACGCGTCGCGCAGCACCACCGAGTCGGGGCACGGGCGTGCCACCGAGGGTCCGGCCAGGTAGCGTGCCAGCGGCGTGACCCTCAGCTCGGTGTGCACCGTGCGGTGGTATTCCTGCTCTACCCAGGCTTGCGTCGCCTCGTTGAGCACGTCCAGCGTCAGCGCCTGCTCGCCCTCGAGCATCGCCATCAGCCGGCCCTCGACGCGGCCCCAGAACGATTCCTGCTTCGCGTTCTGGTAAGGGCTGTACGGCAGCGTCGTCTGGTGCACGACGCCGAGTGCGGCCAGGCCGGTCGTGACCTCTTCGCTGAGCATGGCCGCGCCGTTGTCGGTCATCAGCGCGCGCGGCAGGCCGCGCTTCATGAACGCCTGCGACAGCCCGTGCACCAGGCTCTGCGCGCTCTCGTCCAGATACCACTGCAGGTGGCACACCAGGCGCGAGCGATCGTCGATAACCCCCAACAGCATCGGCTTGACCCAGGCGCCCGCGCGGGTGAGCACCTTGCGCGAGGCGTGATGGAAGTCCAGGTGCCAGAGTGCGGCGACGTGCTCGACCTCGAAGCTGCGGACCTCCAGTTGTTCGAGCCGATCACGGGCCGCCACGGCGCCATCGGTGGCGCGCTTCGGGCGTGCCTGGCGATGCATGCCCTGGGCACGCAGGTAGCGGCGCACCGTGGCGTACGAAGCCACGGGCGAAGAGCCGTCGGACTCGCCCGCCTTGCAGGCCGCGCGCAGGTTGTCCAGGTGCAGTTGTGCCGTCCAGCCCGGATGTTCGCGGTACTGGGCGGTCAGTGTCGCGATGGCCACCGCGCTCAGGCTGGGGAAGCAGCCTTCGTTGGCGCGCGGCCGGTCGCGCAGCGCGGCCACCGGGTCCGCAGCACGCCGGGCCCTGTAGTACCAGCGCTCCAGGGTCGAGGCACCGAAGCGCACGTCCAGGCCCGTCTCGGGATGGCGCCAGGTCTTGGCCGCCAGCGCCGCGAAGGCGCCGTTGAGTTCCCGCGGTCCGGGAGGTGCGGCCAGCAGGGGGCCGATGATCGAGAAGCGCAGGCGCGCCCATCGATCACGCTTCGGGGGATCGGTAATCGTCGTCAATGCAAAGCTCCAGATGAGGCCGCACCCTCCGCGGTGCGACTTGCTTGCCAAGGCTATGCAGCCTCACCGGGCCTGGCTACGGGCGTCTTCTGCGGGTGCTCAGCAACCCTCACGCAGCTCGATCGCGCCAACCGTCACCGGACTGAGCCAGACCAGCAGTCGCGTCAAGGCCTCGTGCGCCGGACCGGTGAAGCGTTCGAGCAATTCGCCCGGGAGATCCTCGGTGGGCACCGGCGGCATGAAGCGCGCGCCGCCCGCGCGCCACAGCGGCGTCAGCGGGAACTGCTCGCTCCACCAGAGCTGCCAGCGCTGCAGCGTTCGCCGCGTGGCGCCCAGCGTCTGCGCCAGCTGCGCCGCCGCCGCTGGTGCCGGCCCGGCTCGCCGGGCCGGCACCAGCACCACGGCCAGCGCCAAGTACACCCGCCGGCCCAGGAAGCGCACCGACTTCGATGTCGAGCGCTTGCGGCACTGCGCGCAGCAAAAGCTCAGGCGTGACGAATGCTGCGGCCGCGCCTGCCGCGGGCAGCCCCGAGGCTTGCGCGGATAGTCGGCTCGGTGCAGTACACCCCCGCAGCGACATCCATCGGCGCGCGTCTGCTCGGCCAGCTCATGGTCGATGCGCAGCAGCAGCGAATGGAACTTCGGATCCTCCAGCAGGGCATGGCACACTCGAATGGTCTTCCGATCTTGCTCGACAACAGACTCTCCCACGCAGCGAGAGGTCCACGGTGCCAAAAACTGGCCGCAACGATCCCTGCACTTGCGGCAGCGGGAAAAAGTACAAGCACTGCTGCCTGGACAAGGACCGGGCGGCACAGCTCGTACCGGCGGCCGCCAAGCTCGCCGCGATGGCGCGCCAAATGGACGATTACCAAACCGCGTTGCTGGAATCCCAGGCCTTGGACGCAGCGTCCAACGCCGTCGTCGACTTGGTGCACGCCGGGCGACTCGAGGAAGCCGAGCATGCTGCCCGCGAGCTGCTGGAACACTACCCCGAAGTGCACGATGGACACGATCGGCTCGGCATGGTCTACCAGGCGCGCGGCCAGCTCCGCGAGGCCGCCGATTGTTACCGCAACGTCATCGAGATCGCGCGGGCCAATCCCGAGGACTACGACCCCGAGTTCATGCACACCTTCAACGAACTCATCGCCCAGCTCGAAGCTCGCGCGACCGAAGCAGAACGTGGCGGTCAACGAGTCGACGGGTTCGGTTGACGAAAGCTCCGCTGGCCAACAGCCGCTTCAACCTGCCTCAACCGGGGGGGCCTCCGGCGGCCTGGCAGGGGCCTGCTTGAAAGAAAGAGCACCAACACATCCCCACCGCGTGCAGATGCCAGCTCGTTCATGATCGTGAGGGCCCACACGGCTGAACCATCACCCAACTCGATCAAGAACAGGTGTCTGCCCATCAAGATCTGTGCTCTTGCTCACCTACGGTTCGAAGTGCCACATCCAAGAGATGTTGCCCTCTTGATCTTGACTGGCTGGCGCTGGACCCGGCACCACCTGCCGACTCATCATTCGCAGCCACCTGCAACGCCGAGTCAGTGGGTTCGGTCGGGCAAACGCCTGCCCTGTCCCTCGGCTCGACCGTTTTATGCCCCCGTCCAACACCCCTCCGATCAGGCCACCAGGCCGTGCGGCTGCGTCCGGTCCAACGTCGGAACGCCGTCGCCCAAGACCCGCACACGGCCAACGCCGCCTTGCCTCGGAACAGGTGCCCCGCCCGCAGGACTGGACCGCGCTCAGCCCGACAGAAATCCTGGCCCGCCACCCACCCGGCCGCAGCCCACCGGAGCGCGTGCTGGAGGTCTGCCTGGCGCTGTACAACCGGCAGCACACCGCGCTGGAAAGGACGGTCTCGCACAAGACCCGGCATGAACGCGCCCAGTTCCTGCGGCGCTTCTTTCGGGAGCTGCAGCTCAAGGCGGGGTTCCGGGAGGCGCCCGACCCGCGCAACCTGGGGCAGAAGCACCTGCGCGCCATGGTGCAGGTCTGGCAGCGCGAGCAGCTGGCGCCGGCGACGATCCAGACCTATCTGAGCTTTCTGCGCGGGCTGGCGCTGTGGCTGGGCAAGCCGGGGCTGGTGCGGGGGCCGGCCTTCTATGGGCTGCAGCCGCAGGAGTTTCAGCGCCACGAGGCGGCCACGCGCGATCGCAGCTGGTCGGCACAGGCGGTGGACATCGGCGCAGTGATTGAGCGCATCACTGCCTTCGATCCCCATGTGGGCGCCAGCCTCGCGCTGATCCGTGCCTTTGGGCTGCGGCGCAAGGAGTCGGTGTGCTTCCGGCCCTTCGAGAGCGTGCTGCCTTTTGAAGCCACGGGGCTGCCACCCGAGGAACGGCAGGCCGAGGAGTACGTGCACATCATCGGCAAGGGTGGGCGGCTGCGCTTCGTGCCGATCGACAGCCCGGAGCGCCAGGCCGCCGTACTCCAGGCCCGGCGCCTGGTGCGCAGCCAGGGGGATCCGCTGGGCGACCCGACCCGCGACCTGCGCGGCAACCTGCGGCGGTTTGACTATGTGCTGCAGCGCTTCGGCGTGACCCGCCAGCAGCTGGGGGTGACCGCCCACGGGCTGCGGCACGAGGTGCTGATCGATCACTACCAGGCCCTCACCGGCTCGGCGCCCCCGGTGCGGCAGGGGCCGCGGGTGGAACCTGAGGTTGACCACAGTGCCCGGCTCGAAGTCTCGAAGCTCGCCGGGCATGCCAGGCTCAAAGCTTCCACGGCGTATTTAGGCCAGTCCGCCGTTATGCGCAGCAAGGGCGTCAAGCCGAGCGAACCACCTACGACGTAGGCCCTCCCGACTGCGCATAACGCTTCCAAGATCGTCCTCCCCGGTGGCCGCTGTGGCTGCCGTCAACGAGGAGACGATCATGGATTCGCTCAACTTCAATGGGTCCGGCGCGCTGGCGCTGGAGCCGCTTTGCCAAGGCGCTGCGCAGGAGCTGCTGATGCGCAGCTACACCATCCGCACCGTCAATCGCTACAAGCGGGTGTGGGAGCAGCTGGTCGACTTCGCCAGAGCCCAGGGCCTGCCTGCCGAGTACACGCGTGAACTGGCCCTGCGTTTCGAGCAGGCGTACGGCGTTCGCGACGGGGAGGTGCTCAAGCTCGGCCAACAGTGGCGGCGGCACCTGGTCTTCGGCATCAAGGTGCTCGACGACTTCGCGCGCACCGGCACCATCAGCCGCTTCGTGGTCGAGACCACCGGGCTTCGAGTACCGGCGGGCATGCACAAGCCCCTGCGGGAGTACGAGCAGTACGCCAGGGAGCGGCGGCATCTTCGGCCCACCAGCCTGGCCGAGCGGATGCACAACATCGCGGTCTTCCTGGACTTCCTGCGCACTCGCGGCCTGGAGACGCTGGACACCCTGCAGGCTGAACACCTCAGCGCCTTCGTTCAGACCCGTACGGACTGGAAGCCGAGGACCGTCGCGTGCGTCTCGTCCAGCGTGAGGCTGTTTCTGCAGTTTCTCTTCATGCGCGGCGCCCTGCCGCGTGACCTCAGCGCCGCGATACCAACGGTCCGACTGGCCAGCAATGCCAAGGTGCCGTCGGCGTGGGAGCCGGAACTGGTCGAGCGGCTGCTTGCCGCCGTAGATCGCAGCTCGCCGAAGGGCAGGCGTGACTACGCCATCTTGATGCTCGCCTCGCGCCTGGGTCTTCGCCTGGGCGACATCAAGGTGCTGACGCTCGACCATCTGCACTGGTCCACGTCCACCATTGAGATCGTGCAGAACAAGACGGGTGAGCCGCTGGTGCTGCCCTTGATCGAGGAGGTTGGTGCCGCGCTCATCGACTACCTGCGAGCAGGGCGACCACCGGTCGAGCACCGGCATCTGTTCACCAACCTGACGCCACCGTTCGCGCCGATCTGCCAGAACGACCGGCTCCACCGTGTCGTGGCGTACTGGCGGGAACTGGCCGGGATCAAGTTCAAGACGCCGCAGCGTCAGGGCCTGCACTCGCTGCGCCATACCCTGGCCACCCGGCTGCTCGGGGCGCAGACGCCGTTTCCCGTCATCTCGGCCGTGCTGGGGCATGCCTCGCCGGCAACGACCTTCATCTACGCCAAGGCCGACGTGGAGACGCTGCGCATCGCGGCCATCGATCCGGAGGAGGTGTTCCATGGCCTCGCCTCGTAAGCCCGTGACATTCGCCGGCAGCAGCCCCTTGGCCCCGCTGATGGCGCAATTCGTGCAGGAGAAGCGAGCCTGTGGCTATCGCTTCAACCCCGCCGCATCCAGCCTGCGCCGACTCGACGCCCACCTGTGCAGCCAAGGCTTGCAGCAAGTCGAGTTGCCCAAGGCCGCGACCGCATCCTGGCTGGCCAAGCAGCCGCACGAGACCGGCAAGACCCAGCGCGCACGGGTCAACCTGGTTCGCAACTTCGCCTTGTTCATGCGCCGACTGGACCTTCCTGCCGATGTGCCAGATCACGCGGTCGGTGCCAAGGAGTCGAAGACGTTTCTGGCGCGGGTGTTGACGCACGAGGAAGTGCGCCGTTTGCTCGAAGCCGCTGACCGGATCGAGCCGATGGCGTCAACCCACCTGCGCCACATCGTCCTGCCGGAGCTGCTGCGCGTGCTGTACGGATGCGGCCTGCGTCTCGAAGAGGCTCTGCGCCTGCGCATGCGCGACGTCGACCTGGTCCAGGGGGTGCTGCGCATCAACGACACCAAGTTCCGCAAGGACCGCCTGGTGCCGCCGGCCCGGCCCCTGGTCGTTCGTCTGCAGAAGTACGCGGCCGCGCTGGGGCCTCGCTCGGACGACGAGTACTTCTTCCCGTCACCTCGCGGCGGGCGGCTGGACGGCAGCGGCGTGTACCGCAACTACCGGGACCTGCTGCACCGATGCGGCATCGGCCACGGCGGCCGCGGCGAAGGGCCTCGACTTCACGACCTGCGCCACACCTTTGCGGTGCATACCCTGCTGCGCTGGTACCGCGAGGGCGCCGATCTGCAGGCCAGGATGCCGGTGCTGGCGACCTACCTCGGGCACGCCTCGATCGACGGCACCCAGGACTACCTGCAGATGACCGCCGAGCTGCACCCGGAGATCGTCTCGCGATCGGACGCCGCCTTCAGCGACGTCATTCCGCGCAGGCCCTGGAGGCCGTCATGAAGCCGACCGACCTCTCCCTGCACGTGACGAACTACCTCACGCGCTACCTCGCCGGCCAGCGCAACCTGAGCCCGAACACGATCAAGGCCTACCGCGATGTGTTCACTCTGCTGCTGCGCTTCGGGCGCGACGGACGCGGCATTGCCGTCGAGCGCCTGTCCCTGGCCGACATCGACGTGGCGTTCGTCGAACGCCTTCCTCGATCACCTGGCGCAGGAGCGGCAGTGCTCGATCCGCACCTTGAACCAGCGGCTGGCCGTGCTGCATGCGTTCTTCCGCTACGTCCAGTCGGAGGTGCCGGAGCGGATGTTGCAGTGCCAGAAGATCATGGCGATGCCGCTGCGGCGCCATGTTCAGGTTCCGGTGGCCTACATGTCCAAGGACGAGCTGACGCAGGTGCTGGCGCATCCCGATCCAACCACGCCGGCCGGGCGGCGCGATGCAGTGATGCTCAGCGTGCTGTACGACACCGGCGCCCGAGCGCAGGAGTTGATCGATCTGAACGCCCACGATGTGCGCCTGACGACACCAGCCCAGGTCAGGCTGCTGGGCAAGGGGCGCAAGGTGCGTGTGGTGCCCCTGATGGATGCCACGGCCCGGCTGCTGCGTGACCACCTGCGGGAGAACGACCTCGACCGGCCTGAGCGAGGCCACCTGCCGCTGTTCCAGAACCGCCAGGGCGGGCGCTTGTCGCGGTCGGGCCTGCGCTACTTGCTGCACTGCCACGTGCAGGCAGCCCGGTCGGCGGTGCCCGGCTTCACGCAGAAGATCAGCCCCCACAGCATGCGGCACACCAAGGGCATGCACCTTCTGCAGAGCGGCGTGTCGCTGGAGATGATCCGCGACTTCCTGGGGCACGTGGACGTGAAGACGACGCAGATCTACGCCCGGGCGAACCTGGAGATGAAGCGGCGCGCGCTGGAGAAGGTGGCCGGCGAGTCGCCATCGGCGGCACTGCCGTCGTGGCAGCAGAGCAAGTCGCTGCTTGACTGGCTGCGCTCGCTGTAGCGCGGCGCCAGCCCAAACCTCGCAGACCCAGAAAGGCCAGGGCCGCGGGGGGCGTGTGCTGCGCAAGAATCACCGGGCTCCTGGGGAGGCGGGGCTGGCGGCCTTGCTGCTCTCACCGGCGGACTGGCCTAAATAGGCCATATGTGCAGCTACGCATATGGCATACCTGGGGGCGATCCTCCCGCGCAGGGGTTGAAGCGCTGGTCTCGTTCAGGCCGGCGACTTGTCCGGGGCTTGAGGGTGGCAATCCGTCTTCAAGCGCCGTGCGACATTGCCCCCGCAGACGCGCTGCGCATACTGGAGAGGCTTTCTGCGGGCATCGTGCCTGCCAAGCCTTTGGGTCGGTCTCACCGGCCTGGAGTCCAGCTCCGCTGGCGTCGCAGTCGTCACCTGCCTTGATGGGGTTGCGCTGGGTGCGCAGCCTTCGAGGCACCGGTGTCGCTGCGGTGCCCGGTCCCTGAGGGCTGGCGCTGCCTGCCCTCTTCTTCCCTGGCGGGGAACCTCGAGTTCCCTGCGGAGCCCTGGTGTTCCCGCTCCTCCGAGGAGAACACCATGTCCCTTCATCCCGTGCCTGCGCCGATGGCGCTGTGCGTTCTGCTGGGCGGCAGCGGGCTGCCGTTACCCGTCCAGCGGACCGAGCGTCCCCTGGCCGCGCTGCTGACGGCTCGCCCGTCGGTTTCGCCGGCTCGTATGTGGCCTCGCAGCTGGCCCAGTGGTCGACGGCTCTGGCGATTGCACCCCTTCGTCCGCCCGCCCTGGCGCGAACGGGCGATCGCGGTGGTGCCGGCGCCCCAGGCGTTCGGCACCTGATGGTCCCGCCCCGATCCGGCAGGGTCGGGTGCGGTACTTCGGCCTGGGCGGCAACGCCTCGGTCGATGGTGTGGACCTCGCCTGCGGGTGGGGTTCACCTGCGTTCCGTCGAATCGACGACGGCCCCAGCCACGGGAGAAGCGGTCTGCCATGGTGCAGAGGCGCCCTCCCCTACAGGAGCGTTGCATGCCCCTTGAGAGTGTTCCCCCACGCCCCCCGCGCTCTGCCCTGCGCAAGGAGGAAGAGCGCGTCTGGGTCGGCTTCTATCAGCGCGTGGGCCGTGACCCCGCCATGGCGGCGGATGTCATGGCCCAGCTGGAGGCCGACATGTTGATGAAGCGCCAGCATCTGGGTCTGTACCTGCGCTGCAAGGCGGCCCAGCGCCGGCACAAGGAGCGCCAGGCCCGCCACAAGCGTGTGGGGCTCTGGCTGCGCAGTTCGCTGCGCATGGTGCTTCTGGGACCGGTTCTGGCGCTGGGGCAGTTCCTGGCCAGCGGCCGGGATCTGCTGCTGGCCAGTCTGCCGCCCCCCAAGGTAGAGCCAGCCAGCCCGCAGGCGCGCCGCCTGGCCCGTCAGCCGGGTTACGCGGCAGCACGAGCGAGTTTCGAGCAGGATGGTGGCCGGACAGCCCCGTCCCGCTCGGACAGGCATCCAGGGGCTGCGGCCCCTGGTGATCGCGAGGCGGCCTGATCGGCTGCCTCCCGAGGTTTCCGGCGATCGCCTGGCGTCTGCGCAACCCGCAGCGCCAGCGGTCGGCTGGAACCCTTTCCAGCCAGAACTTCAGGAGGACAGGGGGCGCTGTGAAACGCAGTTGGACCACTCTCGGTCGATCAGCCAGTGCAGGAACTGGGTGTCGCGCGACGTGCCCCAGTAGTAGGCCTTGCAACGCGAGACGTAGGCCTTCAGGTCGCCAGTGGTGCGCACGTCCTCCGGCTCGAAGCCGGTGATCTCCGTGAAGCGCGCGATCTCCGGGCGCGTGAGTCGGATGGAGGATCCCAGGCGCAGCATGTTCTGGCTCGTCAAGGGTGAAGGTCCTCCGATGATGGTGCTACGCAGGCTCGCCCGGGCCAGTTCATCGGCCAGCGCAGACGGAATATTTCCAGTTGACTTGGGATGACAGGCCAGTCGGACTGGAGTCTCACCCGACAGGTCCGACCTGTCCTTTCTTTCAACCCACCTTGCAGCCTCGGGGCCTGGCCCCTGGGGCTGGTGCTCAGAGGTTCGCAGGCATGAACCTTTGGAGCACAGCATGAACTTCGAACAGATCAGCCGCGACGCCCTGGTGGCGGCATTGTTGTCGCCGACCGCTACGACCGGATTCGATGAGGAAATCGGCACCGCGCCGGTCGCCCGGGACGGCCTGCCCCCGCGATGGAGAGGGACGCGAGCCAACCGTGATCAACTGGTCAGGCAACGGTTGAGCATCGCCCGGGAACTGCTGCTGCGGGACCTGGCAGCACAGATGCACTGCGGGCCGGTGCTGGATTCACCGAGCACCCTTCGTGAATGGCTGCGGCATCGCTGCGCAGGGCTGGAACACGAGGTGTTTCTCGGGCTGTTCCTGGACACCCACCATCGCCTACTGGTGGCCCAGGAGCTGTTCAGGGGCACCTTGACGCAGACATCGGTCTACCCCCGCGAGGTGGTCAAGGAGGCACTGAGACACAACGCTGCCGCGCTGATCGTGGCGCACAACCACCCCAGCGGTCAGCCCGAGCCCAGCCGGGCCGACGAGTACCTGACGCAGTCGCTCAAGACCGCGCTGGCGCTGGTGGATGTGCGGTTGCTGGATCACTTCGTGGTGGGGTGCGACGCCATTGTTTCGTTTGCGGAGCGGGGGATGGTTTGAGACGTAGGGCTCGCCAAGCCGAAGCGATCTCGTGCCGAACCCACCTGAGCGCCGCGCCGCTGTCACCCGGCTTGGATTCCCGAGGCACCACCTTGAGCCCGCCGATCTGAGCCCGCCGATCATCCGCAAACTCAGCCGCACGGCCGACGGCAAGGGCCGCCCTATAGGGCGACCCCTGCAACGACCCCCTTCCAAATCCCTTCAGCTTTGATCAGCCCAGGGGCAAACCCGCATCCTCGCCAGCGAATACATGCGGTTCCTGACCAGCGTTCGCATCGGCCGGGATGTCCTGCATGCCGAGTACGTAGCCGCGGCGCTGGCTGACGAAGTCCAGGCGCTTGCGAAGCACGGTCAGCATGAGGGAACTGCGTTCAAGGGCAATTCGATCTCGGATCCATCTCAAGCCATGCAGTCTTCACGGCAAACGAGTCGCCTTCCCACATGCCCCCAAAGGGGGGCTGGTGTCGCCTGCGCAGAGCCTGCACGATATGGTCATGACACGCTCCCATGAAGTTCAGGTTCTTCTGCTGGCGATGCAGGGTGCTGCCATTGAAGAAATGAGCCTTCTGCTGCCACCTGACGATGCCGAGCGGGCCCGGCAGCGAGTCAGCTCACGCCTGAGGGTGATGGTGGCCAGACTGCGCCTGGAGCCAGATGACGACGCGCAGCTTGCCGCAGGTCTGGTGAGCATGCTCTCGAAGATGGAAATACGGGAAGCGATTGGGAGCAACTGAAGGCTGAAGCCCAAAAGCACACCTGCTTCTTGGGGCCAGCCATTCCGCCCAACGGCGACAGCGCTCACCTCAAGTTGCCACAGCTCACCACCATCGAAGTCGAAGAACCCTGCTACACGAACCGCAGTTCCAAGGGACAGGACTCAGGTTCCATCCTCTCGTAGTCCCTGCAGTGCTGCTGGTTGGCCGGCAGGTACACCAGTCCCGTCACCCCGACACAGTCAGCCAGGTGCGCCACCCGGTCCGGCTGCACAAAGGCAACCAGGATTGGCCCTGCCAGACGGCGCACGCGGATCCGCTCGGTGAGCAACTGGATCGTCAAGCTTCGAAGCTCATGGCGGTTGTCGCGATCCAGGTTGCGCACCACGTCTTCCCCGAAGACGCTGGCAATTCGCCGATCCAGGCGAGACTTGTCCTGCAGAGCCAGACCCAGCATGTTTGCCCCGGTGGCGCGAAGCAGCCCCAGGCAGTGTTGGTGGGCGTGTCGCAGGTCGACCTCCGCGTCCGCCCCGACCTTGAGATGAAATCGTTGGTATCGACTCATGCGTGACAGTTGAACATTCAATCCGATTCGTCGATGGTACGCACACGCCCAATGCAGACTGCATCGAACGAACCCTGTGCACACGGGGGATGGTCCACACTCTGCGTTGGACCGGCCCCTACGTCGGCCCCCGAACCGCTTGTGGCAGCAATGTTCCTCAAATCGGCTCCTCCACCGCCTCCACCAGACTCGGCCGCGGCCTGGGCAACTGCTCGCGCACCGCGCTGCGATCCGCTATGCCCAGCACCAACCCCTCCTGGTCCTCATCGGCCCCGCGGTCGTACATCCTCGACATCAGCGTCAACCGCGCCGATTGGGTGTTCAGCCCCTTGATGCCGGACGGCCTGAACAGCTTGCGGAAGATCTCCAGCAGCGTCCTGCAGACATGACGGTTCTGCTACGGTTCGCCGTTGGGCGTGATGCGGTAGGGAGTCCCATCGGCGGAGCGAAGCGTCCATCATCGCCGGTGGGCACGCAGAGAGCGCAGCACACTACGAAGCACCGTCTGAATCTGCTGTACGAGCCTCTCAGCGCACGCTATCCGACCTTTGACCAGACCGACGATCCCTGGATGACGCATGGCCTTTCGAGTACACCGTTCCGCTGCCTGATCTCGGTATGTCTGTCAACGATGACTGTCACACCGCGCGTGGTGGAGGCCTGCGTCCCGCTGTTCGAGCGGGTATCCGACTTCGATCACCAGCCGCCCGCTGTTGTTGGCCGCGGTGGGCAAGGCGGCCAGCCACGCCAACCAGACCACGCTGTACCTGACGCCGCTGCACGGGCGGGCCGACATCCTCAAGCGGCTGATCGCCAACATCGGCGCGGCCTTGCAGCACGTCAAGGCTGCTGCGGAGCAGTTCAGGGACCTGGATCCCTGGGGCTGCCTGCTGCGCTACATCAGCGACCGCATTGCGCCCGTCATCGGGCCGCCGAGGCCGCCGCCAGCGCTTCAGGCGACGGGGTAACTGCCGGCTTTCGGGTGACAGATCTTTGCAGCCAATCTGCTGTCTGCGCGTCGCCCTGATCGAATGCCTTTCACCATTCCCCCGCGAGCGCAGAAGCTGCCGGCGGGCTGTCACTTCACAGGTTCGCGGTGAGATCGGGGACTGCGGTAAACAGATCCGCTTCGAGGCCGAAGTCGGCCACGCTGAAGATCGGCGCTTCCGGATCCTTGTTGATCGCGACAATCACTTTGGAGTCTTTCATGCCGGCCAGGTGCTGAATCGCTCCGCTGATGCCGCAGGCCACATACAACTGCGGTGCGACGATCTTGCCGGTCTGCCCGACCTGCCAGTCGTTGGGCGCGTAGCCCGCGTCCACCGCGGCCCGGCTGGCACCGAGTGCGGCGCCCAGTCTGTCCGCCAGCGGCGTGAGCACCTCGTTGAACTTCTCGCTGCTGCCGAGCGCGCGACCCCCGCTGACGATGATCTTGGCGGCCGTCAGCTCCGGGCGATCGCTCCTTGCAATCTCACTGCCGACGTAAGTGGCGGCAGCGCTGGCGCCGACCGCGGCCAGGCTCTCGACCGCGGCGCTGCCACCGCTGGCCGCCGCGGCATCGAAGCCGGTTGTGCGCACCGTGATGACCTTGATCGCGTCCGTGCTCTGCACCGTGGCGATGGCGTTGCCGGCGTAGATCGGGCGCTCGAAGGTGTCGGCGCTCACTACCTTGGTGGCGTCGCTGATCTGCGCCACGTCCAGCAGCGCGGCCACGCGCGGGGCCACGTTCTTGCCGCCGGCCGTGGCCGGGAAAAGGATGTGGCTGTAGTTCTTCGCGATCGCGAGGATCTGTTCGGCGACGTTCTCGGCCAGGCCGTGGCCCAGGCCGGCGCCGTCCGCGTGCAGCACCTTGGACAGGCCCGCGACTTGCGCGGCAGATTGCACGGCGGCGCTGGCGTTCTCGCCAGCCACCAGCACGTGGACGTCACCGCCGCAGGCGAGGCCCGCGGTCACGGTGGTCAGGGTCGCGGCCTTGATCGTCGCGTTGTCGTGCTCGGCAATGACGAGTGCGGGCATGGTCAGATCACCTTCGCGTCGTTCTTGAGCTTGGCCACGAGCGTGGCCACGTCCGGCACCTTGATGCCGGCGCTGCGCTCGGGCGGCTCGACGACTTTCAGCGTCTTCAAGCGCGGCGTGACGTCGACGCCGAGGTCGTTGGGCTTCACCGTTTCGAGCGGCTTCTTTTTCGCCTTCATGATGTTGGGCAGCGTCACGTAGCGCGGCTCGTTCAGGCGCAGGTCGGTCGTGACCACCGCCGGCAGCCCCACAGACAGGATCTCAAGGCCGCCGTCAACTTCGCGGGTGACCTTGGCCTTGCCTTCACCCACCTCCACCTTCGAGGCGAAGGTGGCCTGCGGGAGGTCGGCCAGCGCGGCCAGCATCTGGCCCGTCTGATTGGCGTCGTCGTCGATCGCCTGCTTGCCTAAGATGATCAGCCCTGGCTGCTCCTTGTCGACCAGCGCCTTGAGCAACTTAGGGAAGCTCTGCACAAATGAGTCACCGATGTGCTTGGCGGGCTGGGCGGTGTTGGCGAGGATGTGAGGCATGAAGCAAGCGGACCTGGGGCTGAACCTGTCGAACAAGCGCACGCGCAAGCGGGAGTTCCTCGACCAGATGGACAAGGTGGTGCCATGGGCGGAGCTGGTGGAGCTGATTGCACCGCACTGCCCGCAGCGTGGTCGCAGAGGTCGGCAGCCTTACGAAGTGGGGGTGCTGTTGCGCATCCACTTCCTGCAGCAGTGGTTCGGGCTGAGTGACCCGGCGATGGAAGAAGCGTTGCACGAAGTGCCGCTGTACCGGGAGTTTGCCGGGCTGCAAAGCTGGATCGAGCCGTTGCCCGACGAGAGCACGATTCTGAGGTTTCGCCATACGCTCGAAGAGCACAAGCTGGCCGACAAGATGCTGGCCACGGTCAACGACATCCTGCGGGGCAAGGGCCTGATGATGCGATCGGGCACGGTGGTGGATGCCACGCTGATTGCTGCGCCGAGCTCGACCAAGAACAGCAGCGGTGAGCGCGACCCCGAGATGCACCAGACCAAGAAGGGTAACCAGTGGTACTTCGGCGGCAAGAGCCACATTGGAGTGGACGCGGCCAGCGGCTTGGTGCACACCGCGAAGTTCACGGCGGCCAACGCAGCGGATGTGACCGAGGCCAACAGCCTGCTGCATGGTGAGGAGGTCAGGGCCTTTGGGGATGCGGGCTACCAGGGTGCGGACAAACGCCCTGACGCGCCCGACGATGTTGAATGGCACGTCGCGATGCGCCCGGGCAAACGGCGCGCACTGGACAAGAGCGACCCGGTGCAGGTGCTGACCGACCAGATCGAGCGGGTCAAGGCGAGCATTCGATCCAAGGTCGAACACGTCTTCCGGGTGGTGAAGTGCCAGTTCGGATTTCGCAAGGTCAGGTATCGCGGACTGGCCAAGAACGGCGCGCAGATGAGCACGCTGTACGCGCTGGCCAATCTGTGGCTGGTGCGGGGCAAATTGCTGGGGATGCAGGCATGAGTGCGCCCGAAATGGGCCGCCAAGGCCCATTCAGGGCCACAAATGGCCAGAAATCAACTGAAAGTCCGGCCCAAACTGCTCGAAGCAGACCAAACCCGCCAAGTTCGGGGCTGCGGGCACATCTCAAAGTGATCTGTGCAGAGCTTCCCTTAGCCACAGCCAGCGGCTGCAATTCGCTTCCCGGGCCATCTGGGGTCTCAACCAGGATGGCGCGGTCGGCTCCGATGGCCATGGCCGTGCGCAGCGTTTCCTGGCACTGCGTGGGGCCGCAGGAGACGGCAATCACCTCGGTGACGGCGCCCTTTTCCTTCAGCCGCACGGCCTCTTCGACGGCGATCTCGTCAAAGGGGTTCATGCTCATCTTGACGTTGGCGATGTCAACGCCGGTGCCATCGCTCTTCACGCGCACCTTGACGTTGTAGTCCACCACTCGTTTCACCGCCACGAGAATCTTCACGCTTCAGTTCTCCCAGGAAGAATCATTCCTGCATGGTTACACACGCCGACGCGTCCAGTCACACCGGCACAGCTGCCAGCGTCGGGTTCGATCACTTTGCTGAACTGCGGCAGCCCCCTTGCGGGTCCGCTCACAGGAACAGCCGACTCAGCGATACGCTTCGCGCCTAGGAGCGACCTTGCATCGGCGATCTGATCTGCCCTCCCTGCTGACGGGGCAAAACCTCTCCCTTGTGTCTTAAGGAGGGTAGGGGCGCGTCTGCTGCTTAAGGGAACGCAGGCGCAGACGACACATTCACAAAGATTTCAGTAAGTCCGGTGCGACAATGAAAAAGGCGCCTCAATGCCGAAGCCGGCCAGATCCTGTCCGGAATGTTGAGCGCGAGGCGTGGCACGGCCAGGATGGCAGTGCCGAACAGAAATGCGACGAAGGCGACACTGGCCGCGATCCCACACATCCCCAAGGACCTCACTTTCCAGTTCCTGCCCGGGCTGACAAGCTCGGAGTCTGTGGTAGCGATTTCCCTGGCCTTCAAAAAGGCGCTGAGCGAGTGCACGCTCTGTCCGCCGAGCCGTCCCTGACACAGGATGGCTTACCAGCACGTCAAGCAAGCCACTGTTCGTGCGGTAATCCAGTTCCGTTCGCCTAAGCATCACCATCATCTTCGAGCATGCCACGAGATTTGCTCAGTCCAGACCCGATGCCACTGGCAGGACCATCCCACGGCACTGGCCGAAGCCGATCGACTTGAAGCCGCTGCGCTCGCAGCGTGCGATCAGCGTCAGCTCGTCGCCATCCTCCAGGAAACGCCGCAGCTCACCAGAAGGCAACTCTAGAGGCACCTGACCGCCGCGTGTGATTTCCAGCAGGCTGCCCATCGCATTGACGTCCGCCCCAGAAATCGTCCCGGTGCCGATCAGGTCACCAGTCTGCAAGTACGCGCCGTTGCTGGTATGGTGGGCCAGCATCTGTGCCGGAGTCCAGTACAGCGACGCACTGTCAGAGCGGGACAGCCGATGTTCGGCCATGCCCAAACTACGCATGCGGCTGCTACTCAGCAGCGCGCATCGATCTCGATGTGCACCCCCCCCTCAGATTGGTCGGCAGCATCCCATAGGTACGGCAACGGTGCAGGGTCTCCGACGCCTCGCGGCGCGGCAGGACATCTGAACGGAGCCAACGCAGCAGCTGTGACGATCCAGGGAGAGACGCTGGTGGCAAAGCTCTTGGCCAGGAACGGTCCCAACGGCTGAGCCTCCCAGACTTGGATGTCACGTGCCGACCAGTCGTTGAGAAGGCACACACCAAACACGTGATGCCAGGCATCACCCACAGAAATCGGCGTACCTCGCCGTGAGCCCGCCCCGACGAACAGGCCCAATTCCACCTCGTGATCCAGCCGCTCGCAGGGAAGGTAGGCCGGCGCATCCGTTCCAGCCAGTCGCAACTGCCCCTGCGGCCGCCGCACCGGCTCGCCGCTGATCTGCACGCTGGCGGCGCGACCGTTGTAGCCAACCGGCACGTACTTGTAGTTCGGCAGCAGGGGTTGATCTGGTCGGAACAGCCGGCCGGCATTCGTCGCATGGTGAACCGATGCGAAGAAGTCCGTGTAGCCAGCCACCTGCACCGGCAGCACCATCTCGACTGCCTGCATCGGCACCAGCGCCGCGCCCAGGCGTTGGGGGCCATCGATGCTCGCTTCGCTGAGCAAGTCAAAGACCTGGAGACGAAAGGCTGCCAAGGACTGGGCCGGCATTTGCATGAGCGAGTTCAAACTGGTACCGGCACATGCCTGCGCTACCTCTCTGGCCGCTCCGCTAAAGGCGCCAGTTGCACAGCTCACATCAAGAATCTGGTCGCCGATGGCAATGCCACACCTTGCCGGATCGGCACTGCCGCGCAAGCGGAAAACTCCAAACGGCAGGTTCTGCACAGGGAAGTCCGTGTCCGCCCTGTTGGCCGAAGCCACCCAGGATGACACGCTGACGTCATGGGTACGGTCGATGGCGCTCACAGCGTGAACCCGCCATCAATGACGATCCGAGTGCCCGTTGCAGTCTTCAGAGTGGCTCACGCAGGACAACACGGCAGCAGCAACATCGTCGGGCGACACGACACGCCCCAAGGGGGTTGCCTTGGCCTTCCGTTCGATCTCCTCCCGGGAGCGCCCGGCCACGAAGTCCGTATCGACCGATGCTGGTGCCACGCTGAGGAATCGCAAGTTGGGGCCGAACACACGGGCCATCGACTTCAAGGTTGTATCCATGGCCGACTTGGCAGCACAGTAGGCTAGGTTGCTGCCGGACCCGGTGAAGGACGATACCGAAGAAACGTTGACCACCACCGCGTCTTCACTTCGCCGCATCAGCGGCAGGAAGGCGCGGATCACCGAGAACGTACCGGCAGCGTTCCCCATCAGGATGTCGCCATACAGCCGGGCGTCCATGGTGTCGAGATCGGCATGCGCAATGCGCTGTGTCCGACCTGCGGAATTCACCAGCACATCGAGCGCGGGGAACCGCTCGCTCAGTTCGGCGGCCAGCCGTTCGTGCGCAGCAAAGTCCTCCAGCGACAACTGGACCAACAGATGACCTTCGCCCGGAAGTTCGGAGCGCAATTGCTCGGCGCGCTCCCTCCCGGCTTTGTAACCGATCAACACCCGTGCACCCTCGCGAGCCAACAGACGCACGCAGGCAGCACCGATACCGCTGCTGCCACCGGTCACCAGGGCGACCCGACCTTCAAGCAAGTGCTCGTTCACAGGATCCTCTCAATTCAGACTCTTTCGCGTGCCCCATAGGACACGAATGGGATCAGACTCTAGATGGCAGCACCAATTTGCCCGGGACCAGATTCCAATATTCGGACAGGACGGCGCTGTTTCACGTGGGCGCACGGACCAACTTGCGGCACAGTTCCAACATGCACGACACGGAACACGACCCCCAGAAATCCACCAAGGCGAGCGATGCCGGATCACTCAGGCGAGGCGTCATGCTCTTGAAGATTCTGGCGACCGCTGGCGCGCGCGGATTGGCGCTGACGGAACTGGCTGCTCGCGCTGACTTGCCCCATCCCACCGTGCACCGCGTGCTGCGGCAGTTATCTGACGAACGCTTGGTCGCTCGCAACGATGAACTCAAGCGTTACCGCCTCGGCCCCCTGGCCTTCGAACTCGGCATGGCAGGCGCAACGATGTACGACCTGCGCGACCTGTGCGAGGAGGTCATGGATCGCCTCTCCGCTGAAACCGGCGACACGGTGTATCTGGTCGTGCGCAGCGGCTTCGATGCCGTTTGCATGCATCGTCATGAAGGCAGCTTTCCCATTCGGACCTTGGTCCTGGATGTAGGCAGCCGACGCCCCCTGGGGGTCGGCGCGGGCGGCTTGGCGTTGCTCGCCGCCCTTGACGACGAAGAGCGCTCAGAAGTCATCGAGCGCATCGGCTAAGCTCTCGGAAGGGCTTTCATGGCGTTACCACCAGCTTTCTCGAACGCGCCAGCACCCGCACGCGCCAGGAAGGGGTGGCCATCGTTCAGGACACCGTGAACCTGGGCGTCAGCGCAGTCGGTCAGGCTTTTCGGGATGAGATGGGACAGCCTCTGGACGCCTTGAGTGTCGCGGCACTGTCTCACCGCATGACCCGCAGCCGCCTGCTTCACATCGGAACGATGCTGAAGGATGGATGCACGGACATCGAAAAGCGCCTGCGCGTGCACCGCCGCAAAGGCTGGCACTACGGCCCCTAAATGGTGATCTGCGGGTTGCGCAGGACCCGTTCACGTCCCGCGCGCCTGTCGGGCACCTGATGTTGCCGCTGACGCAAACCCGCGTCTATTCGGTGGCGAGGCGGCGTTTTTCAGACGAGCAGCGTGGGCATAGGGCGAAGAGGCCGGGGCCCAATGGGAACAGGGCCTGCATGCAGGCCCTGGTGGGGATAAGGTTGGTTGAGGTCTGACCGGTGCCCACAGGCATGGCCGGTTCAGATGGGTTAGAACGGCGCGTCGGGATCGAACTCAGGGGGCCCCTGGTCGGAGCAGGAGCTGTTCGCGCCAGGCCTGCTGCATCTGCGGCCCGTAGGCGGCCCGCAGCGCCCGGCGCAGGGCCTGGAGGGCACTCGGCGACGGCGAGCGCCTGCTCAGGCGTCAGTGCCTGGGGATGACCAACGCCGCGGGTGATGTGGGCGAGCCACTCATGCTTGTGCCCTGCGCGAGCGAACCGGCAGCGCCTTGGCCGATCGCGCGGCCAGGCGTTGGGCACGGCGCTCCTGGGCCTCCTTGGCCCGGTAGATCCCCGTCGATGCGCACCACCTCGGCGCGGTGCGCGGAGCCGGTCGATCAACGACACCACACAGGCCGCGTTGGGAAGACCTCGCCCCAGTCGGCGAAGGCCCGGTTGGTCGTCACCACCGTGCTCTTGTGCTGGTAGCGCCGGCTGACCAACTCGAACAGCAGATCGGCGTGGCGGTTGGAGTACGACAGGTAGCCGACCTCGTCGATGATCAACACATCCGGGGCGGCGTACTGACGCAGCTTGCGGCGCAGGCCCGAGTCGCTGTCCAGCGCGGCGAGTTCGCCCAGCAACTGCCCGGCGGTGGTCAACAGCGCGGTGTGCCCGGCCAGCACCGCCTGGTAGCCGATGTTGCAGGCACACATGGACTTGCCCACCCCATTGGGGCCCACCAGGACGACGTTGCTGGCGTCCTTGAGGAACTCCAGCGTCATCAGCTCTTCGATGGCAGCGCGGTCGATCTGCTTGGGCCAGGCCCAGTCGAAGTCGGCCAGCGGCGGAAGCGCCCGATGTGGGCCTCGCGCAGGCGCCGCTCCAGGCTGCGGCGGCCGCGCTCGGTGGCCTCCCAGGTGAGCATCTGCGCCACCCAACTCGCCTGCTCGGGCTGAGCCATCACCTCGGCCCAGTGCTCGATCAGGCCATGCAGGCGAAGGGCGGCGGCCTGCTCGCGCAGCGCGGTCGGTGCCGGGGTCATGCATCGGGGCTCTCCTGTGGGGTTGTGGGGTGCTTGGCTTGCTGGTCGGGATGACGGTCATAGAAGCGCAGCTCGTAGATGCGCACCGATGCGTCGCGCCTGGCCACGTACTCGGGCAGCACCAGCGCCACCGGCGGGAGCTCGCCGCTGGCCGCACACTGGCGCTCGAGCGCCAGGCGCACGGCGTTGGGGTGGGGCACGCCGCGCGCGAGCGCCTCGGTGATGGCCGCCTGCAGTGCGCCAGCTCCCCAGCGATCGAGCAGACGCATCAACGACACGGTGATCAGGGCCCAGGTTCTCGCCGCGTGCGCCGGCGTGCTGCGGCAGCTGCGCGAACTGGCCGGGGCGGCCTGCGCCAGACGGTCGCAGGCGCGGTGGGCCCTTGCGGCGCGCTTGGCATCGACCAGATGCTGCACATGGGCCTGCATCTCGATCTGCGCATGGCTGTCCCAGCAGCGCCGGTGGCGCGCCAGTTCGGTGGCGCCGTCGAGCACACGCACCCACTCTCATCGGCCAGACCGTCAGCGTGCGCCGCACATGGGTGTGCGGCACCGAGTAGTCGTTGGTGTCAAAGCGCAGGTAGGGTGTCTTGCCCACCTTCACGGCCACGCGCTCGCCGAGCTCGAAGACCCCCTCGGGCAACGCCATCAAGCTGCGGGCCTCGGCCTCGAAGGCCTGGCGCACGCTCAAGGCGCTGTCCTCGGGCCAGCGCCGATCGGCGCCCAGGCCCAGGCACCACAGCCGGGCCGTGCGCATTCAGGTCAGCCAAGTCGGTGAACGTTCGCCCTGCGAAGAAGCTGTCGCGGATGTAGCGGATCGAGCGCTCGACCCGGCCCTTCTCATTGCCCGCGCCACGGCCACCGGGCGCGGCTCGAAGCGGGTGGTGTGCGGCCAGGGCCAGCAGCTCGGGGTTGAAGCGGATCGCGTCGCCCACCCGTTCGAGCACGGCGCTCTTGAGGTTGTCGTACAGGGCCACCCGGGGGCAGCCGCCGAAGGCGATGAAGGCCTCGACATGGCCGCGCAGGAAGCTGTCGATGCGCGCGTCCAGGAAGAAACGCAGGAAGATCATGCGCAAGTGGCTGAGCACCATGACGAAGGCCATCAGGGGCGCGGGCACGCGCGATCTGCAGATGGCCGAAGTGCGCCCAATCCACCTGCGCCTGCTCGCCCGGCAGCGTGCGCAGGCGCAGGTAGGCCTGGGCTGATGTGGCCTCGGGCGCAGCTCGGCGATGGGTGGCGAAAGTGCGGAGTCGCAGCCACGTAGCCGCAAAAAGGTTCGCAGGCCATGGCGTACAGCCGTGCGGCGGTGAGTCTGGGGAACTTGGCTAGCGTCGCAGTGGATGAAGGGCCGGTACACGTCAGATGCGGCTGGGCCGCAAGGGCGAGGGCGCAACGGCCTGGCCGTCGTGGGCCAGCACCCGGCGACGGTGTCGCGGTGCGCATGCAGTTGCCGGGCGATGGTGCCAACCCGCCACTTCTCCGCATCATGCGGGCGCAGGATCTGCGCGACCCGAGGTCAGGGGCTATGGTCATGGCGCCACCCTGGGCGCATCGGGCGCAGGCCATGGCGCAGGAAGCCCTGGCGCACCAAGCCGGGCGCGGCCTGTCCCAGCGCCGGCACAACCAGCAGTGGCCGCAGCGGTGGTGAGGGGTGGGGCGCCGGGTCCGCCGGCTCGGGCGCCGAGGTGCTGGAGTTGTCCATACCGCCAGTGGAGCGGCTGACACCCCGCTCGGCAACCCTGGTGCGTCATTGTGCTGCTCGCCACCATCGCCATCGCCTGCCATTGCAGCCTTCACCGCGCACGGCGGCGTTGGCGCCAGCGCCGCGACCGCGCGGCGTGGCCAGACGGCCTCGCCAGGAGGTTTGGTATCGGCGTGCACTCTCGCGTCGAGCCGCCTTGCGCGACAGGCCACTGCACTGCCGGCAGTAGCGGTTGCCGGTCGGTGGCTGCACAGCACGACCTGAACGCGGCAACGCGCGACAGAAACAAGCGCCCCTGAACATCCATGCCCACCTCGGTCGGCCACCGAAGCTGCAGTGCTGGACGGACGCGTCCCAGAGGTGCCACACTGGCGCGGCACCACCTTCATCGGCACGCGGTGTAGGGCGCAGTCGGCAGTCAAGCATCCCGGCAAGAGAGGCCGTTGCCGCGCCCACCTTCTTCGGCATGGGCGCTGTTGTATCCCCCAGCGCCGCCACGGCGGTCAACCGGCATGGCGCCGACCTCGCCTCCTCAGCCCCAGCCTGCATCGCCCGCGTGTGCGCCCCCGCCATCGGCCCCGCCAGCCCGGCCGCCCCTGCAGGAGGCCGGGCCGGCTCTACCCCCTCCCACCCAACGCCGCATCAGCTCAGGATCAAATCCGCCACCTCACCAGCGAATAGAGGCGGTTCTGACCAGCGGTCACACCCCCGTGGCCGGTACCGCATCGGTGCAGGGTCCCGTAGTTGCGGTACAGCCGCTGCCGTGCAGTTGCCCGCCGCGCGGTGACGGGAAGAAGTAGTCATCGTCCGACCGGGGCCCCAGCGCGGCCGCGTACTTCTGCAGGCGAACAACCAGTGGACGGGCGGGTGGCACCAGGCGATCCTTGGGGAACTTGGTGTCGTTGATGTGCAGCACGCCCCTGGGCCAGGTCGACGTCGCGCATGCGCAGGCTCAGCGCTTCTTTGAGACGCAGGCGCATCCGTACAGCGACGCGCGCAGCAGCTCCGGCAGGACGATGGCGCCAGGTGGGTTGACGCCATCGGCTCGATCCGGTCAGCGGCTTCGAGCAAACGGCGCACTTCCTCGTGCGTCAACACCCGCGCCAGAAACGTCTTCGACTCCTTGGCACCGACCGCGTGATCTGGCACATCGGCTGGAAGGCCGAGCCGGTGCATAAACAGAGCGAAGTGGCGAACCAGATTGACACGGGCACGCTGAGTCTTGCCGGTCTCGTGCGGCTGCTTGGTCAGCCACGATGAGGTCACGGATCGCGGCAACTCGACGCTGCGGCAGGCCTTGGCGGCACAGATGGGCGTCGAGTCGGCGCAGGGCCCATTCGCCAACGTTGCGGTAGCGGATAGCCACAGGCTCGCTTCTCCTGGATGGACTGCGCCATCGATGGAGGAACCAGGGGCTGTTGCCGTTGAATGTCGCGGGCTTACGAGGCGAGGCCATGGCACACCTCCCTCGGCCGGATCGATGGCAGCGATGCGCAGCGTCTCCCACGTCGGCCTTGGCGTAGATGAAGGTCGTTGCCGGCGAGGCATGCCCCAGCACGGCCGAGATGACCGGGAACGGCGTCTGTGCAGCGAGCAGACGCGTGGCCAGGGTGTGGCGCAGTGAGTGCAAGCCCTGACGCTGCGGCGTCTTGAACTTGATACCTGCCAGCTCCCGCCAGTAGGCCACCACGCGGTAGAGCCGGTCGTTCTGGCAGATTGGATCGAACGGCGGTGTCAGGTTGGTGAAGAGATGCCGGTGCTCTACCGGTGGTCGCCCTGCTCGTAGGTAGTCGATGAGCGCGGCACCAACCTCTTCGATCAAGGGCAGAACCAGCGGCTCACCCGTCTTGCTCTGCACGATCTCAATGGTGGATGTCGACCATGCAGATGGTCGAGCGTCAGCACCTTGATGTCGCCCAGCCAGCAGTCCCAGTCGAGCAGCGAGCAACAGGATGGCGTAGTCCCGCCGACCCTTCGGCGAGCTGCGATCGACAGCGGAAAGCAGCTGCTCGACCAGCTCCGGCTCCCACGCCGAGGGCACCTTGGCGTTGCTTGCCAGCCGGACCGTTGGTATCGCGGCGCTGAGATCACGCGGCAGGATCCCGCGCATGAAGAGGTATCGCAGAAACTGCCTCACGTTGGACGAGACGCACGCGACGGTCCTCGGCTTCCAGTCCGTCCGGGTCTGAACGAAGGCGCTGAGATGCTCGGCCTGCAGGGTGTCCAGCGTCTCCAGGCCGCGAGTGCGCAGGAAGTCCAGGGAAGACCGCGATGTTGTGCATGTGTTCGGCCAGGCTGGTGGGCCGAAAATGCCGGCGTTCCCAAACGTACTGCTCATACTCCCGCAGGGTCTTGTGCATGCCTGCCGGCACGCGCAGCCGGTCGTCTCCACCACGAAGCGGCTGATGGTGCCAGTGCGTGCGGAGTCGTCGAGCACCTTGATGCCGAAGCACAGGTGCCGCCGCCACTGTTGGCCGAGCTTGAGCACCTCCCCGTCGCGAACGCCGTACGCCTGCTCGAAACGCAGGCCAGTTCCGCGTGTTACTCGGCAGGTAGGCCCTGGGCTCGGGCGAAGTCGACCCAGTTGCTCCACCCCGCTTGCAGGCGATTTTCGACAGTGCGCGGATGGTGTAGCTGCGCTCAGCAGCTCCTGCGCAGCGCCTTGGCAAAGCTGCTCCAGCGCGCCAGCGCGCCGGACCCAGTGAAGTTGAGCGAATCCGCCGATCGTCTCCTCGTTGACGGCAGCCACAGCGGCCACCGGGGAGGACGATCTTGGAAGCGTTATGCAGTCGGGAGGGCCTACGTCGTAGGTGGATTCGCTCGGCTTGACGCCCCTTGCTGCGCATAACGGCGGGATCGGACCTAAATACGCC
>JADJCH010000066.1 GCA_016703325.1 Burkholderiales bacterium | reverse complement strand
ACGCTGGCGTAGATGGGGATGTCGCTGAACTTCTCGCCCGCCTTCTTGGGGTTCACGCCCGCGACGAAGCAGTTCCGGCCGTTGGCATAGGCCTGGCAGCCCAGCGTGTGGAACTGGCCCGTCTTGCCCGTGATGCCCTGGGTGATGACCCGGCTGTCCTTGTTGATGAAAATCGACATGTTCGTGTTCCTTCGCTGGGCGCTTACTTGACGGCTTCGACGATCTTGGTGGCCGCTTCAGCCATCGTGTTCGCAGCGATGATGGGCAGGCCGCTCTCGGCCAGCATCTTCTTGCCCAGGTCCTCGTTGGTGCCCTTCATGCGCACCACCAGCGGCACGCTGAGGTTGACCGCGCGCGATGCGGCGATCACGCCCTCGGCGATGGTGTCGCACTTCATGATGCCGCCGAAGATGTTGACCAGGATGCCCTTGACGTCCGGGTTCTTCAGCATGAGCTTGAAGGCTTCGGTGACCTTCTCGGTGGTGGCGCCACCGCCCACGTCCAGGAAGTTGGCCGGCTCGCCGCCGAACAGCTTGATGGTGTCCATGGTGGCCATGGCCAGGCCGGCGCCGTTGACCAGGCAGCCGATGTTGCCGTCCAGGCTGATGTAGGCCAGGTCGAACTTGCTGGCTTCGACTTCGGCCGGGTCTTCTTCGTCGAGGTCGCGGCAGGCCACGATCTCGGGGTGGCGGTACAGGGCGTTGGCGTCGAAGTTGAACTTGGCGTCCAGCGCGATCAGGTTGCCCTTGCTGTCACGGTTGAGCGGGTTGATCTCGACCAGCGAGGCGTCCGTCTGCATGTAGCAGCGGTACAGGTTCTTGAACAGGGTGACCGCCTGCTCGACGGTGTGGCCTTCCATGCCGATCGGCGCGGGCGATCCTGGCGGCCTGTTCGTCGCCCAGCCCGGTGAGCGGGTCGATCATCTCGGTGATGATCTTCTCGGGCGTGCTGTGGGCCACTTCTTCGATGTCCATGCCGCCTTCGCTGGAGGCGATGAAGGCCACCTTCTGCGAGCCGCGGTCGGTGACCAGGGAGACGTAGAACTCGCGGCCGATGTCGGCGCCGTCTTCGATGTACAGGCGGCGCACCTTCTGGCCTTCGGGGCCGGTCTGGTGGGTCTTGAGCTGCATGCCCAGGATCTGGCCGGCCAGCTCGCGCACGCCCTCGAGCGTCTTGGTGACCTTGACGCCGCCGCCCTTGCCGCGGCCACCGGCGTGGATCTGGGCCTTGACCACCCACACCGGGCCGCCCAGCTTCTGGGCCGCCTCCACCGCCTCGTCAACGGTGAATGCCGCATGGCCCCGGGGCACCGGAACGTCGAACTGGCGCAGGATTTCCTTGCCTTGGTACTCGTGGATCTTCATGGATGGGGCGGCTCAGATGAGGGGATGGGCGGGCCGGAGCTCGGCGGTCCTGGGGGGTCAGGCTGTCATGGCGTTGCGCCATGGTGGGTCCCGACCCCAAAAAAATCGCGTGAACTGTAGCATGCTGCAGCGCGACAAGATCGCATTCCGCGGTCGTGGCGCCGGTGCATGCCGCCAGGCAAAAGGCCCGCGCGGAGCGCACCCATCCTGGGACCGCCCCAAGCTGCAGATCGCCGCATCGCGCGCTGACCACCATGCCGGCCGGAACCCCGCGCCAGCAGGAAGCGCTGGCGCCGGGCCGCGATCCGTGGCTGCCGTGCGGGGTTGGTCCCCGAAACGGCGCTGGTCAGGCCCGTGGGCCCGCTGCAGTTCGGTGTCGCGCAAGGCGCCCCAGGGCGTCGCCTGGTGCTCGGCTGAAGACCTTTGGCCAACCGCCTGCCTGGCGGGCGGGCACTGCCGTGGCCCGCAGAACGATGGATGCCGCAGGACTCCACGACACGCTCGGCACTCAAGAAGCCCAGCCGCCTCCAGCTTCGTCGAGCAGGACGCATCGATTTGCTCCGGGCGACCTCGGCATGGGCGGCCAGTTTGCGCTGCAGTTCGGGCCGGGAGTGTTCCCGCGCAGCGAGCCTCAGCGCCCGCGCCCTGAGGCTCAGGCGCCGGTCGGCCCTGGCCGACCGGCCTCGGATCGTTGCGCAGGGATCTTCGGCGCCATGCGCCTCGACATCCTGCGGTCCGGGCGACGAGTCACCCCTGCGCAGGCGCATCGTCCTCACCGCCCGGCAGCAGGCTCACACCCAGGGAGGCGCGGATCTTGTTCTCGATTTCGCGGGCCAACGCCGGGTTCTCGCGCAGGAACTCGCGGGAGTTGTCCTTGCCCTGGCCGATCTTCTCGCCCTGGTAGGCATACCAGGCGCCGGACTTGTCGAGCACCTTGGCGGTGACACCCAGGTCGATGATTTCACCCTCGCGGCTGATGCCTTCGCCGTAGAGGATGTCGAATTCGGCGGTCTTGAAGGGCGGGGCCACCTTGTTCTTGACCACCTTGACCTTGGTCTCGCTGCCGATGACCTCTTCGCCCTTCTTGATCGAACCGATGCGGCGAATGTCCAGCCGCACCGAGGCGTAGAACTTCAGCGCATTGCCGCCGGTGGTGGTCTCGGGGCTGCCGAACATCACCCCGATCTTCATGCGGATCTGGTTGATGAAGATGACCATGCAGTTGGTCTTCTTGATCGTGGCGGTGAGCTTGCGCAGGGCCTGGCTCATCAGGCGGGCCTGCAGACCGGGCAGGGCATCACCCATCTCGCCTTCGAGCTCCGCCTTCGGCGTGAGGGCAGCGACGGAGTCGACCACGATCAGGTCCACCGAACCGGAGCGCACCAACGCATCCACGATCTCCAGCGCCTGTTCGCCGGTATCGGGCTGGGAGATCAGCAGCTCCTGCAGGCTCACGCCCAGCTTCTGCGCGTACTGAGCGTCCAGCGCATGCTCGGCATCGATGAAGGCACACACGCCGGCCAGCTTCTGCATCTCGGCGATGACCTGCAGCGTCAAGGTGGTCTTGCCCGAGGACTCCGGACCGTAGATCTCGACCACCCGGCCGCGCGGCAGGCCACCCACGCCCAGAGCGATGTCCAGCCCGAGGGAGCCGGTGGAGACCACCTGGATGTCTTCAATCACTTCCCCTTCGCCCAGCCGCATGATCGAGCCCTTGCCGAACTGCTTTTCGATCTGGGCGAGTGCGGCCTGCAGGGCCTTGGCCTTTTCGGTGTTGAGGGGAGACTTGGCTGCTTCCATCGGTTGACTCCTGGGTTTGCTGCGCATTATGGTGGAATCTGTATGTTTGTACAGTAGTCAAAAAATGAAGGTGCTACATGGCAACAGCACCGATGGTGGAGAGGGGCCGCGCTTCCTAGAATGTGATCTGTGTCGCAACACAATGGACGTGCCGCTGAGCGCGCGAGGAGACCAGAACAATGCGCATTCTGATCGCAGAAGATGACCAGGTCCTGGCCAATGGGCTGCTGCGCAGCCTGCGTGCCGCCGGGTACGCGGTCGATCATGTGGCCAGCGGTTCCGAGGCGGACGCCGCACTGGCGGCCCATGAGTTCGACCTGCTGATCCTGGACCTGGGCCTGCCCAAGCTGCACGGCCTGGAGGTGCTCAAGCGGCTGCGCTCCCGCGGGGCGTCGGTGCCGGTGCTGATCCTGACGGCGGCCGACAGCATCGAGCAGCGCGTCAAGGGGCTGGACCTGGGGGCCGACGACTACATGGCCAAACCCTTCTCGCTGCAGGAGCTGGAAGCCAGGGTGCGGGCACTGACTAGGCGCGGGCTGGGATCGGCCTCCGCGCTGATCAAACACGGCCCGTTGACCTTTGACGCCACCGGCCGGGTGGCCTACATCAACGAGCAGATGCTGGATCTGTCCGCCCGGGAGCTGGGCCTGCTGGAGGTGCTGTTGCAGCGCGCGGGCCGCCTGGTCAGCAAGGACCAGCTGGTCGAGCGGCTGTGCGAGTGGGGCGAAGAGGTCAGCAACAACGCCATCGAGGTCTACATCCACCGCCTGCGCAAGAAGATCGAGCAGGGCCCGATCCGCATCGCCACGGTGCGCGGTCTGGGCTATTGCCTCGAACGCATCGCCGGCTGAAGGTCAACGCGCAGGAACCGCAGCGGGTGACCGCGCAGCGCAGCAGGAATCCACGCAGCCGGGCCTCCCTGTCGGCGGCGCTGTCCAGACGCAAGGAGCAGCGCTCGCTGTTCGGCGAGATCCTGGACTGGATGCTCGCGCCTTTGCTGCTGATGTGGCCGATGAGCCTGGCGCTGACCTGGCTGGCTGCGCAGGGCATCGCCAGCCGCCCCTACGACCGGCAGCTGGTGGAATCGGTGCGCATGCTGGCGCAGCGCATCGAGCCGCGCGGCGCGGCGGTGTCGGTGGACATTCCCCGCGAGATGGCGCGGCTGCTGCGCGCCGACGAGGTGGACACCATCTACTACCAGGTGCTGGACACCCGCGGGGCCTTCGTCAGCGGTGACCGGGAGCTGCCGCTGCCGCCCGATGGCGACATCATCGTTCCGGGCGAGTTGAAACTGCGCGACGACGAACACGGCGGTGACAGCGTACGGGTGGCCTACCAGTGGGTGCAGATCGGTATCCAGGACCGGCCGGCGCTGGTGCAGGTGGCCGAGACGTTGACCAAACGGTCGCTGCTGGCCACCGAGATCATCAAGGGGGTGATCCTGCCGCAGTTCGTCATCCTGCCGATTGCCGTGCTGCTGGTGTGGATGGCTCTGGCGCGCGGACTGGCCCCGCTCAATGCGCTGCAGCAGCGCATCCGCCAGCGCCAGAGTGATGACCTGTCACCCATCGATGAACGTGAGGTGCCCGAGGAAGTCTCGCCGCTGGTGCAGGCGATCAACGAGTTGCTGGAGCGCCAGCGCAGCGCCATGGCCACTCAGAAGCGCTTTCTCGCCGACGCGGCCCATCAGTTGAAGACGCCCCTGGCGGGTTTGCGCATGCAGGCCGAATTGGCGGCCCGGGAACTGGCGGGCGGGCACAGCGACGAGCGGTCCATCCGTGCTTCACTGGAGCAGATGGCCAACGCCTCGCAGCGTGCCGCCCACATGGTCAACCAGCTGCTGTCCATGGCGCGCACCGATGCCCGTGCGGGCACCGCACTGCGCGACGTGGTGGACCTGCACGCCCTGGCCACCGAAGTGGTGCGCGATTTTGTGCCGATGGCGCTCGACAAGGGCATCGACCTGGGCTACGAAGGACCCGATGACGAAGCCCCTGCGGGACGCACCATCGGAACGGATGCACGCGTGCAGGGCCACCCGGTGATGCTGCGCGAGTTGCTGGTGAACCTGGTGGACAACGCCCTGCACTACACGCCGGCGCCTGGAACCGTGACGGTGAGGGTGATGCCCGACCCCTTCGGGCAGGTGGTGGTGCTGCAGGTGGAAGACTCCGGCCCAGGCATCCCGCCCGCGGAACGGGAGCTGGTGTTCCAGCCCTTCTACCGGGCGCTGGGCACCACGGTGGATGGCTCCGGCCTCGGTCTGGCGATCGTTGCCGAAGTGGCCCACCAGCATGGCGCAGAGATGCTGCTGGAGGACGCCCGGCCCCCCGGACAGGTGCCGGCAGGCGAAGGGCCGGGCGCCCGCTTCACGCTGCGGCTGCCCCACGCCCCCACCACACGGACCGCCCCGACAGCGGTCGAGCCCCCTGCCATTGCCCATCTGCCAGCCTCCGATTTCGGCGAACTGGCGGAACCCGGCGGCGGCCAGGCGGCCCGCTGATCCGACGCCGGAAGCGACCCTCAGGACTCAGCTCGGCATCAGCCGCCGGGCCCGCGCAATCGACATCAGGATCCCCAGGGACAGCCCCAGCATCACCATCGCCGTGCCGCCATAACTGACGAAGGGCAGGGGCACGCCCACCACCGGCAGGATGCCGCTGACCATGCCCATGTTGACCATGGAGTAGGTGAAGAAGCTCAGCGTGATCGCGCCGGCCAGCAGCCGGGCAAACATCGTGGGCGCCTCGAAGGCGATCACCAGACCACGCAGGATCAACGTGGCGAATCCGATGATCAACACCAGGCAGCCGAACAGTCCGAATTCTTCCGAGTAGGCCGCAAAAATGAAGTCGGTGGTGCGCTCCGGAATGAACTCCAGGTGGGTCTGCGTGCCCTTCATGAACCCCTTGCCCCAGACCCCGCCTGAGCCGATGGCGATCATGCCCTGAATGATGTGGAAGCCCTTGCCCAGCGGATCCTTGGTGGGATCCAGCAGGGTGCACACCCGGTTCTTCTGGTACTCGTGCAGCACCTTCCAGTCCACCCCGGGCTGGCAGATGGCGTCCTCGCTGAGCACCAGCGCCGTCAGTCCGATCGCGGCAATGGCCACCACCGGCAGGATCAGACGCCAGGACAGCCCAGCAAAGAAGATGACGTAGAACCCGGCGGAGAACACCAGGATGGCCGTGCCCAGGTCCGGCTGCTTGGCGATCAACGCCGCAGGCAGCAGCAGGATCAGCCCGGCGCCGGCAAAGTCGCGCGGTCGCAGGCTGCCTTCGCGGCGCTGGAACCACCAGGCCAGCATCAGCGGCGTGGCGATCTTGAGGATCTCGCTGGGCTGGATCACCAAGCCCAGGTTCAGCCAGCGCGTTGCGCCCTTCTTGGTGAGGCCGAACAACGCGGTGGCCACCAGCAGCAGCAGGCCCACGGTGTACAGGGGCACCGCCAGCGCCATCAGTCGCTGGGGTGGCACCTGGGCCACCACAAACAGGATCAATGCCGCCAGCAGCATGTTGCGGCCGTGGTCGACGAACCGGGTGCCATGGTCAAACCCGGCCGAGTACATCGCCAGCAGCCCGGCCCCGGCCAGCACCCCCACCACCGCCATCAGCGGCAGATCGAAACCCGAGAACAAGGGGGCCAGGCGCTGCCGCCAGGTGCGGTCGTCGAGGGCACGGCTCATCTCGAACCTCCACTGGCAGGGACGATCGGAACGGCAGGGACAGCCACCGGTGCACGGACGAGACCTGGTACGGATGCAGGAGAGGCGCCCGCCCCCGCCGCCGCAACCGGCGCAGACGCCGACGCAGCGGTGACGGCAGATGAAGCAGATGCCGCAGCCGCCTCCGGCGCGCCTGCGCTGACCACCCGCACGGCGGGCAGGGGCACCGCGCCGGCAGCCCGAGCCGCCCCCACCGGAGAAGCCGCCTGCCCCTTGCGCACCAGCGCCACATCCTCCTCGCTGGGGTACTGCCCGAGCAGCGCGTAGTCCAGCACACGGCGGGCGATCGGCGCGGCCGCCTCGGCGCCGAAGCCCGAGTTCTCGACGATCACCGCCAGAGCGATGCGCGGGGCGTCCACCGGCGCAAAGGCGGTGTAGAGCGAATGGTCGCGCAGGTACTCGGACATCCGCGCAGCGTTGTACTTCTCGTTCTGGCCGATGCTCTTGGCCTGTGCGGTCCCGGTCTTGCCACCGCTTTGGTAGGAGGCACCGAGAAAGACGCGGGTGGAAGTTCCTTCCTGCGTGACCCCGAACATCGCCCGGCGGATCACCTCGACATGTTCGGGTTTGAGCGCCAGCGGCGACAGCGCCTGGGCAGACACCACACGCTTCTCCCGCGTCACCACGTTCTCGATCTCACGCACCACCCGCGGCTCGAAGCGCTGGCCGCCGGACACCAGCGTGGCCATCGCACTGGCCAGCTGCAGCATGGTGAAGTTGTTGTAGCCCTGGCCGATGCCCAGGGAGATGGTTTCCCCGGAGTACCAGCGCTGCAGGTCCGCGCGCTTGTACTTGCGGCGCTTCCAGTCGGTGGACGGCAGGTCGCCGGTCACCTCACCCTCCAGGTCGATGCCGGTCTTGCGACCGAAGCTGAAGGGCTCGAGTTGACTGTGGATGAGGTCCACGCCCATCTCGCTGGCCAGGGCGTAGTAGTAGACGTTGGAGGACTTGACGATGGAACGCGCCATGTCCACCGCCCCCAGCCCCTCGTCGCCGTGGCTGCGGAAGCGGTGGTTGCCGAACATGAAGTAGCCGTAGTCCATCGTGATCTGGCCCGGGGTGCGTTTGCCGGTGTTCAACGCTGCCATGGCCATGAAGGGCTTGTAGGTCGAACCGGGCGGGTAGGTGCCGCGCAGCGCCCGGTTCAGCAGGGGCTTGTCGATGGACTCGTTGAGCTCCTTCCAGCTCTCCTGGTCGATGCCGTCGACGAACAGGTTCGGGTCGAAGGTGGGCTTGGACACGAAGGCCAGCACCTCGCCATTGCGCGGGTCGATGGCCACCAGCGCACCGCGCCGGTCGCCATAGAGCTCCTCCACCAGCGCCTGCAGGCGGATGTCGATCGACAGGCGCACGGTGTTGCCGGGCGAGGCCGGCTCCGAGCTCAGGCGGCGCACCGGCCGGCCGCCGGCACTGGTCTCCACCTCCTCAACCCCCGTGGTGCCGTGCAGTTCGCGCTCGTACTTCTGTTCGATGCCCAGCTTGCCGATCACCTCGGTGCCGCGGTAGTTGGCCCAGTCCTCCTCGGGCCACTCCTCCATGGCGGTCTTCTCGGCCTGATTGATGCGGCCGATGTAACCCAGCACATGGCTGGCAAGCTCTCCGTAGGGGTAATTGCGGAACAGCCGCGCCTTGATCTCCACTCCGGGGAAGCGGTAGCGCTGGGCGGTGAAACGGGCGACCTCCGCATCGGTGAGCTTGGTGCGAATGGGCAGCGACTCGAAGCTCTTGGAGTCCTCCATCAGCCGCTTCAGCCGCCGACGGTCGCGGGGCTGGATTTCCACCACCTCGGCGAGCTGGTCGAGCACCATCTCCAGGCTGTCGGCGAGCTGGGAGCGCGTGATCTCCAGCGTGTAGGCCGGAGTAGTTGTCTGCCAGCACCACACCGTTGCGGTCGACGATCAGCCCGCGGTTGGGCACGATCGGCACCACCGCGATGCGGTTGTTCTCGGCCTGGGTGGCCAGTTCCTCGTGGGACAGCACCTGCAGGTGGATCAGGCGTGAGGCCAGCAGCGCAAAACAGAACAGCACGAAGCCGCCTGCCACGATCAGGCGGACCCTGAATCGCTCCAGCTCCTGCTCGACATTGCGCAGTTCGGCGATCACGGCGGTGGCCCAGTCAGCAGCGCGGCGCGTCAGAGCGGCCGGTTGGCATCACGGTCCGGAGCCCGCCGCTGCGGGGCCAGCAGCAGCAGGCTGACCGGCGCCCACAGCAGGGTCTGAAGGAGCGGCGCCGCGAAGATCGACCAGCCCGGAAAAGCATCCCCGGCGGCCAGCCGCACAAGCAAGCCGACCAGCGTGCCGGCCATGAACAGCGGCAGCACGTGCAGGGCCTGCGCCGGTGCCGTGAACCACAGCAGGCGGCGATGCAGGGCAATGGCAAAGAAGCTCAGCAGCGTGTAGGCCAGTGCGTGCTGGCCCAGCAGGGCACCGGCGTGCACATCCATCACCAGGCCGAACAGGAATGAAATGCCCACTCCAACGCGCCGGGGCTGATGCACCGTCCAGAACACCAGCGCCAGCGCCAGGATGTCCGGCACCACCGGAGCCCGGCCCAGGGGCAGCAGGTTGAGCAGCAGGGCCACCAGCAGGGACGCCCACATGAACCAGGGGTTCACCGGCAGCAGCAGCTGGTCGTGGGTGCGGGGCATCATGGTTGCGGCCCCCTTCCCGTCAACGGTGTCATTTCGAGCGCCCTCCCTTGCGGATCGGCGCAGAGGCGGCACGACCCGGTGCGCTCGCCTCGGAGGCGGCAGAGGCCGGCAGCTGAGCAGCCATCGGGTCAAGCACCAGCACATGGCGCACGCCATCCGGTGTTGCCACCGGGTGCACTTCGATCTGGGCGAAGTCCGACTGCGTGCGGCGCTCCACCGCGGCCACCCGGCCGACCGGGTAACCGCTGGGGTAGACCCCGTCCAGCCCGGAAGTGAGCACCCTGTCCCCCACCTGAACGTCGGCATTGCCCGCCACGTAGCGCAATTCCAGGCCCCCACCGCGCGGGCTGCCCATGGCGATGCTGCGCTGCGCACTGCGCTCCAGCAGCACCGGCAAGGCGGAGTCCCGATCGGTCAGCAGCGTGACCTCGGAGGAGCCGGGGTACACCCGCGTGACCTGCCCGAGCACCCCGACCTCGTTGATCACCGGTGATCCGGCCCGAATGCCCTGCAGACTGCCCCGGTCGATCACCACCTGGCGGGTGTACGGATCTGAGGAGGTGTACAGGATCTCCGCCGCATGGGTCGGCACATTCACCCGCGGGCGCAGATCCAGCAGCTGGCGCAAGCGCTGGTTCTCCTGCTGCTGCACCTCCAGCTGCAGAGAACGCTCGGACAGGCGGGCCAGCTGCGCCCGGGCCGCCTCCGCACTCTGGCGCACCGCGGCGATGCCGGTCAGATAGTCCCGGCTGGCAGACAGGGTGTGCACCGGCGTGAGCATCACCTGCTGCAGCGGTCGCAGCAGCACCGCAATGGCCGAACGCAGCGGCTGGGTCACGCCCACGCGGCTGTCCATGGCCATCAGGAACACCGACAACGAGGCGAACAGCAGCACCCGGGTCAGGGCGGAAGGGCCCTGCCGGAAGAACGGTGGCGGCGTTCGATCAAGGGTGTTCAGCGACATGTCGGCAACACGCGCGGCGGGCCGGAGTGCAGGAAACCACGCGAAGCCTCAGGAGGCCTGAAACCCCGGACTCCCGCCTCGGGCCGCGGTGCAGTTCACTCGGAGGTAAAGATTGAGCCGAGGCGCTCCATGCGCTCCAGCGCCATGCCGCAGCCACGCACCACGCAGCTCAGCGGATCCTCGGCAATCAGCACCGGCAGGCCGGTTTCCTCGGCCAGCAGGCGGTCCAGGTCGCGCAGCAGTGCACCACCGCCGGTCAGCATCATGCCGCGCTCGGCGATGTCGGCGCCCAGTTCCGGCGGCGTCTGCTCCAGCGCCTTCTTGACCGACGACACGATCTGGTTGAGCGGATCGGTCAGCGCCTCCAGGATCTCGTTGGACGAGACGGTGAAGCTGCGAGGCACACCTTCGGCGAGGTTGCGGCCCTTGACCTCCATCTCCTTGACCTCGGAGCCGGGGAAGGCGGAGCCGATTTCCTTCTTGATCGCTTCGGCGGTGGGCTCACCGATCAACATGCCGTAGTTGCGGCGGATGTAGTTGATGATGGCCTCGTCGAACTTGTCGCCGCCGACCCGCACAGAGCCCTTCCAGACCATGCCGCCCAGCGAGATCACGCCGACCTCGGTGGTGCCGCCGCCGATGTCCACCACCATCGAGCCGGAGGCCTCCGACACCGGCATGCCCGCGCCGATGGCCGCAGCCATGGGCTCCTCGATCAGGTAGACCTCGCTGGCCCCGGCGCCCAGTGCCGACTCACGGATCGCGCGACGCTCGACCTGGGTGGAGCCGCAGGGCACGCAGATGATGATGCGCGGACTCGGACGCAGCAGCGACCGGGGGTGCACCATCTTGATGAACTGCTTGAGCATCTGCTCGGTGACGGTGAAGTCGGCGATCACGCCGTCCTTCATCGGGCGGATGGCCTCAATGTTGCCGGGCACCTTGCCCAGCATGGCCTTGGCCTCGGCACCCACGGCCTGGATGGTCTTTTTCCCGTTGGGGCCACCTTCGTGGCGGATGGCAACCACCGACGGCTCGTTCAGCACGATGCCGGTGCCACGCACATAGATCAGCGTGTTGGCGGTTCCGAGGTCGATCGCAAGATCGGTGGAGAAGTAGCGGCGCAGCGATCCGAACAGCATGTTCAACTCTTCAGGGCCGAGGTGGCGCGGACGGCAGCCGGCACCTCGGTGACAGGATTCCGGACCCCGGAGGCTGCTCGTCGCGGCAACCTGCCGGCGACGTTGCACCCTGACACACGGGGCTCCAACACAAAATGGCCCGGTCCGCCAGCTCGGCAGTCCCGCCGACGGGCCGGCAAGGACGATGGGCTTGGACGGAGCGGACCCTTCTGATCAAGCGGGTGATAATAACCCATGGCCCCGCGCGCCCTTGCGCAGGCCGACTCCCCTGCTCAGAACATGGCACTGACTCCCGAGGACGTGAGCCGCATCGCCAACCTGGCGCGGCTCGATCTCAGCCCCACCGAACAGCACGACCTGCTGGCCCAGCTCAATGAGTTCTTCGGCATCGTCGAGCGCATGCGCGCCGTCGACACCACCGGCGTCGCACCGCTGTACACGCCCCTGTCGGCGGTGCAGGACGTGCAGCTGCGGCTGCGTGCAGACGACGTGACCGAGCCCGACAGCCGGGAGGCGAACCAGAAATCAGCCCCTGCGGTGGAAGCGGGGCTGTTCCTGGTGCCGCGCGTGATCGAGTGACGGGAGGCAGAACATGACCCAGGACCTGCACACCCTCGGCGTGGCCGAGTTGGCCGACCTGCTGGACCGCAAAGCGGTCTCCAGCGTCGAACTCACCCGCCACCTGCTCGCGCGGGTGGCCGCACACGAAGACCTCGGCGCCTTCCTCGCGATCGACGAGGAGGTGGCGCTGGCCCAGGCGCAGGCCGCCGACCTCTGGCGCGCACGCGGCATCCACGGCCCCGGCCACCGCCTGCTCGGTGTGCCGATCGCGCACAAGGACATCTTCGTCACCCGCGACTTCCCCAGCACCGCCGGCTCCAGGATGCTGGAGGGCTACCACAGCCCCTTCGACGCCACCGTCGTCAGCCGGCTGGCCAGCGCCGGCGCGGTGACCATCGGCAAGCTCAACTGCGACGAGTTCGCCATGGGCGGCTCCAACGAAAACTCCGCCTACCAGCCGGCGCGCAACCCCTGGGACCGTGCACGCATCCCGGGTGGCTCCTCCGGCGGCAGCGCGGTGGCGGTGGCCGCCCGCCTGGTGCCCGCCGCCACCGGCACCGACACCGGCGGCTCGGTACGACAGCCCGCCAGCCTGACCGGCGTCACCGGCATCAAGCCCACCTATGGCCGCTGCTCGCGCTACGGGATGATCGCCTTCGCTTCCAGTCTGGACCAGGCAGGCCCGATGGCGCGCTCGGCGCTGGACTGCGCCCACCTGCTGCAGGCCATGAGCGGGTTCGATCCGCGCGATGCCACCAGCGCCGAGCAGCCGGTGCCGGACTTCGTCGCCGAGACCACCGCCCTGCGCCCCGGCGCCAGCGCCGATCGCCCGCTGTCGGGCCTGCGCATCGGCCTGCCGAAGGAGTTCTTCGGAGAGGGCGTGGCCCCCGGCGTGCTGAGCGCCGTGCGCACTGCGCTGGCCGAACTGGAGAAGCTGGGCGCCACGCTGGTGGACGTCAGCCTGCCGCGCACCGAGCTGTCGATTCCCGTGTACTACATCATCGCGCCGGCCGAGGCGAGCTCCAACCTGAGCCGCTACGACGGCGTTCGCTACGGTCACCGCGCCAAGGCCTACAAGGACCTGGGCGAGATGTACCGCGCCAGCCGCAGCGAGGGCTTCGGGCCGGAGGTCAAACGCCGCATCATGATCGGCACCTACGTGCTCAGCCACGGCTACTACGACGCCTACTACCTGCAGGCGCAGAAGCTGCGCCGCATGATCGCCGACGACTTCCAGGCCGCCTTCCAGGGCTGCGACCTGATCGCCGGCCCGGTGGCGCCGACGGTGGCCCGGGCCATCGGCAGCCAGACCGACCCGGTGGCCGAGTACCTGGCCGACATCTTCACCCTGCCCGCCTCGCTGGCCGGCCTGCCCGGCATCAGCGTACCGGCCGGTTTCGGTGAACATGGCATGCCTGTGGGACTTCAGCTGATCGGCAACTACTGGCAGGAATCGGCGCTGCTGCATGCCGGCCACGCGCTGCAGCAGACCACCGACTGGCATCGGCAGGCTCCGTCGGCGACCTGAGACGCCGCGGAGCTCCGAGCCCGGCGCGGTCGTATGATCCGCGCCCCATGCCCGCCGCCACTCGCCCCCGTTCCGCCGTTGGCACCGCCTGCGCCATCGACTTCGGCACCTCCAACTCCGCCATCGCAGCGCCCTTGCCGGAGGGCCGCACGGCCCTGGTGCCACTGGAGGACGGCGCGACCACCATGCCGACGGCGGTGTTCTACCTCGCCGAAGGCCCAGGACTGCAGCAGCTGCCGCGGCTGTTCGGTCGCGCTGCCGTGGCCTCCTACATGGAGGGCACGGAAGGTCGGTTGATGCGCTCGATCAAGAGCGTGCTGGGGTCCGGACTGATGGACCAGCACACCGACATCGGCGCCGGCCGCTCCGTGAGCTTTGCCGACGTGATCGCGGGTTACCTGCGCCATCTGAAGACCCAGGCTGAAGCCGCCAGCGGCCAGACCCTGACCCAGGTGGTGCTGGGCCGGCCGGTGTACTTCGTCGATGGCGATCCGGCCCGGGACGCCCAGGCCCAGGCTGCGCTTGAGGCCGCCGCCCGTGCGGTGGGCTTCGCCGACATTGCCTTTCAATACGAACCGATCGCCGCAGCACTGCACCACGAAGCCAGCACGACGAGGGAGGAGCGGGTGTTGGTTGCCGACATCGGCGGCGGCACCTCGGACTTCTCGCTGGTGCGCGTGAGCCCGCAGCGCCGCCAGCGGCGCGACCGCCGCGACGACGTGCTGGCCAGCCACGGCGTGCACATCGCCGGCACCGACTTCGACCGCCGCGTGGACCTGGGCGCCATCCTGCCTCTGCTCGGCTACGGCTCGGCCGGCCCGGCACAGCCCGGCCAGCCGGCGCGGGAGGTGCCCAGCCCGGTCTACTTCGACCTGGCCACCTGGCACCTGATCAACACGCTGCAGCGCCCCCAGCGGCTGGCCGAAGTGCGCGCCCTGCGGGTCAATTTCGCCGACCTCACACTGCACCGCCGGCTGCTCAAGGTGGTGGAGGAGCACCTGGGCCACGATCTGCTCGGCCGCGCCGAGGGCGCCAAGATCGAGGTGGCCGAAGGCGGCGTGGCGCACATCGACCTCGGGTGGGTCGAGCGGGGACTGGCCGCGCGGGTGACCCATGCCGAAGCGGCCGACTGGCTGCGCGACGATCTGCGCCGCATCGTCGATGCGGCCCGGGAAACGGTGACGATGGCCGGTGTGCCTGCAAACCAGGTGGATACGCTGTTCTTCACCGGAGGATCCACCGGCCTGAGCGGGCTGACCGGCGCGCTGTGTGCGGCCTTCCCGGACGCGCGTCCGGTGTTCGGTGACCGCCTGGCCAGCGTGGCCAGCGGTCTCGGGCTGTGCGCGTCGCGCTGGTTCGACGCGAAGGCTTGACCCGGATCGATCGACCTCAGGCCGATGCCTCCTGTGCAGAAGGGGCTCCACGCACCCAGCACGGCCCCATCGGACGCACCTCCACCGTGGCCCAATCCGCCGTCGGGCAACGCGCGGCCAGCGCGGCCTCGCGGTCGGCACAGTCGACCAGAAAGCAGCCGCCGATCATCTCCCTGGTTTCGATGAACGGCCCGTCGATGCAGTGCAGCCGCCCCTCGCGGTGCTGCAGGCGCAGGCCCTTGGGCTCAACGATGAGCAGCAGTTGGTGCATCCGATCGACTCCGTCCGTCACAGCAGGACCGCATGCCAGCCGCCAGGTCCACATCGACATGCCCCCGTGCGCACCGCGCGCACCGGAATCGGCAAGGGGGGGCCTCCATGCCACAGGCGCGCGCCCATGCCGGGCCCACAAACAACAACACCCTCTCGGGTGACCCCTCGAGGGTGTTGAATCTGCGATGTCCGCCGGCAGCCGGTCACCCGGCTGCCGCGTCGATCACTGCAGCTTGATCTCGACGTCCACGCCGGCCGCCAGGTCCAGCTTCATCAGCGCGTCGACGGTCTTGTCGGTGGGATCGACGATGTCCATCAGGCGCTGGTGGGTGCGGATTTCGAACTGGTCGCGCGAGGTCTTGTTGACGTGCGGCGAGCGCAGGATGTCGAAGCGCTGCATGCGGGTCGGCAGGGGCACGGGACCCTTGACGATGGCGCCGGTGCGCTTGGCGGTCTCGACGATCTCCTGGGCCGACTGGTCGATCAGCTTGTAGTCGAAGGCTTTCAGGCGGATGCGGATCTTTTGCTTGGCGGACATGTGAGTTCCTCGTTGTGAGAGTGGTGAACCTGCCCCTGGGCCACGAAGGGGCCCTTCACAGGCCAGGGGGTGGTCGCGGCAAGCCGCGACCGGGGCTCACATGTCAGGCAATGATCTTGGCCACGACGCCGGCGCCGACGGTGCGACCGCCTTCACGGATGGCGAAGCGCAGACCTTCTTCCATGGCGATCGGAGCAATCAGCTTGACTTCGATCGACACGTTGTCGCCCGGCATCACCATTTCCTTGTCGGCCGGCAGCTGGATGGCGCCGGTCACGTCGGTGGTGCGGAAGTAGAACTGCGGACGGTAGTTGTTGAAGAACGGGGTGTGACGTCCACCCTCTTCCTTCGACAGCACGTACACCTCGCCGGTGAAGTGGGTGTGCGGCTTGATGGAGCCCGGCTTGCACAGCACCTGGCCGCGCTCGACGTCTTCACGCTTGGTGCCGCGCAGCAGGATGCCCACGTTGTCGCCCGCCTGACCCTGGTCCAGCAGCTTGCGGAACATTTCCACGCCGGTGCAGGTGGTGGTCTGGGTGGCCTTGATGCCCACGATTTCGATGGCTTCACCGACCTTGATGATGCCGCGCTCGATGCGGCCGGTCACCACCGTGCCGCGACCGGAGATCGAGAACACGTCTTCCACGGGCATCAGGAAGGTGCCGTCGATGGCACGCTCGGGCGTCGGGATGTAGGTGTCCAGCGCCTCGGCCAGCTTCATGATGGCCTGCTCGCCCAGCTCGCCGGTGTCGCCTTCGAGCGCCAGCTTGGCAGAGCCCTTGACGATCGGGGTGTCGTCGCCGGGGAAGTCGTACTTGGACAGGAGTTCGCGAACTTCCATCTCGACCAGTTCGAGCAGCTCTTCGTCGTCCACCATGTCGGCCTTGTTCAGGAAGACGATGATGTAGGGCACGCCCACCTGACGCGACAGCAGGATGTGCTCGCGGGTCTGGGGCATCGGGCCATCAGCGGCCGAGCACACCAGGATGGCGCCGTCCATCTGGGCGGCACCGGTGATCGTGTTCTTGACGTAGTCGGCGTGCCCCGGGCAGTCCACGTGGGCGTAGTGGCGGTTGGCCGTCTCGTACTCGACGTGGGCGGTATTGATCGTGATGCCGCGGGCCTTTTCTTCCGGCGCCGCATCGATCTGGTCGTAGGCCTTGGCCTCGCCGCCGAACTTCTTGGCCAGCACGGAGGTGATCGCCGCCGTCAGCGTCGTCTTGCCGTGGTCCACGTGACCGATGGTGCCCACGTTCACGTGCGGCTTGGTCCGTTCAAACTTTTCTTTTGCCATTGCTTTCTCCTGGAAAGAGCATTGCCGGTGATCGGTTTAAGGTTTCCGCCCTGGGGTGGAGTCGCGTGCCGCCGGCAGCACGCGCCCCCAGGACGAAGACCAATGGAAAGGAATTACTTGCTGCGAGCCGAGATGATGGCTTCGGCCACGTTGCGAGGAGCTTCGCTGTAGTGCTTGAACTCCATCGTGTACGTCGCGCGACCCTGGGTGGCCGAACGCAGCGAGGTGGAATAGCCGAACATCTCGGACAGGGGAACCTCTGCCTTGATGATCTTGCCGCCGCCGACCATGTCGTCCATGCCCTGCACCATGCCGCGGCGGCTGGACAGATCGCCCATCACCGTGCCGGCGTAGTCTTCCGGGGTCTCGACTTCCACGGCCATCATCGGCTCCAGGATCACCGGCTGCGCCTTGCGCATGCCGTCCTTGAAGCCCATGGAGGCGGCCATCTTGAAGGCGTTTTCGTTCGAGTCCACTTCATGGTATGAACCGAAGGTCAGCGTGACCTTCACGTCGACCACCGGGAAGCCGGCCAGCACGCCGTTGGGCAACGTGTCGATCAGGCCCTTTTCCACCGCGGGGATGAACTCGCGCGGCACCACGCCGCCCTTGATGGCGTCAACGAACTGGAAGCCCTTGCCCGGCTCCTGCGGCTCAACGGTCAGCACCACATGGCCGTACTGGCCCTTGCCGCCCGACTGACGCACGAACTTGCCGTCGACATCCTTGACGGTGCCGCGGATGGTCTCGCGGTAGGCCACCTGAGGCTTGCCGACGTTGGCTTCCACGCCGAACTCGCGCTTCATGCGGTCGACGATGATCTCCAGGTGCAGCTCGCCCATGCCGGAGATGATGGTCTGGCCGGACTCCTCGTCGGTGCGCACGCGGAAGGAGGGATCTTCTGCAGCCAGGCGGCCCAGTGCGATGCCCATCTTTTCCTGGTCGGCCTTGGTCTTGGGTTCCACGGCCTGTGAAATCACCGGCTCAGGGAAGACCATCTTTTCCAGCGTGATGATGGCGTCCGGATCGCACAGGGTCTCACCCGTGGTCACGTCCTTCAGGCCCACGCAGGCGGCGATGTCGCCGGCCAGAATTTCCTTGATTTCCTCACGCTGGTTGGCGTGCATCTGCAGGATCCGGCCGATGCGCTCCTTCTTGCTCTTGATCGGGTTGTAGACCGAAGCGCCCGAGGCCAGCACGCCGGAGTACACACGCACGAAGGTCAGCTGGCCGACGAAGGGGTCGGTCATCAGCTTGAACGCCAGCGCGGCGAACTTTTCCTTGTCGTCGGCCTTGCGGGTCGTGGGCTGGTCGTCGTCGTCCGTGCCGCCGACCGGGGGAATGTCCACCGGGCTGGGCAGGAAGTCGATCACCGCGTCCAACATGCGCTGCACGCCCTTGTTCTTGAAGGCGGTGCCGCAGAGCATCGGCTGGATCTCGGTGGCGATGGTGCGGGTGCGGATCGCCAGCTTGATCTCTTCCTCGGTCAGCTCACCCGACTCGAGGTACTTGTTCATCAGCTCTTCCGAGGCCTCGGCCGCGGACTCGACCATCTTCTCGCGCCATTCCTGGGCAACAGCCTGCAGGTCCTCGGGGATGTCCCGGTACTCGAACTTCATGCCCTGGGACGCCTCGTCCCAGAAGATGGCCTTCATCTTGATGAGGTCCACCACACCCTTGAAGTTCTCTTCCGCGCCGATGGGGATCACCACCGGCACCGGGTTGGCCTTCAGGCGGGTCTTCATCTGGTCCACGACCTTGAAGAAGTTCGCGCCGGTGCGGTCCATCTTGTTGACAAAGGCCAGACGCGGCACCTTGTACTTGTTGGCCTGACGCCAGACGGTCTCGGACTGCGGCTGCACGCCGCCCACCGCGCAGTACACCATGCAGGCACCGTCCAGCACGCGCATCGAACGCTCCACCTCGATGGTGAAGTCGACGTGCCCCGGGGTGTCGATGATGTTGAAGCGGTGCTCCGGATAGTTCAGGTCCATGCCCTTCCAGAAACAGGTCGTGGCAGCGGACGTGATGGTGATGCCGCGCTCCTGCTCCTGCTCCATCCAGTCCATCGTGGCGGCACCGTCGTGCACTTCACCGATCTTGTGGTTCACACCGGTGTAGTACAGGATGCGCTCGGTCGTGGTGGTCTTGCCGGCGTCGATGTGGGCGGAAATACCGATGTTGCGGTACCGCTCGATGGGGGTCTGGCGTGCCATGAATCACTCCAAATGGGAAGACCGCCCGGGGTTGGGGACAACCCTGGGCGGTCGAAAGTCAGGGGATCAGAAACGGAAGTGCGAGAAGGCCTTGTTGGCTTCGGCCATGCGGTGCACTTCGTCGCGCTTCTTCATCGCGCCGCCGCGGCCTTCGCAGGCTTCCAGCAGCTCGTTGGCCAGACGCTGGGCCATCGACTTCTCGCTGCGCTTGCGGGCCGATTCCTTCAACCAACGCATCGCCAGGGCCATGCGGCGGATGGGGCGAACTTCCACGGGAACTTGGTAGTTCGCGCCACCGACGCGGCGGCTCTTGACTTCGACCATCGGCTTGACGTTGTTCAGCGCGGTCAAGAAAATTTCCAGCGGATCCTTGCCGGCCTTTTTCTCGACCTGCTCCAGGGCACCGTAGATGATCCGCTCGGCCACAGCCTTCTTGCCGGACTCCATGATCACGTTCATGAACTTGGAGAGGTCAACCGAACCGAACTTCGGATCGGGCAGGATCTCACGCTTGGGTACTTCGCGACGACGAGGCATTTCTCTTCCTTCATCTTCAGCTGGTGCCGGTTTCCCGACACCCGAAAGACCACCCGTCTCGGGGCCTTTCGCTTACTCGGTGCAGCCGGCTCAGTGGAGCCTGGACTCACCGCAATTTTTCACACCCCAGCTTGCCAGCCGGATGTGACCACGGTTTTTCAAGAACGACCGATCAGGCCTTCTTGGGGCGCTTCGCGCCGTACTTGGAACGCGATTGCTTGCGGTCCTTGACGCCCTGCAGGTCGAGCGAGCCCCGCACGATGTGGTAACGCACACCCGGGAGATCCTTCACCCGGCCGCCGCGCACCAGCACCACGCTGTGCTCCTGCAGGTTGTGGCCTTCACCGCCGATGTACGAGATCACCTCGAAACCGTTGGTCAGGCGCACCTTGGCCACCTTGCGAAGCGCCGAGTTCGGCTTCTTCGGGGTGGTGGTGTAGACGCGGGTGCAAACACCGCGGCGCTGCGGGCAGTTCTGCATCGCAGGCGACTTGGACTTCGTGACCTCGGCCTGACGGCCTTGGCGCACGAGCTGGTTGATGGTCGGCATGGGTAACTTGTTCCCGTTTGAAGTTACGCTGGCCCTCACGGAGGACCTTCTTCCTCTTCCCGCCTCACAACCACACCGGGTGCAGCATGGACGGAAAAGCCGAAGATTGTAGCCAGCTGGCAAGGAGCTTGCAAGGGCCGCCCCGCGGTAGGATCCCGACCGAGCTGCCCCGAGGAGATCCGCTTGAGTGTCATCACCAGCATCGAGGACCTGCGCCAGATGGCGCAGCGCCGCGTTCCCCGCATGTTCTACGAGTATGTCGACACCGGTTCCTGGACCGAGTCGACCTACTTCGCCAACGAGGACGAGTTCCGCAAGATCAAGCTGCGCCAGCGCGTGGCAGTGAACCTCGAGAACCGTTCCACCGCCGCCAAGATGGTGGGCGTGGACGTGAAGATGCCGGTGGCCCTCGCCCCCACCGGGCTGACGGGCATGCAGCATGCCGATGGAGAAATCCTCGCCGCCCGCGCCGCCGAGGCCTTCGGCGTGCCGTTCACACTCTCGACGATGAGCATCTGCTCGATCGAGGACGTGGCCGCACACACCAAGGCACCGTTCTGGTTCCAGCTCTACGTGATGCGCGACCGCGACTTCATCGAGCGGCTGATCGACCGGGCCAAGGCCGCGAACTGCGGCGCGCTGGTGCTGACGCTGGACCTGCAGATCATCGGGCAGCGCCACCGCGACCTGAAGAACGGACTGTCGGTGCCTGCGCAACCCACCCTGTCCAACCTGATCAACCTGGCCACCAAGCCGCGCTGGTGCCTGGGCATGCTGGGCACGAAGCGGCGGCAGTTCGGCAACGTGGTTGGCCACGTCAAGGGCGTGGACAACATGTCCAGCCTGGGCGCCTGGACCAACCAGCAGTTCGACCCCCGCCTGAACTGGAACGATGTCGAGTGGATCAAGAAGCGCTGGGGCGGCAAGCTGATCCTCAAGGGCATCCAGGACGTGGAGGACGCCCGCCTGGCGGTGGAGACCGGCGCGGATGCGCTGATCGTCAGCAACCACGGCGGCCGCCAGCTCGATGGCGCGCTGGCCAGCATCGAGGCCCTGCCGGCCATCGTCGCCGAGGTGGGACAGCGCATCGAGGTGCACATGGACGGCGGCATCCGCTCCGGCCAGGATGTGCTCAAGGCCTGCGCGCTGGGCGCACGCGGCACCTACATCGGCCGGGCCTTCCTCTACGGGCTGGGCGCCATGGGCCAAGCCGGCGTGACCCGCGCCCTGGAGATCATCCACAAGGAACTGGACCTGACGATGGCTTTCACCGGCCACACGCGCCTGACCGATGTGGACCGCTCCATCCTGATTCCGGGCACCTACCCGACACCCTGAACCCCTCAAGCCGCGCTGCGGCGGGCCTCAGGCGGCCTGCAAGGCCTGCTCGAAGTCGGCGATCAGGTCGTCGATGGCCTCCAGGCCCAGCGACACCCTGATCAGCCCGTCGGCGATGCCCATCTCGGCACGCGCCTCGGCGCCGGCCTCCCAGAAGATGGTCGGCGCAACCGGGATCACCAGCGTGCGGGTGTCGCCCAGGCCGGTGGCCTTGACCACCAGTTGCAGTCGGTCGAGCACCTCCACCAGGCGCTCCGGGCGGCGCAGCTCGAAGGACATCAGCCAGGATGCGGCCTTGAAGTGCTGCTGGGCAATGGCGTGCTGCGGGTGCTCCGGCAGACCGGGGTAGTGCACCTTCTGCACCGCGGGGTGGCGCAGCAGCCACTGCGCCAGCGCCAGCGCGCTGTCGCTGCAGCGCTGCACCCGCAGCTCCAGCGTCTCGGCGCCCAGGCTGATGCGGTGCGCCGCCTCCGGCGCCAGCGAGGCGCCCAGGTCGCGCAGGCCCTTCTTGCGGATCTGCTGCAGGCCCCAGGCAGCGGCATCGCCCTTGCGGTAGCCCTCGAAGAGGTTGGGGTAGCCGCTCCAGTCGAACAGCCCCGTGTCGGTCACCGCCCCACCCAGCGCCGCGCCGTGGCCGCCGATGGTCTTGGACAGGGAATTGACCACCAGCGAGGCCCCCACGCTGCGCGGCTGGAACAGCGCCGGCGAGGTGATGGTGTTGTCCACCACGTAGACCAGGCCGTGCCGGCGGCACAGCTCGCCGATGGCCGCGAGGTCCGGCACCTGGGTGCCGGGGTTGGCGATGGTCTCGACGAAGACCATGCGGGTCTCGGGCCGCAGTGCGGCGGCCACGTTCTGAGCGGCCGTGGCGTCCACCTTGCTGACCGCGATGCCCAGGTCCTCCAGCGTGCCGAGCACGCTGTTGGTGTTGCCGAACACGTGCTTGCTGCACACCAGGTGGTCACCGGCACGCAGCAGCGTCAGGAAGATCGCGCAGATGCCGGCCATGCCGGTGGTGAAGCAGATCGTGCCGCGCCCGCCCTCCATCCGGTTGACCAGAGACTCCAGCGCCGACGAGGTGGGCGTGCCCTGGCGGGCGTAGTTCCAGGCGTTCTTGACGGTGCCCTGGAACACCCCGATCAGCTCCTCGGTGCGCTCGAAGCCGAACTGCACCGAGGTGTGGATGGGCTTGTGGAGGCCGCCATGCTCCACGCCGAATTCGCGGTCGGAATGGACGATGCCGGTGGTCAGGCTGCGGGTCTTCATGGGGCGAACGGATCAGTAGGCGCGGGATCGAAGGCGGCCCGGCGGGCGCCAGCCATAGAGGATAACCCGCATCGACTCGGACACCTTCAGGCACCGACCTTGACCCCGGTCAGGCTCGGACCGGACCCCGTTGAACCTGGCGCAGGCGCTCCCGCGGTCATTCCCAGCGCAGCGCCGCGAGGTCGTTGGCGAAGATCGGCATGTCCTTCCACAGCCCGGCCAGGCCTGCCTTGGCCACCGTGATCCAGGTGGGCTGGTAGAGGTAGGCGGCCACCGCGTCATCGGCCACCAGCCGCTGCGCCTCGGACAGCAGGCGGTGGCGCTGGGCGGCATCGGCCGTGCCGTTGACCTTGGACCAGAGTTCGTTGAAACGCGCCGACTCGTAGTTCCAGTAGTAACCCGGCCGCGCGAAGTTGCCGAAGTCCAGCGGCTCCACGTGCGAAATCAGCGTCAGGTCGTAGGCCTTGTCCTTGTAGACGCCGGACAACCACTGCGCCCACTCCACGTTCTCCAGCCTGGCGACGATGCCCACCTTGGCCAGCTGCGCGGCGATCACCTCGCCGCCCTGGCGGGCATAGGGGGTGGGCGGCAGCTTCATCGTCAACTCCAGCGGAGTGGCGATGCCGGCCTCGCGCAAGAGGCTGCGCGAGCGCTCGGGCTGGTAGGCGTTCACCGCGGTCAGATCCACATAACCCGGAGCGCCGGGCACGTAAAAGCTGCCGATGGGCACGCCGAAGCCGTCTGCCGCACCTTCGATCACGGCCTTGCGGTCGATCGCCGAGGCAATCGCGCGGCGCACCCGCACGTCGTCCAGCGGCTTGCGCTTGTTGTTGATGGCCAGGATCGTCTTTGCGCGCGAGCCGCTGACGATGACCTGCCAGCGCCGGTCGCGCCGGAACTGCTCCAGGCTGCGCCCGGCCGCCACACGTGGAAAGGCGTCGATGTCGCCGGACAGCAGGGCCGCCATTTGTGCCGCCACCTCGCTGATGAAGCGCAACGTCACCTTGGCCAGTGCGATCTGGCGGGCATCGCGGTGTTCCGGCCAGCGCACCAGGGTGATGCTCGAGCCCTTGGTCCAGCGCTCCAGCCGGTACGGGCCCGTGCCCACCGGCTGGCTGGCGTTGCCGGCGACGCTCTTGGGTTCGACGATCACCGCGGTGGCCTGGCCGAGCTGGAACAGAAGGTCCGGATTGGGATTCCTCAGCGTCAGCACCAGCGTGCTGTCATCGGTGGCGCGGATGTTGAAGAGGTTGGCGAAGACCGCCCGGTCCTTGTTCAGGCTGCCCTCGGCCGCGGCCCGCTCAAAGCTGAACTTCACCGCGGCGGCATCACAGGGCTCGCCGTTGTGAAACCGCACCCCGGGGCGCAGCTTGAAGGCCCAGGTCTTGTTGTCCGGCGTCACCGTCCAGGACTGCGCCAGCAGGGGCACGATGCTGCCGTCACCCCGGATCTTGGTGAGGGTCTCGAAGACGTTGTACAGCACCACCTCGGCGATCGCCGAGGCCGCACCGGAGGTGGGATCCAGCCCCGGGGGTTCCAGCGTCATGCCGATCACGGCGCTGTCGCGCGCGATGCGGCGCTGGGCCAGGGCCTGCAGCGGCCAGTCGGCCAGCGCCAGGGCGGGCAGTACCGCCAGCAGGCGGCGGCGATGAAGGGAGTCGGCCATCTTGATCAAAGCCCAGGTTTGCTTGCAGGTACGGTGGGTCAGGCCCAGGCCCGCTACCTGCATCGTAGTGGCTCAAGACCTGCAGATCCTGACAGGACGGCACCGGCCAGCTCCGGCAGCCTGCCCGGTCTCCTGGCCTCCTGGCCTGCGCTGGCACAGGGTATGCTGGGTCGCACGCCACCTCCCCCGACACCTCGCCACCATGCCCAACCCCAGCACCGCCTCGACCCCCGCCCGTGAGATTCCGGCCACCCTGATCCCGGGTGACGGCATCGGCCCCGAAATCGTCGATGCCACGCTGGCAGCGCTGGACGCCCTGGGCGACCCCTTCGTCTGGGACCGCCAGATCGCCGGGCTGGGCGGCGTGCAGACCTGCAACGACCCGCTGCCACCGGACACGCTGGACAGCATCCGCCGCACCCGCCTGGCGCTCAAGGGCCCGCTGGAAACACCCTCCGGAGGCGGCTACCGCTCCTCCAACGTGCGGCTGCGCGAGGAATTCCAGCTGTATGCCAACCTGCGCCCGGCGCGAACCATCATCCCGGGCGGGCGCTTCGACAAGATCGACCTGGTGGTGGTGCGGGAGAACCTGGAGGGTCTGTACATCGGCCACGAACACTACGTGAAGATCGAGGACGACCCCCACGCGGTGGCCATGGCCACCGGCATCAACACCCGCGCCGGCTGCACCCGCATCCTGGAGTACGCCTTCGAGCACGCCATCGCCACCGGTCGCAAGAAGGTCACGATCGTGCACAAGGCCAACATCATGAAGGCGCTCACCGGCATCTTCAAGGAAACCGCCGAGCGCCTGTACGAGCAGAAGTACAAGGACCGCATCGCCTTCGAGACCGTCATCGTCGACGCCTGCGCGATGAAGCTGGTGCTCAACCCCTGGCAGTTCGACGTGCTGGTGACCACCAACCTGTTCGGCGACATCCTGTCGGACCTGGTGGCCGGCCTGGTGGGCGGCCTGGGCATGGCGCCGGGCGCCAACATCGGCCGCGACGCCGCCATCTTCGAGGCGGTGCACGGCAGCGCGCCGGACATCGCCGGGCAGGGCATCGCCAACCCCATCGCGCTGATGCTGGCGGCGGCCATGATGCTGGAGCATGTGGGCCACCTGGACAAGGCTGCCCGTCTGCGCAGCGCCATTGACGCCACGCTCAACATCGATCGGGTGCGCACCGGCGACCTGGGCGGCCAGGCGAACACGAAGCAATTCACCGCCGCGCTGGTCAGCCGCATCCTCAACGGCTGAGTCCTCCCCGGCATGGCAGAACCCCTCAAGGCACGGTACGGCCCAGAGATCGCCAGACGCCTCGCGGCCGAGGTCCGGCAGGCCTGGCCGGAGTTCGATGTGCAAGCCTTCCTGGCCGATGCGCTGGACGGCTACGAGGCCCTGGAACTGATGCCGCGCGGGCGCCACCTGGCCGCGGCCCTGCAGCGCCACCTGCCCGACGACTACCCACGGGCCCTGGAGCTGTTGCTGGCCTCCATCGCAACGCCGCAGCCTGCCCCCGCGGGCCAGGCCCTGGCTCCCTTTTTCTACCTGCCACACACCGAGTTCGTGGCCCGCTGCGGCCTGGGCCACCCGAACCTGTCGCTGCAGGCGCTGCACACGCTGACTCAGCGGTTCACCGCCGAGTTCGCCATCCGGCCCTTTCTCGACCAGGACCCCACCGGGCTGCTGTCCCAGCTGGAGCACTGGAGCCGTGACCCCAGCGCCCACGTGCGCCGGCTGGTGAGCGAAGGCACCCGGCCGCGCCTGCCCTGGGCCCCGCGGCTGTACCGCTTCGGTGCCGACCCGCTGCCGGTACTCGCCCTGCTGGAGCGACTGCGCGACGACCCGGAACCCTATGTGCGCCGCTCGGTGGCCAACCACCTGAACGACCTGGGCAAGGATCACCCCCACCTGCTGCTGGACACTGCCCGCCGCTGGTGGGCCGACGCCCCAGCGCCACGACGCCAGCTGATCACCCACGCGCTGCGCACGCTGCTCAAGCAGGGTCAGGCCGAGGCACTGGCGCTGATCGGCTACGGACCAAACCGGCAGCAGGCCGAGATCGTGGCCGCCCGTTTCGAGCCCGCACAACCCCACCAGGGCCCCGATGCCGGCGTGCGCGTCGAGCTGACGCTGCACAACCCGGCGAAGGAGCCGCTGCCGCTGCGGGTGGACCTGCGGGTGCACTTCGTCAAGGCCGACGGTCGCAGCAGCCCCAAGGTGTTCCGTCTGGGCGATGCCACCCTGGCCCCCGGCGAGCGTCTGCGGCTGGGCAAACGCATCTCGCTGGCGCCACTGACCACTCGCCGGCACCACCCGGGATGGCACCGGGTGGAAACGATGATCAATGGCGAGGTCAGGGAGCTGGGCGGCTTCGAACTTGTGCCGGGTTGAACCCTCCGGCCCTGCTCGCAGCGGACTCACCCCGCTGCGTGTCGCCGCAGAAGCACCGCCGTCGCCAGCGTCAACCCCAGACCCGCGGCCATGCAGCCGGCGGTGACCAGTGCCGTCCAATGCCAGCCACCCGTGGCAGCCGCCACCGCGGCCACCAGCGGCGGCCCGCAGAACTGCCCGATGGAGGACCACTGCTGCACGAAGCCGACGGTGGTGGACACGCTGCGCTCACCCGGCGCCAACCGTACCGCCAGCGAGAACAGCGCCCCCGGAATCAACCCGCCCAGAGCGGAGAAAACCAGCACCGCGGCATAACGCAGCGCCGGCCGCCAGGCGCCTTCGCCCTCGGGCAAACCAAAGGCCAGCGCGCTGCCCAGACCCATCGCCAGGAAACCCAGCGCCAGCAGCCGCGGTGCCGGCCAACCGCGCCACAGCAGCCGGCCCGCCCCCACATTGCCGATGATGTTGACCGCCGAGGCCAGCGCCGTCAGCGCCCCGGCCACCGGCGCGCTCAGCCCGGCCTGCGCGTAGAGCATGGGCAGGAAGCCGATCACCGCCAGCCACTGGCTGGAGTAGGCCGCGAAACTCAGCGCCACCAGCCAGGGCCCCGGGCTGCCCAGCGTGGCGCGCAGGCGCCCCCAGAGGTCACTGTCATTGCCCGCCCCCGCGGGCCGCTGCACCGCAGCGGGTGATGGGGCCCCGCGCGGCGGGTCGGCCGGCACCGCGCGGGCCACCCACAACGCCATCAGCGCGGTCCAGGCCGCCAGGGTCCACCACCAGGCGGGCCAGTGCCACAGGCCGATCACCCAGGGCCCGGCCAGCAGCGCCAGGCCGGTGCCGGTGGGCATGTAGGCGCCCCACAGGCCGAGCCGGCGGCTCAGGTGCTGCTCGGGCACCAGCCGGCGGATCAGGCTGGGCGCCGGCAACGAGGCCAGCAGGAAGCCAAACCCCTCCAGCGCCCGCAACCCCAGCAGCTCGGTCGGCGTGCTCGCAAAACCACCCGCCGCACTGGCCAGCGCCAGCGTGACCAACCCGGCCAGCACACTGCGCCGCAGCCCCAGTCCATCGGCCGCCAGTCCCACCAGCAGCCCGCAGGTCATGCCGGCCAACTGCACCAGCGACAGCAGGAAACCCGCCTGCAGCAGCGTCACCCCCAGGGCTTCGCGCAGCACCGGCAGCGCCGGTGGCAGCTTGCCCACGTGCAGCGCTGCCGTCACCCCGGCCAGGATGACCAGCAGGTCGGGCGTCAGCAGGGAAGAACGCAGAGGCTGAGCAGGTGTGGACACGTTGACAGGAGAGGGGTGGCAGTGCGACCGCGCAGGTTAGCCGCAACTGGAACGCCGTTCCTTTCGCCCTGACCTGCCGCGGGCGATCTCCGCCCTGTCCGTGGCCGCTGGACCACGCCGGACTTGACCCGCCTCAAGCGGCGGCCACGGCAGCGCGTGCACTGCGGGCAGCGGGCAGCGACGATGCAGACAAGGGCCACAGCGCAACGGAGTGACGATGGGCCAGGAAATCACCAGCACCCACTTCACCGCGGAGGACTTCCGGCGCTTCGGTGCGGCGCTGCGGCAGGAAACCGACCTGGCGCGGCAGATGTTCGCCGAGCATGGCTTCGCGCCGCGGGCACGGCGCGCCGGCTTCGAGCTGGAGGCCTGGCTGCTGGACCACAACCATTTCCCCAAACCCTGCAACCAAAGCTTCCTGGCCGCGCTGGCGGACCCGCTGGTGGTGCCGGAGCTGTCGCGCTTCAACATCGAGCTCAACGGCAGCCCGCAGACGCTGGAAGGCCCAGCGCTGCGGCGGCTGGAGACCGAGCTGTCGGCCACCTGGCAGCGCTGCCAGGACCAGGCGCGGCAGGAGGAAGCCACCGTGCTGGCCATCGGCACCCTGCCCACGCTGCGCGAGCAGGACCTGAACCTGGGCAGCATGACGCCCTCGCCGCGCTACCTGGCGCTCAATGAGCAGGTGCTGGCGGCCCGGGGCGGCCGGCCGCTGCGCCTGCACATCCACGCCGCCGAGGAGGACACCCCCGGGCTGGACACCCTGCATGAAGACGTGATGCTGGAGGCGGCCACCACCTCCTTCCAGCTGCACCTGCAGGCGCCGCTGGCGCAGATGGGGCGGCATCACAACGCCTCGGTCATCCTGAGTGCACCGCTGCTGGCGCTGGCAGCCAACTCGCCCTTCCTTTTCGGCCACGCGCTGTGGCACGAAACCCGCATCCCGCTGTTCGAGCAGGCGGTGGACTGCGGCGAGGCCAGCCTGTGCGGCGGCGAGGCCGGCGACCGGGCCGATGCCGCCACCCTGGAGCGCCGCCGCGTCAGCTTCGGCAGCGGCTATGTCGGTGCCGACCCCACCGAGCTCTTTGCGGACAACCTGCGGCGCCACCCGGTGCTGCTGCCGATGTGCAGCGACGCACCCCCCGAACGTTTTGCCCACCTGCGGCTGCACAACGGCACCCTCTGGCGCTGGAACCGGCTGCTGATCGGCTTCGAGCCGGACGGCCGCCCACACCTGCGGCTGGAGCAGCGCGTCATGCCCGCCGGCCCGAGCATCCCCGACATGCTGGCCAACGCGGCCTTCTTCTACGGCTGTGTGGACCGCCTGGCGCGCCAGGACCTGCCGCCGGAGTCGCAGCTGCCTTTTGCGGCGGCGCGGGAGAACTTCTACCGCGCCGCCCGCCATGGCCTGGGCGCGCGGCTGCAGTGGCTGGACGGCCGGGAGCACCCGGTCACCGAGCTGCTGGAGCGGCTGCTGCCGCTGGCCCGCCAGGGGCTGGAGGCGCTGGACATTCACCGCGACGACATCGAGCGCCACCTCGGCCTCCTCTGCGCCCGGCTGCGCACGCGGCGCAACGGCGCGGCCTGGCAGCTGGCGCACCACCGCCGCCACCAGGACCTGTTCCGACTCACTGCCGACTACCTGGCGCAGCAGCGCAGCGGCCGGCCAGTGCATGAATGGCCATTGTGATCGCCCCGGCAATGACCGACCGAATGAAACCGATGCCCCCCACCGACATGCTGCCCACCCTGTCCCTGTCGCTTTCCCAATACCACTTCGAGCGCCTGTCCGACCTGCCGCGCCACCTGCCGGGTCTGCTGGACTGCCCCGCCCGGGAGCTGCACCACCACCTCACCGGCCCCACCCTGCTGCACCTGCCCGGGCGGCGCCAGCCGGAGCTGTTCGTCTCGGTGCTGCTGCACGGCAACGAAGACGTCGGCTGGGTGGCCGTGCAGCAGCTGCTGCGCGAGGCCCTGGCCCACCGGCAGGACCGCCTGCCGCGTGCACTCACCGTGCTGATCGGCAATGTCCAGGCGGCCCGCCAGGGTCTGCGCCGGCTGGACGGTCAGCCCGACCACAACCGCGTCTGGCCCGGCGCGGTGGAGTATCTGGGGTCGCCGGAACAGCTGCTGATGGCCGAAGTGCATCGGCTGCAGTGCGAGCGGGGTCTGTTTGCCGCCATCGACCTCCACAACAACACCGGCCTGAACCCGCACTACGGCATCGTCTGCCAAAACACGCCGGCGCACCTGCACCTGGCACGGCTGTTCTCCCGCACCGTCGTGCTGTTCCGCGGCCTGCCGGGCACGCAGACGGCGGCCTTCACGCCGCTGTGCCCGGCCGTGGCGGTGGAATGCGGCAAGCCCGGCGTGGCCGCCAACGAGGCAGAGGCGGCGCGCTTCCTGGCCGCGGCGCTGCACCTGTCCGAGTTCCCGGACCACGGCCGGCAGGAGGGCGACCTGGACCTGTACCACACGCTGGCGCGGGTGAAGGTGCGCGAAGAGGTGCGCTTCGACTTCGCCCCGCCCGAAGGCATCCAGGAGGACATCGCCCCCCTGCCCCCCGGCTGTGACCTGTGGCTGGACGCACGACTGGACCGCCTCAACTTCCGCGAACTGGCGGCGGGCCGGCGCTTCGGCCGCAGCCGCCACCCGATGCCCCTGCGGGCCGAGGACGAGGCCGGGGCCGACATCACGGCGCGGTGCTTCCAGGTGCGCGAGGGCGAGCTGCGGCTGTCCCGGGCCGCCATGCCGGCGATGCTGACACTGGACGCCCGGGTGGTACGCCAGGACTGCCTGTGCTACCTGATGGAGCGCTTGCCCATGGCGCGCGGCCGCAACCCGGCGGCCGCGCGCAGCACGGCATCGGAGTCCGAACCGGAGTCCGAACCGGCGTCGACACAGGCCTGTTGAAAACGCTTCGCCCCCTGCTGAAAAACATTCGCTTGGCAGGCGGTCGGGTTGCCGGGACCATGCGGGTCGATGTTGCCCACCGACCGCCCCGCCCTGCCCTGCCCGCGCCCCCTCACCCCGGGTCGCGGCGCTGCGGGGTGGACTCGGGGTTCAGCCCAGCCGGGCGGTGAGCCAGTCGACAAAGGCCGCCACCTCCGGGCGGGCCAGCGCCGCGGCGTCGGCCAGCAGGTCGTAGCTGCGCTCGGCCGGCACCGCCAGGTCGAAGAGCTGTTGCAGGCGTCCCTCCGCCACCCAACGACGCGACAGCCGCTCGGAGCACAGCGCCACGCCCAGGCCGCTGGCTGCGGCTTCCAGCAGGATGCCCAGGTCGCTGAACACCGGCCCGCGCTGCGGCTCGGCCAGCCCCTCGGCCAGCCCCGCCGCCTGCCACCAGGCCGACCAGCCCACCAGCGGGCTGCGCAGGCGTTCGGCACGCAGCAGATCGGCCGGCGTCGCCAGGCCTTGCGCCTGCACACAGGCCGGCGCGGCCAGCACCACCCAGCGGTCCTCGAACAGGCGCAACCGCGGACGCCCGTCCGGCGCGCCGAGCTCGCCGCTGCCATAGCGGATGTCCACATCGTGCCGGTCCGGTCGCTCCTGCAGCGGCGCGGCCACCGCCACCTCCAGCTCGATGTCCGGCCACTGGCGGTAAAAGTCCGGCAGCTGCGGGATCAGCAGCTCGCGCGCGAAGGTGGGCGGCGTGCCGACCACCAGCCGCACCGGCGCGTCGTCACGCCCACGCGACAGCTGCGCCAGCGTGCCGAAGGCCTCCCGCACACCCGCCAGACAGCGCCGGCCGGCCTCCGTCAACCGCACCCCGCCGGGCGTGCGCTCGAACAGCTGCTCGCCCAGCTGCGCCTCCAGCAGGCGGATGCGGTGGCTCACCGCGCTGGGCGTGATGCACAGCTCCGCGGCGGCGGGCGCAAAACCGCCGAGGCGGGCTGCGCTCTCGAAGGCGCTGAGGGCGTGCAGGGGGGGCAGGCGGGCGGGACGGGCCATGGTGGGAGTGTCCGCGATCGTGTGGCCGACCGGTTCGACGATCGCAGGAGCAGCCGCACAAACCAGCTCCCCCAGGCCCCGCCGGCGCCGCAGAATTCCGGCCGGGGCCGCAGTGCAGGCATCGCTCCCAGGCCCATCGGCAACTCACCCGTTGCATCCCCGCACAGAACAACCCCCTGGAGACCGCCCCTTGAGCTCCGCTCCCGCCCTTGCTTCCCGCCCGCGCCGGGTCTACTTCTTCGCCACCTGTGTGGTGGACATGATGGCCCCGCAGGCCGGCCTGGACGCCATCGAGCTGATCCGCGCCGCCGGCATCGAGGTGGACTTCCCGCCCGACCAGACCTGCTGCGGCCAGCCGGCCTACACCAGCGGCTACACCGAGCAGGCCCGCCAGACTGCGCGGGCGCAGCTGGACCTGTTTCCCGAACCCTGGCCGATCGTGCTGCCTTCGGGCTCCTGCGCCGGCATGCTGGTGCACCACTGGCCGCGCCTGTTCGCCGACGAGCCGGCGCAGGCCGCACGGGCCCGCGAGATCGCTGCGCGGGTGGTGGAGTGGAGCCACTTCGCCCGCGACGTGCTGGGCCTGGCCGACCCGGCCGGCCGACCGGAGCGCGCCAAGGCGCCCACCACGCCGGTGAAGGTGGCCCTGCACACCTCCTGCTCGGCCCGGCGGGAGATGGGCTGCCACCTGCCCCACGAGGCGCTGCTGCGCGACCTGCCCGGCGTGGAGCTGGTGCAGCAGGCCCGCGTGGCGGAGTGCTGCGGCTTCGGCGGCACCTTCTCGGCGCGGCACCCGGCCGTCTCCGGCGCGATGGTCAGCGACAAGCTCGACAGCCTGCGCGACAGCGGCGCGGACGTGGTGGTCAGCGGCGACTGCGGCTGCCTGCTCAACCTGCACCACGCCGCCGAAAAGCGCCGCGCCGCTGGCGAGGCCCTGCCGCGCTGCACCCACCTGGCCAGCTTCCTGCGCGAGCGCCTGGGCCTGGGCCCGGCCGCCCAGCAGGTGACCGATTGAGCCCCGCGGAGCCTGAGGAGACAAATCCCATGACGATCCCCAACACCCAGGCCGCCCGCCGCGGCATCCTCGGCGCGCTGCGGGCCGCAGCCCCGGCGCAGGCCCTGCCCCGGCCCGACCTGACGCCCTACTGGAGCGGCCCCTATGGCCGCGGCTGCATTGGTGAGCGGCCCGACCCGGCCACGCTGGTGGCAGGCTTCGAGGCCGCTGCCCGCGGCTGGCGCGCCGACGTGCTGCATGCCAGTGCAAACGACTGGCCCCAGGCCCTGCGCGCCGCGCTGGACGCACGCGGCTGCCGCCGCATTGCGCTGGGCAGCGCCAGCGAACTGTCCGCACAGCTCGATGCTCCCGAAAGCGCTCTGGCCGATCTGGAGACCTGGCGCTTCGACACGCCGCTGGAGCAGTGCAAGCCGCAGCTGTTCGACGCCATCGATGCCGGCATTACCTCCGCCCAGGCCGGCATCGCCGACACCGGCACGCTGCTGCTGATCCCGGGCCCGGGCGAGCCGCGCAGCCTGTCGCTGGTGCCGCCGGTGCATGTGGCCGTGCTGCCGGTCAACCGCCTCTTCGCCGGTCTGCCCGCGGCGATGCGCGCGCTGCAGCCGGAGGACAACATGCCCACCAACCTTCTGCTGGTGACCGGGCCCTCCAAGACCTCCGACATCCAGCAGACCCTGGCCTTCGGCGCCCACGGCCCGAAGGAGCTGGTGATCGTGCTGGTGCACGACCACACCCCGAGCGTCCAAGGGAGCCCCGCATGAACATGAACGCCACACCGGCCTCAGCCGCTGCCACGGCTGCTTCCACCTCCGCTCTGCCGGGCGCGCCGCTGCAGTTCATCGACCCGCGCCGCTTCAAAGCCAACACCCGGGAAGCGGTGGACGACGCGCACCTGCGCCGCAGCTTCCGCGGCGCGATGGACTTCCTGCAGACCCGGCGGGCGGCGCACTTTGCCGACACCGACGCCTTCGAGCGCCTGCGTCGCCTGGGCGAAGCGCTGCGGCAGTACAGCCTGTCGCGGCTGCCGGACCTGCTGGAACTGTTGGAGCAGCGCCTCACCGAACGCGGCGTGCAGGTGCACTGGGCCGCCACGCCGGAGGAGGCCAACGCCCTCTTCCTGGCCATCGCCCGGCGCCACAACGCCAAAGGGATGATCAAGGGCAAGTCGATGGTCAGCGAGGAGATCGAGCTGAACCACCACATGGCCGACCAAGGCATCAACTGCCTGGAGTCGGACATGGGCGAGTACATCGTCCAGCTCGCCGGCGAGCGGCCCAGCCACATCATCATGCCGGCGATCCACAAGACCAAGCAGCAGATCGCCGCGCTGTTCGCCGACCACATCCCCGACACGCCCTACACCGAGGACGTGGACGAGCTCATCGCCATCGGCCGCCGCCGCCTGCGCCACGAGTTCCGCGACGCGGCCATCGGCGTGTCCGGCGTCAACTTCATGGTGGCCGAGACCGGCTCGCTCTGCCTGGTCGAGAACGAGGGCAATGGCCGCATGTGCACCACGGTGCCGCCGGTGCACATCGCCATCACCGGCATCGAGAAGGTGGTGGAGCGCTTCGAGCATGTGCTGCCGCTGTACAGCCTGCTCACCCGATCGGCCACCGGCCAGGCCATCACCACCTACTTCAACGTCATCAGCGGCCCGCGCCGCCCGGGTGAACACGACGGCCCGCAGGAGCTGCACCTCATCCTGCTGGACAACGGCCGCAGCCAGGCCTACCGGGATGCCGACTTCCGGCCCACACTGCAGTGCATCCGCTGCGGCGCCTGCATGAACCACTGCCCGGTGTACGCCCGCATCGGCGGGCTGGCCTACGGCACCACCTACCCGGGGCCGATCGGCTCCATCATCTCCCCGCACCTGCTGGGCCTGGAGCCCACCCAGGACCTGCCCACCGCCAGCAGCCTGTGCGGCGCCTGCTCCGAGGTCTGCCCGGTGGGCATCCCCATCCCCGACCTGCTGATGCAGCTGCGCCGCGCCGCCAAACACGACCCCGACCCCGGCCACCCCCCGCTGGCCGGCCAGGCCAGCGCCAAGGACTGGAAGGAAGCCCTGGCCTGGAAAGCCTGGGCCTGGCTCAACGGCCAACCCCGCCTGTACCGCTGGGCGCTCACCCTGGCCCGCCCCCTGCGCGGCCTCACCCCCCCCTGGCAAGGCGGCTGGACCGCCCACCGCACGCCGATGCGGCTGTCGAAGACGGGGTTGCGGGAGCGGCTGAAGGGGTAGGGCTGAGAGTTTCCGGGGCCTGCCGCTGCGCGTCAGGTCCCCGCCGTGCCAGCCGTCTCGACCAGATCGGCGAGACGCGACGCTGCTTCAACCGGAGTGCGCTCGCCGATGGCCTGATACCGCGACAGCATCGGCGGCAACTGGATCTGCCGGGAGGTGTCGGACAGTACTGGCACGATGATCTTCTGGTCAGCCAGTGCAGCACCGATCTCGAAGTAGGTCCAGGGCGTCTCGGCGCCGCGGTCACCCACGACCACACAGAAGATGCGGCTGTCGCGCAGGGCGTCCTCCAGTCGGTCCTGCCACTTGTCGCCCGGCCGCAGGTTCCACCCGTCGTACCAGATCTGCACGCCCTTGTCCCGCAAGGCCGTGGCGAACTGATCCGTCCATTCCTTGTCGGCTGTGGTGTGCGAGATGAAAACCTGTGGGGGATGCGTCTTGTCAGACATGGGACTTCTCCGCCTCTGCGCGGCCACGAAGCTCAGCCAGATAGGCATCGACTTCGTTCAGGCTGATGATGTTCCTTTTCTTGAGAAACACCGGTGCATGGGGTCGGGACTGGAACTCGGTGGCACTCAGTCCGAGCAGCAGAACGATGATCGGTATCCGGCGGATCCAGGCCGCTCCGATTTCAGCCCACACGTAGGGGCGCTCCAGCGACCAGGGTGTGAAAAGCACCACCAGTTCGTCTGCCCGATCGAGGAAATCTCGCACGTCTTCCCGAACTCGGCGCCGACGGGGACATCGGCCTGATCGAGGAAGGGCCGGGCCCCACATTCACCGATGCAACGCGCGATCTGTTTGGCCACCCAGGTGTCTTCGCCAGAGTGACTGACGAACACCAAGTGACCGGCTGCATCAGGGACGGTGACCATGGCGGAAGTGTACGCGGCGCACGTTGTCTGGGACACCCTGCCAGTCAACAGAACGGCAGTCACGCACGATAAATCGTGAGATGAACAGTACCACCAATAAATCGACTGATCGCACCTAAAATCACCCCATTTACCTCAGCCCAGTCAACCCATCATGAGCCAGCTCACTGCCAATGACCTGAAGGTGCGCGGTGTTGCCGCCATTGAGGAGGTGCTCAACGGGCAGACCGAGGCCGTCATCTCCGTTCGAGGCAAGGAGCGTTTTGTGGTGATGGAGGTGGCGCAGTACCACTACCTGCGCGAATGCGAGCTGGAGGCCGCGCTGGCGCAGAGCAGGGCCGATCTGGCGGCAGAACGTGCGGTGCAGGAGAGCGCGGCAGACCACCTGGCCCGCATGGAGCGCCTGCTGGCGGACAACACGGCGAGCTGACCGGGCGGACCGCCGGGGCCGAGGCATGCCGTATCAACTGGCTTTCACCGAGGACTACCAGCGCCGCGCGCTGCGCTTCCTGCGCCGTCACCCGCAGCTCAAGGCCCAGTACGGCAAGACACTGGCGCTGCTGGAAATCAACCCCCACCACCCCTCGCTGCGACTGCATGCGCTGGCCGGCAGGCTGCAGGGGCTTCATTCGGTGTCCATCCACCTGTCCTGCCGCATCACGCTGGAACTGCTTATCCAGGATGGCCGGATCATTCCGATCAACGTTGGGGATCACGACACGGTGTACTGACGCCGGCCCGGCTGCGGCCGGGCTGGCGCTGTCGCTGTCGCCTGCCTCGTCGATCAGCTGTCGACCGCCGGGTTCTGGGTCAGGTCGACAAAGGCCGCCATGACCTGGTGAGGGTTGCTCAGCAGCTCGTCCTTCCAGCGGCCCAGGCGACGGCGGCCCTGGATCAGACCGCGGATGGCACCGACATGGTTCGGGTTGCCCACCGTGATCGCACCGATCATGCGGTCGTCATGGAAACACAGGCGGGTGTAGAAAACGCGGTTCGTCGGTCAGCTCCACCATCTCGCCACCCTCGCGGCCCTGCCACTCGCCGAAGGTGTGCGAGATCAGCCCGCCGATGTCGAGCACGTTCATGCTCAGGCTGCCGCGGTACGGCATGGTCTTGCCGGCCATGTTGATGGCGGCGATGCGGCCGTGCTCGGTTGCGGTGGGCTGCAGCGCATGGACCACCCATTCGCCGGTGGAAAAGTCGCGCCCCTGCGCCACGTCGCCAGCGGCATAGATGTGCGGCACGGTGGTGCGCATGAAGTGATCGACCACGATGCCCTGGTCGATCTGTGCGCCGGTGCCTTCGAGGAAGGACACGTTCGGCTTCACGCCAGTGGCCAGGATGATCAGGTCGGCTTCGATCGTCTGGGTGTCCATCACCAGGCGCGGACCCCGTTCGATGCGTTCGGTGCGGCCCTGGGTGACCACGGTGACGCCACGATCCTCCAGCCAGCGCTGCATCATGCGGCTGCCGGTCGGAGCCATCATGGTGCGCAGAATCTGGCCGGCGCGGCCAGCGATGACCGTCAGCTTCACTCCGGTGCCAATCAGCGACTTCATGCACACGCCGGCCACGAAGCCGGCGCCGAGCATCACGACGCGCGCACCGGGGGTGAGCTTCTCGGCGATGGCACGGGCGTCGTCGAGCGTCCAGCAGGTCACGACGCCGGGCAGGTCGGTGCCCGCAATCGGCGGCAGCGACGGCGAGGAGCCGGTGGCGACCAGCAGGCGGTCGTAGGCCAACGTGCTGCCGTCGTCCAGATCGACCGTGCCGCCGTCCTCGCGCGCATGCACCTTGAGCGCCTTGCGGTTGAGGTAGTCGATGCCCTGGTGGTTGTAGTGCAGCTCGGTCTTGCGCTGCAGCGCGCCGGACTCGTCGATCTGGCCGCTCAGGACGTAGGGGATGGCCATGCGCGCATAGGGTTCGCCAGGCTCGCCGCTGACCAGGGTGATCTCACCGTTCGGGTCTTCCTTGCGCAGTGTCTCGGCTGCGCGCACACCGGCCGGGCCGGCTCCGATCAGGACGTATTTCATGGTCTTTTCCATCGAAGGCTGGGTCGTGCGGGTGCGAATGTAGGTCAGCCCGCGCCTTCGTGGAATGGCCCGTGGGGCCTGTGGAACAGATATCTCCGAGGGGACAGTCCGATGCTGTTTCGCGAGACATCGACCTGCTCAATGTGGAGACATTGAAGCCGGTTTTCGAACAGATGCGGGGGCCTTCTGCGGGCATTGCAGAAGGCCGTCCAGCCACGTCAGCCCGCCTCACCCGGCCTTGCGCCCCCGCGCAAACGACTGCCTCGCGCTGCCGCGCCCGCGCGGGTGGGCCACCCGCTCCAGAGCCTCGCGGTCGAGCAGGGTGACGCGGTAGCCGTCCACCTGCACGATGGCGGCGTCCTGCAGGCGGCGCAGGGCGCGCGAGAAGGTTTCGGAGGTGGTGCCGATCTGCGCTGCGATGGTCTGCTTCAGGTCGGCCAACTGCAACACCGGCAGCGCCGCAGGGTCCAGCGCGTCACCGTCGCCCTTCAGGCGGCGCAGCATCCAGCGCGCCAGGCGGGCCGGCACGTCGGCACTGACGACGTCACGCAGGGTGTCGGCCAGTTCACGCACCCGACCGCAGAGCAGCGCCGTCATGGCCTGTTGCAGCGCCGGGTCGTCCGCGGCCACCTCGAACAGCAGGCGCAGCGGCAGGGCCAGCAACTCCACCGGAGTGCGGCACTGCACCGCGTCGGTCCAGCGCGGCGGCTGCGCCAGGGCGCCAGCCACTTCCAGCCAGTCCCCCGGGACCAACGGGTGGTGCTCGGTGAACTCACCCCGGTCCGACACCCAGCCCAGCGACACCCGGCCGCGGCGCAGCAGCCACCAGCAGGGCAGCGGCTGGGCGGGGCCGGGCAGGCCGAGCATGCCGATGGGTTGGGACAGCACCACCGCACCGGTGCGCAGCCGATCCAGGCTGTCCGGGCGCAAACGGTGCGGCGCAAAGGCCTGGCGCAGCAGGGCCAGATCGGATTCCCCCAGGCTCGGCACCCCTTGGCCGGGCCGCAGGGCCTGGGTCGGCTGGAGGGTTTCGATGGCAGCGGGCGCCAGCCGCTGCCGCAGAGCAGGCGACAGGGCGGCTGCAGTGGAGTGAGAGGCGGCGGGCATCACGGCAGACACGGTGGTGTTCTCCAGGTTCAGGGTCAGGCCCGGCGGGGCGAGATCGACACCTGTCGTTGCGCAAGACCCGGACCTGCCCGCAACCCCTGCAAAAACAAAGACTTGGATTTGAACTGGGTCATTTCCACCGCGCCGCCCACCGGGTAAATTTCACCCAAAGAGGTGCAATCAACCGTCCATGACCGCCTACGACCCGTCAGCCTTTCTCGACGACCTGGCCACCCCCCTGCCGGCCGGCCTGCGGCTGCAGCGGGTGGTCACCCGCCTGCGGGCGCAGTTCGGCTGCGACGCGGTGGCCCTGCTGGGCCTGCAGAACAGCGACGGCCCGGCCTGCCTGCGCCCGGTGGCCACGGCCGGGCTGGTGCGCGATGCCCTGGGCCGGCGCTTCCGCCTGGACGAGCAGCCTCGCCTGGCCGCCATCATGGCCACCGGCCCGCTCAGCGCACTTCAGCCGCCGCCGGGCTCGCTGGCCACCCCGACGGCCGAACAACTACACCGGGTGGTGGGTTTCGAGCAGGACAGCCGCCTGCCCGACCCCTACGACGGCCTGATCGACGACCGCCTGGGCGAACCGCTGCCGGTGCACGACTGCATGGGGGTGCGCCTGCTGCAGGACGGCCAGCCCTGGGGTGCCCTGACGCTGGACGGTTTGAACCCCGGCCGCTTCGACGCCGCCGCACGCGAGGCGCTGGCCCAGGCGGCCCGGCTGGTGGAGGCGGCCGTGCGGGTGTCGCGGCTGGAGCAGGAGAACGATGCGCTGCGCCACAGCCGCGCGGTGGCGCAGCGCAGCCAGGAGGACGACGGCCTGCCGGTGGCCGGCGCCGGTGACGACTGGGAGATCGTGGCGCACAGCGAAGCCATGCGCCGCCTGCTGGAGGAAAGCCGCATGGTGGCCGCCAGCGACCTGCCAGTGCTGCTGCTGGGCGAAACCGGCGTGGGCAAGGAGCTGTTCGCGCGGCGGCTGCACCGCCTGTCGCCCCGCCACCAGCGGCCGCTGGTGCATGTGAACTGCGCAGCCCTGCCCGAGACGCTGGCCGAGAGCGAGCTGTTCGGCCATGTGCGCGGCGCCTACTCCGGTGCCTCCGGCGACCGTGCCGGCCGGGTGGAGGCCGCCGAGGGTGGCACCCTCTTCCTGGACGAGGTGGGCGAGCTGCCCCTGCAGCTGCAGGCCAAGCTGCTGCGCACGCTGCAGAACGGCGAGATCCAGCGCCTGGGTTCGGACCGGCCGCGCAAGGTGGATGTGCGCTTCATCGCCGCCACCAACCGCGACCTGCAGGCCGCCGTGCGGGAGGGCCACTTCCGCGCCGACTTCTACCACCGCCTGTCGGTCTACCCGCTGCCCATCCCGCCGCTGCGCCTGCGCCCGGACGATGTGCTGCCTATGGCCGGTCGCTTCCTGGAGCTCAACCGTGCCCGCCTGGGCCTGCGCAGCCTGCGCCTGGCGCCCCCGGCCGAACGCGCCCTGCTGGCCTACCCCTGGCCGGGCAACGTGCGCGAGCTGGAGCATGTCATCGGCCGCGCCGCTCTGCGTGCGGCCGGGGCGCAGGACGCCCGGGTGTCGATCGTCACCATCGACCTGGACCTGCTTGGCCTGGAGCCCCAGATCGGGCCGAGCCCCGCCCCCCGCCCGCCCGACACGGCCGGTGCAGACTCCGCACTGCCGTCCCTGCCCCTGCAGGCCGGACCCGCCTGGCCGGAAGGGGCCACGCTCAAGGACATCACCGACGCCACCCAGCGCCGCTGCGTGGAAGCCGCGCTGCAGGCCTGCCAGGGCAACTGGGCCCAGGCCGCGCGCCGCCTGGGCATCGACTCCAGCAACCTGCACAAACTGGCGCACCGGCTGGGCATGAAGTGACGCCATTGACCTGCGCCTGCCAACCCGCACCGCGCACTCCGAACGCCGCATCGGCTGCCTGAGTCGGTCACACTCTCGCCCTTGCCCGGTCCCGTCCCCCACGGCTCGGTGACGCCAGCGAACCACTCGATCCTTCTTTCCCGCTGCCCATGACGCCCCCTTCCCCGCCACCGGTCACGTCGCTGTTCCACAAACACCAGAAGGTCTACCCCCGCGCCGTGAAGGGGCGCTTCGCCAACTGGCGCTGGGTGATGGTCTGGGTCACCCAGCTGTTCTTCTACGGTGTGCCCTGGCTGAACTGGAACGGCCGCCAGGCGCTGCTGTTCGACCTGGAGACGCCGCGCTTCTACGTCTTCGGGCTGGTGCTGCAGCCGCAGGAGCTGATCTTCCTGGCCGCGCTGCTGGTGATCAGTGCGCTTGCACTGTTCTTCTTCACCGCGGTGGCCGGGCGGCTGTGGTGCGGATATGCCTGCCCGCAGTCGGTCTACACCCAGATCTTCCTGTGGATGGAGCACCGCTTCGAAGGAGATCGCCTGGCGCGCATGCGGCTGGACAAGGCGCCCTGGAGCCGCGAGAAGCTGCTCAAAAAGGGCGGCAAACACCTGGCCTGGCTGGCCTTCGCAGCGGTGACCGGCTTCACCTTCGTCGGCTATTTCCTGCCGATCCGCGACCTGGCACTGGAACTGGCCCGTGCCGAGATGACGCCCTGGGCCACCTTCTGGGTGCTGTTCTACGGCTTTGCCACCTACGGCAATGCCGGCTGGCTGCGCGAGCAGATCTGCACCTACATGTGCCCCTATGCGCGCTTCCAGAGCACGCTGCTGGACGCGGACTCCCTGGTCATCGCCTACGACGTGGAACGCGGCGAACCCCGCGGCGCACGATCCAGAAAGGCCGACCTCCAGACGCTGGGTCTGGGCTCCTGCGTGGACTGCACCCTGTGCGTGCAGGTCTGCCCCACCGGCATCGACATTCGCGAAGGACTGCAGGTGGAATGCATCGGCTGCGCCGCCTGCATCGACGCCTGCGACGGCGTGATGGACAAGCTCGGCTACCCGCGCGGGCTGATCCGCTACGACACCAGCAACGGCATGGCGCACCGCTGGACGCAGTCGCAGCTGATCCGGCGCCTGCTGCGCCCGCGGGTGCTGATCTACGGCGCCCTGCTGGCCGGTTCGGTGACGGCCTTCGGGATCGGGCTGGGCAGCCGTGCCCCAGTGTCGATGGATGTGATCCGCGACCGCGGCGTGATGGCGCGCATCGGCGACAGCGGGCGCATCGAAAACCTCTACCGCGTGCAGCTGATGAACAAGCGCGAAACCCCGTCGAGCTATCGGATCGGCGCAGCGGGTCTGGACGGGCTGACGGTGGATGAACCCCAGGTCTGGACGTTGCAGCCCGGCGAAGTCCGGTCCTACACCGTGCGGCTGTCGCTGCCGGCCGATGCCGGCGCGGCTCCCGGCGCGCACCCGGTGGCCATGACCCTCACCCAGCCGGGCCAGCCGCAGGGTGCCGCCACCGAGCCGACGACCTTCCTGGTGCCCCGCTGAAGGCGGGCCTCAGCCGGCCTGGGCGCGGTACAGCGCCGCCACCAGATCCGACTGAGTGACCATGCCGGCCAACCGCCGCTCGCCATCCACCACCGGGATGTGGTGCAGGCCGAGATCGGACAGCCGAGGCACCAGCTCGACCACACCCTCCTCCTGACCGACGGTGAACACCGGGTGGGCCATGATTTGACCGACCACCTCCGGCTTGTCCGAGCTGGGACCCGGCGTCGCACGCAGCAGCCGGCGCACCCGCTCACCGAAGGTGTGGGGGTCGCGCGGATCCAGCCGGGCCTGTTTGATGAAGTCGATCAGCGTGACGATGCCGATCACCCGCCGCGCCCGGTCGACCACCGGCAAGGCCTTGATGCGGTGCAGGTACAGCAGCCGCCACGCCTCCTCCAGCGGGGTGCCGAACTCCACCGTGACCAGGTCACGCGACATGATGTCTGCGCAGCGCACACTGCCGAAGCGGCGCTGCCAGGCCTGCGCCTGGGCCTGGCGCAGCAGGTCCTCCAGCGCATCCCGGTCGATGTCGATCAGTTGGTTGAAGCCGCGCAGGGCTGCATCCAGGTCGGAGCGTGTCAGGCCGATGCGGTCCTGCGGTGCGGCATCCCCGGTGCGGTGGAGGTTGTCGTGCACCACCGGCGCATGCACCCGGCGCGGCGCGGCGACACGGCGGTAGAGTCGGGCCATCGCAACCAGGACGGCGGCATTCAGGCCCACGGGCACCAGCGCGAAGCCCCAGCCCAGCGCATGCACCGTGGGGCCGCCCATGACGGCCACCAATGCCATGGCACCACCCGGCGGGTGTACACAGCGCAGTGGAAACATCAGCAGCAGCGCCAGACCCACCGCCGCCGCAGCCGCAACCGGGCCGCTGCCTCCTGCCTGGTGAACGGCAACGCCGACCAGCGCTGAAACCACATTGCCGGCCAGCGCCGGCCAAATCTGCGCCAGCGGGCTGCTCGGCACCGCGAAGAGCAGCACGGCAGAGGCGCCCATCGGCGCCACCAGCCAGACCGCCCCATCGCTGCCGCCCAACAGCCACCAGCCAAGGCCGCCGGCCAGCCCGATGCCCAACGCGGCGCCGATGCTGTCGCGCAGTCGCTCGGGCCAGTCGACGGTGTGCTGCTGAAGGCCCAGGCGGGACCACCAACGCGGCGGTGCGTCCTGCACCTGGCCGGCGCAGGGGGATGCGGACGGGTCAGGCTCAGGCAGCGGCTTCATGCCGCGATGATGCGCCACGCCGCAGCCCTGCACAGATGCGCAGATGCATCAGCTGCCGCGGCGCTCCCAGAGCGGGCCGATGGCGTCCAGGCTGTTCTTGAGTACCAGTCCGAGCTCGGTGTCGCCTTCCATCACCAGCTCGCGTTCGAAGAACAGGCGGTCCGGATCCTCATCTCCGCGCGCCAGGCGCAGGTAGCCTCCGGCCGTCGCGCGGATGCACAGGTCGCTGCCGCCGCGATCGGCCGCCGCCACAAAACCCGCCGGCTCCAGCCGCAGGCGCACCCGCATGCCAAAGTCGCTCACATGCAGCGCCACCACGCGACCTTGCAGGGCCGCGCGGGCGTCGTCGGGCAGCCGATGGAGCAGCCAGCGATTGAGCGCCATCGCGGCGAGGGTCGATGGCGGTGCGCTGGGCAGGTGCTCGACCAGATCGCAGATGCGCCGGTGGATCGACCCCAGGGCCACCGGCAGACCAGGCGGCAGGGGGCGCTGGGAGCTGCCGTCCGGGCGGGTGGCCGCAGAGGCGGGCAGGGCAGAGGGGTTCATGCGGCAGCACTCCATTGCATCCCGGGGCGGCGCCGGGCATAGCCGTTGGCAAAGGGACCGGGCACGCCGAGGGCCGCCCAGCCGGCCAGACGTTCAGCCGCCGCAGCGCCCTGGTGGGCCACCGCGTCGAAATCCGCCACCACCCGGGCGAAGCCCCTTGCGCAGGGCGACAGGCGCAACCGGCTCACACCGGCGCTGCGCAACGCCGGCAGCTCGCCCAGCAGGCACTGCACCCCGGCCGACTGGGTCTGGGTGCCGTTGAGCACCAGGAAGGCCTGCGCCTCGCTGGTGTCCATAGCCAGGCCGTCCGGGTCTTCGATGCGGCAGTAGGCACACTGGTCCTTGGGCGGGTGGTGGTGGCGCGCCGTGAAGCAGCGCACCGAAAGGCCAGCGGCACCGGCCGAAGGCCCAGGCCTCGGTCTGGACCGCTGCGCCGGCCGGCGTGCACACCGGATCGGCGGGCGGGTTGATGGCGGCGATGTCCTCCAGCGGCAACTCCACCGGCGCAACCCAGCGATCGGCCGCCGGGCTGCCGAGCAGCTGGGCATGCTCCTGCAGCGCCGCGCGGCTGTAGATGTTCAGGTGCGGCCCCAGGTGCAGCGGCACCCGGCCGGCCAGCAGCTGCAGCGCGGAGGCATCGGCCGCCTCGACGGCGAACTCCACCTGCTCGGCCTGGCGCTCCAGCAGGCGCAGGTCGGCTTCGGTCTCGATCAGGGCCTGGGCAGCCAGCACCACCGTCTTGCCGGCAGCGGCCAGGTCCCGGCCCAAGGCCAGCCAGTCCGGCAGGCGCAGCTCGCGCCGGCGGGCACAGACCACCTCGCCGATCACCACGGTGTCGGCCGCGGTCTCGACCACTTCGGCATAGAAGTCCATCAGCGCCTGCCGTGGCCAGTGGTAGAGCACCGGGCCGATGGTCAGGCCGAGGCGGTTCGGCGCCGCGGGGGCGCCCGGGGCGCTCCGGCCGTGGTCCGCAGGGGGGAAACCGAAGGGAGCCCGTAGGAAGAGGGTGTTCATCGCCGGGGTCGGTCGTAGGCGCCGAGGAATTGTGCTGCTGCCCCTCGGCATGGCGGGCCAGGGTGTGGCTCCAGTCGGGTGCCACATGGTAGTGCTCAGGGGATGCGGCGGCACGGTCGATCACAGCGCGCGAACGCGGGTCACCTGCTCCACATAGGCGGCGCTGCGCTGGCGGCCTTCGATCACTTGATGGCCGCCACCCCCGCAGCCATCAGCTGCGGCGGCAACTCCAGGAGTGTTCAGGCTGGTGGGCTCCTCGATCGCGTAGTCGCGCTGGCCGTCGACGTCGAAGCGGCCCTTGCACAGCGTCGGGTAGCCACGCCTCGTCGGGCGCATGGGTGTCGATCAGCACACCGTTCAGGCGGGCCTGCACGCCGCGGGCGTCTCGCTCCACCGCACGGCCGACGCGGGCGAGCAGACGCCGGCGTTGTTGGGCGAACAGCCGGTGGCCCAGGAGGACGGGGTACAGCGCCCCTCCACCGTCACGCACAGGCTGCCGGGAAGCCGAACACCTCGATGTCCACCGGGCTGCGTTCGATCACCTGCGCCACCTGCTGCGGCGTCGGTACCCGCGGCGGCACGGCGGCGCTGGATGCCGTAGCGCTGGCGGTAAGAACTCGATGGCTGCGTGGCTGGTGGCCGAGGCCTGTACCGGCAGGTGCAGCCGCAGCTGGGGATGCCGGCGGCGGCAGCCCATCACCCGCGGTGTCGCCCACGATCAGGGCATCGGCGCCCAGCGCCACCGCGCCCTTTATCCGCGGCGCGGAACCAGGGCGGTCGCGCGCGGCGGCAAGGTGTTCAGCGCCGTCAGCACCTGCGCCCGCGAGCGTGGGCGTAGGCGACGCCTTGGCGCACCCTGGGCATCGTCGGTTCAGGCCGGCAAAGTTGCGGGCGTTGGTGGCGTCCTTCAGGCCGAGGTAGACGGCGTCGGCATCGGCATCGACGGCACACTGCAGCGCCCGCAGACCGGCCGGGCAGACCAGCTGGGGTTGTGATCGTTTGACGTATTCTGTGGCTGAGAGCCCGGCGGATTCTGGGTGGTCCGGCTCGATCGGGTTTGCGTCCGATCAATGCGGGTTCAGCCGACACCTGCAGCGATTGCCCTTGCTCAAGACGATGCGGCCCCGACGCGACCAAAGGTCGCCAGGGACCGTCGTGCGCGACCGCCTCGCGTGTTGGGCCAGGCAACTTCGGCCAGGGCCTGGGCATCCAGTACGGTGAGCTCATAACCCTGTACCTGCACGATGCCGGCATCCGCGAATCGGCGCAGCGCACGCGAGAAGGTTTCGGAGGTGGTCCCCAGCTGCGCCGCAATGCTCTGCTTCAACTCCGTCAGCACCAGCCGCGCCGGCTGTGCTGCGCCCTGCCCTTCCAGCCTGCGCAACAGCCAGCGGGCCAGCCGGGCCGGCACGTCGGCCGTGACCACGTCCGTCTGGCGTGCGGCTGCGAGGCCGCGCGCGCGCGGACAACAGATCGCCCAGCGCCTGCGCTCAGGGGCGAATCACCGGCGCAGGCGTTGTACGCCCGTACTCAGCGGCAGCGCCATCAACTCCGCATCCGTGCGGCACTGGGCATCCTCCGCAGGCCGCCGGCGACGCTGTGGCGCCGGCAACGTCGAGCCATTCGCCCGGACCGATCAGGCGCTGCTCCACAAACCGCCCTGCTCGTTGCGCCAACCAGCGCCACACGCCCGCGGCGCGGCAGCCACCATGCGGGCACGGGCTGCGCAGGGCATGCTGGGTTCCAGCGGGCCGGCCGGTTGGCGCAACACCGGGCTATGGGTGCGCAGCAGGTCGAGCGACGCTGCAGAGGGGCTGAGCCGGCGCGAAGGCGCGGCCGCAACAACGCCAGATCACCGTCACCACCGGGGCTGCGTCCCGCTTCGGGTGCGGTGAACTCCGGCGCAACAGGTCCCGCGCAAACGGCGCGGCGGATGAACGAGGCGGGTGGACATGGTCGGGCAGTGAAGGCGGAGGCTCCGGGATCGAAGAGCCGGGCATGGACAAAGAAAGGCCCAGAACGGCCGCGCAGGTGTTCGGCCTCAAGCGGCCCGCACGGGGGCCGCACCCGCCTCAGGGGTTCAAGGCGGCCGAAGCCCGAACCTGCGCCAGCACCGCATGACCGGCACCCGCTCAGCCGCGCGCCGTGCCGCGGGGCTGAGGCGCCTCACACCAGCCGGGGTAGGGGCCGGTGCCGCAATGGGACGCCTGTGAAGCGGGCGGGAAACCGCCGTGGTTGACGTCGAAGACATGCACCCCTCGCCGTCCTCCAGCACATAGTGCCAACCGTGCAGCGTCAGGCGGTCGGCCTCCACCGCAGCGCACCATCGGGTAACCCATCAGCCCGCTCAACTGGGACCACCGCACGCTGCTCGGTGCGGCAAAGCGCCTCCGGCGAGGGCTGGACCGCCAACCGCCTCGCCGGAGTTCCAGCCACGACTGCAGGTTCAACGCCCCGGCCGGACCACCGAAGTACAGGCCCGGATGCCGCCACGCAGTGGCTGTGACCGCAGACGATGATGCGCGAGACACGCGGTTGCTGCACCGCGTATTCGATCGCCGCAGCGGTGCCGTGAAAGCCCGCAGACAGGTCGTGCGGCACGAAGGCCCCACGTTGCGCACCATGAAGAGTTCACCCGGGCCTGCTCCTGTGAGCAGATAGGGCACGATCAGGGAGTCGAACAACCGATGAACGGCGTGGTGGGATGCTGTCCGTTGTCCACAGATCTGAAAATGGTCCTGCACCCCAGGGAACGTGTGGTCGCGAAATCCCGCTGAAGTCGCTCAGCAGTTCGTCGGGCATGACGGGTCCGTCAGCCGCGCGTTCAGTCCGGCGTCACTGCGGCAGCGGAGTGTCCGCTGCCTCAGCGACACCCCACCACCTCGGCTCGGCCGGCCAGCCACCTGCAGATACTGGCGCAGCGCCGTGGCCCAGGACTGCTGCAGCAGCGAAAGCTGGCGCACCGCAGCGCGCGCGATTCGAACGGCGCGACGGTACCGACCTCGCGGCGCA
>JADJCH010000065.1 GCA_016703325.1 Burkholderiales bacterium | reverse complement strand
AGTTTGCGAAACAGCACCACCGGCACGTCCAGCAGCCGGCGCGCCAGCGGCGTGCGGTTCACCTCCGAGGCCAGTGCCGCCACGTACCAGGCGTTGCGCAGCAGGGGCGTGGTCTCGTCGGCCAGCTCCTGCTGGCTGCGCAGGGCGGCGGTGCGGATGCGTTCGGGCAGGGCGGGCATGGGCGGTGTCCTCGGGTTCGATGCTCGGCAGACATGGTCGCCTGCGGCGGCGGATTTGTCTGTCCACTCGGGGGTGGACAAAAAAGCTGCCGCCTCCGCAGCAGCAGCGCCGGGCCCCGGTGGCGCCGCGGGTCGGCGCGGGTCGGCGGGGCCGGACCTGCGGGTCTCCCGGGTTGTTTTCAGGGATCCGGCCGGATAGCCTGCCGCTTGCCTGTGGCCATGACGCCGGGCGGAAACACCTGGAGCGACGATGCTGCAGTCCTGGACCCTGACCCACCCGGCACCGAGCCGGCAGCTCGACCTCGGTACCGTGGCCGCCCTGCTCGACGCCGCCCGGCCGGCCGCCCCGGCGCTGGCCCTGCTCGCGGTGCTGCAGCGCACTGCGGGGGCGGACTATCTCTCGCTGATGCAGTACGACCGAGGCGACGACGGTGCACCGACCCTGGTGGACAGCCTCTCGCGCAGCCCGGAGGCCGCCCACGTCACGGTGGACTGTTTTGCGCTGTACCGCCGCCACTTCTACGGCCTGGACGCCATGACGCCGCTGGCCGGCCGGCTGCGCAGCGAGACCCGACCGGACGCCCCGCTGATCGCGCTGCGCCAGGGCATCCAGGACGTGCCCAACGCCGCGTGGCGCGAGTCGATCTACGACCGCGCCCAGCTCTGCGACCGCCTGACGCTGCTCTACGCCCCCGCCCCGCGCACGGCCTTCGCGATCAACCTCTACCGCAACAGCGCCTCGGGCGGCTACGGCCCTGAGGAACTCGACCGCGTGCTGGACGTGGCCCCGCTGGTGCGCAGCGTGCACCGCAACGCCCTGGGTGCGGCCGCGCAGACCGTGGGCACGCCCGCGCGCGTCGCCCAGGCCGAGCAGACGCTGGCGGCGCGTGCCCCGCGCCTGAGCCTGCGCGAGCGGCAGGTCTGCGCCCGCATCGCGGTGGGCCTGACGGCCGATGGCATCGGCGCCGACCTCGGCGTGGCGCCCTCCACCGTGGTGACGCTGCGCAAACGCGCCTACGCCAAGCTGGGCGTCAACAACCGGCTGGCGCTGGCGCGACTGGTCTGCTGAGGGCCCCTCGTTCGTCCCCGTCCCCTGCGCGGAGGACAGCGGCCACGGCCTGTGCCCGCCATCATCTAACCCGGTTCGACGCCTGGAGATCCGGCCATGTTCATCCGCAACTGCTGGTACGTCGCCGCCTGGGATCACGAGATCCCGGCCGACGGCCTGTTCCACCGCACCCTCATCGGCGAGCCGCTGCTGCTGTACCGGCAGGCCGACGGCCGCATCGTCGCGCTGGAAGACCGCTGCTGCCACCGCCAGGCCCCTCTGTCCGCCGGCCGGCGCGAGGGCGACTGCGTGCGCTGCGGCTACCACGGCCTGCTCTTCGACGGCCAGGGCCGCTGCACCGAGATCCCCGGCCTGGAGCGCGTGCCACCGCACGTGCGGGTGCGTGCCTACCCGGTGGTGGTGAAGAACCGCTGGGTGTTCGTGTGGATGGGGGATGCCGAGCGGGCCGACCCGGCGCTGCTGCCGGACAACTTCTCCAACGACCACCCGGACTGGATCAACCTCCCTGGCTACCTGCACTACGACACCCCCTACCTGCTCATCTGCGACAACCTGCTGGACTTCTCGCACCTGAGCTACGTGCACGAGAAGACCCTGGGCGGCTCGATCAAGATCGCCCAGGCGCGTGCGCAGATCGACAAGCTGCCACAGGGCATCCGCGTCACCCGCCAGGTGCCGGACGTGCCGCCGCCCGCTTATTACCGGCGCATGCGCGAGTTCACGACGAACCTGGACCGCTGGTTCATCTACGACTTCCTGCTGCCCGGCACCCTGCTGATGCACAGCGGCGGGCGCCCCACCGGCAGCGCCTCAGGCACTGAGCCGGCGCTCGACCCGACCCAGCCCAGCGCCGACTCGGTCAACCTGCACAGCTGCCAGACCCTCACGCCCGAGACCGAGCACAGCACGCACTACTTCTTCCAGCAGTCCTGCCGCGCCGACCAGGGCGACGCCGCGATGGCGCAGACCCTCTTCGACTCGCTGCTGGTCGCCTTCAACGAGGACCGCGACATGATCACCGCGCAGGCGCGCAACCTGGCCGCCAAACCCGGCGTGCCCATGGTCCCGCTGGCGATGGACGCGGCACTGATCCAGTTCCGCCGCCTGGTGGACGAGCGCATCGCGGCCGAGCGGCCGGCCTGAGGCGGCGGCCGTCTCCGCTCATGTCGCCGCCGTCACCTGTCGGCTCTTCCGGCTATCTGCATTTGCTGTATTTGCTCAGTTGTCCGAGTTTTCTTAGAATTCGCCAATGAGCACTGACCTCAGCACTCCCGTCCTGCTGCGCCGCATCGCGCAGCTCGAGGCTGCCGTTGGGCGGCTCAGCGAAGACCTCGGCACACTTCGCTCTGCGGTCAACAAGCAAGGGCTGGCCTTGCCAAGAACACGTGCCAACCGGTCCCAAGTGGCGCACGCCAAGTCCTCCACCGCGGACAGCCCGCATGCTCAGCCCACCAGCGGGCTGGCGGGCGCCACCGCGCGCGGCGAGGCTGCGCGTGTCCAGTGGGTCAAGGAGGGCCTCGTCGTCCCCGGTGAGCAACTCGCGCAGGCCTGGGGGCTCACCCGTCAGGCTTTGGCGCCGGCCGCAGACCGGGGTGACATCTTCGCGGTGAAGATCGGCAATCGGCTGTACTACCCGCAGGCCTTCCTCGGGATGGACCGTGAGGCCGTGGCAGCCATCTGCCGCGCACTCGGTGACCTCGGCGCCAGCGAGAAACTGATGTTCTGGCTGCGCGAGCACGGCGCCCTCGCTGGAAAGAACGTGGCCGCCGCCTTGGAGGCGGGGACTGCATTGGCCAAGGTGGAGCACCTGGCGGCGGCGTGGGCGCGCGAGCGAGGTGCCTCGCGTGTCTCTGCGGCTGCCTGATCCCGGTTCCCGCTCAAGGCCCTTGGACTCAACAACGACATCAGTGCATCCGCCAACTACACGGCGAGCCAGGCCTGGGCAAGGGCGATCCACGGTGCGAGTCCGCGCTGGGATGGCATCCGATACGTCTCACGGCAGATGAACAAGGGCATCGCCTACGCCATCTTCGAGCGCAGCGGGCTGCGCAAGCTGCGCGTCGAGAAGCTCAAGGCATGGCAGGTCGATGACCTCTGCGATCGGTTCAACGTCACCGCGGTCTGACGGCGCCGCGGTCCGAACGAGAAGGTCGGGAAGGTGGTGTAGACCGGCCGTTCTTCGGCGGGAGCCGGCCGTCTCCACTCGGCCAGGGGACTAAACCGCTCTCGCGGTAGGCGCTCTGGCGACGTCGGCGGCTGTTCGTTGCAGCCCTGACTCTGCGATGTTGGCGATCGAGGCAATCCGCCTCGGTCATCGACAGGAGCAGGATCATGAGTGTCTCCACCCCGACCCCATCAGCCACCGTCTCGCCGCTGCGCCGCGCATGCTCAAGGACATGCGCATGCGCCAGTTTGCCGAACACACGCAGGAGGGCTACATCCGCGCCGTACGCAAGCTTGCCGCCTTCCTGGGACGCTCGCCACACCGCCACCGCCGAGGACCTGCGCCGCTTCCAGCTGCACCTCGTCGACACCGGCACCGGCCCGGTCACCATCAACGCCACGCTGACCGGTCTGAAGTTCTTCTTCGACATCACGCTGGGCCGCCCCGAGCTCATGCTCAAGATGACGCACGTGGCCGTGCCGCGCGCTGCCGGTCATCCTGAGCCCCGAGGAAGTGGGCCGCCTGATCGCGGCAGCGCCCAACCTCAAGCACCAGGCCGCCATGTCGGTGGCCTGCGGTGCGGGCCTGCGCGTCAGCGAGGTGGTCTCGCTCAGGGTCGGGGACATCGACGGCGAGCGCATGACCTTGCGCGTGGAGCAGGGCAAGGGCCGCAAGGACCGATACGCCATGCTCAGTCCCGTGCTGCTGGAGCGGCTGCGCCTGGTGGCGGCTTGGACACGCCCAGGGCAAGGTCCGCCACGGTGGTTGGTTGTTCCCTGGCCTGGACCCCACCGACCACGTGAGCGCGCGCCAGCTCAACCGCGCCGTGCTCTGGCTGCCGCCACCGCCGGCATCGACAAGCGCATCACGCCACATGGCCTGCGCCATGCCTTTGCCACCCATCTGCTGGAGCAGAAGGTCGACATCCGTGTCATCCAGGTGCTGCTCGGGCACAAGCGGCTGGACACCACGAACCTGTACGCCGCCGTGGCCACCGATCTGCTGCGCCGGGTGATCAGCCCACTGGATCAGACCTCGGACAGGCCGGCAGCCGAACCCGCGCCCATGCCGGCACGAGCGGCCAGCCCAGTAGCCGACCGCCGCCGTGCAGGGGCGACCCGCCCTGGAGGTCGCCGACATCTTCCGTGCGCACGGATCCGCCTGGCGTGACGCCCGCGTGGTCACCTGGGCCTGGCGCAGCTCAAGGTGATGTCGGCCATCACCTGCCGCACGGCGGCACTGGGCGGGCTGTGCTGCGCTGTCAAGGGTGCGGCCAGGACGGAAGTCTCGTACAACTCCTGCCGCAACCGGCACTGCCCGAAGTGCCAGAGCAGCGCGGCCCAGCGCTGGCTGGATGCCCGTCTGCCGATCTCCTGCCAGTCGAGTACTACCACGTGGTGTTTACGCTGCCAGCGCCCATCGCGGCACTCGCGCACCAAAACAAGTCGGCGCTGTACGGCCTGCTCTTCGACATCGCCGCCGAGACGCTGCTGCGCATCGCGCCCCAGGCACCTGGGTGCCCACATCGGCGCCACGCTGGTGCTGCACACGTGGGGCTCGGCCCTGACCCACCACCCGCATGTCACGGCATCGTGCCAGGCGGCGGCCTGCACCCGACGGCTCGCACTGGATCGCCTGCCGGCCGGGGTTCTTCCTGCCGGTGCGGGTGCTGTCGCGGCTGTTCAGGCGCCGATTCCTGGAGGAACTGCAGCGACTGCACGATGGCGGCAAGCTCAGGTTCTTCGGCGAGCACGCGGCGCTGGCCGACGCAGCCGCATTCACGGCCTGGCTCGCGCCGCTGCGCCAGTGCGAGTGGGTGGTCTACGCCAAGCGGCCATTCGCCGGACCGCAGGCGGTGCTGGCCTACCTGTCGCGCTACACGCACCGCGTGGCCATCTCCAACAGCCGGCTGCTCGCGATGGACGAGCGCGGGGTCACCTTCCGCTGGAAGGACTATCGAGCCAAGGGCAAGACGCGCCACAAGGCGATGACGCTGAGCCCCCAGGAGTTCATGCGCCGCTTCCTTCTGCATGTCCTGCCCGGTGGCTTCCACCGGATCCGGCACTACGGCTTGCTGGCCAACAGCCACCGGCGTCACAACCTGGTGCTGGCGCGCGGGTTGTTGCATGCGACCCCGCCACCGCCCTGCGGATGCGCCGACGATGCGTCGGCCGCACCGGCACCCACCTTCGTGTGCGCCCACTGTGGCCATGCGATGGTGGTGCTGCAGGTCTTCTTGCGCGACCACTCGATTCGAGCGCCGCCAACATCATGACCGAGCACCATCACCGCCCATCGACTCGACGCGGCACACGGCGTCCGGTGGACAGCTGCGCGCTCGGCTCGAACGCTACCCCGAATACCTCGCCGACCCACTCGCTGACAGCCCTTGCCGCAGCGCCATGGCACACCGCCAGTCCCTCGCGCCGGTCAGCAGTGCCTGTGCAGGGGATCGGGCACTACCGGATCGCCACGCCAGCGCACTCCAATCGCCATAGCCGCTGCGCTTGACGATCACCGTGGCGTTCGCCGCGGTTTCCTCCCTCGAGGCTTATGCAACACCTGCCCGGACGCAGCTAGACACGCGACCATCTGCGCGTTTGGGCAGGTGTCGCACAAGCCTTAACAGGAGCCGTCGGTCCGGCTGCTTTCTGGAAGCTCATTTCGTCATCCGCACGAGGCCTACGGCAACAGCTTCAACCCCAGCTCTTTCAAGAAGCCGTTGTGCGTGTCCTTCGCCGCCGCTATCGCCTTCTCGATATCCAGCAGCGCTTGGTGCGTGTCATCCAGATCGATTTCCGCCTCACCCACCGCCGTGCTGATGAAGCGCGAGATGTTCAGGTTGAAATCGTTCTTCTCGATTTCGGCCATCTCCACCCGGCGCGCGTAGCGAGCCTCTTGCTCACGGAACTGGTAGGTCTTGATGATCTTGGCGATGTGCTCGTCGGTCAGCTGGTTCTGGCGCTTGCCTTTGACGAAGTGTTCCGCCGCGTTGATGAACAGCACGTCGTCCGGCTTCTTGCACTTCTTCAGCACCAGGATGCAGACCGGGATGCCCGTGGAATAGAACAGGTTGGACGGCAGACCGATCACGGTGTCGATGTGCCCGTCCTTCAGCAGCTTGGTGCGGATGCGCTCTTCCGCCCCGCCCCGGAACAGCACCCCGTGCGGCAGGATGATGGCCATCACCCCTTCGTCCTTCAGGAAGTGGAAGCCGTGCAGCAGGAAGGCAAAGTCCGCCGCCGACTTGGGCGCCAGGCCATGGTTCTTGAAGCGCACGTCGTCCGCCATGGCCTCGCCAGGCTCCCAGCGCAGGCTGAAGGGCGGGTTGGCCACGATGGCGTCGAACTTGGGCTGCTTGGCCGGGTTCAGCTCGCGCAGCTTGTCCCACTCGTTGGCCAGCGTGTCGCCGTGGAAGATTTCAAACTCGGTGTCCTTCACCCCGTGCAGCAGCATGTTCATGCGCGCCAGGTTGTAGGTGGTCACGTTCTTTTCCTGGCCGTAGATGCGGCCAATCGTGCCCCCGGCCTTCTGCATGCGGCGGCGCACGTTCATCAGCAGCGAACCGGAGCCGCAGGCAAAGTCCATCACGCTGTCCAGACGCTGTTTCACGCCGGTCTTGGGCTCCTGGCTGTCCAGCGTGACGATGGCGGACAGCACATCGGAAATTTGCTGCGGCGTGTAGAACTCGCCCGCCTTCTTGCCCGAGCCCGCCGCGAACTGGCCAATCAGGTACTCATACGCATCGCCCAGCGTGTCCACGTCGGTGGAGAACGACGCCAGCCCCTCGGCAATCTTCTGGATGATGGCGCACAGCTTGGCATTGCGCTCGGTGTAGCCCTTGCCCAGCTTGTTCGAGGTCAGGTCGATCTCAGAGAACAGGCCCTGGAAGGTGCTCTCGAACGACTCGGTCTCGATGTACTTGAAGCAATCTTGCAGCGTGTTCAGCAGATACGCGTCTTGCGTGCGCGCCATGTTGGCCACGGCGCTCCACAGGTGTTCAGGCCGAATGACGTAGTGCACCTTGCGGCGCATCTGCTTCTCGAACGCAGGCACATCGGCCAGGTTGCTTTCGTACCAAAGCTGCAAGGGCGTCGAGACGGAGCTGTCGATCTGTGTCGGGTAGTCGCTGCCCAGCTCCTTCTTGGCGGCGGTTTCGTAGTTGTCCGACAGGTAACGCAGGAACAGGAACGACAGCATGTAGTCGCGGAAGTCGTCCGCGTCCATCGCACCGCGCAGCTGGTCGGCAATCGCCCACAGGGTCTTGCCCAGTTGTTTCTGCTTTTCTTCGGTCATGCCTGCGGTTTTTCCTGGGCTCTTGTCGCAGCCTCCACCTGTTGGCGCAGCTCCTCTGGCGAGATGCGCTGCATCCGCCCATCCTTGACGATCACCAGGTCCGTCTCTGTCTGGATGGCGGTCTTGCGTGCCTGCTGGGCAGCCCGCCGCAAGGCACCCAGGGAGGCGCGCAGGTCAGGGTCCTTGGCGTTGGAAATGTCGTTGGCGTTCATGGGTTCTCTCCCCATTGCAGGAGGGTCGGCTCTTCGCCGACGTTGTCATATTCTGCCCAGCTGTCCACAGCGGACTTGTAGGCTTGCTCAAGGTTGCGTCGCCCGGCCACAAAACGTCGGCGGATGACGGCGGCGTCGATGTGGTGCCCGCCTTGACGCACTCGCTCGGCCACCCGGGCCATGGCCGTCTCGGCGTCCGGCAAATGCAGGAAGAACAGGCTGACGTGGTAGCCCGCTGCCCGCCATTGATGGATCCGGCCGACGTAGGCCAAGCCGGCCAGCGTCGTCTCAAAGGCAAAGCTCTCACCTTTGCGCACGCAATCGTCAATCTCCGCCAACATCAACCGACCTGCCTTCAGCGCTGCGGCCTCCGGCGCAAAGGGCGACAGCCCCGCCGCGATCAGATCGGCGTTGATGAAGCGCTGGCACTGCGCTTCCAGCGGCAAGAAGGACCGGGCAAACGTCGTCTTTCCCGCGCCGTTGGGTCCGGCGAGGATGATGATTTTTTTCCTCGTCATGACCCATCTCCCAGCTGCCTTCCAAGCACCGAGGATTTCTCGGTGCTGGGTCCGCGGCCTGGTTCAACTCGAGCCGTCAAGGATGGCTTGACTGTTGCCCCGTTGTGCGAAGGCGCTTGGATTCTCAAGAAGTCCGTCACGACTGCCCGCACCCCCCACCCGCTCATGCTTCAACCTCCTCCGGGGTGGGAAACAGCTGCTGCATCAGGCCCTGCTTGTGGGTCTTGAGGGTGTCGAGGGCCTGGGTGGCGGCGGTGATTAGGGTGTCGAGGCTGCTAAGGCAGTCGGCGATGCGGTGTTGTTCTTGTATGTTTTTGGGAAGCTGCACATGCAACTTGGCCTGCTCGGTTATTCCGATATAGGCTCTGGTTCCGCCGCCCGATGCTTCCACAAGGTTGGCTTGAAAAGAGTCGGCTACGAAGAGCTGCGCAAGGAATTCATTTGACAGCTTCTGGTGGTCTTTCACACGGTAGTAGGTGACCTGCGGCGTCAGCATCAGGTATGGCGTATTGATCTTCCGTACCACTGCGACTTCACCCACCGTGCCCTTGTGTGAGAGAAGAACATCACCCTCTTTTGCGAATCCCTTTTGCAGGGCGTCTGCCTGCTCTTTGCGGATAAAGTGGCACTTTTCAATGTCGATCAATCCACCATTGAGATCGCTTGCCATGATGAACGGTATCCCGGTCGCGACATAGTCTGACGACTTTGGATGAATGTTTCCGTGATTCCCATCCCTTGGCGGAAACAGCCAACTTGCTCCAACCAAGCCGCCTACAGTGGTAACACTCCATTCGTTGGCGCCCTGGAATTCGGGAAAGCGGAGGCGGGGTCGGGTTTCGCCTTCGCGGGGGAAGAGCTGCTGCATCAGCCATTTTTTGTGGGTCTTGAGCGCCTCCACCTTGCGCCCTTGTGCGGCGATCAGTTCGTCCAGGGAGCCCAGGCAGTCGGCGATCCTTTGTTGTTCTTCTGGCTCTGGGGTCGGAATCTGCAGTTCAGAGAACTGCTTGTAGCTGATCATCTTTCCGTCACGGAGACCTTCGAGGTTCTTGGTGAGGATCTGAATGAATCGGTCGGTCTTCAGGTAGTGCTTGAAATAGGCGTCACTTCCCGCTGCGCTCCGCCTCAGAATGACATATGCAGGGCTGCAGATGCCGTGGTATTGCGAGTATTCAATTCCGCCCTGAAATGAGCGCAGGCTGATGATGAAGTCACCAACCTGAACGACTTTGTAGCTCTCGATGCTTTTTTCGCTGACCGAGACATGGTAGTCAATCAGGTCGCGCGGAATGGCGCCGTGCTCTTGTGTGATTGCCAGCACCGGAAGGCCTGGTTCCGGGCTTTTGTCGCTGACCTGATCAAACAGACGATTTCCAGACTGCACCTCCCACCCAGTTGCTCCCCGAAACGCCGGAAACCGCAGCTTCGGCACCAGCGCGTTGGTAGCTTGTTCCTTCGTGGCCTTGGTCTTCATGCCCCCGCCTCCTGGCTGACCTGGGTGATGAAGCGTTCTATCTCTTCCTGGCAGGCCAGCGCCGCTGGCAAGGCCGCAGCCCCAGGGCCCGCCAGCCATTCGGGAGACAGCGTCTCCCGAATCTGCGGGTACACGCTGTAGAAGAGCCGGAAGCGGCGCGGCTCGCGGGCGTCCACCCGCTTGAGCCCGGTCGCCGCCAGGCGCTGGGCCAAGGCGGGCAAGAGCCTTTCGCCATAGGCCGCGCGGTCTTTGCCCTGCTGCTCGAACGCCACGATGCGGTGGCCGATCAGCCAGTTGCGCACGGTCAGGCTGGTGTTGACGGCCTTGGCCGCCAGGGCTTGCGATTGGCCATGGATGCGAACGATGGCGGACACCAGCGCATCAAAGTCGCCGGGTGTGGCGGATGGCGCCGAAGGCTTGTTCACGGGTGTGGGCGCCTTCTTACTGCTCATAGGCGCCGAGTCCTGAGATCTCGCGCCCCTGGGCGCGCTTGTTCAGCAGGGGCATCAGTTGGGCCATCAGCGCGGTCTCGGCTTGTGCCCGCGCCTTCCAGCCGAGCTGAAGCGGTTCCATGAGGGCACTGAGGGCGTCGCCGTCGAGGATCAGGCGTTGCAGCGTCTGGTCCACAAAGGCTTGCAGGGCGGGAGTGGCCAGACCGTGCCGGTTGGCGATGGCGGCCAGCTCGGCGCCGTCCCGTTCTTTCTTGAAGCGGAGGTAGCCCTCGCGGATGGCGGTTTCGCTGAGGCCTTCGCCGGCCTTCAAGGTGTTGATGTAGGCGGCGATGTCGTCGCGCTCGTTCATGAACTTGGCGTCGGCCGCGATGATGCCGATGAGCTGCTCGCGGCTCATCTTCAGCTTGCTGCCGCCCGTACCCTGCTGGGTGAAGCGAGACATCAGGCCCATGATGTAGTCGTAGTCGATCACGGCGCTGGCGAACAGCACGAACTCGAAGTCGAGCTGGTCCACTTCGTCGGCGCCGGTCTTGTCGTCGGTGTCGGGCAGGGTCTTGCCTTGCTGTGCCTTGAGGCGCTGGGCGGTGTCGAGGTACACGCCACGGAAGGCCTGCAGGTCTTCGCGCGGCAGGATGGCTTCGATGGCGGCGCCGTTGTCGGCGGTCAGGTCGGTGTACTGGTCCAGCTGGGTCTTGAGGCGCTGCACTTCCTTGAAGGCCTTGATGAAGGCGGCGCGGGCGTCGTCCCCCTTGAGCTGGGGCACGGCCTCGGCCGCGCAAGGCAGGCCCTGGGTCTGCATGAAGTCGGCCAGCTTCTGCACGGCAGCGTCGAGCTTTTCAATGACCACGGGGGCTTTGTCCACCAGCCAGATCTTGCGTTCTTCCTCGGTGGCGTTTTCGCCCGAGAACAGGGCGATGGCTTCGTCCACGTTGGCTTGCTGTTGGCGGAAGTCGAGGATGTTGCCGTAGGGCTTGCTGCCGTTGAGCACGCGGTTGGTGCGCGAGAAGGCTTGGATGAGCCCGTGGTATTTGAGGTTCTTGTCCACGTACAGCGTGTTCAGGTACTTGCTGTCAAAGCCGGTGAGCAGCATGTCGACCACGATGGTGATGTCGATCTTCTTGGCGGGGGGGAAGTCGGCGTTGGGCCACTGCTGGTCTTTGATGCGCTTTTGCACGTCCTGGTAGTACAGGTCGAACTCGCCGATCTGGTGGTTGGTGCCGTAGCGGGCGTTGTAGTCGGCCAGGATGGCTTTGAGCGCGGCCTTCTTGCCTTCGGGGTCTTCCTCGTTGTCGGCCTTTTCCTGCTGCAGGTCCTGCTGCAGTTGCTTCACGTCGGGGTTGCCTTCGGCCGGGGGTGAGAACACGCAGGCGATGTTCAGCGGCTGGAAGGCCGGCTGGGCTGCCTGCTTTGCCTTTTGCAGTTCATCGAACAGGCCGTGGTATTCGATGGCGTCGTTGATGCTGGCGGTGGCCAGCACGGCGTTGAAGCGGCGTCCGGCGGTGGCGGTGTCGTGCTTGGCCAGGATGGCTTCGACCACGGCTTTCTTGGCCAGGGCTTCGCCGGGCTTGGGCGGAGGCACCTTGGTGTTGTGGCCTTCGGGCTTGTAGTAGTCCACGTGGAAGCGCAGCACGTTGGCGTCTTCAATCGCGTGGGTGATGGTGTAGGCGTGCAGCTGTTTCTGAAACAGGTCTTCAGTGGTCTTGAACTGGCCTTCCTCGCCTTCGAACTGTTTGGCGGTGGCGTTCTTCTCGAAGATGGGCGTGCCGGTGAACCCGAAGAGCTGGGCCTTGGGGAAGAAGGTCTTGATGGCCTCGTGGTTGTCGCCAAACTGCGAGCGGTGGCATTCGTCGAAGATGAAGACGATGCGCTTGTCGCTCAGCGGTTCGAGCTGCTCCTTGTAGGTCTTGAGGTCGTTTTTCTTGCGTTGCTTGTTGCGCTTGCTGTTTTCGTCCAGCGCCAGGCCCAGCTTCTGGATGGTGGTGACGATGACCTTGTCGGCGTAATCGTCTGAAAGCAGGCGGCGCACCAGCGCGCCGGTGTTGGTGTTCTCTTCGACGCAGCCTTCCTGGAAGCGGTTGAATTCTTCTCGGGTCTGGCGGTCCAGGTCCTTGCGGTCGACCACGAACAGGCACTTTTCGATGTCTGGGTTGTCCTTGAGCAGCGTGGAAGCCTTGAAGGATGTGAGCGTCTTGCCGCTGCCGGTGGTGTGCCAGATGTAGCCATTCCCGCTGTTCTGGTGGATGCACTCCACGATGGCCTTGACCGCGTACACCTGGTACGGCCGCATCATCAGCAGCTTTTGCTCACTGGCCACCAGCACCATGTAACGGCTGATGGCCTGACCCAGCGTGCATTTGGGCAAGAAGGTCTCGGCAAAGTGGTCGAGGTGGGTGATCTTCTTGTTGGCCTCGTCGGCAAACTGGTAAATGGGCAGGAAGCGCTCGTCGGCGTTGAAGGCGAAGTGCCGCGCGTTGTTGTTGGCGAAGTACCAGGTGTCGGTGCGGTTGCTGACGATGAACAGCTGCAGAAAGCACAGCAGGGTCTTGCTGTAGCCGTTGCCGGGGTCGTTCTTGTAGTCAACGATCTGCTCCATGGCGCGGCGCGGGCTGATGCCCAGCGTCTTGAGCTCGATCTGCACGCAGGGCACACCGTTGATGAGGATGAGAACGTCGTAGCGGTGGTGGCTGTAGTCGGTGTTGATGCGCAGCTGGTTGACGACCTCGAAGCTGTTCTTGCACCAGTCCTTGATGTTGACCAGGGTGTAGTTCAGCGGGGTGCCGTCGTCGCGGGTGAATGTTTCGCGCTCACGCAGCTTCCGGGACGCGGTGAAGACGTCGGGCGTGACGATGTCGTCCAGCAGGCGGGTGAACTCACCGTCGGACAGGTGGACCCGGTTCAGGGCTTCGAACTTCTCGCGGAAGTTGCGCTCCAGCGCGGCGCGGTCGCGGATGTCTGGGCGGTACTCGTACTTCAGGCCTTGCAGCTTGCCGATGAAGCCGTACTCGATGTGCTCTTCTTTGACGACGGGGCTCGGTGCTCCGGGCGACGGGTCGTATGCAGACTTGGACGAAGGCATGGGGTAACGAACGCGGTAGGCGATGGACCGACAGGCTGCTCGACGAGCGGACGGCTACGGATTGTGGCCGTTGGCCCATGAAGTGCGTCGTCTTGAATGCCACCATTTTGGGGCGAGAGGGCCCCGCATCGGCTGGATGCGTTTGCAGGCTACCAACGCTGGAGCGATTCCAGGTCAGTACCTGATCCATTTCGTGCCCTGAACCCGCAACGAACGCCAATGGCCGCTTTTTGGCAGGCTCTCCCACATGCTTTGTGTCGGAGCTGGGTCGTTGGCCGCCCGTGATCGCTCGCAACCGAAGGTCATCTGAGCATCCCATCATCGACAGTCGGCGTTGGCGATGCCCTGCTGCATGTCGACCTGGCCCTTGTCGCCACGCTTCTTCAGCTCGACCGGATCGGGATCCAGCTTCCACTCCCGTGCTCGCCAGGGCCCCAAGGAGCCGGCTTCTGATCTGGATCAAATCGCATCGACTGAGATCTGCGGGTCTCCCGGGTTGTTTAATTGGATCCAATTTGATAACTTGTCTGGGCTGAATTGATGATTTAAACCCATCTATGGATCCATTCGAGCCACAACCCCTCGCCGGCCCCGGGCCGGTGCCCTCGCGATGAACGCGCTGGCGCGCTGGTCCGTCCGCCACGCGGCGGGGCTGGAGCGTGTCTACCGCTGGGGTGCGCGCTGGGCGCCGCGGTTGGCGCCCCTGGCGCGCGGCCTGGGGCTGGCGCGCAGCGAGCGCTGGTTGCGCCCGCTGGAGCGCGCCGGCAAGGGCCTGCTGTTCGACTGCCGCATGTGCGGCCAGTGCGTGCTGGGCCACACCGGCATGGCCTGCCCGATGAACTGCGCCAAGCAGCTGCGCAACGGCCCCTGCGGAGGCGTGCGCGCCGACGGGGGTTGCGAGGTGAAGCCGCAGATGCGCTGCGTCTGGCTGGAAGCCGGTGACGGCCAGCGCCGTGCCGGCTCGGTGGCTGCGCCCTGGCTGGCGCCGCTGGACCGGCGCCGCAGCGAGCGTTCGACCTGGATCCAGGTGATCCAGCCGGAGCCGGGTGCGGCCCCGGTGACGCAGGCCGCCCCGCCGGACATCCCGCCGGACATCCGGCCAAAAGCACCGCCGGTCGAGCCGGTCAGCGCGTTCGACGCGGCCCTGCAGGACGCGCTGCGTGGCCAGGGGTTCGCCGTGACGGTGGAGATCGCCCCGCCCGATTCGCCCGATCCGGCCGTGCTGCTGGCGCGGGCCGAGCGCTTCCGTGGCCTGGTGGACGCGATCAACATCACCGATGGCGCGGGCGGCAACTGCCACATGTCCAGCGTGGCGGCGGCCTCGGTGCTGGTGGCGGCGGGCTTCGAGCCGGTCTGCCAGGTGGGCTGCCGCGACCGCAACCGCATCGCGGTGCAGGGCGACGTGCTGGGCGCTGCGGCACTGGGCGTGCGCAACGTGCTCTGCCTGACCGGCGACGACGTGAGCCAGGGCGACCACCCGCAGGCCAAGCCGGTGTTTGACCTGGATGCCGTCAACCTGCTGGGCGTGCTGCAGGGCATGACGGCGCGCGGCACCTACGCCTCCGGCCGGCCGCTGGAGCAGGCGCCGCGGCTGTTCCTGGGCGCCACCGCCAACCCCTTCGTTCCGCCCTTTGTCGACCGGGTGGACAACCTGGAACGCAAGATCGACGCGGGCGCCCGTTTCATCCAGACCCAGTTCTGCTTCGACCTGGACCGCCTGCGCGCCTTCCTGGACGAGGCCTGCCGCCGCGGCCTGCACCGCCGCGCCGCATTGCTGATCGGCGTGGGCACGCTGCCCAGCGCCAAGGGTCTGAAGTGGATGGCCGAGCACGTGCCCGGCGTGGCGGTGCCGGACGCCGTCATCACGCGCATCGCCGCCGCCGAGGACCAGCGTGCCGAAGGCCGGCGCGTCTGCATCGAGACGATTCACGCGCTGCAGCGCCTGGAGGGTGTGGCCGGCATCCACCTGATGGGCCACCGCAACGAGGCCACGCTGGCGCAGGTGATCGTCGAGGCCGGCCTGCGCAGCCTGCCGGGCCGGCCGCCCGAGTCCGCTTCCTGATTTCAAACCCCCACCGAACCCCCACCGAACACCCACCGAGGAGACCACGATGGCCAAACCGATCGAAGAATGGACCGATGAGGAGCGCCAGCTCGTCGAATGGCTGGCCGACATGAACGAGGACGACGCGCTGCCGCTGGCCAACCGCATGCTGCTGGAGGACAAGGTCAGCCCGATGCACGTGCTGGACCTCTGCCGCGCGGCGATGGACATCGTGGGCAAGCGCTTCGAGGAGGGCGAGTACTTCCTGCCCGAGCTGGTGCTGGCCGGCGAGATGCTCGACACCATCGGCGCCGTCGCCAAGCCGCTCATCAAGGCTGCGGGCGGCGGCGCGGCGCAGACGCACGGCAAGGTGCTGATCGGCACGGTGCACGGCGACCTGCACGACATCGGCAAGAACATCGTCACCTTCATGCTCGACATCAACGGCTTCGAGGTGAAGGACATCGGCGTGGACGTGCCGGTGCAGACCTTCATCGAGGAAATCAAGTCCTTCCAGCCGACGGTGGTGGGCCTGTCGGGCTTCCTGACGCTGGCCTTCGACTCGATGAAGGAGACCATCGCCGCCTTCGACGCCGCCGGCATCCGCCCCGGCTTCAAGGTGATGATCGGCGGCGGCCAGATCGACGAGACGGTGCGCGCCTACACCGGGGCGGACGCCTTCGGCGTCAACGCGGTGGAGGCCGTGGGCCTGTGCCGCAACTGGATGGGGGTGGCGGCATGAGTGCGCAGAACCGCCTCAGCACGATCCCCCCCCCCGGGCCCCGCCCCCCCCGCGCGCCGGCAACGACGTCACGATGCTCGGGGCTCATGCTCAGACCGCGCAAGCCAAGGCCGCCTACGACGCCCGCTACGAGCGCATCCTGGCCTGCGCCCGGCTGGAGCAGCCCGACCGCATGCCGGTGGCGATGCAGAGCTTCTTCTGGCCGGCCACGCATGGCGGCATCACCTACCAGGAGCTGATGTACGACTACGAGAAAGCCAAGAAGGTCTGCTTCGACGTGGTCGCCGAGTTCGAACCCGATGGCGTCTACCCGATGCTGATGGGCACCAACATGGGCCGCTCGCTGGAGCTGCTGGAGTTCAAGCAGCTGCAGTGGCCGGGCCACGGCGTGGGGCCGATGCAGCCCTTCCAGTACCTGGACCGGGAGTACATGAAGGCCGAGGAGTACGACGACTTCCTCTTCGACCCCACCGGCTTCTACCTGCACACCTACCTGCCGCGGGTGGCGGGTGCGTTCGAGGGTTTCGACAAGCTGCCGGACTTCCCCGGCCTGCACTACTTTCGCCTGGTCAACGGCATCCGGCCCTTTGCGCTGCCGGAGGTGCGCGCCTCGTTCGAGAAGATCGTCGCCGCGGCGGAGGAGACCAACCGCTTCTTCGCCAACCACATCGACTGGGTCAACCAGATCAACGCCGCGGGTTTTCCGCTGATCAACGGCGGCAACTCGATCGCGCCCTACGACTTCATTGCCGACTACTTCCGCGGCGCCACCGGGATGATGAAGGACCTGTTCCGGCACAAGGAGAAGCTCAAGCAGGTGCTGGACAAGGCGGCGGTGTTCATCGCCCGCATGACGATCGCCAACGCCCGTGCGGCGAACCACCCGATCGTCTTCATCCCGATCCACTGGGCGCCCGACGCCTTCATGAGCCCGAAGCAGTTCGAGGAGTTCTGGTGGCCCTCCTTCCGCCGACTGATGTTGACGCTGATCGAGGCCGACCTGATCCCGATGCCGCTGTGGGAGGCCGACTGCACCAAACGCCTGGAGATCATCAAGGACATCCCGCCGGGCAAGTGCATCTACTGGTTCGAGCGCACCGACATGGTGAAAGCCTTCGAGGTGCTGGGCGACCGTGTCGCGCTGCGCGGCAACCTCTCACCCTCGCTGCTCACCACCGGCCAGCCACACGAGGTGGATGCCGCGGTGAAGCGCCTGGTCGATGAGGTCTGGCGCAAGGGCGGCAAGCTGATCCTGGACGGCGCCTTCGGCATCCCGGACGAGACGCCCACGCCCAATGTGCGGGCGATGTTCGATGCGGCACGCAAGTACGCAGGCTGAGCGATGACGGCCCCTGCCTCCACCGACGTCCACCTCCTGCGCAACGTCGATGTCCTGAAGGACGTCGAGCAGGGCCGCGTGCCGGCGATGGTGGCGCGGCGCGAGAAGTTCGTCGCGCTGCGCCGGCAGGCGCTGCAGATGGTGCGCGACGAAGGCCTGCTCGATGCGCGGGCCTGCTGGCGCATCGCGGCGCTGCGCGGCGAGCCGGGCGCCACCGGCTGGCTGGAGCTGGAAGGTGGGCGGCTGGAGGCGCCCTGGCTGGTGCCGGAGACGGGCCAGCTCACCGGCGCGGCCTGCGCGGTGGCCACGGTGGGTGATGCGATCGAGCAGCGCATCGGCGCGCTGTTTGCCGAGCGCCGCGCCTCGCTGGCCGTCGCGCTGGACAGCGTGGCCAACGAGCTGCTCTTCGCCCTGTCGCGCCGCGTGCAGGACCGCCTGCTGGCCGCCATGCGCAAGCAGGGCCTGTGCGTGGCCGGCGAGCTGCGTGCCGGCGACCCCGGCCTGGCGCTGAAATCCCAGCAGGTGGTGCTGGACCTGGCCGGCGCCGAGGCCATCGGCGTGCGGCTGACCTCCACGCTGATGATGAACCCGACCAAGTCCACCTCCATCGTCCAGGGCGTGGGTCTGGACCTGCCGCCGCAGGCCTGGTCGCGCTGCGACAGCTGCCGTTCGCGCGAACGCTGTGCGTTGGTGAAGGATCCGGCCTTCCGCACCGCGGGTTCCATTCCGATCGAGGCGCAGGGCGCGGCATGAGCGGTGTCGCGCCTTCCTCCCACCGCCCGCACCGCATCGACGTGCCGGCACTGGACCGGCAGATCGAGTGCCGGGAGGACGAAACCCTCTTCGCCGCCGCGCGCCGCGCCGGGCTGCGCATCGTCGGCGCCTGCGGCGGGCGCGGCAGCTGCGGCTCCTGCATCGTGCGCGTCACCGAGGGCCGGGTGCACCGCGAGGGAGAAAGCGCACACCGCAAGTGGCTGCGCGCCTGCTGCATCCAGCCGCGCTCGGACCTGACGCTGGAGGTGGCGCCGCGCTCGCTGGCGCCGATCGTCCGTGCCGACGTGCGCACGCATGGGGGTCATGAGGGCGAGGAAGCGCCGCTGCCGCTGGAGCCGTCGCTCACCGCCGTCGAGCTGACGCTGCCGAGCGCCACGCTGCAGGACCTGGCCAGCGACGCGGATCGGCTGCGCCGCGTGCTGGCTGCGCAACCTGAGCCGATGGAGCCTGCCAACATCGACTGGGCCGCCGCGGCCGCGCTGCCCGGCCTGCTGCGTCAACCCGTTCCGCACGGCTGGCAGGTGCAGGCCCGGTTGCGGCAGGCCGAGCCCGGCGGCCCGCTCACCGTCGCCAGCGTGGCCCGCCCCGGCGCGCCGCTGCTCGGCCTGGCGGTGGACCTGGGCACCACCAACGCGGCGGCCTTCCTGGTCGATCTGCCCAGCGGCCGGCGCCTGGCCAGCCTGGGGCTGGAGAACCCGCAGGTGGCCTGGGGCGCGGACCTGATCAGCCGCATCAACCACGCCATCAAGGAGCCCGACAGCGCCGAGGCGCTGCGCCGCGCCGCGGTGGGTGCGATCCAGTCGCTGGCGCACGACCTGGCCCGCGCGGTGGGCGCGCAGGTCACGGACATCGCCGACGCCGTGGTCTGCGGCAACACCGCGATGCAGCACCTGCTGGCCGGCTGGCCGGTGGCGCAGCTGGGCCGCGCGCCCTTCGTCGCCGCCGCGCTGGAGCCGGTGGACGTGGCAGCCGACCGCCTCGGCCTGGCGCTGGGGCCGGGTGCTGCGCTGCACCTGGCGCCGTCGATCGGCGGCTTCGTCGGCGGCGACCACGTCACCGCGCTGCTGGCCACCGAGGCGATCTGGCAGGCTCCCGGTGTGTCACTGATCATGGATGTGGGGACCAACACCGAGATCAGCCTCGTCCACGACGGCCGCATCCTCAGCGCCTCCTGCCCCTCCGGCCCGGCGCTGGAGGGCGGCCACATCGGCAGCGGCATGCGCGCGGCCGAGGGTGCGATCGAGCGGGTCGAGGTCATCGATGACGAACTGCGCCTGCAGGTCATCGGCGCTGTCGTGCCGGTGGGCCTGTGCGGCTCCGGCGTGCTGGACGCGCTGGCCGCCTTCGTCGGCGCCAGCTGGATCGACGCGCGTGGGCGCATCGTCGCCGGCCGCCATCCTTGCATCGCCGAGGTGGACGGCGCGCGCGCCATCACCCTGGCCGAGGAGACCGAGGAAACCAGGGGGCGCCATCGCCTGATCCCCGCCGTGCGCTTCAGCCAGCCCGACGTGCGCGCGGTGCAACTGGCCAAGTCCGCCATCCGCACCGGCGTCCGGCTGCTTTGCGCCGAGGCGGGGCTGGACGAGATGCAGATCGATCGCTTCGTCATCGCCGGGGCCTTCGGCGCCTACCTCCGCGTCGAGAGCGCCCGCGCCATCGGCCTGCTGCCGCCGCTGCCGCCTGCGCCCGATGGCACTTCGCGCTTCCAGCAGGTCGGCAACGCCGCCGGGCTGGGCGTGCAGCAGATGCTCAGCAGCCGCGAGCGCCGCGCACGCGCCGCCCAGATCGCCCGCCAGGCCCGCTATGTGGAGCTCAGCACCCGCAGCGACTTCCAGAAAACCTTCCTCCAGCACATCGGCTTCGGATCATGACCAGCACCCCCACTACGACCACCCCGCAGGGTTTCCCCATCCGCATCATCGGCGAGCGCATCAACCCCGGCTTCAAGAGCACCAAGGCGCTGTTCGACCACCAGGACATCGCCGGCATCCAGGCCCTGGCCGTCAAGCAGGCCGAGGCGGGCGCGAGCTGGCTCAACGTCAACATCGGGGCGCAGGCGCTGACCGACCCGGACTGGATGGCCACCGTGATCCGCGCCATCCAGGAGGTCACCACGGTGCCGATCTCCTTCGACTTCCCGAGCAAGAAGGTGCAGGCCGTCTGCCTGGCCGCCTACGACCCGGCCAAGGCGAACGGTGCGCTGCCCATCGTCAATTCGATCACCGAGCACCGCTGGGACCTGATGGAGCTCTACGGCGAGTACCGCTTCAAGGTCATCCTGATGGCCAGCGAGCGGGTGGAAGAGGTGGATGGGAAACCCGTCGCCAAGGGCAACAAGACCGCCGAGGAGATCTACGGCACCGCCCGGCGCGGCGCGCTGCGGCTGATGAAGGACTACGGCATGCCCGCCGACGACATCTTCATCGACATGTCGGTCAGCGCCATCATCGCGGACACCGAGCGGCTCAACCGCAGCACCGTCGATGCGATCCAGCTCATCGGTGCCGACCCGGAGCTCAAAGGCGTGCACATGATGGGCGGCCTGTCCAACATCGGCCAGCAGCTGCCGCCCAAGGCCGCGGACGGCTCGGACCTGAAGCACAGCCTGGAGAACGCCTTCCTGACGCTGACCGTGCCGCACGGCTTCGACACCGTGCTCGGTACGCCCTGGCGCGGCTACGAGCCGCTGCCGGAGGACCACTATGTGCTGAAGGCGTATCTGAACTTCCTCGAACAGACCGGCACGAATGCGCTGCGGGCGGTCCGCAAGTTCTACAAGGCATGAACACGACACCCACGAACCGCTTCGCCCTCGTCGCTGCCGAGTGGTTCGACGGCGAGCGCCGCCATGCCGGTGGCCCGACCACGTTCAAGGTGGTCGATGGCCGCCTCGTCGGCCTGGCCGAAGGGGACCATGGCGAGACGCTCGCAGCGCAGGGCTGGCCGCTGCAGCGTGTGGCCTTCCTGATGCCGGGGCTGGTGGATGCGCATGTGCACCTCTTCCTCGACGGCGGCCCCACCGACAGTGCCACCCGCTCCGCGCACCTGAAACAGAACGTCGAGCAGCTCACCGAAGCCGCCCGTCGCAGCGCGCGCCAGAACCTGGCCGCGGGCGTGACGCTGGTGCGCGATGCCGGTGACCGCCACGGCATCAACAACCGCGTGCGCGAAGAAGCCCGGGACCCGACCGCCGGACTTTCACGGGTGCGCTCCGGCGGCCTGGGCGTCAAACGCGCCAAGCGCTACGGCGCCTTCATGGCCACCGATGTGGACGACGCCGCCAGCATCCGCACTTCGGTGACGAAGCTGGCCGAGGCCAACGACGAGATCAAGCTCATCCTCACCGGCATCATCGATTTCGATGCCGGTGCGGTCACCGACGAGCCGCAGTTCGACATCCCCGCCGCGCAGCTGGTGGTCGAGACCGCACATGCCTGCGCCCGCAAGGTCTTCGCCCACTGCAGCGGCGTCAAGGGGCTGGACGTGGCGGTGGAGGCGGGCGTGGATGCCATCGAACACGGCTTCTTCATGACGCGCGAGCACCTGCTGAAGATGCGCGACCGCGGCCTGGCCTGGACGCCCACCTTCTGCCCCGTGCACTTTCAGTGGGCCCAGCCCGACGCGGTGGGCTGGAGTGCGAACACGGTGGGCAACCTGCGCCGCATCCTGGACAGCCACGCAGAGCACCTGCGCCTGGCCGACGAGCTGGGTGTGACCCTGCTGCTGGGCACCGACGCCGGCAGCATGGGCGTGGTGCACGGCCAGGCGCTGGCCGAGGAGGCCGACCGCTTCCAGGAAGCCGGCCTGGGCGCCGAGGCGGTGCTGCGTGCCGCCACCAGCGCCGCGCGTCGGCACTTCGGCATGGTGCACCCACGGCTGGCCGTCGGTGCGCCCTGGGAAGCGGTGGTGCTGGGAGTTTCGCCGTTCGGGGTGGGGAAGCTGTCGCAGGCGCTGGGGCGGGTGGAGGGGGTGTGGCTGGCTTAGCGCTGGACCGGCCTGACTCAGGGCCTGGCGTCGCCGTCGCTCACCTGGAAGCTGCCCTTGTCGATGCGCAGCATCACGAAGCCGCGCCGGTCGAATCCGAGGTGGTCGTTGAGTGTGTAGTTCAGCACCCCGTGCGAGACGGCAATTTCCTTCTCGCTCTCCAACGCGTCTCTCAGGGCCTGCCGGAACTCGCCACTGCCGGGCTTGGCGCGCTTCAGGGCCACCGGAACGATGCGCTCGAGGACCTTGAGCGCATCGAAGGCGTGGGCACCGAATTGCGTGCGCGCATTCGGCCCCTGGAGCTTCTCCATGCGCGTCACATACTCCATGGCCACCGGACGGATCGGGCTGGCTGCGCCGAGCTGTTCGGCCACCAGCACGGGCCCGGCCGGCAGGATGGCGCCTTCCATGGCCTTGCCGCCGACCCGCACCAGGTCGGGTGATCCCGAGCCGTGGGTGTGATAAATCGGGCCGTTCCAGCCGCGCTCCTTCAGGTTGATCTGCGGCATCGCAGCGGCCGAGCCGGCGGCCACCACGAGCACAGCGTCGGGTTTGGCCGCGATCACCTTGAGGGCCTGCGCGGTGATGGAGGTGTCCACAGGGGCGAAGCGTTCCGTCGCCACGATCTCCAGGCCGGCCTTCCTGGCCGAGGCCGTGAAGGCTTGCAGCCACATTTCCCCATAGCCTTCACTCCAACCGAGGAAGGCCACCTTGCGAACCTTGTCTGAGACCATGCGCGCGGCCACCGCGTCGGACATCAGCGGCACCGGCTGTGCCAGCGGGAAGGTCCAGTCGTTGGCGCCACCCGGACGTGGTGCGGGGGCGAGGGCCAGCTGCACCGTCCTGGCCTCGAGGGCGACCGGGGCGATGGCGAACACGCCCGGGACACCCGACGAGCCGAGGATGACGTCCACCCTTTCTTGGCTGACGAACCGGCGGGCGTTCTTGACCGCACCCGTGGTGTCCGATGCGTCGTCGAGGACGATCAGCTTCACCGACTCTCCGGCGATGCGCTCGGGCCAGAGTGCCAGGGATGCCTTCTGGGGCAGGCCCAGCGATGAGAGAGGTCCGGTGAGCGAAAGGCTCACACCGATCTTCAGTTCGGCGTTGGCCGTGCTCGCGAAGGCAAGCAGCAGGGCGGCGGCGCCCAGGTGGTGGATGCGTTGAAACATGCAGGTCTCCAGGTTGCGTGGGGTGTTCTGTTGCCGTTTGCGCAAAGGCGCTCTCAGACGTAGGTGGACGCCAGACCGCCGTCCACCGGCAGGTTGATGCCGCTCACCCAGCGCGATTCGTCCGCGCAGAGGAAGGCCACCACCGGCGCAATCTCGTCGGCCAGCGCCGGGCGCTTCATGCGGTGGGCGTCCTTCTCGACCCTCTCCTGGCCCAGCATCTGCACGAAGTCGCCCAGGATGGGCGTGAACACCGGGCCGGGGGCGACGCAGTTCATGCGCACGCCCTGGGACAGGAAGGTCTTCTGCGACTGGGTCAGGGTCCAGACGATCAGGGCCTCCTTGAAGTACTGGTAGCAGGTGGCCTGGGGCACCGGGTGCTGCACCAGCCAGGCCTGTCCGGCCTCCCAGGTGGGGGTTTCGGCCAGGACGCGATGCAGGTCGAGCCGCGCAGGCCACTCCGCACCGAGGATGGAGGCGATGTTCACCACCGCGCCACCCTCGCCCATGCGCGACAGCAGACGCTGGGTCAGGTGGCGCAGACCCAGGTAGTTGACGCGACCGACCAGATCGGACGGCGCGGTGCCCGGCACGCCGGCGATGTTGCACAGCGCGTCGATGCGGCCGGGCAGCCGGTCAACCGCCGCGTCGACGCCCTCCTGCGTCGACAGATCCGCCTGGACGAAACCGTCCAGCGTGATCATCGGATCGTGGCGATCCACGCCGATGACCCGGGCTCCGGCCAGGCGCAGGTAGCGGGCCGTTTCGGCACCGATGCCGGAACTGGATCCGGTGATGACGATGGTCTTGCCTTGAACGTTCATGTCTGCTGCCTTTTTCCGTCAGAAGGGGAAGGCCGGCAGCACCGAACGGACCGTGACCCACTGCCAGCGCGTGTACTCGTCGATGTCGGCCGGCCCACCCACGGCACTGCCGTTGCCGCCCAGGCCCGGACCGCCGAAGGGGTTGGTGCACTCGTCGTTGACGGTCTGGTCGTTGATGTGGACCATGCCGGCGTTGAGCTGCTCGCCGATGGCCAATGCGCGGGCCACGTCGCGGCCGATCACCGCAGCCGCCAGGCCGCCCTGGCTGTGGTTGGCCAGCGCCACGGCCTCCTCGTCGCTGCTGAAGGTGACCAGGTTGACCAGGGGGCCGAAGGGCTCGTCGTCAAAGGTGCGCATGCCGGGCTTCACGCCCGAGAGCACCGTCGGCTGGTAGCACAGCCCTTCGTGGCTGCCGCCGGCCTCCAGCTTGGCGCCGGCCTGGATGCTCTCCTGGACCATCGCGTCGAAGCGGCCGAGCTGCCGGGCGTCGATCATCGGGCCCAGCGCCACCTGGCCGCTGGCGCCGTCGCCCACCGGCAGGTGCTGCGCCTTGAGCACCAGGCGTTGCTTGAGGCCCTCGGCCACCGATTCGTGCACCAGCACGCGGTTGCTGGCCATGCAGATCTGGCCCTGGTGGAACCAGGCGCCAAAGGCCACCGCGCTGGCCGCGGTGTCCAGATCGGCATCGTCGAGCACCACCAGGTTGTTGGCACCGCCCAGCTCCAGCGACACCTTCTTCAGGTGCCGGCCGGCCAGCTCGCCGATGCGCCGGCCCACCGTGGGCGAGCCGGTGAAGGCGATCATCGGCACCCGCGCATCACTGACCAGCACCTCACCGGCTTCGGCATCGCCGGGCAGCACCTGCAGCAGCCCGTCGGGCAGGCCGGCGCGGCGGAAGGCTTCGGCCATGATCACGCCGCCGGAGACCGGCGTGCGCGGATCGGGCTTGAGCACCACCGCGTTGCCCAGCGCCAGGGCCGGCGCCACCGAGCGGATGCCCAGGATGAGCGGGAAGTTGAACGGCGAGATCACCCCCACCACGCCGTGCGGCACCCGCTTGGCCAGCGACAGCCGGCCCGCCGTCGAGGGCAGCACCTCACCCTGCGCCCGCAGCGGCAGGCCCGCGGCGATCTGGCACAGCAGCACCGCCTCCTTGACCTCGTGCTGCCCCTTAGGGACGATGCCGCCGGTTTCCCGGGCGATGGCCAGCGCCAGTTCGTCGAAGTGCTGCTGCAGCTGTTCGGCCGCCCGCAGCAGCACGGCGGCACGTTCCCGCGGTGGCGTGGCGGCCCAGGCGCGTTGGGCCACCTGGGCGGCGCCGATGGCCGTGCGCATGTCGTCGGCACTGGCGATGCCGCATTGACCCAGCTTGTTGCCGGTGGCCGGCTCGATCACGTCGCGGTTGCCGCCCTGGGCACTCTGCCAGCGCCCGTTGCAGAAGAGGCTGCCGTGCCAGGGAACGTCGGTGAGGAAAGAGGCAGTGTTCATGGTGAGGACTTGTTGAGGACTCGGTGAGGGGTGGGTCTTTTCAGCGCAACGCCCATGCCACCACCGGGCCGCAGCGCCTTGCTGCGCAGTCGCCAGGCGCTGCGCTCCAGAGGGAGAACGCTGGGTGGCCTCGGGACTTTCCCGGGGTTGCGGCCCCAGGCCCATTCGAGGGTTTGTCCCTGGATCGAGGGATGCTTAATTGAGAAGAAACTTGGGCGATCTTGGCGTGCAAACTTTCTAATTGAGAAACACATGGGGAAGCCTTCCCGCATCTCCCTGGCCGAAGTGCAACGCCAGGTCGACGGCGCGCAGCGGCGCGGTGACAGCGCGCATTTCGACTTCAGCGAGGGTCGCGCGCCCACACTGGCCGACCTGACCGAATCGCTGTTCTTCTCCCCTGGTGACGGTCGCATCTGGTTGAACGACCAGCGCATGGTGCTGATGCACAGCTCGGCGCTGGGCCACCTGCGCCGCGAGCTGATCGACACGCTCGGCCTGCACCGCGCACGCGGCCTGCTGACCCGGGCCGGCTACGTGGCCGGTGCGCGCGATGCCGAGCTGGTGCGCGCCCGCTGGCCCGATGCCGATGCCGCCTCGGTGTTCATGGCCGGCACCCGGCTGCATGCGCTGGAGGGGGTGGTCAAGGTGACCCCGCTGGCCTTCGAGTTCGACATCGACCAGGGCCGCTACGAGGGTGAGTTCCTCTGGGAGCACGCCAGCGAGGACGATGAGCACATCGCCGCCTACGGCATCGGCACCGAGCCGGCCTGCTGGTCGCAGGTCGGTTATGCCTCGGGCTACGTCACCACCCTGTTCGGCCAGCTGGTGGTGTTCCGCGAGGTGGAGTGCCGCTCGATGGGCGCCAGCGCCTGCCGCGTCGTCGGCCGGCATGCGGCGGCCTGGGGCGACGTGAGCGAGGACCTGCGCTACCTGCAGGCGCGCGATTACCGCGAGCTGCGCAGCGAAGCCGCCGAGCCGCTTGCCGCCACACCCGCCGCCCGCCCTGCACCCAGGCGCCGTCCGAGCGATGACCGACATGAGCTGGTGGGCGCCTCCTCGGCCTTCAATTCCGCCTGTCACCAGCTCGACCGCGTTGCCCCGACCCAGGCCACCGTGCTCTTCACCGGCGAATCCGGCGTCGGCAAGGAGGCCTTTGCGCGCCGGCTGCACCGCATCAGCCGGCGCGCCGAGCAGCCCTTCGTGGCCGTGAACTGTGCGGCCATTCCCGAGACGCTGATCGAGTCCGAGCTCTTCGGCGTCGACCGCGGTGCCTTCACCGGCGCCAGCCGCTCCCGCGCGGGCCGTTTCGAACGCGCCGACGGCGGCACCCTCTTCCTCGACGAAATCGGCAGCCTCAGCCTGGTGGCCCAGGGCAAGCTGCTGCGCGCCCTGCAGGAGGGTGAGATCGAGCGGGTGGGCGGCAGCCAGACGCTGCATGTGGACGTGCGCCTGGTGGCGGCCACCAACGTCGACCTGCAGGCCGAGGTGAAGGCGGGCCGGTTCCGTGAGGACCTGTTCTACCGGCTCAACGTCTACCCGGTGCACTTGCCGCCGCTGCGCGAGCGGCGCGACGACGTGCCGCTGCTGATGAACCACTTTCTGCAGCGCGAGTCGCTGCGGCACGGCCGTGCCACCCGTGGCTTCACCCCCCGCGCGGTGCGCGCCCTGCTGAGCTACGCCTTCCCGGGCAACATCCGGGAACTGCAGAACCTGGTCGAGCGCGGCGTCATCTCGGCCGAGGACGGCAGCGCCATCGATGTGCCGCACCTGTTCCGCCGCGAACAGCTGTCGGACGAAACGCTGCTGGCCATCGGTGCCCAGGGTGTCCTGGCGGCGCCCCGGTCCGCCGGCCAACCGCCCCTGCGGCTGCGCGACGCCGCACCGCAGGCCACCCTGCACGACATCGAAGGCCGGCTGCTGCGCGAGGTGCTGGCCGAATGCGACGGCAACGTCACCGCCGCAGCCCGCCAGCTCGGTCTCAGCCGGGCCCAGTTCGCCTACAAGCTCGACAAGACCCAGTCCCCGGCCCGCCGCCGCACCCGGCGGCCGAAGGCGGGGGCCGAATAGGCCGGGAAGCCTTGCCGACGTCGGCACGAAGCGCCGGCGCACCGGACAGGCGCGGGCTTGTGTGCGGCTCGCGAATGCGATACATATCAAGATAGATACCTTCGCAGGAGCCACCCATGGGTCAGATCGCCAAAGTCTTCATGACCGGCCGCAGCCAGGCCGTGCGCCTGCCAGCCGAGTTCCGCTTCGACACCGCTGAGGTGTTCGTCCGCCGCGATCCGGCCACCGGGGATGTGATCCTGTCGCGCCGGCCGGCCGGCTGGGAGGACTACTTTGCGGCGCAGGCGGCCAGCGACATTGCGCAGGACTTCCTCACCGATCGGCATGACGAACCCGCCCAGGAGCGGGTGCTGTTCTGATGCCGGGCGATGCCGCCGGGCGCTGGATGCTCGATACGAACATCGCCAGCCACATCATCCGCGGCGCCACGCCCGCCCTCCAGGCGCGGTTGCGCGAGGTGCCGATGGCGCAGCTCTGCGTCTCGGCCGTCACCGAGGGCGAGCTCCTCTACGGCTTGGCTCGCAAGCCGGATGCCACCGCCCTGCGTGCCGCTGTCACCGGCTTCCTGCTGCGCGTGGACGTGCTGCCCTGGGATTCGGCGGTCGCGGCGCGTTACGGCGATCTGCGAGCCGAGCTGGGGCGCCGCGGCACACCCCTGGGCAACCTGGACACCCTCATCGCGGCCCACGCGCTGGCGCTCGATTGCACCCTGGTAAGCAACGACCAGGCCTTTGCCAGGGCGCCCGGATTGCGGTGGGAGGATTGGACGGTGGCGGAGGCTGGCGTGTAGGGCCCACCTCAAGCGCTCCTGGATTGGCCCCCGACTCAGGTCTGTGGACAGCGCATTGCCTTCAACCTGAGTTCCGTCCAAAATGCATTTACATTGCATTTTGGACGGAAATTGACCCTGCCATCCGACCTCCGCCGATTCCTCGGGCCGTCGATCCTCGCGGCCAGCGCCACCTTTCCGGTGCTGCTGGTCACCGGTGCGCGACAGGTGGGCAAGACCACCTTGCTGCGGGCCGTGGCCGAGCCTGAGCGGCGTTACGTCACCCTGGACGATCCGCTCCAGCTGCGGCTGGCGCGGGAGGACCCGGCACTGTTCATCCAGACCTGGACGCCACCGGTGCTGATCGATGAGATCCAGTACGCACCCGAGCTGCTGCCCCACATCAAGATGGCGGTGGACCAGCGCGGCCCCCGGGGCGGCTCACGCGGGAGTTACTGGCTGACCGGGTCACAGCCCTTTCACCTGATGCAGGGCGTCTCCGAATCCCTGGCCGGTCGGGTGGCCGTGTTGCCGCTGCTGGGCCTGTCCAGCCGCGAGGCCCAGGCGTTGCCGGACGCGGGCCCTTTCCTGCCGCTGCGCGATGCCGTGCGGGCCCGGCAGGCCAGCGCAAGGCGCTGCGATCTGGTGGGCCTGTATGCGCAGATCTGGCGTGGCAGCTACCCAGCGCTGGTGGCCAACCCGGCGATGGACCGCGACCTGTTCTATGCCTCCTACCTGCAGACCTACCTGCAGCGCGACGTGCGCGACCTTGCCCGGGTCGGCGACCAGACGGCCTTTCTGCGCTTTCTGCGCGCCGCCGCGGCGCGCACCGCCCAGCTGCTGAACATGGCCGAGCTGGCCCGCGATGCCGACGTGGCGCCCAACACCGCCAAACACTGGCTGTCGGTGCTGGAGGCCTCCGGCATCGCCTGGCTGCTGCCCCCCTGGAGCAGCAACCTCACCAAGCGACTCACCAAGACCCCCAAGCTCTACCTGCTCGACACCGGTCTGGCCGCCTGGCTGACGCAATGGACGTCCCCCCAGACGCTGGAAGCCGGTGCGATGTCCGGTGCCATCTTCGAGACCTGGGTGCTCACCCAGATCCTCAAGAGCCACCAGCATGCCGGACGCCAGACGTCGCTGTACTACTACCGCGACAAGGATCAGCGCGAGATCGATCTGCTGATCGAGGCCGATGGTCGGCTGCACCCGGTGGAGTGCAAGAAGTCCGCCTCGCCGGGCGCCTCCGCACTGGCCGGCATGCGCACGCTGGCCGGCACCGGCGCGCCGCTGGGTGACGGGGCCGTGGTCTGCATGGTGCCCGACGCGCTGCCGCTCACAGGCGCAGCGATTCCCGTGTGGGCGCTGCCGGCCTGGGCGCTGTGACCGTGCCCCGCACCGTCGGCCTCACTTTCCCGCCACGTCCCCGCCTCACTTCCCCGAGTTCAGCCGCTTCACCCCCGCCACAAAGCGCTGCAGCGTCTGCGACAGCACGCCGCGCGGGATCATCACCTCGATGAGCTGGAAGCGCCCGCGCGTGGCGATGGCGCGTTCCAGCGCGGCCTGCAGCTCGGCGCGGGTGTGCACCCGCACGCCGTCACCACCCAGGCCGGCGGCCATGGCGGCAAAGCCCCAGTCGTCCAGATCGTTGAAATGCGACTCGGGCTGGAAGGTGCGCAGCATCTCCCAGCTGGCGTTGTTGAAGAGGATGACGATCGGGTCCCAGCCGTAGCGGCGGCAGTTGCCCAGCTCCCAGCCGGTCATCTGGAAGGCGCCGTCGCCCACCAGCACCAGCGGGCGCTGGCCGGTCGCCGCCTGCAGGCCCAGGCCGGCGGGCACGCCGAAGCCCATCGTGGCGTAGTAACCCGGCGCCACCAGTGCGGTGTGCTCGATGTCCATCGCGGTGAACAGGCAGTCGCCCATGTCGCTGGCGATCGGCAGGCGGCCGTGCCGGTCCATCAGGTCGTTGACCGCGGTGGCGATGTCCTGCGGCGCGATCGCCGCATCGTCGGCCACCAGCCCCCGCGGGTAGGCGCTGCGCGGCACTTCGAAGGCCAGCTCGCGCGGTGCGGTGCGCGCCAGCAGCGCCTCCACCAGCGCCGCCAGCGGAATGTCGGGGTACACGTGCCAGCCCAGCCGCACTTCGCCATCGCAGGCGACGATGCTGCGGCGCAGGTCGATCTTCTTCTCCGACACCGCGAAGTTGGTGTCCGACAGGATCACGCCGAGCAGGAACAGGCCGTCCGAGTCCTCCACCAACTGCGTCACCTCCGGCAGCCCGGCCACACCCATGTAGGTGCCCACCAGCGGCGCATCCGCATCGGCCAGCAGGCCGCGGCCCATGAAGCAGGTGGCCACGGGCAGCGCCAGGCGCCGCGCCAGCTCGGCCACCTGGGCCTCCAGGCCGTAGCGGCGCACCTCCACGTCCACCATCAGCACCGGGCGCTGGGCCTGCTGCAGGCGCTGCAGCACCTCGTCGGCGCAGGCGGCCAGCGCATCCGGGTCCACCGCGGGCGGCTCGATGGCCGGCACCGCTGCGCAGGGTGAGGCCGCCTTGTCGCGCGGGATCTCCAGGTAGACGGGGCGCGAATGCTTCAGGCAGTTGCCCAGCACCCGGGCGATGTCCGCCGGCGCACGCTCCAGGTCGTCCAGCCGGGCGCGGTCGCAGGTGATCTCCTCGAACAGGCGGAACTGCGAATCCAGCCGCTTGGCCTGGTGGTGCAGCAGCAGGCCGGAGTTGGATTCGCCCTCGCCCGGCCCGCCGGAAATCACCACCAGCGGGGACTTCTCGGCATAGGCCGCTGCGATGGAGTTGATCATGTTCAGCGCCCCGGCGCCGTAGGTCACCGCCGCCACACCCAGGGCCCGGCCGCCGCTGCCGTCGCTGCCATCGCCGCTGTTGTCGCCGATGCGTGCGGCCGCATCCGCCGCAAAACCCACACCCGGCTCGTGCGACAGCGTGTACAGCGGCAGGATGCCCGAGGCCTCGATGACCTTGAAATAGGGCAGCGCAAAGTCGCCCGGGATGCCGAAGATCTGGCGGGCCCCGTGGGCCTTCAGTGCGTGCAGCAGGGATTCGGTGAGGTTCATGGCGGGCGGTGCAGAAGAGGGGGCGGTGGATGGCGAAGCAGCCCTCACTGTCGTGCGAATCGTGCGCAAACGGTGTTCGTTTGGCGGCTTAGGATGCGCCCCTGATGCACGTTCCGTGCGCCCGGGGGCCACTCCATGAACGAACTGACCATCGACCGCTACGACCTCGCCCTGCTGGCTGCCCTGCAGCGCGACGGCCAGGCCACCAACGCCGCGCTGGGCGAGCAGGCCGCGCTGTCCGCCTCCCAGATCAGCCGGCGCATCCAGCGGCTGGAGGCGGCCCAGGTCATCACCGGCTACACCGCCCTGTTGGATGCCGCCGCGCTGGGCCTGGGCGTCACCGCCTTTGCCCACGTGCTGCTGGAGCGCCACGACCAGACCCGCCCGGCCGAGTTCGAACGCCAGATCGCCGCGCTGCCCGAGGTGCTGGAATGCTTCGCCATCAGCGGCGAGGCCGACTACCTGCTGCGCATCGTCGCCCCCGACCTGGCCACCTTTTCCGACCTGATGATGAAGCGCCTGCTCACCCTGCCCGGCGTCGCCCAGGTCAAGACCCACATCGCACTGTCCAAGGTCAAGCAGACCCACGAACTCCCGCTGGACCAGGTGGCGCAGCCGCGGCCGCAGCGGTTGAGGGTGATGTTTGCGGGGTGAAGGGGTGAGGGGGGAGGGTGAAGGGTCGAAGTCCACCCCTCTCGCTCGTCGAGAATCAACCCGCCTCAAACGACCCGCCTACACATCCGGAGATCGCATGACCGCCGTTCCTGCCACGGTCGATGAGTACATCGAGGGTTTTCCACCCGGCATCCAGGCCGTGCTGCGCGAGGTCCGCGCGACGGTCCGGCTGGCGGCGCCGCTGGCCGAGGAGCGCATCAGCTACCGCATGCCCGCGCTCTTCCAGCAAGGCGCCGTTGTCTACTACGGTGCCTTCAAGAAGCACCTGGGCCTGTTCCCGCCGGTGGAGGATGCGGTGCTCCTGGCTCAGGTTGCTGCATACGCCGGGCCCAAGAGCAACCTGCAGTTTCCGTATGCGCAGCCGATGCCGCACGCGCTGATCGCTGCGGTGGTGCAGGCGCGAGTCCGATCCAATGTGGCCAAGGCCGCCGCCAGGGCCCGACCCTCCCGCCGACAACCGTCCCTCGAACCCAGGAACGTCATGACAGCTGAAAGCCAAGTCACCGGCCCGGCCTCGTACTTTCCCTCCATCGAGAAGAAGTACGGTCAGCCGATCGACCACTGGATGAGCGTCCTCAGCCAGGCGGGCGATTTGAAGCACATGGAGCTGGTGTCGCTGCTGAAGACGGTACATGGCCTCGGCCACGGGCATGCCAATGCGCTCGTGGCCTGGCACCTGGGGCAGAAGAAGCCGTGGCCCTGGCAGCCCACACCTGCGCAGGGCGCTCGGTCCACCTGATGGCGGCGGTGTGCGGCTTCGGGCAGACTGGCGCGCAACAGGAGCGTCCGCCATGGCCAATCTGCACATCACCGAAATCAAGGCCTTTGTGCCGTCCCGGGACTTCGAGGTCTCGAAAGCCTTCTACCGGGACCTGGGTTTCACGATGGCTTCGGAGGGCGGTGGGGTGGCCTATTTCCACTTCGGCCCGGCGAGTTTCCTGCTGCAGGACTTCTGCGCGCCGGGGCTGGCCGAGAACTTCATGATGCACCTGCTGGTCACGGACGTGCAGGCCTGGTGGCAGCAGGTGCAGGACAGCGGGGTGATCGAGCGGTACCAGGTGCGTTGCACGCCGATCGAGCAGCAGCCCTGGCGGATGAAGGACTTCTGCCTGAGCGATCCGGCCGGTGTGCTGTGGCGCATCGGACAGAACACGGATTGAGCGCGGCCGACCTCTCCCGCCTCTCCCACCTCTCCCACCATTCCCACCTCACCCCTTCCCTTCAAGCACAGGAGACGCGATGCAACAGGCACTGGCGGGCAGGAGGGTGCTGATCACCCAGGCCACGGAGTTCATGGGTCCGGCGCTGTGCGAGGTGTTTGCCGAGCAGGGCGCGCAGGTGATCGCCAGCATGCGGGACCTGGCGCCGCCCGATGCGGCGGCGGAGGTGGTGGCGGAAGGGGTGGCACAGGCGGGAGCGATCGACGTGCTAGTGGCCAACCTGGCCTTCCTCGCACCGACCACGCCGGCGCTGGAGGTGGAGGCCGAGGAGTGGCGGGCGGCCTTTGCCGCGCTGGTCGATCCGCTGCCGCGGCTGGTCCGCGCGGCGGTGCCGGCCATGGTGGCCCGGCGTGCCGGCAAGGTGCTGGTGATCGGCAGTGCTGCGGCATTGCGGGGTATGAAGCGGGCCTCCACCTACAGCGCGGCGCGGGGCGCGCAGCTGGCGTATGTGCAGGCGGTGGGGGTGGAGCTGGCGCCGCACCAGGTGCAGGTGAATGCGATCGCGCAGAACTTCGTGGACAACCCCACCTACTTTCCGCCGCAGGTGCAGGCCAATCCGCGCTTCCAGGAGCGGCTGGCCCGTGAGGTGCCGCTGGGCCGGCTGGTGGGCGCGCGGGAGGACGCGCTGTTTGCAGCCTACCTCTGCAGTGCGGCGGCGGACTGCTTTGTCGGCCAGGTGTTCCCGGTCTGCGGCGGCTGGGTGCCGCGGTAGCGCTGGACGGGGGCGGGGCGGTGTCGGCCGCCGCGCTGGCAGCCGGGCCCAAACCTAATCCGGATCAAGGCCGCCGCCGCCCCTGCCGCCTAGATTGGCGGGCATGAAGTCGCTGAGATTCCCCTCGTTCCTGACCCTGGCGCTGGCGGCGTGGGCCGCGCTGGTGGTTCCTTCGGTGTCCGCACAGACACCTGTGGTGTCGGCCCAGACCGCGCAGGATGCGGCGGCGCTGTACCGCCAGCACTGCGCCTCCTGCCATGGCGAGCAGCGCACCGGCGGCATGGGCCCCGCGCTGTTGCCGGAAAGCCTGGAGCGGCTGCGCCGGCCTGAGGCGTTGAAAGTCATCACCCAGGGCCGGCCGGCCACGCAGATGGTGGGCTACGGCCAGGCGCTGAAGGCCGAGGAAATCGCCGCGCTGGCGCAGTGGATCTACACCCCCGTGTCGCCGGCGCCGACCTGGGCCGAGGCGGACATCCGCGCCTCGCGCGTCGAGACGGCCGGGGCGAAGGGCCTGCCGGCCAAGCCGGTCTGGTCGGCCGACCCGATGAACCTCTTCGTGGTGGTGGAAGGCGGCGACCACCATGTCTCGCTGCTGGACGGCGACCGCTTCGAGCGGCTGCACCGCTTCCCCAGTCGCTACGCGCTGCACGGCGGGCCGAAGTTCAGCCCGGAGGGGCGTTTTGTCTACTTCGGATCCCGCGACGGCTGGATCACCAAGTACGACCTCTGGAACCTGACGGTGGTGGCGGAGGTGCGCGCCGGCCTGAACATGCGCAACGTGGCCGTCAGCGGCGACGGCCAGTGGCTCATGGCGGCCAACTACTTCCCGCACACCCTGGCGCTGTTCGACGCCGACCTGAAGCTGGTGAAGACCTATGCCGCGACGACCGCGGACGGCAAGGCCAGCTCACGCGTGTCGGCGGTGTACGACGCCACGCCGCGGCAGAGTTTCGTGGTGGCGCTGAAGGACCTGCCGGAGCTCTGGGAGATCTCCTACGACCCGAAGGCCGAGCCGATCTACGACGGCCTGGTGCACGACTACAAGATGGGCGAGGGCGTGCCCAAGCGCGGCCAGTTCGGCGTCAAGCGCTCGCGGCTGGAGGAGCCGCTGGACGACTTCTACTTCGACCAGGCCTACACCCACGCCTTCGGCGCCACCCGGCCCAAGGGGGACGGCCAGGCCAACGCACAGGTGGTGAACCTGGACGTGCGCCGCACCATCGCCAAGTTGCCGATCGCCGGCATGCCGCACCTGGGCTCGGGCATCACCTTCGACTGGCAGGGCAAGCGGGTGATGGCCAGTCCCAACCTCAAGGACGGGGCCATCGACGTGATCGAGCTGGACAGCTGGAAGCCGGTGAAGACCATCCGCACACCGGGGCCGGGGTTCTTCATGCGCAGCCACGAGAAGAGCCGCTACGCCTGGACCGACTCGATGATGAGCCCGACCGCCCGCGACACGCTCACCATCATCGACAAGGCCACCCTGGAGCCGGTGGCCAGCGTGCGCGAGCCGGGCAAGACGCTGGCACACATCGAGTTCACCCAGGACGGCCGCTACGCACTGGCCAGCGTCTGGGAGATGGACGGCGCGCTGATCGTCTACGACGCGGCCACCTTCAAGGAGCTCAAGCGCCTGCCCATGAGCAAACCGGTGGGCAAGTACAACGTGTTCAACAAGATCACCCGCTCCGAGGGGACGTCGCACTGAGTGCATCCCTGGTGACAACGGCGCCCACCTCGGTGAAGATGCCGCATTGGGTTTCATGCCGAGAGGAGACAAGCCATGCAGCAGCTCATGAGCAAGCCCGCAGCAGCATCGGAGGCAGTTTTGCCCGCGCGGGACGAGGAGGGTTATCTGGTGGACCCGGACACCTGGAGCGAGCCGGTGGCGCAGGCCATCGCATGCGAGCTCGGCGTCGAGCTGGGAAGCGAGCATTGGCAGGTGCTGCATTTCATGCGCCAGTGGTACGAGGAGCACCGCGTGATCGCCGATGCGCGCCATGCCATGCGCCTGCTGGAGCAGCGCCATCCGGGGCAGGGCCGACAGCGGCTGTTCGAGCTTTTTCCCTATGGGTATGTGGCGCAGGCCTGCCGCATTGCGGGCATGCGGCGGCCCAGGGCCTGGAGCACGGGTTGATGCCGATCAACTGAAGTGGCGGTTGTGCCACCGCTCGTATCCGCTTGTTTGTGAACTGGGTTGACGATGCTCAGACGGCGCGATCGGATTGACGGCGTTCTTGTCGCAGTTCAAGGAACCTGGCAGCGGGACGTCCGAACAATGCGGTTCGCCGTCCGGAACGCTGCCCATGACCACACCCACTTTGCTGTCGACGCCGACGTCCTCGCCCAGGCCTTCGATCACCCAGCGTGTTGACGCGATCACGGAGATTGCGCCGGCTTGGCGCAGTGTGGCTCCACCGGCGCCGCGCTCGGTGAAGATCGAGCTGACGGGCCGATGCAACTTCCGCTGCTCCTTCTGTGCGCACAACCAGCGTCTGCGCCAGGTCGGCGAAATGGACCGCGACTTCTTCGATCGCATCCTGCCCGAGATGCGTGAGGCGGGCGTCGAAGAGCTGGGTCTGTTCTATCTCGGCGAGTCCTTCCTCTGCGACTGGCTGCCGCAGGCGGTGGCCTATGCCAAGCAGGTCGGTTTCGACTACGTCTTTCTGACGACCAACGGCTCGCTGTCGACACCCGACAAGCTGGAGGCCTGCATGGCGGCTGGTCTGGACTCGCTGAAGTTTTCACTCAACTACGCGGATCAGGCGCAGTTCGAGTCGATCGCGCGGGTCAAGGGTCCCCTGTTCGACCAGATCGCCACGCATGTGCGTGCGGCCCATGCGCTGCGCGAGGCGGGCGGCTATCGTTGTGGGCTGTTCGGCTCCTACATCGACTACGACGGCGAGCAGGGCGAGCGCATCCACGCCTACATCGACGCACTGCGGCCGTACCTGGACGAGGTCTACGCGCTGCCTCTGTACAACCAGGCCGCGCTGATCGACAACGAAGAGTGGCGCTTCGTGCAGGGCAACCGCGGTCGTGCAGCGGCCCTGCGCGATCCGCTGCCGTGCTGGAGCATCTTCACCGAGGGGCACATCTCCTTCGATGGCCGATTGAGCGCCTGCTGCTTCGACCACGATCAGCGCTTCAGCATGGGCGATCTCACCCGTGTGCCCTTCATGCAGGCGTGGAACAGCCCGGCGTTTCAGTCCCTGCGCGCCGCGCACCTGCGCCGTGATGTTCGCGGCACGATCTGCGAGCAGTGCGTCGCCTTGGGCTGACGCGATGTGCCCGGTCGGCCGGCGGGCCGACCTCTTCAGGCGATTGCCGCCATTTTTGGTTGGAGACAACACCATGCCCGAAACACTGATGGACCGCTCCCTGGGGGAGCTGGCCTGTGCCGTCGCTGGTGCGACGGCGGTTCTGTCGCGCCATCGACTCGACTTCTGCTGCGGCGGAGCGCAGACCCTGCGGGCAGCCGCCGCCGATCGGGGCCTGGATCCCGCGACGGTGGCGGCTGAACTGGTCGAGCTGCAGCGCCGGCCGGCCAGGAGCGAACGCGATTGGCGACAGGCCCGCGCCGCAGAGCTGATCGACCACATCCTGCAGCGTTTTCATGAACGTCACCGCGAGCAGCTGCCCGAGCTGATCCGCCTGGCGCAGCGGGTGGAGTCGGTGCACGCCGACAGCCCCGACTGCCCACGCGGCCTGACCGCCCACCTGATGGCGATGCAGCAGGACCTGGAAAACCACATGCTCAAGGAGGAGCGCATCCTGTTTCCGCTGCTGCGCAACGGCTCGCCGGCCTTCGTGCCCGGGCCGATTGCAGTGATGCGCCAAGAACACGATCAACACGGTGATGCGCTGCGGCAACTGCTGGAGTTGACGGGGGGAAGTCTGCTGGCGCCGGCTGGAGCCTGTGCCACCTGGCAGGCGCTGATGTCCGGCCTGCAGACCCTGCACGAGGACCTGATGCAGCACATCCACCTGGAGAACAACGTGCTGTTTGCCGGACTGGCTGCCGGGGCGGCCGCAGGTGACCGCCCTGCGCGCAGTGAGGGCGGCGGTTGCTGTGGCGCCTGCGGAGGCGGCTGATTCGATGACGCGACCGAGATGCGCTGCGGGGGGCTGAGCGGCTGACTCCGAGGGTGCCCGGCCGGGCGCTACAGTGCGGTGATGAGCACTGTCAACGAGCGCTGGTCGCTGGGCGCAAAACTGGCGCTGACCTGCCTGCCCTTCGTGCTGGTCGGGTTGGTGCTGACCGGATTCACCCTGTGGGTGTCCTGGCAGCTCGACGGGGGTGCGGCGGCGGTCAATGAGGCCGGCCGGCTGCGCATGCAGGCCTATCGGCTGGCCTGGACTTCGGTGTGGGACGGTGAAGGCCTGGAGCGCCGGCAGATGTTGCAGGGGTTCGACCGCAGTATCGCGCTGCTGGAGCGGGGAGATGTGGAGCGGCCCCTGTTTGTGCCCTGGGATGCCGAGGTCCGCCGCGACTTCAGCGGCATGCAGTCGGCCTGGCAGCGCCTGCGGCAGATGCAGGAGCCGGGGCCGCTGCGGCCGCGGCCCGAGCAGATCGACCAGGCGACCGCGGAGCTGGTGGCGCGCATCGATCAGCTGGTTTCCGCGGTGGAGCGTCACATTGCGCGCTACACCGCCGTCATGCACCTGCTGCAGATCAGCCTGCTGTTGCTGGGCCTGGTGGCGGCGGCGGTGTTGATGGTGGTTGGCTACCGCTTCGTGCTGGAACCGGTGGCGGACCTGAAGCAGGCCGTGGCGTCTTTGCGCGGGGGAGATCTGGCCGTGCGCGTGGAGCCGGCCACCAGCGACGAGTTGGGTGCGCTGGCCGTGGGCTTCAACGAAATGGCCGAGCGGCTGCAGGCCTCGTATGCCGGGCTGGAGGCGCGAGTCAGCCACAAGACCGCTGAATTGGAGGACCAGCGCACACGCCTGCAGGCGCTCTACGACATCAGCCTGCTGCTTTCGCACACCGGCAACCTGCAGGAGCTGGCGGCGGGGTTCTGCGCGCGACTGCGCCACCTGGCCCGTGCCGACGCGGCGGCGTTGCGCTGGGCCGATGTGCGCCAGGGGCAGTTTGTCTTGCTGGCCGGTGACGGACTGCCGGCCGGCATGGCCAGCGAAGAACATTGCATCCGTGCCGACGAATGCCTGTGCGGTCATCTGGCCGATGCCCCGGACACCCGGGTGATTCCCATCCGGGCACTGCCGGATGCACGCCGTCGGCACTGCGAACTTGCCGGATGGGCCACCGTGGTGGCGTTGCCGATTCGCGCCCAGGATCGGCTGCTCGCCGAGCTGAATCTGTTCTTTGCTGCCCAGACGGACCTGTCTGCACCGGATCGCGTTCTGTTCGAGACCGCCTGTTCGCATCTGGCCACCGCCATGGAGTCGCTGCGCCTGCAGGCGCTGGAGAAGGAGGCCGCGGTGGCCGAGGAGCGCGGCCTGCTCGCACGCGAGCTGCACGACTCCATCGCTCAGTCGCTGGCGAGTCTGCACATCCAGGCGCAGCTGATGCGGCGGGCCATGGCGCGCGATGACCGCCCACGCATGTCCGAGGTGCTGGCGGAGATCGAACTGGGCCTGCAGGAGAGCCACGGCGACGTGCGCGAGTTGCTGGTGCATTTCCGAACCCGCACCAACACCGAGGACATCGAAGCCGCGCTGCAGGTCACACTCAGCAAGTTCGAGCGCCAGAGCGGGGTGCCGGCCACTCTCACGGTGCATGGCTACGGCTTGCCGCTGCCGTCGGACGTGCAGGTGCAGGCCCTGCATGTGGTGCAGGAGGCGCTGTCGAACGTGCGCAAACACGCCCAGGCGACCCATGTCCGGCTGGATGTGTGGAAACAGCCGGTGTGGCGCTTTCAGGTGCGCGACGATGGCCTCGGGTTCAACGCCCCGGGCGGTGATGCGGGCTCGCCCGATGGCGACACCCACGTCGGGCTGCACATCATGCGGGAACGGGCGCAGCGCATGGGGGCGCGGCTGGAGCTGAGCACCGAGCCGGGCCAGGGCACGACAATGACGCTGACGCTTGCGCAGGCCGCCGGTGCTTCGCCACCGCCTCGGCAACCTGCTGTTTGAAGGGCACCTTGATGACTCCAGACCCCGTGATCCGCATTCTGGTGGTGGATGACCACACCCTGTTCCGGCGCGCACTGACGGCCCTGCTGTCGGGCGAGCCGGGGCTGGAGGTGGTGGGCGACGCCGCCGATGCAGGTGAGGCCCAGCGCCAGGCCGAAAGGCTGCAGCCGGACGTCATCCTGCTGGACAATCACCTGCCGGGCGTGACCGGCGTCCAGGCGGTTCCGGCGCTGCTGGCGGCCTGCCCGCGCTGCAAGGTGTTGATCCTGACGGTCAGCGATGACGAACGCGACCTGGCCGATGCCTTGGGCGCCGGGGCCAGTGGTTACCTGCTCAAGACGATGGAGGCCGATGCCTTGACCCAGGCGATCGCCCGCAGCGTGCGCGGCGACGCGGTGGTCTCTCCCGAGATGACCACCAAGCTGGTGGCCGCACTGCGCCTGGGGTCGCGTGCGCCTGAACCCCGCCCGCAGGAGGATCCGCTGGCGGAACTGTCTCCACGCGAACGCGAGATCCTGGCAGCGATCGGCCGGGGCGTGACCAACAAGGAAATTGCACGCGAGTTCGCGATCGCGGAGTCGACCGTCAAGATCCATGTTCAGCATCTGTTTCGCAAGCTGGAGGTTTCCTCGCGTGTGCACTTGGCGGTGATCGCGACTAACCGGGGCTTGGTGTGATCGACTTGACATGAGACAAGTGGAGTTCGATCGGCTGACGGCGTAGTTCTTCCGACGGATGCCCGGCTGTGGCGACATCGGCCATTCGCCGCGGCCCGTCCCGGCTGTCGTCGGATGTTCGGCCGCCGGTGGCTTTTCTAGGATTGACCGTGTCGTGCAAGAGGTTGTGCACGCCCGAGCAATCAAAGGAAGGGTCACATGAGCAAGCAAGCGCAGGGGTTGTCGGTGCTGGTGGTCAGCACCCTGGCCTTCACCGTGTGCTTCATGGTGTGGATGATGTTCGGCGTCATCGGCATCCCGTTGAAGAAGCAGCTGGGGCTGAGCGCCACCGAGTTCGGTCTGCTCACCGCGATGCCGGTGCTCACCGGCTCGCTCATCCGCGTGCCGCTGGGCATCTGGACCGACCGCTTCGGCGGGCGCATCGTGCTGGCTTCGCTGATGGCAGCCACCGTTCCGGCGATCTTCCTGATGGCCTATGCCACGCAGTACTGGCACTTCCTGGTCATCGGCCTGTTCGTCGGCCTGGCCGGGGGTTCGTTCTCGGTGGGTACGCCGTATGTTGCGCGCTGGTTCCCGAAGAACCGCCAGGGCTTCGCGATGGGTGTGTTCGGCGCCGGCAACTCGGGGGCAGCGGTCAACAAGTTCATCGCTCCCAGCCTGGTGGTGGCCTTTGGCTGGACCATGGTGCCGCAGGTCTACGCCGGGGTGATGCTGGGCGCGCTGATCCTGTTCTGGCTGTTCAGCCACAGCGATCCCGGCCACCGGGTGTCCAGCGACGTGAAGTTCGTCGATCAGCTGAAGATGCTCAAGGACCCGAAGGTGCTGAAGTACTGCCAGTACTACAGCATTGTCTTCGGCGGCTACGTGGCGCTCAGCCTGTGGATGGTGCAGTACTACGTCGGCGAGTTCGGCCTGGACATCCGCACCGCTGCGCTGCTGGCAGCCTGCTTCAGCCTGCCCGGGGGCGTGCTGCGCGCCATCGGCGGCTGGCTGTCGGACAAGTACGGTGCCCATGCGGTGACCTGGTGGGTCATGTGGGCCAGCTGGATCTGCCTGTTCCTGTTGAGCTACCCGCAGACCGACTTCACCATCCAGACGGTCAATGGGGCGCGCACCTTCCACATCGGCCTGAATGTCTACGGCTTCACCGCGTTGATGTTCGCCCTGGGCATCGCCTGGGCTTTCGGCAAGGCCAGCGTCTTCAAGTACATCAGCGATGACTATCACGCCAACATCGGCACCGTCAGCGGCATCGTCGGCCTGGCCGGTGGGCTCGGCGGCTTCATCCTGCCGATCCTGTTCGGTGCCCTGATGGACTGGACCGGCGTGCGCTCCAGCGCCTTCATGTTGCTGTACGGCGTGGTCTGGGTGTCCCTGATCTGGATGTACTGGACCGAGGTGCGCCAGACCCAGGTGATGGGGCGTCAGGCGCCGGCGGCGCCGTTCAGCAGGTCCTTCTCGCATTGAGGCCGCTCGGCCTCGCACCTTCCAACCGAGACACAGCATGAACACACGCACGGGTTCGCTGCCGGCTTCCGGCGGCGGCGGCAGCGGCGCCGACATTGAGGACTGGCGGCCCGAGGATGAGGCCTTCTGGGAGCGCACCGGCAAGAAGGTGGCCTACCGCAACCTCTGGATCTCGATTCCCGCACTGCTGTGCGGCTTCGCGGTCTGGGGCATGTGGGGCATCATCAGCGTGCAGATGCTCAACCTGGGGTTTCCCTTCACCCAGGCCGAGTTGTTCACGTTGACCGCCATCGCCGGCATCTCGGGTGCGACGATGCGCATCCCGGCGTCCTTCCTGGTGCGCCTGGCCGGTGGGCGCAACACCATCTTCCTGACCACCGCGATGCTGCTGTCGCCGGCCATCGGCACGGGCATCGCGCTGCAGCATCCCGAGTGGCCGCTGTGGGTGTTCCAGCTCATTGCGCTGTGGTCGGGCGTGGGTGGCGGAAACTTCGCCTCGTCGATGTCCAACATCAGCACCTTCTTCCCGAAGCGGCTGCAGGGCACGGCGCTGGGTCTGAATGGCGGGCTGGGCAACTTCGGCGTCACGACGATGCAGATCGTCATCCCGCTGGTGATGACGGTCGGCCTGTTCGGCGCGATGGGCGGCGACTCGATGATCCTGAAGAAGGACAGCGGCTGGATCCTCGGCAAGATCGCTGCGGGCACGCCGACCTGGGTGCAGAACGCCGGCTTCGCCTGGGTGATCTCGCTGGTGCCGCTGTCCATCGCCTGCTGGTGGGGCATGAACAACCTGAAGCAGGTGTCGCCCTCCGCTCGCGGGACGATCTCCTCCTTCGCCAAGATTACCTACCTGTATACGCTGGCCTTCGTTCCGGCGATCGCCATCCTGTACATCTACCTTCCGGCGCCCACCGGGCTGGGCCTGATCAACATGTGGGTGGCGGTGCCGCTGGACATCATCTGCGCCCTGCTGGTGATGAAGCTGGCCGCCTTCGGGCCGATGAAGGAGAACATCGCCAAGCAGTTCGAGATCTTCAAGAACAAGCACACCTGGTCGATGACGGCGCTGTACATCGTCACCTTCGGTTCGTTCATCGGCTTCTCGATGGCGCTGCCACTGGCGATCACGGTGATCTTCGGCATCAGCCATGTGCCTGACGCCAACGGTGTGATGCAGCACACGCTGAAGAACCCGAACGCGCCCTCAGCCTTCACCTACGCCTGGTTGGGGCCCTTCATCGGCGCCGCGGTGCGGCCCCTGGGCGGCTGGATCGCCGACAAGTGGGGCGGCTCGCTGGTCACGCAGATCATCTCGGTGATCCTGGTGGGCGGCTCGGTGGCCACCGGCATGGTGATGACGCAGGCCTATGCCTCGGCCACGCCGGAACAGTACTTCCCTGCCTTCCTGGGCCTGATCCTGCTGCTGTTCTTTGCCAGCGGCATCGGCAACGGCAGCACCTTCCGCACCATCGGTGTGGTGTTTGACCGGCAGCAGGCCGGTCCCGCGCTGGGCTGGACCTCCGCGGTGGCTGCCTACGGCGCCTTCATCGCCCCGGTGGTGATCGGTGACCAGATCAAGCGCGGCACGCCTGAGCTGGCCTTCTATGGTTTCGCGGTCTTCTATGCCCTGTGCCTGGTGTTGAACTGGTGGTTCTACCTGCGCAAGAACGCCTACGTGAAGAACCCCTGAGGTCCCCGCCTCGACCCCCCCTTTTAAGAAGAGGACACGATGAGTCATTTTCTCGATCGACTGAACCACTTCGCGCTGCCCAAGGAAAGCTTCTCCAACGGTCACGGCGTGGCCACCGGCGAAGACCGCACCTGGGAAGACGCCTACCGCAACCGCTGGGCGCACGACAAGATCGTTCGTTCCACCCACGGCGCCAACTGCACCGGATCCTGCTCCTGGAAGATCTACGTCAAGGGCGGCATCATCACCTGGGAAACCCAGCAGACCGACTACCCGCGCACCCGCTGGGACCTGCCCAACCACGAGCCGCGCGGCTGCCAGCGCGGTGCCAGCTACAGCTGGTACCTGTACAGCGCCAACCGTGTCAAGCACCCGATGGTGCGCGGTCGCCTGCTCAAGCACTGGCGCGAGGCGCGCCTGAAGCACGCCCCGGTGGACGCCTGGGCCGCCCTGATGGCCGATCAGGCCAAGCGGCGCGACTACCAGAAGGTGCGCGGCCTGGGCGGCTTCGTGCGCTCCAGCTGGGACGAGGTCAACGAGATCATCGCCGCGGCCAACGTCTACACCGCCAAGCAGCACGGGCCGGACCGCATCGTCGGCTTCTCGCCGATCCCGGCCATGTCGATGGTCAGTTACGCCGCGGGCAGCCGCTACCTGAGCCTGATCGGCGGCGTGCCGCTGAGCTTCTACGACTGGTACTGCGACCTGCCTCCCGCGTCACCGCAGATCTGGGGCGAGCAGACCGACGTGCCCGAGTCGGCCGACTGGTACAACTCCAGCTTCATCATTGCCTGGGGTTCCAACGTGCCGCAGACGCGCACGCCGGACGCCCACTTCTTCACCGAGGTGCGCTACAAGGGCACCAAGACGGTGGCGGTGACGCCCGACTACTCCGAGGTCTCCAAGCTGGCCGACCTGTGGATGCACCCCAAGCAGGGTACCGACGCGGCGCTGGCGATGGCCATGGGGCACGTCATCCTGAAGGAGTTCTACTTCGATCGCCGCGCGCCGTACTTCGACGACTACGCGCGCCGCTACACCGACCTGCCGCTGCTGGTGCAGCTCAAGGAGCAGACACTCGACGACGGCAGCAAGGCGCTGGTGCCCGACCGCTTCGTGCGCGCCACCGACTTCGACGCCTCGCTGGGCCAGGCCAACAACCCTGAGTGGAAGACCGTCGGCTTCGACGTGTCCGGCCAGGTGGTGGTGCCCAACGGCTCGATCGGCTTCCGCTGGGGCCCGGACGGCCGTGCCGACCAGGGCAAGTGGAACCTGGAAGCCAAGGAAGGCGGCGCGGGCGCGGATGTGAAGCTCAAGCTCTCGCTGATGGAGTCCAACACCGACGGCAGCGCCCAGGCGCACCAGGTGGCGGAGGTGGCCTTCCCCTACTTCGGCGGTGTGGTCAACCCGCACTTCAAGAGCAACGCCCAAGGCGGGGCAATCCGGCGCGTCAAGGTACCGGTGACCCGTCTGGGCGCCGGCGGTCCGCTGGTGGCCACGGTGTTCGATCTGCAGGTCGGTCAGTACGGTGTCGAGCGTGGCCTGGGCGACGGCGCCAAGAGCTTCGACGACAACGCCGCCTACACCCCGGCCTGGCAGGAGAGCATCACCGGGGTGCCGCGCCAGCAGGTCATCACGGTAGCGCGCCAGTTCGCCGAGACGGCCGAGAAGACCCACGGCAAGGCCATGGTGATCATCGGCGCGGCGATGAACCACTGGTACCACGCCGACATGAACTACCGCGGCGTCATCAACATGCTGATGATGTGCGGCTGCATCGGCCAGAGCGGCGGCGGCTGGGCCCACTACGTGGGTCAGGAGAAGCTGCGCCCGCAGACCGGCTGGACCGCGCTGGCCTTCGCGCTGGACTGGCTGCGTCCGCCGCGCCAGCAGAACGGCACCAGCTTCTTCTACGCCCACACCGACCAGTGGCGCTACGAGAAGCTGGGCATGGACGAGATCCTCTCGCCGTTGGCCGACAAGAAGGCCTTCAAGGGCAGCGCGATCGACTTCAATGTGCGCGCCGAACGCATGGGCTGGCTGCCCTCGACGCCGCAGCTCAACGTCAACCCGTTGAAGCTGGCCCGTGAAGCCAAGGCTGCCGGCGTCGATGCGAAGGACTACACCGTCGCCGCGATCAAGGCCGGCAAGATCGACTTCGCCTGCCACGACCCGGACGCGCCGCAGAACTGGCCGCGCAACATGTTCGTCTGGCGCAGCAACATCCTGGGCTCCAGCGGCAAGGGCCATGAGTACTTCCTCAAACACCTGCTGGGCACCAGCAACGGCGTGCAGGGCAAGGACCTGGGCCCGCAGGACGCCAAGCCCACCGAGGTGAAGTGGCACGCCCAGGCTCCGGAAGGCAAGCTCGACCTGCTGGTCACGCTGGACTTCCGCATGAGCACGACCTGCCTGTATTCGGACATCGTGCTGCCCGCGGCCACCTGGTACGAGAAGAACGACCTCAACACCAGCGACATGCACCCCTTCATCCACCCGCTGTCCGCGGCGGTGGATCCGGCCTGGCAGAGCCGCAGCGACTGGGAGATCTACAAGGGCTTTGCGAAGAAGTTCAGTGAGCTGTGCGTCGGCCACCTCGGCGTCGAGCAGGAAGTGGTGTTGACGCCGCTGATGCACGACACCCCGGGGGAACTGGGTCAGCCCCTGGGCGTGTCGGACTGGAAGCGCGGCGAATGCGAGCTGATCCCGGGCAAGACCGCGCCCTCGATCTCGATCGTCGAGCGCGACTACCCGAACGTCTACAAGCGCTTCACCGCGCTGGGCCCCTTGATGAACAAGCTGGGCAACGGCGGCAAGGGCATCAACTGGAACACCCAGATCGAGGTCAAGCAGCTCGGCGAGCTCAACGGCATCGTGCGTGACGAGGGCGTCACCAAGGGCATGCCGAAGATCGAGACCGACATCGATGCCACCGAGGTGATCCTGCAGCTCGCTCCCGAAACCAACGGTCACGTCGCCGTCAAGGCCTGGGAGGCGCTGGGCAAGGCCACCGGGCGCGACCACACACACCTGGCGCTGTACCGCGAGGACGAGAAGATCCGCTACCGCGACGTGCAGGCCCAGCCGCGCAAGATCATCAGCTCGCCCACCTGGAGCGGCATCGAGAGCGAAACCGTCTCCTACAACGCCGGCTACACCAACGTGCACGAGCTGATCCCCTGGCGCACCCTGACGGGGCGCCAGCAGTTCTACCAGGATCACGAGTGGATGCTGGCCTTCGGCGAGGGCTTCTCCAGCTACCGCCCGCCGGTGGATGTGAAGGCCACGGGCGAGCTGCACAATCAGCGCGGCAACGGCAACCCCGAAATCCTGCTGAACTTCATCACACCGCACCAGAAGTGGGGCATCCACTCCACCTACACCGACAACCTGATGATGCTCACGCTCTCGCGCGGCGGGCCGATCATCTGGTTGAGCGAGGTGGACGCCAAGAAGATCGGTGTGGAGGACAACGACTGGGTCGAGCTCTTCAACGTCAACGGTGCGATCGCGGCGCGCGCGGTGGTGAGCCAGCGCGTCAATGAGGGCATGACGCTGATGTACCACGCGCAGGAAAAGATCGTGAACACGCCCGGCAGCGAGATCACGAATGTGCGCGGCGGCATCCACAACTCGGTCACGCGTGTGGTCGTCAAGCCCACCCACATGATCGGCGGCTATGCGCAGCAGTCCTACGGCTTCAACTACTACGGAACCATCGGCACCAACCGCGACGAGTTCGTCATCGTGCGCAAGATGAAGAAGGTCGACTGGCTCGATACACCTCTGGGCCAGGACCGCGTCGTGACCGTGCAAGCTCATGGAGAGAACGCATGAAAATCCGCGCCCAAATCGGCATGGTGCTGAACCTGGACAAGTGCATCGGCTGTCACACCTGTTCGGTCACCTGCAAGAACGTCTGGACCAGTCGGCCCGGCGTTGAGTACGCCTGGTTCAACAACGTCGAGACCAAGCCCGGCATCGGCTATCCCAAGGAATGGGAGAACCAGAACAAGTGGAACGGCGGTTGGGTCCGCAAGGCCGACGGCTCCATCGTGCCGCGCCAGGGCGGCAAGTGGCAGCTGCTGATGAAGATCTTCGCCAACCCGAACCTGCCGGAGATCGACGACTACTACGAGCCCTTCACCTTCGACTACGACCACCTGCAGAGTGCGCCGGAGATGAAGGCCGCGCCCACCGCCCGGCCGCGCAGCCTGATCACCGGCCAGCAGATGGAGAAGATCGTCTGGGGCCCGAACTGGGAAGAGATTCTCGGCGGCGAGTTCTCCAAGCGCAGCAAGGACGCCAACTTCGAAGGCTTTGACGCCGCGCAGAAGGCCATGGTGGGGGAGTTCGAGAACACCTTCATGATGTACCTGCCGCGCCTGTGCGAGCATTGTCTGAACCCGGCCTGCGTGGCGTCGTGCCCGTCGGGTTCGATCTACAAGCGCGAGGAAGACGGCATCGTCCTGATCGACCAGGACAAGTGCCGCGGCTGGCGCATGTGCGTCTCGGGCTGCCCCTACAAGAAGATCTATTACAACTGGAAGAGCGGCAAGGCGGAGAAGTGCATCTTCTGCTACCCCCGCATCGAATCGGGCCAGCCGACGGTGTGCTCCGAAACCTGCGTGGGCCGCATCCGCTACCTGGGCGTGCTGCTCTATGACGCCGA
>JADJCH010000064.1 GCA_016703325.1 Burkholderiales bacterium | reverse complement strand
TGAAGTGCAACACCGCCATGAAATCAACAGGTTGAGCCGATGGGACAAGAGTATTCAAGCCTGAACATTGAGGAGCGCACGCAGCCGGGCTGCTGGTGTCGCAGAAGCTGAGCCAGCGGGAGATCGCCGCGCAAATGGGCCGGTCTACCTCGACCATCAGCCGGGAGCTGGCGCGCAATGGACACCCGCAACGGGGGCTATCTGGCCGCTTGCGCCCAGCAGGCAGCCAGTCAGCGCCGGGTGCAGGCCAAGGCCGGCGTGCGCAAGTTGGGTGCCCGATTCGACACCTTGCTGGGCAAGTTCGTGCGCCACGAACTCCAGCGCCCTGTCACCCGAACAGATCGCAGGCAGACTCAAGCGCATGCACCCTGAAGACCTGAGCCAGCGCGTCTCGCACGAGACCATCTACCAGGCCGTCTACCTGGTGCCGCGCGGCGAGCTGCGCACCGAACTCATCGCCGAGCTGCGCCGCAGCCACGCCAAGCGCATGCCGCGCGCTCGGGGCACCAGCCGCAAGGGCGGCAACATCGTCAACCTCGTGCCCCTGAGCGAGCGCCCCGCCGAGGCCGATTCCCGGCTGGTACCCGGCCACTGGGAGGGCGACTTCATCAAGGGCGCGCGCAATGCCAGCGCCATCGGCACAGCCGTGGAGCGTCACAGCCGCTTCGTGCTGCTTACCCAGATGAACGGCTGCACCGCTCAGCACGCCCTCGAAGGCTTCAGTCGTCGCTTCAAGACCGTCATCCCCGAGATGCGCCAAAGCTTCACCTACGACCGCGGCTGCGAAATGGCCCGCCACCAGGAGCTGACCGAGGCCACCGACATGCCCGTGTACTTCTGCGAGCCCTACAGCCCCTGGCAGCGCGGCTCCAACGAGAACATGAACGGCTTGGTCCGACAGTTCCTACCCAAGGGCACTGATCTGTCCTCCATCACCCCGCAGAAGCTTGCCTACATCGAAGCCATGCTCAATGACCGGCCTCGCAAGATCCTCGACTTCCGAACGCCTCGCGAGGTCTATACCGAAATCGTCCAAGCCAAGCTCGCCGAGACAGGCGGTCACTGCCAAAACCGTTGCACTTCAGACTTGACTCCGCCCTTGCCAGCATCATGGATGCGAATCCGACCACAGTTCCAGTCGTACGTGGGATCGGGGCATTTTTTCATGTGGTGTCGCTGTGGGGCGCTGCCATGATCGTTGCGGATCTGATACGCACCGCCTTCTCCAAATTCTTTACTAATTGAAAGGGATGAAATAATGTTTGGTAGCAACTACGTAACCGCGATATCGACGAATCTGAGTCGAGCCAATGATGCATTTGCTCAGGGGCGACAAGGCACCGAGACGGTGGTCGAGAACGATGCTACCGCAGGCAACTCCGATGCCCTGCGGTTCGCTTCTGACGTGGCGAGCCAACAGATCTGGTTCCGCCAGTCCGGCAACCATCTCGAAGCTTCGATCATAGGCACCGCAGACAAGGTTGTGCTGCAGAACTGGTATCTCGGAGGGGCCTACCATGTCGAGCGTTTTGAAGCCGGAAATGGCAAGGTGTTGCTGGATACCCAGGTCCAAAGCCTGGTAGCGGCCATGTCGGCGTTTACGCCACCCGCCGTCGGGCAAACGACATTGCCGGCCAACTACCAGGCAGCCTTGCAGCCTGTCTTGGCCGCCAACTGGGGTTGAAGTGATGGGAGATGAGCGCTGTGGCGGAGGGGTCCGAGCGTCCCTGCTGCCGGGGCGCTCGGAGTGGGCTGTCCCGACTCAGATCACCCGGTCGCCGGGCGAGCCGATCTTCTTCATCGTCTCGTAGCGTTCGGAGCGTGCGATCAGCGGGTGGGTGGCGTCGCCCCCGTCCCAGCGCGGGTCGTCGATGCCGTCGAACACCTCGCGCAGGCGCTGGCCCCAGGTGCTGTGGATCATCTGGAAGTAGGGGTTGCGCTCATCGATGCAGACCACCTGGTCGGCCGCCAGCTCGCCGGCGCGGTAGACCAGCAGGTCCAGCGGCAGGCCCACGGAGAGGTTGGACTTCAGCGTCGAGTCCATCGACACCAGCGCCGCCTTGGCCGCCACGTCCAGCGGCGTGGTGGGCGTCAGCATGCGGTCCAGGATGGGTTTGCCGTACTTGCTCTCGCCGACCTGGAAGAAGCAGGTCTCGCGCGTGGCCTCGATGAAGTTGCCGGCGGAGTAGACCAGGAACATGCGCATGCCCTCGCCGCCGATCTGGCCGCCGAGGATGAAGCTGGCCACGAAGTCGATGCCGTTCTGCTTGAGCGCCGGGCCGTCCTGGGCGTAGACGCGCCGCACCGCCGCGCCCAGCACGCGGGCCACGTCGAACATGCTCTTGGCGTTCCAGAGGGTGATCGGCTCCTCGCCATCTGCACCGGGAATCTTCTCCACCTGCAGGATCTCGCGCACCGACTGCGAAATGCTCAGGTTGCCGGCCGACAGCAGGCACATGAAGCGGTCGCCCGGCTTCTCGTAGACGATCATCTTGCGGAAGGTGCTGATCGAGTCGATCCCCGCGTTGGTGCGCGAATCGGAGAGGAACACCAGGCCGGCGTTCAGGCGGATGCCGATGCAGTAGGTCATGAAAAGTCTGAGAGACGAGGAAGCGAAGCCGTGGCGGCGGACGCTGCAGGGGTCAAACGTCCGCGGCCAGCGCCTTCAGCCGGTAAAGCAAGTCCAGGGCCCCGCGCGGCGTGAGCGCGTCGGGGTCGATCTCGGCCATCGCGCGCTCCAGCGGGCTGGGTTCGGCGCGGGCCGTTGCAGGTGTGACAGGTCGTATTGTCGTGGCTGGCTGCAGCGCGGCCATGACAGGCGGCTCGTTTTCGATGGGAAGCGCGGGTTCCGGCGCGGCACCGAACAGGTCGATCTGGGCATTCGCGGCGCGCTGCTGTGCCTCCAGCGAATCCAGCGCAGCACGCGCCTGGCGCAGCACCGGCGCGGGCATGCCGGCCAGCCGGGCCACCTGCACGCCGTAGCTGCGGCTGGCCGGGCCGGCCTCGATGGCGTGCAGGAAGACGATGTCGTCCCCGCTCTCCGCCGCCGACACATGCATGTTCAGCGCATGTCGGTGTTTGGCCGGGAACTCGGTGAGCTCGAAGTAATGCGTCGCAAACAGCGTGAAGCTCTTGTTGCGGTCGTGCAGGTGGCTGGCGATCGCGCCGGCCAGCGCCAGGCCGTCGAAGGTGGAGGTGCCGCGGCCGATCTCGTCCATCAGCACCAGCGAGTGCTCGCTCGCGCTGTGCAGGATGGCGCTGGCCTCGGTCATCTCCAGCATGAAGGTGGACTGCGCGTTGGCCAGGTCGTCGGCCGCACCGATGCGGGTGTGGATGGCGTCGATCGGCCCCAGCCGGCAGCGCGAGGCCGGCACGTACGAGCCGATGGCCGCCAGCAGCGCGATCACCGCCACCTGGCGCATGAAGGTGCTCTTGCCGCCCATGTTCGGGCCGGTCAGGATGACCATGCGCCGCGCCGCGTCCAGCCGGCAGTCGTTGGCGATGAAGCTGCCGCCGCCGGTTTCGGCCAGCCGGGCTTCGACGACCGGGTGGCGGCCCTGCTCGATCTCCAGGCAGGGGTGGTTGACGAACTCCGGGGCGCACCAGTTGAGCGTCGCCGCGCGTTCGGCCAGCGCGGCCAGCACGTCCAGGCTGGCCAGCGCCCGGCCCGTCTCGGCCAGTGCCGACAGGTGGCTTTGCAGCACGTCGAGAACCTGGTCAAAGAGCCACTTCTCCCGCGCCAGTGAACGTTCCTGAGCGCTCAGCGCCTTGTCCTCGAAGGCCTTGAGCTCCGGCGTGATGAAGCGCTCGGCGTTCTTCAGCGTCTGGCGGCGCTGGTAGTTCAGCGGTACGCGGTCGAGGCCGGACGTTGTCACCTCGATGTAGAAGCCGTGCACCTTGTTGTACTGCACCCGCAGGTTGCCGATGCCGGTGCGGGCCCGCTCGCGTGCTTCCAGCTCCAGCAGGAAGTCGTCGCAGTTCGTCGCGATGCCGCGCAGTTCGTCCAGGTCGGCATCGAAGCCCGGGGCAATCACCCCGCCGTCGCGCAGCAGCACCGCCGGCTCGGCGGCAATGGCCTGCTGCAGCAGCGTGGCAATCGCCGCATCCGGCGTCAGCGCGGCGTGCAGCTCGTCGAGCAGCGCACAGCCGCCCGGCACCTGCTCACGCAGCGCCGGCAGGCCCAGCAGCGTCTCGCGCAGGCCGGCCAGCTCGCGCGGGCGCACCTGGCGCAGGGCGGTGCGGGCGGTGATGCGCTGCACGTCGCTGACCTGGCGCAGCGCGTCGCGCAGGCGCTCGGTGGCACCGGATTGCAGGAGCACGCCGATGGCCGCCTGCCGTTCGCGCGCCGTGCTGCGCTCGCGCAGCGGGTGCGTCAGCCAGTGGCGCAGCAGCCGGCTGCCCATGCCGCTGCGGCAGGTGTCCAGCAGGCTCAGCAGCGTTGGCGCCGTCTCGCCGCGCAGCGTGACGGTCAGCTCCAGGTTGCGGTGCGTGGCGGGCGGCAGCTCCAGCAGCGCGCTGGCGCGCTCCACACTGAGGCTGTTGATGTGCGCCAGCGCCCGGCCCTGGGTGTGCTCGGCATAACTCAGCAGCGCGGCGGCGGCGGCGTGGGCCACCTGCAGGTCCTGCGCATTGAAGCCGGCCAGGTGCGCCACGCGCAGCTGCTCGCGCAGCTTGCGCTCGCCCAGTGCGCTGTCGAACTGCCAGCCCGGCCGGTTCGTCAGCGGCGCCGGGAAGGCGCGCAGCGCGGCGGGGCGCTGCTCGGCCTCCGTCTCGGCGCTGACCAGCACTTCCGCCGGCGCCAGCCGCGCCAGCCAGGCGGCCAGCTCGCGGCCGCTGCACTCGGTCAACCCCAGCTGCCCGCTGGCCAGCGCCAGCCAGGCCAGGCCGTAGGTGGGCGACGCGGCCGGCCCCTTCACCGCCAGGGCCAGCAGCCGCGTGTCCTCCCGCTCCGCCAGCAGTTCGGTGTCGGTGACGGTGCCGGGTGTCACCACCCGCACCACCTTGCGCTCCACCGGGCCCTTGGTCGCGCCCACCTCGCCCACCTGCTCGGCGATCGCCACCGCCTCGCCCAGCTTGATCAGCTTGGCAAGGTAGGCCTCCACCGAATGCACCGGCACTCCGGCCATCACCACCGGCTCGCCGTTGCTCTGCCCGCGCGTGGTGAGGGTGATGTCCAGCAGCCGGTTGGCCTTGCGCGCGTCGTCGAAGAAGACCTCGTAGAAGTCCCCCATGCGGTAGAACACCAGCGTGTCCGGGAACTCCGCCTTGATGCGCAGGTACTGCGCCATCATCGGGGTGTGTCCCGAGAAGTCAAATTTATCCATTCAAATCAACAGCTTGGCTCTGATGTTGCCTTTGGGAATGGGAGTGCACAGACCGGTCATCAGGCGGCAGTTCTGTGCTGCGCCGCCAACCAGCGTTGCTCGAACTGCATCGGACTGAGATGGCCCAGCGCGCAATGTAGTCTTGAGTGGTTGCAGAAGGCGATCCAGTCCATGGCGGCTTGGCGCGCCTGCTCGCGAGTGGTGAACCTCTGGCCGTGGGCACAGGCCGTCTTCAAGCGTCTCTACAGACTCTCGGTGGGAGCGTTGCCCCAGCAATTGCCTTCGTCGCTGTGGCTGCGGCGAGGCATTTTGAAAAATTTGGATCGTCGCAGTGAGACTACGACTCGTTGCATGGTTTCAAATTGACAGTTGTTTGAGAAAGATGCTTCAATCGCAGCGTGGCTACGAATGGAACAAGCAAGCTAAACGCACTTTACACCCGACTGCCGCCGGGGACGCCTTTGACCTCGGCGGACCTGGCGGCACTGGACATCTCCGCGGACCTGGCCGTGCACTACGTGCGCGCGGGCTGGCTGACGCGCCTGACGCGCGGGGTGTTCTGCCGTCCCAGCGACACCCTGGCCCTGCATCCGAGCCTGGTCCTGTTGCAGCGCCGCTTCGAGGGCCTGCACCTGGGCGGCAAGTCCGCGCTCGACTGGTACGGCCAGCGCCAATACGTGGCGCAGCAGCCCGTGCTCCAGCTCTATGGCTGGGCGGCCGGGCACTTGCCGGACTGGTTCACCGAGCGCTTTGCGGCCGAGTACCACCGCAAGCGGCTGTTCGATGAGCAGCCCAGCGCCTTGTTGCACGTGGGGCCGTTCGAGAAGCGCGACGGGGCGCCGCAGGTGTCGGCGCCCGAGCGCGCGCTGCTGGAGCTGCTGAGCGACGTGGGCGTGCGCCAGACGTTGCAGGAGGCCCGTGAACTCGTGGAGGGCGCCTACAGCCTGCGCGCCGATGTGCTGCGCGAGCTGCTGCAGCGCTGCACCAGTGTCAAGACCGTGCGGCTGTGCCTGCAGCTCGGCCGCGAGGCCTCGCTGCCATGGGCGGCCAAGCTCGATCCAGTCACGTTGCCCACGGGCAGCGACCGGCCCTGGGTGTCTCGATCCGCCGATGGCCTGCTGGTGCTCAAGGCATGAACCAGACCTATCTTGACACCGCGCGGCTGTTGGTAGCGGTCGCACCGCTGGTGTTGGTGGACGACACGTTTGCGCTCAAGGGCGGGACCGCGATCAACCTCTTCGTGCGCGAAATGCCGCGCCTGTCGGTGGATCTCGATCTGGTGTTTCCCGACCACACGCTGCCCCGCGACGACGCGTTGGGGCGAATCAACGAGGCCGTCCGGCAGTCGGCCGAGCGCCTCGCGAAACGAGGCATGCAGGTGCATGCGCCCGCGGCGGCAGCGGGCGAGACCAAGCTGCTGGTGCGCCGCGGTCCCGTGCAGGTGAAGATCGAAGTGAACTTCGTGATGCGCGGCACCGTGCGGCCGGTGCGCCAGGCCTCGCTCACGCCGGCCGCGCGTGACGTGCTGATGGCCGACCTGGAGATTCCGGTGGTCTCGCTGGAGGACGTGTACGGCGGCAAGCTGGTGGCGGCGCTGGATCGGCAGCACCCACGCGACCTGTTCGATGTGATGCAGCTCTTCGCGCACGAAGGCATCACGCCGGGCATTCGGCGCGCATTTGTGGTCTACCTGGCCAGCAGCAACCGTCCGGTGCACGAGGTGCTGTTCCCGCCGCTGCGCGACATCCGGCATGACTTCGAGCACAACTTCCGGGGCATGACGGCCGAGCCGGTGCCGCTGGATGCATTGCTCGAGGCCCGCGAGCGCCTGGTGCGCGAGATCCAGCAGGGACTCGATGATGATGAGCGCCGCTTCCTGCTGTCGCTGGTCGCCGGCGCACCCGAGTGGGCGCTGTTGGGCGTCGATCAACTGGAGCATCTGCCGGGCGTGCGATGGAAGCTGCACAGCCTGGCGCAGCTGCAGAAGACCCATGCGAAGAAGTTTGCCGAGCAGGCTGAGGCGCTGGCGGCTCGATTTGCCGCCGTCGCGTCGGGCTCGGCAGGCACCTGACCCGGAACTCACCTTTCCAGCAGGCGGCGGATCAGCAGGTCGATCACGTCGCGCCCGTCGGGGGACTTGATCCGGTGGCGCTGCAGAGCGGCGGCCAGGTCGGCGCGGGGCAGTTCGCGGGTATCGGCGCGCAGCAGCAGGTGGGCGATGGCGCGCTGCACCGGCAGGGAGCGGCTGTGGGCGAACTGCCGGGCGATCTCCTGCAGGGCCGGCGGGTCGTCCAGGCGCTGGCGGGCCAGGCTTTCCAGCGCCTGCAGGCGGGCCTGGCCGTCGGGCAGGCGGCCGACGCCGGCGGCCAGCACACGCTGAGCACCCACACCCCCCAGCCCGCGGTGGCGCAGGTAGGTCTCCACCAGCGGGGTGTGGGCGTCGGGCGGGCGCAGCAGGGCCTGCAGCAGCTGCTGGTGGGCGGCGCTGTCGCCCAGGCAGGCCCGCAGCGCCGCCCGCTGCAGGGGGAGGGGCTGTGGCTGCGATCCCGGCCGCTGGGGAGGAAACTGCGCCAGGCGCTGCAGCAATGCGGCGTTGCCCTGCGGGTGCTGAGCGCAGGTGAGGTCGATCTCGCTGCGGCCGATCGGGCCCTGGGCCAGGCGCCGCTCCAGCAGGTGGGCCCATTCGTCCTGCACCTGCGCGTCGTCCAGCCAGCCGAGTTGCCTGGCCAGGCCGATGAAGCGCACCTGGGCGGAGGTTTCCTCCACTCCGCGCCAGAAGTCCCGCAATCGCTTGCGCAGTGGCCGGTCCTGGGTGATGGCGCCGAGTGCGGCGTCCACACCCGGTTCGATGCGAAGCGCCGGCGTGAGGCTGGCGATGAAGCGTTCCAGCGGCTCCAGCAGCAGCCTCACCTCGGCCGGCTCGCGCCTCAGCAGGCGGTGCAGGTGGTGGACCTTGTCGGCGCTGCGCGGGGCGTCGTCGGCGAAGCCGCAGAGATCGCGTCGCAACGCGGCCTGGGGTTCGTCGGGCGAGAGGCCGCGGGCGGTGACCATCGACAGCGGGCCGAACAGCTCCAGCCAGGTGGCGCTGGGGCGGCCGCTGGCCACCTCGCCGGGCGCTGCGCTGCGGAAGTAGCGTTCCACCAGCGGCCCGGCCACCCGGCCCAGCGGCGCCTGCGAACTGAAGCCGTACAGCAGCGGCACACCCTGGAAGACGTGACGCAGCCGGTCGCGGTTGCTCTGCGCATAACGATCGCCCATCTCGCGGGCCAGCCGCTCGGCTTCGGTCGCGGAGTGGCCGCTGCGCTCCAGGCTGCGTCGCCGTTCGCTGACCGCGGGTGCGTCCAGGCGGATGCGGGGCTCGGTGCCCAGGGTCTTGCAGCCGAACAGGAAGACCTCCTGCAACTGCGCGAACAGCCCGCTGCAGGAGGCGCTGCAGGAGGCCTGCTGCAGTTGTTCCAGCGTGAGGTATTCGCGGTGGTCGGACTGATCGGCGTAGAACTCGCTGCCGTCGTCGAAGTGGCCGGAGATCACCAGCGCATCGCAGCGCACCCCACTGCGGCAGGCCTGGGCCAGCCAGTCCGCCTCGCCGCGGCGGGTCAGTTCCACCACCCGGTAGTCGGCCGCTGGCAGGTAGCGCTCGAAGGCCCGCTTCTCGTCGTCGGAGTTGATGGTGATGGCGCAGACCGTCTTCAGCGCACCGGGCGCGGCCAGCGCCGGGCCCAGCAGGCCGAACAGCAGTCCCAGCGGGACCACAAGCAGATGGAGCAGCGGCGCGGTACGGGCCATGGCGTCAGTGTTTCACAGCGGGTCAGCGGTCTGCCGCCGTTCCCGGGGCCGGACTGTGTTTGGTTGTGACAGCTCAGGGCAGCGGTCGCTGTCCAGTCACTTCCACACTCAAGGGGGCCCGCCGGGGCCTCCAACTGCTGGATCAGCAGGTCGATCAGGCTGGGCGCCGCAGTTGCCGGGGTGATGCGGTGGTCCCGCAGCACCTGCAGGACCTGCCCGAGGGCCGGGCGGTCGACCTGGCGCAGGTCGCTGCGGATCAGCATGCCGGCCACCGCCAGTTGCACCGCGGGTGAAGGTGTGCCGCGGTACAGATCCATCAATGCCGGCAGGGCTTCAGGCTGGATCAGCTGCAGCCGGCTGAGGGTCTCCAGCGCCTGGGCCTGGGGTTCCGGGGCGTCCATCTGCAGCACTGCGCGCAGCACCGCCGCGCGTTCCTGCGCATTGCGCAGGGGCTGGTGGCGCAGGTAGGCCAGCGCGATGCGCTGCTCGGCTGGCTGCGGGCTGGCCAGCGCGGCCAGAGTGCGCTGGCGGGCCTCGCTGCTGCCCAGGCAGGCGCGCAGGGCGGCGTGGGCAACGTCGTCGTCCTGTGTGCGGGTGGCGAGGCGGCGGCCGTGGCTGCCTTCCAGGTCCTGAGTCTGGTTCAGCGTGCAGGCCAGGTCCACCTCCCGCACACCCAGCTCGCGGCGCTCCAGCAGCTCGGCCAGCATCAGCGCCAGCTGTTGCCAGCGCCGCTCCTCGTCGATCCAGCCCAGTTCGCGCGCCAGCCCCAGCAGCTTCACCCGGGCTTCCGGCTCGCGGCTGTCGCCCAGGTGGGCCATGAAGCGCTGCCTGGCGCCGATGTCCAGGGCGATGCTCTCCAGCCGCCGCGCCACCTCGGGCGTGCTGCGGGTGGTGTCGTCCAGATCGGTCAACAGGCGTTCGATGCGTTCCAGGTGCATCTGCACCTCGCCCATCGAGCGCTGCAGCAGTCGGTGCACCGCACCGACCCGTTCGGCCGCGGCGATGCGCGGATCGATGAACTGGCAGACGTCGCGGCGCACCGCCGCCTGCGGTTCCTGTGGCGTCACACCGCTGGCAAAGGCGAGTCCCACCGGCGCAAAGGCGGCCAGCAGGCGGCTGTTGCGGCGTTCGTCACCCACTTCCCGCGGCCCTCCGGCGCGGAAGTAGGCGTCCAGCGTCTGCCCCGCAATGGGCCCCAGCGGCGCCAGCGAGGCAAAGCCGTAGAGCTCCGGCACCTGCGCAAACACCCGGCGCATGCGCTCGCGCATGCTGTCGCCCAGGCGGCTGTTGAGCTGTTCCAGCTGGTTCTGGGCCTGCTGCTGGCTGTGGCCTTCGCGCACCAGGCTGCGCAGCACCGACGCCGGTGCGGTGGTCAGCGGATGCGGGTTGAGGGTGTTGCAGCCGAAGAAGTAGACCTCCTTCACGGTGGCAAACACCCCCGGGCAGGACTCGGCGCAGGACAGCGCCTCCATCGTGCTGACCTTCAGGTGCTCCGGCGCCTCGCCGACGTCCTCGGCATAGAACTCGTCGTGGCCGTCGAAGTGGCCGGAGACGATCAGCACATCGCAGCGACTCCCGCTGCGGCAGGCCTGGTCGAGCCAGTCGGGCTGGCCGCGCTGCACCAGTTCAACGAAGCGGAAGTCCCGCTGCGGCAGGTGGCGGCCGAAGGCATCCTTCTCGTCGCTGGAGTTGATGGTGAGGGTGCACACCGTCTGTGGCTGTGCCTGAGCACCGGCGACCCCTGGCGCCAGAAGCACTGCCCCGAACAGGGCTGCGGCCAGCGATGGCAGGAATCGGCTCATGTGGAAATTGTAAGAAGGCGCGAATGTCCGGTCGCGCCCGAGCGGTCAAGCAGGCGCAAAGGTCCGGATTGGGCTGGGGCGCGGGGCTACTTTCCCCCATGGCTACCGGCTGAGTCGGCCTAGAGTGCCTGAGTCGGTCCGTCCGACTTCAACATGTCCAACCACCCTCCTTCGCCCGCAGCTGCGCCCGACCCGGTTCGGGCGCTGGCGCCCGCGCGCTCTGGCACCGTCTGGCAGCGGATGCTGCCGGCCGACCCGAAGCGGCGCCTGCGCACCGTGCAGACGGCCATGGCTTGCCTGTTCACAGTGGGCGGCATCTGTTTCATGGCGTACGGCGTGCTGGTCGATGCGATGACCTTGGCGGCTGCGCTGACCTGGTCCAGCGTGGCGGGGCTGGGAGGACTGGCGTTCATCATCGTGATGCGCAACGGCTGGTCCGAGCGCCTGGCCGATCCGTCCATGACCGTGGGCCAGATGGTGTTTGCGATCAGCTGCTGTGCCTGGGCCTACGCACTGACCGGCCCACTGCGAGGCGGCATCTTCAACCTCGTGATGGTGGCGATGATGTTCGGCATGTTTGCGCTGCCCATCCGCAAGGTGTTGTTTGTTGGTGGCTGGGCGGTGCTGTCGATGGGTCTGGCCATGGCCTGGCTGCTGTTCACCCACAACCCTCATGTGACCGCCACGGTCGAGGCCGGGCACCTGCTCATGCTCACGCTGATGATGCCTGCGGTGGCAGTGCTGGCCGAGCGCCTGCGGCAGATGCGGCGGCGCCTGCACGAGCAGAAGCGCGATCTGGCCGCCGCGCTGGACCGCATCCTGTACCTGGCCACCCGGGACGCCCTGACCGGCCTGATGAACCGCGGCCACCTGGGCGAGCTGCTCGAGCGCGAGGTGCAGCGCCATCGCCGCTGCGGCACCCGCATGAGCGTGGTGCTGCTGGACATCGACCATTTCAAGCTGGTCAACGACCGATACTCCACGGCTGCGGCGACCTGGTGCTGAGGCGTTTTGCCGAGGAGGCGCGGCGCATCGTGCGCGGTTGCGATGCCCTGGGCCGCTGGGGCGGCGAGGAGTTCCTGCTGCTGATGCCGGAGACCGCCCTGGAATCGGCCTGCGTGGGGGCCGAGCGCCTGCGCCAGATGCTGGAGGGGCTCTTGATCGAGTCGGGTGGAGAGACGTTGCAGGTGACGCTCTCGGCCGGCGTGGCGCAGATCGATGGCGCCGAATCGATCGAGATGCTGGTCGAACGTGCCGACCGGGCGCTTTACGCCGCCAAGGCTCAGGGGCGCAACCGGGTGCGCTGCACGGCAGCAGCCTGACGCATCAGTCGGAAGCAGCCGCCGCCGGCCTGGGCGCACGCGCCAGTGCTGCCGCCGCGCCAGGGGAGTCGGTTGCCGCATCGGCGGCCATCTGCAGCGACCGCAACTGGGCGATGCGCCGCCGCGTGGCCGGGTGCGTGGGACTGTCGAAGTTGACCGGGCGACGCATCAGCAGCGACAGCGCCTCGTCCAGCCCGATGCCCATCCGGCGCACCAGCGCGAAACCGAAGGCGTCGGCTTCGTATTCATGGCGGTGTGACATCTGCCGGCCCTGTGCACCGAGGGCGCCTGCCACCGGATCGGTGGTGTCGGGTCGCACCTCGCCGGGAATGTGCTGGCGGTACAGACCCACCAGAGCCGACCAGTGCCCCATGCTCAGGTGGCCGTACTCATGCGCCAGCAGCATCAGGCGTTCACCTTCGGGCAGGTCTCCCACCGCCTCGCCCACCACCAGCACCCGACCCAGCATGGCCTCGGCCTGCAGGCCGCCTTGCAGCACCCGCAGTTCCACCGGGTGTGCGGTGGGGGCCAGTTGCACCAGTTGATCGAAGCTCCGGCGGATGCGCCGGGCGCGCTCGCTGCCCGTGTCCGCCGGCACGCCTGCCTCCAGCCGCTGCTGCTGCGAGCGCTCCAGCACCTCGCCGATCTCGACAGCCTCGCTGCCCGCTGCCATCAGCAGGCCCAGAAGGGGCAGCAGGGGCCGCAATGGCAAGAGGCGCAGCATGGCAGAGGCCCTTTCAAGAAAGCGGGTGACAACGCAACGTCGGCCGATCCTCGCTGCCTGCATGTTCCCACGCGGTGACCCGAATCGGCAGATCGCAGCGTTCGCGCACCGTTTCCGTGCCGAATCTGCACGCCAGCCGACCGATGAGGCGCCTGACAAGGGGCCGTGCAAGGATCAAGCCAACTGCCGGGCAGCCCGAGGATCGGGCTCAGCGGGTGCACCACGCGTGCTGTTGCCACAGGGCGAACTCCTGCGCGTGGCACGGCCGCAGCAGCAGGTCGCATGCTGCGTTTTCAACTCAGCCAGCCTGGCTCAGGTCATCTGCTTCCGCTTCCGGCCACAGGGCTGGAAAGTAGAAGCGCAGCGCGTGCAACGGCAGGCCGAAGCGCAAGCGACCCTGTGGCGAGTCGCTCGCCAGCAGCCGGCGATCGAGCAGTGCCTTGAGCAGCGATCCGGCGGTGCGCTCGCCCAGGCCGGTCATGAGCTTGAATTCGCCGCGCTCGAGCGTTCCGTCGGTGACGAACAGGTAGTGCAATGGCCGCAGAGCTGCGAGGCGCACACCCGAACGCAGCGTCTGCTCCTCGTAGGTCAGGCAGGCCGCGATGCGGCGCTCCATGTCGCTGAGCTTGAGCAGGCCGGCCATGAAGTCCACCTGGTCTTGGCAGGTGGCCAGTACGTAGGTGATCCAGTCGACCAGAGTGCGCTGGCTCAGGTTGCCGCGCCCGTCCAGGTCACCGCGGCGCGCCTCGTCGGCAGCAGCCAGACCAGCGCAGTAGCGCTCGCTGCTGCGGGCAAAGCCGCGCAGCGGCGACCACAGCCCGCCTGTGTAGCCCAGGGCTGCCAGCAGCGCATGGGTGTGCAGCCGCATGACGCGCCCGTTGCCGTCGATGAAGGGGTGCACCCAGCCCAGGCGGTGGTGCGCAGCCCCCAGTGCCACCAGGGCAGCCTCGCCACGGCGAACACGGCTGTAGACGTCGCCCCAGCGCTGCAGCAACGCCGGCACCGCAGTGAAGGCGGGCGCGACGTGCAGGCCCACACTCACCTCGCGCTGGCGCAGCTGGCCAGGTACGATGGGCTCTGCGCCTGCGTTCAGGTCGTCCGCCGGCAGGCGGGCGAACAGCTCGCGGTGCAGGTCGACCAGGGCCTCGGTGGTGTAGAGCCGCAGGGCACCGTTTTCACCCTGGTAACGCGCCTCGATGGTCTCCTCGGCCTCGATGTGCGCCACCGCCAGCCGCTGGCGCGCGGCCAGCTCGCGATGGGCCGAGAAATCTTGCTGCAGTGCCTGCTCGATCTCGTAGGGCCGCGTGTGCTGGCCTTCGAGCCGGTTCGAGTAGTAGGAGTTCATGCCCCGCAGCAGGCGCCGAAGCTCGCTGGGCACAGGCCGGCCAGTCAACTGCAAGGCCGCGCGCGCCAGGTCATGGGCCTGCGCCAGCAGTGGCTGCTGCGCCGCCTCGGAGGGAAAGAGCGGTTCGAACTGGTGCGCCGAATCGTAGAGCGTGACCATGATTGCCAATATCATGCCACGACTAAACTATTGTCAATAAAAGATTTTTATGGTTTTCTTCAGTCTGAGTTGCCAGCTTGTCTGCACACTTCAACCTGTTGGCTTGGGCACGCTCGTGCCCGCCACAGCGCCACGTCCGGCTGCGCGCACAGCTCCCGCACCAGCACTTTGGCAGTCTCCAGCCGCTCGGTGGCCACCTCGCTCATCGGCTCGCCCAGCCCGAACTGTTCGCCGCGCACGCAAAGCACAAAAGCCGGCGGTGGCTCTTGCCCCTGTACCTGGCGGTACACCGACAGCACCGCCTCGGGCAGCAGGGCGTGGGTGGAGGCGGTGAAGACGCCCGCCGGCTTCGCTTCGTAGAAGACGCAGGGCGCGGCGGTCTGGATGCCCGCGTCTAGAAAGAGCAGCAGGTCGGCGCCGACCATGTCCAGCGCGTGTTCGATCTGGAGCTGGAAGTCCTCGATGGTCTCGACGCCTGGCAGACGCGCGGCCGCCAGGTCGGCCAGCAGCAGCGGGCCGATGGCGTCGTCGCCGCGGCTGGTGTTGCCCCAGCCGAAGACCACCACTTTGGCGACCACTTGAGGGGGGCGGGTTTCGGCTTCGCTCAACCCGCGGTGCCTGTCATGTTGCGTTGGCGGCGGCTGAGCAGCTGGCCGTCCGGGGCCACCAGATCCACCTCCAGCGGCATCTTGCCCAGCGCGTGGGTGGCGCAGCTCAGGCAGGGGTCGTAGGCGCGGATGGCCACCTCGATGTGGTTGAGCAGCCCTTCTGTGACCTCGCGGCCGTCGAAGAAGGTGCGGGCCACGTGGCGGATGGCCTCGTTCATCGCCTGGTTGTTGTTGGTGGTGGAGACGATCAGGTTGCAGAACTTGACCAGGTCATCCTCGCCGACGCGGTAGTGGTGGAAGAGGGTGCCGCGCGGCGCCTCGATCACGCCGACCGCCTCCTCCTGGCGCGGGCCGAAGTCGGCCATCAGGTCGGTGCCGAGAATCTCCGGGTCGTCCAGCAGGTCGCGGATCAGCTCGGCGCTGTGCAGCACCTCGATCAGCCGGGCCCAGTGGTAGAGCAGGGTGCCGTGCGGTGGCCTGCCGTTGCCGACGGCCATCATCTCCGTGCGCTCCTGGTTGGCCAGCTCGGTGGAGAGGAAGTCCGCCGCCACCACCCGCGCCAGCGGGCCGACGCGGTACCAACCTTTTTCCTCGCCCAGCGAACGCAGGTGCGGGAACTTCATGTAGGTCCAGGGCTTGGCCTGCTCGTCGATCACTTCCTCGTAGCGCGCGTAGTCGAGGTGGTCGAAGAGGATGTTGCGGTCCGCATCGGTGGCGCGCAGGCCACCGTGGTAGAAGTCCAGCGCGCCGCGCTCGTCCACCAGGCCCATCAGGTTGGAGTCGAACTCGCCGAAGCGGTTGTAGAACTCCGGCTTGGTCAGGTGCATCTGCTTGACCAGCTGCACCGCGCCCTTCGACCACTCGATCATCTGGTCGACATCGCGGCGCAGCTCGTCGCGTTCGGCCACCGTCAGCGCCTTGTTCATGCCGCCAGGAATCGCCCCGGTACCGTGGATGCGCTTGCCTGCCGTGTGGCGGATCACCTCCTGGCCGAACTTGCGCAGCAGGATGCCCTGTCTGGCGATCTCCGGATGCTGCTCGGCCACGGTGAGGATGTGGCGCTTGGTGAAGTCGCTGTCGAAGCCCAGCAGCAGGTCCGGCGAGCAGAGGTGGAAGAAGTGCAGGGCGTGACTCTGCAGGATCTGCCCGTAGTGCATCAGGCGGCGCAGTTTCTCGGCGGTGGGCGGGATCTGCCTGGCGCCGGCGATGATGTCCATCGCCTTGACGGCGGCGATGTGGTGCGACACCGGGCAGATGCCGCACAGGCGTTGCACCGTGACCGGCACCTCCCAGAAGGGCCGGCCTTCGATGAAGACCTCGAAGCCGCGGAACTCGACGATGTGCAGGCGCACCTGGTGCACCTGGTTGTCGTCGTCCAGCAGCAGGGTGACCTTGCCGTGCCCCTCGACGCGGCTGACGGGGTCGATGGCCACGCGGCGCAGCTTCTGCGGGTTGGCGGCGGTTTCCAGATCGAACATGGTGTGGGTCCTCGTTTCTTCCCGCGTTCAGTCGAAGCGCAGCAGGCCGTGCTCCAGGCGCGGCATGCGCCCGGCGATCAGGTCGGTGACAAATTTCCAGATCGCATCACCCGAGGGCGGGCAGCCGGGGATGAAGTAGTCGATGCGCACCACCTCGTTGATCGGGCGCACCTTGTCCAGCAGCAGCGGCAGTTCGGGGTCGTTGGGCACCTGCAGCTTGCCCACGCCGCGCTCGCAGTAGACGCGCTGCAGGCAGTCGGCCACGTCCAGTGCGTTGCGGTTGGCGGGCAGGCCGCCGTTGATGGCGCAGGCGCCCAGCGCCACGAGGATCCTGCAGCTGGCGCGGAACTCGCGCAGCACGTGCACGTTTTCGGCATTGCAGACGCTGCCTTCGATCAGGCCGATGTCCACCTGCGCGCAGCAGTGCTTGATGTCGGTGAGCGGCGAGCGGTCGAACTCGGCCACCTCGGCCAGCTCCAGGAGGCGCTCGTCGATGTCGCACAGCGAGGTGTGGCAGCCGAAGCAGCCCGCCAGCGAGGTGGTGGCGATCTTGAGCTTGGGCTTGGCGGCCACCGGGGAGTTCAAAACGGCACTCATGGTTCAGGCCTCCTTCTCTGCCACGGCAGTGCTGGCCGAAGCGCCGCAGCCGCCCGCGGTGCCACCGCTGCAACCGCAGCATCCGGAGGCTTCAGCCGCGGCGGTGGCGCCGGAGAGCCGCTCCACCTGCGCGCTGATCGGGATCGGGTCGTAGAGCCGCTCGCCGATGGGCACCTTGAAGCCCACTCGTTTGGGCAGGATGGCGCCCACCGGGCAGATGGTGGCGGCGCGGTCGGTGACGGCCAGGTCGCTGTCGCCCAGCAGGCCGGTGGGGGAGTTGACGACGATCTTGGACGCCATGCCGCGCCCGGAAAGGGCAAAGACGTTCTTGCCGTCGAAGTCCCGGCTGGCGCGCACGCACAGCTCGCACATCACGCAGCGGTTCATGTCCAGCAGCACGTCCGGGTGCGAGGCGTCCACCGGCCGGTCGGGGAAGAAGTGCGCAAAGTGCGGCGTCAGCATCTCCATCTCGTAGGCCAGCGCCTGCAGGGTGCAGTTGCCGCTCTTCTCGCAGCCGGGGCAGAAGTGGTGGCCCTCGACGAAGAGCATCTGCAGCAGCACGCGGCGGCGCGAGTTCAGCTCCGGCGTGTCGGATTGCACGTCCATGCCCGGCATGGCGGCGATGGTGCAGGCCGAGCCGCTGCGACCGTTGACCGTGACGGTACAGAGCTTGCACGAGCCGTGCGGGGTGAACTCCGGGTGCGCGCAGAGGTGCGGGATGAACACACCCGCGGCCAGCGCGGCCTGCAGGAGCGTCTGCCCGGGCTCGAAATCGACGGGGCTGCCGTCGATGTGGAAGCGGTTGGCGATTTCGTTCATGGTCGCTCGATCAATGGGATTCCATGCCTTGGGCCAGATGCGCGTCGGCGTCATCGCGCCCGGTTACCTCGCGGGCCTTGGCCAGCGCGGCGTCCAGGTCGAAGGCAGGCTCGAAGTCCACCGGCTTGAGCCGCTTCTCGTAGGCGGGGCGGAACTTCTGCACCGTGTCGACGATGGCGTTGCACGACGCGGTGCCCAGGCCGCAGTGCGCCGAGCCCTTGATCACGCTGCTCAGCCGGTTCAGTTCGTTCATCTCGTACTGCGTGCCGTGGCCGGCGGCGATCTTGTCCATCAGGCGGGACACCAGCGTGGTGCCGACCCGGCAGGGGGTGCAGAAGCCGCAGCTCTCGTGGGCGAAGAAGTGCGCGAAGTTGCGCGCCACCTCGAACAGGTCGCGCTGCGCGCCGAACACCATGAAGGAGCCGGCAGTGGGCACGTCCTCGAAGGCAATGCGCCGGCCGAATTCGCGTTCGGACAGGCACATGCCCGCCGCACCGGACACCTGCACGGCCTGCGGGTGGCGCGCGCCGCAGTCCTCCAGCACCTGCGCGATGCGCACGCCAAAGGGGTACTCGTACAGCCCGGGGCGCTCCACGTCCCCGCTGACGCTGAGGATCTTGGTGCCGGTGGACTGCTTGGTGCCCAGACCTGCGTAGCGCGCGCCGCCGTGGGTGGCGATCTCCAGCACCTTGCACAGCGTCTCGACGTTGTTCACCACCGTCGGCTGGCCGCGGTAGCCGTGCGTGACCGGGAAGGGCGGGCGGATGCGCGGGCGGCCCGGCTTGCCCTCCAGGCTCTCGATCAGCGCGGTCTCCTCGCCGCAGATGTAGGCGCCGGCACCGACGTGGATCTCGATGTCGAAGTCGAAGCCCTCCAGCCCGCAGATCGCGCGGCCCAGCAGGTTCATCTTGCGCAGGTCGGCCAGGTGCTTCTCCAGCGCCTGGAGCAGGTAGGTGTACTCGCCGCGCAGGTAGAGCAGGCCCTTGCTCGCGCCGATGGCGTGGCCGGCGATCGTCATGCCCTCAAACACATGGCCGGCGTAGGACTGCAGCAGCACCCGGTCCTTGAAGGTGCCGGGCTCGCCTTCGTCGGCGTTGCAGACCACGTAGCGTGTGCCGTCCAGGCCATGGGTGGGCGCGTTGCGCGCCGCCTCCCACTTCACCGCCGTGGTGAAGCCGGCGCCGCCGCGCCCGCGCAGGTTGGACAGGCGCAGCTCATGGATCATCTCCAGCGGCCCAAGCGAGATGGCCGCACGCAGCGCCTCACCCGGCGACCACTGCGCGGCCAGCAGCATGTCGGCGCGGCGGATGTTGTCGTCCACCTTGAAGTAGAAGCCCGGCCAGTCGGCCAGCGGCACCTGGGCGCGGATCAGGTCGCAGATCTCGTCGATGCGCCGCGGCGTCAGCCGGGTGATGCTGCGGTTGTTCACCAGCATCGCCGGCCCCTGGTCGCACATGCCGGTGCACGACGCCAGCCCCACCGACACCAGGCCGTCGGCCGAGGGCTCGCCCTGCTTCAGCTTCAAGCGGCTGAGCATGTGCTCGACCAGCGCCATCGAGCCGAGCATGCGGTCGGTGATGTTGTCCGAAAAGAGCACGCGGTAGCGGCCCATCGGGCGGTCGTGGAAGAAGGCGTAGAAGGCGGTGACGGCCTGCACCTGCCCGATGGGCACACCCAGAGCGGTGGCGACATAGGCCATCGCGGCAGGCGGGATGTAGTCCAGCGCATCCTGCGTCTCGCGCAGCACCTGCACCAGGTCACCCGGCTCGCGCCGGTACTTCCCGAGGATGACGTCGAGTGCAGCGACGTCGGTTTCCGACAGGGCGGTATTCACGTGGGTTGTCTCCTCCAGCCCACCGTGGGCTGCAGAACGGACCTCACGCTACCGGTTCGGGAAAACCCTGCGCATGATCCAGGTCAGATCGGCGGGTGTTATCGCAAGTTGTTGTTTTGATTGATTTTTATGTAACGACCGGCGTCTCACCCAAAGGCAGGAGGGGTCTTTGAGCGGTGGGGAGGCGTTGCTGCCACCGCTGCTTGATCTGCCCATGGTCCTGCATACGATGTCTGTACGATTTGACTGAGACCCAGCCATGGCTGCCGCCAACCTCAAGAATGTCGTCTCGGGACGCAAGGCCACGCGGGGCGAGTCCGCGTTCTACCAAGGTGGCTGAGATGAAGGCTCGCAAGAACCCGTATGCGTCCAAGCTGAAGAAGCCCGTGACCTTGCGGCTGTCTGAAGACGTGGTCGAGTACTTCAAGGGTATGGCCGATGAGGCTGGTGTGCCTTACCAGAGCCTCATCAATCTGTATCTGTGTGACTCTCTGCAGGCCACTCGCCTCAGCGGGCCGGGAGCACCGAGGATGGCTGCACATGCGTCGGAGCGGCGGCCGAGTTCAGTGTGGCGTGCATCGCTGATGGGTCGAAAACAGGCGGCCGACGTCAGGCCGGTGACCGACTGCTCCCGGTCTGTGGACTAAACCGCTCTCGCGGTAGGCGCTCTGGCGACGTCGGCGGCTGTTCGTTGCAGCCCTGACTCTGCGATGTTGGCGATCGAGGCAATCCGCCTCGGTCATCGACAGGAGCAGGATCATGAGTGTCTCCACCCCGACCCCATCAGCCACCGTCTCGCCGCTGCGCCGGCGCATGCTCGAGGACATGCGCATGCGCCAGTTTGCCGAGCACACGCAGGAGGGCTACATCCGCGCCGTGCGCAAGCTTGCCGCCTTCCTGGGACGCTCGCCACACACCGCCACCGCCGAGGACCTGCGCCGCTTCCAGCTGCACCTTGCTCAAGATGACGCACGTGGCCGTGCCGCGCAAGCTGCCGGTCATCCTGAGCCCCGAGGAAGTGGGCCGCCTGATCGCGGCAGCGCCCAACCTCAAGCACCAGGCCGCCATGTCGGTGGCCTACGGTGCGGGCCTGCGCGTCAGCGAGGTGGTCTCGCTCAAGGTCGGGGACATCGACGGCGAGCGCATGACCTTGCGCGTGGAGCAGGGCAAGGGCCGCAAGGACCGATACGCCATGCTCAGTCCCGTGCTGCTGGAGCGGCTGCGCGCCTGGTGGCGGCTTGGACACGCCCAGGGCAAGGTCCGCCACGGTGGTTGGTTGTTCCCTGGCCTGGACCCCACCGACCACGTGAGCGCGCGCCAGCTCAACCGCGCCGTGCATCTGGCTGCCGCCACCGCCGGCATCGACAAGCGCATCACGCCACATGGCCTGCGCCATGCCTTTGCCACCCATCTGCTGGAGCAGAAGGTCGACATCCGTGTCATCCAGGTGCTGCTCGGGCACAAGCGGCTGGACACCACGAGCCTGTACGCCGCCGTGGCCACCGATCTGCTGCGCCGGGTGATCAGCCCACTGGATCAGACCTCGGACAGGCCGGCAGCCGAACCCGCGCCCATGCCGGCACCCGAGCGGCCAGCCCAGTAGCCGACCGCCGCCGTGCAGGGGCGACCCGCCCTGGAGGTCGCCGACATCTTCCGTGCGCACGGATCCGCCTGGCGTGACGCCCAGCGTGGTCACCTGAGCCTGGCGCAGCTCAAGGTGATGTCGGCCATCACCCAATGCCGCACGGCGGCACTGGGCGGGCATGTGCTGCGCTGTCAAGGGTGCGGCCAGGACGAAGTCTCGTACAACTCCTGCCGCAACCGGCACTGCCCGAAGTGCCAGAGCAGCGCGGCCCAGCGCTGGCTGGATGCCCGTCAAGCCGATCTCCTGCCAGTCGAGTACTACCACGTGGTGTTTACGCTGCCAGCGCCCATCGCGGCACTCGCGCACCAAAACAAGTCGGCGCTGTACGGCCTGCTCTTCGACATCGCCGCCGAGACGCTGCTGCGCATCGCGGCCGACCCCAGGCACCTGGGTGCCCACATCGGCGCCACGCTGGTGCTGCACACGTGGGGCTCGGCCCTGACCCACCACCCGCATGTGCACGGCATCGTGCCAGGCGGCGGCCTGGCACCCGACGGCTCGCACTGGATCGCCTGCCGGCCGGGGTTCTTCCTGCCGGTGCGGGTGCTGTCGCGGCTGTTCAGGCGCCGATTCCTGGAGGAACTGCAGCGACTGCACGATGGCGGCAAGCTCAGGTTCTTCGGCGAGCACGCGGCGCTGGCCGACGCAGCCGCATTCACGGCCTGGCTCCGCCGCTGCGCCAGTGCGAGTGGGTGGTCTACGCCAAGCGGCCATTCGCCGGACCGCAGGCGGTGCTGGCCTACCTGTCGCGCTACACGCACCGCGTGTCCATCTCCAACAGCCGGCTGCTCGCGATGGACGAGCGCGGGGTCACCTTCCGCTGGAAGGACTATCGAGCCAAGGGCAAGACGCGCCACAAGGCGATGACGCTGAGCCCCCAGGAGTTCATGCGCCGCTTCCTTCTGCATGTCCTGCCCGGTGGCTTCCACCGGATCCGGCACTACGGCTTGCTGGCCAACAGCCACCGGCGTCACAACCTGGTGCTGGCGCGCGAGTTGTTGCACGCGACCCCGCCACCGCCCTGCGGATGCGCCGACGATGCGTCGGCCGCACCGGCACCCACCTTCGTGTGCGCCCACTGTGGCCATGCGATGGTGGTGCTGCAGGTCTTCTTGCGCGACCACTCGATTCGAGCGCCGCCAACATCATGACCGAGCACCATCACCGCCCATCGACTCGACGCGGCACACGGCGTCCGGTGGACAGCTGCGCGCTCGGCTCGAACGCTACCCCGAATACCTCGCCGACCCACTCGCTGACGACCCTTGCCGCAGCGCCATGGCACACTGCCAGTCCCTCGCGCCGGTCAGCAGTGCCTGTGCAGGGGATCGGGCACTACCGGATCGCCACGCCAGCGCACTCCAATCGCCATAGCCGCTGCGCTTGACGATCACCGTGGCGTTCGCCGCGGTTTCCTCCCTCGAGGCTTATGCAACACCTGCCCGGACGCAGCTAGACACGCGACCGTCTGCGCGTTTGGGCAGGTGTCGCACAAGCCTTAACAGGAGAGGATGTCAACAAAGGTCAGCTTTGAACTGTCAGATCTTTGCTCTCCTGGATTTGGCCAAGCTGCCGGTCAGGACGCCTGCTGCGCCGCGCCACCGACGAATCCAACTGGCGCTCCATCGGCCGGTGCGCCGGTGGGCGCAGGGAATGGGTACCTATGCGGTGAGATGGTGGCCAGCGCCACTTCGGTTGCGGGCGTCACCGATGCCACCAAGCCGACCCGCTCATGCATTCGGCGGAGAATGAATGGTTCGATCAAGCGGAAGCCACGATCGTCTTTCGACTGGTAGTACCGGAAGATCCAGTACGCGATCAGATCAGCCATCTGGATGAGGCGTGACGCCTTCGAATCCAGGAAGAGCGGAACCTCCGCAAAGTTCCGAAGTCGGCCCAGCGCGTGGCCCTGGTGCTTGAACAGCGACGAAAGTGCTTGCAGCTTCTGTTCGTACGAAGCCTTGTCGCAGACGACAAGACCGCGCTGTGGGTCGCGGCGCCGAATCCACATATCCGCCAGGTATTGGTCGAACTGATGCGCGACGGCTTCAAACGAACGCTCAAGAATCTGGTCGTGCGGCGTCGTTGACTTCTCGATGACCGAGGCGAAGACCCGAAGCTGAAGTTGGGGGTTGCTGAGCAAGGACAGGACGTCGACCAGTGCCTGAACGCGGTCCGCAGGTGGAACACCCGCCCAGTCATCCTTGGCCGAGTACATCGGTGAACCATGGAACTCGATGGACGAGGGGTCGTGGGGGCTAAACCGCTCGGCGATCGGGTTGATCCTGGATTCCAGCCAGTGTGTCGAGCGTTCGAACACAGCAAACCCCGCGAGGACGAAGAACTGGGTGCCGGGGTCGAGCGGGTGGCCGGACTCGTCAAGATACAAGAGATGCACTGACTACCTCGCAAACGAAAACGGGCCGCAAAAATGCGGCCCGCTGAGATGGGGAAGCCAAGTGGAACAATCGTCCAACGCACCGTTATCGACAGCGCTCCCGGCTCGGGAGGAATCTTACCTCGCCCCCAGCGATGACGCAACTCTCTGCAGGCCACTTGCCTCAGCGGGCTGAGAACACCGAGGATGGCTGCACATGCGTCGGAGCGGCGGCCGAGTTCAGTGCGGCGTGCATCGCTGATGGGTCGAAAGCAGGCGACCGACGTCAGGCCGGTGACTGCTCCCAGTCTGCAGGCGACGCGGAGAGTCCGGGTCGAAAGAGCCCAGGCCACTGCCGCCGCCGGAGAAGCGCGCCGGGAGCAGTGACGCGTGCCGGAGGATGAGCCGCAGCTTTCCGGTCTGCCACCGGTCCAGGCGCCCCCCCCTTGCGAGCACCAGCAAGACGATGTGGCCGCCGGCAGGCGCCAGCTTCTCGGCGACAGTGCCGGCGATCCCGCCGCACGGCTTGCCGCCGAACGACATCCCGCAGCCCCCCATCACCACCGTCAATCCGTGAGCGCCATCACCGGCACTCCGTAGACCACCCGCTCAGCCCCACCGATTTCCCCATGCGCGACAACGACTTCCACATGCCCCGCGCCCACCCGCCAACCCGTCTCCGGCCCGCTCCGCAGGCCGGAAAGGGACCAGAAGCAAAAACGGCCTAGCCGCCTGCGCGTCTAAGCCGTTGTTTTGCTTGGAGTTTTGGCTCCCCGACCTGGGCTCGAACCAGGGACCTACGGATTAACAGTCCGGCGCTCTACCGACTGAGCTATCGGGGAACAGCTGTGTGCTGATCGGTACTTCTGGGTTGAAGCCGCGGCGGCAGGCGCTGGGCTTCAGGAAAGAGAAGACCCAGTTGCTTGCGCTTCTGGGCCTGCTTCGATTTTTGAATCTGGCTCCCCGACCTGGGCTCGAACCAGGGACCTACGGATTAACAGTCCGGCGCTCTACCGACTGAGCTATCGGGGATCAGCTGTTTGCTGAGACAGCGATTCTAGTGGAGTTTTCCGGGGCCTCGCAAGTGCTGCGTGGCCGGATGGTCACAGGTCGATCTGCAGGCCCAGGCGCAGGCTGCGCTCTGGCAGGGGGAAGAGGTAGATGTGTTCGAACTGGTAGGGCGCTTCGCGCCAGGCGCGGCGGTTGGCGAGGTTGGTGATGCCGGCGCTCCAGGTCAGGCGGCGTTGGTCGGCCAGGGGTTGCTGCCATTGGGCGTTGGCGTCCAGGCGGGTCCAGGCGGGGATGCGCAGTTGGCCGTCGGTGGGCAGCAGGGTGCGGCCGCCTTCGTGCACGGCGGCGGCGCCCAGGGTCAGGCCGGGCAGGCTGGCGACGGTGTAGCTGGCGCCGGCCTTGGCGGTGTATTCCGGCACGTTGGGCGGGCGCTGGCCGTTGACGGCGGGGTTGGCGCTGCCTTCGCGGCGGGCGCGCAGCAGCAGGGCGCTGCCCTCCAGGCGCAGGGGGCCGAGCTGCTGGCTGAGTTCACCTTCCAGGCCGCGGTGGTGGGCCAGGCCGTCGAAGGTGAAGGTGCAGGAATCGGGCGTCGAGGATGAGCAGGCCGCTCCCAGGTTGGCGGTCTGGGCGCGCTGGATGTCGAAGTAGGTGAGGCTCCAGTTGCGCTGGCGCTGGCTGCCCTTGGCGCCGATTTCCCACTGGCGGCTGCGTGCGAGCACGGCTTCCCCGCGGTTGACGACGTAGGTCCGGTTGGGTGCGACATCGGATTCCGCACCGCGGCCCCAGCTGGCGAAGACGATGTGCTGCGGCGCCCACTCGTGGCTCAGGGCCAGCCAGGGGGTGGTGAAGCTGTCGCTGTAGTCGCTGGCGCGGCTGCCGTCGGTGCGCACGCTTTCGCGCTGCAGCCGGGTGTGGCGCAGGCCCAGCCAGGCCTGCCACTGCGGGGCCAGGCGGATGGCGTCGCGCAGGTAGAGCTCGCTGCTGCGCTCGTCGCGGTGGGTGTTCTGGTCGTTGACTGTGGCGGTGGTGGTGACCTGGACGGCGCCACTCGCGTTGCCGGTGCCTGCGATGTCGTAGACCTGCGGCTGCATGCGCTGCTGGTACCGGGTCAGGAGCAGCCCGCCGGCCAGTTGGTGTGGCAGGCCGGCCAGCTGGGCCTTGCCTTGCACGCCCAGGTCCAGGGCGTCGCTGCGGCGGCGTTCGTTCTCGCTGCGGAAGTCCCACAGGGTCAGGTCACCGTTGGCGGCGTAGCGGTCGCAGGGGTTGCAGTTGTAGCTGGCGTCGAAGAGGCCGTAGGGGAAGGCGATGCGGTCGTCGTTTTTCAGCCGCTGGGTCATGCCGTGGGCGACGAACGTCCAGCCCGCCTCCAGCGGCTGGGTCCAGCGCAGGGAGGCGGTGTCGCCCTGCAGCAGCACCGGCTGCGACCAGGCCTGGTTGTTGAGGTTGATGCGCGGGTCGGCGGGGGAGGGGATGCGGTTGCCCAGCAGGCTGAAGCCGGGCACGCTGGGCTGGCGTTGGCGGCTGTGTTCGACTTCGGCCTCCAGCAGGCTGCCGCCCGGGCCGCGCCAGTCGGCTGCGAGGGCGGCGACGTGGCGCAGGCCGCGGGTGTTTTGTGTGGGGGTGTCCAGGCGCTCGACCAGCAGGTTGCCGCGCAGGCCGAATTCGCCGGCCTCGCCCAGCCGGCGGGAGACGTCGGCCTGAGCGCCGACGCGGCCGCCCTCGGCCCAGCCGAGGTGGAAGCGGGTGAGGTCGCGGTCCGGCCGCTTGACCAGCAGGTTGACCAGGCCGCCCGGTGCGCTGGTGCCGGCCTGGATGCCGCTGCTGCCGCGCAGGACTTCAACGCCGGACTTGTTGGCCAGCGGCAGGCTGGTCTCGGCGTTGACCGGCAGGCCGTCGCGGCGGTAGTTGAAGCGGTTGTCGAGCAGGAAGCCGCGCACCGACAGGTAGTCCCAGTAGCCGGTGGTGTTGTAGGCGTCGCTCACCGAGGCGTGCAGCCCGGTGAGGCCGGACAGGCGGGTGACGCCTTGTTCGGTGAGTTCGGCTTCGCCGTAGCGGGTGGCCGGGATCGGCGTGGTGGCCAGCGGCTGGTCGCCAAAGCCCGAGACGGCCGGTGTGCTGTGGCGGCCGGTGATGGTGACGGTGTCGAGGGCGGCCTGCGGTGCTGGCGCTGCAGGTGAGGTCTGAGGGGCCTGCGAGGCCGGTTTGGGCGGTGTCGACGGCTGGGCCATGGCCGGGCCGGCGCAGGCCAGCAGCGCGGCGTACGCCATGGCGCGAAGCGGGCAAGAGAAATGGCCCGGGTGGCCCGGGTGGCCCGGGGGGGGCGGAGGGTTCTGGTGCGGATGTGCCATCGTGAATGCAGCAAGCGATGGCAGGTCGGCGGTCCGTGGACCGCGCAGTCCCGAGGGTGGGGCTGCGGCGTCGACAGATGCTTCCCTGCGCGAGGATTACCTCAATCAGGTTCAAAGGGACTTTCTCAGTCGCGGCAATCAGTGATTGCCACAACACCCCTAGCGGATGGCCTGCACGAGAAGGATCTCTGCAGGCCGGACGTGATTATGACGCGTTTGTTGCGGAGCCCTGCACACCCAGCCGGTTCTGCAGGGTTTTGCTGCTGGTGGTGTATTCCAGCGGCACCGGGCCGCCGCGGTCGCGCTCGGCGGCGGCGAAGGCGGCCAGGATGGCTTCGTGGAAGCCGCAGGCGATGAGTTTGCGTTTGCCGGGGTAGGTGACCACGTCGCCCACCGCGTAGATGCCGGACACCGAAGTTTCGAAGCGGGCGGTGTCCACCGTCAGCTGCTTGCGCTCCATCACCAGGCCCCAGTCGGCGATGGGGCCCAGCCGTGGGCTGAGGCCGAGGCAGACGATCAGCCGGTCCAGCGGCAAGTTGAACTCGTCGCCTTCCGGCGGTGCGATGCGCAGGCCTGCCAGCACGGGGCCGTCAGGCCCACCCGATTCGACCGGCTCCACCGGTTGACCGATGCAGACCTGCAGCAAGCCGCTGCGCCGCAGCAGGTCGAAGCGGGCCAGCAGGATGCCGTCGTCGCTGCTGAACTGGTCGCGGCGGTGCAGCAGCGTGACCGAGGCGGGGTGGTCGCTGCTGCTGCGGTCGTCGCTGCCGGAGGCCAGGTCGACCGCCATCTGCAGGGCGGCGTCCTCGCCCCCGACGACCACGATGTGACGGCCGCTCACGCCGTCGGCGGGCAGCTGGTGGTAGGTGACCGATGCCGGCGTGAAACTGTCGAGCCCGGCCAGCGCGAGCTTGCGCGGCAGGAAGGCGCCGACCCCGGCGGCGATGAACACATGCCGGCAGCGCAGCACCTGGTCGCAGCCGCTGGTGGAGAGGTCGAAGCGGCCGTCGGCCTGCCGGTTGAGGGCGGTGACCTGGCAACCCAGGTGGAACACCGGCTCGAAGGGGCGCACCTGCTGCTGCAGCTGGGCGGCGAAGTCGCGGCCGCTGGTCGGCGGCAGGCCGGGGATGTCGTAGAGCAGCTTGTCGGCGTAGAGCTCGATGCACTGGCCGCCCACTTCGGGCAGCACGTCCACGACATGGCAGCGCAGGCCGAGCAGGCCGCACTGGAACACCTGCCACAGCCCCACCGGACCGGCGCCGATGACCACCGCGTCGGTTTCGACCACGGTGGCGTCGCTGGACGGGTCCACGGGCGCCAAGGTTGGCAGGGGGCGGGGGATCAGCGCTTCAGCGCTTGAGCTCGCCGAGTTTGCCGGTGCGGTCCTTCCACTCGGCGTGGTCGGGCAGCGGGTTCTTGCGTTTGGTGATGCTGGGCCAGCCCTTGGCCAGCTCGGCATTGAGCGCGATGTAGTCCTGCTGATCGGCCGGCACATCCTCCTCCGGCAGGATGGCGCCCACCGGGCATTCGGGGATGCAGACGGCGCAGTCGATGCACTCGTCCGGATCGATGGCCAGGAAGTTGGGGCCTTCGCGGAAGCAGTCGACGGGGCAGACGTCCACACAGTCGGTGTACTTGCAGCGGATGCAGGCTTCGAGGACGACGTGAGTCATGGGAGTGAGCGTGAAAGTGAAAATGAAACCGACTGCCTGCTGCGCCACGCCGGTTGCGGGCCGCTGCGGACAAAACTTGTGAATTTTAGAGGTCCGGAAGGGACGTGACGGTCAAAGGGCAAGGCAACGGGATGGACTCTGCGCCGGTGTTCACATGACAGGGATCAAGCTGCCGCACCGCTGGGCGGCAGCAGGTTGCCGACCACGGCATCGCGGGCCAGCACTGGCCGCGCACCGGCCCCCACGATCACAATCGTCGGTCGGCCCGCGTGCCGTTCGCCCGCAGACGCCAGGCGGCCGACCGTGGTTTCGCTGGCCTGTTCCTGCCGCGTGCCGGCGTCGGACACCAGCAGCACCGGTGTCTCGACGCTCCAGCCGACCTGCAGCAGCTGCTCGGCCAGGATCGCCAGCTTCTGGCCGGCCATGTAGAACACCTCGGTGTCGGCACTGCGGCAGCCCTGGACCTCGCCGGAGCGGGTCATGGCGGTGGCGAAGCTGACGCTGCGGCCCACCCCCCGGCGCGTCAGCGGCCGGTGGGTACCGGCTGCCGCGGCGATGGCGGAGGTCACTCCGGGCACCACCTCGCAGGAGATGCCGGCCTGATCGAGGGCGATCAGCTCCTCCTCCAGCCGGCCGAACAGGTTGGGGTCGCCGCCCTTGAGGCGGGCCACCACCGCGATGTCGCTGCGGCTGCCATGCTCCACCAGCAGGGCGTTGATGCGCTCCTGTGCCATCGCATGGGCATAACCGCGTTTGCCAACGTCGATCCATTCGGCCTGGGGCGCCATGTCGCGCAGTTCCGGGTCTGTGAGGGCATCAAAGAGCACCACGTCGGCTTTGCCGAGCCAGCGTGCGCCGCGCAGGGTGATGAGATCGGTGGCGCCGGGTCCGGCGCCAATGAAGATGACGGTGGCCATCGCGTGATCATGCCCTGAGGAGGGGTGATTTCCGACCGCCGCGGTCAACCATCTTGATCGATCTCAATCTTCGTTTCCGGCTGCGCGCAGGGCCGTCCCGCCCGTGGCCCCGGCTGCGGCGTTTCCAACCAACAGGGCGCCGCTGGTGCGGTTGGTGGTCGGGTCGACGACGATCAGTGCACCGGCAGCGCGGTTGGCGGCGTAGTCCTCCAGCGGCAGCGGCTGCTGGGTCTGCAGCTGCACCCGGCCGATCTCGTTGACGCCGAGCTGGTGGGCGTCGACTTCTTCCAGCGAGTGGATGTCCAGCCGATGGTCGATCGAGGTGATGCGCGCCTGCACCCAGCGGTTGCCGTGGCGCAGCCAGTACTTGCGGCCGATCACGGCGGGTTCGGTGTCCAGCCAGGCCAGGGTGGCCTCGAACTCCTGCTTCACGCTGGCGCTGCCGGGGGTGAAGATCCAGTCGCCGCGCGAGACATCCACCTGGCGGTCCAGCACGATGCCGGCGGACTGGCCGGCCGTGCAGCTGTCCACATCGCTGCCGGCGTGGCGCACGGCGGCGACGATGGCGGTCTCGCCGCTGGGGAAGATCTGCACCGAGTCACCGGCCTTCACGCTGCCGTGGGCGATGCGGCCCCACATCACGCGGTGTTGATGCCCCGTGCCCCCGCCATCGGACGCTTCATCCCGGGCCACATACTGCACCGGCACGAGCAGGTGGCCGTCATGCGACTCGTCGGTGACGGGCAGGCCCTCCAGGATCTGCAGCAGCGTCGGGCCGCTGTACCAGTCCCAGTTGGCCGAGGGCGTAGCCACGTTGTCGCCGCGCAGGGCGGACACCGGGACGATGCCCTTGACGACGATGCCCGCCTCGGCAGCGAACTTGGTCAGCGCCCGCGCGACGTTCTCGAACGCGGCCTGGGTGTTCTCGGTGATCGCGTCGAGCTTGTTGACGGCAAACACGAGGGTGGGCACGCGCAGCAGGCGCGCCAGCAGGCTGTGGCGGCGGGTTTGCGGCAGCAGCGGCACGTCGGCGGCGGCCACGTCCAGCTTGGTGATGTCCACCAGCACCACCGCGGCGTCGCTGCCGGCGGCGGCGGTCACCATGTTGCGGGTGTACTGCTCGTGGCCCGGGGCATCGGCGATGATGAACTTGCGCTTCTTGGTGGCGAAGTACTGGTAGGCGACGTCGATGGTGATGCCCTGCTCACGTTCGGCCTCCAGGCCGTCGGTGAGCAGCGACAGGTCGATCGGGGCGCCCGCGGCGCGCTTCTCCAGCGCGTCCAGCTTGTCGGCCAGGATGCCGCGGCTGTCGAACAGCAGGCGGCCGATCAGCGTGCTCTTGCCGTCGTCCACGCTGCCGGCGGTCAGGAAACGCAGCGCCTTGTGGGCCAGCTCTTCGCCGGCGTCAATGTGTACAGTGCTCATGGTGTTCAATCTTTAGCAAGCCACTTGCCTGGATCCGGCTTTGCCGGTCCGGCGCAAGGCGCCCCCTCGGGGGGCAGCGACCGAAGGAAGCTTGGGGGTCAAAAATACCCTTCCTTCTTGCGGCGCTCCATCGAGGCCTCGGAGGTGCGGTCGTCCATGCGGGTGGCACCGCGCTCGCTCACGGTGACCTGCAGCGTCTCGGCAACGATGTCGGCGGTGCTGCTGGCCAGGCTTTCCACCGGGCAGGTGCAGGTCATGTCGCCCACGGTGCGAAAGCGCACGTCCACCGTCTCGATCAGGTCGTCGGCCTCCGGCGGCGTCACCTCGGTCACCGGCACCAGCAGACCCTTCTTGCGGTAGATCTCGCGCTTGTGGGTGTAGTAGATGCTGGGCAGCGGGATGTTTTCGCGGGCGATGTACAGCCACACATCCAGCTCGGTCCAGTTGCTGATCGGGAAGGCGCGGAAGTGTTCGCCCGGCTTGATGCGGGTGTTGAACAGTGTCCACAGCTCGGGGCGCTGCTCCTTGGGCTGCCACTGGCCGAAGGCGTCGCGGTGGCTGAAGATGCGCTCCTTGGCACGCGCCTTCTCCTCGTCACGCCGGGCGCCGCCGATCATGCAGTCGAAGCGGTGCTCCTCGATGGTCTCCAGCAGCGTCACCGTCTGGTGGCCGTTGCGCGACTCCAGCGGGTGGGCCAGGCGGATCGTGCCGTTGCGCATCGAGTCTTCGAGGTGACCGACGATCAGGCGCTCGCCCATCTCGGCCACGCGCTCGTCGCGGAACTGGATCACCTCCGGGAAGTTGTGGCCCGTGTCGACGTGCACCAGCGGGAAGGGCAGCTTGCCGGCAAAGCGCGGGCGTTCACCCTCCTGGCTGACCTTGCGCTTGAAGGCCTTTTCGGCCAGGTGCAGCACGACGCAGGAGTCCTTGCCGCTGGAGAACAGCAGGCCGGGGCGCTCGAAGGCACCGGCGACTTCACGCAGGATGAAGATGGCCTCTTCTTCCAGGGCATCGAGGTGGCGGTGGTCCACCTCGGGGAGCAGGTTCGTCAGGGACATGGGGGCGTTCATGGCTTGTTTTCGGAGTCGGGGTGGGTTCAGCGTGGCGGCAGCGCGGACGCCTCGGCAGCGGGAGCCTGGGGCACGTGCAGTCCACATTCCTTGGCCTTTTCGTCTTCCCACCACCAGCGCCCGGCGCGGAAGGGCTCACCCACCGCGATGGCGCGGGTGCAGGGCGCGCAGCCGATGCTGGGCATGAACTCGTCGTGCAGCGGGTTGTAGGGCACGTCGTTCGTGGCGATGTAGTGCCACACGTCGGCCCAGGTCCAGTCCACCAGGGCGTTCACCTTGACGCGGCCGTGGTCGTCGGTGCCCAGGGCGGCGACCACGCCGCGCGCGTCGCTCTGCTCGCGGCGCAGGCCGGTCACCCAGGCGCTGCGCTCGGCCAGCATGCGCGCCAGCGGCTCCAGCTTGCGGATGCCGCAGCAGGCCTTGCGCAGATCGATGCTCTCGTACATCGCCCGCTCGCCGTTGTTCCGTACAAATTCGATCACGGCCTCGGTTTTCGGTCGATACACCTCGATCTTCAGGCCCCGGTCGGCATACCGGTTTTCGGTGCGGCCGATCAGCTCGGCGGTCTGCGGGTGCAGTGCGCCGGTTTCCAGCGTGCCGATGGCGATCGGCAGGCCGTGGCGCACGATCAGGTCGGTCAGCACCTGGTCTTCGGCCCCCAGACTGGTGGCCAGCACGATGCGGCCCGGGTGGGCGGCGGCAGCGTCGCGCAGGATCTGCAGCGTCGTGGCCAGGCGATCGTCGAAGCCGGCGGTGGCGCGGGCGTACAACACGATGGCGCTCATATGGAGGCTCCCTCCTGCAGGAACTCGGCTTCGCGGGTGGCCTCGTCGGCCGGGCGGGCGAACAGCGGGCGGCGCTCCAGTGCATCGCGCTGGTAGTGCCCGGCAAAGAAGCCCAATGCCCGCTCGGCCGCGTCCACCGACTGGTCGCGGCGCAGCTGCACCGCGTCGAAGCCGGTGCGCTGCAGCAGCGGCAGCATGTCCACCAGCACATCGCCGGTGGCGCGGACCTCGCCGCCGTAGCCAAGCCGCACGCGCAGCACATGGGCCTGGCTGTAGGCGCGGCCGTCGGTCCACTTCGGGAACTGCAGGGCCACCAGCGCCAGGCGCGGCAGGTCCGCCTCCAGCGTCTCGATGTCCACGGTGTTGGCCAGCGTCACGCCCGTACGCAGTCCGGCCGGCCAGGTCTCGCGCACGGCATGCCACTGCTCCAGCGTCAACAGCAGGCCTTCCTTTGCCGCAGGGTGCGGGATCGGGCCGTCTTCGCCACCGGCGGTGCGCCAGGCGTCGTGGTGGGTGTCGATGAATTTCATGATGGGGTCAGGTCTTGTCTTTGGCCTGGTCGGTCAGGCTGCAGCGGCTTCAGCGGGCTCGCCGTGGCGGGCGGTGGTGGTGCGGCAGGCGTTGGCCGCTGCCTTGAAGGGCTCCAGGCCCAGGCGCTTGACGGCGTCGATGAACTTCTCGTTCGTTTGGCGCTGGGCGCGGTAGGTGTCGAGGATGGCCTCCACCGCATCGGCGATCTCGCTGGCGGCAAAGGACGGGCCGATCACCTTGCCCGGCACGGCCACCGGAGCGTGGTTGCTGCCGTCGGAGCCACCCAGCGTGACCTGGTACCACTCGGTGCCGTCCTTGTCGACGCCGAGGATGCCGATATGGCCGCTGTGGTGGTGGCCGCAGGAGTTGATGCAGCCGCTGATGTGCAGGTCGATGTCACCGAGGTCGAACACCTCGTCCAGATCGGCCAGGCGCTCGGTCAGCTCCTCGGCCACCGGGATGGAACGGGCGTTGGCCAGGGCGCAGAAGTCGCCGCCCGGGCAGGCGATCATGTCGGTGACCAGGCCGATGTTGGGTGTGGCGTAGCCGGCGGCCTTGGCGGCTTCGTACAGCGCGACCAGGTCGTCGCTCTTCACCCAGGGCAGCAGCAGGTTCTGGTCGTGGGTGACCCGCAGTTCGCCGCAGCTGAAGCGGTCGGCCAGGTCGGCGGCGGCGTCCATCTGCGCATCGCTGACGTCCCCCGGCGGCTGCCCGCCTCGCTTGACCGACAGCGTCACCGCCCGGTAGCCGGGCACCTGGTGGGCGTGCACATTGCGCTCGACCCAGCGGCGCGTTGCCAGCGGGGCGTCGGCGGCCAGTGCCGCGTCGGTGCGCGGCTGCACGGCCGCCGGGCGGGCAAAACTGGCGGCCACGCGGTCCAGTTCGGCCTGCGGGATGAGCTGGGATGCGCCATTCACGTCGCGGCGGAGGATGTTGTCGAACTCGGCGTTGACGGCATCGAAGTACTTCTGACCCTCGGCCTTCACCAGGATCTTGATGCGCGCCTTATAGAGGTTGTCGCGCCGGCCGAAGCGGTTGTAGACGCGCACAACTGCCTCCAGGTACAGCAGGATCTGTTGCCAGGGCACGAAAGCGCGGATCTCGCTGGCCACGATGGGGGTGCGGCCCATGCCGCCGCCCACCAGCACGCGGAAGCCCACCTCGCCGGCCGCGTTGCGCTGCAGCTCCAGGCCCACGTCATGCCAGGCGATGGCGGCGCGGTCCTCACGGGCACCGGAGATGGCGATCTTGAACTTGCGCGGCAGGAAGGCGAACTCCGGGTGCAGCGTGCTCCACTGCCTCAGCACTTCGGCGTAGGGGCGAGGATCCACCACCTCATCAACGGCCACGCCGGCCAGGGCGTCGGTGGTGATGTTGCGGATGCAGTTGCCGCTGGTCTGGATGCCGTGCATGTCCACTGCTGCCAGGCGGTCCATCGCGTCGGCCGACTTCACCAGTGGGATCCAGTTGTACTGGACGTTCTGGCGGGTGGTGAAATGCGCATAGCCGCGGTCGAGGTCGCGGGCGATGGAGGCCAGCGCGCGGATCTGGTCGCTGGAGATGGCGCCGTAGGGCACGGCCACGCGCAGCATCGGCGCATGGCGCTGGATGTACCAGCCGTTCTGCAGGCGCAGCGGGCGGAACTCGTCATCGGTGAGCGAGCCGGCGAGGTTGCGCTCCAGCTGGTCGCGGAACTGGGCCGCTCGGGCGTGGACGAACTGGCGGTCAAAGTCGGTGTAGCGGTACATGTCGTCGGGGTCAGGAAATCAAAGGCCGGCTGCCGGGGCAGCACGGCGGGGTTCGGTCGGTGAGGGGCGCCGGCCGCGGCGGGCGTCAGGCCAGCAGCAGCACCTTCTTGGCAGCCAGCAGGAGCGAGGTCGACAGCGCCAGGCGGGTCCAGAAGTCGGGCAGCAGCTTGGTCAGTCTGGCGCCCAGCCAGATCGCCGGCACAGAGCCGATCAGAAGTTGAATCAGCAGCCGCCACTCCACATTGCCCAGCGTGGCGTGGCCGATGCCTGCCACCAAGGTCAGCGGCACCGCGTGGGCGATGTCGGTGCCGACCAGCCGTGCCATCGGCAGACGCGGGTACATCAGCAGGATCAGCGTGGCGCCCAGCGCGCCGGCGCCGATGGAGCTCAGCGACACCATCACGCCCAGCAGGACACCGCAGGCCACCGTCAGCCAGGGGCGGCGCGAGTCGGTGATCCAGCACTCCAGCCACAGGCCGACGCGGTGCCACACCGGGCGCAGGATGATGGTGATGGCCGTCAGCACCAGCGCGATGCCCAGCGCGAAGCTCAGCGCGCTGTCGGCCTGCTTGCTCATGCCGACCAGGTGCATCCACGCCGTGGTGCCGATCGACGCCGGGATGCTGCCGGCCAGCAGCAGGGTGGTGATTTTGTAGTCGACGTGGCCGTGGCGGTGGTGCGCGACCGAACCGGATACCTTGGTCAGCCCGGCAAACCACAGGTCGGTGCCGATGGCCACCGCCTTTTCCAGGTTGAAGACCGAGATGAGCAGCGGCGTCATCAGCGAGCCGCCGCCCACACCCGTGACGCCGACGATCAGGCCGATGCCGAATCCGGCGAGCGTCGCAGTCCAGTCGAAGGGGAACCAGGTCATGAGGGGTGAGGTCCAGAGGTGGCTGTAGGGTTGCCACTCTAGGGACTCACTCCTTATAAGCAAACTACATATATGTTTGTTGCTTATGCTTCACTGAAATATGAGCAAACTCAGCGGCCCGGAACAGCCCCCGGGCTGAAGGGTTCACCGCCGATGCGGCTGCCGGCACGCAGACCGCGTTTGTCGAACCAGCCCTGATTCATCTCCAGGGCGTATCGCACCGGCTTCTTCGGGCAGTGCGAGGCTTCGCTTTGCGGCTGCATGTCGGCGATGTTGACCACGCTGCCATCGTCGGCCAGGAAGGCGATCGACAGCGGCAGCAGCGTGTTCTTCATCCAGAAGCAGTGGGCGCCGGGCTCCTCGAAGATGAACAGCATGCCGTGGTTGGCGGGCATGCTGGGCCGATGCATCAGGCCGATCTGCCGCTCCATCGGGGAGGCGGCCACCTCGGCGGTGATCAGGTGCATGCCGGCACTCAGGCGAGCTACCCGAAGTTGCTGGGCAACCGGTTGCGCTGTGGCAAGCCCGGTGAAAGCCAAGGCCAGGACACTCGCGATCCTTCTCCAGCCCTTGGCGACCCAGGGGAAGCCTGCCCGGCGGGAGGGGAGCGACAACGGCCGCGCTGAAAGCGGGGGTGTGCTGTCGGGGGTTTGCGTATTGATATGTATCATGCTGGCTGTATTCGGTTCTCCCAAGAATAGCGCACGGAGATCCGGATTGAGCAGTGTTCGCCGCTGCAGCCGGCCATGACGGAGCCCCCGTCGCACCGCAGAGCCGATTTGGAGTGTGCCGCACAGCCTCAGAGTGCTGGGCGGTTTTTTGACATGACCCAACCTTCGTCCCATCGCGCCGAGCCTGATCGGGTCGCGCCGGCGCAAGCCGTTTGCGAGTTGACGCCCACCCAGGTGCTGGCGGTGGACGATGAGCGCTCGCTGGCCGCACACACCCAATGGATCGAAGGCAGTGCGGGCGAACGACTGGGCAAGTCGCGGCTGCTGCTCAGCGGGCTGTACTGCGCGGCCTGTGCCGGCACCATCGAAGAGGCGCTGCGGCGGGTCGAGGGGGTAGGTCTGGCCGAGGTGAACGGCGCCGCCCAGCGCGCGGTGGTGGTGTGGGATCCGCTGCGCACCCGCATGTCCGACCTGATCGCAGCAGTGCGCGCGGCGGGTTACGGCGCCTTTCCGGACACCGGGGCGCAGGCCGTGGCGGCCGCTGCGCGAGAATCGCGCCAGGCGGTGTGGCGCCTGTTCGTGGCGGCCTTCTGCATGATGCAGGTGATGATGTATGCCACCCCGGCTTATCTGGCCGACGCGGCGGACATTGGCGCAGATGTGAATCAGTTGCTGCGTTGGGCCAGCTGGGTGCTGTCCGTGCCGGTGGTGCTGTTTGCGTCCGGACCGTTCCTGAAGGGGGCCTGGCGTTCGCTGCGGCAGCGGCGCATCGGCATGGATGTGCCGGTGGCGCTGGGCATCCTGGTGACGTTCGTGGCAAGTTCGATCGCCACCTTCGATCCGACCGGTCTGGTCGGCAGCGATGTCTACTTCGACTCGCTGACCATGTTCGTGAGCTTCCTGCTGGCCGCGCGCTGGCTGGAGAGCCGGGCCAAACAGCGCGCAGCGCAGTCCCTGGATGCGGTGATGCGCCGCCTGCCGGATGTGGTCGAGCGGCTCGACGCCGGTGGCCGTTCCAGCTGGGTGAGCCCGGCCGAACTGCAGCTGGGGGACCGGTTGCGGGTGCATGCTGGCCAGGCCTTTGCCGCCGACGGTGAGGTGGAGCAGGGGCGCACGCAGGTGGACGAGGCGGTGCTGACCGGCGAATCCCGTCCGGTGGATCGGGGTGTGGGCGACGAGGTGGCAGCCGGCAGCCTGAACCTGGGCTCGCCCGTGCTGATGCGGGTGACCCGGCTGGGCGCGCAGACGCGTTACCAGCGCATCGTGGCGCTGGTGGAGCGGGCCCTCACCGAACGACCGAGCTTCATCCTGAGTGCGGACCGCATCGCGGGGCCGTTTCTGTGGGGGGTGCTGGGGTTGGCGGCGGCGGCCTATGGAGTGTGGAGCTGGATCGACCCCACCCGGGCGCTTTGGGTGGCGGTGTCGGTGCTGATCGTCACCTGCCCCTGCGCGCTGTCGCTGGGGGCCCCGGTGGCGCTGATCGCTGCGGCTGGTGAACTGGCGCGGAGGGGCGTGCTGGTGCAGCGGCTTGATGCGCTGGAGGTGCTGACCCGGGTGGGCGATTTGGTGTTCGACAAGACCGGCACCCTCTCCGAGGACCGCCTGACGCTTGCGCAGAAGGTGTGGCTGGCCGGTGACGAGCCGCAGCGCCTGCAATGGGAAGGGGTGGCGCGTGGTCTGGGCGCGCAGTCCAGCCACCCGCTTGCCCGAGCCCTGGCACAGGGGCTGGGTGCCGCCGACACGGCTGCGGCGGGCTGGACCGAGCTGCAGGAGGAGTCCGGCCGCGGCATGCAGGGGCGATGCGATCGACCCGGGGTCGGTGGCCTGTGGCGCCTGGGCAGTGCGCTCTGGTGTGGCGCAGACGAAGCCGAACAGGGGGACCGCCCGGCCGTCTGGCTGGCCCATCAGGAGGACAGGCGCTGGCAGCCTGTGCTGCGTTGTGAATTTGACGAGGCCTTGCGACCCGACGCCGCCGCCGGTGTGGCTGCGCTGAAGTCGGCTGGATTGAATGTGCACCTGCTCTCGGGCGACCAGCCTGCAGCGGTGCTGGCCATGGCGCGACGCCTTGGGTTGAGCGAAGGGCAGGCCCGATCGCGCTGCACGCCTCAGGACAAGCTGGCTGCGGTGGATGCGCTGCAGACGCAGGGTCGCGTGGTGGCGATGGTGGGGGACGGCATCAACGATGCACCGGTGCTGGCGCGTTCTGACGTGTCGATCGCCATGGGCAGTGCCGCTGCGTTGGCGCAGGCGCGGGCCGACGTGATCGTGCTGTCGAACCGGATCTCGGACCTGGGGCTCTTGCACGGCATGGCGCAGCGCACGCTGCGGGTGATCCGCCAGAACCTGACCTGGGCGCTGCTTTACAACCTGGCAGGGGTGCCGCTGGCGCTGATCGGCTGGCTGCCGCCCTGGCTGGCCGGCATCGGCATGGCAGCCAGTTCGTTGCTGGTGGTGGGCAATGCCCTGCGCCTGACACGCAGCCCCGCCACCCACCCCGTGATCCCTTCTGTTGCGGTTGTGCCACACACTGCCTGAGGCCCGCCGTGGACATCCTCTTCCTGCTGGTTCCGCTGTCCGTCGTCCTGGTATTTGTCATTTTGGGCGTTTTTGCCTGGGCGTTGCGCAATGGTCAGCTCGACGACATCGACAGAGAAGGGGAACGCATCCTGCGGGATGACCCTGTAGAGGTTGATGCCGATCAATCGCACAGGTAACACCCTGGCAAAGAATCCCGGTCGCAAGGACGGAGAAGTTTCCTAAGGAGCACACCGATGGCAATCAGTACGAGATCCGGAGCATCCGCACCGGTTTACACAGACGGCGTCGTCAGGGCATTTGCCGTGGCGTCCGTTGTCTACGGCGTCGTGGGCATGTTGGTGGGGGTGCTGGTCGCCTCCCAACTGGCGTGGCCCGAGCTGATCAATGGCATTCCCTGGCTGAGCTACGGCCGGCTGCGTCCACTGCACACCAATGCAGTGATTTTCGCGTTCGGCGGTTGTGCGCTGTTCGCCACCAGCTACCACGTGGTGCAGCGCACCTGCCACACGCAGCTGTTCATGCCGGGCCTGGCCTGGTTCACCTTCCTGGGTTGGAACCTGGTCATCGTGCTGGCGGTGATCACTCTGCCGCTGGGCATGACCCAAGGCAAGGAATACGCTGAACTCGAGTGGCCGATCGATCTGTTGATCGCCGTCACGTGGGTGGCGTATGCCGTGGTGTTCTTCGGTACGGTGGGCATCCGCAAGATCAGCCACATCTACGTGGCCAACTGGTTCTTCGGTGCCTTCATCATTGCCGTGGCGCTGCTGCACATCGTCAACAGTGCAGCCATCCCGGTCAGCCTGGGCAAATCCTACTCGGCCTATGCCGGGGTGCAGGACGCCATGGTGCAGTGGTGGTACGGCCACAACGCGGTGGGCTTCTTCCTGACCGCCGGCTTCCTGGGGATGATGTACTACTACATCCCGAAGCAGGCCGAGCGTCCGGTGTATTCCTATCGCCTGTCGATCGTGCACTTCTGGGCGCTGATCTTCACGTACATGTGGGCGGGTCCTCACCACCTGCACTACACCGCGCTGCCGGACTGGACCCAGTCGGTGGGCATGATCTTCTCGCTGATCCTGCTGGCACCCTCCTGGGGCGGCATGATCAACGGCATCATGACTCTGTCGGGTGCCTGGCACAAGCTGCGTGACGACCCGATCCTGAAGTTCCTGATCGTGTCCCTGTCGTTCTACGGCATGTCGACCTTCGAAGGTCCGATGATGTCGATCAAGACGGTGAACGCGCTGTCCCACTACACCGACTGGACCGTCGGCCACGTGCACTCCGGTGCCCTGGGCTGGGTGGGTCTGGTGTCGATCGGCTCGCTGTACCACTTGATCCCGCGCATGTTCGGCCGCAAGCAGATGTTCAGCGTGCGCGCCATGGAACTGCACTTCTGGGTGGCCACCATCGGCATCGTGCTCTACATCGCAGCGATGTGGATTGCCGGTGTGATGCAGGGCCTGATGTGGCGTGCCACGAACCCCGACGGTACGCTGGTCTACAGCTTCGTCGAAAGCGTGAAGGCCACCTATCCGTTCTACGTGATCCGTGTGGTGGGCGGTCTGCTGTACCTGTCCGGCATGGTGATCATGCTCTGGAACGTTCTGAAGACCATCGGCGCCGGCAAGGTCGAGCCGATCGCGATTCCGGCCGCGGCCGCTCACGCCTGAGGCACGGGAGACACACACCATGGCAAGTCACAACCCTGTCGGTCACGAGAAGATCGAGACCAGCAACTTCCTGATGATCGTGCTGATCCTGCTGACCGTTTCGGTCGGCGGTCTGCTCGAGATCGTTCCGCTGTTCTTCCAGCGTTCCACCACGCAGCCGGTGGAGGGCCTCAAGCCCTACACCGCCCTGCAACTGGCCGGCCGCGATGTCTACCTGCGCGAAGGCTGCTACAACTGCCACTCGCAGATGGTGCGTCCGTTCCGCGCCGAGACGCTGCGCTACGGCCCGATCTCGGTGGCCGGCGAGTTCGTCTACGACCACCCGTTCCAGTGGGGCTCCAAGCGCACCGGTCCGGACCTGCACCGTGTGGGCGGCAAGTACTCGGACGAATGGCACCGTGTGCACCTGAACAACCCGCGTGACGTGGTTCCGGAGTCCAACATGCCGTCGTATCCCTGGCTCGCCGAAGCCGCGGCCAATGAGAAGATCGGCGACAACATGGCTGCGCTGCGCAAGGTCGGCGTGCCCTACACCGATGCCGAGATCGCCAAGGCGAAGGAAGACGTCAAGGGCAGGACCGAAATGGAAGCGGTGATCGCCTATCTGCAGGTGCTCGGCACCGCAGGCAAGTGAAGGGAGGGCCCAGATGGATCTGAACGACCTGCGCGTCACCTTCACCCTGGTGTCGTTTGCCGTGTTCCTCGGTATCGCCGCCTGGGCCTACGCCCGCAAGAACTCCAGTCAATTCGACGAAGCCGCCCGGCTGCCCCTCCATGACGAGGGCGAGGGTGGATCGCAAACTCCTTCCGGAGGCACGCATGAGTGACTTCATTTCGAGCGGATGGGCGCTTTACGTTTCGGGCATTGTGATTGCCTCGATCGCGTTCTGCGTCTTCATCCTGGTCGTGGCCAGCAATCGCAAGCCGATGGCCGACGACAACACCACCGGCCATGTCTGGGACGAATCCCTGCGGGAGATGAACAACCCGCTGCCGCGCTGGTGGATGGGCCTGTTCATCATCACGATCGTGTTCGCGGCGCTATACCTGGCCCTCTATCCGGGACTGGGCAGCACCGAAGGCACGCTGAAGTGGTCCAGCAAGGGTCAGTGGGAGGCCGAACAGGCCAAGGCTGCCGAGACGATGAAGCCGGTCTACGCCAAGTTTGCCGCCATGCCTGTCGAGGCGCTGGCGGCCGACGCAACGGCCATGGGCATCGGAGAGCGCATCTTCGTGAACAACTGCGCCGGCTGCCACGGCTCCGATGCCAAGGGTTCCAAGAGCTTCCCCAACCTGGCCGACAAGGACTGGCTGGGTGGCGACGGTGGTCTGGACTACATCGTCAAGACCATTGCGGAAGGCCGTCAGGGCATGATGCCGCCGATGGGCGCCGCCGTCGGTACACCCGACGAAGTCAAGAACCTGGCCAAGTACGTGCTGAGCCTGTCCGGTGGTCCGCAGTCTGCCGAGTCGCAGCTGGGCAAGGAGAAGTTTGCTGCCTGCGCGGCCTGCCACGGTGCCGACGGCAAGGGCATGACCGCCATGGGCGCTCCGAACCTGACCGACAAGATCTGGCTGCACGGCTACGGCGAGCCGTTCGTGATCGAGATGATCAACAAGGGCAAGACCAACGTCATGCCGCAGCATGCCACCCGCCTGACGCCGGAACAGATCCGCGTGCTTGGCGCTTACGTCTGGAGCCTGTCGAACAAGCCGGCCGCCAAGACGGCCATGCTCTCTGCGCAGTGACAACCTGCTGAATCGGGCCTCATACTTCACCTATGGAAGAAGGCTCTCTTTCCAGTTCGGCTCCGGCGGGGGCGCCTTCGGGCGCCCCCGCCGTTTCATCTTCTGCTGCATCCCCGCCGGCTGCGCAGATGGTGTCGCTTTTCACCAAGACCCAAAAAATCTATCCCAAGGCCGTCCAGGGCACCTTCGTCAAGTGGCGCTGGGCGCTGGTCTGGTTCACTCAGATCATCTTTTATGGGCTGCCGTGGCTCATGTGGAACGACCGCCAGGCGGTGCTGTTTGAGCTGGTGTCGCGGCGGTTCTACATCTTCGGCCTCGTTCTTTATCCGCAGGACCTGATCTATCTGTCGGCCCTGCTGATGATCTCGGCCTACGCGCTGTTTCTGTTCACGGCGCTGGCGGGGCGGCTGTGGTGCGGTTACGCCTGTCCGCAAACCGTCTACACCGAGATCTTTCTCTGGTTCGAACACAAGTTCGAAGGCGACCGCATCAAGCGCATGAAGCTCGACGGCGCGGCCTGGAGCCGCGACAAGTGGCTGCGCAAGTCCGGCAAGCACCTCACCTGGGTGCTGTTCTCGCTGTGGACCGGTTTCACCTTCGTCGGCTACTTCACGCCGATCCGAGACCTTGCCTCCGCCAGCCTGACCCTGGGCTTCGGTCCCTGGGAGTGGTTCTGGATCCTGTTCTACGCCTTTGCCACCTGGGGCAACGCAGGCTTCATGCGCGAGCAGGTGTGCAAGTACATGTGCCCGTACGCACGCTTCCAGAGTGCGATGTTCGACAAGGACACGCTGATCATCAGCTACGACGCCGAACGGGGTGAACCGCGCGGTTCGCGGTCCAAGAAGGCCGATCCCAAGGCGCTCGGGCTGGGGTCCTGCGTGGACTGCAACCTCTGCGTTCAGGTCTGCCCCACCGGCATCGACATCCGCAAGGGACTGCAGTACGAGTGCATCGGCTGTGCAGCCTGCGTCGATGTGTGCGACGAGGTCATGGGCAAGATGGGCTACGAAAAGGGCCTGGTGCGCTACGCCACCCAGAACGGACTGGCCAACCACTGGACCGGCGCCCAGATGCTGAAGCGGGCAATGCGGCCCCGCGTGCTGGTGTACACCGCCATCCTGATCCTGATCGTGGCGGCGCTGGGCGTCAGCATTGCGGTGCGCACGCCCTTCAAGGTGGATGTGGTGCGGGATCGGGCCTCGCTGGCGCGCATCGTCGAGGAAGGCCAGGTCGAGAACGTCTATCGCCTGCAGATCATGAACGCGGCGGAGGCGCTGCAGCACTACCAGGTGAGCGTCGATGGATTGCCGGGGGTGACGCTGGTGGATGTGCCCAAGGATCTGTTGATCGGGCCGGCCGAGGCGCGTTGGATCACCGTCAGTGTCCGCTTGCCCGCCGAGTCCGCCCAGCAGGTGAAGGCCGGTGCCCACACCATCCATTTCGAGATCGGACGGCTGTCGGCCGAAGGGGCTGCGCCGCTGGTGGTGCGAGAAAAATCCACCTTCATGGTGCCCCGTTGAGTCTGGCGTGCCGCTGTTGGTGCCGGAGTGATTGAATGTCTGCAGGAGTATCGATGTCCGAAACGAGTGTGCGGCCCTGGTGGAAGGAACGGATGCTGTGGCTGGTGATCGGCGGCCCGCTGGTGGTGGTGGTGGCCAGTTTCATCACCCTGGGGCTGGCGCTGCGCAACCCGGATCCGGTGATCAAGCCGGCTGTCGAAATTTCGGCGGTGGCTGCCCAGAAGGGCGCTTCTGCGCCGGAGGCCTTCTCCCAGGTTCCAGCGATGCAGGGGCGAAACCATTCGGCCACCGGCGGCCAGTGAGCGGCTTCGCGTGAGCTGACACCGCGGCAGTTCCGATGCATCCTGCCGTGGCCACGATCCGAGCGAAGGAGCCGTGATGACCCGTGATCCCTTGACCGACCGTGCGCCCAGTCCCGCCCATTCCGCTCAGGTTGCCGTTGAGCAGGAGGACACCGAAGATGGCCTGCCCGTCATTGAGGAATACCCCCATGCGCAGCCCTGGGGAGTCGACACGCGGCGACGCACTGCTGTGCTGTGGCCATCCTTCCTGATGGCCTGCGTGCTGGAGCTGCTGGTGTTTTCCTTCGTTGACCCTCAGTCCCTGCACTGGGTCGGCGGCGCCAGTGTGGAGGCCGACCCGGTGGCGGTCTACAGCGTCGGCTTCTTTCTGTTCTGGGCGGTGTCTGCGCTGTCGGCTGCATTGACCCTGCTGCTGCTGCGAGAGCCGGAAGACGAGACGTCGGGCCACCCGGCGCGTCGCCGCTTTCCCTGACGACTGCGGTCGCAGCCGCAGCCGCAGCCGCCGCAGCAGCAGCCGCCGCAGCAGCAGGCGCAGACTGACCTTGCAGTCGATGCCTGAGCTGCCGGCCGGCGGTCAGGATGATTTGCTCAGCCAGACTGCCAAGCCCTGGGCATTGAGGGTCGTGTCGAGAGCCAGCAGCCGTTGCGCCCGTTCGGGAGAAAGCGGCGCTCCACTGGCCAGGGCGGAGGCCAGCAACTCACTCTGCACCAGTGCCAGAAGGGCGGCTTCCAGATCGGCCGATCCGGCCGCCCGCAGCGCCAGGGCGCCGGCTTCCATCCGATCGAGCAGGTCGTGGAATTGCTGCGTCACCCGTTCCAATGCGGTGATCGGCCCGAAATGGGTCGGGAAGATCACCTCCGGTCGCCGCGCCAGCATGCGCCGCACCGAAGCGCGCATGGCCTGGGGCTCGAACTGCACCGGCGTGGTGGTCGGGAACAGCCAGGGGCCGTCGGCGCTCTCGAACTCCGGATAGGCGATGCCGAAGGTGTCCCCGGTGAACCACCCCCGGCTGGCTTCGTCCCAGATGCAATGGTGGTGCCGGGCATGCCCTGGGGAGTCGATCAACTCCAGTCGCCGGCTTCCCAGGTCCACCGTCATGCCATCCTGGCTTTCCACCACCCGTTCCGCCGGGATCGGCTGCACCTCACCGTAGGTGGCTGCCACCACCTCGGCGCCATAAACCGCACGCGCGCCGTCCTGCAGTGCCTGGGGATTGATCAGGTGTCGCGCGCCGCGGGGGTGGATCAATGCCTGTGCATTCGGCAGCGCCTGCATCAGCAGGCCGGCGCCCCCGGCGTGGTCCAGGTGCACATGGGTCGGGATGACCCAGTCCACCGCCTCCACGCCGAGTCCAAGTGATTGCAGCGTGCCCAGCAGCCGCGGCACGGCAGCGTTGTGGCCGGTGTCAATGAAGGCGGCCCGACCTTCTGGGCTCACCAGCAGGTAGGCCGCATCGAAGCGTTCCCGCTCGAAGCCGGTGTCGATCACATGCAGGCCAGGCGCGAAGGTGCTGAAGCAGTGAGCGGGATCGTGTGAGTGCATCGGGTCCATGGGTGGGAGGTTGCTTGCGTTGAGTCTCGGTGCGTCGGATGGGCGGCGCAGTTCAGGCGCGGTTCGCTTGACATCGTAGCGGGGCAGCGCTGCCGCGCGGGACTGGGTCGCGACATCACCGGTTGAGGGGGGCGGGGCGATTCAAGTTGCCTGCGGGGCCGCCGATCACTTGAGCGCCGGTCCTTCGGGCTGGCTCTTGAATCCTGTCCCCGTACGCGAAAGGTCGGCCCATGGCTGTCAACTGCGATCCGCCCATCGGCACACAAAGCGGCGACGCACCGCTTCAACTGACTCCGTCTCCGCAGCGCAGCCCGGTCATCCAGAAGCTGCGCGCCAAGCCCAAGCTGCCGGCTCTGACCAAGCCTGCCGCCGAGCTGGTCGGGCCCGAGCTGCCACTGCCGCCCAAACCCAAGCCGGTTCATCACCTGCAGAAGAACTACCAGTCCTCCCGTATGCCCGAGGGCACGGTGGTGGACATCCAGGGCAGTGCCGTCATCAAGCCCCTGGTGGGCAAGGTGCACAAGCTGCAGGTGGGGGAGGTGCTCAAGAAGGGCGACGTCATCCTGACCTCGCAGGACGGCATTGTCGAGATCCGTCACAGCGGCAAGACCTACACCGTGGTGTGCAGGGACGACGAGCTGCAGCTCGATCCTCCAGGCGCCGGGACAGGGGAAGGCAACCCGCTGCAGCCTGCCCTGCCCGTGGAACGGGTCTTCGAGGTGGTGCCGGTGCAAGAGTACGCACTGCCTCCTTCCAGCCCCCCTACCAGTCAGGTGCCGCAGTACCCGCCCGAAGGTCCAAATCCAGGCCCGTCGGACGGCCCCACACCTCCGCCGCCGCCGCCTCCTCCCCCGCCACCGCCACCGCCACCGCCCCCGCCGCCACCTGCCCCGGCCCACCTGGGCGACCGCGTGTTCGAAGACCGCGACGCTGACGGCGTGCAGGACGCCGGTGAGCAGGGCGTGGCGGGCGTCAGCGTGCAACTGCTGGATGCCACAGGCGCCGTGGTGGCAACGACGACGACCGATGCCAGCGGGAACTACGGCTTCGACATCCCGGCCGGCGACTACACCGTGCAGGTCAGCCCGCCCGAGGGCTGGACGCTCAGCCCGATCGATGCGGGCAGCGACGATGCGACCGACAGCGACATCGGCGCCGACGGCCGCAGCGCCACCGTGCAGCTCGAAGCCGGCGAGACCGACCCGAGCATCGACGCGGGCCTGTACCGCAGCGCCAGCCTGGGTGACCGGGTGTGGGTGGATGCGGATGGCGATGGCCAGCAGGACGAAGGCGAGAGCGGCCTGGGCGGCGTCACCGTCTGCCTGCTCGATGCGAGCGGCCAGGTCGTGGCCACCCAGACCACGGACGCACAGGGCAACTACCTCTTCAACGGCTTGAAGCCGGGCAGCTACTCGGTGGAATTCGTGGCCCCCGAGGGCTACCAGTTCACGCCGTCCAACCAGGGCAGCGCCAGCGAAGCGACCGACAGCGACGCCGATGCGGCGACCGGTCGCAGCGGAGCGATCATGCTGGAAAGCGGCCAGAGCGCCACCGACGTGGACGCAGGGCTGATCGCGGATCCACCGCCGCCCCCACCTCCGCCGCCACCGCCACCTCCTCCGCCCCCGCCGCCACCCGCCCCGGCCCACCTGGGCGACCGCGTGTTCGAAGACCGCGATGCCGACGGTGTGCAGGACGCTGGAGAGCAGGGCGTGGCCGGCGTCAGCGTACAACTGCTGGATGCGACGGGCGCGGTCGTGGCAACCACGACCACTGATGCCAGCGGGAACTACGGCTTCGACATCCCGGCCGGCGACTACACCGTTCAGGTCAGCCCGCCCGAGGGCTGGACGCTCAGCCCGATCGATGCGGGCAGCGACGATGCGACCGACAGCGACATCGGCGCCGACGGCCGCAGCGCTACCGTGCAGCTCGAAGCCGGCGAGACCGACCCGAGCATCGACGCGGGCCTGTACCGCAGCGCCAGCCTGGGTGACCGGGTGTGGGTGGATGCGGATGGCGATGGCCAGCAGGACGAAGGCGAGAGCGGCCTGGGCGGCGTCACCGTCTGCCTGCTCGATGCGAGCGGCCAGGTCGTGGCCACCCAGACCACGGACGCACAGGGCAACTACCTCTTCAACGGCTTGAAGCCGGGCAGCTACTCGGTGGAATTCGTGGCCCCCGAGGGCTACCAGTTCACGCCGTCCAACCAGGGCAGCGCCAGCGAAGCGACCGACAGCGACGCCGATGCAGCGACCGGTCGCAGCGGAGCGATCATGCTGGAAAGCGGCCAGAGCGCCACCGACGTGGACGCAGGGCTGATCGCGGATCCACCGCCGCCCCCACCTCCGCCGCCACCGCCACCTCCTCCGCCCCGCCGCCACCCGCCCCGGCCCACCTGGGCGACCGCGTGTTCGAAGACCGCGATGCCGACGGTGTGCAGGACGCCGGAGAGCAGGGCGTGGCCGGCGTCAGCGTACAACTGCTGGATGCGACGGGCGCGGTCGTGGCAACCACGACCACTGATGCCAGCGGGAACTACGGCTTCGACATCCCGGCCGGCGACTACACCGTGCAGGTCAGCCCGCCCGAAGGCTGGACGCTCAGCCCGATCGATGCGGGCAGCGACGATGCGACCGACAGCGACATCGGCGCCGACGGGCCGCAGCGCCACCGTGCAGCTCGAAGCCGGCGAGACCGACCCGAGCATCGACGCGGGCCTGTACCGCAGCGCCAGCCTGGGTGACCGGGTGGGGTGGATGCGGATGGCGATGGCCAGCAGGACGAAGGCGAGAGCGGCCTGGGCGGCGTCACCGTCTGCCTGCTCGATGCGAGCGGCCGTGTCGTGGCCACCCAGACCACGGACGCACAGGGCAACTACCTCTTCAACGGCTTGAAGCCGGGCAGCTACTCGGTGGAATTCGTGGCCCCGAGGGCTACCAGTTCACGCCGTCCAACCAGGGCAGCGCCAGCGAAGCGACCGACAGCGACGCCGATGCAGCGACCGGTCGCAGCGGAGCGATCATGCTGGAAAGCGGCCAGAGCGCCACCGACGTGGACGCAGGGCTGATCGCGGATCCACCGCCGCCCCCACCTCCGCCGCCCCCACCACCTCCTCCGCCCCCGCCGCCACCCGCCCCGGCCCACCTGGGCGACCGCGTGTTCGAAGACCGCGATGCCGACGGTGTGCAGGACGCTGGAGAGCAGGGCGTGGCCGGCGTCAGCGTGCAACTGCTGGATGCCACAGGCGCCGTGGTGGCCACCACGACGACCGATGCCAGCGGGAACTACGGCTTCGACATCCCGGCCGGCGACTACACCGTTCAGGTCAGCCCGCCCGAGGGCTGGACGCTCAGCCCGATCGATGCGGGCAGCGACGATGCGACCGACAGCGACATCGGCGCCGACGGCCGCAGCGCCACCGTGCAGCTCGAAGCCGGCGAGACCGACCCGGAGCATCGACGCGGGCCTGTACCGCAGCGCCAGCCTGGGTGACCGGGTGTGGGTGGACAGCGGACGGCGACGGCAAGCAGGACGCCTGCGAACGAGGCCTGGCCAACGTCACGGTCAAACTGCTGGATAGCAGCGGGCCGGGTGGTGGCCACGCAGACCACCGACGAGCAGGGCAACTACTTCTTCAACGGGCTGAAGCCGGGCAGCTACTCGGTGCAGTTCGAAGCGCCCGAAGGCTACCGCTTCACCAGGGCAGACCGCAGCGGGGTGAGCGACACCTCGACAGCGACGCCGACCGCAGCACCGGCCAGAGCGCCACGGTGACGCTGGAAAGCGGCGACGCGGTGACCCACCTCGATGCCGGCCTGGTGGTCGAGGCCTGTGAGCCTCCGCCACCACCACCACCACCACCACCACCACCGCCGCCTCCTCCTCCCCCGCCACCTGCCCCGGCCCACCTGGGCGACCGCGTGTTCGAAGACCGCGACGCCGATGGCGTGCAGGACGCCGGTGAGCAGGGCGTGGCCGGCGTCAGCGTGCAACTGCTGGATGCCACAGGCGCGGTGGTGGCCACCACGACGACCGATGCCAGCGGGAACTACGGCTTCGACATCCCGGCCGGCGACTACACCGTGCAGGTCAGCCCGCCCGAAGGCTGGACGCTCAGCCCGATCGATGCGGGCAGCGACGATGCGACCGACAGCGACATCGGCGCCGACGGCCGCAGCGCCGTGGTGCAACTCGAAGCCGGCGAGACCGACCCGAGCATCGACGCGGGCCTGTACCGCAGCGCCAGCCTGGGTGACCGGGTGTGGGTGGACAGCGACCGCGACGGCAAGCAGGACGCCTGCGAACGAGGCCTGGCCAACGTCACGGTCAAACTGCTGGACAGCAGCGGCCAGGTGGTGGCCACGCAGACCACCGACGAGCAGGGCAACTACCTCTTCAACGGGCTGAAGCCGGGCAGCTACTCGGTGCAGTTCGAAGCGCCTGAAGGCTACCGCTTCACCACGGCAGACCGCAGCGGGGTGAGCGACACCCTCGACAGCGACGCCGACCGCAGCACCGGCCAGAGCGGCACGGTGACGCTGGAAAGCGGCGACGCGGTGACCCACCTCGATGCCGGCCTGGTGGTCGAGGCCTGTGAGCCTCCGCCACCACCACCACCACCACCACCACCACCACCGCCGCTCCTCCCCCGCCACCTGCCCCGGCCCACCTGGGCGACCGCGTGTTCGAAGACCGCGACGCCGATGGCGTGCAGGACGCCGGTGAGCAGGGCGTGGCGGGCGTCAGCGTGCAACTGCTGGATGCCACAGGCGCGGTGGTGGCCACCACGACGACCGATGCCAGCGGGAACTACGGCTTCGACATCCCGGCCGGCGACTACACCGTGCAGGTCAGCCCGCCCGAGGGCTGGACGCTCAGCCCGATCGATGCGGGCAGTGACGATGCGACCGACAGCGACATCGGCGCCGACGGCCGCAGCGCCGTGGTGCAACCTCGAAGCCGGCGAGACCGACCCGAGCATCGACGCGGGCCTGTACCGCAGCGCCAGCCTGGGTGACCGGGTGTGGGTGGACAGCGACCGCGACGGCAAGCAGGACGCCTGCGAACGAGGCCTGGCCAACGTCACGGTCAAACTGCTGGACAGCAGCGGCCAGGTGGTGGCCACGCAGACCACCGATGAGCAGGGCAACTACCTCTTCAACGGGCTGAAGCCGGGCAGCTACTCGGTGCAGTTCGAAGCGCCTGAAGGCTACCGCTTCACCACGGCAGACCGCAGCGGGGTGAGCGACACCCTCGACAGCGACGCCGACCGCAGCACCGGCCAGAGCGGCACGGTGACGCTGGAAAGCGGCGACGCGGTGACCCACCTCGATGCCGGCCTGGTGGTCGAGGCCTGTGAGCCTCCGCCACCACCACCACCACCACCACCACCACCACCACCGCCGCCTCCTCCTCCCCCGCCACCTGCCCCGGCCCACCTGGGCGACCGCGTGTTCGAAGACCGCGACGCCGATGGCGTGCAGGACGCCGGTGAGCAGGGCGTGGCCGGCGTCAGCGTGCAACTGCTGGATGCCACAGGCGCGGTGGTGGCCACCACGACGACCGATGCCAGCGGGAACTACGGCTTCGACATCCCGGCCGGCGACTACACCGTGCAGGTCAGCCCGCCCGAAGGCTGGACGCTCAGCCCGATCGATGCGGGCAGCGACGATGCGACCGACAGCGACATCGGCGCCGACGGCCACAGCGCCACCGTGCAGCTCGAAGCCGGCGAGACCGACCCGAGCATCGACGCGGGCCTGTACCGCAGCGCCAGCCTGGGTGACCGGGTGTGGGTGGACAGCGACCGCGACGGCAAGCAGGACGCCTGCGAAAGCGGCCTGGCCAACGTCACGGTCAAACTGCTGGACAGCAGCGGCCAGGTGGTGGCCACGCAGACCACCGACGAGCAGGGCAACTACCTCTTCAACGGGCTGAAGCCGGGCAGCTACTCGGTGCAGTTCGAAGCGCCCGAAGGCTACCGCTTCACCACGGCAGACCGCAGCGGAGTGAGCGACACCCTCGACAGCGACGCAGACCGCAGCACTGGCCAGAGCGGCACGGTGACGCTGGAAAGCGGCGACGCGGTGACCCACCTCGATGCCGGCCTGGTGGTCGAGGCCTGTGAGCCTCCGCCACCGCCGCCGCCAGCGCCTACCCCAGCTCCCGCTCCCACACCCGCACCGGCTCCCGACGAGGATGACGGCCACGGCGGTGGACGCCATCGCGGCGGTCACGGGTCGGGAGGATCTGGGCGGGGTGACGGTGGCGATAGCTGTGGGGACGACGACAGCCCAGCGCCCGCACCGGCGCCGGAACCTGCTCCTGCACCCACGCCCGCACCTGCACCGGCTCCCGATGACGATGACGGCCACGGCGGTGGACGACATCGCGGCGGTCACGGGTCGGGAGGATCTGGGCGGGGTGACGGTGGCGACGGCTGTGGGGACGACGACAGCCCAGCGCCCGCACCGGCGCCGGAACCTGCTCCTGCACCCACGCCCACACCCGCACCGGCTCCCGACGAGGATGACGGCCACGGTGGTGGACGCCATCGCGGCGGTCACGGGTCGGGAGGATCTGGGCGGGGTGACGGTGGCGACGGCTGTGGGGACGACGACAGCCCTTCGCCCGCACCGGCGCCGGAACCTGCTCCTGCACCCACGCCTGCACCTGCACCGGCTCTCGATGAGGATGACAGCCACGGCGGAGGACGCCACCGTGGCGGTCACGGGTCGGGCGGTTCTGGCCGGGGTGACGGTGGCGACGGCTGTGGGGACGACGACAGCTCGGCGCCCGCACCGGCGCCGGAACCCGCTCCTGCACCTGCGCCCACGCCCGCACCGACTCCAGATGAGGAGGACCGCCACGGGGGTGGACAGCATCGCAGTGGGCACGGCTTCGCTGATGGGGGACGCAATGGCGAGGGGGATCACTGTGCGGACGCAGATTCAGATGGAGATGGATCGGACTGGCAGGACACGGTCCCGGCCGATCTGCTGGATCTGCCGGATGGCCGGGGCCACGGTGGGCAAAGTGGTTCGGAAGGATCGGGATCCGGATGGGGTGAGCGTGACGACCTGAGGGACGGCTCCGAAAGCGGCTCGGGTGCGGGCTGTGAGCCCGCGCGCGAATCGCTCGCGGAGGCGGTGGGCGGTTTGCTGGATCAGGCGGTGGGTGACTTCGCCCGGCATGCAGTGGTGCTGCCATGGCGTCTGGCGGATCCGGTCAGTGACTGCGCGGACGGTGACAGCGGTCGTGGCGACGGGCTGCTGGGCCGTGGCGGAGCGGTTGCGGATGGCCTGGGCGGCGCAGCGCAAGACTGGGCACCGGTCAGGGAAGCGTTCTCATTGGACCTGTGCGAACTGCTGGGCGAACGCAGCCATCCGCTGCTCGACGGGCTGGACCTGGGGGCGGCTCTGCACCGATCTCTGGGAGATGGGGACCTGCAGCTCGACGGCTGCCCGTCTGAGCCGGCGACTGCGGCCGCTTCGGCGGAGGTGCCAGCGGCCGAAGGGTCCACCGTTGCGCCGATCGTTGGGCCGGGTGGGGCCGAATGCGTGGGCGTGGCGCTGGACCTGGGCCTGTCGGGATGGTCGATGGAGGGCCAGAACAGCCTGCAGAAGCTGGCTGCGCTGCTGGACCCGGCTCGCAACGGCGGGCAGTGTGACCCGGCGTAAACCGCATCCGCCGCCCCCACGGTCAAGGCGGGGGCGGACGGGGCCGGGAGGGGAGGGGGGGAGTCCGCCTGCGCGGCTCTTGTCAACCCGGCGTTACAGCGCTGCTTTGGATCTCCAGATCGCTGCAGCTGGGCACGTCCCGCCCGTTCAGGCGGGCGGGTGCATAGCGGGTCTGACGCAGTTGGCGGGAGATGCCCTCCACCAGCTCGTGGTCGTCGGGAGCGGCCTGCAGCACCTGCAGGGCGTCGACCTGACCGGCGGCATTGATGCTCAGGCGCAGCCGGATGGGCAGGCCGCTGGCGCTCAGGCCCGACAGGCCTTCCCAGTCCGGCGCGGAGTAGGGCAGGGCCGGGCGTTCCGGTGACGGGCCCGAAGGGCAGGACAGCGGTTCATCCTCTGGGACTGCCGGTGGTTCAGCGGGCTCCGCTGGAGTTGCGTTGGGCCCGTCCGGCGGTGACGTCTCATGGCGCGGTGTATCCGCAGCGATGAGGGGAGGCGTCTGGGGGGAGCTCTCGGGTGACTGCTGTGGCAACAGACGGGTGCGCACCAGGGGGTGCAGCATGGCGTGCACAGGGGCCGCCGCCGCGGCCAGTCGTTTCAGCGGCCACAGGTCGAGTGAGTGCAGGGCGACGACATGCATGCTGACCGCCACGCCGAGTGCGATCCCTGCGGCTGTGGGGGGCCGGGACCGGGGTCGGGATCGGCGGGGCGGTTCAGCCGGCGGGTTCACTGCACAGTGGGCACTTCACGCCAGTTGAGCCGGCGCAGGCCGGCGGCAGAGCTGAAGCTGCCCGGCAGGTTGGTCACGGTGCCGTTGCTGCGCCCGGCAATCAGCCGCACCTTGCCGCCGATGTTCTTGAAGGCCAGGTCCGAGACGATGCCGGAGCTCATGGTGGTGGCAGCAATCAATGAGCCGGTGCTGTCGGTCAGGGCCGTCTTGCCGGTGGCGTAGCTCACGGCCATCACCTTGCTTCGGGGTGAGGGCGCGCAGGCGGCGCTGTCGGGCAGGTTGACGGCGACACCCACCACGCCGTAGTTCACCGTGGGGGCCACGGTGATGCGTTCGGCGATGCCGCTGGTGGCGTCCGTTCCCAGGTCGTGGTACCAGCCCATGGGTTGAGCGGGTGAGGCGCCGATGCCTGTCAGCAGGTTGCTGTTGGCGTTGAGTTTGCTGCGGGTGAACGGGAAGGTGACACCGGTGGGCAGCGTGGAGGTGGTGTAGAAGGCGTCGGTGGTGCCGTCGATAAGGGCGTAGAAGCTCTGCACCTGGGTGCTGGCCGAATCGCTGTCGGCCAGCAGCCGGCCGGTGCCCACCAGGATGTAGCGCTTGGCGGTGCTGGGGTCGATCATCACCCGCACCGGGCTGGTCACCGGCTGGGCCTGGCTGGAGGCGTTGGCCAGGGTGGCGATCTTGGTGGGGGCGGCGTAGGCGCCGGTGCCGCTCACATCCCAGCGCCAGACGTTGCCCTGCATGTCGCCGGCGTACAGCGCCGTGGCGGTGTAGTTGGTGAGGTCCGGAATGAAGGCGGTGACGTGGGCCAGGTTCAGCGGCGAGGAGGTGCTGCCCTCGGGGGTGGCCACGGTTTCAAGCAGGGCGCCGGTCTTGGGATTGACGAAGAAGAGGTAGGCCTTGCCGTCGTCGTTGTTGTAGCCGGAGGGGATCACCACCACCCAGCCCCACCGGGCGGTCTTGACCACGCGGGCATCGCCGTAGGCATAGCCCAGGTGACTGTGGGTGAACTCCCAGAGCACCTTGCCGGCCACGGCGGATTCGGTGGTCCAGGCCGAGGGGTCGGTGACATCGAGTGCGTAGTAGCCCTTGCCGCCCTTGCCCAGCCCGCCGATCAGCAGGCTGCGCCAGTCGCTGGTGGTGGCGGAGGTGGTGCCACCGACGCGGTTGAAGTCCACGTCAAAGGCCAGCGGCGTGGCATCCACGTAGTAGCGGTGGTCATAGCTGGGGTTGCCCAGCGCGGCCAGGCCGCTGTCGGCCGCCGTCGTGCTGCTGCCGTAGACGAAGCTGGGGATGTAGGCGAAGAGTTCACTGCCCGCCCCCGTGCCGCTGGCACTGCCGTCGAAGGCATGCAGCATGCCGTCGTTGGCCGCGGCGTAGACCACGGTCTTGCGGCTGGCGTTGTTGCGTTTGAAGCTGCCGTAGCCGGGGTTGGTGCTGTCGTAGTAGGTGGCGTTGGGGGCACCCAAGGCGGTGATCTTGGCGTTGACGATGTCGCCCAGCAGATGGCTGCGGGTGCGGAACGGCCCGCCGTTGGCCTGCTCCTGGCTGCGGTCACCGCGCAGGTAGCTGATGAAGTTGCTGCTGGACTGCTGGCTGGCCTTGACGCCGGGCACGGCGCCAAAGGAGGCCCAGTAGGTGCGCGACGACAGCGTGGCTGTGTTGAGGCTGCTGTAGGTGAAGGCCAGGCCCGCCCCGGCGCTGGTACAGCAGGTGACGATTTTGCGGGAGCTGGCCGCCGTGGCGTCCAGCAGCGCGCCAGCCTCCCACAGGCTGGTGAGCGTGGGCGTGCCGCTGCTGTTGTAGCTGACGCTGGAGGCGGTGAGGCTGCCGGTCCAGCTGGCGGGCTCGAAGGCGGCCGCATAACTCAGGCTGCCGCTGGCCGACTCGTTGGGCGAGACCGACGAGAAGGCGGTGGTGGTGCTGGCCGCAGCCTCCGAGACGATCTTGGCAAAGGCCTTGGACAGGCCTTCGCGGATCTCCTCCACCTGGCTGGCAGGAAAGTAGTTGTCCGGCCGGTGGTCGGTGGTGCCGTCCTGGCTGATGGTGTCGCCACTGGTGGTCCACATGCCGGTGGTGAGCGTGGTCGTCCCGTTGGTGGCCGCGTAGGGATCGAAGCCGGAGGGCACGGTGAAGCCGCCGTACTTGGTGGCCAGCCAGTACTGGTTCTTTGATTCGTAGCGCTGCCCTTCCAGCACATCGACCCAGTAGGTGTTGATGGTCTGGCTGCCGCTGAGGTCGCTGCGCTGGTCGCGGGTGTGGGCGTCGTAGGCCAGGCCGGCGATGTAGTAGGTGTTGTTGCGGCCGGATGAATAGTTGCCGAGGTTGGTCAGGCCTTCCAGGGTGCCAACCATGTGGGTGGCGGTGGTGACGTTGACGTCGGTGTCGCTGCTGACGCTGCTGGGCGTGGCCGGTTCGTAGCTGCGCAGGGTCGAGCCCGGCAGGTTGCCGTCGTTCCAGGTGTAGACGTCGCCGATACCGAGGATGAAGTTCTTCTGGCAGGTGTAGGCGATCGGGTCTCCCCAGGTGGTGATGACCGGGAAGTCGTCCAGCCAGCCCGCCACCTGGCCGGCACTGGTGGCGGCGCTGAGGTCGGAGTAGCTGGGTACGTTCCCCAGGTTGCGAAAGTAGCGCAGACCGGCGTAGTACAGCTCGCTGGCCGGGTCGTAGCTCTTGTAGGTGCGCGAGATCGAACCAAACTTGTTCAGGTAGTTCATCACCCCGGAGTTGGTGATGCTCACCGTCTGGCCGGTTTGCGCCAGGGCGTTGGCCACCGTGGTGCTGGCATCGCTCGCATCCGGGTTGGTCACCAGGATGCCGGTCGAACTGCTCCACTCCGCCGCGCTGTTGGTGGTGCCCGCGGAGCCCGGAACCGGCGAGGTGGGCCCGATGTACTTCATGCGCGCACGCATCACCGCACCATCGCGCAGTCCGTCATCGTCGTTGAGGTAGCCGAAGGCCGAGTAGCGCAGCCGGTTGGCGTACTTATGCATCAGCCCCTCGGGCTTGTGGTTGCTGCCGTAGGCGGTGCAGTTGCTCTCCAGGCCGACGCTGCTGTCGCAGACCTTGACCTGCACGAACACCTGGTAGATCGCTGCGGCATTGGCCGGCAGCGTGGTGGAGAGCGAGCTCTGGCCGGTGTAGGGCACGGCTCCGGTGGAGGTGTGGTGTCTGCGGAAATTGCAGACGTCGAGCTGCCCGTGATCCACATCGAGTGACCCCCGTTCCAGATGCGGGTGCGCACACTGGTCCAGTTGAAGGGTGTGGCGCCTGTCACTGCGGTGGCCAGGTCCTTGTCGGGATACAGCCAGGCGTGGCTGCCGTAGCCGGCGTGGTAGGTCTTCTGCAGGATGGTGCTGGAGGTGGTATCGACCATGCGCGGCCCGCCTGTCAGCACCCAGCGGAAGGCATCCAGCGTCTGGGTGGTGGCCCAGTTCAGGAAGTTGCCGCTCCACAGTGCCTTGGTGGAGCTGCTGGTGCAGGCGTGGCTGCTGCTGGCGCTGTCGGGCTGGAAGTAGCTGGTGGCGTAGTTGGGGGCAGATGTGGTCCCGGTATTGACTGCTACGTACCGATAACACTTCTCCGGGTCGAAGTAGCCCAGGTAGGTTTCAGAGGCGCTGTAGGCGGTGGTGCTCAGGTAGGCGGGGGTGGAGGCGGTGGGCCATTCCACCGACAGCGCCAGCAGCAGGTTGCCCGGAGCGGTGTTGGTGGCGAACAGTGGCACGTCGGCCAGGTCGATGGCGGGTGCACCGCGGGTGAAAGTCAGCAGCAGCAGGGCCGCCCCGGCATGGCGCCACGGCAAGTTCTGGATCTGGGTCATGGGTTCACCTCACCACGGTGGCCTGGAAGAAGGCCTGGGTGTTGCGCGGGCCGGTGGCACGCACGCTGATGCGGTACACCGGCAGCGACTCGGCATTGACGAAGCGGTAGCGGTCATCGGCTGCGCTGTCGCTGCCGCTGAGGGCGGTGGCGCAACTGGTGGACAGCATGCTGCCGGTGGCGGCGCACTGGCGGTCGATCACCCAGCGCACGGTCACCCCGCTGGCGGTGTCGGTGATGTCCGCGCCGGTGTAGGCCGCCGCGGTGAAGGCGGCGTCGCTGGTCAACAGTGTGGGGATGCCCTGGGCGTTGGTGGCCAGGCGGGTGGCCGAGTAATTGTTGGCGAGGCTGTGAGCCTCCCGGGCCGATTCGGTGGCCAGCGCCCCACTGTTGAGCAGGGTCACGGCCTGGGCGATGCCCCGCTCCGCCTGGTTGGCCAGGTCGCGGCGGAAGGCCAGGTTGCCCGCCTGCAGCAGGCCCACGTCCATGGCGCGGATCAGCCCCACACCCGCGAGCAGCAGCACCACCAGCGCGATCAGCGTGAAGGGCAGGGCGATGCCCCGGCAGGCCCGAACGGTCCGGCGTGCAGGACAAGGGTGGCAGCGCGCGGTCATGACGGCAGCAGCAGGTTGTTGCGCACCGGTATGGTGGTTTCGACCACGCGGTAGCGGAACTTGCGTTCGTCGTTCGTCAGGTCCCGGGTGTAGGTCAGGCCGCTGCCCAGATCACTGAACAGGGTGAGCGAGGCGGGGGCCACGAGGTAGTCGCTGAGGGACTTGCCCCATTTGGCTGCTGCGACCGAGTTGAACTGCCCGACCTCATCACGATTGCCACGCAGGATCAGCCCCAGGCGGATGGCGATGATCTGCCGCAGCCGGCCGGCAGCGGTGCTGCTGCCGTCCATCAGAGCGCTCAGTGCGTAGCTGCCGGTGGGGGCGGACCAGCTGTCGATCACACCGTCACCGCTGGTGTCCAGGCCGTAGAGGGCCTGGAGTTCGAACACCCCGTCCACCAGCGGCAGCGCCGCCGAGCTGCCCGCCTGCAGCAGGTCGTAGCTGTACAGGGTGTTGTTGGCGCCCACACCGTAGACCATGAAACCCGGCGGGTTGCCGGCACCCAGGTTGCCCAGCGCGATGGCGGCGCCGTCGGTGGAGAAGCCGGTCATCGACAGCGAGTCCACCGTGGCGCTGTAGTACGCGCCAGCCAGGGCAATGCTGGTCTGGCTGCTGCTGGTGAAGGTGGAGGACACCTGGCTGACCAGGCAGTCCGCGGTGCCGGTGGATGAGGGCTGGCGGTCCACCACCAGCAGCTGGTCGTTGGCGGCGAGGCCCACCGTGCTGCCCACCGTCAGGGTGGCCGACTGCGACAGGGCGGAGAACAGCATCGGCGCCTCGCCTTGGCCGGCCGTGCCAGCCATCACGATCAACACGTCGGAGGCGCTGCCGCTGATGGCGGGTGTGGTCTGCCCATTGCCGATCACCACCGGTACCAGGCGGAACACACCGGCCGTGCCGGTGGTCACGCTCGCAAAAGGTGCGGGCAGAGCACCTGCGCTGGGCAGCGGCAGCACCTGCGTGCCGGACTTGGCTGCGAACAGCTTGCAGCCGTAGGCGTAGGAGGCTGCCGGTGCGAAGCCGCTGCCGGCGCTGCGGATGGCGCGGTCCAGCAGCATCGTGGTGTAGCTTGCGACCTGGCCCATGTCGTTGCCCACCTGGGTGGTGCGGCGGCTGGACTCGGTGACGGCGATCACGCTGGCCGCAGCAATGCTGATCAGCATGCCGATGGCCAGGCCCACCATCAGCTCCACCAGGGTGAAGCCGGCAGCGCGTTGGCGGAACGGGGTCGGGCGTCGACCTATGGGTTTCGTCGAGGTCATGGCAGCACCACCTTGGTGATGTACTGCAGGTTGCCTGCCGAACTGGGCCGTGAGGGGGGCCGCCAGCTGATGGTGATGGTGGCCACACCACTGCCGTCCACACTGACGCTGCCGCTGCCGTTGGGCAGGCCATTGCCGGTGACGGTGGAGACCTGGGTCTGCCAGCTGGTCAGGGTGGCGCTGGCCACCGTGGTGCTGCGGTTGAGCCACATCGTGCTGGACAACTCGTTGGCCAGCAGCGCGGCGCGGTTGCGGTCCTCCGCATCCAGGGCGTACTGGATGGCGCGGGCGTGCAGCGCGGCCATGCCGATCACCCCCAGCGACAGCAGCAGCAGTGCGACGAGCACCTCCAGCACCGAGACGCCACGACAGCATGCAGCTCGCGTGGCCCGGCGCACAGGCGGACGGGAGCGGAAAGGTGGGCGGCGGTCGATTCGGTGGGTGCCCATCAGCAACCGTCCGGAGCGGTGGAGGAGACGCTGCGCGCCGGGTCACACAGTCGGATCTGCCCACCCAGAAACACCTGCACCCGCAATGTGCTGCTGGTGTTGGCGGCAGCGATGTCGTAGGTGGTGGGGCTGGTGGCGCTGGCGGGGGCGGTGCAGTTGCTGCCCAACCCGGTGGACGAGTTGGTGACCGGTCGGCCCTGGCTGTTGAAACAGAGCACCGCCGGGCCGGTGAGGGTGACCGCGCTGGCTGTTGAGAGCGTCACGCCCTGCACATAGTGGCTGGCATCGGCCGTTTCGCCGGTGAGGGCCGGCAGTGCGCGCACGAACCAGCGGCTGCCGTTGGCCGCAGGCGTGGCGGTGAGGGCGGGCTCCGCGTTGGTCAGCACCAGCACCGTCTGGCGGTTGCGACGCAGGGCCTCGCTCTGCGCCAGGCGCAGGCTGTTGAGCAGCTGTTCACCCGCGCTGCGCAGCTTGGCCTTGGCCAGCCAGGCACCCAGAGGAGGGACTGCCGCGGTGAGCAGCAGCGCCATCAGGCTGAAGGTGATCAACAGCTCGATCAGCGACAGTCCCCGAGAGGCCGGCCGCAGTCCGCGACCTCGCGCCGCCGTGATCCAGGGGGTCAGCATGAATCCCCCTGGCGCCGGATCCAGCAAGGGTAGCCTCCGGTGGGTACCGTCCCCCAGCCGCTGGGCACGCCGGTGGTGCGCTGGGTGCCCTTTTCGTCGATGGTGAAGACGAAACCGTTGGCCAGCGCGCTGCCGGTGGCGGTGATGGTGTAGGCCGTGGCGGTGGGTGCCGTGCTGCAGACCACGGTGAAGGCGCCCACGGTTTCCGACGTGCCGCAGGGCCCGCTGGCGTAGCTGCGGTTGTTGAGAAAGTACTGCTCCATGCGCGCACGGCTGTCCGCCAGGGCGTTCATGCCCTCGCCGATGCGGGCGCGCTGCATCTGGCTGCGGTAGCTGGGATAGACCGCCGCCGCCAGGCTGCCCAGGGCGGCCAGCACGACCACAAGCTCCAGCAGCGTCACGCCGCGCAGCAGGTGGGATCGGGTTGTGAGGGGGTTCAGGGGCGTTCAACTCAAAGGCGTAGAGGCACCGACGGAGCCTTGTCTTGCCACTGTGGCGTGGATCGGCCGCCGGCAGCGACGGGAACAGAGGGCTTGCGGTCGGGCAATTCCGGGCCGGTGCCCATGGCTGGGGACCGGCGCCGCCCTGCCCCGACCGCACAACGACTCAACTTCCCAGTGCATCGGCCGATACGCTGGAACATGAAGCCCTCCCACCCCCTTCTGTTGTTGACGATGGGCGCCGCCGCGCTGACCTTTGCCCCGGCGGTCGCCGCCCAAACAGTGACCTGGGGCGGCGCGATGGGCGACCGCGTGGCGCTGGTCATCGACGGCCAGGTGCGCGTGGCCTCGGCGGGGTCGGTGTTCGGTGACCTGCGGGTGCACCGCGTCACGGCGTCCGATGTGGAGTACGAGGTGGCCGGTGTGCGCCAACGGCTGGCCGCTGGCGGCGCGCCGGTGGCCGTCGGCAGTGGCGCCCGGGCGCCGGCCAGCCTGCAGCTGCAGGTGGGCGCCGACCGGCTGTACCACGTGGAGGCCAAGGTGAACGGCCGGGTGCTGCCGGCCGTGGTGGACACCGGTGCGAGCCTGGTGACGCTGTCGGTGGAGCAGGCCCGCAGCCTGGGCCTGGACTGGCATCGCGGCCAGCCCACCCCGGTGCAGACCGCCAACGGCCGCATCAGCGGCTGGAGCCTGCGGCTGGCCCGGCTGGCCGTGGGGCCCTTCGACCTGCGCGACGTCGAGGCGGTGGTGCTCGAAACAGACCTGCCCCACCTGCTGGTGGGCAACAGCTTCCTGCGCCGCTTCCAGGTGACCCAGCGTGAGGATCAGATGACGTTGTCGCGCCATCCCTGAGGCAGGCCTGGCCCTTCCATGGGGTTGTGCGGCGCTGCTGGAATGGGGCCGTACAGGGTTCCTGCTTCATGGCGTTACGATGAGCTGCTGGCTGCGGGCGGATGGGCCTGCGGCAGCGGCCAACCTTGTGGGGAACCCGATGCCGACACAGGCTCTTCAGGCCCAACCGGGCCAACGCATGCTCTGGTTGGGCAGTGCCGTCCTGCTGGCGGTCGCGATGAACATCGCGGTGGGGCTGCCCGCCTGGGCGCAGCATCGGGTGGTGGAGCCGGACGGGCGCATCACCTACACCGACCGCCCATTGAGTTACGAGCAGGTGCGCCCCGGTGGGGAACGCACCGCCGGGGAGGGCTTCGGCACCCCGCCCGGTCGCGACTGGACCGCTGGTCTGCCCTACGACCAACGCCAGGCCGCTCAGCGCTGGCCGGTGCGGTTGTACACCTCGCCGGCCTGTCCGGCCTGCGACCAGGGCCGCGACTGGCTGCGCCGCCTGGGCGTACCGGTGCGCGAAGGGCAGGTGCTGCGCGAGGAAGACGTGGCAGAGCTGCTGCGTGAAACCGGCAGCCGGGACCTGCCGGTGCTGATGGTCGGCCGGCAGCGGCTGCTGGGCTTTGCGAGCAGCGAGTGGGAGGAGCTGCTGCGGCTGGCCGGTTACCCCCTGGGCCAACCGTTGCCAGCCACCTGGCAGGCTCCGGCGCCGCAGCCGCTGGTGCCCGCCAAAACCCCCCCGCCGGCCACGGCACGGCCTGCACCGGTGGCCCCTGCGACGCCGCCGGACCTGGGTGACCCGAAGCGGTTCCGGTTCTGATTCGCCGGAACCGGGCGTGCCAGCGTTCGAGGGCAGAAGCCCGGGCCGCTCCATCCCATCGACCCGCCGCGGATGTTTCCGTTCGTGCGGAACCTGGGTGGGTCGTCGAATGGCAGTGAACAACTGTAAGAGCTGAGCGGTCCGCCGTTCTGACGGAAACAAGGAGGGCTGGCCGGCCATGCAGCATCGCGGCATGTGCCCCGACAGTCACCCTCCGCTCTTGCCGCGGCCTCCCGCAAGGGCAGGCGGGTTCTGGCGCGCCGCGCTGGCCTGGGCAGCCGCGGCAGCCCTGCTGGTAGGTTGCGGAGGCGGCTCAGGCGGGTCAGGCTCTCCGTCCGATGCGCTGCCGGCCGAGCCCACCAGTGCCCTGGATGCCACCCGGCTGGCGCAGCAGGCCAGCTTCGGTGCCACCGAGGCGCTGGTGCAGCAGATCGCGGCCCAGGGGGCGCGGCCCTGGCTGCAGGCGCAGTTCGCGCTCAACCGCTCGCGCTACCGCAGCGGTGGGGATGCGGGCATCCACCAGTGGGACCGCCAGGACAGCGACTTCTGCAGTGACAAGGGCGACAGCTGCTGGCGCGACTACCACTCCACCCAGCCGCTGCTGTGGGACTTCTACCGCAATGCCATCGGGCAGCCCGACCAGCTGCGCCAGCGGGTGGCGTATGCGCTGCAGCAGATCCTGGTGGTTTCGGGCCACACGGTGCATTCCACCTACGGGCTGCGGCGCTACCACAACCTGCTGCTGGAGCAGGCCTTCGGCAACTACCGTGAGCTGCTGCGCCGGGTGATCCTGTCTCCAGTGATGGGCGACTACCTCAACCAGGTCAACAACCACCGCGACGCACCGAACGAGAACTTCGCCCGTGAGCTGCTGCAGCTGTTCACCCTGGGCACCTGCCGGCTGGAGATGGATGGGCGGCTCAGCGGCGGCAGCTGCCGGCCCACCTACGACAACGCCGGGGTGCGCGCGCTGGCCTACGCCCTGACCGGCTGGACCTACCCGGCCGGTGGCCGCAGCCCCTGGGGTTGCTGGCCGGAGGGGGCCCGCTGCCCCTTCCACGATGGAGACCTGTCACCCGTGCCTGCCTTTCACGACACGGCCGCCCGCAGCCTGCCGGGCGGGGTGGAGCTGGCCGCCGGTCACAGCCCGGCCCAGGCCCTGGAGCGGGTGCTGGACGCCCTGATGCAGCACCCCAACCTGGCCCCCTTCATCGGCCGTCAGCTGATCCAGCACCTGGTCACCAGCAACCCGTCGCCGGCCTACGTGCAGCGGGTGGCCCAGGCCTTCAACCGCGGCCGCCACGATCTGTTCGGCAGCGGCCGGGTCGGCGATTTGCAGGCCACCGTGGCGGCCATCCTGCTCGATGAGGAGGCCCGGGGGGAGGGCCGGCGCGGCGCCCGCTTCGGCCGGCTGCGTGAGCCGGTGCTGTATTTCACCGGCGTGCTGCGGGCGTTGAACGGCCACAGCGATGGTGAGGCCCTGGGCTGGTGGTGGGGGGAGGCGCTGCGCCAGCAGCTCTTCCTGTCGCCGTCGGTGTTCAACTTCTACCCGCCGGACCATCCCTTGCCCGGTCAAGGGGAACGCGCCGGGCCGCCGTTTGCGCTGCAGGGCACGGCCGCGGCGATCGACCGCTTCAACTTCCTGCACTACCTGCTGTTCTGGGGCGGCACGGCGGCGGCCGACAGCCAGGTGCCCCAGCCGCTGGGCACCGGGGTGGCGCTGGAGTCCTTCCTGGCCGATGCCACCGACCCGGCCCGGCTGGTGGACCGGCTGTCCCGTCTCGCTCAGGGCGAGCCGCTGCCGACGGTGGCCCGACAGGCGGTGATCCAGGCCGTGACGGCCATCGACGCCCAGGTCGACCCCAGCGACTGGCGCGCCCACCGCGTGCGGCAGGCGGCCTGGCTGGTGTTGGGTTCGCCCTACTTTCAGATCCAGCGGTGAAGGCCGCCACATGACACACGCTCCGTCCTCCCGCCTGGCCTCGATTCAGGACCCGCAGCGTCGCCGCTGGCTGCGCCGCGCCCTCGGCAGCGGTCTGGCCGCCCTGGGTGGGGTGCCGCTGGCCTCCCTGCTGTTGCCGGGAGGCAACGCCCGTGCCGCCGATGCCCGTGCGCTGGTCTGCGTGTTCCTCTACGGCGGCAACGATGGCCAGAACTGCATCGTGCCGCTGGACGCCAGCCGGCATGCGGCCTATGCGGCAGTGCGTGGCCAACTGGCCCTGGGCCAGGCTCGACTGCTGCCGCTGTCCGGCAGCGACTACGGGCTGCACCCCGCCCTGGCGCCGCTGCTGCCGTTGTGGACCGCGGGTCGCCTGGCGCCGGTGTTCAATGTCGGTCCCCTGGTGCGGCCGCTGGACAAGCCCGGCTTCCGCGCCGCCGCGCAGGGGTCGGCCGACGTGCCGCAGAGCCTGTTCTCCCATTCCGACCAGCAGCTGCTCTGGGAGGACGCCGGCGGCGACGCGCAGGCCCGCACCGGCTGGGGTGGCCGAGCCATGGCGCTGCAGGGTGACGGTGGGGTGGTGATTTCGCTGGGATCGGGCGGGCGATTCGGGGTGTCGGAACGAGAGGTTCCGCTGCAGCTGCCCGGCCCCGGCGCCGTCTTCGGCGCCTTGGGCCTTCAGCCGTCCGAGCTGGCCTGGGCACCCAACCTGGCGCGGCAGCAGGCGCTGTATGCGATCTATGCCGAGGCGGCGCTGCAGGCGGACGGCAATGAGCAGATCGCCGCGCTGGGGCGGGTGCACCGCAGCGCCTTTCAGACGGCGCAGCGGCTGGGGGCGGTGGTGGCGGTCACCCCGGGTGCTACCGGCAGTGTGGCGGCCATCGACCAGGCCTTTGCCGGCCTGACGCAGGACGGCGAGCTGCAGGGGCAGCTGGCCCCGCAGCTGTACCAGGTCGCCAAGCTGCTGGCGGCGGGCGGTTCGCTGGGGTTGTCCCGGCAGATCTACCTGGTGGAGCAGGGCGGCTACGACACCCATGCGGATCAGGTGCTCTCTGGCAACGCCCTGGCCGGCCAGCATGCTGAACTGCTGGCTGAGCTGGCCGCCGCATTGGCCGCCTTCGACGCGGCCATGCAGTCCCTGGGGCTGGGCGGGCAGGTGACGGTGTTCACGCAGAGCGACTTCGGCCGCACCTTCCTGCCCAACAGCAGCCTGGGCACCGACCACGCGTGGGGCAACCACCACCTGGTGCTGGGCGGCGCAGTGCGCGGCGGCCAGACCTGGGGGCGCTACCCGGAGCTGATCCTGGGGGGAACTGACGACGTCGGGGTGGATGACTGGGAGCTGCAGGGCCGCTGGATCCCCAGCCTGTCGGTGGCGCAGTACGCCGCCACGCTGCTGTCGTGGTGGGGGCTGGACGACGCGCAGCTCACCCAGGTGCTGCCCCACCTGGCGAACTTTGCCGAACGGCGCATCGGCTTTCTCTGATCGGGCAGCCTGCCCGGCCCGGTTTTAATGCAGCGCCGGAGCTGCGGGCTGCAGGTGAACCGACGCGCCGGCATGATCTGCCGGGCTCCCTGGGCCCGGCTCCAGCGTCGGCGACAGCAGGGCCGCCACCAGGGTGTGGGCCACCACGGCCGGGTCGCGCAGCCGACCCTGGCGCTGGCGATTGATGAAGTCGGTCACCACCGGCAGATCCTCCACCGCCGCGGCACGGATCTGCGCCTGCATGTCGGTGTCCAGCGCACCCGGGTCCAGTGCCACGGCGGTGAAGGGGTGCGCCTGGCTGCGCTGCTCCTCGGCCAGCGCCCGGATGTACTGCTCCATCCCGGCCTTGGTGGCGCCATAGAGCGACAGCCCCGCATGCGGTCGGTGCGCTGCGCCGCTGGTGATGTGCCCGATCACCTTGCGTACCACCGGCCGGTGCTGGAAATGCGCCAGCACCGCGTCGTAGAACTCGATGGCCGAGCCGAGGTTGATCTGCAGGTGCTGGCGCAGGGCCTCGCGGGGCTGCCGCCAGCTCGGACCGATGGGGGCGAGGCTGCCGGCGTTGCCGACCACCACCAGCCGATCCAGTCCGTCCAGGTCCAGGTCACCGAGCGCTCGGTCCAGGGTGGGGCGGATGTCCTGTGGTCGGCCCAGGTCCAGCATCACCGACCAGGGATGGGGCGCCGCGCGAGAGAACTCCTGCACCTGGAAGCCCTGCTCCCGCAGTTGCAGACAGATCTGATGGCCGAGTCCGCGGGACCCACCGGTCACCAGGGCCAGGCTTCGGGGAGAGGAGGTCATGGGCGAATGCTTCACCCGGGCTCCGGCCTGGGCGTGACAGTGAGACGGATGGCATCGGGCGGGCCGATGGGCGATCCGTGAATGATGTCACGAAATGTTACGGTCGCCGCCTGAAGACGGGCTGAACCGGTCGGCCCTGCAGGAAGCGCTCGACACCACTGTCCAGCGCCTGGCGGTAGACCTTCATCGCCGCGGCGGCGGCATCGACGGTGCGGTCGATGTCCGCTTCGCTGTGGGACCAGCTGACCACGAAGGAGGGGGCGATCACCCCGCCGCGCACCAGCTCCTGCATGAACAGGGTGCGCAGCGGCTGGCTGGGCTGGCCCTGCGCGTCGCGGGTGTAGAAGAGCAGGTTGCAGTCCCGGCTGACCCCACCCACCTGCGCAGACAGCCCCAGTGCGGTCGCGGCCTGCTCGATCCCCTGGCGCAGGCGGGCGCCGCGCTGGTGCAGCACTTCCACCACCGGGTGGTCGCGGTAGAACTGCATCGTGGCGATCGCCGCGGCCAGCTCATGCGTCTGGGCACCGTGGGTGGTGGACAGCAGGAACACCCGGTCCTGGTCGTGGTGCAGGCCGCCGAGTTTCATCAGCTCGCGCCGGCCCGCCAGGGCGGAAACCGAGAAGCCGTTGGCCAATGCCTTGCCGAAGGTGGCCAGGTCCGGTGCGACGCCGTACAGCGTCTGGGCCCCGCCGTTGTGCCAGCGGAACCCGGTGATCATCTCGTCGAACACCAGCAGCGCGCCGTGGTCGTGGGCGCACTGCTTCACCCAGTGCAGGTAGTCGCCGTCGGGTTCGTCAATCCGTGCGGCCTCCATCAGCACACAGGCGATGCGGCCCGGGTGGGCATCGAACAGGGCCTGCAGGCTGGCTCGGTCGTTGTAGTCGAACTTCAACACCAGGCGGCTGACGGCCTGCGGGATGCCGGCGTCCATTTCGCCGGTGCCGATGAACCAGTCGCTGGTGGAAAAGAACGGGTGGCAGCCGCAGATGGCCACCAGGTCTCGGCCGGTGGCCGCGCGGGCGAGGCGGACGGCGCCGTCCACCGCATGCGAGCCGTCCTTGCAGAACTTGACCATCTCCGCACCCGGGACCATCGACAGCAGGGTCTCGGCGCATTCCAGCTCGATCGGTGCCGGTCGGGTGAAGTTGACGCCGTGCTGCAGCTGCCTGGTGGCGGCCTCCACCACCGGCGCAAAGGCATGGCCCAGCGTCACTGCCCGCAGGCCCATGCCGTATTCGATGTATTCGCGACCGTCCACATCCCAGGCGTGGCAGCCCTGTCCGCGCACGATGAAGGGCGGCGCGTTCTCCGGGAACTGATCGTCGCCCTTGGCGTAAGTGTGTGCGCCACCGGGGATGAGGTGGTGCGCGCGCTGCTGCATGCGGCGAGCCAGGTCGGAGACGGGCAGGGCGGCGGACATGGCGGAACTCTCTCCTGGGTCCAGGGGACCGGGTGGCTGCGGCATCAGCAGCCACCCCGGAGCGTCCGCCCGAGGTGCTACAGCACCGCTTTGCGCAGGTACAGGCCTTCGGCCCGGCCGCTTTCGGCCCGGCATTCGATGCCGCGCAGTGCCATCAGACCCTCGAAGGTTGCGGCGCTGAACCAGTCCTTCGACCGCTGGCTGCCGAAGTGTTTCAGCAGGTGGCGCAGCTTGCGCGCAGCGATCGGCCCCGGCAGCGGCACATAGGCATTCGGTTGGCCGAGGTCACCCTCGTATTTCGGTATCTCGTACTCGAACATGAGCTGGTTGCGCCAGGTCTGCCAGCTCAATTCGGCCACCGTGCGGTGGTCCTGGTGGCGGTCCTCCAGCCGGTGGGTCAGCACCACGTCCGGCTGCACCCGCTGCGACAGCTCCCGCATGAAGGCCTTGAGCCGCTCGAACTCCAGCGGAAAGTGCGCATCGCGGAAATCGCCGATCACGACCTCCCGTTTCGCTGCGCCGCGCAGCAGGGCCTGCGCACTGCGCCGGGCCTCGCCGGCGCGTTCACCCGGCGCACTCAGCACCACCCAGGTGACCTCCACCGGCGCGTAGTCGGCCAGCCAGCGCAGCACGGCGCCGCCACAGCCGATCTCGATGTCGTCGCTGTGGGCGCCCAGGCAGAGCAGCTTCAACGGCGCACTGCGCGCGCTTCCCAGCGTCAGGGGCAGCATGGCGGACGGTCCCGTTCAGGCGCGGCGACGCACGGCGTCGAGGTGCGTCACCGAGTGGCTGGCTTCCTCGATGATGGTGGTGGGTTCGGTCCGGCCGTCGTCGCGTTTCCACACCATCCAGGGGCAGTCGCCGCGACCTTCCATGCGGTCGAAGCCGATCTTGTCCTTGAAGGTGTCCATCGCCTGCCAGAATCCGCGGTAGCGGAAGGTGCCCAGCTTGCGCTCGGCAATCAGGCGCTGGAAGGGCTGCTCGACCAGTTCGTCGCCGTCCTCGATGTGGTCGAAGATTCCCCGTCGCAGGCAAAAGAAGCCGGCATTGATCCAGAAGCCGGCATCGGTCATCGGGCCGAAGGCGGTCACCACGCCATCGTCGTCGCCATGCAGGGCATGGAAACTCTGCGGCGAGGGCACGGCCATGAAGCTCGCCAGCGTGCCCTTGCGGCGGAACTCGGCCAGGTGCTGGTCCAGCGGCAGGTCGCTCAGGGCGTCGGCGTAGTTGGCCAGGAACTCCTCGTCGTCGCCCAGGTACTTGCGCACCCGCTGCAGGCGCTGGCCGATGTTGGCGTGCAGGCCGGTGTCCACGAAGGTGATGCGCCAGTCGGCGATGTCACTTTTGATCAGGCTGACGGTGCGCCCGCCGTTGCTGAGCACAAAGTCGTTGGACAGCGCTTCGTTGTAGTTCAGGAAGTACTCGCGGATCATGTCCCCGCGGTAGCCCAGCGCGAGGATGAACTCGGTGTGGCCGAAATGCGCGTAGTAGCGCATCAGGTGCCAGATGATCGGCCGCACGCCGATGTTGACCAGCGGCTTGGGGATGGTGTCGGAGTGCTCGCGCAGGCGCGTGCCCAGGCCGCCGCAGAACAGCACGACTTTCATGGCGAAGTCCCTTCTTGCAGGAGAGGTGGAGATGAGGAAGAGGAAGAGGCCGCAGGCGCCTGCAGTCCCGCCTGCACCAGTGCTTCGGCCGCGCGGGCCAGCAGTGGCAGGGGCAGTCGGGAGCGCCCGGCGATGTCGATCAGGTCGTGCCGGCCATCGCTCTGGTTGAGCAGCCACAGCAGCGCATGCTCGAACTGGCCCGGCCCGGCACCGCCGGTCAGCCCGTACAGGCCACGTTTGCCCAGGCGGGGCTCACCCTTGGGGCTGAGGTTGCGCCAGCGTTGATTCGCGTCGATGGCGCCGACCAGTGCGGCCAGGCACTGCAGCGAGCCGGCCAGCGCGTCGGGGCGGACGAAGTCCAGGTTGTCGGCCGAGGAGTGGTATTCCGGGTAGGCGGCGTTGGGCGAGCGAGTGAGGCGGCCGAAGGGCAGGTCGAAGCCGGGCGAACAGAACTGCCGCTCGTCGTAGCCGTAGGGCTCGAAGTCGATCAGCCGACCGCCTGCGGTGGGCACGATCAGTTCGGCGGCACGGTCCGGCAGGGCGTTGCCGCGGCGGCTGCGTTTGTAGGTCAGCGCCCCGCCGTCGCCCAGCAGGCCGATCACCAAGCCGGCGCGGATGCGCGGCAGCTCGGACTCGTGCCGGGCCAACCAGGTCAGCGCGCCGATGGTGCCGGGTGCGAAGACGAAGCGCCAGCTCAGCCGCGGCTTGGGGCCAGTACGCATCTCCCTGGCCAGAGCGGCCGCGGCGGCAATGCCGGTGAGGTTGTCGTTGGCCAGGCCCGGGTGGCAGACGTGGGTGTAGATCACCGCCTCGTCTTCCGTCTCTCCCGGCACGCGGCATTCGGCGTAGGTCAGATGGCCGGGTGACAGGGTGCTGTCGATGACGACGTCGAAGGGGCCTTCGCCACAGGCTGCCAGCGCGTCGCGCTGGCGCTGGCTGAGGCAGAAGCCCCAGGTCTCGCGGTAGTAGCTGGTGCGGTAGGGGATCGCATCCGGCTGCTCGGGCAGCGAGTGCAGGTGCGGCTCCAGCTCGGCACGGCTGAGGCGCGCGCGCAGCGGGGTGGAGTAGCTGACCAGGTGAAGGCTGTGGTCGCGCAGGTCCACCAGCCGCCGGCCGGTGGCGACCTCGGTGATGTGCGCCTCGCGCACGTTCCACTCCTGGGGCACCTCCCAGTCGAACACCGGCGTGCCGCTGGGCACTTCGTGGCGCTGCAGAGGGATCCAGGCCTCCACGCCGTCCAGCGTGCGGCGCACGCCGTCGCCGGTGATGCTGCGCACGAGCGGGAACAACTCGCGCATCAGCGCGAAGGCCTCCTCCGCCACGGCAGCGGCGCGCTCGGGCCGTTGCAGGGCTTCAAGGAGCATGGCCATGGCCCTTGTCGCCAACCCTCACCCCCGACCCCTCTCCCAAGCTGGGAGAGGGGAGCAGGACGCCCATGCCTTGAGCCCCTCCCCCCTCGTGGGGGAGGGGTTGGGGAGGGGGCTTGCGCAGCGCTTGCGCTGCCGCCCACCGCCGCCGATGCTGCTCGGCATCAAAAACCGCCCACTCCCGATCCTTGGCCCCGATGCAGCTCACCGCCATCGGCCAGGCCAGACCCAGCGCGGCGAATGCCGGGTCGTCATGTCGGTAGCCGTCGGCCAGTTCGGGTCGGTAGGCTTCGTTCATCGAATAGTGCACTTCCGTGCCGTCGACCAGGGTCTGGAAGCCGTGCGCCACCCCCGGCGGGATCCACACGGCGTGGCGCTCGTCGGCGTCCAGCACCACGCTGCAGTGGCGCAGGAAGGTCGGCGAATCGGGGCGCAGGTCCAGCAGCAGGTCGTGCATGCGCCCGCGCGCGCAGCGCACCAGCTTGCCTTCGCCGCTGGGCGGCCAGGTGAAGTGCAGGCCGCGCAGCGTGCCGGCGGCGTGGTTGAAGCTGGCGCTGGTCTGCGCGAGCGTGGCCGGCAGGCCAGCGCGGGCGAAGGCGTCGCTGCACCACAGGCGGGCGAAGGCGCCGCGCTCGTCCCATGCCGGTTCGGCCTGCACAAGCTTGGTGCCGGCGACGGCCAGGTCGGTGATCCTCATGCCCGCAGCACTCCGGGCCGGCCCAGGAAGGCGTCGATCTGCGCCTCGCAGGCCTGGCGGGCGGTGGCGCCGCGCTCGACCTGCAGGTGCCAGTCGGCCACCCAGTCGAAGGCAGCAGGTGTGTCCAGCACACAGCGCCAGCGCAGGTGCCGCGCGGCCAGGCTGCAGTCCAGCCGCAGCTCGTGCTCCTCACGCGGGGTCTCGGCCGAAGCGCGCGTCCAGGCCGGCTCGACGCGCCAGTGCCGCGCGATCAGCTCGGTGACCTGGGCGACGGTGTAGACCTCATCGGCGCCGGGGCCGAAGTTCCATTGGCCGATGGCCACCTGCGGCGCCAGCGCCAGCTGCTCGGCCAGCGAGAGGTAGCCGTGCAGGCAGTCCAGCACATGCTGCCAGGGGCGCACGCCGGCCGGGTTGCGCAGGGCGACCGGCTCGCCGCGCTGCGCGGCGGCGATCACCGCAGGAACGAGCTGGTGCGGCGTCCAGTCCCCCCCGCCGACCACGTTGCCGGCGCGGGCGGAGGCCACCGCCACGCCGTGTTCGGCCAGTCGCTCGGGCGCGAAGAAGCTGTCGCGGTAGCTCTGCATCACCAGCTCGGCGCAGGCCTTGCTGTTGGAGTAGGGGTCGCGCCCGCCCAGCGTGTCGGTCTCGCGGTAGGGCCAGGGCCACTGCTGGTTGAGGTAGGCCTTGTCGGTGGTGACGTTGACCACCGCCAGCGGTTGCGGCCGCTGCCGGCCGGCCAGGGTGCGGCGAATGGCCTCGAACACATGCACCGTGCCGAGCACGTTGCTGCTGTAGTTCTCGACCGGGTCTTCATAAGCCGCCAGCACCACCGACTGCGCGGCCATGTGCAGCACCACGTCGGGCTGGAAGGCGCGCATCGCCTCGGTCAGCCGGCCCAGCTCGCGCAGGTCGGCGGTGGTACTGGTGGTGACCTGCGCACCTGCATCGGCCAGGTCGTACAGGCTGGGGTTCGTTGGTGGCGCCAGCGCGTAGCCGGCCACCTGGGCGCCCAGGCGCTCCAGCAGCAGGCACAGCCAGGCGCCCTTGAAGCCGGTGTGGCCGGTGACGAAGACACGCCGGCCGGCCCAGAACGTTCGGTTCATGCGGCGGCCCTCAGTTCAGCCCAGGTCCATCCAGGACCTGCAAGGTCGGGATCGGCACCACGAAGCGCCCGCCCCACTCGCGGATGTAGGCGGCCTCGGCGGCAATCTCGTCCTTCAGGTTCCAGGGCAGGATCAGCACGTAGTCCGGCCTGGCCTCCCGGATCGCCGCGGGCGGCAGGATCGGGATGTGCGTGCCCGGCGTGTACTTGCCCTGCTTGTAGGGGTTCGCGTCGGTGGTGAAGTCCAGGAAGTCGCTGCGGATGCCGCAGTAGTTCAGCAGGGTGTTGCCCTTGCCGGGGGCGCCGTAGCCCACCACCTTCTTGCCGGCGTTCTTCGCCTCGATCAGGAAGGTGAGCAGCGCCCGCTTGGTCGCCTTCACCTGCTCACCGAAGCCGGTGTAGCGCGCCAGGCTCCGGTAGCCCAGCGCCAGCTCGCGTTCGCGCAGGTCCTGCACGCGCTGGCGGATTGGGTGCACCGGCTGCGCCTCGTTGGCTGCATGGCGGGCGTAGATGCGCAGCGAGCCGCCGTGGGTGGGCAGTTCTTCCACATCGAAGAGCACCAGGCCGTGGGCCGCGAAAATCTGCTCGACGGTCGAGAACGACAGGTAGCTGAAGTGCTCGTGGTAGATGGTGTCGAACTGATTGCCCTCGATCAGCCGCTGCAGGTGCGGGAACTCCATCGTGATGACACCCTCAGGGGCCAGCAGGGCGCGCAGGCCCTTCACGAAGTCGTTGATGTCCGGCACGTGGGCCAGCACGTTGTTGCCGGCGATCAGGTCGGCCTGGCCGTGTTCGGTGGCAATGGCGCGGCCGGTGGCTTCGCCGAGGAACTGCACCGTGGTGGGCACGCCGCGCTCGACGGCCACCTTGGCCACGTTGGCCGCCGGCTCCACACCCAGCACCGGGATGCCCGCAGCGACGAAGTGCTGCAGCAGGTAGCCGTCGTTGCTGGCGATTTCCATCACCTTGTGCTGTGCACCCAGGTTGAAGCGCTCGATGGCCCTGTGGGCGTAGCGCCGGCAGTGCTCCACCCAGCTCGACGAGTAGGAGCTGAAGTAGGCGTACTCGCTGAAGATGTGCTCGGGGGCGACGAACTCCTGCAGCTGCACCAGGAAGCAGTGTTCGCAGACCTGGGCGTGCAGCGGGAAGAACGGCTCCATGTCGTTGAGCTGATGGGCTGCGATGTGCGTCTGGCACAGCGGGCTCAGCCCCAAGTCGACGAAGGTGTGGCGCAGCGGCGTGCCGCAAAAGCGGCAGCTCGGGCCGGTGGTGCCTGGGGAGGTCGTCATGGCGTGCGAAGAAGGTGGATGAACGCGGCCGTCCGCCGGGTCAGGCGGTCTGGCGCCGGGCCTTGTGGGTCAGCAGCTCCCAGAACGGGGTGGCGTGCTGCACTTCCATCACCCGGTGGGCCAGTGGCGCCGGCAGGAAGAGCACGGCGGCGGCCCAGCCGAGCATCAGCGTGCGGTCGAGCGCGCTGTAGCCCGGGCAGGCGCGCAGCGAGTCGCGCATCAGGCGCCAGAGCTGCGTGGCGCTGTCCTTCGGGAAGGGGTGTGCATCTGGTGCCCAGCGCCAGGAGATGATGCGGTGGCGCACGTGCGCGGGCAGCGTCAGGAAGGGGCCGGGGATGTCGATGCCGGACTTCTCCGCAGCATGGCGAGCGTCTTGTCGCGAGCGCCGTAGCCAGGCTGACCTCGAGGCCATGCTGGGGCTGAAGTTGCCCCGGTAGCCCGGTGCGTTGCTGGCGGCACGGCGGTGCAGGCGGTACGAGCCCAGCGGGCTTTGGGTATCAACCACGTCGCCGTGGAAGGGCGCGGTGACGAAGGGGACCGTGTCGGTGCAGATCGGCCACTCGGCAGGCGGACCGGGAAGTAGGGCGCCACGGCCGAACGCCGGTACAGGTTGCCGCTGCCCGGCGGGCCGGCGTAGTGGCCGAAGCGGCGGATGATGGGGCGCACGTCGCCAAAGTGCCGCACGGAGGGCGTGACGGTGCCCATGGCGGCGCCCTCGCCGTCGATGTGGCGCATCGGGAACTGCACCTTGGCCGTGTGCTCGGTGGCCAGGCTCAGGCAGGTGGCGATGCAGTCGTCGTCGAGCAGGTCGTCGGCGTCCAGCCAGACGATCCATTCACCCGTGGCCGCCTCGATGCCCAGGTTGTAGCCCTGGCCCTGGCCGATGTTGACCGGCTGGCGCACCAGGCGCACGCGCGACTCGTAGGGGCGGATGACCTCGGGCGAGGCATCGGTCGAGCCGTTGTCGACCACGATGACCTCGACGTCCCGGTGGGTCTGGCGCAGGGCCGATTCAATCGCCAGGCCGACGAAGCGGGCGTAGTTGTAATTGAGGACGACGATCGAAACACGACTCATGGATACATCCGGATCCGGCCTTGCCGTCTGAGGAACCTCGACCGTCCCGGTCGACCCCCTGGCGGGCCCACTCATGGCGGCAACTGTCGGGTTATCGGCAGGCGCACGCGGGACTGATCGGCATGGATGTATCGTAATGTGTCTTTTGTCAGTGAATTGCTACGATCGATCAATTCGGGTCGGTCGACCCGGGTTGTTGCCTGCAAGCGAGGGTGTGCCGACTCCTGCCTCGGGGGTGGGGCCAGGCGTCGGAGGGCGCTTCACTCGATCGGCGTGAGCTTGGCGACTGCCAGCGCGAGCCACTTGGTGCCGTGGCGGCCGAAATTGATCTGCGCGCGGGCGTCCTCGCCCTTGCCTTCGAGCGTGAGGATCACGCCCTCGCCGAACTTGTTGTGGAACACGCTCTGGCCGCTGCGCAGGCCGTGGCCGGCGCTCTTGGCGGCCGACTGCGCCATCGCTGCCGGCACCGGGGCGGCCCAGGCCGGTGGTGCGGAGGGGGGGGCTGCCGGCGGTTGCCAGCCGGTGTTGCGCCCGGCGCCCACCACGCCCGACAGCCCGCTGCCGCGCTGCCAGGCCTGCTGGTATTGCTGCGCGTAGCCGGAGCCGAAACCCTGCTGGCGGGGCGTGATCCACTTCAGGCCGCCCTCGGGCAGCTCGTCGAGAAGCGGCTCTTGATGTTGTAGCGCGTCTGCCCGTGCAGCATGCGGGTCTGGCAGAAGCTCAGGTAGAGCCGCTGGCGCGCGCGGGTGATGGCCACGTACATCAGCCGGCGCTCTTCCTCCAGCCCGTCGGCGCCGCTGCTCCTGCTGCTGGTGACCGAGGTCACCGCGTTCTCGTGCGGGAACAGGCCTTCCTCCAGCCCGGTGATGAACACGCAGTCGAACTCCAGGCCCTTGGCCGCGTGCACCGTCATCAGCTGGAGGGCGTCCTGGCCGGCCTGGGCCTGGTTGTCGCCGGCCTCCAGCGAGGCATGGGTCAGGAAGGCCGCCAGCGGCGACATGATCTCCCCGGTCTCGGCGTCGGGCAGCAGGTCCACCGGCGCCGGCGCCTCCGGCTCGCCCGGGCGCGCGGCGGCGATGGTGCCCGGCGCGGTCTCGTCCACCGGCAGCGCCACGGCGTCCTTGCCAAAGCCCTCCTGCGTCACGAAGGCCTCGGCCGCGTTGACGAGTTCCTCGAGGTTCTCGATGCGTTCGGCACCTTCCTTTTCGGTGCGGTAGAAGGTGATCAGCCCGCTGGTCTCCAGCATCTGCTCGATGATCTCGCGCAGCGTCAGCCCGCGAGTGGCCTCGCGCAGGCCGTCCACCAGCTTCGCAAAGCCGGCCAGCTTGGTTCCGGCCGCCCCACTCACTGCGCCCACGCTCTGGTAGAGGCTGCGGGCGCTGCTGCGCGCGGCGTCCTGCAGCTGTTCGACCGAGCGCGCACCGATGCCGCGGGCCGGGAAGTTCACCACCCGCAGGAAGCTGGTGTCGTCGTTGGGGTTCTCGATCAGGCGCAGGTAGGCCAGCGCGTGCTTGATTTCGGCGCGCTCGAAGAAGCGCAGGCCGCCATAGACGCGGTAGGGCAGGCCGGCGTTGAACAGCGCCGACTCGATCACGCGCGACTGCGCGTTGCTGCGGTAGAGCACCGCGATCTCGCTGCGTGCGGTGCCGGCGCGGTGCAGCTGCTGGGCTTCCTCCACCAGCCACTGCGCGTCGGCGAAGTCGCTGGTGGCCTCGTAGACGCGGATGGGCTCGCCGGGCCCGGCCTCAGGTGCGCAGCTCCTTGCCCAGGCGGCGGCTGTTGTGGCTGATCAGCGCGTTGGCGGCGTCCAGGATGTTGCCGAAGCTGCGGTAGTTGCGCTCCAGCTTGATGAGGTGGCGCACGCGGAACTCGCGCTCGAAGTCCGCCATATTGCCCACCTGCGCACCGCGGAAGGCGTAAATGCTCTGGTCGTCATCACCCACCGCCAGCACCGCGCTCGGATGCCCGGTGTCGTGGCCGGCAAACATCTTCAGCCACAGGTACTGCAGCTTGTTGGTGTCCTGGAACTCATCGACCAGGATGTGGCGGAAGCGCTGCTGGTAGTGCTGCCGCAGCGCCGGCTGGTCACGCATCAGCTCGTAGGTGCGCAGCATCAGCTCGCCGAAGTCCACCACGCCCTCGCGCTGGCACTGGTCCTCGTAGGCCTGGTAGATCTCGGCGAGCTTCTGCGTCTGGCCGTCGCGGATCTCGATGTCGCCCAGGGCGCCGGCCCTCTTCCTTGCTGCCGGCGATGAACCAGGTCACCTGCTTGGGCGCGAAGCGATCCTCGTACAGGTTCATCGCCTTGATGACGCGCTTGACGGCACTGAGCTGGTCGCTGCTGTCGAGGATCTGGAAGCTCTGCGGCAGGTTGGCGAGTTTCCAGTGCGCGCGCAGGAAGCGGTTGCACAGGCCGTGGAAGGTGCCGATCCACATGCCCCGCACATTGAAGGGCAGCATCGTGCCCAGGCGGGTGATCATCTCCTTGGCGGCCTTGTTGGTGAAGGTCACCGCCATCAGTCCGCCCGGGCTGACCTGGCCGGTGGAGAGCAGCCAGGCGATGCGGGTGGTCAGCACCCGGGTCTTGCCCGAGCCCGCGCCGGCCGGGGATCAGCGCCGGCTCGGCCGGCAGGGTCACCGCGGCCAGCTGCTCCGGGTTCAGGTTGGCGAGCAGGCGGTGATGGGTCGGGTTGGCGGTCGGGCTGGCGGGGTGCGTCATCCGGCGATTCTATTTTTCCGCTCTGCTTTGCCGGTCTGCTTTGCCGGTTTGCTGCGGCGCAGCGAAAAACCGAAAGCCATCCCAAGCCCGGCCGCGTGGTGGCGGCCGGGGGGGATGGCGGTTTGTTTCAGATGGCGCTGGCTTTTTTCGCGGCGGACTTGCTCAGGCAAAGGCGCTGCGCAGCGGCGGGGCCGCCGGGCGCGGTGCCTGGGCCGGCGACAGGCCGTGTGCCAGCAGCATCGAGGCCTGGAAGCGGTGCCGGCTGTAGCGCTGCAGCGCGCGTTCACGGGCAGCGCGGCCCATGCTGCGGCGCCGCTGGGGCGCGTCCACCAGCCGGGCGATGCCCTGCCGCAGGTCCTCGTTGCGCGGGCAGACAACGCCCGAGAGCTGGTCGATCACCAGCTCGCCGCAGACGGTGCCCGGGCGGGCCACGCACGGCAGGCCGGTGGCCATCGCCTCGATCACGCCGCGCGCGTCGAGCGAATCGCCCTCCGGCGCCACGTACAGCCAGGCGCGCGCCAGCTGGTCGGCACGCTCGTGGGCGTCGCGGCAGGGCAGCACCTGCACCTGCGCCGCCTTCAGCACGGCCTGCACGGCCTCGTCGGCATCACCCAGCCAGGCGAACTGCATCGATGGCGCGCTGCCGGCCAGCAGCACGGCGATCTGCGCGTAGCCGGCGGCAAAGGCCACGTCGTCGGCACGCCCGCGGGTCACGATCAGCGGCTGCTCGCCAGCGGGCGCGGGTGACGAGGAAGAAGTCGTCGCTCACCGGCTGTGCCAGCACCTCGTTGCGCAGCCGGGCGGGCGTGCGCAGCGGGTCGACGCGGCCGGGCTGCACCAGGTAGGCCGGCGGGGCGTCCGCCGGGGCGCGGCCCTGCGCCAGGCGGCTGACCCAATCGGTCAGCACGCGCCAGGGCCAGCCGCTGCCAGGGTGCTGCGGGGTGTGGAAGAACACGGGGGCCTGCGTGCCGGCGTCTTCCATGGCCCGCAGCCCGGCAAAGGCGCCGGCGTGGCCGTGCAGGTGCACCGCCAGCACGGGCTCGGTGCGCAGCTCGGCGGCGATGCGCTCTTGCGCCAGGCGGCGCCAGCGCAGCAGCACGCCGTTGGGCGCGGCCAGCACCAGCGGCACGCTGCGCGGCAGCAGCAGGCGGGCGTGCTCGGCATCCGCCGGGTGCAGCAGCACCACGCACTGGCGCACGCCCGCGTCGGACAGCGCCAGCACCGTCGGCCACAGCAGGCCGTGGGCCTCGTCGGAATCCAGCCGGCCCACGCAGTGCACCACACGGCCGGCCGAGCCACTCATCGGCATGGGCCGCTCGGGCCGCACCACCGGGGTGGCCGGGGCGCTGGCGAGCGGAGCGTCGTCCAGCGGAGCCGGGTCGGTCTCGGCCAATTCGCCGGGGGCGGTGGTGCCTTCGAAGTCCATGCGGTGCGCGCGCAGCAGCTCGTCCAGGGTTGCGTTCAGGGCGGCGTCCCGGGTGTCCGGGGCGTCCAGGGTGGCGGATGCGTGGTCCATGTCGGCTCCCGCAGCGTGCGCCGCTGCCGTGGAGCACCACGTCGACCGTGCGCCAGAGGATCGACAGGCGCATGCGCAGGCTGTCGCTCTCGACGTAGCGGCGGTCCAGCTCGACGCGCTCCTCGTAGCTCACGTCGTTGCGCCCGCTGACCTGCCACAGGCCGGTCATGCCGGGGCGCACGCTCAGGTAGTGCCAGCGCACCGGCCGTAGCGCGGCAGCTCGGCCACCGTGATCGGGCGCGGGCCGACCAGGCTCATCTCGCCGCGCAGCACGTTGATGAACTGCGGCAGCTCGTCCAGGCTGGTGCGGCGCAGGAAGTTGCCAATGGGGGTGATACGCGGGTCGTTCAGCAGCTTGTGGTCGCGTTCCCATTCGGCGCGGGCGGCCTCGTCGCGCTCCAGAAGGTCCTTCAGCATCTGCTCGCTGCTCCGATACATGGAGCGGAACTTCCAGGCAGCGGAACAGCCGGCCGTGCTGGCCGACCCGGTAGTGGCCGAACAGGATCGGCGCGCCGTCGCTGCGCCAGATCAGCGCCGTCACCACCAGCATCACCGGGCTCAGCAGGATCAGCAGCACCAGGGCGGCGAGCTGGTCCATCCACAGGCCCAGCCGGTCCGACCACGCCGGGCGGGCCGTCGCCACGTGGCGACGGAAGTGCCACGCATCGGCAACGAAGGACTGGACGGGCATCGGGGCAGCGGCGGCGTCAGTTAACGCGTTCATACACTTTCTCTCTGCTTGTTACATTCAGTTGCTGATCGGGCGACGCGTGAAGTATTGCCTAACCTGGGAGGATTTCCCTTCGTTTCGGGTGGTTCCTCGGGAAGGTTCTCTTGACGTTCACATTTGTCAGTGGTTGTCAAACCACAGATGCCGCTCATCAGCTCGACGGAACGGATCATGAAGCGGAAATCGGCCCGCGTACACAGCCATGCCCCCGTCCCAGGGGGCCGCGGGGTGGGCAGGGGGGTGGGGTCCCCGGGCCGCAGGATGGCACCGATGGGTCGTTCCGGGACCTAATGGCGAATCTGGCGTCAAGCCTGAGTGCTACAAATGTATCCGGTGGTAACCTGAGATGTGAAAATCGATGGGGCTGCCGATATCACGTGTGGCTCTGCTGCACCCTCGTCGTCAACCGCCTCCATGACCCCTGCCCGCCTGCTCCTCGTCCTGAAATCCCGCTGGCTGCTCGTGCTGCTCGTGTGGCTGGGCGTGATCACGCTCGTGGGCCTCGTCACGGCACTGCAGCCCCGGGCCTACACCGCCACGTCGGTGCTGCTGGTGGATGTGAAGGCGGCCGACCCGCTGGGTACCTCACCGGCGCAGCCGGGGCAGGCCGATGCCTACATGGCCGCGCAGATGGACATCATCGCCAGCGAGCGCGTTGCGCGGCAGGTAATCGCTGTGCAGCACCTGGCCGACGATCCGGCTGCGGGCACGGCCGGCAATGTGGCAGACCAGCGCCGCCAGCGCTGGCAGTCCGACACGGGTGGGCAGGGCGACTACATCGCCTGGTTGTCCGAAGAGCTGCGCAAGAACCTGGAGGTGCGTCCGGCCAAGGAATCCGGCGTGATCCGGATTTTCTACACCGCGCCGGATCGCGAAGAAGCCGCACGCATGGCCAACGCCTACGTGAAGGCCTACAGCGACACCGCGCTGCAGCTGCGTGTCGAGCCGGCACGCCAGCACAGCAACTTCTTCGATGAGCGTTCACGCCAGCTGCGCGAGCGCCTGGAGGTGGCGCAGGCCCGCCTGTCCGACTACCAGCGCAGCAACGGCCCTGATCGCGGTGGGCTCAGAGGATCGCCTGGACATCGAGACCACCCGGCTGAACGAGCTGTCCACCCAGCTGACCCAGCTGCAGGGGCTGGCCGGCGAATCCAACAGCCGCCAGGCGCAGGCCCGCTCGGCCGGGGACCGCACGCCCGAGGTGATCGCCAACCCGAACATCGCCGGCCTCAACGCCGAGCTGTCGCGCCAGCAGGCCCCGCCTGAGCGAGATGGCCACGCGCCTGGGTGACCAGCACCCAGCATCGTCGAGCTGCGCGCCAACGTGGCCCAGTTGCGCAACCAGGTCGCGGCCGAGACCCGCCGCGTCACCGCCAGCCTGGGCGTGAACGACGCCGTCAACCAGTCGCGCATCGCACAGGTGCGCACTGCCCTGGACGCGCAGCGCGCCAAGGTGCTGCAGCTCAAGACCCTGCGCGACGAAGCCGCCGTGCTGCAGCGCGAGGTGCAGCAGGCCCAGGCCGCCTTCGACTCGCTGGGCGCGCGTGCCACGCAGGCCCTGCTGGAGAGCCAGAGCAACCTGTCGAACGTCTCCGTGCTCAAGACGGCCACGCCGCCGCCCAAGTCCTCGTCGCGGCAGTTCGGGGTGAACCTGCCGGTGGCGCGCTGCTCGGCCTGGTGCTGGCGGTGGCCCTGGCGATCTGGCGCGAGCTGCATGACCGCCGCCTGCGCACCGCGCAGGACGTGCAGGAGGCGCTGGACCTGCCTCTGCTGGTGGAGATCCCGCGCGCGCGCGGCCCGCGGCCGGCCGGCCAGGTGGGCGCCGCGCCCTGGCTGCAGCGCCTGGGTTACTCCGGCAGCCGTTCTTCCGAAGCGGCCCCGGTGGCGGAGCGGCGCGGATGACCCGGTCCCCCGGCCCCCCGGCCGCGGCGGTCCCGGTGGGTCCCGTGGATCCCGCGGGTCCGGCGGACCCGGCGGACCCGCTGGACGGGGCACCCCCGCGCCGCTGGCCCGCCCTGCGCTGGTCGCCCACGCTGGGCAAGCTGGTCGAGCTGGCCTTCACCCATACCGCGACCTTCGCCTTTCCGCTGGTCTTTGCGGTGGTGTGCGGCCGCACGCTGGGCCTGCACGACTACGGCGTGGTGGCGTTCTACACGGCGCTCGCGGCCTTCCTGGGCATGCTCGTGGAATTCGGCTTCAACTGGTACGGCGTGCGCGAGGTGGCGCCGCACCTGGCGCAGCCGCAGCGCTGCCATCGTGTACTGGTCAACATCACGGCGGCGAAACCGCGGCTGTGCGCGCGGTCGTCGTGCGTCACCGGCGGCGCTCCTGGTGGTGCTGCGCGGCGTGCACGAGTGGCCGCTGATGGCGGCGTCGGCGGGCTACCTGATCGGCTTTGCGGCCGATCCGTCCTGGTTCCTGCGAGCCCATGAGCGCACGCGGCTGATGCTGGCGGTCACCACCACGGTCCGGCTGGCTGGCATTGCCGTGCTGCTGTTGCTGGTGCCCGCGGCTGGCGTCCATGACCGGGGCGCTGTGGTCGTATGCGCTCGTCTCGGTGTCGGCAGCGGCATCAAGTGGGCCAAGCTGTTGCAGCTGACCTGGCACGGCCGCGCTCGCGTTGAGCGGCGCTACCTCCTGCAATTGTTCAGGGGGCTCCTGGCCATCGTCGTGGGCAACCTCAACGCGTGCGCTGCTCACCAACGGCGGCGTGGCCCTGCTCGGCCTGCAGTCCGATCCCGGCCACGGTGGCCTCTGCCAACTTGGCGCTGCGCGTGCGCATGGCCGCCGAGGTGCGCTGCTGCCGCTCAACCAGCTGGGCTACGTGCGCCTGTCGGCGCGGGCGCAGGAATCGATGGCAGCCACCTTTCGCCTGGGCCGCAAGGTGCTGGTGGCCAACCTGGCGTTGGCGGTGCTGTTGTCGATCGTCTGCATGCTCGCGGCGCCAATGGTGTCGCAGGTCGTCTTCAAGGAAGAGGTGCCGCTGGCGGTCAGCCTGATCCTGCTGCTGGCGCTGAGCCTGCCGCTGCACTCGGTGGCCGGGCTGTTCGGCATCCAGAGCCTGGTGGCGCTGGGCCGGGAGGGGCGCTATGCACTGATCCAGATCGGTGCCTCGATGGTGTTCTGCGTGGCGCTGCTGCTCAACACCA
>JADJCH010000063.1 GCA_016703325.1 Burkholderiales bacterium | reverse complement strand
TGATTCGAAACGAAGCTAAGCCTGGCTCACTTGGTGAAAGGCTACCGGCCATGGAGGCTGGATGCGCGTCCCACCAGGGCGCAAACCATGGCCTGGCCTGATCCAGTTCAACGAGGGCATGTCGATGCCCGAGTTCCTTCAGTGCTTTGGTACGGAAACGGCATGCGCGGAGGCGGTGCGCAGCGCACGCTGGTTCGAAGGATTCGCCTGCCCCCCGCTGCGAAGGGGGCGTGCGCAATGCATCGTCGTCGGCGAAGGCCGCAGCCTGTACCAGTGCCACACCTGCCGTCGCCAGACCTCGCTGACTGCTGGAACACTGTTCGGCAACGCCAAGCTGCCGCTGACGCGCTGGTTCCTGGCGATCACCTGATCAGCCAGGCCAAGACGCCTGGGCTGTCGGCGCTTGCACACCAGCGCCATATCGGCGTGAGCTACCCGACGGCATGGCTGATGCACCACAAGATCCTTGATGGCGATGGCCTCGCGCGAGGCTCTATCATCGCCTGTCGGGAGCGGTTCAGATCGATGACGCCTACCTGGGTGGCGAGCGTCACGGCGGCAAGCCCCGGCCGTGGTTCCGGAGAACAAAGGTTCCCATCGTCGCGGCGGTCTCCCTCAGCGACGCCGGCAACCGTTGTGCTTGAAGGTCGCTCCGCTGGCATGGCGTTCTCCAGCGCAAGCCCTTTCGATCTGGGCCAAAGCCAGCCTCAAGCCTGGCTGCACGGTGCTCCCAGTGATGGCCTGAGCTGCTGCGGCAGTCACCGAAAGCGGAGCTGCATCCACCAGGTTGAAGTCGTCAGTCAACGCAAACCCAGGGAGTTGCCGCAGTTCAAATGGGTCATCATCGTCCTGGGCAACCTCAGGACCATGCTGTCGGGCGCCTGCAAGTCCATCGGCTATTTCCGCCAAAGTACGCTGATCGCTACCTCGGCGCCTTCGCTTACCGCTTCAACCGCCGATTCGACCTCGCGGACCTGGTCGTTCGACTCATCGTCGACGTCTGTCGCGGCAAGCCACCGCGCCGAGCGGCTCATCCAGACATGCTTAGACTCCTTTCGAATCAGGCCAGCCCAAAGGTCGCAAGTTCAAATCTTGCTACACAACCAAAAAACGCCTGGAATTTGACAAGCGCTTACGAAAACCCGCTCACCGTGTGGGCTTCGGCCTTCTGAGCCTATGTGACGAGGTTTGTGACGAGGTCTGTGTCGTCACAGGAGTTCCTTGCCCCACCGGGCGAAGAGCGCCTTCAGCATCTTGAGCGAGGGCGACGACCGTCACCTTGAGGCCTCGGCGCGGATCGATGCGCGGGCACCGCTGCTCGAGCGACGAGCACAGCCACTGGCCGTTCATCACCTTGTCCCAGGGGAGCACGCGCGAAGTCGCACCAAGCATTTCGGCCAAGCGCTGGCCCTCGGCCACGCCGCGGATCCTGGGGCCAGCGGGGGGCGGGCGCGGTGAACCAGATATCGCCAAACTCCAGGTCGAGCGAAGCGTCATTGAGCAGCAGTGACGCGCCACCGATGTGGTCATGGTCGATGTGCGAAACCACGAAGGTATCCACGACTCGCTTGCCTTTGGTGTTGGCGCGAGCGATCGGAGGTGACGCTGCAGGGCCGCGTAGGTTTCGTCCGGTCCTGTATCGACCAGCAGCCACCAGGGGCGAGATGGCGTGTGGTGGGTCAGCAGCAGGCAGTCCCCGAAGGAGGCGGGCAGCCCGTCCAGCGACATGACGGGGGCAGCCATGCGGACATCGTACGACCGCCCCGGTCGCGCGTCACAGTCTTCGCACAGCACGACCTGGGGAGGTGGGCGGGCAGGACCCCTACAGGCTGTACTGCACCGCGCCCGTGTCGCCGATCGCGATCTTGCCGGCGGCCATCATGTCGTTGAAGGTCTTCTGGATGATCGGATCGTCGTCCTTGGCCGCCAGCAGCGACTTGATCATGGCCAGCAGGGCGGCCTGGCGCGCGGGCTTGCTCTGCGTCCTCTTGAGGCTGGCGACGACGTGTTCCTGGCTTCGGGTTTTCTTCGCGGGAGGGTGGCCTTCTTGGCGGCCGCTTGAGGCTGCGGGGTGGCTGCTGGTTGCGTGGTCGTCTTCTTGGCCGCCGTCTTCGCGGCGGTCTTCGCCGGCGCCTTCTTCGCAGCTGTTCTTTTGGCAGGAGCCTTGGCGGGGGCCTTCGCTGCTGCCTGCTTGGCTGCAAGCTTGGGCGTTGTGGCGCTGGCTGCCTTCGCAGCCGTGGTGGTTTTCGTCGCAGCCTTCTTCGCAGCAGGAGGGGCCGGCTTCGCGGCCAAGGTCGGCGGGGGCGCCAGCGAGAACATCGGCCCCCGTTGGCCTTCGGTTTGTAAGCACCAAAGGCGGCCTGCCTCGCCGAGAACCCCAGCTCCTTGGCGTGCTCGAGCATCGGCCCGTAGCCCTTGTCGTTGGACACCACCACGAAACGCGCATCTGGGTGCCGCGAAGCGATGTAGCCCATGTAGAAGGACAGGTGGAAATCGAGCGCGTTTTTGCCCGAGCGCGCGATCTTCACGGGCGTGACCCGCGATCCGAAGGACCCATAGCTTTCCGGATCCACCTTCTGGTTCGGCCCGTGGAAGATCCACACGTCCGTGGCGTCGGGGACGAGGGCGCGCAGGTCGCCCTCCTTGGGCTGCACGTTCTCCCAGTCCACGAGCACGTGGGTCTCGACGGTGGACACCGCGGCCGTGCCCGCCGGCAGCCCGGCGCGCAGGGGCGGATGCTTCTTCGCGTTCTTGACGAGCTTGCGGCCAACGGCGCGCTTGAGGTCGACCTGACTGTGGTCGGCGATCTGGATCAGGTAGAGCAGGACGTCGGCGACCTCGTCGGAGATCTGCTCGCGAACGACGGCATCCGTGTGTGCCGTAGCCGACTGCTCGGGCGTCATCCACTGGAAGATCTCGGCTAACTCAGCCGCCTCCACGACGAGCGCCGTGCTGAGGTTCTTGGGCGTGTGGAAGGGTTGCCAGTCGCGCTCGGCCGCGAAGGTGCGCAGGGTGGCCTGCAGGGCTTCGATGTCCACTCTTGTTGTCCTCCCCCGGGATCGGTCAGGACCGCAATCTCTCACGAAACCCTGGCGCTGGTGTGCCGCGAGCTGTTGCGCAGCGACACGGTGCAGGGCAAGGTCCGGTTCGGTTTGCCACTGCATGCGCTGCGCTTCTACCTCCCGGCGCTGTGGCCGGAGGCTGAAGCCGACATGGCTGCGATGTAGGGCAACGCTGATTAAGGTCAACGGCTCGCTCGGATCAGACGTTAGCACTTGATGAAGCAGCAGACCCTTGCGATGGCCGCCGACCAAGGCGAGAACTTCGAGCGTTTCCGCCGTCCGACCCGACGCGATGAGTTCCTGGCCAAGATGGACAGCTTGGTGCCTTGGGCAGACCTGTGTGCGGTGATTGAGCCGCACTATCCGAAGGCCGGCAATGGCCGTCCGCCGATTGGCCTGGAGCGCATGCTGCGCATGTACTTCGTGCAGCACTGGTTCAACCTGGCCGACCAGGCGTGCGAGGAGGCGCTGCTCGACAGCGCTGCACTGCGCCGCTTCGTGGGCATCGACCTGGGTCGTGAGCGTGTGCCCGACGGCACCACGCTGCTGAAGTTCCGACGGCTGCTGGAGAAGCATGACCTGGGAGCAGCCCTGTTTGCCCAGGTCGGCCAGATGCTGCAGGACCAGGGCATGAAGCTGAGCACGGGCACCATCGTCGATGCCACGATCATCTCTGCACCCAGCTCGACCAAGAACGCCAGCGGCGAGCGCGATCCCGAAATGCACCAGACCCGCAAGGGCCAGCACTGGTACTTCGGCATGAAGCTGCACATCGGCGTGGACAGCAAGAGCGGCCTGGCGCACAGCGCAGTGGTGACGGCGGCCAACGTCCACGACAAGCACCCGCTGCCGCAGTTGCTGCACGGCGCCGAGCAGGAGGTCTACGGTGACAGTGCCTACGCCTCGCAGCAGGTTCTGATTGCGTCGAAGGCGCCGCAGGCTCAGGACCGCACGAACCAACGTGCGCACGGCAGCAGCATCGTTGCCGACCTCGAGCGCATCGTCAATCGCATCAAGTCGAAGGTTCGCTCGCGCGTGGAGCATGTGTTCGCGGTGGTCAAGCGGCTGTGGGGTTTCAGCAAGGTGCGCTACCGCGGCCTGAGGAAGAACGCGACGCGGGCGTTTGTGGCGCTGGGCCTGGCCAACATCTACCTGGCGCGTGGACGGCTGCAGGCATGAGTGCGCCCGCAGTGGGCGCCGAGGGCGCTGCAAGGCCCCGCCGGGGCGCAATCTGGCTCGGTTTCGGGCGAGTGAGCTGCCCGGATTCAGCATCGTGAAATTCAGACACCCTGCGCAGCAGATACGGGGGTTGATCAGCGTTGCCTTAGCAGCCAGAGGGCTCATGGCGACAGAGAGGCTATGCGGCCAATCGCGCCGCGGCGCCTTGGACACCTTCGAGGATGCTGTCCGCCACGTCTGCCGGGAAACCGTGCGGCAACTGCGCGCGCACCTGGGCGAGCGCCTCGGGCGTTCGCGCCACGAGGTCGTCGACCACCGCCTGCGCCGGGCGCCCATCCGCCGTGACGACGCCGTGTCGCGTGCCGAGCTCCAGCCAGTGCCTGCGCAGGATGTCCTTCACTTTCCAGTGCGCGTTCTTCGTCCGCACCGCCATGGCCAGCTTGGCCTTGTGCGACGAGATCTTCGACGGCCTCTCGCCCAGCACCGGATACGCCGACAGCGCGTCGTACAGCGGCGCGAGCTGATACCGCACCCCGGGCCGGATGACGAGGCTGAAGTTCTTTGCATGGCCGTCGGTGGCGCACAGCATCCAGAACAGCACCTGCGCCTCGAAGAAGGCCCGCCGGTCATGCTCCCGTGCCAGCGCGCCTTCCAGCAGCTGGAAGATCGCGTCGATGCCCGGCCCGCCATCGGCCTCGTACTTGGCCGTCGGCGGCAGGCCCTTGGCCTGGCACATGTCTTCCTGGGGCAGACGCACCAGGCGCCTGTCCCCCTGCGGCGCCACCCACCAGGCGCGGTCGAATCGTTCGACGGCCAGCACCTTCATGTCTTCGAAGACCAGTGGCTCGCAGGTGGCGACGGGCAGCCCGTAGGCGGCCAGGATCCGGGCACACAGCCATTCGTTCTCAACCGAATGGCGCATGTCGAGCCTCATGCCCCCGATCAGGCCGAGCGGCAGCTTGAGGATGTGCGTGGTGGGCGTTGCGCCGTGCGGCAGGTACCACTGCCATCCATCTGCAGGAGGGCCGTCTTCTCCTGGGCGCCGGCGATCGAGATGCGGAGGTTGGCGTCTTCGCCCGCGAGGCCCAGCACCTGCGGCGTGGTGGTGGCTCGCAGCAGCGTGGTCACCTGGGCCTCGGTCATTGGGCTCGCCTCCAGGGGCCACGCCGGACGATGCCGTGCCACTTGTCCGGTCGGGCAGGATCTGCAGCGCGCCGGCGCAGTCGCGGTCGGCTTCAGCCAGCAGATCGAAGGCATCGGTGGAGTCGGCACGGTAGCGGTGCGCCATGCGCTCGCGGATGTCCTTGCTGTCGGGCAACAGGTTCTCGGACCAGGCCCGCACATGCGGGCCGCGGTGGGCGATGTTGCCCGGCATGAAGGGCAGCGACAGCGACAACCGACGGCCCTGCTCCGAGCGCGTCGTCGAGCGGCGTTCCATGAAGGTCACCAGTCCGGCTTGTCCCCCGCGTCCGGCTGAGTCTCGCCGGTTGGCGAACCAGCCAAGCTGGCGGGCTTGCTCAGGACCAGTTCGACGCCGAGGACGCCCAGCAACTTCAACAGCCGGCTCACGCCGACGGTTTCCGCGTTGCGCTCCAAGGTCGAGTAGGTTTGCTGGGTGATACCCAGGCGCAGGGCGACTTCGCTCTGGGTCAGGCCCGACTCCTTGCGGAAGGCCTGGGGCAGGACGGACAGTTGCTCGGCTGTGCGCAGGGGGTAGTCGCTCATGCAGCCTCCAGGATGTGAACTCGACAAACAGGTCATCAACTGTTTCGGATCACAACAGCCTATAGACTGTGCCTGCGGTCGGCGGGTTTGGACGTGTGGCGTCGCGCTGCGGCGTCCTGCTCGCCACGGCAGCGCCCCGTCCAGTAGACAACAACCTCATCGTTCGACATGCGCTGTCGATGCGAGCGCCAGTGCAGAGACGCGGTAGATCTCCCGTGCACACCAGCGCGGCTGCCAGCCAGAACTTGGGAAGGCTCACACCCGCGCGAGCCAGAAGACGGGCGCCAGCGCATTCAGGCAACAGCACGAGCAACTGGCCGCGCTGTGGCGCCGATCCACCGACACAGGCGCAGACGACGCCGTGTCGCGTTCCGAGCGCCAGCCAGCGCCTCAGGGCCGCTGGCTGGCAGGCGACGACACGCCGTTGATCACGGCTGAGCAACGCGACCCGCCGGGCACCTGGCTGCCCGCATTCGGCACCTCCAGGCGGGCCACGAAGGTGCCGCTTGCGGCATCGATGATGCGGTCGACGCTGCGCACCACGGCCGAATGCTGGCTCCCACCCACGTGCGCCCGCACTTCAGCCCGGGTGCCCACCTTGACCTGGCCGAACAGCGCGGCGGGCAGCACGACGTCGGCACGCATCGGGTCGATCTGCGCCACCTTCAGAACCGGCTTGCGGCCACTGCCCGCCTCGGCGATTTCACCGACGTTGAGCATGCGGTCGACGACGATGCCCGAAAACGGGGCCACCACGGTGCGCAGCGCCAACTGCTCCTGGGCCTGCAGCAATTCCAGTTTGGCGAGTTCACGGCTTTCCAGGGCCGACTTCAATTCGGCTTCGGCCAGCCGCTTTTCGGCGTCGGCTTCCTCGCGCGCCTGCGGCGACGCGAAGTTGTCCCGCTCCAGGTCAGCCAGGCGGGCGAGGCGCTTGCCGGCGTAGTCGATGCGGCTCTCCACGGCCGCCACCTGGCCTTGCAGCTTGCTGCGCATGCGTGCCAGGTCGACGGTCAGCTTTTCGCTCTGGGACTGCAGTTCCACCAGCACCTGGCCACGGCGGAAGGTGTCGCCACGGCTGACGCTGATGCTGGCAATGACGCCGTCCGTCGCCGACCGCACTTCAATGACCTGCCAGGGTTCCAGCAGGCAATCGAAGCCGCCGTTCGCGCCCGCTGCCGCCGGGCGCGCAGCAGGCATCGTCTGGGCCGCCACCGGCAACACGGCCGCCAAGCAGGCGCTCAGCGCCATCCTGTAGAGCAACTTCATTCTCCTCTCCCGGAAAAGGCCAGGACAGCCGCCAACCGGCGGTCCTGCTTCAGGCTGGCCGCGCGTGCACTGCGGCTGCGTGCCTCGACGGATGCCTGCGAAACCCGGCGCAGCAGCCACAGCATCGGCGCTGGCAGGGCATTGAAAAGCACCATCCACTGCCTGGCCAGTGCCGTGAGCACAGGCGCGTGCACGCGAAAGAGTTCGTCGTCGACCGTGACAAGCGCCTCGCCGCTGCCCGGATCGCCCTGCCGTGCGGCGCGGCCGAACAGCTGGCGGTCGATGCGCGCGGACTCGTGGTACTCGCTCAGGATGACGTGCAGCCCGCCGCGTTCGGCCACGCCAGGCCCCAGCGCAATGTCGGTGCCGCGGCCGGCCATGTTGGTGGCCACAGTCACCATGCCTGGCGCGCCCGCGCGCGCCACGACGAGCGCTTCGTCCTGGTCGTGCTTGGCGTTCAGCACCACGTGTGGAATCTTCGCCGCGTGCAGGTACGCGGACAGTTGCTCAGACGCCAGCACCGTGCGCGTGCCGACCAGGACCGGCCGCCCTTGCTTCAGCGCGTGTTCGCGCACGCTGTCGACCACGGCCTCCCAGCGCGCAGCGCTGTTGCGCAGGCAGCGCGGCGGGGCCCGGCGTGCCTGCGAGGCGCGGTGCAGCGGCACGCGCCACACCGGCAGGCCGTAGACGCGGCCGATCTCGGCGGCCACCTCGGTGGCCGTGCCGGTCATGCCCGCCAGGCGCAGGTAGCGCCGGAAGAAGCGCTGGTAGGTGATGCGCGCCAGCGTCACCCGCTCGCCAGAGGCGTCCAGCCCCTCCTTGGCCTCGATCATCTGATGCAGGCCGCGCTCCCAGGCACGGTCGGCCATCACCCGGCCGGTGGACTCGTCGACGATCTGCACCTTGCCCTCCACCACCACGTACTGCTGGTCCCGGTGGTAGAGCCACAGCGCCGAGAGCGCCTGCGTCACCGCCTCCGTGCAGTTGCGCCGCGTGGCGTCGGCCGGTGGGGCGGTCTCGCCGGGGTGCATCACCTCCGCAGCGACCTCGGCGCGTCCGGGCTGCCGGACCAGCGACTCGATGCGGTCGCGCGCCGCGTCGGTCAGGCGCACGCGCATCAGGGCGCGTTCGACCTCGAAGTCGATGCCGTGGCGCAGGTTGGCGGCAAAGGCCAGTGCCCAGCCTGTCAGCGCACGGTGCTGGCTGCCGGGGAGCGTGGCCGACAGGATGAGCGGTGTGCGCGCTTCGTCGATGAAGACGCTGTCGGCTTCGTCCACGATGGCGAATGCCAGCCCGCGCAGCACCGTCGCCGGTTCACCGACGTCTGGCGCAGCGGAGCCTTGCGCCACGGCGCGGTGCAAGGGGCTGGCGCGGTCGCCCAGGGCCGTGCGGTCGCGCAGGTAGTCGAAGGTCAGCTCCTTGTTGCTGGCGTAGGTGATGTCGCCGCCATAGATGGCGCGGCGCTGCTCCCGCGTCAGCGCATGCACGATGGCACCGCAGCGCAGGCCGAAGAAGGCGTACAGCGGCCCCATGGCCTCTGCATCGCGTGCCGCGAGGTAGTCGTTGACCGTGACGACATGCACCGGCAATCCGACCAGCGCCGCCGCGCACACCGGCAGCGTGGCGGCAAAGGTCTTGCCCTCGCCGGTGGCCATCTCCACCAGGGCGCCCTGCAGCAACAGCCACCCGGCATGCACCTGGCTGTCGTAGTGGCGCTTGCCCAGCACACGCGTGGCCACCTCGCGCAGCAGGGCGAAGAACTGCGCCGTGGGCGCGGCACCGAAGTGGCTGCGGCGCAATGCATGCCGCAGTGCTGCGGCGCGGGTGCGCAGCCCGGTGTCGTCCAGCGCCGCCATCTCGGCCTCGTGCGACCGCGTCAGCGCCACCACCCGCCTGGCGCCTGCGGAATGGCCGCTGAACTGCCGCCACGCCGGGCGCGCCACCCCGTGCCACAGGCCCAGTGCCAGCTCGTCGTGCCAGGCCGGCGGGCGCTCGTCGCGCTCGACATACGGCCGGCCGCTGGCCAGGTCACCCGGATCGAGTCGCAGCAGCAGCGCTTCCGACATCGCGCTCAGACGCTGAAGTGGCGCAGGAACAGCCGGCGCAGTGGTGGCCACAACTGGGCGGCCAGCGGCGCCGGTTCGTGGGCGAACCGAAGGTGCACCCGCTCGCCGTAACGCAGCTCGCGGCCGACCAGGGTGTCGACCTCGACATCGAGCTGGAACACCTTCTCCAGCGTGCGCAGGCCCTTGGGGTCGCGGGGGTCGGTGGCGATGTTGCCGCCACCCGTTGGCGTGAACGCGGCGCTGGGCACCTCGTCCAGCGCGGCCGGCACCTGCCGCACCACACGTCCGGGCCAGATCTGGCCCAGTTCGCTGGCGCGGCGCACCAGCACCTCGTGGGTGCCGCTGGCCACGTCGTCGACGGCAGCCTGTTCGAGCACCACGCGCACCACCGGCGCTGCATCGCCGAGCACATAGCCGATGACATTGCCTTGCTGCAGGTAGCGGCCGGGCATGTCGTTCGCCAAGGGCGCAGTGAACCGGCCGCGCGTGGACGCCGCGACCACCAGCCCCTGGGCGCGCTGGCGCACGCGTTCCAGTGCGGCTTGCGCATGCTGCAGTTGGTCTCGCACGATCTCGGCCCGTGCGCGGTCGGCCACGAACTCGGCCGCGTAGTTGGCCTCCAGTTCGGCCACACGCGCCTGCAGCAGCCGCAGTTCGGCATCCAGCGCCGTGTCGACGCTGCGCGCCAGCAAGGTGCCGGGCTCCACCGCCGTACCAGGCGCCGTCTCGAAGGCACGGAAGAACCCAGGCGAGCCGGCACGCACGATCGACTGCTCGGGCAGCCAGACCACGCCCTGCGCCACGGTGCGGTTCGGCAGCGGCAGGAAACCGATCACGCCCACGATCAAGGCCAGGCAGGCCAGCGCCGTGCCCCAGACCCGGCCGCCGCGTTCACGCGTCTCGGGCACGGCCGCCAGCGCCTTCAGCGCCTTGCCCACCGGGACGACCGTCATCATGACCACGGCCCAGATCGCCAGCAGCACGCCGAAGAAGAAGAACTGGGTGCCGATGAAGATGGCGATGGCCAGCGCAATGAACACCCGGTAGACCGCCGAGGTGATGCCGTAGCAGCCGAACCACAGCCGTTCGGACAGCGTCTGCGCCGGCGATTCCATGTCGCGCAGCCGGAACAGGTAGCGCTTGAGCAGGTAGCCCCAGTAGCGGGCCGACTGTGCCGCCAGGTTGGGCAGTTCCACCAGGTCGGCCAGGATGTAGTAGGCGTCGTAGCGCAGCAGCGGGTTGCCGTTGAAGAGCAGGGTCGACACGCCGGCCACGAACATGATGTTGAAGCACACGGCACGCACGAAGCCGGGCTCCATCAGCAGCCAGGCATAGAAGGCCAGCGCGGCGAAGAACAGCTCGGTGACCATGCCCGCGGCGCCGATCATGGCCCGCTGCCAGCGCGAGCGCAGCACGTTGGCGGCCGATGCGTCCACATACGGCACCGGCATCAGCACCAGCAGCATCAGCCCCATGTCATGCACCTCGCCACCGGCCGCACGCGTGGCGGTGGCGTGGCCCATCTCGTGCAGCGCCTTGATCAGCGGAAACACCAGCACGATCAGCAGCAGGTTGTCGGCCTGCAGCACGCGGTCGGACAGGTTGCCGGTGAGCTCTCCCCACTGCGCGGGCAGCAGCATCAGGGCCGGCAGCACCACGGCCAGCCACAGCAGGCCCGCCCCCCGGCTCCACAACATGCGGCAGACAGCGGCGTGGCGGTCGAGAAAGCGCCCGGGGTCCCACAGCGGCAGCCGGATGGCCATGGGATTGATCCACGACCGGCGGCGCTTGGCGCGCGCCTCGCGCTGGCCGCGGTCGAAGAGCTCCAGGGCGTCGGGGGGCACATCGGTGGCCAGCAGATCGGCGCCGTGCAACTGCCCCAGCAGTTGGATCAGATCGTCCTGCGTCGGTGCGTCGTCGCCGAGCTTGCTGGTGGCGATGGCCCACAGGTCGCGCACGCTGCGCTGGCCGTCCATCGCCGCCAGCACCAGGCGTGCGGCTGGCGTGAACCGGTGCACGCGGCCGGTGGCCGGGTCTTGCAGCAGGTACCAGACGCGGCCGCGGTACAGGTGGCGGTGCAGGCGCGCCCGCGCCACCAGGCGGGGGCGCAGGTCCGCCACCCGGTACCAGAGATTGCTTTCGAGTGGGGCGTCCCGCATGGCCACGGCCTCAGGGCGACCAGTTCCACAACGTCAGGCGCAGCCAGTCGACGAAGCCGTGGGTCCAGATCCACAGCAGGCTGCGCTGGCCCACCGCCACCTTGCCGATGCCCTGCATGCCGGGGCGCAACGCGGCACCCGCCGTGGCGTCGATGGCGGCTTCGACGGCGAAGACATTGCGCCCGTCCTGCTGCGTGGCCACCGGCGTGATGCGCTTGACGCTGATCGGCAGCTTGCGGTCAGGCAGGCCCGACAGCACCAACTCACCGCGCTGCCCCAGTTCCAGGCCTGCGATGTCGCGGTCGTCGACCTGCATCATGACGCGGAAGCCCTGCAGCGGCGCCAGCTCGAACAGCGTCTGCCCGGTCTGCAGCGGCGACCCGATCTGCTGGCTGAGATCGCCCGACACCACCACGCCGTCGAAGGGCGCCACCAGCGTGGTGCGCGACAGCCGCTCTTCAGCCAGCGCCAGCTGGGCTTCGGCCTGGTTGACCTGGGCCGCCAGCACGCCCATGGCCGCACGGTCGGCCTGGGCCTGGGCCACCTGGTAGCGGCGCAGCAGTTGTTCCCGTTCGGCCAGCCAGCGTGAGCGTTCCAGGAGCAGGTCGCGGTTGTCCAGGCGCGCCAGCGGCTGGCCCCTGCGCACGGTGTCGCCGGCACGCACCAGGCCCTCGGAGACGAACCCGTCGAAAGGCGCCACCGCCGCGATCTGGGTCGAGCCTTCGACCACCGTGCGCGCCGAGACACGGTAGTCGGTCTCCCAGAGCGCCACGACAGCCAGCAACAGGGCTGCCAGCAAGCCGCCCAGCTTCAGCCCGGGGCGCTGCGGGCCGGTGAGTTCGCGCATGCCCGCCAGCGTGGCCGCGCGCAGTTGCGCCAGCGTGCCACGCTCATTGGCCCGCTGCTGGCCCCAGTAGGGTCCCAGCAGCACGCCCAGCGACGCGGCTGCGCTGGCTTCATCCTGGGTGAATGCCGGGCCGGCGATGCGCTCCAGCGTCAGCACGCCGATGGTCTGCCCCTGCGCGCGCACGGGCACCGACAGCATGGCCACCACGCCCATCTGGCGCGCGCTGTCGGCGTGTGCCAGCCCGGCCAGCGGTTCAGCGTCCGGCGCGGGCAACTGCACCGGCACGCCCAGATCCAGCACCTCGTCCATCGCCGCACCCACCCAGCGCACCAGGTCGGACCGCGCATCGAACGTGGCCGTGTTGGACATCACCAGCGGCACCACCTGGCCGGCAGCCTCGAAGCCTGCCGAGACCCGGTCGCAGCGCAGGCGCTGCGCCAGTTCATTCACGACCGACAGCGCCGACGGCTGCAGCCGATGGTGCTGCATGGCCGTGGCCAGGGTTTCATTGAACAGCGCGGCCCGTGCCAGATCGGCTTCCCGCTCGGCCATCGCCTGCGTGCGGAAGTGGTCGGTCAGCCAGGCAGCCGCCCAATGGATGTCGCGCAGCGCCTCCTGCAGGCCAGCCACCGGCCCGGGGCCGAGATCGAAGACCACGGCCGCGCACAACAGCCCGGCCACCTCGACCGGGTAGCCGACATGGGCGGCGCCGTCGGCCAGGGGGGGCGTTTCGCCGCCGGGTGCGGCGACCACGCCTTCGCGGCTGCGAAGCGCCTTCTGCGCCACGGGCGAGAGGTACTGCATGTCGCGGCGGGGGTCGGGCCAGACCGCCGCCACGGTGAAGGCACCCTCTGCCCGGTCACGTGCCAGCAGCACGGCAGCCAGCGACCGTGGGATGCGCGCCGCCAGCAGCGACAGCCATGCATCAAAGAACTCGGCATGGTCGCGGGGCGATGCAAACCGGCCCCAGGCAGACAGGTCGCTGCCCGCGCGGGGCACGTCACTGTCGGAATGAACAGGGGCTGACATCGGCGTCGGGCCGAATCGGCTCAGGATTGGCCGGCACGCCAGGGCAGGCTGCCGGCGGCGCAGTGGCTGCCGCGCGCTGCGCTGGCTGGGGCTGCAGCCGCCACGGGCGCCGGTTGGCAGTCAGCCATGGCGTCGGGCCGACGGTCCTGTTTCACGACATCGCGCATCGAATCCACACATCATTAGAGCAGCTTCACAGTTTCTGTCTTCATCAGTCCGGTCGGCGCTGCGCCAGCGACCGGTCGGCGCTGCCGGCCGCGCGCAAGGGCATCGACAGCAGCCCTGGCGAAAACCCGTGGCTGCCATGCATCCAGACTGAAGAGGCGCCGCCTGTGTGTCAGGTTGACCCTGTGCGAGCCATCCGTCGCCAGCGGGGTGCCGCTGAGAATGGTGCAAGCTGACGGTCATGGGCCTGCCCAGACGGCCTGGGCCATGCGCATGACTGACGACCCCCTGCAGATTCACGAAGGCGACCTGCAATGGCCCATGGGCCCGCGCCGTCGACCCGCCAGCGCCGTTGCCGAAACCCGGCACGCGCACCACCCTGGCAGGTGGTGCAGCGGTGCCGGGGCCCGGTCTCAGTTGGCGAGCGGTGCCGTTTCGCCTTCGCCTTCGGCCGAAGATTCTTCACCTTGCACTGCGGGCGCTTCATTTGAAACCGCACCCGCTCGTTGCAACAAATGCTTGAAATTGAGCATCGATTGCAGGTGGAGATAAATCAGTTCCAGTTCGTCGCTGACGGCCATGTCGGCCAGCGTTTCCCGGCTCAGCGCCTTCAGCTTGGTGCGATTGACCGCCATGAAGCCTGTCAGCCCCCGGCGAACACCACCCGGCAGGGTGAAGCGGGCTTGCACCGGCTCGAGCAGGCCAAGCTCCACCAGCCGCTTGCACAAGGCTTGGGTGCGCTGGTGCTGCACCTGGTAACCCTTGACGAAGTTCAGCACCGTTTCAAGGTATTGGGTGCGAACGCCTTCAATATCGAACAATTGTTCGCCGCGGCCCTCTCGATTGCAGCCACTGAAGGCCTCGTCGATGCACAGGGTGAAACTCTTGCCGTCCTGGCTTGCCGCGAACACAAAGGGATATCGACGAACAAAGGCGGGCACATAAGTGGAATCCCAGCCTCCATCGTCCTTGACATAGAGATTCTGGTTTGCCTCGACGCCGAGAATGACCACCGGCATCACGGTTTCGCCCTGGCCTGCAAACACCACGACATACTCGGCTGCCGCCGGACGCATTTCCGCCGCAGTCAGCGGCACCGAACTGACCTTGCGCGCGAAGTCATATTGCTCCCCCGCCTTCACGGACAGACCGACATGGCGCTTGCTCGAGACAGGAACGGCTGAGTCATAAAACATCAATTGGGTCGTCATCAGTCTGGCTCCATCTTTGCAGTGTGGGGAGTTGTTACTTTAGAACACTAGCGCGCATCCAAACGCGCCGCATGCGGGTGGATTGCACAGCCGCAATGTAGCCTCAGTCGCCATGGCCAACCGCGCGCTCCAGTGCGCCGGCCCTGCCTTTGGCCCCCCGCAAGCCGGTGGCGGCGCTTCCAGGCGGCCGCCCTGCGGGCGCATCGGCCCCGGGGCCAGCGCCCCGTCGCGCATCCTGTTTTAGCGGGATGGGCGAGAAGATCACTGCATGGTATTGTGAGACAAAGCACATCCAAGGACCTTCCGTGGCCAATCCATTCGCGCGGCTCTCTCTCAAGTCCTTGTTTGGTGATAGGGGGCTGCGGTCGCGGGAGCGGTCCAGAACGACCTCCAAGCGCAGAGGTGCGCCGCCGTTTGCGCGCAAGGTGTTGTTCCAGGAACTGGAACAACGGGTGCTGCTGTCTGCCGATGTGTCTCCTTGGACGGTGGACCCCAGCGCGGCGGGCAGCGCCTCGGATGCCGGGGTGCAAACCGTGGCAGCCGCCGAGGTGCTGGTCATCGGTGCTGCTGCGCCTGCGCAGATCACCGTCGACATGGGCGCTCTGTCGGCGCAGACATCGGCTGACCTGGCCGCTTCGGCGGAACTCATCGGCTCTGGCAGCGATGGCTTCGAGCCCATCGTGTCGCTGGGCAATCCAGCCGACAGCCCGGATGCGCAGATGGACAGTGCCGCCGGGCTCGATGTCGGGCCGATGGCCCTGAGCGGCAGCGGCATCGAGTTCGGCGCGCTGGCGGCGACGGTCACTGGCACGGCTGACAACCTGACCGTCACGGGGACGACCGGTGCCGATGTCATCCGCCTGCGGGCGGGCCCTGCAGCCGGGCAGCTGACCGTCTCTTCCGACAACGGCAGCTTCGCCAACCTCACCATTGCCGCGCCCAACGGGTCGCTGACGGTCAACGCGGGCAGCGGCGACGACATCATCATCGTCGACGATCTGGGTCCTGGCTTCGTGCCCGGGCTGGTGGGCAGCGGTGCACCGCAGCTGCTGCTCAGTTTCGGTCTCGGGAACGACACCCTGTCCGTGGGGCGCGGAGGCGCCGGGCAGGCCACCCTCACCAACACCTCGGTGACGCTCGGAACGCAGGTGGTCCAGCTCACGGACGTGCCCGAGCAGGCTGCCGTGGCCGCCGCCAGCCTGAATGCGGCCACGTTTTCCGGCGCCACCGCCCTGGTGCAAGGCGTGCCGACCTGGATCAGCCAGGGGCCCGGCCCGCTCAACGATGGCCAGGTCACCGGCATCGTCGGGCGTCCGGTCACGGGCGCCATCCAGGCGATTGCGGTCCCGGACAACAACAACATCCTGGTCGGCACGGTCGGCGGTGGGGTGTGGCGCATCAGTCGGGCGCTCGAATCGACGATCAATTTCGCGACGGCGGAATCGACCCTCGATGCGGCGGACACGGCGGCGCTGACCACGTTCGCAGCCAGTCTGGCCGGGCGGCCCGGGGTGACCATCGAACTGGGCGGCCACACCGATTCCACCGGCACGGATGCGTCCAACATCATCCTCTCACGCCAGCGCGCCGAGAGTGCGAAGGCCCTGCTGGTCTCGCTGGGCATTGCGCCCGAGCGCATTGCGGTGATCGCCTATGGCGAGAGTGTTCCGATCGGCGACAACGCCACGCTGGCAGGCCAGGCCCAGAACCGCCGCGTCGAGGTGAACACCTACAGCGCCGTGCCCTTGACCGACCACATGCCGACGCTGTCGATCTCGGCGCTGGCGGTGGATCCGAGCAACCCGAACACCATCTACGCCGGCACCGGCAGTGCGAGCAGTTCGATCTTCTCCAACCGTGCAGCGGTTGCCATGGGCGTGCTCAAGAGCACCGATGGCGGGCAGACCTGGACGCTCGTCGGCCGCAGCCAGTTCATGGGCAGCACCATCAAGGCTGTCGAGGTCACGGCCGCGGGTGTCCTGATGGTCACGACCGACGGCACCGGCGTCGGCGGCGGCGGGCTGTTCCGCAGCACCAACGGCGGGGCAAGCTTCACCGACCTGCGTGCGGCCAGCGTCGGCAAGCCGACCGACGGGGTCGACAACGACGCCGACGGCACCGTGGACGAGGCGGACGAGGCGTTTCCTGCCGGCGCCGTCACCGACCTGGTGCTCGATCCGGTCAATCCGCTGCGCATGTTTGTCGGGATGGCGGGCAAGGGGGTCTACCTCAGCAACGACGCCGGCCTGAACTGGAACCCGGTGAACAACGGCATCGCGCGGCTCGCGAGCGCGGTGCGCGTCCAGCTCGCCATCAGCGCGACGGCGGATGCGGTCACGGGCAACCGCCCGGTCTATGCGGCGGTCATCGGCACCATTTCCGACCAGACCACGCAGCCGATTGCCGCTGGTGCCAACAGCTTCCGTGTCGCCGCCGGCACCCTGCTGCAGGCGGGGGACACCGTCCGGATCTCCGACGGCGTCAACCCGAACCAGTCGTTCACGATCAACTCGATCACCAACCAGGCCGATGGCAGCCGCCAGGTGAACGTCGGCGGGCAGATCACGGCGCGCGCCGCGGGCGCGACGCTGACGGTCGGCGGCCAGCGGCTGTCCGGCGTGTTCCGGTCGGCCGACAACGGAGCCAACTGGACCGCGATGGCCCTGCCCGGGACGGTCGAGAGCACGGGCTTCTTCGGCATCCACGTGGGCCGCCAGGGCAACACCCACTTCTCGATGGTGGCCGACCCCAACAACGCCCAGGTCGTGTACATCGGTGGCGACCGGCAGCCAGGCGGTGGCGGCGGGGAGCCCAACTTCCCGAACACGCTCGGTGCCTCGAACTTCACCGGCCGGCTGTTCCGCGGTGACGCGTCCAAGTCGCTGGCCACCCAGTGGGTGGCCATCACCGACAACAAGACCGCCGACCCGGACGGCGCGGGCCCGCTGGTCGGCTCGGCGCCCCACGCTGACTCGCGGGCGATGGTGTTCGCCGGTGGCCACATCCTGGAAGCGGACGACGGCGGCCTCTACCGCCTGCTGAACCCTGGCCAACCCGACCAGTCCTGGCAGTCGCTGAACGCGGGCCTGAGCCTGACCGAGTTCTATTCAGTCGCCTACGACACGGTCAACAACCGCATCATCGGCGGCACGCAGGACATCGGGGTCGCGGTGCAGCCCACCAGCGGGTCGGCGGCCTGGGGCACCGTGCGCGAAGGCGACGGCGCCTATGTGCAGACCGCCGGCGCAACGGTCTACTACAGCAGCAACAGTTTCGGCGGCTTCGCCCTCGCCGCGCCGCTGGCGGCGCCGGTGGCTGCCAACGCCAGCAGCTTCCTGGTGCCCGCGGGAACGCCCATGCAGGTGGGCGACCGTGTGACCCTGCCGAACGAGCAGTTCCTGTACCTGATCTCCGCGGTCACGCCTGTGGGCGGCAACCTGCGGATCAGCATCGGCACCAACCAACTGGGCAGCGCCTACGCGGCGGGCACGCTGGCAGAAGTGCGGCCGCAACTGCGTGTGGCCGGCACCAACGGCGGCAATCTGTTCAATGACCTGGCGGGGACGGTCTTCGACTCCACCGTCCAGTTCGTGCAGCCGTTTGCGGTGAACCAGGTCAATCCGAACGCCCTGCTCGTCGGCACCCACTGGATCTACGAATCCGTCGACAACGGCCGCAACCTCACCCTGCTGAATGGCAACCCGGTGGCGGTGCCGCCCACGCCCAACAACTTCCAGCCCCCGCAGGCCGCCAACGTCGGTCATGTCAAGGCCCTGCTGTACGGCGGCCGCCAGCCCGACGGCCTGGGTGGCTTCCAGAACCATGCCGACTTCATCCTCGTCGGCACAGACCCAGCGCCCAGCCCGGCCCCCATTGCGGCCAATGCACACGGTCTCTGGATCCGCCAGCCCGGCGCCGGCGTCAACGCGCCGCTGCGTGCCGTCACCAGCTTCACCAACGCCGCCGGCGCTGCCGTGGTGGCCGTCGCTGCCAACCCCGACGACTGGCGGCAGATCTACGCGCTCGACGCCCAGGGCCGGGTGTGGTTCAGCGGTGACGGTGCGCAGGCTGACCTTGGCACGTGGAACTGGTCTCAACTCACCTCCAACCTGCTCGCCCTGCCAGGTGCCAAGACCCTGCAGCGCATTGCCGTCGAGCAGGTGGGCGCCACCCGCGTGGTGGTTGTCGGGGGCGAGGGCGGCGTGTTCCGGCGCGTTGCCAATGGCAACTGGGTGGAATACGGCGCGGGCATTCCCAATGCGATGGTCACCACGGTCGACCGGATCACCGGCGCCGATGACGTGGCCCTGGTCGGCACGCTGGGGCGCGGCGCCTGGGTGTTGCCGAACGCCAGCCAGACGCTGTCGCAGCCGGCTGTCCTCACCCTGCGCGGCACGGCTGGCAACGACGTCATCCAGCTCGAACGCAATGCAGCGCAGCCGGCGTTGCTGGACGTCTTCCAGTACCTGGACGGCCAGGCCAAGCCGGCCAACGCCAGCCTGAGCGTGCCGCTGGCGTCGATCGAATCGATCGTGGTCGACGGCCTTGGCGGCAACGACCGCATCGTGGTCGACGCCGTGCGCGGCGCCATCGGCGTTGCGGGTGGCATCACGGTTGCAGGCGGCCTGGGAACCGACCAGATCGAATTGCGCCGCACGCCAGCGGCCGGTGTCCTGGTCACCAACGACAACGGCGTCGTCGCCGGCGCAGCCGCCGGCTCGGGGTCGCACCAGATCACCGTCGTCGACGCCCTGGGCCAGTCGGGCGTGCAGAAGGTCAGCTGGACCGGCATCGAAACCCCGACCGAGACAGTCACCGTCGCCCAGACCATCGAGGCGATCGCAGCGGGTCTGCATGACCTGGCGGCGTCGCTGCAGGACGGGCTCGGACAAGTGCTCGGTGGTGTCAACCTCGCCGGTCTGGACGGCCAGTCGCTGGCCGGGGCACTGAACGGGCTGCTGGTGGATGCGGTGCGTCCGAAGGACCTGCCGTTCCTCACTGTGTCGCAGGTGGGGGGCACCGGGACGGTGCAGATCGACAACGCGACGTCGCTGCTGCTGCGCATCTTCGAGGCGGGCGGGCTGGATCTCGGCCAGGTTGGTGCGGGCGGCTCGATCGCCACCGCCACCGCGCTGCGGCTGGCGCTGGACAACCTGGATGCGGTCGCGGGCAACGTCACGCTCAGCACCGCTGACCGCGACGGCGATGGCACGTCGGACCTGTTCTTCAGCGTCAAGGTCGTCAACAGCCAGCTGACCGGCATCGTCGACCTCGACCTGAGCGCCGATGTGCTCGGTGGCCAGGTCGATCTCACCGGCGCGCTCGATGTCGCGGCCGATGTCAGTCTGGACTTCGGCTTCGGCGTTGATTCCAAGGGCTTCTTCCTGACGCCGAGCGCCAGCAACGCCGACGCGCTGCGCGTCAGCAATCTGCGGGTCGACGGCGACGTTGCGGGTACCGGGCGGCTGGGCTTCCTGGGCGTGGACCTGCTGGCTGCGTCGCTCACGCTGGACGCCCAGGCCGGAGTGGCCGTCAAGCTCAAGGACCCGGGCACGCAGACGGCCGACGCATCCATCCGGGTTCCCGAGCTGGAGCCCGCCAATTTCGGCGACCTGTTCGGTGTGCAGGTGATCGCCGACCCGGGCGACGGCGTTGCCGACGCGGTCCTCACCGGCACTTTCGGGGTGTCTGCTGTCGTGCCCGGGTTCGACGCGTCGATCCCGCTGGCCGACGCCCAACTGGTCCTGTCCTGGGCCAACCTGTCGCAGCCCACCCAGGTCCAGATCACTGCCAGCGCCGCCGCTGGCGACGACCTGCTGGATTTCCTGTCGGTGAACGCCGACGAAGTGCGTTCGCAACTGGTCGAACTGCGCGACCAGCTGTCGGTCTTCGACATCGATCTCCCGCTGCTGTCCGACGGGCTGAACACCCTGGTCGATCTGGTGGACGCCTTCCAGACCAAGGTGATCGACCCGCTGACCAACCCGGCCACGGGCAACACCACGCTGCCCACGCTGCAAGACATCGCCGCGGCCCTGGCCGGCAGCCTCGGCATCGATCTGGGCGAACTGGGCGTGTCCTATGACAGCGCCACCCAGGAGCTGGTCTACGGCCTGCACTTCACGCAGGAACTGGTCTCGGTGGCAACGCCCATCGACTTCGGCTTCGACCTCGAAGAAGGCCTGGCGGAGCTGAGCTTCAGTGCCGACGCCCAACTGGACGCCATGGTGGATTTCCACCTGGATTTCGGCCTGGACCTGGGCGACCTGATGGGCGGTGCCGACGTCCTGGACGCCTTCTTCATCCGCAACACCGCTGCCACGGGGCAACTCACCCTGGCGGCGAACAACATCGACGCCCTGGCGCGCTTCGGGTTCCTCGGCGTGCAGATCGTGGACGGCAGCGTCAGTGCGTCGCCCGTCGTCAACATCCAGATCACCGATCCGGGCTCCAATGCGGATGACGGCCGCATCGACCTGCGCGAACTCATCGACAACCTGGCGTCTCCCGGCGATCTGGTGACCGCCAGCCTCGACGGGGCGGCCCAGTTCGCGTTTCCGCTGGCGGCGCCGTTCATCGGCATCACCGCCTCACCGGCGACGACCCTGTCGGTGGTGCTCGCCGACCTGGATGATCCTGCCACCCTGACGGTGCAGACGCCGGCCGGGTTGAGCGACATCCTCAACTTCGACAACCTGGATGCGGCCAGCTTCGTCAGCCTGCTCGGGCAACTGGCGACCTCGCTGGACGAGCTGCAGAACAGCGACTTCTTCTCGAACTTCGAGATTCCCTTTGTCAGCGGCGCCCTCGACAGCGTGCTCACCTTCGGCGACATGCTCGCCGACAGCCTGCTGATCGACGACGGCGACGACCAGGTGGACGGCGCAAACGCCCTGGTCACCGACGTCAACAAGGCGCTGGCCGACGCAGGGCTCGACGGGGTGATCCGCGCCGAAGGCCGCGACGGGCGCATCCGCCTGATTGCCGAGGACCCCACTGTCACGGCCTTCCAGGTCGCAGCGGGCACCGGCAACGCCGGTGGTCTGGCCCAACTCGGGTTCAGCGCGCCGCAGGCTGCGGCGACCGTCGGCTTCCGGCTCGCCATCGTCGCGGGCGCCGACGCTCCGGCCAACGGCAAGCTGACGGGCAACGCGGGCCTTGCGATCAGCATCACCCGGGCCGGCGTGACCACCGTCACGCAGGTGCTGCTGGCGCAGTCCGCCACCGCGGACAACGTCAAGGTCGGCAACGACATCCCGAAGCTGCTGCAGGCCGACAACTCGCCCAATTTCAGGACGGCCGACCAGCTCGCCACCTTGCTGCCGGACATCCTGGGCCTGAACCCGGGCCTGGTCAACGCGAACTACGACGCGTCGACCCAGATCCTGCGCTACACGGTCCAGCTGTCGCATGACTTCGTCGACCTGAATCTGCCGGTCGATTTCGAACTCGACCTGGGCCCGCTGCTCGACATCGACAGCGACGGCTCCATCGTCATCAGCGCCACCGGCGGCCTGACTGTGACCTTCGGCGCCTACCTGGGGCCGGCAGACCCGAGCGAGGCGATCACGGCGTCGACGCCGCTGCAGCAGCTGAACAACGACGACGGCGTGCCGATCAAGACAGCGCCCGCGCTGATGACCGACCCGATCTACGGGCGGCTCACCGCAGACGCCAACTTCAACCTCGGCGTCAATGGCGGCGCGCCTGTCGCGGTCACCGTCCCTGCGGCCAGCACGGCCACCAACCTGACGGTGGCCGACCTGGCCGCCGACCTGAACGCCGCACTGGTGACGGCCGGTCTCGGCAGCCAGGTGCAGGCGCAGGCCAACAAGGGCCGGGTCGAACTCGTCGGCAAGGCCGGCGTGACCCGGCTCGCGCTCACGGCGGCCAGCACCAATCCGGCGACAGCCCAGCTCGGCTTCCAGACAGAGACCGTCGTCGACACGGTGGCCGATCCCAGCTTGACATCGCCCCCGTCCATTGGTGGCCGAGTGCTGGCGGCGGCGCTGCCGCGCCCCACGGCCGACATGGTGTTCCAGGTCGCCCTCAATGGCGGCACGCCGGTGCCGGTCACCGTCACCGCGGCATCGACCCAGGCCAACAGCAACATCCTCGATCTGGTGGTCGACATCAATCAGGCGCTGCAGGCCGCAGGCCTGGGCGACCAGCTCGAGGCCAGCAACATCGGCAACCAGGTGGCCTTTAGTGCCAAGGTGCCGATGGTCAACAGCTTCACCATCACGGCGGCTGCAGCCAACCAGGCGGTCACGCAACTCGGCCTCAAGACCACGCAGGCGTCCAACCTGCACGACTTCCAGATCCAGGTCCGCGACGGTTCCGTCCACCGTCAGCGTCGATGGCGCCACGACCGTCGGCCAGGTCCTGTCTGCCATCAACGCCGCAACCGGCGGCAAGGTCACCGCCACCATCAACGCAGCGGGCACCGGGCTGAAGCTGACTGACAACACGACAGGCAGCACACTGTTCCAGGTCGTGTCGGTGAACGGCTCGCTCGCGGCAGCCCATCTGGGCATCCAGCGCACCGACGACACCGACCCGGCCAGCCTCGACGGGGTGATCGATGGCAGCGCCATCGGCGGCGTGCGGCTGTCAGACCGCTTCTTCATCGAGAACGCGCTGGTCAGCGCCGATTTCGACCTGACCACACCCACGGGCGTGTCCGCCGGGGCCAAGTTCGGCTTCGTCGGCATCGACCTGTCCGGCGACGCCAACCTGCACGGCGGCATCAGCCTGGGCCTGCAGGATCCGGGCACCGTCGCGCTGGACGGCCGCATCACCCTGACCGAACTGTTCCAGAACCTCGACAACTTCGATGCCCTGATCCAGCCGCCGGCCACCATCGGCTCCGGCAGCTTCGTGTTCGACGTCGCGCTCGACCCCGCGATCCCGGGGATCGACCTCGGCGCCAACCCGCGGGTGGAAATCAACCTGCTCGACATCGGCAACCCGTTTGCCGGCGAGGCGCCCGACTTCTCCTTCAGCTTCCCGGACCTGGGCGAACTGGTTGCGTTCGACAACCTCGACTTCGACTTCAGCGCCATCCTCGACGGCCTCATTGCGCTGTCCGAATTCCTGGGTGAATTCGAATCCTTCGGCTTCCTGGATGAGCCCATCCCGCTCATCAACGTCTCGGTCAACGACCTGCTGAGCTACGCAGACCGGCTCGATGCCGCCATCGAGGCGGCGCGCAACAACCCTGCGGGCACGCTGCAGTTCCTGGAAGACAAGCTCAAGGAAGCGTTCGGCATCCCGTCGAACAGCAACCTGATCGGCCTGTCCCTGGTGCGCGATGACGGCGGCACGCCGGGCAACACCAGTGACGACCTGGACATCCTGCGGGTCGACCTGCGTGTCGACGAGAGCTTCTCCGAATCGCTGTCGGTGGACTTCGCCGTTCCCGGATTCGGCGACAACCTGGCGGCTGCGGCGGGGCTGCAGGCCAGCGGCGCGCTCACCATCGACCTGGCCTTCGGTTTCGACCTGGCCAGCCCGACGTCCATCTACATCTTTGATGACACCAGCATCACGGGGTCGCTGACGGCCGCCGGCAATGACCTGTCCTTCGTCGCTGCCCTGGGCGGGTTCGGGCTGACCATCCAGGACGGCACGGCCAGCATCGGCGCCGCATTCAGTGCGGGCCTGGATCCGACCATCTTCACCGCGGGCCGGGTGCTGCTGTCGGATGTGCAGTTCGGTTCGGACGTGGACATCAACTTCAGCGGCACGGTCGATGCCGCGTTGCCGGTGTACTTCCCGAACGAGTCCAACTACCGGGGCGACATCACCCTGAGCGGTGACCTCACCGACCCGTCGAGCTTCAGCGTGGTGGTGCCGCCGGATCTGTTCACCCTGAACCCGTCGGACTTCAGTCTGCTCGACAACGTGCTGCTGATCGTCGATGGCATCGACCTCTTCCTGGAAGGGCTGCAGGACGTTCTCGACGGCGAGGTCTTCAGCGTGCCGCTGCCCTTGGTGGGCGACAAGCTCGCCGACGGTGCCCGCTTCATCGAAGACTTCCGCGAAGGCTTCATCGAGGACTCCGCACCGAGATCCAGAACAGCAGCAACCCGAACCAGAACTTCATCTCGCGCAAGCTGTTCGAGCTGCTGGGCCCTGGCGGGCTGGGCATCCTGCTCAAGCAGGACGGCAGCGGGCCTGCGACCAGCGTCGCAGACATCGGGCTGGCCACCAACGTCAACACGGCCGGCACGCCGCAGAACCAGCTCTTCATGGGCTGGGATCTCAAGCTCGGCCAGTCGATCAACCTCGTCGATGCCGGCATCGGCTTCGACCTGGGCCTGCCCGCCATCGGGCTCGAGGCCGAAGGCAACCTCGACATCGACCTGAACTGGGATCTCGACCTCGGCTTCGGTCTCAGCTTCGCCGAAGGCTTCTACCTGGACATCGCCGACGGCGACGAGTTGCGTGTCGAGGTCGAGGCGACGCTGCCCGATGCAGCCCTGACCGGCAAGCTGGCCTTCCTGCAACTGACCGCCAGGGACAAGGACATCGATGCCCGCCACGCCGGCAGCTCCGGCATCGGCGCGGCCTTCGCCATCGACGTCTTCAACCGCCGCAATGCCGACGACCAGCGGCTGGGGTTCTCCGAACTCGGCAGCCTCGGTATCTCGGCCGGGTTGGCGGCCGACGCCGCTGCAGAACTCGACCTGAGCCTGCAGCTCAACAGCGACCTGGTGCCCGGTGCGTCGACCGCCTTCCCCAAGATCGTCGGCGAGTTCTTCCTGAACTGGCAGATCGGCGACCGGGCCGCCGGTCAGTATGTCGACTTGAGTGACCTGGGCGACGCCGTTCTCGATGGTCTGAAGGTGGTGGAGTTCCAGGACATCAGCCTGGACCTGGGCACCTTCATCAGCGATTTCATCAGCCCGGTGCTGGGCACGGTGCAGGACATCACCAAGCCGATCCAGCCGATCGTGGACATCCTGACGGCGCCGATCCCGGTGATCTCCGACCTGGCGGGGCCGATCACCCTGCTGGACATCGCTGCACAGTTCGGCAATGTCGATGTGTCGTTCATCAAGTCCGTCGCGGACATCATCACCTTCGTCAACAGCATTCCCACCGACACCGAGAGCCTGCTGATCAACTTCGGTGGCTTCTCGCTGTACGACATCAGCAACCCGGGTCTGCAGTTGTCGCTGACCAGCCCGACGCTGGACCTGAGCAACGCCACGTCGCGCGGATTCGCGGCACCCCGCAACCAGGGGTTCAACTTCGGCTCTGCGCTGGAAGGCAAGCCGGCGTCCACGACCAAGAGCTTCACGTCCGGCCTGCAGCAAGGCGCCGGCTTCGCCTTCCCGATCCTGGAAGACCCCGGTCAGATCTTCGGCTTGCTGCTCGGGCGGCCGGCCGTGCTGCTGACCTACGACATGGGCGCCTTTGTCGTCGACTTCTCCTACACGCAGTTCTTCCCGATCTTCGGGCCGCTGGGGGCGTCCATCACCGGCAAGATCGGCGCGAGGGCCGACTTCGCCTTCGGCTTCGACACGTCAGGCATCCAGCAGTTTGCCGACAGCGGCTTCCGGAACCCGGCCCTCATCTTCGACGGCTTCTACGTCAGCGACACCGCCAACCCGGACGGCAGCGGGGCAGACGTTCCGGAGGTCACTCTCAGCGGTGGCCTGTCGGCCGCCGCCGAGCTCAACCTGGGCGTGGCGCGCGCCGGCGTGGCCGGCGGCATCTTTGCCGATGTCTTCTTCAATCTCTTCGACAACGACCATGACGGGCGCGTGCGCGTCACCGAGATTGTCGACAACGTGCTCAACGAGGTGAAGTACGGCGAGCCGGCGCTGGCGCCGCTGGCCATGTTCGACGTCACCGGCCAGTTGTACGCCAAGCTGTTCGCCTTCCTCGAGATCGACCTGTTCCTGTTCGAGATCAAGAAGGAATTCAACATCACGCCACCGATCACGTTGGTGGACTTCGAGATCCCGTTCACCCGCGTGCCCACGCTGGCCAGCAACATCGGCAACGGTGTGCTGCAGATCAACATGGGTGAATTCGCCGCGGAGCGGCAGAACAACAACACGGTCGACTTCGGCGAGAGTTTCACCGTCACGCAGGGCGGGTCGGCGGACGAGGTGATCGTGCGTGCGGCCTTCGGCGGCATCACCTTCGAGCAGCGTTATTCGGGGGTCAGCAAGATCATCGTCGCGGCGGGCGAGGGCAATGACGTCGTCAACCTGTCCGGCATCACCAACAGCGCCATCACCTACGAGATCGACGGTGGCGCAGGCGACGACACCATCACGCTGAGCGCCGCCGCCGGGGCGGCCACCATCCGTGGCGGCCTCGGCCGCGACAACATCACCGCCGGCGCCGGCAACGACACGGTCTACGGCGAGGCCGGTGACGACACCATCAACGCCGGTGGCGGCGTGAACATCGTGTTCGGTGATGAAGGCCGCATCAAGGACGGCGTGCTGCGCGCCCGCGCGGCCTTTGGCGACGGCAACGACGTCATCACCACCGGCAGCGGGGCCGACATCGTGTTCGGTGGCGGCGGCAACGACCAGATCACCGATGCGGGCGGCAACAACGTGCTCATCGGCGACGGCGGGGTGCTCACCTACCTGGGGGGCACCGTCAGCCAGATCGAAGACACCGACCGCGGCCTGGTCGGCGGCAACGACGCCATCGCCGCCGGCGCGGGCAATGACCGCATCTTCGGCGGCAAGGGCAACGACACCATCACGGCAGGCGATGGCGCCAACATCGTCTACGGCCATGCCGGCATGGACGTCATCACCACCGGCACCGGCGCTGACCAGATCTGGGCCGGCGACGACGCCGACACCGTCACAGCGGGTGCGGGCAGTGACACGGTCGATGCGGGCGACGGCAACGACACCGTCTTTGCCGGCGACGGCAACGACCAGGTGTGGGGCGGTGCGGGCGTTGACATCCTGTGGGGTGGCGCCAACGACGATCGCCTGGATGGCGGCGCCGACAGGGATACCCTCCACGGCGAGGCCGGCAGCGACTTCATCGACGGCGGTGCGGCCAGCGACGTCATCACCGGGGGTGTCGGCAACGACAACATCATCGGCGGCACCGGTAACGACAGCATCGACGGCGGCGATGACAGCGACGTCATCCTGGCCGACCGCGGCACGATCGCGCTGTCTGGCGGTGCGCTGGCTGCTGGTGCCATGCGCAGTCTCGGGCGCGATGTGCTGCTCGAGTCCGAAGTCGCGGGTGGCCCGCAGGCCGTTGCAGACGGTGGCGACATCGTCGTGGGCGGCTCCGGTGACGACTGGATCTTTGCCCAGGGTGGCGACGACACCGTCACCGGCGGGCTCGGCGCCGACGACATCGTCGCCGGCCTCGGCATCGACACCGTGGACGCCGGCGATGGTCACGATGTCGTGCTCGGTGGTGACGGTCGCCTGTGGCGCACCAGCGGCGTCATCCGCAACACCGACGGCACGGTGCGCGCACCTGAACGCGCCCTCAGCCTGATCCCGGCGTCTGCCGACCTGACCGACCGTGGCGACGTGATCCTCGGTGGTCTGGGCAGCGACATCCTGTACGGCCAGGGCGGCAACGACACCATCGATGGCGGCAGCGGTGATGACGACATCATCGGCGGGCTCGGCCATGACGTGCTGACTGGCGGCCTGGGTGCCGACTTCATCCTGGGCGACGAAGGCCTGGTCACGACACCGGCCAACGCCACACCGGCGGCGCTGCCGGGCAGCACGGGCATCGTACGCACGGTCGTCCTGCACAGCGAGACCGAGGGAGGCAACGACACCATCAGCGCCGGCGACGACGTCGACCGCATCTACGGCCAGGGCGGAAATGACGTCATCACGGCGGGCGCAGGCACAGACCGCGTCTGGGGCCATGCCGGCACCGACACCATCGATGGCGACGCGGGCGACGACTTCATCGACGCAGGGTCTGCCAATGACCTGGTGCGCGGTGGCACTGGCAGCGACCACATCCTGGGCGGCTCTGGCGACGACGTCATCTTTGCGCTGCTCAACGAGGCCGGCGGCGAGTTCGTGGTCACCCACCTCATCGACGGTGGATCCGGCGAGGACCTGATCTATGGCGACTGGGGCGTCGACACCATCTTCGGCAGCGCCGACAACGACCGCATCTTCGGCCGCCTCGGCAACGACCTGATTTCAGGCGGTTCCGGCGACGATGCCATCTATGGCGATCAAGGCGACGACGACATCGCCGGTGGCAGCCATGACGACGTCATCGTCGGCGGTGCCGGCAACGACACCATCCGCGGCGACACCGGCAACGACATCCTCTGGGGCGGCTTCGAGGACGTGTCGCCCACGGTCCTGGATCTCGGCACGGCCGACAACTTCCAGCGCCCCATCGGCTTCGACGAGGCCGAGGCCGCCCTGCTGGCAGCGGGCCTGGCGGGCAGTGGCTTCACACCGCCACGCATCACGCCGGTGGCGGTCAACGGCCTGTCGCTGACGGGGCTGTCCACCGACGGCAGCGACCGCATCGAGGGTGGCGCCGGCATCGACTTCATCTTCGGCGGCGGCGACGCCGACTTCCTGTTCGGCGGCGCAGACTCCGACTACATCGACGGCGGCGTGGCAAGCGACGAGGTGTGGGGCGACGCGGGCGACGACATCGTGCGTGGCGGTGCCAACTCCGACGTGGTGCATGGCGGCACCGGCATCGACATGCTCTATGGCGACACCGGCGACGACTATCTGTTCGGCGACGCCGGACGCAAGGGCGACGCTGGCATTGGCGGCGACACGAGCGTGGCGCCCAACAGCCAGTCCGGGCAGCGCCTGTTTGGCGGCGATGGCATCGACTACCTGTACGCCTACGCCGACGTGACGGTCAACGCGTCGGCCAGCGCGCTGGCCGCCGAGGTCGTGCTGCGTGGCGACGAACTGCATGGCGACGCCGGTGGCGACTGGCTGTTCGGCAACCTGCGTGCCGACCTGATGTTCGGCGACGGTGGCAACGACTACCTGCACGGTGAGGAACTGTCCGGCCCCAACTACGCCAAGAACACCCAGGCCTCCCTGGTCGGCGGGGCCGATGTGCTGTTTGGCGGCAGCGGTGAAGACCAGCTGCTGGGCGGTGGCGGCAACGACACCCTCTGGGGCGGCGCCGACACCGACTGGCTGGAAGGCCAGAACGGCCGCGACACGCTGTACGGTGGCGCCGCCATCGACATGCTGGTGCTCGACACGCGCACGTCCTATGCGGTCAATGCAACGCCCGAGAACTTCGACGGCCACTTCGGCAACCAGAGCCAGGGCGACGTCGCGGACGACAACGCCACCGACATCCTGCTGATCGAGGGCAGTTCGCAGAACGACAGCATCCGGTTGATGCAGAACCCGACCGACGCCAACCTGCTGCAGGTGGCCTACCAGACGGTCGATTCGCTGAACGCCGGCAACACCTTGTTCCAGCGCACCTTCCAGGCGAAGTGGAAGGATGGCAACAACCTGCTGGTCGAACAGTTCCGGGTGTCGGGCCTGCTGGGCCACGACACGATCGAGTTCGCAGACGGCAGCGTCGGCGGAGAAGTTCCGCTCGACCTGGCGCCGCTCAACAACCGCAGCGACGACTTTGTCGGCGTGTTCGATGGTGGCCCGGGCAATGACGTGCTGCGCGGCGGCGCCGGGCGTGACCGCCTGGACGGCGGCGCGGGCAGCGATGTCCTGATCGGCCTGGGCGGCGATGACCGGCTGTGGGGTGACGGCGGCGCCGGCATCGGCACCACGGCCGATCACGACCGGCTCTTCGGCGGTCAGGGCAATGACGATCTGCTGGGCGGCCAGGGCACCAACGAGCTGTATGCCTGGTCGCTCGACCCGAACGCCTTGCAGACCCAGCTGGGCTTCAGCGACGGCCAACGCGCCGAGCGTCCCGCGGGCCCTGCGGGTGCCCTGACCGGCTGGGTGCCTGACGCCGCGGTCAGCGGCATTGCCATCCAGGTGTCCGCTGCCGACGGCTACCTGAGCTACGCCCGCAATGGGGCCGCGTTCGGGAATTCCTTCGTCCGCCAGACCATCGCCACCCAGGTGGGCGTGACCTACCGGGTCAGCGCCGACATCGTGGCCAACAGCCATCTCCTGCGCGTGATGGCCAACAGCGTTGTCGTGCAGGACACGGCGGCCAAGTCAGGCAGGCTGGACTTCGTCTTCACCGCCACCGCCACCACCACGGAACTGCGGCTGAGCGGGACCAACAGCACGGTCGCCACCTTCGGCATCGACAACCTGAGCGTCGTGCCCACCTCGGCGGCCCCCGGCACGGGCCAACTGGTCACCAACGGCAGCTTCGGTGCAGACCTGCTGCTGACCGGCGGTACCCCGAGCCGGCCCGACGGGCGCATCTACGGCGACGCCAGCTTTGCGCTGACACTGAATGGCCTGACCTACAACGTCGATTTGCGCGCTGCAGCGACCAACGACAACACCAACGCCATCAACGCCAGTCTGATCACCAGCGTCGACGAACAGCGCCTGCGCAATCTGGTGGCAGACCTCAACGCGGCACTGGCCGTGGCCACCGATGCGTCGGGCGCCACCGTCAATCTCACGGACCGGGTGCGCGCCGACCTGAAGGACGGGCGGTTCGTCTTCCGTGCCGCGCCCAGCGCGGCTGGCGCCGCGCTCACGTCGATCGCGCTCGACGCGGGCCAGTTCGGCATCTTCCAGCGCCCGGATGGCAGCCTGGCGCCGTCCAACGGCGACCGCGACGGCGACGGTCTCAATGACGACCCCGCCACCGACATCACCTACAACCGGGAAGACACCGGCCTGGACCGCATGCTCGGTTCGGCCCAGGACGATGTGCTGTACGGCGGCACGGGGCTGGGGTTCCTGTACGGCAACGGCGGCAACGACACCCTGGTCAGGGTCGATGGCTCGACCTTCGAGTCGCTCGATGGCGGTCTCGGCGGCGACGACTGGAAGGAGTACGCCCGGCAGACCGACAAGGTGTGGTACGTCGGCGCGACCAATGCCGACGACGTGATCAGCGTCGACTACGTCACCGAACCCGGCCTGCTGGCCGACCACCACCTGGTCACGCGCCTGACCAACAACAACGGCAACTATTCGTTCGATGCACAGGTGCGCCTGGACTTCAACGGCCGCGACAGCCAGGGCAACTACATCTGGACGCCCGACGACGTCCTGCTGGGGATCGCGTCGCTGCGCACCCAGGCCGCCGATGGCATCGAGGTCGATCAGGTCACGCTCGACAGCACAACACGCCAGCTGGTGGGCAACCTGCTGCCGCCGGAAGGTGACTTCCTCGCCATCATCATCGACGCCCTGGGCGGCAACGACCAGATCACAGTCGGCCCCACGGTGCAGAAGACGGTCTGGATCGACGCCGGTGCGGGCGATGACCGCGTCGAGATCCTCGCCGGCAACGCCATCCTGGTGGACAAGGCCGAGTACGGCTCGCGCAACGACACGGCCACCGAGCCCTTCGCCCTGGGCGGCGCTGCGGTGGTGGTGGGGGCGTTTGCTGCGCCGTCCAATGGCCAGTTGTCCGACGATGCGAACTTCACGGTGCAGCTGGCCGATGGCCGCCAGTTCACCGCCATCGTGCCGGCCAGGCCCGCGCCCGGCGTCGGCTTCTCCACGGCAGACAACGTCGGCATCGACGACCTGGTGGCCGACCTCAATGTCGCTCTGGCCAGGGCCGGGGCCAGTGAGCATGTCATCGCCGGCCGCAAGGGCGACCGGATCACCCTGGCCACGCGGGAAGTGGCCTACACCCCCAGCGTGGCCAGCGGCCTGCAGGCGGGCATCGGCTTCTCTTTGACGCTCGACGTGGCTTGGGGCAACACCGCGGCCACGCAGCTCGGCCTGCTGGACGGCCTGCAGGCCAACGCCGACCTGCGCATCGCAAGCTCTCTGGCCTACACCAACCTCACCATCGACAACCCGGCGGACACCGACTTCTTCGCCTTCCAGCTGCTGGCCAACGCCGGCGCTTCGGCCCTGGTCAGCCTGAACAGCGCCTCGCCCATCGATGGCCTCGGCCTGTCCGTCTACCAGCGCCAGGCCGACGGCACCCTGAGGGCGCTGAGCCGCAACAGCGACGCCCCCGACCTCGTGCCGGGGCGCAATGACAGCGCCGCCACCGCCTACCAGATCGCGGGCATCGATGGTTTGTCGCGCCTGCGCGGCTTGACCATCGACAATCCGCTGGACCAGGACTGGTTCCGCTTCCAGCTGGCTGCCCAGGGCACGGCCGATGATTTCTTCAGCCTGCTGCAGATCGTCGCCGACCCGCGCGATGTGTTCCGCCTGGACATCCTGGACCAGTCCCTGAACACGGTGCGCTCGGTTGCGGTGAAGGACATCGCGATCAGCGCAGACCGCAGCGCCAAGGTGTCGCTCGACGGGCTCAGCGCCGGCACCTACTTTGCGCGCGTCCGGCTCGAGAACCTGGACAACCCGGCGGCTGCCACCGGCACGGGCCGGTACGACCTGTTCCCCGACATCGGCGCGGCGGTGGTCGACGTGCTGGACCTGAGCGGCGCCGCGGTGGCGCAGGTCTCGCTGGCGGGCCTGCAGGCCGACACCGACTACCTGCTGCGCGTCGACAGCCCGAATCTCGTCCCCACCATCTACAACCTGGTGTTCGACCTGAAGGACGGCCTGGTCGACCCGGCCACGAACGACACCGCCGTGGTCGTCAACCTCGGCGCCCGCAGCGACGCGGTGCGCCGCGACGTGATCCTGGGTGGCGCGGGCAACGACATCCTGTCCGGTGGCCCCGGCGAGGACTGGATCTTCGGCGGGTCGGGCAATGACGTGCTGACCGGCGGCCTGGACCGCCAGGCCTCGGACCTGCTGTTTGGTGAAGCGGGCGACGACACCTTCCAGATCATCACGGACGACCTGCCGCTGCTCAAGCGCGACCAGGACACCTTCGTGCCGACCTTCAAGGAGGCCGCGTCCGACACCTTCGTGCCGACCTACAACGAGCGCTTCGACGGCGGCGCGGGCGATGACCGCGTGCTGTTCCTGGGCGGCGACACCGACCGGACCGGCCGCGACGTGCCGGACTTTGCCTCCATCCGCTGGAACCGCTTCCTGCACCGCTACGAGTTCACCAACCAGGTGTGGGACATCGCCAACCAGGAATTCCAGCGTGCCGGCGCCATGCCCGCCACGCTGGTGGCACTGCGCGACCTGGCCAGCCCCGCGCTGGAAGCCGAGGCGCACTTCAGCCTGACGCTGAACAAGGGCACGCCTGGCGAAATCAACGGCAGCTTCGTGCTGCCCTTCACCGGTGACAACGGAACCGGCAACAACGTCACGCTGCTGGACCTGGTGGCCGACCTGAACGCCGTCATCAATGCCCCCAGCTCGCCGCTGAAGGGCCTGGTGCGTGCAGGCTACGACGGCGAACGCCTGACCTTCGCCACCGTGGCAGCGGGTGCGGGCGAGACGCTGGAGATCACGGTCAGTGCCGCCGATCCGGCCGCCAAGCTCGGCTTCGGCATCCCGGACGCCGCAGCCGCGCCGGGCACCGCCCTGGTGCCGTTGCTGCCGCAGCGGGCCGCAGGTGCTGCCTGGGTGTACGAGCAGCAATACCTGTTCTACCAGACCATCGGCGTCGAGCGCACGGTGATCGATCTGCGTGCAGGCGACGACGAGTTCCACGCCGACCCTGAGTTCAAGTTCAAGGGGGTCGACAGCGAGTGGGGCATCGACCCCGGCGACTTCGAGCAGCGGGCGCTGATCTCGAACCTCGAAATCCTGGGCGGCGACGGCAATGACCGCCTGTTCGGCGGCGCCGGCGACGACATCATCAGCGGTGGCTCGGGCAACGACTTCATCCTGGGCGGGACGGGCAACGACCGCGTCACCGGCGGCGATGGCGACGACATCCTGGCCGGCGACGGCAGCGCCCCCGAGCCCGGCGACCTGAGCACCACCGTGCCGGACGCGCTCGAGTACGCCACGCGCAACGGCAGTTCCGGGCGCAATGACAACGTGCTGTACGCGGGCACGCTCGGCCGTGCCAGCGCCGGCACCGTGATCGAGGACCTGAGCTTCAGCCTGGGCGACGCATCCGACTGGTACGTGCTGGATGCGCCGTTCGCCAGCAGCAGCTTTGGCGGCGCCAACCGGGCGCTGCTGACCACCGACATGATCGAGGTGCTGGGCGCAGACGGCAATCCGCTGGTGGGCTTCGACCCGGCGCGCCATCTGTTCCTCTTCGCCGCGGCGGACACCGACCCCGGCGACGGCGTGAACATCCAGCCGGTCGAGCTGTTCACGGGCGTGCCCGAGCATTACCTGCTGCATGTCATCAACCCGGCGCAGTTCCGGCTGGAGGCGCTCGGGGCGGCGCCGGGTGACGGGAGGCTCAGCAGCGCCGAATTCCCGAGTTCCCAGTTCCAACTGAGCGTGGATGGCGGGGCGGCAGTGACGGTGACGGTGACGGAACGGCAGCCCATTCCGAACACCGACCCAGTTGAGTACACGCCGCCGAACAGCACGTTGAACGATCTCGTCAACGACATCAACCTGGCTCTGAGCAACGCAAACCTCTCAGCCAAGGTGAGCGCCAGCAAGGATGCGCGCGGCCGCATCGTGCTGACCCGGCTGATCGACAGCAGCTTCACCAGCCAGTCCTCGCTGGAGATCGTCACGGCCGACGCCCTGGCCACCAGCGTCCTGCAGCTGCCGGCCGGCCTGGGCACGTCCGACCTGATGGATGCCTTCGGCGGCTACCAGCTGCGCTTCCGCGCCGAGCTCGGCAGCACCATCGAGGTTCCGCCCACCGAGGCCGACGCCACCCTGGTGACGAACAACCTCGCCAACCAGCCGTTCATCGTTCCGCTCGGCGACATCAACAACGACGGGCACGCCGACTTCATCTCGGCAGTGCAGGATGTCACCTCGACAGATCAGGAAGACGTCGAGGCCAACGGCGGCATCCAGAGCCTGGCCCGCATCCACTTTGGCAGCAGTGCCACCGGCAACCAGTCGCTCGAGGCCAGCAGCATCACGCTGCGCCTGCCCGGCGCGCTGCTGCCCACCTCGATCAACGACGGGCGGGCGCGTGTGCAGATCGCCGCAGGCGGCGACTACAACGGCGACGGCATCGACGATCTGGCCATCGCCATCTCGCGCACCGCCACGGCCAGCACTGGCTTTGTCCAGGAGGGCGTCTACCTGCTGTTCGGCGGCGGCGCGGCATGGCAGGGTGACATCGACCTGCTCAGCGACTACGGCACGGTCATCACGGGCGCCGTTGGCGCACTGACCGTGGCGAACGGCGGCGACATCGACAGCGACGGCATCGATGATCTGCTGGTCACCGACCGCGGTGCGACCAAGGCGGCCGTGTTCTATGGCCGCTCCGACTGGACCCAGCCGCCGATCCTGAGCGCCGACTTCAACAACAACGGCAACCTGCCGGCGTCGTCGCTGGACGGGTTTGTGATCGACGGCACGGCGCCGCCTCCGGGGCAGCAACCGGGGCTCTGGCATGTCACGGCGGCGCGCAAGACCGATGCCACGTCCCATCCGGACTACAGCCTGTACTACGGGCAGGGCGAAGGCCCCAATGGCGGCGGCAACTTCAATGCCGGCCACACGTCGGGCCGCGTGACGTCGCCCAACATCGACCTCAGAGCCGTCAGCGGTGCCGAACTCAGCTTCAGTTATTTCCTGCAGACCGAGGGTGGTGACTACTACGACAAGGCGCAGGTCCTGATTTCCACCGACGGTGGCGTCAGCTTCCAGTCCTTCACGCCCAGTCTCGAGAACCCGACCACGCTCCTGTCGCCCAGCAACGGCTGGCGCACGGCCAGCGTCAACCTGCAGCAGTTCATCGGGCAGGAAATCCAGATCCGCTTCGACTTCGACACGCGCGATGCCGTGGCCAACGAGTTCGAAGGCTGGTTCGTCGACGACATCGTCGTGCGCCGGTTCCTGACCCTGGCCAACCCCGACCTGTCGCTCAACCTGCCCACGCTGAGCAACGCGGCCGCCTTGTACGACGCCAAGGGTGTCGGCGATTTCAACGGCGACGGGGTGGACGATTTCGCGGTGCTGATGCCGCAGGCCGCCGACGGCCGCCTGCACCTGTTCTTCGGCGAGTCGACCACCGCGTCCCGGCTGACCGGCGCTGGCGATGTCGCGGCGCTGGCCGACGTGATCGTGACCGGCGGTGCATCGTTCGCGAACCGTTCGCTCGTCGCCGCCGGCGATGTGGATGGCGACGGCCGGGACGACATCTTGCTCACCGGTGCCAGCGGCACCAACAGCAGCCTGCTGCTGTACGGTGGTGGCCACACGGGCCTGGTGGCTGGTGACAAGACGGTCTCGGTCGGCCTGCTGGATGTCTTCGGCCAGGCGCTCTCGCTGCCGCTGGGGCCGCTCTTTGCGCTTGGCGACGTCGACGGCGACGGCCGTGACGACCTGGGCGCCAACGTCTTCGAACGCGGGTCCCTGCTGATCGAGGGTGCCACCAGCAGCGCCCACCAGGTGGGCCATGTGTACTTCGGGGCGTCACGTGCCGAGATGGCCGCATGGAGCGGCGCGACAGCACCACGGCCTGACCTGGTCATCGAGCCGGCCCAGCCGGATTACGCCCTCACCGACCTGGAACTCGTCTTCGGCCTGGCCGCCAGCGGTCCGCGCCCGAGGCTGTTCGTCGGCGTGGGCGATGTGGACGGGGACGGCCGCGCCGACCTGGTCCAGGCCGACCGGTTGAGTGGCAATCAGCGCATCCTGCATGGCAAGGCGCTGACCGCGACGCCCATCGACGCACTGACCGCGCCGCTGGCGGCCGAGCCCTTCATCTTCGGCCTGGCGACGCCCCAATTGCCGACGACCACGTCGGCGCCTGGGTTGACCTTGCCGACGCAGGCGGCTTCACCGCTGTCGGTGGGCGACGCCCCGGCGTGGACCGGTTCTGCCAAGGACGACCGACTGGGCATGGCCCAGGCCGTGGGCGATCTCAATGGCGATCGCTTCGACGACTTCCTGATCCGCGGCGACAAGTTCAGCTACGTGCTGTTCGGGCCGGTCGAACTGGCCGACGTGGCGCGCGCCACCGACCAGGCCGAGATCGTCATCGACCATGCACTGATGGGCGTCCCGGCGGTGCGCATGGGTGACGTCAATGGCGATGGCAAGGGCGACCTGGTCTTCGTCAAGGAGAACGGGACCACTGACGAGATCCGCATCGTCTTTGGCGGGCCCGAGTGGCCGCGCCAGCTGACGCTGGCGGACGTCGACCGCACGCTCACCCTCGACAACCTGAGCATCGACAGCGTTCTGGCGATGAACTGGAACGGCGACGGCAAGGACGACCTGGTATTGGCCAGCAACACCACCGTCCATGTCGTGTCCGGCGCGGCGATCACCTCGGCCACCGCGCCGGTGGCCGTCGCCACCAACAGCATCACCACCATCACGCGGTCTGCCGGATCCCTGTCCGCCCGCGCGCAGGTGATCGGCGACTACAACGGCGACGGCCTCGACGACCTGCTGCTGTCCGACACGGCGTCGTCCGATGCCAACGCCTGCTGATCGGGCGCACGACCACCGGTGCCCTCAGCTTCCCCAACAACGCCAACCTGGTCTTCCAGAATGCCTTCGACACCGAAGGCAGCCAGTTCCGCAGCGCCTTCGCGCTCGGCGACCTCAATGCCGACGGCTACGACGACTTCGCGCTGAGCCGCTACCTCGAGACCGAGGGCAAGCCCGGCATGCTGGTCTTCTTCGGCTCGGCCGACAGGCTGGCGGCGTCCAGCCGCGACGTCACCACCGCCGAGGCCGCGCTGCGCATTCAGCGCTTCGGCAGCGGCCAGCTGTCGGGCGATCTGCGGGTGATCGGGCAGCTGCAGGCCACGGCAGGCGACTTCAACGCCGATGGCGAGATGGATCTGGCAGTTGCCGAGACTGGCAACCTGCTGCTGAGCGCCAGCGGATCGCAGATCCTCGGGCTGCAGTCGCACATCCAGACCCACATCTTCTGGTCTGCCGCCAAGGGCTCGGCCACCAAGGTCCTGGCGAACTCGGATGTGCGCCTGCAGGGCGAGACCGAGTTGAACCTTGACGACTTCTTCAGCCTGATCGGGTTCGGGATCTCTATCACTGGGCTGCCCGCCACGCCGGGCGTGGACCTGGACCGGGACGGCTACGACGACCTGTTAATCGGCGCCGGGTTCCAGGACGTGCTCGGTGAAGGCTTTGCGTCCAATGCCGGCAAGGTGTACGCCGTCTATGGCGCGCCCCGCCTGGTGGGCCTGCCGCCTGCCACGGGCGTGATTCCGCTCGCCAACCGCAGCTTCACCGGCAGCGGTGACTACCTGGTGGATGTCGGCACCGGGCAGCCGGAGGCCTTCGACCTGCTCGACGCCGACGGTGATGGCGTCGACGACTTCGCGCTGCAGCCAGGCCAGGCGCAGCAGTGGTTCAAGTTCACGACCCTGGGCGACGGCGCAGGCGGCGACCAGATCCGGCTGCTGGCAGCCGCCATCGCGGCGCAGACCAACACCGTGCGCGGCCCGGACGCCGTGGCCACGCTCGACGGGGTGGGGGGCTACGCAGTGCAAGCGGGCAACGCGTCCAACCCGCTGGTGCTGGGGGCCCAGGTGGATGCCGTCGGGCTGCTCGACGTCGACCTCTCGGCCTACCTGCCGTACATGCATGACCTGGACGCGCTGGAGCGCGTCGAGCTGGTCCTGGATCACATCAACCCGTTTGCGCAGAGCCCGCTCACGGCGCCGGCCAACCTCACCGCGGCCGGCAGCACGCTGTACTTCACCGCGGGCACCAGCAGCACCGGTGTGGAGCTCTGGAAGACCGATGGCACGGTGCTCGGCACCGCACTGGTCAGCAACATCGCGCCGGACTATAGCTACCTGTACGGCAGCACGATCCTCGGCAACGCCCGCCCGGAAGAGCTGACGCCCGTCGGCTCGGCGCTCTATTTCACGGCCAACGACCTCCACCTCTCGTTCATCACCGGGGAAACGGTCGAGCGCCGCGAACTCTGGCGCACCGACGGCACGGCCGCCGGGACGACCAAGCTGTCCAACTTCGGCACCGGCGCTCAGGTGAAGGACCTGACCGTGGTGGGCACCACGCTGTTCTTCACCGCCTACACCGGCGTGAGCGGGCGCGAGCTGTACCGCATCGACCTGACGAACCCCACGGCGGGTTCTGTGCTGGTCCGGGACATCCGCGCCGGCACCGGCCTGGGATCCGACCCGACCGAACTCACCGCGGTGGGCAACCTGCTGTACTTCAGCGCCAACGACAGTGCGGGCCCGGTGCTCTGGAAGACCGACGGCCTGACGGTCAACACCGTCAAGGTCGAGGACACGCCTGGCGTGTTCGTGCGCAACCCCACCAACCTGACCGCGATCGCGTCCGGGCTCATCTTCAGCGCCGAGGCCGGCACCGGCACCGGCAACGCAGAGCTGTGGGTCAGCGACGGGACGCAGGCCGGCACGCTGAACCTGGCAGAAATCTTCCAGGGCCCGCAGTCGTCCAGCCCCACCAACTTCCATGAAGCAGGTGGCAAGGTGTACTTCACCGCGCGCACCCAGTTGCTGTCGGACAGCGACATCGGCTTCGAGCTCTGGCGGACCGACGGCACCATCGCCGGCACCGTCAAGGCCGACATCGATGTCGGCGCCGGCAGCTCGATGCCGAGCGATTTCACCCAGGTCGGCAACCTGCTGTTCTTCAGCGCCAACACGGGCCTGGGTGGCCGTGAGCTGTGGAAGGTGGACATCACCCAGGCGAGCCTGGCGCCCACCCTCGTCGTGGACATCAACCCCGCCAGCTTCGTCGGGTCCAACCCGACGAATCTCACCGAGGTGGCCGGCGTCCTCTACTTCACGGCCACCCCCCCGGGAACACGTGCGGTCGAGCTGTGGCGCAGCGACGGCACGGCGCAGGGCACCCGGTCGGTCTCCAATTTGAGTCAAACGACCAGCGGCCTGGCCGAATTCAATGGCGAGCTCTGGTTCGCCGGTGGCACGCAGGGCAAGCCCACCGAGCTGTGGCGCAGCAACGGCACCGCGGCCGGCACGCTGCGCATTGCCGACTCGGGGCTGCTGGACCGGAACCTGCACGTGTCCCTGGTCCACGCCGAGGCGAACGGCAGCGTCACCGTCGGTGATGTCACCGCGTCGGCCACCGCCATTGCCTCGTTGAACCTGATGACCGTGAAGGGCTCGCAGCCCATCGCGGTGGACATCACCGCCGCAGTGCGCGAACACCTGGCGTCCGGCAAGACGCGCATGACCCTGCGCTTCGGGCTCGACGGCACGCTGCCGCCCAACCCGCTGCGCATCCACTCCAGCAGCGTGGCCACCGAAGACACCGGCCTGCGCGTCACCGTGGCCCGCCAGGACGGCGTGCTCGGCGACCTGCTCGACGCCGACGGCGGCCTGCTGGCCGCGGGCCAGTCCATCTTCGACCTGCGCGGCTACGAGGCCGGCACCTACTACCTGCGGGTCTACAACCCGTTCTCGGCCGACCAGACCGGGCCGCTGGCCTTCAGCACCGAGTTCACCGCGCCCAAGGCCGGCTGGACCCATCCGCAGGCCGACCGCGACACCTTGCAGGGCGCGGACGGCAACGACATCCTGATCGGTGGCAAGCAACTCGACCGGCTGTTCGGCGGGCGTGGCACCGACCTCTACCTGGCCGAAGACTACGAGGTGCGCGATCTGGGCGCGGGCGAAATCGTCAGCGACGCCGAGGAGGCCGAGAAGGTCACCCCGAGCCAGGCCGACATCCGGCCGCTGGACCCCGCCGTCACCTTCGGGGCCGAAGCCGTGAAGGTGGCGGTCGCCGAAGCGCTGGGCATCCCGGTGACCATGTCCCACCTGGGCACGCCGTTCGTGCGCAGCACGATCACGGTCACCGACATGGGCCAGCTCACCGGGCTGGACCTGGGTGGCCTGGGCGTGTCCAGCATCCAGGGCCTGGAGTTCGCAACCAACCTGACCGCGCTCAACCTGGCCAACAACCAGCTCACCGACGTGCAGCCGCTGATTCCGGGCACGGCCCAGAGCGGCCTGGCCGTCGGCGCGCCCATCGGCGCCCCGCTGCTGCAGTACCTGGCGCTCGACGGCAACCGGCTGCTGGCGCTGGACGGCAACATGGCGCAGAAGCTCGGCGGGCTGCGTGAACTGCCCAAGCTGGTCGGGCTGAGCCTGGACGGCAACCTGAGCGCCAACCTGCGCGCGTTCGAGTCCATGTCGGGGCTGCGTTTCCTGAGCTTCGACGGCTCCATCGGGCTGCAGCAATACTTCCTGAACCCGACCCCCGCAGGGAGCGACAACTTTGGCTTCGCCATTGCCGCCGTGGGGAACGATGTCCTGGTCGGGGCCTACCTGGACGATGCCGGCGCGACCAATGCCGGCGCTGCCTATCTGTTCGACGGGCTCACCGGCGACCTCAAGTTCACCTTCCTGAATCCGACACCGGACGTCAGCGACCAGTTCGGCTTCTCGGTGGCGGCGGTCGGCAACGACATTCTCATCGGCGCCTTCGGGGACGACACCGGCGCTGCCGATGCAGGCGCAGCGTACCTGTTCGACGGTGTGACAGGCCTGCTCAAGCGGACCATCCTGAACCCGAGCCCAGCGGCTGGCGACCAGTTCGGCCGGTCGGTGGCAGCAGTGGGCAGCGACATCCTGATCGGCGCTTTCCTCGACGACACGAATGTCAACAATTCAGGCGCGGCCTACCTGTTCGACGGTGCGACTGGTCTTCTCAAGCAGACCTTCCTGAATCCGACACCGGCGGACAGCGACTGGTTTGGCTGGTCTGTGGCGGGGGTGGGCAACGACGTTCTGATCGGCGCCCGGTTGGACGACGCAGGCGCGATCAACGCCGGTGCGGCCTACCTGTTCGACGGTGCGACGGGTGGCCTCAAGCAGACCTTCCTGAACCCGAACCCGTCGGCCAGCGACGAGTTCGGTGTGTCGGTGGCCGCGGTGGGGGATGACATCCTGGTTGGCGCCTGGCTGGACGACGCGGGCGCAAGCGACGCGGGCGCGGTCTATCTGTTCGACAAGGCGACAGGCCAGCTGAAGCGGACCTTCCTGAACCCGACGCCGGTGTCCAGTGACCAGTTCGGCTTCTCGGTGGCAGCGGCCGGCAACGACATCCTCATCGGCGCGCCGCGGGACGACACGGGCGCTGTGGACTCGGGTGCGGCCTACCTGTTCGACGGCACGACCGGGCTGCTCAAGAAGACCGTGCTGAACCCGACGCCGGTTGCGAGCGACCAGTTCGGCTACGCGGTGGCATCCGTGGGCAGCGACGTGCTCATCGGCGCCTATCTGGACGACACGGGAGCAGCCAACTCGGGTGCTGTCTACCGGTTCTCGGTGGCGGCCGACCTGGCGCCGCTGGCTGGCCTGCAGTCGCTGGAGGTGCTGAGCCTGGCCGGACAGGGCGTGGAGGACATCCGCGCCCTCAATGGCCTGGTCAACCTGGACTACCTGTACCTGCACGACAACGCCATCTCGGACATCGACGGCCTGCTGGGCCTGAGCATCCGCGACAACACCGACGCAGGCTTCGTCGAGACCGGGGCCGGCTGGACCGGTGGCGACAACGCGGCGGCCTATGGCGACACCTACCGCCTGCACCCGGGCGGCAATGCCGACGCGACCGCCAGCTGGGCCTTCGACGGGCTGGCTGCCGGCGGCACCTACGAACTCTTCGTCACCTGGACGGCCCACGACAGCCGCAACCCGGCGGCCCAGTACCGCATCTACGACGGCGCCAACCTGGTGGCAACGGTCACGGCGAACCAGCGCATCACGCCGACCGACAAGACCCTGGGCGGATCGGCCTGGGCCTCGCTCGGCAGCTTCCGCAGCCTGCAAGGTGCGCTGCGTGTGGAACTGAGCGCCACGGGCGCGGGCAACGTGGTGGCCGATGCCGCGCACGTGGCACGCCTGAACGCCACCATCGCCGACAACGCCGATGCGAGCTTCGAGACCACGGCGGGCACCTGGGCCACCGTGGCCGGGGCTGGCAGCGTGGGCGGCACCCACCGTGTGTCCACGGGCGCTGGCAGCGCGGGCTGGACCTTCGACGGGCTCGAGCCCGGCGTGCGCTATGAAGTCTTCGCCACCTGGCAGGCCACGCCGGGGCGCGCGACAGACGCTGTCTACACCCTGTACGACGGCTTCAACATCGACCGCGAAACCGGCATCAACCAGCGCCAGATGCCCACCGGCCGCACCCTGGCCGGCGCCAACTGGGCGTCGCTCGGCGTCGTCGAGATGGACACCGAGACCCTGCGGGTGATGCTCAGCGGTGGCGCCAATGGCAGCCTGGCCGCCGACGCCGTCACGCTGGTGCGTGCCGACCGTGGCGAGGTGCTGGCCCTGGCCGACCAGCTGCAGGTGCTGACCCTCAACGCAAACCCGCTGGACAACGACGCCCACCAGGTCGTTGTGCCGTTGCTGGCGGCGCAGATTCAGGACGAACCGTCGACCCTGCTGCCCGAGGGCTTCTTCCGCGATCCCAACCCCAACGCCCCGGTCCTGTCGCCGATTGCGGCGCAGTCGATGCTGGCCGACAGCACGATCAACGTCGCCATCGGCGTGGTCGACACCACGCCGGCCTACACCGGCGCGGCAGACACCACCATCAATCTGACCGATGGTGCTGGTTTCCTGTGGGACATCACGTCCAGTGGCGCGATCCAGAATGGCACCAGCGACGCGTTCGATTTCGGCCTGCGGTTGGCGGGCAATCTCACCTTCCCGTTTTCGGGCCTGCAGCGCCTGACCGAGGACGGCGGACGCGAGATCGTCATCGGCACCGCCGTCTTCGGCGACGTGCAGATCATCCGCAAGATCTATGTGCCGGCGGACCAGAGCTATGCCCGCTTCCTCGAGGTGGTCACCAACAACGGCAGCGCGTCGTTGACACAACGGGTGCCGGTGTTCACCGACCTCGGCTCTGACGGGGGCACGGTGGTGGTGGGCACTTCGAGCGGCGATCAGCTGTTCTCGACGACCGACCGCTGGATCGTGACCGACGATGTCGAGAACGCCGGTGACCCGGTGGTGACGCATGTCATCGCCGGCGCTGGCGCGGCGGTCGCACCCGCCGACGTGAGCGTCAGCACCGCCGGCGGAACGCTGAGCTATGCCTACGACCTGAATCTCGCCCCTGGCGAGACCCAGGTGCTGATGCATTTCGCGGCGCAGAACACGGCGCGCAGCACCGCCACGGCCCAAGCTCCGCTTCTGGAGGGCTTGCCCAGCCATGCCCTGCGCGGCATGAGCACGGCAGAAATTCAGGCCGTGGTCAACTTCAACACCCAGGGCCTGTACAACGCAACGCCCCCCCAGGGCGTGGATGCCGACGGCCACCCGGTGGTCTACAGCGCCGTGTCGAACCAGGACAGCGTCCGCGTGCGCGTCGTGGGCGACAGCGTGCTGGTCCAGGCCCTCGGCAACTTCACCGGCACGGCCCGCATCACCCTGACGGCCCAGGATGGCCCGTCGCAGCCCGGCGACAGCCGCGGCCGCACCGACGTGGTCAGCTTCGACGTGCATGTCGGCGTGGGCGGTCTCTATGGCACCAAGTTCCAGGACTTGGATGGCGACGGCGTGCAGGATGCCGGCGAGGCCGGCATCGAGGGCTGGACCGTCTACCTGGACCAGAACCGCAACGGCCTGCTCGACACAGGCGAGCGCAGCACCGTCACCGATGTGGACGGCCACTACGGCTTCGGCAACCTGGCCTTGCAGCAGTCGTACACCGTGGCAGAAGCCAGGGCGCCAGGCTGGGTGCAGACCGCGCCGGCCCCGGTGGCCACCGAGGTCTTCCTGGCGGCGGACATCAACCCCGGCGGCAGCGGCTCGTTCATCAGCTCAGGTGTCAATTTCAACGGCGCCTTGTACTTCCAGGCCTACGCGCCCACCACCGGGTACGAGCTCTGGCGCTTCGACGGGCACCAGACCGAACTGGTCGCGGACATCGAAAGTGGTGGCAACAGTTCGGCGCCCCAGGGGATGACCGCGTTCGGCGGCAGCCTGTACTTCAGCGCCTCCACGGCGGCGTCCGGATCGCAGCTGTGGCGCTACGACGGCACCCAGGTGCAGCAGGTGACGAACTTCGACACGCCGTCCGTCGGTGGCAGCGGACTGCAGCCCGCCTTGCTCACCGAGTTCAATGGCGCGCTCTATTTCCGCGGCGCCAGCCTGGAGCACGGCTACGAGCTGTGGCGTTTCGACGGCACGACGGCCGCGCGCGTGAGCGACATCGTGCCGGGCAGCGGGTCCTCGGTTCCAACCGACCTGGCAGTCCTGGGCGACAAGCTCTACTTCGGCGCGTACTTCGACGACGCCTACGACTGGCGCACCGCAGGCGACTACGCGCTGGGTGGCGCCGCCTTGGGCGCGACGCCCAGCCAGGGCAGCTTGCAAGCCGCTGCCACCACCGGTGCCGATGCCCTGCCGCAGTCGAACCTCGAGGCTGATCTGGGCCTGTCGGCTGGTGCTCTGGACACCGTGGTCACCAGCACCGACCCGGATCTCGCCACCAGTGGCTCGGCCATCTACCGGGAGATTTCGGTCCAGGCGGGCCAGACGCTCAGTTTCGACTGGACCTTCCAGACCCTGGAGCGTGCAGAGAGCGCGCTCTTCAACGACACGGCCTTTGTCGCCATCCAGGCGACCGGTGGCTCCGCCCCCGTCGTGACGCCTGTGCAGCGGCTGGCCGACACCCACACCACCGGCTTTGAGTCGGTGTCCGGCACCGTGCCGGTGCGTGTGGCGGTGCTGGGGCTGCCGACAGGCAACAACAGCACCGGCTACCAGGCGATCGTCCAGCAACTCAACGACGACTCCTGGTTCGACTTCAGCGCCACCCTGGTGACTGCTGAAGAACTCGACACCGCGGCCGAGCTGGCGGCGTTCGATGTGATCGTGCTTGGCGACTCCGGTGCCGGAAGCGGAGAAGGTGCCCTCTTCAACGCCATCGCGCCGAACCTGGCAGCCTGGGTGCAGGCTGGCGGCGGGCTGGTCATGACCGGTTGGGGCGTCTACGGCACGGCCAGCGCGAGCGCCGAAACGCGCGACGTGCTGAACTCGGTGCTGCCTGTGGTCGTGCCGAGCCAGGGGTTTGCGCATCAGGGAACCGTGGCGCCCAATACGACGGCGCATCCGGTCACCGACGGCGTGTCCGCCTTCACCCTGGGGAACAACAACTACATCGAATTCCCGAACGGTGGCGCGCAGTCGGGGGCCCAGATCCTGGCCACCACCAACGGCGCTGCGTCCGTCGCCGTGCGCGAGGTGGCCTCCGGAAAGTCGGTCTATCTCGGGCCGATCTATTCGGGCAGTAGCGTCACCTACAGCAATGCGCAGCTTCGCGCCGGCGACCCCGACCGGCTGCTCGAGCAGGCGGTTGCCTGGGCAGCGCAGCCCAAGCCAGCGGCCGGCCGGTTGCCGACCCAGTCCTTCACCCACACCTTCGCGTCGGCTGGCACCTACCGTGTGGCGGTGGGCGTGCTCGATGTCGGCGATGGCACGGGTGACTCGAGTGTCGCCATCGACAACGTGCGCCTGAGCGGCCAGCTGATCGGCGGATTCGAGAACGGTCTGGACGAAGTCGACGCCGGTTACGAGCTGTGGCGCTTCGACGGCACCGTCGTCGAGCAGGCGGCGGCCATCAACCCGGGCACTGGATCGTCCGGCCCGACGGGGCTCACGCAGTTCGGCGATGCGCTGTACTTCCGTGCGTCCAGCCCCGACACCGGTGCCGAGCTGTGGCGCTTCGACGGCACCAGCGCGTCGCGCGTCAGCGACATCCGGGCGGGTCTGGGATCGTCGAACCCTGGAGAGTTCGAGGTCTTCAACAATGCCCTCTACTTCCAGGCCTTCACGACGGGCCAGCTGTCTTGGCAGACGCTGGGTGGCGCGGCCGTCAGTGCCAGCTTCGACGGCGTCGCGCCGTCGGAAGGCGCGGGCGCATTGGTCCTGGCGAGCGCGCCACCGTCCGTGGCTGTCGCGTCGATCGAGAGTGGGCTCGGCATCGTGCCCGGGTCGCTGGTGTCCGGTTCCTTTGCCGCCCAGGAGGGGCAGTCCGCATCCACCACCGTCACGGTGTCGGCGGGCGACACGCTGACGTTCCAGTGGACCTTCCTGACACAGGAGTTGCAGGGCACTTCGTACGACGACTTCGGATTTGTCTCCATCCAGGCCAGCGGCCAGGGTGCTGCCACGGTGGTGAAGCTCGGCAACGCCGCCAATGCGTCGCTGACGACCAGAACAGGGGCCACCTACACCCGCGGCACCACCACGCAAACCTACACCCACACCTTTGCTGCCGCAGGCAGCTACAACATCGGCTTCGGCGTTGTCGACGTGCGCGACACCGGGGGTGATTCCGCGATGGTCGTCGACAACGTCCGGGTCGCCGGCACGCTGATCGGCAACTTCGACGGCGGCTTCAGTGGCAGCGATGGCGGGTTTGAGCTCTGGCGCTACGACGGCACGTCGGTCGTCCAGGCCGCGGCCATCCGTCCCGGCGCGTCGAGTTCCAGTCCGAGCGGTCTCCGCGTCATCGACGGCAACCTGTATTTCACTGCCACGAGTGCGTCGACAGGCTCCGAACTGTGGCGCTTCGACGGCGCTGCCGCAGCGCTGGTCGTCGACCTGCAGCCTGGCGCGGCGAGTTCGAGCCCCACCAACATCATGTCGCTGGACGGTGTTGTCTACTTCAGTGCGTCCCGTCAAGACGGTATGGGCGGCTCCGCAGGCCGCGAACTGTGGCGTGTCGGGCCCCAGGCCGTGGCAGGTGGGCGCACCTACCACCTCGAAGCGGGCCCCATCGCACCCATCGGCAGCGGCCCGATCGTCTCTGGCGTTGATTTCGGCAACCAGCAGGTGGTTGGTATCCAGACGGCCAGCCCCGGCGCCGGCCAAAGTGTGGGTGAAGGCACGGCGGTCAGCCTGCAGGCCGTGTTCAACGACCCGAACACCGGGAATGGCTCGAACGTGGCCTATGCCTGGGCGGTGGTCGGCGATGCAGGCCAGTCGGTGGTGCTGAACGGCGGCGCCACCGGCCAGAGCTTCGGCTTCACACCCAGCGACGAGGGCGTGTACACGGTCACGCTGACCCTGACTGACGTCGACGCCGGCAACCAGACCTACCAGACCAGCAGGCAGGTCGTCGTGCGCAACGTGGCGCCGCAGGCGGTGAACATCGGTGACGACCGCAGCGTGGCAGAAGGCACCACAGTGAATCTGGTCGCGGCCTTCAGCGACCCCGGCACGGTGGACACCCATCAATACCAGTGGGTGGTGCGCTCGCCGGACGGCAAGCTCTTCGCCACCGGCGCCAACGCCGGGTTCAGCTTTGTCCCGCCGGATCAGGGCCGGTATCTGGTGTCGCTGGCGGTCATCGACGACGCCGGCGCCATCGGCACCGACCAGTTCACGCTGACCGTGTCCAACGCCCCGCCGACCCTGAACGTCGGCCTGGCCCAGCCTTCCATCAGCGGCGCGGCCACTGTCAATGAAGCGGCACCCTATGTCCTGAACCTCGTTGCCACGGCGGCCACGCGGCCCCTGATCGTCCAGTGGGAGATCGACTGGGGCGACGGCCAGACCGAATCGGTCGCCGGGCACCTGACCCAGGCCACGCATGTGTACGCGAATTCGGGCGTCTACACGATCTCGGCCTTCGCGTTGGACACCTTCCAGTCCGAGGTGGGCAGCACCAGGCTGGTGACGGTGGCCGAGCAGTTCAACGATGCGCCGCAGATCAGCCCCATCGGCACCCAGGCCGCCACGCCCGGGCAAGTGTTCACGCTGCAGGTTCAGGCCACTGACCCGGATGGCGTGGCACCGGAACTGGCCACCAACGGCACCTTCAGCGTCGGTCTCAGCGGCTGGACGCCGGGCGCGGGCATCCAGGCCAGCGTGCAGAACGGCCAGCTGGTCTACGCGCGCAACAACGCGGCGTTTGCAAACTCGCAGGTGCGCCAGACGATCGCCACGCAGGCCGGGCAGACCTACCGCGTGCAGGCCGATGTGTCGGCCAACACCCATGCGGCACTGTTCCTCGTCAACGGGGTGCAGGTGCTGACCTTCAGCCAGGCTTCGGGCACGGCGAGCTTCACCTTCGTTGCCACCGGCACCAGCACGCAGCTGGCAGTTGGCGGGACCAATTCGCTGACGGCCGCATTCCGCCTGGACAACGTGCGGGTCCACCGCGACGAACCCAATCTGACGTTCAACGGCAGCTTCGATGCAGGCCTGCCGGCTGGACGCCGGATGCCGGCATCCAGGCCAGCGTGCAGAACGGCCAGTTGGTCTATGCGCGCAACAACGCGGCCTTCGCCAGCTCGCAAGTGCGCCAGATGTTGGCCACCCAGGTCGGGCAAACCTACCGCGTGCAGGCCGACGTGTCGGCCAACACCCACGCGGCCGTGTTCTTTGTCAACGGGTTGCAGGCGCAGACCTTCAGCCAGGCCTCGGGCCAGGTGAGCTTCACCTTCACCGCCACGGGCACGAGCACCCTGCTGTCGATCGGCGGCACCAACTCGCTGGCAGCCGCATTCCGCCTGGACAACGTGCGGGTCAAGCTGGACGGCGTGCACTTTGGCGACGTGCTGACCTACAGCCTGGTGTCCGGCCCGGCAGGTGCCAGCATCAACCCCGTGACAGGCCTGTTCACCTGGACGCCGCCCAGCGGGGCGCCGTCGGCAGACGTGACGGTGCGCGTGCAGGACGACGGCAACCCGGCCCTGTCGACCACCGCCAGCTTCGTGATCGGAACGTCGGGTCCGTCGGGCACGTCCTCGCAAGCCCTGCTTCCGAGCACGGGTGTGCTCTCGCTCGGGTCGTCCGTGCTCCCTGGGTCCTCGTCGTCGCTGAACGCGCCGACCGTCACCCTGTCGGGGGTCGAGGGCAGAACCGTGGTGCTGGACAGCCGGATGGGGGATCCGGGCAGTGCCGACACCCACACCTTCCTGTGGCAGGTGCAGGCGGCCAACGGCCAGCAGATCGACAACGGCAACGAGGCCCTGTTCAGCTTCCTGCCCACCGACAACGGGCTGTATACGGTCACGTTGACGGTCACCGACGACGATGGCAGCCAACTGGTCCAGCAGGTGGCGGTCAACGTCACCAACGCGGCGCCCACCGGGCTGGCGATTCTGGGCATTCCGTCGGCAGTGGCCGAAGGGGATGTGCTCTCGCTGGCCGCCGACTTCACCGATGCCGGCACCGAGACAGCCGTGGAACTGGCCAGCAACGGCAGTTTTGCGGCTGGCCTGACCGGCTGGACGGCCGATGCCGGCATCCAGGCCAGCGTGCAGAACGGCGAGCTGGTCTACGCCCGCAACAACGCCGCCTTCGCCAGTGCGCTGGTGCGCCAGACGATTGCCACGCAGATCGGCAAGACCTACCAGGTGCAGGCCGATGTGGCAGGCAACACCCATGGCGTGATGTTCCTGGTCAATGGGTCGCAGCAGCTGACCTACACCCAGGCCGCTGGCAGGGCCGGCTTCATCTTCACGGCCACCAGCACCAGCACGCAACTGGCCTTCGGCGGCACCAATTCGCTGACGGCGGCCTTCCGGCTCGACAACGTCAGCATGCAGGTGCTGCCGCATGCGGTGGGCTGGTCCATCGCACGTGGCGGGGTCACCGTCGCCACGGGCAAGGGCGATGCCTTCGACTTCACGCCGCGCGACAGTGGGGCCTATTCGGTGAACCTCACCGTCACCGACAAGGACGGTGGCATTGGCACGTTCACGCGGGTCATCCAGGTCGCCAACGTCGCGCCCCAGGGTGTCAGCGCCGGCCAGAACAGGACGGTCAACGAAGGGCAATCGCTGACTTTCAGCGCCACGGCCACCGATCCGGGGCTGGACGACAGCTTCAGCTACCTCTGGCGGGTGACGGCAGACAACGGGCAGGTGGTGTCCAACGGCACGGCGGCGAACTTCAGTTTCGTGCCTGCCGACAGCGGCAACTACCTGGTGCGCCTGACGGTCACCGATGACGACGGCGGGGCGACCAGCCACACCGTCTTCGTGGACGCCCTGAATGTGGCGCCGACGGTGGAACTGGGCGCCACCATCACGGTGGCCGAAGGCACGCCGGTCGTGTTGAACCCCACCGTTTCCGACCCCGCCGGAGCCAACGACACGCTCAGCTACGCCTGGACCGTGACGGACGGCCAGGGCCAGGTCGTGGCCACGGGCGCTGGTGCGCCCTTCCAGTTCACGCCCGCCGACAACGGCAGCTACGGGGTCAGCCTCACGGTGACCGACGACGACGGTGCATCGACGACAGACACCGTCACTGTCCAGGCCACCAACGTGGCGCCTGTGGTGACCGCGGGTGGCAATCTGCTGCTCAACGAGGGCAGCGTGTTCAACCTGGCCGGCAGCTTCACCGACCCCGGCATGGACACCTGGCTGGCCACGGTGAACTACGGCGACGGCGTGTCCGAGCAGCTGATGCTGTCGGGCAAGTCGTTCACCGCAAGCCATGTCTACGCCGACAGCGGAACCTACCCGGTCACCGTGTCCCTGACGGACGACGACGGGGCGACGAGCACCGGCGGCAGCGTCACGGTCAACGTGGCGAACGTCGCCCCGTCCCTGGCCCTGGGTGATGATGCGACCGTCAATGCCGGCCAGCTGTTCACGAGGGAAGGCTTGATCAACGACCCGGGTGCCGACACCTGGACGGTGGCCGTGAACTACGGTGATGGCACACCGGTGGAGATCCTTTCCGGCCTGACGGTGCGGACCTTCGGCCTCAGCCACACCTATGCGGCCCGCGGTGCCTACGCCGTGTCCGTGCTGGTGACTGACGACGACGGGGCCACCGGCCGTGCGGCCTTCCAGGCCACGGTCAATGGTGCGCCGACCTTGGCGGCCATCGCCGACCTGTCGGTGGCCGAAGGCCAGGCGCTGAACCTGGTGGTGGCGGCAACCGACCCACAGCCGACGCAGCATGTGGTGAACGGAACCTTCGATGCGGGCCTGACCGGCTGGACGCCGGATGCCGGGATCCTGGTCAGTGCGCAGACCGGTGAGCTGGTCTACGCGCGCAACAACGCGGCCTTCGCGACCTCTCTGGTGCGGCAGACCTTCGCCACGCAGATCGGGCAGACCTACACCGTGCAGGCCAGCTTGGCCGGCAACACCCATGGGGCGCGGTTCTTGGTCAATGGGGTGCAGACGCTGAGCTTCAGCCAGGCTGCCGGCCAGGCCAGCTTCAACTTCACCGCCACCAGCACGAGCACGCAGCTGGCGTTTGGAGGCATCAATTCGCTGACTGCCGCGTTCCGCCTGGACAACGTCCGGGTCACCACCACAACCGCCGATGCTGTCACCTACAGCCTGGTGTCGGGCCCCGAGGGCGCCAGCATCGATCCGGTCACGGGGCAGTTCACCTGGACCCCAACCGATGGCGGCGGCAGCGTCGAGGTGACGGTCCGGGCCAGCGACGACGGCGCACCCGGCCTGGTGGACACCGAGACCTTCACCATCACGGTCAACAACGTGCCGCCTGTTCTGACGGTCACTGGCCCGGGCGTGGTGGACGAGGACAGCCTCTACACGCTGGCACTGGCTGCCACCGATGTGGGCACCGACACGCTGACCAAGTGGACCATCGACTGGGGCGACGGGCTGATCGAGACCGAGGCGGGCGATGTCACTGCCGCCAGCCACGTGTACACGCAGTCCGGGCAGTACCAGGTCAGCGTTTCCGCGACCGATGAGGACGGCACCTACACCGCAACGGGCTTTGCGGTGACCGTCAACAACGTCAACAACGATGCGCCGGTGCTGGCCCCCATCACGACCAAGGTGGTGGCCGAAGGGTCGACGCTGAGCTTCGTGGTGACGGCCACCGATCCCGACGGCGTGTCGCCGGACCGGTTGACCAACGGCACCTTCAGCGCAGGCTTGACCGGCTGGACCCTGGATGCAGGCATCCTGGCCAGCGTCCAGAACGGCGAACTGGTCTACGCACGCAACAACGCGGCCTTCGGCAGTGCGATGGTGCGCCAGACGATCGCCACGCAAGCCGGGCAGACCTACCGCGTGCAGGCCGATGTGTCGGCCAACACCCATGCGGCCGTGTTCCTGGTCAACGGCGTGCAGGCAGGGATCTTCAGCCAGGCCGCGGGCAAGGCGAGCTTCACCTTCACGGCCACGGGCGCCAGCACGCAGCTGGCGATCGGCGGCACCAACGCGCTGGTGGCTGCCTTCCGCATGGACAACGTGCGCGTCAACCTGGACGGGCCGAATGCAGGCGACATCCTGACCTACAGCCTGGTGTCGGGCCCGGCGGGTGCGAGCATCAACCCGGTGACGGGCCAGTTCACCTGGGCCGCCGCCGATGGGCCGGTGGCAGCCGACGTGACAGTGCGCGTGCAGGACGACGGACTGCCCATGCTGGCCCACGAGCGCACCTTCTCGGTGGCCGTCACGAACGTGGCGCCCGCGCTCACGGTCAGCGGCGCTGCCGCCACCTTTGAAGACCTGCCTTATGTGCTGACCCTGTCGGCCTCGGCGGACCCGGGGCAGGACACCCGCAACGCCTGGCAGATCAACTGGGGCGACGGCACCGTGGACACCCTGCCTGGCAGTGCCGCGCAGGCCACGCACGTCTATGACGTCAGCGGCACCTACACCATCGGCGTCAGTGCCACCGATGAGGACGGCACCTACAACGCCGCCAGCCGCACGGTGCTGGTGCGCGAGCTCAACAACGACGCCCCGGTGCTGGCGCCGATCGCCAACCAGACGGTTGCCGAAGGGTCGACGCTGAGCTTCGTGGTGACGGCCACCGACACCGACGGTGTGGTGCCTGACCTGGCGACCAACGGCACGTTCAGCGCCGGCCTGGCCGGCTGGACGCCGGATGCGGGCATCCTGGCCAGCGTCCAGGACGGTCAGCTGGTCTATGCACGCAACAACGCGTCCTTTGCGACATCGCTGGTGCGCCAGACGATCACCACGCAAGCCGGGCAGACCTACCGTGTGCTGGCCGATGTGTCGGCCAACACCCACGCGGCCTTGTTCCTGGTCAACGGGGTGCAGGCGCTGACGTTCGGCCAGGCCGCTGGCCAGGCGAGCTTCACGTTCGTGGCCACGGGCGCCAGCACACAGCTGTCGATCGGCGGCACCAACGCGCTGACGGCCGCCTTCCGGCTGGACAACGTGCGGGTCCACCGCGACGAAGTCAATCTGGCCAGCAACGGCAGCTTCGATGCGGGCCTGACCGGCTGGACGCCGGACGCCGGCATCCAGGCCAGCGTGCAGAACGGCCAGCTGGTCTACGCACGCAACAACGCGGCGTTCGCGAGTGCCATGATCCGCCAGACGATGGCCACGCAAGCCGGTCAGAGCTACCGGGTGCAGGCCGATGTGTCGGCCAACACCCATGCGGCCGTGTTCATGGTCAACGGGGCGCAGGCACTGACCTTTGGCGAGGCCTCGGGCAAGGCGATCTTCACCTTCACCGCCACGGGTGCCAGCACGCAACTGGCGATCGGCGGCACCAACTCGCTGGCGGCCGCGTTCCGGCTGGACAACGTGCGCGTCAACCCCGACGGGGTCAACGTCGGCGACCTGCTGACCTACAGCCTGGTGTCCGGCCCGGCGGGTGCCAGCATCAACCCGGTGACGGGCCAGTTCACCTGGACGGCGCCCGACGGTCCGGTGTCAGCCGACGTGACCGTGCGCGTGCAGGACGACGGCCTGCCCATGCTCGCCCACGAGCGCACCTTCTCGGTGTCGGTGACGAACGTGGCGCCCACGCTCACGGTCAGCGGTGCAGCGGCGGTCGACGAAGACCTGCCGTATGTGCTGACCCTGTCGGCCACGGCGGACCCGGGACAGGACACCCGCAGCGCATGGCAGATCAACTGGGGCGACGGCGCGGTGGACACGCTGCCGGGCAATGCGGCGCAGGCCACGCACGTCTACACCGCCAGCGGCAACTACGCCATTGACGTCAGCGCCATCGATGAGGACGGCAGCCACGCCGCCGCCAGCCGCACGGTGCAGGTGCGCGAACTCAACAACGACGCGCCGGTGCTGGCGCCGATCGCCAGCCAGACGGTTGCCGAGGGTTCGACCCTGAGCTTCGTGGTGACGGCCACCGACAGCGATGGTGTGGTGTCTGACCTGGCGACCAACGGCACGTTCAGCGCCGGCCTGGCCGGCTGGACGGTGGATGCGGGCATCCTGGCCAGTGTCCAGAACGGTCAATTGGTCTACGCGCGCAACAACGCAGGCTTCGGCAGCGCGATGGTGCGCCAGACGATTGCCACGCAAGCCGGGCAGACCTACCGTGTGCTGGCCGACGTGTCGGCCAACACCCACGCGGCCGTGTTCCTGGTCAACGGGGTGCAGGCGCTGACCTTCAGCCAGGCTGCGGGCCAGGCGAGCTTCACGTTCGTGGCCACGGGGGCCAGCACGCAGCTGTCGATCGGCGGCACCAACGCGCTGACGGCCGCCTTCCGCCTGGACAACGTGCGGATCCACCGCGACGAAGTCAATGTGGCGAGCAACGGCAGCTTCGATGCGGGCCTGACCGGCTGGACGCCGGACGCCGGCATCCAGGCCAGCGTGCAGAACGGCCAACTGGTCTACGCACGCAACAACGCGGCCTTTGCGAGCTCCATGGTTCGCCAGACGATGGCCACGCAAGCCGGGCAGACCTACCGGCTGCAGGCCGACGTGTCGGCCAACACCCACGCGGCCGTGTTCCTGGTCAATGGCGTGCAGGCAGGGATCTTCAGCCAGGCATCGGGCAAGGCCAGTTTCACCTTCACCGCCACGGGCGCCAGCACGCAACTGGCGATTGGCGGCACCAATTCGCTGGCGGCCGCGTTCCGGCTGGACAACGTGCGCGTCAACCCTGACGGGGTCAACTTCGGCGACCTGCTGACCTACAGCCTGGTGTCCGGCCCGGCGGGTGCCAGCATCCACCCGGTGACGGGCCAGTTCACCTGGGCGGCGGCCGATGGGCCGACGTCGGCCAACGTGACAGTGCGCGTGCAGGACGACGGCCTGCCCATGCTCGCCCACGAGCGCAGCTTTGTGGTGGCGGTGACGAACGTGGCGCCGACGCTCACGGTCAGCGGCGCAGCGGCGGTCGACGAAGACCTGCCGTATGTGCTGACCCTGTCGGCCGCAGACCCGGGCCAGGACACCCGCAGCGCCTGGCAGATCAGCTGGGGTGATGGCGCGGTGGACACGCTGCCGGCCAATGAGGCGCAGGCCACGCACGTCTACACCGCCAGCGGCAACTACGCCATTGCCGTCAGCGCCACCGATGAGGACGGCAGCCACGCCGCTGCCAACCGCACGGTGCAGGTGCGCGAAGTCAGCAACGACGCGCCGGTGCTGGCGCCGATCACCAACCAGTCTGTGGTGGAAGGCGCGACGCTGAGCTTCGTGGTGACGGCCACCGACAGTGATGGGGTGGTGCCTGAACTGGTGACCAACGGCACCTTCAGCGCCGGCCTGGCCGGCTGGACGGTGGATGCGGGCATCCTGGTCAGCGTCCAGAACGGTCAGCTGGTCTACGCGCGCAACAACGCAGGCTTCGGCAGCGCGATGGTGCGCCAGACGATCGCCACGCAAGCCGGGCAGACCTACCGCGTGCAGGCCGATGTGTCGGCCAACACCCATGCGGCCGTGTTCCTGGTCAACGGGGTGCAGGCGCTGACCTTCAGCCAGGCTGCGGGCACGGCAAGCTTCACGTTCGTGGCCACGGGCGCCAGCACGCAGCTGTCGATCGGCGGCACCAACTCGCTGACCGCCGCGTTCCGCCTGGACAACGTCTACGTGCGCAACGAGGCCGCCGCCCTGGTGACCAACGGCCACTTCGCCACCAACCTGAACGGCTGGACGTTGGATGCGGGCATCCTGGCCAGCGTCCAGAACGGTGAACTGGTCTACGCGCGCAACAACGCGGCGTTTGCGACCGCGCAGGTGCGCCAGACGATCGCGACGCAAGCCGGGCAGACCTACCGCGTGCAGGCCGATGTGTCGGCCAACACCCACGCGGCGGTGTTCCTGGTCAACGGGGTGCAGGCGCTGACCTTCAGCCAGGCCTCTGGCACGGCGAGCTTCACCTTCACGGCCACGGGGGCCAGCACGCAGCTGTCGATGGCCGGCACCAACGCGCTGACGGCCGCGTTCCGCCTCGATCACCTGACGGTGCAGGCCGTGGCCCTGCCCGTGGTCAGCAACGGCAGCTTCGCCGCCGGCGTCGCGGGATGGACGGCGGATGCGGGCCTGTCGGTCAGCGTGCAGAGTGAAGCTCTGGTCTACGCGCGCGCCGGTGTGGCCTCTGCCAACTACTTCGTGCGCCAGAACCTGGCCACCGAGGCGGGCAAGACCTACCAGTTGCGTGCCAACGTCAGCGCCAACAGCCATGCCGTGCGGTTCCTGGTCAATGGCGCGCAGGTGTCCGACTTCACATCGGCCGCGGGCGAGGCCGCTTTCAGCTTCGTCGCGACGGGAGCCAGCACCGCACTGGCCATCGGCGGTGCGAATGATCCGGCTGCCACCTTCCGCCTGGACGATGTGCGGGTGAATGCCGTGCGGCCGGGGGATCGCCTCACCTACGAGCTCGACACCGCGCCGGCAGGCATGAGCCTGGACCCTGTCAGTGGTGTGCTCCGATGGACCGCCGCCACCGCTGGCAGCCACCAGGTGAAGGTGCGGGTCAGCGACGACGGCAACCCGTTGCTGGCCAGCAGCGTGAGCTTCCTGGTCCAGGTCAGCCCACCACCCGGCGCGCCGCTGGCCGCGCCGGCAGAGGGCCAGTTGCTCGCGTCTGACGCGGGGCAGGTGGGCCTGGTGGCCCTGTCTGCCGAGTCAGCGCAGCCCGACCTGGCGCCGCAGAAGCTGGCCGCTGGCGCTGGCGCTGTCGCGCCAGCGGGCGCGGCACCCGCGACCGAGTCCCTGTCGCAGCCCGAAGCGTCCCCGGCCGCCGCGCCGCAGCAGCCATCCGCTGGCGCCAGCTGGCTCGGGCGGATGCTGCCGCGTGTCTTCAAGCCGGCCGCGCAGGGTCCGGTTGGTGCATCGGCAGCAGGGCAGGCGGACGCCCCGGCTGACGCCTCCGGGCGTGCGGGCGGGTCGACCACGGCGCCAGTGCAGCCGGCAACCCGGCCGCAAGGCAGGCTGGTGGAGCGCCTGGACAACGACGGTCTGATCGACTGGAACGTCGCGCTGCAGCGAGGGGGGCGTGTGGACACGACCAAGGTGGTCAAGGGCGCCTGGGCCGAGGCACTGACGTCGCCATCCTGGGCGCCAGGGGCCGAGCGCAACCCGAACGCGAGCATCCGCATCGATCTGGACGTGTGAGCATCGGCGCCGTGGTGGTGGGCGGGCGGGCGTGACGCCTGGCCCCGCCCGCCCCCGGCCGGGCCCCCAGCCGCTGGCCGCCGCGTCCTGAACACCCGGCCGCATCGGTGCCGGGCTACACCAAGGTGACGGACCCTGGTGTGCGCCGTCGGCCAAGATGCGGTTGCCCTGGAACGCTGCCCACCATGCCCGACATTCCCCCTGACCAGGCCAGCCGCGGCGGCACCGTGGCCGACCTGCTGCTGACCGCCATCCGCCGCTTTCCCGAGCGCAGCGCCTTCGCCAACGCCGAGGCCACGCGCACCTACCGCCAGCTGGGCGAGGCCATCGGCGCCATCGCCCGCCACTTCGACAGCCTGGGGCTGCAGCCGGGCGACAGCGTGGCCCAGCTCGGCGTCAACCGCTGGGAGGTGTTTGCCATCGCGGCGGCCGCCTACCTGCGCGGCCTGCGCTCGGTGATGCTGCACGCGCTGGGCAGCGAGTCCGACCATGCCTTCATCCTGGCCGATTGCGGCGCCCGCATCGCCATCGTCGATGCCCACCACCGCAGCCGCGGCGAGGCCCTGCGCGGCCAATGCGCCGGCGTGCAGGCCTGGTTCGCGCTGGGCGACATCCCGGGCTTCACCGATCTGCTGCCGACCCTGGCCGCCGCCCCGCCGCTGGCGCAGCCGCTGCAGCCGGTGGGCGATGCCGAGACCATCGTCCGCGTGGCCTACACCGGCGGCACCACCGGCCGGTCCAAGGGCGTGCTGCTGTCGAACCGCGCGCTGGCCACCAATGCGGTGATCGACCTGGCCGCCAAGGACTGGCCGGCCGACATCCGCTACCTGTGCGTGGCGCCCATCTCGCACGGCGGCGGCTCGCTGGTGCTGCCCACGCTGATGCGCGGCGGCTGCGTCACCCTGGTGCGCGGCTATGCCACCGGCAGCTTCATCGACGCCGTCCACCAGTTCGGCTGCAACGTCACCTGGCTGGTGCCCACCATGCTGTACACCCTGCTCGACAGCGGCCGCACGCACGAGGTGGACTGGTCGCGCTTCCACACGCTGATCTACAGCGCCGCGCCCGCCTCACCCGCGCGCCTGCGCCAGGCGCTGCAGCTGCTGGGCCCGGTGCTGCTGCAGAGCTACGGCCAGACCGAGGCGCCCAACTCGCTGCTGATCCTGAACCGGCAGGACCATGTCGGCCTCAGCGATGCACAGCTGGCCGCCGCGGGCCGCCCCAGCCCGCTGATGCAGGTGCGCCTGCTGGACGATGCGGGGCACGAGGTGCCGCAGGGCGAACGCGGCGAGATCTGCGTGCGTGGCCCGCTGCTGATGTCGGGCTACCTGCACCGCGCCGAAGAAACCGCCGCCGCGCTGGCGGGTGGCTGGCTGCACACCGGCGACATCGCCTACCAGGACGCCGACGGCCTGTTCTACATCGTCGACCGCAAGAAGGACCTGATCATCTCGGGCGGCTTCAACGTCTACCCGAAGGAGGTGGAAGACGCGCTCTGCACCCACCCGGCGGTGGCCGCCGCGGCGGTGATCGGCGTGCCCGATGAGAAGTGGGGCGAGCTGGTGCAGGCCTGCGTGCAGCTGAAGCCGGGCGCGGCGGTGGAGGCCGAGGCGCTGATGGCCCTGGTGCGTGCGGCCAAGGGCACGGTGGCCACGCCCAAGCGGGTGGAATTCCTGCCCGCGCTGCCGCTCACCGCGCTGGGCAAGATCGACAAGAAAGCCCTGCGCGCCCGCCACTGGCCGGCCGACGGGCGCGCCGTGCACTGACAGGATGCCTCCACCATGACCCACGACTCCGGCGCCTACATCTGCGGCGCCTACGAACACCCCACCCGCCACGCGCCGGACAAGTCGGTGGCGCAGCTGCATGCCGACAGCGCGCTGGGTGCACTGGCCGACGCCGGCCTCAGCCTGGCCGAGGTGGACGGCTACTTCTGCGCCGGCGACGTGCCCGGCGGCACGCCGCTGGTGATGGCCGACTACCTGAACCTGCGCCTGCGCTGGATGGACGGCAGCGAGCTGGGCGGTTGCTCGTACATCGCGCTGGTCGAGCATGCGGCGGCGGCGATTGCGGCGGGCAAGTGCTCGGTGGCGCTGATCACCCTGGCCGGTCGGCCGCGCAGCACCGGCCTGTCGGTGGGGGTGCAGCCGCGTGCATTGCCGCCTGAGCGGCCCGAGGCCGCGTTCGACAGCGCCAGCCAGTGGACCATCGCGCCCATCTACGCCATGGCCGCGCAGCGCCACATGCATGAATACGGCACCACGCCCGAGCAGCTGGCCTGGGTGAAGGTGGCGGCGTCGCTGCATGCCCAGCACAACCCCGACGCGCTGCTGCGCAAGCCGGTGACGGTGGACGAGGTGCTGGCCTCGGGCGTGGTGGCCGACCCGCTGCACAAGATGGACTGCTGCGTCATCACCGACGGTGGCGGCGCCCTGGTCGTCACCAGCGCCGCAGTGGCGCGGCGGCTGAAGCGCCCGCTGGTGCGCCTGCGCGGCAGCGGCCAGACCATCCACACCAACCAGGGCGGCCTGGTCGATCTGACCCGCACCGGCGCCGAGGTGTCGGGCCGGCTGGCCTTTGCCCAGGCTGGCGTGGGGCCGCAGGACATCCAGTACGCATCGGTCTACGACAACTTCACCATCATGGTGATCCTGCAGCTGGAAGACCTGGGCTTCTGCAAAAAGGGGCAGGGCGGCGCCTTCGTGCAGGACGGCAACCTGGTGTCGGGCCGCGGCGCGCTGCCGTGGAACACCGACGGCGGCGGCCTGTGCAACAACCACCCGGCCAACCGCGGCGGCATCACCAAGGTGATCGAGGCGGTGCGCCAGCTGCGCGGCGAAGCCCACCCCGCCGTGCAGGTGCCCGGCTGCCAGCTGGCCCTGGCCAGCGGCCCCGGCCTGGTGCTGGGCGGAGGCCATGCCCATGCCACCCTGATCCTGGAGCGCACATGACGTCCGCCACCCCGCCTGATTTCCTCGCCGACCCGTTCGTGGCCGCCCTGCCCGAGAACCTGCCGTTCTGGCAGGCCGCCGAAGCAGGCCGGCTGCTGGGCAAGCACTGCACCGACTGCGGCCGGCACCACTGGTACCCGCGCGGCATCTGCCCCTTCTGTGGCAGTGCCAACACCGCCTGGGTGCCGCTCAGCGGGCGTGGTAGCATCCATGCGTTTTCCACGCTGCGCCGTGCCAACCCGCCCTACACCGTAGCCTATGTCGAGCTGGCCGAAGGCCCGCGCATGCTGACCAACCTGGTCGACATGGCCGAAGCCGACATGCAGATCGGCGCACCGGTGAAGGTGGTGTTCCGCCGCACGCCGGAGGGCCGCCAGGCGCCCAAGTTCACACGGGACGACGCGGCGCCCGGCTGAGCGTTGCCGCCGGCGGCTGGGCTGGCGTGGTGTCGTCGCCGAACAGGTCGAACACCAGCCCGCGCAGCCACTGGTGGGCGGGCGATCGGTGCACCTTGGCATGCCAGAACAGGTTGATGGCAACGTCCGGCAGGTCGATCGGATGCGGCAGGTAGTGCAGGCCAAAAGGCGCGGCCAGGCGCTCGGCCAGCCGCTCGGTGACGGTGGCCACCATGTCGCTGCGCTGCAGGATGTGGCCCACGCTCACGAAGTGCGGCACGGTCAGCCGCATGCGGCGCTCGATGCCGGCGCGGCGGATCAGGTCGTCGACCTTGCCGTGCCCGGTGCCGGCCGACACGATGACCAGATGCTCGGCCGCCTGGAAGTCGGCCAGCGACATCTGTCCACGGTCCAGCGGATGGCCCTGCCGGAACAGGCAGACATAGCGCTGGCGGAAGAGCCGCCGCTGGAAGAATCCGCCCTTCAGCTGCGGCAGCGGACCGATGGCCAGGTCCACCTGCCCGGCTTCCATGTCCTCGCGCAGGGTGCTGGCGGTGGTGCGCACCGTGGTCAGCGCCACCCCGGGCGCCACCTGCCGCAGGTGCGCCAGCAGGCCGGGCAGGAAGACGATCTCGCCGATGTCGGTCATGCCGATGGTGATCGACCGCTGCACGCTGGCCGGGTCGAACCGGCTCGGCGGGTTGAGGCCGTTGTGCAGCAGGGCCAGCGCCTCGCCGATCGGCCCGGCCATCTGCTCGGCCAACGGCGTGGGCACCATGCCCTTGGGCGTGCGCACGAACAGGTCGTCGCCGAACTGCCGCCGCAGCCTGGCCAGCGTGTTGCTGACGGCCGGCTGGGTCAGGCCCAGGTTCTCGGCCACCTTGGAGACGCGCCGCTCGACCATCAGCTGCTGGAACAGCACCAGCTGGTTCAGGTCGATGTCGGTCAGCTCCAAGCGCGCTCCATCACGGCCAGTGATACATCACATTCACGTGATTCTATTGGCTGCATGGCGCCGGGCAGGAATGATCCGGCCTGGCCGCCGCTGCCTGTCCCACCCGCGGCGCCCGAGGAGACCACCCTTGCACGCCGCCCCGCCTTCACCCGACGCCCTGCGCCAGCGTGCCGACTATTACGGCCGCATCGGCACGCAGCACATGACCCCGCTGTGGGAGGTGCTGGGCGCCCTGGTGCCGCCGCAGCCCCGTTCTGCCGCCCAGGTCCATCTGTGGCGCTATGCCGACCTGCGTGACCAGGTGATGGAGGCCGGCCGCCTGATCTCGGCCGACGAGGCCGAGCGCCGCGTGCTGATCCTGGAGAACCCGGCGCTGCGCGGCCAGTCGTGCATCACCCCGTCGCTGTATGCCGGGCTGCAGCTGATCCTGCCGGGCGAGGTGGCGCCGGCCCACCGCCACACCCAGACCGCCCTGCGCCTGGTGCTGGACGGCGAGGGCGCCTACACCGCGGTGGACGGCGAGCGCACCACCATGCGCCGCGGCGACTTCATCATCACGCCGGCCTGGACCTGGCATGACCACGGCAACCTGGGTGACCAGCCCGTGGTGTGGCTGGACGGGCTGGACATTCCGATGGTGCGCTTTCTCGAGGCCGGCTTCGCCGAACGCGGCGCGCAACAGACCCAGCAGCCGCTGCGGCCGGAAGGCGATGCGCTGGCCCGCTACGGCGCCAACATGGTGCCGCTGGACGACCAGCCCCGGCCGGCCGATCCGGCCAGGCTGTTCGTCTACCCGTTCGACCGCACCCGGGCGTCGCTGGTCGCCATCTCGCACGGTACGCCCGACGCCCACCACGGCTTCAAGCTGCGCTATGTGAACCCGGCCACCGGTGCGTCGCCGATGCCCACGATGGGCGCCTTTGCGCAGCGGCTGCCGGCCGGATTCGAGACGCGGCCGGTGCGCGCCACCGACGGCTCGGTGCATGTGTGCCTGGAAGGGGGCGGCGAGGCGCGCCTCAGCGGCCCGTCGGGCGACTGCATCTGGCGCTTCCAGGAGAACGACGTGTTCGTCGTGCCGTCCTGGCACACGCTGCAGTTGCGTGCCGACCGCGACGCGGTGCTCTTCAGCTTCTCCGACCGCCCGGTGCAGCAGGCCCTGGGCCTGTGGCGCGAAGAGCGGCTCTGATCCTCAGGAGACACCCCATGCCGTCGACATCCACAGTCTTCCCCGATCCGCCGGTGTGGGAGGGTGACGGCACCCACCGCATCCCGTTCGTTGCCTACACCAGCGAGGACATCTACAAGAAGGAGCTGGAGCGCTTCTTCTACCAGGCCCACTGGTGCTACATCGGCCTGGAGGCCGAGGTGCCCAACCCGGGCGACTTCAAGCGCACGGTGATCGGCGAGCGCTCGGTGATCCTGGCGCGTGATGCCGACGGCCAACTGAACGTGGTGGAAAACGTCTGCGCCCACCGCGGCATGCGCTTCTGCCGCGAACGGCACGGCAACCGCAAGGAATTCGTCTGCCCCTACCACCAGTGGAACTACACCCTCAAGGGCGACCTGCAGGGCGTGCCGTTCCGCCGCGGCGTCAAGCAGGACGGCCAGGTGCACGGCGGCATGCCGGCCGACTTCAAGACAGCGGACCACGGGCTCACCAAGCTGAAGGTGGCCACCCGCGGTGGCGTGGTCTTCGCGTCGTTCGACCCCGATGTCGAGCCCTTCGAGGATTACCTCGGCCCCACCATCCTGGGCTACTTCGACCGGCTGTTCAACGGCCGAAAACTCAAGATCCTGGGCTACAACCGCCAGCGCATCCCGGGCAACTGGAAGCTGATGCAGGAGAACATCAAGGACCCGTACCACCCGGGCCTGCTGCACACCTGGTTCGTCACCTTCGGCCTCTGGCGCGCCGACAACAAGAGCATGCTGCGCATGGATGCGAAGCACCGCCACGCCGCGATGATCTCCACCCGCGGCACCGGCGGCCAGGGCGGCCAGGTGACCCAGGTGTCCAGCTTCAAGGAAGGCATGCAGCTGCAGGACCCGAGTTTCATCGACATCGTGCCCGAGCCCTGGTGGGGCGGGCCCACCGCGGTGATGACGACCATCTTCCCCAGCGTGATCCTGCAGCAGCAGGTCAACAGCGTGTCCACCCGCCACATCCAGCCCACCGGCACCGGCAGCTTCGACTTCGTCTGGACGCACTTCGGCTTCGAGGATGACAGCGACGAGATGACACAACGCCGGCTGACGCAGGCCAACCTGTTCGGCCCGGCCGGCTTCGTCTCGGCCGACGACGGCGAGGTGATCGAGTTCAGCCAGCAGGCCTTCGAGAGCAAGCCCTTCCACCGCGCGGTGGCCGAACTGGGCGGGCGCGACGTGGGCGACACCGAGCACATGGTGACCGAGACGCTGATCCGCGGCATGTACCGCTACTGGCGCGACGTGATGGAAGGCTGAGCGATGGCGGCCCTGATCAGCTTCGAAGACTGGCTGGCGCTGAACCAGCTGTACGCCGACTACGCCAGCGCGGTCGACTCCAACCACTGGGACCTGTGGCCCGAGCTCTTCACCGACGACTGCGTCTACCGCCTGCAGCCGCGTGAGAACCACGAGCGCGGCTTTCCGCTGGCCACGCTGGCCTTCACCAGCAAGGGCATGCTGAAGGACCGGGTCTACGGCATCCAGGAAACACTGTTCCACGACCCGTACTACCAGCGCCATGTGGTCGGCGCACCGGTGGTGCGCGAGGCGGCCGACGGCCGCTGGCGCTGCGAGGCCAACTACGCGGTGTTCCGCACCAAGTTGTCGGAGGTGTCCACCGTGTTCAACGTCGGCCGCTACCTCGACACCGTGGTGCGCACGCCGGCCGGCCTGAAGTTCGCATCGCGCGAGTGCATCTACGACTCCGAGATGATCCCCAACTCCATCATCTACCCGATCTGAGGCCACCATGGGCAACACCACCTGGGTCGACGCACTGTCGGCCGACGACCTGCCGGCCGACGATGTCAAGGGCGTGATCGTGGCCGGGCGCGACATCGCGGTCTACACCGTCGGTGACGCGGTCTACGCCACCGACAACCTCTGCACCCACGGCAACGCCCGCCTGTGCGACGGCTTCCTGGAAGGGCACGAGATCGAATGCCCGCTGCACCAGGGCAAGTTCGACGTGCGCGACGGCAGGGCCCTGTGTGACCCGGTGACCGAGGCGGTGCGCAGCCACCCGGTCAGGATCGAAGGCGGCCGGGTGTTCGTGCAGCTCGGCTGACGCCGCCGCGGCGCTGGCCTGCCAGGGCCGTCATCGGGTGCCGCCGGCCAGGTCGATGCGCCGCTGCAGGCGGGCCGCCTCGGCGCTGTCGCCGGCACCGGCGGCGCGCTGCCGCTGCACCCCCAGCCAGGCCAGCAGCGGCCGGCGCCAGCCTTGCGCCGATGCGGTGTCCACCGCCTGCTGGATCACCTGCGGCCCGGCCCGGCCGGCCTGCAGCAGCACCGCCGCGCCGACCAGGCGCGACACCGGATCGGCCAGCGCCTGCAGCGCGGCCGCGGCGGCGGTGTCGGTGGTGGATGGGGCCAGGGCCGCCACGGCCTGCTGGGCCGGCGGCAGCAGCGCCAACTGGGCCCGGTCCAGCTTGCCCAGCAGGTGGTCGGCATAGGCCCGTTCTGCGGGTGCGGCATCGGTGCGCAGCGCCTCGAAGGCGGCGCAGGGCCCCAGTTGCAGGCTGGCCACCTGGGTGGCGCAGCGCAGCAGTTCGGCGCGGGCCAGCAGGTCGGGGCGGCCGGTGCGGGCGATCTCGGCACGGGCGCGGTCGAATTCCAGCGTGGCGATGCGGCTGTCGCCGCGCAGTTCGGCCGCCACCGCCAGATCCAGCGCGCCGCGCGCAGCCTGCTGCCAGTCCGGCGTGGGCGGGCCGCTGGCGCAGCCAGCCAGCAGCGCAGCGGCCAGGCACAGCGCGGCGGTCCGCGTCATGGCAGCTTCACCTCGGCGTCGCGGGCGAACGGCCACTTGCGGTTCACCTCGTCGACCAGCTGCTGCACCTTGCGCAGGCTGGCTTCCACCTCGGTGCGCAGCGTGCCCATGTCGGTGGTGGCGGCGCGGGTGTTGCTGGCGATGCCTTGCGCCTCGGCCAGCACGCCGTCCACCCGGGTGAGGGTGGCGCGGGCATCGCCCAGCAGGGCGTTGAGCTGCAGCACTGTGGCGCGGGTTTCGGGCAGCAGGCCCTGGGCGCCGAAGACCTGGGTGTCGGTCTTGCCGGCCAGGCGGTCGAGGCTGGCGGCCAGCGCATCGGCGCGCAGCAGCAGCGCGTTGGTGCGGTCCAGCGTGGTCAGCAGCTTCTTGGCATCGGCCTCGTTGCCCATCAGCACGCCCAGCGCGCCGCGCGGGCCCTTCAGCTGATCCGTGGCGGCCTGCAGGTTGGCCAGGCTGCCGGCCAGCGCGCCGTCGGGCGCGGCCAGGGCGCTGGTGCGCTGCACCAGCTCACGCACGGCGGCCAGCATCTGCGGCAGCTCGGCCATGGCGTCGCCGGCCAGCACCTTGCGCTCGGCGTTGTCGGGCAGCGGCGGGTCGCTCAGCTGGCCGCTGTAGGCGCGCAGGTTGGTGTTGCCCACCACGCCACGCACCAGGGTGAAGATGCTGCTGGTGCGCAGCCAGCCGGCGTCCTTCTTCGGCACGTCGATCAGGATGCGGGCATTGCCCTCGGGCGACAGTTCGATGTGCTGCACCCGCCCGATCGGAAAGCCGGAGAAGGTGAGGTCCATGCCCACGGTGACGCCTTCGGCGTCATCGGCCACCAGCACCAGGCGCTGGGTGGGCTCGAAGGCGCCGCGGGCATACAGCAGGTAGCCGATGGCAGCGGCCACCAGCACCGCCAGCAGCACCAGCAGGCCGGTGGCCTTGGCCTGCAGGTGCGGCACGCCGGGCAGGTCGGCCTCGGGCATGGGCCCGGGTGGGGGCAGGGCGTCGGGCGGCGGCATGGGCGGCTTCAATAGTAGTTGCCCACCAGCGCTGCCGCCTCGATGGCCAGCACCACCACGAACAGCCGCACCAGGCCCTGCAGCTCGGCGCTGGCGCGCGAGCGCCGGCCCGCCGGGTTCTGCAGCACCGTCACCAGCGGGATCCAGGCCACCGCCGAGCCGAGCAGAAACACCTTGGCGCAGAAGATCAGCGTGACCGGCGGGCTGAACACCCGCCCCACGGTGCGGGTGTAGCGCTCGAAGCCGCCCAGGCTGAAGCCGTGCGCCGACAGGTAGGCCAGCACCAGGGTGACGGCGCAACTCAGCGCGGCCAGCAGCAGCACCGCGAACAGCCCGGCCAGCAGGCGCGGCAGCACCAGTGTGGCCAGCGGGTCCAGCCCGCGCTGGCGCAGTGCCTCGAACTGGCCGCGGCGGCGCAGCGTGGCCAGTTCGTCGGCCATCGGCAGTGTGGCGTTGACGGCGCCGAACAGCGCCGCGGCCAGCGGAATCAGCTCCAGCACCAGCACCCGCACCACCATCTCCAGCGCGTACTGCGACAGCCCGTAGCTCTGCGCGGTGACGATGACGATGCGGATCACCACCAGGCTGAGCACTGCGGTGGCGATGGTGAAGCCGGCCAGCATCGGCCCGCTGGCGCGGTAGACCTGCCCCGCCAGGCCGCTGCCCCAGGCCTGGCGTCGCCCGCTGGCCGACAGCGCCAGCACGCCCATCACCGCGCCCAGGTGGATGACCTGCCACCAGCCGGCCAGCCATTGCAGCGCCGGGCGCAGGGCACCCAGATGAACGGCCGGGGGCGGTGTCATGCGCGGCGGCCTGCCGTCATGGCGCGCAGGCCTGGCGCACCGCGTGGTCCCACTCGGCCATCAGCGCCTGCGCCCGGTCGCGCAGGGTGGGGTGGAAGACGCCGTTCGACCTGCCACAGGCCGACAGTTCTTCCAGGTCTGGCAGACGCCGGTGGCCAGGCCGGCCAGGTAGGCGGCGCCGAGAGCGGTGGTCTCGATGACCTTCGGTCGCAGCACCGGGATGCCCAGCAGGTCGGCCTGGAACTGCATCAGCAGGTCGTTGACGCAGGCGCCGCCGTCCACGCGCAGTTCGCTGACCGGCGCGGCGCCGGCGGCCACCGCGTCGCGGCTCATCGCCTGGAGGAGAGCGGCGCTCTGGTAGGCGATGCTTTCCAGCGCGGCGCGGGCGATGTGGGCGACGGTGCTGCCGCGCGTCAGGCCGACGATGGCGCCGCGGGCGTCGGCGTTCCAGTAGGGTGCGCCCAGGCCGGTGAAGGCGGGCACGAACATCACGCCGCCGGCATCGGGCACGCTTTCGGCCAGGGACTGCACCTGGCTGCTGGCGGAGATGGCGCGCAGGCCGTCGCGCAGCCACTGCACCACCGCGCCGCCGATGAAGACGCTGCCTTCCAGGGCGAACTGGGGCGTCGCGTTCACCTGCGCTGCGCTGGTGGTGATCAGGCCGTTGTGGCTGGTCTGGAACTGGCCGCCGGTGTGCATCAGCATGAAGCAGCCGGTGCCGTAGGTGTTCTTGGCCAGGCCGGCCTTGAAGCAGGCCTGGCCGAACAGCGCGCTCTGCTGGTCGCCAGCGATGCCCGCGATCGGCAGCGCGGTCCCGAGCAGGTCGGGCTCGCTCTCGGCAAAGAGGTGGCTGCTCGGGTGCACCGCGGGTAGCAGCGAGGCGGGCACGTCCAGCAGCGCCAGCAGGCCTTCGTCCCAGGTGTTGCGGCGCACGTCGAAGAGCATGGTGCGCGCGGCGTTGCTGACGTCGGTGGCGTGCACCCGGCCGCCGGAAAGCTTCCACAGCAGCCAGCTGTCCACGGTGCCGAAGGCGAGTTCGCCGCGTTCGGCCATCGCACGGGCGTCCGGCACGTGGTCGAGGATCCAGCGGATCTTGCTGCCCGAAAAATAGGCATCGACCACCAGGCCGGTGGCCTCGCGGATGCGCTCGGCGTGGCCCTGCTCGCGCAGCTGGGCGCACAGCGGTTCGGCGCGGCGGTCCTGCCAGACGATGGCGTTGTGGATGGCGCGGCCCGTGTGGCGGTTCCACACCACGGTGGTCTCGCGCTGGTTGGTGATGCCGATCGCCCGGATCTGCCGGATCGCCGCGCCGCTCAGGCCCGCCTTCGCGATGGCCTCGCGCGCGGTGTCGAGCTGGGTCTGCCAGATCTCCTCGGGGTCGTGCTCCACCCAGCCGGGCTGGGGGTAGATCTGGCGGAATTCGCGCTGGGCCATCGCGACGACATGCCCCTGGGCGTCAAACACGATGCTGCGCGAGCTGGAGGTGCCCTGGTCGAGGGCGAGCAGGTAGGTCATGGGTTGGGGCTTTCCGTGGGCAGGCTGCAGGCCACGCCGGCCGAGTCGAGCAGGGCCTGGAAGTGCGGTGGCGGGGGTTGGTCGGTGAACAGCCGGTGCACCTGCTCGAGGTGTCCCAGGGCCACCATGGCCGGGCGGTCGAACTTGCTGTGGTCGGCCGCCAGCCAGACCCTGGCGGCTGGTGCGCATGATGGCCTGCGCCACCTTGACCTCGCGCACGTCGAAGTCGCGCAGGCTGCCGTCCGACTCGATGCCGGAGATGCCGATCACGCCGATGTCGACGCGGAACTGGCTGATGAACTCGACCGTGGTCTCGCCGATGATGCCGCGGTCGCGGCTGCGCACCTGGCCGCCGGCCACGGTGACCTCGCAGCCCGGCGCATCGCTGAGGATGGCAGCGACGTTGAGGTTGTTGGTGATCACCCGCAGGCCGCGGTGCTGCAGCAGGGCCAGGGCGATGGCCTCGGCGGTGGTGCCGATGTTCAGGATCAGGCTGCAGCCTTCGGGCACCTGGGCGGCCACGGCCTGGGCGATGGCGCGTTTGGCGTCCTCGTTCAGGCGCTGGCGCTGGCGGTAGGCGATGTTCTCGGTGGTGCTGGCCGGCAGGCGCACACCACCGTGGAAGCGCGCCAGCAGGCCGGCGTCGGCCAGCAGCTTCACATCACGCCGCACGGTCTGCAGCGTCACGTCGAAACGGTCGGCCAGGGCCTCGACCGAGACCGAGCCCAGCTCACGCACGGTGGCGAGGATGCCGGCCTGGCGCGGGTTGGGGATCAGGGAGGTCATCGCAGGGCGGGCGGCGGGTTCTGGCGGCGTGCATGCGCCGGCGCCCGCAGGCGCCCACGCGGTGCGACGCCCTATTGTGTGCTGCGCTGGTGCACCGTGCGTCAGCGCCCGGTGATGCCGCGGATGAAGGCCAGGGTTTCGCTGCAGATCAGCGGCAGGTCGTTGTCCAGCGTGGCCACGTGGTACGAATCGTTCAGCCAGCGCAGGTCGATGCGGCTGCTGCCCAGGCGGCGCACGATGCGCGGGCCGTTGCTGGGGTCGACCACATGGTCGTCGCGCGACTGGATGACCAGCACCGGGCAGGTGACCTTGGGCAGCAGGTCGTGGGTGACGGAGAACAGCGCATAGGCCTGGCGGAAGGCCGGCACCGGCACCTCCTTGTAGGCCAGCTCCACCACGCCCGGCTTCTTGATGTCCGAGCCGATGCCGGGCACGGTGGCCGGCATGTGGGCGTCCAGCGCGGCGCCGGCCATGTCGGCCGAGTTCAGCTGCACCGCGGCATTGATCGGCACCGCGCCCTGGATGATGTCGGCATGCTTGGCCGCGGTGTACAGCGTCAGCGTGCCACCCATCGACAGGCCCACCATGAAGATCTGCGAGCAGGTCTCGCGCAGCTTGGCCAGGGCCTCGTCCACCGAGGCGATCCAGTCGGCCGCGGTGGTGCGGGCCATGGCTGCCGGCGAGATGCCGTGCCCGGCCAGGCGGGGCCCGATCACGGTGTAGCCGGCTGCGGCCAGGGCTTCGCCCAGCGGCCGCATGCTCTGCGTGGTGCCGGTGAAGCCGTGGCACACCAGCACGCCGATGTCGTTGCCGGGGAAGAAGAAGGGCTCGGCGCCCTGCAGGATGGTCTCGTCGGTCATGGTGCGTTGCTCAGGGTGGAGAAAGGGTGGGCGGCGGCAGGGGTGGGGCGCCCGCTCAGCGCCGCCGGCTGTAGACCAGGGCCGCCGCCGCGATGATGGCGCCCTGCAGCATCAGCCGGCCGGGTTCGCCCAGGCCCAGGCTGGTGAGGAAGTTGAACAGGAAGGTCAGCATGAACGCGGCCACCGCCGGGCCGGCCATGCCGCCGCGGCCGCTGCCGAAGTTCACGCCGCCCAGGATGGCCGCGGCCAGCGAGTTGAGCGCCAGGTCCTGCCCCAGCGTGATGCTGCCCTTGCCGACGAAGCCCACCAGGATGAAGCCGCACAGCACCGACACCAGGGCCGAGGCCACATGGCCGGCAAACACCACGCGCAGGTGCGGCAGGCCCGACAGCGCCGCGGCCTGCGGGTTGCTGCCCACCGCATCCAGGCTGCGGCCGTAGGCGCTGTAGCGCAGCAGCAGCGCCGCCGGCACCAGGGCGCCCAGCCACACCAGCACCGGCAGCGGCACGCCGCCCACGCGCAGGCGGGCCAGCTCGCGCAGGAACTCCGGCGCATCGCCCGGGGCGCGGAACTGCGACAGCGCCACCACGATGCCGGTGAGGATCATCGACACCGCCAGGGTGACGATCATCGACGAGGCCCGCGTCTGCACGATCAGCACGCCGTTGACCACGCCCACCACCAGGCCCAGGGCCACGCACAGGCCCATTGCCGTGGCATCGGAGACCTCGAAGTAGCCGCTGGTCAGCAGGTAGGAAACGGCCACGATCACGCCGCCCGACGACAAGTCGATGGAGCGGGCGCGCATCACCAGGGATTGGCCAATCACCGCCAGCCCCAGCGGAGCGGCCTGGCGGGCGATCAGCGGCAGCAGCATGGCCGACAGCAGCTGCGGGCGCATCGCCGCCGCCAGCAGCAGCAGCAGCAGCAGGCCGGCATAGGCCGGGGGCAGCGCCAGCGCTGCCCGCAGCAGCCGGCGCCAGACCGGCGCGTTGGCCGGTTGCATGGTTGCGGTGTTCACAGGCCCACCACCTTTCTGCGCTGGGCGCACACGGCCGCCAGCAGCAGCACGCCGGTGAGCGCGCCGCGCAGGAACGGCGAGATGCCGAACAGGTTGATGCCGTTGGTCATCAGGCCCAGGCTCAGCGCGCCGGTGACCACGCCCAGCACGCTGCCCACGCCACCGGTGAGCTGCACGCCACCCAGGGCCACGGCGGTCACCGATTCCAGTCCGAAGCTGGCGCCCATGGTCGGGTCGCCCGAGGCCACGCGGGCGGCCAGGTAGATGCCGGCCACCACCGCCAGCAGGCTGCAGGCCACGTAGGCCGACACCGTCACCGCCACCACCGGCACACCGTTGAGCTGGGCGCTGCGCGCCTGCGCGCCCACCGCGAACAGGTGCAGGCCCAGGCGGGTGTGGTGCAGCAGCAGGGCCACCGCGCCGGCGCACAGCGCGCACCACAGCAGCGGCTGCGGCACGCCCCAGAGCGTGCCGTTGACCAGGCTGCGCAGGCTGGCCGGCACCTCGCCGCCGGGGATCGGCAGCACCAGGTAGGCCAGGCCCTGCAGGAAGGTGGCGGTGGCCAGGGTCATGATCAGCGGGTGGATGCCCGCCACCGCCACGCCCAGGCCGTTGACCACGCCCACCAGCAGCCCCAGCAGCAACGCCAGGCCGATGCCCAGCATCGGATCGCTCTGGGTGGCCACCAGGCTGCCGGCCAGGCTCATCACGCTGCCCACCGACAGGTCGATGCCCGCCACCAGGGCCACCAGCATCTGGCCCAGGCTGACGATCAGCAGGGCGGTGATCTGGCCGATGATGTTGGCCAGGTTCTGCGGCGCCAGGAAGCCCGGTGCGGCCAGCGCCAGCAGGGCAAACAGCACCACCGGCAGGGCCAGCGTGGTGCGGCGGATGCCCGAGCGCAGCGCGGTCATGCCGGCACCCCGGGCGCGCTGGCCGGCGCATCCACCAGGGCCAGCGCCAGCAGGCCTTCTTCGGTGGCCTCGGCAGCCGGCACATCGCCCACCACCCGGCCGCCCCGCACCACCAGGATGCGGTCGCACAGACCGATCAGCTCCGGCAGGTCGGACGACAGCGCCAGCACCGCGCCGCCCTCGGCCACGAAGGCGCGCAGCAGGCCATAGATCTCGGCCTTGGCGCCCACGTCCACGCCGCGGGTGGGCTGCTCGACCAGCAGGGTGTCCACGCCGGCCGCCAGCCAGCGGCCGATCATCACCTTCTGCTGGTTGCCGCCCGACAGGTCGCCCACATCCTGGGTCAGGCTGCCGGCACGCAGCTGCAGTTGCTTGGCCAGGTCGGTGACGACCGCGCGCTGGCGCGGCGCCCGCCGCACCAGGCCCAGGCCGCGCAACAGGCCCAGCCAGATGTTGTCGGCGATCGGCAGGTCGAGGTACAGGCCTTCGAGCTTGCGGTCTTCGGGCACCAGGCCGATGCCCAGCGCCACCACATGGGCCACGCCCTGGCGCGGGTCGTAGGCCTGCGGCTGGCCGTCGCGGCCCAGCCGCTGCACATCGCAGGCGGCCGGCGGCAGGGCGCCGGCCAGGGCCCGCACGATCTCGCGCTGCCCCTGGCCTTCCAGGCCGCCCAGGCCGATGATCTCGCCGCGGCGCAGCTGCAGCCGTGCGCTGGCACCACCGGCCAGCGGCGTCAGGCTGCGCACATCCAGCGCCGCCACGCCCGGCGGCGTGCTGGCGCGTGGTGGAAACAGGGCCTGCAGCTCCCGGCCCACCATCAGCGTGATCAGCCGCTCGGACGTGAGCGCGCCGATCGGCTCGGTGGCCACCCAGCGGCCGTCCTTGAGCACGCTCACCGTGTCGCACAGGCGGAAGATCTCGTCGAGCCGGTGGCTGATGTAGAACACCAGCTTGTCCTGCGCCTTCAGCGCATGCAGCAGCTGCTCCAGCTTGTCGACCTCGGCGCGGTTCAGCGGCGCGGTCGGTTCGTCGAAGATGAAGACCTGCGCATCGGTGCTCACGCCCTTGGCGATCTCCACCAATTGCTGCTCGCCGACGGTGAGGCTGGCACCGCTGCGCTGCGGATCCAGCGTGATGCCGATGCGCGACAGCACGGCCTGCGCCTCCGCATGGATCGCGGCATGGTCCAGCAGGCCGGCGCGGCGCGGCTCGCGGCCCAGCACCAGGTTCTCGGCCACCGTCAGGTTGGGCAGCACGGTCAGTTCCTGGAACACCGTGGAGATGCCGGCCGCCCGCGCGGCGGCCGGGCTGCGCAGCTGCAGCCGCTGCCCGGCCATGCGGATCTCGCCCGCATCCGGCTGGTGCACGCCGGCCAGCAGCTTCATCAGGGTGGACTTGCCGGCACCGTTCTCGCCGGTGATGGCATGGATGGAGCCGGCCCGGCCGCGCAGGCTCACGTCCTGCAGCGCGGCGGTGGAGCCGAAGCGCTTGCTGACACCCTGCACCACGATCAGATCGGGCCGGGCATCGGCAGCCGCCGGGTGGGCGAGGGTGTCGGGCATCGTGCGGGCCGCCTGCAGCATCAGCGCTTGAACAGTTCCTTCAGCTTGGCGTCCGGCAGGGTGCTGGGCACCCAGTAGGCGTCGTTCAGGTCATCCCGGAAGAACTTGCCCAGGTCGGTCTGGGTGATGGCCGGCGGCGACGAGAAGTACGAGCGGTACAGCGGCTTGCCCGCCAGCAGGGCGGCCGAGGCGCGCACCACGGCAGCGCCCAGGCCGGGCGTGAACTGCGGGGCCACGCTCTTGACGCCGGTGGCCTTCCACACGCGCAGGAAGCCGTTGTTGCCCTCGCCGGTCATCGGCACCAGCGGCTTGCCGCTTTCCTTGAACACGTCGATGCAGGCGCGGGTCATTTCGGCGCCCGAGAACCAGATGCCGTCGGGGCTGTTGCCCGAGAGCACCAGGTTCTCGCACAGCTGCTTGCTCTTGGCGTAGTTCCAGTCGCCGAAGACCTCCTGCGTGATCTTCAGGCTGGAGCCTTCGATGGCCTTCTTGAAGCCGTTGTAGCGCAGCTGCTCTTCTTCCACGCCGGCCACGCCGCGGAAGGCCCAGAGGTTGCCCTTGCCGTTGAGCTCCTTGCGCAGGTACTCGCCACCCTGGCGGCCGAACACCTCGCCGCCGCCCATGATCTCGACCGCCGACTCCACCGACTTGCCGAAGGCGCCGAACACCACCACCGGGATGCCGGTCTTGGCCGCCTTGGCGGCCAGCGGCGCGCCGGTGGCCGACGAGATCGGCCCGATGATGATGGCGTCGACCTTTTTGGCCAGCAGGTCTTCCACGTCGGCCACCTGCTTGGCCGCCTGCCAGTTCGCCTCGACGAAGATGAACTCGCCGATGCTCTTGTCCTGCGCGGCGGCATGCTTCATCTCCTGGATCATCTGCACGATCCAGGTGTTGCCCACCCCGCCGAACGACACGCCGATGCGCCAGGGTCCGGCCTTCTTGTACTGGTTGGCCTTGGTCATCTCCTTGGTGGTGGGCGTGAGCAGGCCGGCGGGCAGCAGCTCCACGTCGGCAGCCAGCGCCGAGCCGCCCAGGGTGGCGGCGGCCAGCAGGGCTGCGAGGCGCAGGCGGACAGGTTTCATCAGGGAGGGCATGGGAGGTTCCTCTGGGAGGTTGCAGGGGTTGGGTCGGCCCGCAGGACGGCTGGGGCACGGGTGTCGGGCCTGGCGGACCGCAGGCGGCGGCGGCTGCCGGCGCGGGTCCCGGGTCGCCGGCGCGGGCGGTCTTGTGGACCGGCCCGGTCTGCTGGCGTGCCCGACGGTGTCCAGGGTGGCCTTGCGGGCGGCGGACACGTCGGTGCGCTTGAATTATTCAGCGATCATGTTCGTTTCCAGCGAGCGTTTTCCCTAGGGTTTTTCGTTTGTGTTCGAATTTGGCGTGCTGGCCTGCGGATACCGGCCGCGGATGGGAAAATCCTGCTTGTGGCTGGGGCGCGTCTCGGCTACAAAACGAACTTGAACGAACAAATGCGACGGGCCCCGCGTGCATGCGGCCCCGCCGAGGCCATCCACATGCCCAACTTCCACGGACCAGTCCTTGCGGCTGCTGATTCCGCACTGCTGCGTTGCCGGCCATGCCGTCTGCAGGGAGCACAACCGTGAGCGGCGCGGCTGGCCCGGTCTCGTGCGACGTGCTGATCGTCGGCGGCGGCATCAACGGCTGCGGCATCGCCCGCGACCTGGCCGGCCGTGGCCTGACCGTGCTGCTGTGCGAGCAGGACGACCTGGCGCGCCACACCTCGTCGTCGTCCACCAAGCTGATCCACGGTGGCCTGCGCTACCTGGAGTACTACGAGTTCAGCCTGGTGAAGAAGGCGCTGGCCGAGCGCGAGCTGCTGCTCAAGAGCGCGCCGCACATCATGTGGCCGCTGCGCTTCGTGATGCCGCACGATCCGTCGATGCGCCCGGTGTGGATGGTGCGCATCGGCCTGTTCCTGTACGACCACCTGGCCAAGCGCGAATGGCTGCCGGCCAGCGGCACGGTGGCGCTGCGCAGCCACGCCACCGGCGCGCCGCTGAAGCCCGGCTACACCCGCGGCTTCGTCTACAGCGACGGCTGGGTGGACGATGCCCGCCTGGTGGTGCTGAACGCGCTGGACGCGCAAGCCCGCGGCGCCACCATCCTCACCCAAACTCGCTGTGAATCGGCCCGCCGCACCGCGAAGGGCTGGCAGGCCACGCTGAAGCCCGCCGGCGGCGCGCCGCTGCAGGTGCAGGCCCGCGCCCTGGTCAATGCCGCCGGGCCGTGGACCGGCGAGTTCCTGCGCGAGCGTGCCGGCCAGACCAGCGCCCGGTCGCTGCGCCTCGTCAAGGGCAGCCACATCGTGGTCAAGAAGCTGTTCGACCACGACCATGCCTACATCTTCCAGAACCCCGACAAGCGCATCATCTTCGCCATCCCCTACGAGGGCGATTTCACGCTGATCGGCACCACCGATGTCGAAATCCAGGGCGCGCCCGACGCCGCCCGCATCGATGCCGACGAGACCGCCTACCTGTGCGAGCAGGCCAGCCGCTACTTCGCCCGGCCTGTGGTGCCGGCCGATGTGGTGTGGGCCTACTCCGGCGTGCGGCCGCTGCTGGACGACGCATCGGGCGACGCCTCGGCCGTCACCCGCGACTACCTGCTGGAGTTCGACGGCGGTGTCGGCGCCGCCGCGCCGCTGCTGACGGTGTGGGGCGGCAAGATCACCACCTTCCGCAAGCTGGCCGAGGACGCCGCCGACGAGGTGGGCCGCCTGCTCGGCGAGGCCCGCCCGGCCTGGACCGAGCCTGCTCCGCTGCCCGGCGGCGACCTGCGGGCCTGGATCGGCACGCCACGGCGGCCGGACACCGACTTCGAGCGCTTCGTCAGCACGCTGCGCTCGCGCCACGGCTGGCTGCCGCTGGCGCTGGCGCGGCGACTGGCGCGGGCGTATGGCGCGCGCATCGACCGGGTGCTGGGCCGGGCCGAGTCCCTGGCCGACCTGGGGGCCGAAGTGGCGCCCGGCCTGCACGAGGCGGAGATCCGCTACCTCCAGCGCGAGGAGTGGGTGACCTGCGCCGACGACCTGCTGTGGCGGCGCAGCAAGCTCGGCCTGCACTACAGCGCCGCCGAACGACAACAGGTGGCCGACTGGCTGGCCGCCCATCCCCTGTCCGTCCCCCCGATGAACGCCCCTACTTCAGACACTTCAGAACCTCGGAGCGAGACCTCATGCAACTGACGCTGTCCGGCATCAGCCAGCGCGTCGGCGCGCAGACCTGGCTGTATGACATGAGCCTGGCTCCCACCCCCGGCGCCGTGACGGTGCTGCTGGGTGCCACCCAGGCCGGCAAGACCACGCTGATGCGCCTGATGGCCGGGCTGGACGTGCCCAGCAGCGGCAGCGTGCTGGTCGACGGCCACGACGTCACCGGCACGCCGGTGCGCGAGCGCAACGTCGCGATGGTCTACCAGCAGTTCATCAACTACCCCTCGATGACGGTGTACGACAACATCGCCTCGCCGCTGAAGCTGGGCGGGCGGCCCAAGGCGGAGATCGACCGCCGCGTGCGCGAGCTGGCGGCCAAGCTGCACATCGAGGTCTTCCTCGACCGCCTGCCGGCCGAACTCTCCGGCGGCCAGCAGCAGCGGGTGGCGCTGGCGCGTGCACTCGCCAAGAACGCTCCGCTGATGCTGCTGGACGAGCCGCTGGTCAACCTGGACTACAAGCTGCGCGAGGAACTGCGCGAAGAGCTCTGCGCGCTCTTCGCCGCCGGTGACGCCACCGTGATCTACGCCACCACCGAGCCCTCCGAGGCGCTGCTGCTGGGCGGCTGGACCGCGGTGATGGACGCGGGCGAGCTGCTGCAGTACGGCCCGACGGCGGAGGTGTTCCACCGCCCGGTGTCGCTGCGCGTGGCCAAGGCCTTCAGCGACCCGCCGATGAACCTGCTGGCCGCCGAGGTGGCCGAGGGCGGCGCCCGGCTGAACCATGGCGAGCTCATCGCGGTGGACCTGCCGCGCGAAGCCACCCGGGCGCTGACCCTGGGCATCCGCGCCAGCGCGCTGCGGGTGCAGCCACGCCCGGGCGATGTGGCCCTGCCCGGCCGGGTGGAGCTGGCGGAGATCTCCGGCTCCGACACTTTCGTGCACGTCCACACCGCGGTGGGCGAGCTGGTCGCCCAGCTCACCGGTGTGCACGAGTTCGACCTGGGGGCCGCGCTGACGCTGCACGTCAGCCCGACGCAGGTCTATGCCTTCGATGCAACGGGGGCGCTGCTCGTCGCGCCCCAACGGAGAACCTGAGCGATGGCCCGCATCGACCTCGACCTCGCGCACTCGTACAAGCCCAACCCGGCTCAGGACAGCGACTACGCGCTGCTGCCGCTGAAGATGACCTTCGAGGACGGCGGCGCCTATGCGCTGCTGGGCCCCTCGGGCTGTGGCAAGACGACGATGCTCAACATCATGTCCGGCCTGCTGGTGCCCTCGCAGGGCACGGTGCGCTTCGACGGCCAGGACATGACGCGCGCCACGCCGCAGGAGCGCAACATCGCCCAGGTGTTCCAGTTCCCGGTGATCTACGACACCATGACGGTGGCGCAGAACCTGGCCTTCCCGCTGAAGAACCGCAAGGTACCGGAGGCGACCATCCGCCAGCGCGTCGGCCAGATCGCCGAGATGCTGGAGATGAGCCACCAGCTCGACCAGCGTGCCGCAGGACTGTCGGCCGACCAGAAGCAGAAGATCTCGCTGGGCCGCGGCCTGGTGCGCCCGGACGTGTCGGCGGTGCTCTTCGACGAGCCGCTGACGGTGATCGACCCGCACCTGAAGTGGCAGCTGCGCCGCAAGCTCAAGCAGATTCACCACGAGCTCAAGCTCACGCTGATCTACGTCACACACGACCAGGTGGAGGCGCTGACGTTTGCCGACCAGGTGGTGGTGATGACGCGCGGCAAGGTGGTGCAGATGGGCACGCCCGATGCGCTGTTCGAGCGGCCGGCGCACACCTTCGTCGGCCACTTCATCGGCTCGCCGGGCATGAACCTGCTGGAGGCCCAGGCTGGTGGCGGCGCGCTGCACATCGGCGCGCTCTCGGTGCCGGCGCCGCGTGCGCTGCCCGAGGGGGCGCTGCGCCTGGGCATCCGCCCCGAGTACCTGGCGCTGACCGAGCCCGGCCGCGACGGCGCCCTGCCCGGCAGCGTGCGGCAGGTGCAGGACATCGGCACCTACTTCCTGGTCACGCTGGACGTGGCCGGCCAGACGCTGAAGGCGCGCCTGTCGCCGGAGGCCGAGCGCCCCGCCGTCGGCGCGGCCGTGGGCTTGCAGGTGCTGGGCAGCCACACCTGCTTCTACAAGAACGAGGAACTCGTGGCATGAGTGTCCAGAACAAGCCTGTGAACCAGAAGGCCTGGTTCCTGATCCTGCCGGTGTTCATCTGCGTGGCCTTCTCGGCCATCCTGCCGCTGATGACGGTGGTGAACTACTCGGTGCAGGACATCATCGACCCGGAGCGGCGCGTCTTCGTCGGCACCGAGTGGTTCGTGCAGGTGATGCGCGACGAGGACCTGCACGCCGCGCTGTGGAACCAGCTGAAGTTCTCGCTGGCGGTGCTGCTGGTGGAGATTCCGCTGGGCATCGCGCTGGCGCTGTCGATGCCGGCCACCGGCTGGAAGGCCTCGGCCACGCTGGTGATCGTCTCGCTGTCGCTGCTGATCCCCTGGAACGTGGTCGGCACGATCTGGCAGATCTTCGGCCGCGCCGACATCGGCCTGATGGGCCACGGCCTGCAGGCGCTGGGCATCGACTACAGCTACACCGGCGACGCCACCCACGCCTGGCTGACCGTGCTGCTGATGGACGTGTGGCACTGGACGCCGCTGGTGGCGCTGCTGGCCTACGCCGGCCTGCGCAGCATCCCGGACGCGTATTACCAGGCCGCGCGCATCGACGGCGCCAGCAAGCTCGCGGTGTTCCGCTACATCCAGCTGCCCAAGATGCGCGGCGTGCTGATGATCGCGGTGCTGCTGCGCTTCATGGACAGCTTCATGATCTACACCGAGCCCTTCGTGCTCACCGGCGGCGGGCCCGGCAACGCCACCACCTTCCTGTCGCAGTACCTGACGCAGAAGGCGGTCGGCCAGTTCGACCTCGGCCCCGCGGCGGCCTTCTCGCTGATCTATTTCCTCATCATCCTGCTGCTGTGCTTCATCCTCTACAACTGGATGCAGCGCCTGGGCCAATCCGAGAAGGAGGGCGGCCATGACTAAGCCAGGCTTCCAGAAACGCAACCTGTTCCTGATCGCCTACCTCGTCTTTGCCCTGCTGCCCATCTACTGGATGGTCAACATGAGCCTGAAGACCAATGAGGAGATCCTCGCCAGCTTCAGCCTCTGGCCGGCGCATGTCAGCTGGGCCAGTTACCGCACCATCTTCACCGACGCGAGCTGGTACTCGGGCTACATCAACAGCCTGATCTACGTGGCCATCAACATGGTCATCTCGCTGACGGTGGCGCTGCCGGCGGCCTATGCCTTCAGCCGCTACAGCTTCCTGGGCGACAAGCACGTCTTCTTCTGGCTGCTGACCAACCGCATGACACCGCCGGCGGTGTTCCTGCTGCCCTTCTTTCAGCTCTACACCACGGTGGGGCTGATGGACACGCACCTCGCGGTGGCACTGGCGCACCTGCTGTTCAACGTGCCGCTGGCGGTGTGGATCCTGGAGGGCTTCATGTCCGGCATCCCGCGCGAGATCGACGAGACGGCCTACATCGACGGCTACAGCTTCCCGCGCTTCTTCCTGACCATCTTCCTGCCGCTGATCAAGGCGGGGGTGGGCGTGGCGGCCTTCTTCTGCTTCATGTTCAGCTGGGTGGAGCTGCTGCTGGCGCGCACGTTGACCAGCGTGAACGCCAAGCCCATCGTCGCGACGATGACCCGCACGGTTTCGGCCTCCGGCATGGACTGGGCCACGCTGGCGGCTGCCGGCACGTTGACCATCGTGCCCGGCGCGATCGTGATCTGGTTTGTGCGCCACTACATCGCGAAGGGTTTCGCGATGGGCCGCGTGTAAGGAGCCGCCGAGATGTTCGATTGGATGGTGTGGACCACGCCCGTGGCGGTGTTCTTCAGCTGCATCGTGCTGATGCTGGTGGGCATGACGGTCTGGGAGATCAAGTCGCCCACGGTGCTGCGCAAGGGTTTCCTGCCGATCGCCACCACCCGTGGTGACCGGCTCTTCATCGGCCTGCTGACGGCCGCGTACATCAACCTGGGCTTCGTCGGCATCGCCGGCAAGCTGGCCGAGTGGCTGGCGCTGGAGGCCGAGCCCAGCGTGTGGATCAGCTTCCTGCTCAGCATGGCGGTGCTGGTGCTGATCATGAGGAAGGGCTGAAACGCCCGGCCACCAGGCTGCCGACAGTGTTCTCCAGAATCCGGCCGGGCGCCCCCGCTGGCCGTGGTTCCTCAGTGCCAACGGGGGCGATAACGAGGAGATGAGCGATGAAGGTGCGCTACACCGCATTGGCCGTGGCCGCGATGTTCGCGGTGGCCGGCCACAGTTGGGCCGGCGAGGCCGAGGCCAAGAAGTGGGTCGATGCCGAGTTCCAGCCCAGCACGCTGAACAAGGACGCCCAGATGGCCGAGATGAAATGGTTCATCGACGCCGCCAAGAAGCTGCAGGCCAAGGGGGTCAAGGAGATCAACGTCGTCTCCGAGACCATCACCACCCATGAGTACGAGGCCAAGACGCTGGCCAAGGCCTTCACGGAGATCACCGGCATCACCGTCAAGCACGACCTGATCCAGGAAGGCGACGTGGTCGAGAAGCTGCAGACCTCGATGCAGTCGGGCAAGTCGATCTACGACGGCTGGATCAGCGACTCCGACCTGATCGGCACGCACTGGCGCTACGGCAAGATCATGAACCTCACCGACTACATGGCCGGTGCGGGCAAGGAGTTCACCAACCCCGGGCTGGACATCAAGGACTTCATCGGCACCAGCTTCACCACCGCAACGGACGGCAAGCTCTACCAGCTGCCCGACCAGCAGTTCGCCAACCTGTACTGGTTCCGCGCCGACCTGTTCGCCCGCCAGGACCTGAAGGACAAGTTCAAGGCCAAGTACGGCTATGACCTGGGCGTGCCGCTGAACTGGAGTGCCTACGAGGACATCGCCGAGTTCTTCACCAACGACGTGAAGAACATCGACGGCAAGCCCATCTACGGCCACATGGACTACGGCAAGAAGGACCCGTCGCTGGGCTGGCGCTTCACCGACGCCTGGCTGTCGATGGCCGGCACCGCGGACAAGGGCATCCCGAACGGCGTGCCGGTGGACGAGTGGGGCATCCGCGTGGACGACAAGAAGTGCGCTCCGGTGGGGGCCTCGGTCTCGCGCGGCGGTGCCACCAACTCGCCCGCGGCCGTCTACGCGCTGACCAAGTACGTGGACTGGATGAAGAAGTACGCCCCGAAGGAAGCCACCGGCATGACCTTCGGCGAAGCCGGCCCGGTGCCCGCGCAGGGCCAGATCGCGCAGCAGATCTTCTGGTACACCGCCTTCACCGCCGACATGACCAAGCCGGGCCTGCCGGTGGTCAACGCCGACGGCACGCCGAAGTGGCGCATGGCGCCCGGCCCGAACGGCCCGTACTGGAAGGGCGGCATGCAGAACGGCTACCAGGACGTGGGCTCCTGGACCTTCTTCAAGGGCCATGACGCCAACCGCACGGCAGCGGCCTGGCTGTACGCCCAGTTCGTCACCGCCAAGTCGGTCAGCCTGAAGAAGACCGTGGTCGGCCTGACGCCGATCCGCGAGTCGGACATCCAGAGCAAGACGATGACGGACATGGCGCCCAAGCTGGGCGGCCTGGTGGAGTTCTACCGCAGCCCCGCGCGTGTGGCCTGGACGCCCACCGGCACCAACGTGCCCGACTACCCCAAGCTGGCCCAGCTGTGGTGGAAAAACGTGGCCGTGGCCGTGACTGGCGAGAAGACCCCGCAGCAGGCGATGGACAACCTGGCCGAGGAGATGGACCAGGTGCTGGCCCGCCTGGAACGCGCCGGCATGGCCACCTGCGCGCCCAAGCTGAACAAGAAGGAAGACCCGAAGAAGTGGCTGTCCGACAAGGGTGCCCCGTGGGCCAAGCTGGCCAACGAGAAGCCCAAGGGTGAAACCATCGCCTACGACGCCCTGCTGAACGCCTGGAAGGCCGGCAAGGTGCGCTGAGCTTTCTCCCGTCTCCCCCGTTCTCCTCGGGTGGCAGGGTTGGGGCTGTGCGGCGTGGGCCGCGCAGCCCCTTTTTCTTTCGGACCGCGGTGGGTCGGTTGGGGTGGGGTCGGTTCAGCCGGCGCGGCCGCCGTCGCTGGTTTCATCCAGCACCGCGTCCACCTGCTCCAGCAGATCCAGGTGCTGGGTGTCACCCCAGCCCACCAGGGTGAAGCCGTCGTCCGTCCACAGCAGGCGGTTGATGCTGGTGTTGCCGATCTGCCAGGTGCGCGGCGCGTTCAGCTCCACGCGGGTGGCGGCGCGGTACAGGCAGTCCAGCACGCCGCCGTGGGTGACCAGGGCGATGGTCTGCCCGGCATGCGCGGCGGCCAGCCGGGTGGCGGTGGCCACGCAGCGCGCGTAGAACTCGGCCAGCGTCTCGCCGCCGGGGGCGCCAAAGTCCGGCTCGCGGCGCTTCCAGCGCAGCGCAAGCTCGGGGTGTTCGGCGTCGATCTCCGCAAACGTCTTACCTTCGAACACGCCGAAGCGCCGTTCGCGCAGCCCGGTGTCGGCCTGCACCACGAGCCCGCTGCGCTGCGCCCGTGCCAACGCTTGCGCGGTGTCTTGGGCGCGCTGCAGGTCGGAGCTGTAGACGGCGGCGAGGTCCTCGTCGGCCAGGTGGCGAGCGGCCAGTTCAGCCTGGCGGCGGCCGACTTCGTTCAGGCCGACGTCGAGCTGGCCCTGGATGCGGGTGTCGACGTTCCAGGCGGTTTCGCCGTGGCGGATCGCCAGGATGCGGGTCATCCGGCTGTAGGGCATCGGCTCAGACGCCCCAGACGATGTCGGCCCTGCCGGCCTGGGCGCGCTTGACCATCTCGACGAAGGGCCAGGCGCGCTGGCGCAGGCTGATGCGGTCGCGCCCGGCGGCTTCGGCCTGCACGGCGCCGTCATCGCTCTCGGCCGCCGCACGGCGGATCGCCTCATCGGCCTCGATGGCGGCATGCAGCGCATCGAGCGCAGCGGGCATGTCGGCCACCAGCAGGATGCCTTGGGGGGCCGGTTCGCGGCCGATCAGCCGCAGGAGGCGGTCGCCCACCGGCTCGGTCATGATGAGGTCGGCGGCGGCCTTGGACTTGAACTTGTAAAGCATGGCGCGGCAGTGGTTTTGGTGGGAGGTTGACGCTGGGGATTGTGCGCCCAGGGCCTGACCCCGGCGCCTGACCCCAGTGCGTTACCCCAGTGCGTTACCCCAGTGCGTTGGCGATGCGCCGGCTCAGCAGCGCGGCCAGCGCGCGGCGCTCCAGCCCGGCCGGGTCCTGCGGCGCCAGCACCTGCACCTGCACCGCAATCCCGGGCGTGGTGACGATGCGCCACAGGCTCTGCACCAGCGTGGTGTCACCCACCCACATTGCCGCAGGGCTCACGGCATGGCCGGGTTCGGTGTAGCGCAGCGCCAGCGGCTGGGTCACCGTGCCGGTGGCCACCGCCGCCTGCAGCAGGTTGGCGTGGAAGGGCAGCAGGCCCTGGCCGTCGCCGGTGGTGCCTTCCGGGAAGACCGCCACAGTGTCGCCCTGGCGCAGCGCCTCGGCCATCTGGTGCACCACCCGCAGCGCGTCGCGCTTGTTCTCGCGCTCGATGAAGAGGGTGCCGGCCTTGCCGACCAGCCAGCCCAGCACCGGCCAGCCGCGCACATCGGACTTGGAGACAAAGCGCGCCTGCGGGCACACCGCATGCACCGCGGTGATGTCCAGCCAGGACACGTGGTTGGACACCAGCAGCTGCGGCCCGTTGGCAAAGCGGCCCTCGACCTTCAGTGCGATGCCCAGCAGCCGCAGCAGCTTGGCCGACCACCACTGGATGTGGGCGCAGCGCTGCGCCTCGGTGGCGGCGCCGAACTCGCGCGCGGCCACCCAGATGCCGTGCAGCACATGCACGACCAGCCGGAACAGGCGCCAGGCGCCCCGCAAGGAAACCAGCATGGGGTTCAGGCCGGCTGCGAGCGTGCGCCGCTCACCGGCCGGCCTCGTAGGCCACCGTGCCGGCCACCAGCGTGGCGCGCACGCGCCCGGGCAGGGCCATGCCGGTGTCCTCGAAGGTGAAGGGGGTGTGTTTGCCCTGGCTGCGCAGCACGGCGGGCGTGACCGTCCAGGTGATGGTGGGGTCGAAAACGCAGACGTCGGCCACGCCGCCCTCCACCAGCCGGCCGGCGCTGGAGGTCAGCGAGCCCAGCGCATCGCCCAGCACCCGCACCGGGTCGCTGGTCACGCGCGCCAGGGTGGGCAGCAGGCCCAAGCCCTGCTGCTCGCCCCACTTGAGTGCCAGGCTGAGCAGCAGCTCCAGCCCGGTGGCGCCGGGCTCGGCCTCGCCGAAGGGCAGCATCTTGGCGTCCTGCTCGACCGGCGTGTGGTCGGACACCAGGCAGTCCAGCGTGCCGTCGGCCAGGGCGGCGCGCAGCGCGTCGCGGTCCCGGCCCTGGCGCAGCGGCGGCGTCAGGCGCATCGAGGAGTTGAAGTAGCCGATGTCCACATCGGTGAGGTGCAGCGAGTTGATGCTCACGTCGGCCGTGACCGGCAGGCCCTCGCGGCGGGCCTGGCGCAGCAGCTCAACGCCAGCCGCACTCGACAGCCGGCACAGGTGCACCCGTGCGCCGGTGGCACGCATCAGCTCGAACAGGGTGTGCAGCGCCAGGGTTTCGGCCGCCACCGGCACGCCCGACAGGCCCAGCCGGGTGGCAACCGCACCGCTGGCGGCCACACCGCGGCCCAGTGAGCCGTCCTGCGGGCGCAGCCAGACGGCGTAACCGTGGGTGGCGGCGTACTGCAGCGCACGCATGAGCACCTGGGTGTCCTGCACCGCCACCTCGGCCTGCGAGAAGCCCACGCAACCGGACTCGGTGAGCTCGACCATCTCGGTCAGCGTTTCGCCCTTCAGGCCGCGGGTGAGCGCCCCCAGCGGGAAGAGCCGGCACAGGCTGAGCTTGCGGGCGCGGAACTTGAGCATCTCGACCAGGCCGGGCTCGTCGAGGGTGGGGTCGGTGTCGGGCGGGCAGACCAGGCTGGTCACGCCCCCGGCTGCGGCGGCGTTCAGCTCGGATTCGAGCATGCCCTCGTGTTCGTGGCCGGGCTCGCGCAGGCGCGCAGCGAGGTCGACCAGACCGGGCGCCACCACGCAGCCGCTGGCGTCGATCACCCGGTTGGCGTGGAAGTCGGAGCTGACTGCGCCGATGGTCAGGATGCGGCCCGCGGCGATGGCGATGTCGGCGCGTTCGTCGCGGCCCGAAGCCGGATCGACCACGCGGCCGTTCTTGATCAGGATCTTCATGCCGGCCTCCGTCGAGCCGCCTCAAGGGGGCCGGACGCCCCCTCGGGGGGCAGTGAACGAATGTGAGCTTGGGGGTTCATGCTTCGTTCCCCGCGATGATCGACATCACCGCCATGCGCACCGCGATGCCGAAGGTGACCTGCGGCAGGATCACGCTGTGGCTGCCGTCGGCGACGCTGGAGTCGATCTCGACGCCGCGGTTGATCGGCCCCGGGTGCATCACGATGGCGTCCGGCTTGGCCAGCGCCAGCTTGGCCTGGGTGAGGCCGAAGGTCTTGAAGAACTCGCCCGCGCTGGGCAGCATTGCGCCGCTCATGCGCTCGTTCTGCAGGCGCAGCATGATGATCACGTCGGCGCCGCGGATGCCCTCGGCCATGTCGTGGCAGACCCGCACGCCCAGCTCGCGCAGGTCGCCCGGCACCAGGGTCTTGGGACCGACCGCGCGGATGTCGGGCACGCCCAGCGTGGTCAGCGCATGGATGTCGCTGCGCGCCACGCGCGAGTGCACGATGTCGCCGACGATGGCCACGCTCAGCTGGGTGAAGTCCTTCTTGAAGTGCCGGATCGTGTACATGTCCAGCAGGCCCTGCGTGGGGTGCGCATGGCGGCCGTCGCCGGCGTTGACCACGTGCACATGCGGGGCGCAGTGCCGGGCAATCAGGTAGGGCGCGCCGGACTCGCTGTGCCGCACCACGAACATGTCGGCGTGCATGGCCGACAGGTTGGCGATGGTGTCGAGCAGGCTCTCGCCCTTGCTGGCGCTGGACTTGGCGATGTCCAGGTTGATCACGTCGGCCGAGAGCCGCTTGGCGGCGATCTCGAAGGTGGTGCGCGTGCGGGTGCTGTTCTCGAAGAACAGGTTGAACACGCTCTTGCCGCGCAGCAGCGGCACCTTCTTGACCTCGCGGTCATTGACCGAGAGGAAGGTGCCGGCGGTGTCGAGGATGAGCGTGACGATGTCGCGCGGCAGGCCTTCGATGGACAGCAGGTGGATCAGCTCGCCATTGCGGTTGAGCTGGGGGTTGCGCCTGGACAGCATCAGCCGGCCTCCTCGACCGCGAAGGTGAAGGCACCTGCGTCGTCACGGGTCAACGACAGCCGCTGCGAAGCCGGCAGTGCGATGCGCGAGGCCGCGAAGGCCGCCTCGATCGGAAGCTCGCGCCCGCCGCGGTCCACCAGCACCGCCAGTCGCACGCTGGCCGGGCGGCCGAAGTCGTAGAGTTCGTTGATCACCGCGCGGATGGTGCGGCCGGTGAACAGCACGTCGTCGATCAGCAGGATCGGCCGGCCGTCCACCGCAAAGGGCAGCGAGGTGGCGTCGTGGCCGGAGGCCAGGCCGCGCGAGCCGAAGTCGTCGCGGTGCAGGGCGCTGGAGATCACGCCGTGTTTGCCGCTCAGGCCGAGGTCGCGTTGCAGCCGCTCGGCCAGCCAGGCGCCACCGGACCACACGCCCACCAGGGCGCAGTCGGGTTGCAGCAGCCGGCGCACGCCGGCCAGCAGTTCGCCGTAGAGCGCTTCGGCATCCAGTTGCAGGGCACTCATGGGGCTCCTTCCAGGGTGTGGGGCGGGGTCGGGGCGCGCTCGGCGGCCTCGGCCTCGCGGAAATACTGTTCCAGGATCAGCGCGGCGGCGGCGGCGTCCACATCACGCACCAGGCCACTGGCCCGGACTTCGACCGTGCTGTAGCGCTCGTCGACCTCGTACACCGGCAGGCGCAGGCGGCCGTGCAGCTGGCGGGCGAAGCGCCGGGCGCGCTGGGTGTTCTCATGTTCGGCACCGTCCGGGTGGCGCGGCACACCCACCACCAGGGCGTCGGGCTGCCACTCGCGCACCAGCGCGGCGATGCGCTCGAAGCGGGCGTCGCCTTCTGCAGTCACGGTGGTCAGCGGCCGGGCCAGGCCGAGCAGGCGCTGGCCGGTGGCCACGCCGGTGCGGCGCAGCCCGAAATCGAAGGCCATCAACGACTGGGGCGCTCGGGCCGCTGCGGTCACGGACGGGCTCTCCTGTCCTTGCGGGCAGGGGCCTTCACGCGTGCCCCGCCTCCTGCGAAAGCATCGACGGGTCGATGCCCAGCAGCGACATCGCCCGGTTGTAGCGCAGCTCCACCGGCGTGTCGAAGATGACGCCCGGATCGGCCTGCACGTTCAGCCAGCCATTGCGCGAGAGTTCGTCTTCCAGCTGCCCAGCACCCCAGCCGGAGTAACCCAGGGTGATCAGCACGCGGCGCGGGCCGCTGCCCTGCGACAGGGCCTCCAGCACATCCCGGCTGGTGGTCATGTCCAGCCCGTCGGGCACCGACAGGGTGGAGCTGTAGCCGCTGGCGTCGCTGGCCAGGTGGTCGTGCAGCACGAAGCCGCGTTCGGTCTGCACCGGGCCGCCGAAGTACACCGGCGCATCGGCCAGCTCCGGCCGGTCCAGCGACAGGTCCACCCGCTCGAAGAGGTTCTTCAGCGTGATGTCGATCGGCTTGTTGATCACCAGGCCGAGCGCGCCGCGCTCGTTGTGTTCACACAGGTACACCACCGATCCGGCAAACATCTCGTCGGCCATGCCCGGCATGGCGATGAGAAACTGGTTCGTGAGGTTGATCGGGGCTCCCGCAGACATGCCAAGGATTGTAGCCATCGCGCACACTGCAGCCCTGCCGATCGGCCGCCTTGCCCCTGCCGCTGCGCACCCCTTGTTCGACTCCGGTCTGCCCCCGTGTCCGCCCCCATGCCACCGTCCCTCCCTCATCCCGAGACGCATCCCGAGACGCATCCCGCCCGCCATCCCTGGAGCCATCCGCCCGCCCGGCCGTCCCGCTTCGAGCTGCCGGCGGTGGACCGGGCCCTGGTGTGGCTGCGCCGCGACCTGCGGCTGGAAGATCACGCGGCGCTGCATGCCGCCCTGGGCAGCGCCCGCCAGGTGTGGTGCGCCTTCGTCTTCGACAGCAGCATCCTGGATCCGCTGCCGCGGCAGGATCGGCGCGTGGAGTTCATCCACACCAGCCTGGTGGAGCTGGACGGTCGCCTGCGTCAACTGGGCAGTGCGCTGCTTGTTCGCCACGGCGATCCGGTTGCAGAAATCCCCGCGCTGGCCCGCCAGCTGGGTGTACAGGCAGTGCATGTGGCGCGGGACTACGAGCCCGCCGCGGTGGCCCGCGATGCCCAGGTGCGCGGCGAGCTGGCCCATGCCGGGGTGGCCCTGCACAGCCACAAGGACCAGGTGATCTTTGAGGCGGGCGAGGTGCTCACCGCCAATGCGACGCCGTACTCGGTGTTCACACCCTACCGCAATGCCTGGCTGAAGCGGCTGGGGGCGGCGCAGCAGGCGGGCCGGGATCCCCTGCTGCCGCTGGCGGTGGCCGATCGGCTGGCGCAGCACCTGGCGCCGGTGCCGGCCGCGCTGGAGCGGGGTCTTCCCAGCCTGTCCGACCTGGACTTCCTGCCCACGCCGATCACCACCCGGCTGCACCCGGGTGAGTCCGGCGGGACGGCGCTGTTGAGCGATTTCCTCGACCGCATCGACGCCTATGCCGATGCGCGGGACTTTCCTGCCGTCAAAGGCCCCAGCTACCTCAGCGTGCACCTGCGCTTCGGCACGGTGTCGGTGCGGGAGCTGGTGCGGCAGGCGCATCGGCGCAGCGAGGCGGGCTCGCGCGGGGCGCAGGTCTGGTTGTCCGAGCTGATCTGGCGCGAGTTCTACCAGCAGCTGCTGCACCACCACCCGCGCGTGGTCACCCACGCCTTCCGGCCGGAGTACGAACGCATCCACTGGGAGCATGGTGCCAAGGCCGACGCCCATTTCGCCGCCTGGTGCGAGGGTCGCACCGGCTACCCGATCGTGGATGCGGGCATGCGCCAGCTCCGCCAGACCGGCTACATGCACAACCGCCTGCGCATGATCGTGGCGAGCTTCCTGACCAAGGACCTGGGGCTGGACTGGCGCCGCGGGGAAGCCTGGTTCGCCGAGCAGCTCAACGACTTTGACCTGGCCGCCAACAATGGCGGCTGGCAGTGGGCGGCGTCCACCGGCTGCGACGCGCAGCCCTGGTTCCGCATCTTCAATCCGGTGAGCCAGAGCCGCAAGTTCGACCCGGATGGACGCTTCATCCGCCGTTATGTGCCGGAGCTGGCCGGGCTGGACAACGCCAGCCTGCACGCGCCCTGGCAGGCGCCGGAGATCGCCCTGGCCAGCGCCGGGGTCACGCTGGGGGCCACCTACCCGCTGCCCATCGTGGACCATGCGGTGGCGCGCGAGCGCACGCTGCAGCGTTATGCGGTGGTGAAGTCAGGCTGAGAGGGGGCAGGGGCAGGCAGGGGGCCGCAACTGCGCGCCCGGGCGGCCTGTCAGAACAGCTCGATGTCGCCGACGATGCCGGACTCGTCGAGCAGCCCCTGCTCGACCAGGCGGGCCTGCGACTGCACCTGATTGCGGCCATGTTCCTTGGCGTGGTAGACGGCCCGGTCGGCCCGCTCGAAGGCGGCCTGGGGGGTGTCGCCCGGTCGCACATCGCTGTAGCCGATGCTGGCACTGATGTGCCCCACGCGAGGAAAAGTGAAACTCTCCACCTGGGTGCGCAACCGCTCGAACGCCGCCCCCGCGCTGGCATCGTCCGGTGCGGACAGCAGCACGACAAACTCCTCGCCGCCAAACCGGTACAGCCGGTCGTCGTAGCGGAAGGTGCTGCGCATGATGCGGGCCACCAGCAGCAGCACCTCATCGCCAATGAGGTGGCCATGCGTGTCGTTGACGCGCTTGAAGTGGTCGATGTCGATCACGCCCAGCCAGTGGCGGCGATCCAGTTGTCGGCTGCGACGCTCGTCGGGTCCGTCGCTGGCGAACATCCTTGCAGCTTCCATCGCGGTGGCTCGCAGGAAGGTCTCGTCGAAACTCTTGCGGTTCAACAGCCCGGTGAGCGTGTCACGTTCGCTGTAGTCGAGCAGGCCCAGGAAGTTGCGGTGAATCTTTAGCACGCTCTGTGCCATGCGCTGCAGCGACAGGTCCAGCGGCTGGTCCAACACCAGTTCAACCACGCCCTCGACCTCGCGTTCACTGGCCATGGGCAGGAGGGCGCCATGGGTCCGCTCCATGGCCATCTGGATGACCTTCACCTGCTCGTGGCACTCGCAGTGCAGTGGCAGGGCCTCGTAGGGGCGGGGCTCCAGTCCGGGTTCTCCCAGGCTTTCCACCCAGGGCATCAATTCACCGCGCTGGTGGCTGCCGCTTTGCAGCCAGACCTGACGCGAACCGGGCTCACCCAGCAAGCGCCAGAGAATGACCTGCCGCAGTGGCAGCAGGTCCATGAAGGCGCTGAGCAGCGATGCGTCCACCATGGCCCGATCTCGCGATCGGGTCATCTCGGCAACATGCTCGAGCGGTTCGGTCATTGGACAGGTCAGGGGTGCGGGCCGCAGGATGGGGGGCCGGGATCGGGCATGTGGGGGTCAGGCCACGGAGTTCAGGGCCACGTAGTGCTTCAACAGTCCCAGCAGTTCCTCTTCACTGTAAGGCTTGCCGAGGTAGTGTGTGGCGCCGAGTTCCATGGCGATGTCCCGGTGTTTCTGAGCGATGCGAGAGGTGATCATCACCACCGGCATTCCCGCCAGCGCGGCGTCGTTGCGGATGTTGCGCAGCAGGTCGAAGCCGTCCATGCGGGGCATCTCGATGTCCGAAAGGACCGCCACCGGCCGTTCGCCGGTCAGCACGTCCAGCGCGTCGAGGCCGTCCTTGGCCAGGGCCACGCGGTAGCCTTCGCGCTCCAGCAGCCGCTTGGTGACGCGGCGCACAGTGAGAGAGTCGTCCACCACCAGCACCAGCGGGGCGGCAGGCGGCTGCGCACGGAGCCGGAGATCGTCGGACGATTCCGCCGGGCCCTGCAGGGCACCCCTCATCAACGCCAGGGCCTGTGATCCATAGACCGTGGCCAGCGCCACCGGGTTGTAGATCAGCGCCACCGCACCGGAGGCCAGCAACGTCATGCCCGCCAGCCCGGGCAGCCTGGACAGCTGCGGTCCGAGGTTCTTGACCACCACTTCATGGCTGCCCAGCACCTCATCGACATGCAGCGCCACGCGCTGCTGGGCCGAGCGCACGATCACCACCGGCAGGGTGCGCCCGCCTTCGCTGCCGCGGCCGCTGCCACCCAGCAGGGCACCGAGCCAGAAGAAGGGCAGCCCCAGGCCACCGTAGCCGTACTGCCCGCTCCCGTAGGCCTCGTCGATGGTGGCGGGGGTGACCCGCTGCACCAGCTCCACCAGGTTCGACGGCACCGCGATCGAGTGGCTGCCGGCGCGCAGGATCACCACCTGGGTCACCACGGTGGTCAGCGGCAGCACCAGCTTGAAGCGGGTGCCGCGGCCGGGTTTGCTGCGGGTCTCGACCCGCCCGCCCATGGCCTGCACGTCCGAACGCACCACGTCCATGCCCACACCCCGGCCGGCCAGCTCGGTGACCACCGCGACGGTGGACAGGCCCGGCGCCATGATCAGGTTGGCCAGCTCCTGATCGGTGGGGCGGGCATCGGCGGCCAGCAGGCCCATCTCCACTGCCCGGCGGTGGATGCGGGCCAGGTCCAGTCCGGCGCCGTCGTCGCGGATCTCGACGGCCACCTCGTTGCCCTCCTGCTCCACCGTCACGACGATGCTGCCGGTGGGATCCTTGCCCGCCTCCTGGCGCAGCGGCGGAACCTCAATGCCGTGGGTGACGCAATTGCGCAGCAGGTGCTCGAAGGCCGCGGTCATGCGATCCAGCACGCCGCGGTCGACTTCGATCGAGCCGCCGACGATGTCGAAGCGCACCTGCTTGCCGGTTTCCTTGGCCGCCTGGCGCACCACGCGGTAGAGCCGCTCGGACAGGCTCTCGAACTCGATCATGCGGGTGCGCAGCAGGTCGCTCTGCAGCTCGCGGGTCAGTCGCGCCTGCACCGCCAGTTCGTCCTCGGTGGTCTGCAGGGTGCGCTGCAGCGTGCTGCGCACGGTGGCCACGTCGTTGACCGACTCGGCCATCATGCGCGTGAGTTCCTGCAGCCGGGTGTAGCGGTCCAGCTCCAGCGGGTCGAAGGCCTGCGCCGCCGCGCGCGCGGCCTCCATGCGCGACTCCAGCTGGGTTTCAGCCTGCAGCGCGATGTCGTGCAGCTGACGGTTCAGGCGCTCCAGGTTGTCGGTCAGGTCCGCCAGCGAGGAGCGGATCTGTCCCACCTCCGCCTCCAGGCGGGTGCGGGTGATGCTGACTTCGCCCGCCAGGTTGACCAGCCGGTCCAGCAGCGGAGCACGCACGCGCACCGGCTGGTTGCTCGCCGGTGCACGGTCGGTGGCCGCCGGGCTGCTGCCGGGCAGGCTGCCCAGGAAATGCGACCAGTCGATCGGTGCGTTGGTCGGGTGCACCGCCATGCCGCCACTGTCGTGGGTGGTGTCCTGGGCGGAGTCCGGGGCGCCGTCTTGGGGAGAAGGCTCCGCTCCGGCCGCCGGGATGCCTGCGGGCGCGACATCACCGGGCGCTGCGGCAAGTGCAGCAGCCTCCAGCGGCGGGGCGGCGGGCGCAGTGGCTTCGTGGACGGCGTTGAGCGACAGCGGGGGCAGCGGGGCTACCGGCGACACGGCCAGCGGCAGCGCCGCCGGCCGGGTGTGCCAGTGCGCCGGCATCGTCAGGCCCCCGAGCACCCCGAGGGTGCTGGCGGTGGGGGCACCCTGCCGGCTGCGCAGAGCCTCGAAGGCCGCCCCCAGGTGATCGGCCCGCTGCTGCAGCGCCTCCAGTTGCTGGCGGGAGTCCGCACTGGCTCCGCCCGAAAGGGCCTGGTCGATGGCCGACTCGAAACGGTGCGCCAGTTCGCCCAGCCGCATCGCACCCGCCAGGCGCGCACTGCCCTTGAAGGTGTGCAAGGTGCGCATGCAGGCGGTGGCCGCGGTCGGATCGCCGGGCCGCTCCAGCCATTCGGTGACCTGCGAGGTGAGCAGGGGAAGCAGTTCGTCCGCTTCTTCCGCAAAGATCGGGAAAAGTTCGGCGTCGACCTGGTCTTCCTGATCGAGATCGGCCTCGAATTCGGAGGGTTCGACGGCTTCGGCCGAGGATGTCCCGAGGGGCGTCGGCAGCGGGAAGACGGACTGCAGCCCGCTGTGCGGTGGCGTCGCGCCGATCGGCTGCAGGTCGAGTGTGAGATCCACCTGCTGTGCCGGCTCGGCTGCGCTGTCGACCGGGATGTCGATCTGCGCTGCCGTGTCCAGGCTGCTGTCCGATTCGGTGTCGTCCGCTGCCGCGCTCGCCGGGTCGGCCGGTGCGCACTGGGATGCGAGCCAGGCCCGCAGCTGCTGCAGCAGATCCTCCGTCGCGCTGCGCAGGAAGCCGGCGGCAAACTGGTGCAGCAGGCGACGGATCTCATCGGCCACCTGCGTGAACAGCTCCGCGGTGGGCGCATCGCCCCGGCCGCGGCGATCGGCCTGCTCCAGCGCATGCTCCAGCAGGCGCGCCAGCTGCGACAGGTCCGCAAACCCGACCGTCGAAGAGCTGCCGGCCAGCGAATGCGCCAGCATCACCGCCCGGTCTCCCACCGGCCGGTGCAGCTCCAGGGACCATTCGGCCAGCTCGGTGCTGAGCCGCCGGGACAGTTCGTCCGCCTCGTTCAGGTAAATGTTGAACAGGGGGATCTGCAGCCGCAGCGGGCCGATGACCTTGACGTCTTCGTCTTCGTCTTCGTCCTCGTCCTCGTCCACCGTCTCCTCCGGCGGCGTTGGGGTGGACGTGGACGGGCGGAAGTCCTCCAGCCGCAGCACCTGGGCCACAGGTGGGGCCAGGGCCGGCGCAGGCTCGATGTCGGCTCCGGCATCGGACTGAACTGCGGGTTCGCCAGGCGCAGCCGGGTCCTGGGGAGCGTGGGTCGAGGCGTCCCCGGTACTGCCGGCGATGACATCCGCGGGGACCTCCGCAGTGAGATCCGCAGCGGGATCCAGGCCTGAGACCTGGGAGGTGTCCGGGTCGGTGTCCGCCAGCGCGGGATCCAGGGTGCCGGCATCGGAACGGGTGGTGCGGGTCTGCAGCGGCTCGCGCCAGCTCTGCGGACTGTCCTCGGCCAGGGGCAGCGCTTCGATCTCGATGCGCTCGACCACCGCATCCTCATGCCACTGCGGCGGCAGTTCGGCAGCGGGGGATGGGGTGGGGGCATCCGGTGCAGCCAGGCTGTCCAGGTCCAGATCGACCGGGGTGCTGGAGGTGGCGGTGGCGGTGGCGATGGCCTCCGGCTCGACGTCGTCGGCCGGCAGGTCTCCGGTGGCGGGTGCATCCAGCCCGAGGTCGATGTCCAGCAGGGCCGAGGGGCAGGGCGTCCAGTGCGGCGGCGGCCGGGCTGCCCAGCTGGGCGGCCAGTTCGGCCGATGTCAGCTCCAGCGGTCGGGTGGCCTGCAGCGCCTCCATCACCGGCGCGGTGCCGGATTCGGACGGAACCTCCAGGTCGAGTGTGTCCAGTCCTGGTGAAGGCGCGGCCACATCGGACACATCCAGCACCAGCGCCGGGGCGAATTCACCCGGCAGGTGGATGCGCATCAGCTCACCGGCCAGACGCAGGGCTTCGGCCGCTGCGACCACCGGCTCGGGCGCAAAGGCCTCGTCGTCGGTGGCGGCGATGGCGGCCACCCAGGCCTTGAAGTACCGCAGTGCGTCGCCGGTGAAGGTGCGCAGGTCGGCGCTGGCTGGCGTCTGTTCGGCCAGCCAGTGGTTGTACAGCTGTTCGCAGGCCCAGGCGGCTTCACCGAAAGCGCTGAAACCCACCATCCGGGCACTGCCCTTGAGGGTGTGGAAGGCGCGGCGCACGCTGGTGATCTGGGGCAGGTCCGCGGGGGCTTGCGCCAGCGCAGCCAGCGCCTCGCCGGCCTGTTGCAGCACCTCGGCGGATTCGTCCAGGAACACCTGGCGCATCTCGTCGTCGCCCTCCAGGCCGGTGGGCTGGAAGGCCGGCGCGGGCGACTCGAGGTCCAGCGGGATCGGCCGCGACACCAGGCTCGGGCCCAGCGGTTCGAGGCCCACCGGGTGGCTGGCGGTGGCCACGAAGTCGTCCAGCGCCTGCACCACATGGGCGCGCAGGCTGCCGTCCTCGTCGGTGGGTTCGTGGCTGGAGCCGGCCGAAGAGGTGCCGATGGCGGCCTGCGCAGCCGACAGGGTGGCCGCCAGCACCGGCTGGCGGCTGACCTCGCGCTCGCGGGCCAGGGCGTCGATTTCGACCGAGGCCGCCTGCAGCGGCAGCTCGTCGCGGCGCACCGCGTCGGCGATGGCATGGGCGCGTTCGATCAGGTCCGGCGCCATCGCACTGCGGCCCATCACCGGGGCCAGGTGGCCGCTGTCCGGATTGAAGCGGAACAGCGCGCGGGCCATCTGCGGCTGCACGCTGAGCATGTCGATCAAGAAACCCAGCGCCCCCAGGTTGCCGGCCAGCCGCTGGATGGCTGCGGCCACCGCCGGCTGGTGGGGGTCGGTTTCGCCGTGCAGCAGGGACTCGATGTCCTCGCGCATGCGCACGCTGGCCTGCACCGCCGGGTCCACCCCCAGCACGGAGAACACGCCGCGCATGGCGCCCAGCTGTCCGGGCACCCCGGCCAGCAAAGCGTTTTCGCGCGGATGGCGGAAGAACTGATCGGTCTGGCGCTCCACCTCGGACAGCGCGCTGCGCAGCTCCTGCACCACCGACCCCATGGTCTGCCGGTCGGACACGCGCCGGTAGAGCTCCTCCATCCAGGGCTCCAGCGCCTGTGGCGGATTCCCGCTGATGGCCTGTTCGATGCGTTCGGCCAGGCGACCGGAGCGGCTGGGTTGGCCGGCCGGATCGAACTCCGCCTCCTCCAGCGCGGCATCCAGGTACAGCAGGCTGGTGGCCACCTCCATGGCCAGGGCCGGTGCCGGGGCGCGGGCCTGGCGGGCCGTCAGCATCGCGGCGTGGAGCAGGGCACCGGCCAGGGCCTCGCCGGCCGGGTAGAGCCGCCGCACCGAGTCGCCCACCAGGGTGAAGGACTCGACCAGCTGGTCCAGCCGGTGCAGCTCCTGGCCGGCCACGCCGTTCCAGGTTTCCTTGGCGGCTGCCACCCGCTTGCGCGCCTGCTGGAGGTGGGCCGGATCGAAGCGTCCGTAGAACGGCTCCAGGTAGTCCACCCGCAGCAGGGTCGGATCCAGCGGGTAGGCCTTTCGCAGGGCGGCGAGCCGGGGGGCGGCCGAGCCGACGTCACCCGCGCGGGCACAGAAGAACAGCAGGTCCTGCGCGAGCCGGTCCGACACCTGCGCATCACCCTTGACGCGGTTGCGCAGCTGCGCCATCACCCGCGAGGCGGTGCGCTTGACGAAGACATCCGCAGCGATGGCCCCCAGCGACCAGGCTTCGAAGAAGGCGGCGGCGATGCGCCAGAAGGTCACCGGTGAGGCACGCCCGGGGCCGCTGGCGGCTTCGGTGGCGGCCACGGCATCGCAGTCGCGGGCGAGGGCCTGGGCGGCCTCCGGCGCATTGGCGCGCACCAGCAGCAGCAGCCGGCGCTCGAAGTCGCTCTGCAGGGCGGCCAGGCTGGCGGTGGTGGGTGGTTCCTGCGGGGGCGACGACGGGATGTCGCGCCAGCGCCAGTCGTGGCTCCACAGATCGGCCGGGTGCACCCGTTCGGCGCCGTTGAGCTCCAGCAGCGTGCGCAGCTGTGCGAACAGGGCCACCGCCGGTGCGGGTTTGCCCGCCAGGCGTCGCGCCAGGTAATCGAGCAGTGCAAAGGAGGCTCGCTCGACCGCCTCCACACCGGCCGGGTCGAGCCGGCCGGGCCGGGCCACAAACCGCTGTACGCAGGCTTCGGCAGCCCGCAGCAGCGCAGCGCCTTCGGGGATGTTGACCAGCTCCAGCGCACCCACGCCCTGGTGCAGGTGCTGGCGGGCCGAGCGCAGCACGGTGGGCTCGACATCGTCCAGGTCGGAGTGCCGGGAGGCTTCGCTGTCGCGCAGGTAGCGTCGCAGCGCCTTGTGCGCGGACTCCAGGGTCTTGCGCAATTCCTCGTGCACCCAGGCCAGGGCGCTGAGGTCGTCGCTGGCGGGCACTGCGAGTGGGTGGTCCATGCGGGAGGGTGGGCGAAGCGCGGGTGAGGCTGGGCGGCCGGTGCGTCAGGCGATCTTGAACCGCGCCACCGACTGGCGCAATTCTTCGGCAGTGCGTGAGAGCTGGCGCACCAGCTGAGCGGTGGAGCGGGTGCCTTCGCCGGTCTGTTCGGTCACGGCGAAGATGTGCTGGATGTTCTGTGCCACCACGGTGGCCGAGTCGGCCTCGCGGCGAGCCTGGGCGGAGATCTGCTCGATCAGCTCGGCCAGCTGGCGCGAGACGCGGTCGATTTCGGCCAGCGCGGTGCCGGCGTTGTCCGACAGCCGGGCGCCCTCGACCACACCCTGGGTGGAGCGCTCCATGGCTGCCACCGCATCGGCGGTGTCGGTCTGGATGGTCTTGACCAGCACGGCAATCGCCCGTGTGGCGTCCCCGGAGCGTTCGGCCAGGCGCTGCACCTCCTCGGCCACCACCGAGAAGCCGCGCCCGGCCTCCCCGGCGGAGGCGGCCTGGATGGCGGCGTTGAGCGCCAGCACGTTGGTCTGTTCGGTGATGTCGGAGATCAGCTCGGTGATCTCGCCGATCTCCTGCGAGGACTCGCCCAGGCGCTTGATGCGTTTGGAGGTTTCCTGGATCTGTTCGCGGAGGGTGTTCATGCCGCTGATGGTGTCGCGCACCGCGGTCAGGCCGGAGTGGGCGGCGGTCAGGGAGTCGCGCGCCACCTCGGCCGACTGCTGGGCCTGCCCGGAGACGCGCTGGATGCGCCCGGCCATCTGCAGCACCGCCTCGCCGGTGTCGCGGATCTCGCGCAGCTGCTCGTCCGAGGCGGCCAGCAGCTCGGTGGAGGTGGCTTCCACCTGCTGGGTGGTGTCGGTCACCCGCGCCACCGTGCCCTGCACCTGGGCCACCAGGGTGCGCAACTCCTCCACGGTGTAGTTGACCGAGTCCGCAATGGCGCCGGTGATGTCCTCCGTCACGGTGGCCTGCTGGGTCAGGTCCCCTTCGGCCACCGACTGCAGCTCGTTCATCAGCCGCAGGATGGCGGCCTGGTTGGCGTCGTTGATGCGTTTGGCCTCGCGCTCCTGGCGTTCGGCCTCGTGGCGCTGGGCATCGGCCACGGCGGCGCGTTTGCGGTGCTCGTGGGTGAACACCCGCAGCAGACCGGCTGCACCCACGGTGGTGAGCAGCAGGGCCATACCGATCAGAAGCAGGTTGAACCAGCCCAGGCCGCCGGCCACGGTCTGGCCGTCCTGCATCTGGGCCAGGGACTTGCGCAGGGTTTCGGCATCGGCAATCAGCGTCGTCTGGGCTTCCCGCGCGGCAACCAGGCCGTCCAGCCGGCCGACGATGGCGCCGGACTGGTTGCGCAGCCCGTCCTGGATCTTCAGCAGGGTCTGCAGCCGTTCCCGCGTGGCCGGATCACGGGTGGCAGTCAGGCGCAGCTCCCCATGCCCGTCAAGCAGGCCCTGGGCCAGTTCGCGGAAGGTGTTGAGGTCCTTGCCGAGCTGGAACACCGCGTCGGGTGCGATGCCCTGGTGACTCTGGGCCAGCGCGGTGGAACGGCCGATGCGCTGGGTCAGCGTGACCAGCCGTTCGGCCGCAGCCACCTCGGCCGGCAGGGCATCCTGCTGCACCTTGACGGCGGCCACCGCTTCGGCGGCCTCCTGCATCGGCGGCACCTGGGCCTCGATGCGGCGCAGCGCGTTGCCGACTTCGGTGAGCAGCTTCTCCTGTTCGGCCAGGGTGCGGGCACCCTTGTCGGTGCGCTCCACCACCGGCAGCAGGGGTTCCAGCAGACCCTGTGAGCCCAGTTCGGCACTGCCGCTGTGCAGGTGGCGCACATGGGCGGCCAGTTCGCGGGAGGACTCGCGCACTTCCAAAAAAGCAGCCGCCTGCCCGGTGACGGCCAACAGTGCGGCCTTGGACAGGCGCTGTGTCTCCATCAGGGCCTGGCCGGTCGAGCCCACCCGGGTGGCGCTGCCGCCGGCCGTGCGCACCGCCAGCACCGAGGCCAGCACCAGCCCGAAGACACCCAGCGCCAGCACCGCGACCAGCACCTTCTGCTGACGATCGCTGGTGAGCTGACCGATCAGCGGCATGCGGGCTCCCGCGATGCCGTCCATGCCCCGCAGGGGGTCCAGCGGCGCCACACGCGACTGCAGGTAAGCAGGAGCCGAGTCCGACGGCGCTGCCTCGCTGATGATCGACGGGCTCTCGGTGCTGGCCATCGTGGTGCGCAGGGAGGGATCCTGCACCGTCACCGGCCCCTGGCGCGGGTCGTCCAGGTCGGCCAGCGCGTCCAGGTACAGCGCCTCTTCACTGCTGTCGCCCTGTCGCGCGGCGTCCGGCTTGTCCTTGAATCGATCGAGCAGCTTCATCTGCGCCTCGGGAGCATGGGGCCGGCGTCCGGCATCGAAGGGCGGTCGAACCCGTCAGGGCAGGCACCGGGCCGGGAGGAGGGGGGACAGCTAGACATCCTGGCCCATCCGCAGAAAGCGTTCGTCACGTGCCAGGGCCGACAGGCGCAGCTCCTGCCACACGCGGCCCGAATCGTCGCGGCAGCGCAGCCCGGCGAAGGCCGGCAGGGGTTCGTTGGGTGGAGGCTCGGGCTGCAACTGGTCGGCGTTGCGCAGGCCGGCCAGGCGGTCGACCAGCAGGGCCGCGTTGATGTCCAGGCCGGTGTTGAAGGCCACCAACCGGGCCTGTTCCCGCACCGCAGCGGGCACCCGCTCGCGCAGGCCCAGGAAACCGGCCAGGTCCACCACACCCGTCAAGGCACCGCGCAGGTTGGCCACGCCGAGGAACCAGGGACGGGTGTGCGGCACCTCCAGCAGCGTGCTGGGCTGAAAGATCTCTCCGGCCTCGGTGAGCGGCAGGATGAAGGGGTAGCCCGCGGCTTCCACCGCGAGCCAACCCATCATCTGTTCCAGCTCGCGGGCCTCCTGCAGGCGCTCTGCGAGACGCCCCTGCAGTTCACGCAGGGCTTCCTTGTTGGCCATCGGCGCTGCCCGTCTTCAGCCGAAGGCCCGGATCTTCTGAACCAGCTCGTCCGGGTCCACCGGCTTGACCACGTAGTCTCTTGCACCCTGTCGCATGCCCCACACCTTGTCGGTTTCCTGATTCTTGCTGGTGCACATGATCACCGGCACGTCAGCGTACTGCGGGTCGCGTGTAATCGTCCGTGTCAACTGAAACCCGTTGAGACCGGGCATCACCACATCCATCAGGATGAGGTCGGGTTTTTCCTCGGCAATGCGGCGCAGGGCCTCGTTGCCGTTTTCGGCGGTGCGCACCCGAAAGCCCTGTCGGCTGAGGACACCCGCCAGGAAATGCAGTTCGGTCTTCGAGTCGTCGACCACCAGGATGTTGTGGATGGCCATGTCAGTTCCGTCGGGCCATCAGCCGTTCACCCGGCAGTACTGCTGTACCGCGCGCAGCAGCTGGTCCTTGGTGAAGGGCTTGGTCAGGTAGTCCTCGGAGCCCACCATGCGCCCGCGCGCCTTGTCGAACAGGCCGTCCTTGGACGACAGCATGATCACCGGCACGCTGGCGAACTGGGGGTTGCGCTTGATGATGGCGCAGGTCTGGTAGCCGTCCAGCCGCGGCATCAGGATGTCGCAGAAGATCAGGTCCGGCCGGTGATCGCTGACCTTGGCCAGGGCGTCGAAGCCGTCCTCGGCCAGCACCACCTCGCAGCCGCCCTGCTTGAGGAAGATCTCGGCGCTGCGCCGGATGGTGTTGCTGTCGTCGATCACCAGGATGCGTGCCGGCACCTGGGTGCCGAAGCCGGTCGCCACGGGGGGAGTCGCTGTTTCCACGATGACCGCTGCCTTGTTGCAGTTGCTGCAAATGCAATAGGGATCAACCGGTGCAGTTCGCCGCGGCGAACCTCACACCGGCACCATCTCGAAGTCTTCCTTGCGCGCGCCGCACTCCGGGCAGACCCAGTTCATCGGTACGTCTGCCCAGGCGGTGCCCGGAGGAAGGCCGTCCTCGGGCGATCCTGCCGCCTCGTCGTAGATCCAGCCGCAGATCAGACACATCCAGGTTTGGGGAGCAGCAGCACTCGTCACGACGGAAGATCACTTGTCTACAATGAAGAACGATTGTAGCGAGTGCCCCTGGGTGCAAGAGCCGGGGGCGTGAGCACCTACACGACATTCCTCAGAAACTTCTCGAGCTTTGCGGCCGGCCGCGGGGCGTGGCGCGCAGGGTCGTCCGCCAAGCGGTCGGTCACAGGTTCCTCCGGACCTTTCCATGACATCCAAAGCCACCGACCCGGCCCCGCAGGAATCTGAGCCCGACGCACAAGAGCTGCAGTCGCCGGCCTGCGTCATGAGCTTCAACGCCAGCGACAGCACCGGAGCCGGTGGCGTGGCAGCGGACATCGCCACCATCGCCGCGATGGGCGGCCATGCCCTGCCGGTGGTCACCACCATCGTCATGCGCGACACCGCCGAGGTGTTCGATCACCATCCCATCGACGACGAGGTGGTGGTCGAGCAGGCCCGCAGCGTGCTGGAGGACCTGACCATCTCCGCCTGGAAGGTGGGCTTTCTCGGCAATGCCGAAACCGTGGGTGCGGTGGCCGAAATCCTGTCCGACTACCCGGACGTGCCGCTGGTGACCTACCTGCCGCAGTTGAGCTGGATCGACGACGAGGACGCCGCCACCGCCTACCACGACGCGCTGCGCGAGCTGGTGCTGCCGCAGACCGAAGTGCTGGTGGGCAACCAGAAGACGCTCACCGACTTCCTGCTGCCCGACTGGGATGCCGAGCGCCCGCCGTCAGCCCGGGAGATGGCCGTGGCCGCCCACGAACACGGCACGGACTATGTGCTGGTGACCGGTGTGCAGCTGCCCAACAACTTCGTCGACAACGTGCTGGCCTCACCGCAGGGGGCCATCACCGGCGAGAAGTTCGAGCGCTTCGACACCGCCTTCGTCGGCGCGGGCGACACCCTCACCGCGGCGCTGGCGGCGCTGCTGGGCACCGGGCAGGAGCTGCACCTGGCGGTATCGGAGGCGCTGGCTTTCCTCGACCAGTCGCTGGACGCGGGCTTCCGCCCCGGCATGGGCGGGGTGGTGCCAGACCGCTTCTTCTGGGCGCTGCCCCCCGAAGACGAAGAAGAGGACGGCCTGGCCGCCAACGATCCGATGGGGGGCGACGGCAAGCCACCGGGCCCCCACAGCGTGCACTGAGCGTCGGCTGGCGCCAACAGCATCGTCGCGAGCCCACCGCAGAGCAGATTTCCACCGGGGCCCTGGGGCCCCGATCTTCCCGGAACCCGGACCCCGATCCGGCAGGACCCACTCCCGTGAACAACGCCCAACTCTTCGAACGCGCCCAGCAGGTCATCCCCGGTGGCGTCAATTCCCCCGTGCGTGCCTTCCGCGCCGTCGGCGGCACGCCGCGCTTCATCGCCCGTGCCCAGGGCGCTTGCATGTGGGACGCCGAGGGCCAGAAGTACATCGACTACATCGGCTCCTGGGGCCCGATGATCCTCGGCCACGGCCACCCGGCCGTGCTGGAGGCGGTGCTCAGCGCCGCGCGCGAGGGCTTCAGCTACGGCGCGCCCACCGAGCGCGAGGTCGAGCTGGCCGAGGCCATCATTGCCCAGGTGCCCAGCATCGAGCAGGTGCGCCTGGTCAGCTCCGGCACCGAGGCCGGCATGAGCGCGATCCGCCTGGCGCGCGGCGCCACCGGGCGCAGCAAGATCATCAAGTTCGAAGGCTGCTACCACGGCCACGCCGACGCGCTGCTGGTCAAGGCGGGCTCGGGCCTGGCGACCTTCGGCCACCCGACCTCCGCCGGCGTGCCGGCCGAGGTGGTGCAGCACACCCTGGTGCTGGAGTACAACAACCTCGAACAGATCGAGGAGGCCTTCCGCACCCAGGGTGCAGAGATCGCCTGCGTGATGATCGAGCCGATCGCCGGCAACATGAACTTCGTACGCGCGCAGGTGCCCTTCGTGAAGCGCATCCGTGAGCTCTGCGACCAGCACGGCGCGCTGTTCGTCTTTGATGAGGTGATGACCGGGTTCCGCGTCGCGCTCGGGTCGGCGCAGAGCGTCTTCGCCAAGGCGATCCCCGGCTTCAAGCCCGACATCTCCGTGTTCGGCAAGGTCATTGGTGGTGGCATGCCGCTGGCGGCCTTCGGCACCACACGCCAGATCATGCAGAACCTGGCTCCGCTGGGACCGGTCTACCAGGCCGGCACGCTCAGCGGCAACCCGGTGGCCACCGCCTGCGGCCTGGCTACGCTGAAGGAAATCTCGAAGCCCGGCTTCTACGAAGCGCTGGGCGCGAAGACGCAGCAACTGGTCGCCGGCCTGACCCTGGCCGCGCGCGACGCGGGCATCCCCTTCGTCGGCGACAGCGAGGGCGGCATGTTCGGCTTCTTCTTCACCAGCGAACTGCCGCAGAACTACAACGTCGTGATGGCCACCGACAAGGAGCGCTTCAACCGCTTCTTCCACGGCATGCTCGATCGCGGCGTCTACCTGGCGCCGGCGCTGTACGAGGCCGGCTTCGTCAGCGCTGCGCACACGGACGCCGACATCGCGGCCACGCTGGACGCCGCCCGCGCGGTCTTTGCCACGCTGTGATGTCCGGCATGACAGAGCAACCCCGAGCCTCGCAGCCCACCGGGCCCTGCGAGTTCCAAGGCCATCCTGCCGTGCACCTGCGCTCGCCCGACGGTGCGCAGGCCACCGTGCTGCTCCATGGCGGCCACGTGGTCTCGTGGATCCCGGCCGGCGCCGAGGAGCAGCTCTACCTGTCGCCCACCACGGCGTTCGGTGGCTCGGCGGCGGTGCGCGGTGGCGTGCCGGTGGTGTTTCCCCAGTTCAACATGCGAGGTGACCTGCCGGTCAAACACGGCTTTGCGCGCAACCGTGCCTGGACGCTGGAACAGGCCCAGGTGCGTGGTCAGCATGCCTTCGCGGTGCTGAGCCTGGAAGACGACGACGCCACCCGCGCGATCTGGCCGCAGGCCTTCCGCCTGGAGATGACCGTCAGCGTCGACGCCGGGCGGCTGGACATGGAACTGGCGGTGGTGAACCGGGGTGAGACGGCTTTCGACTTCGCCGCCGCGCTGCACACCTACCTGGCCTGTGGCGATGTGCGCCGCACACAGCTGGAGGGCCTGATCAACCAGACCTACCTGGATGCGGTCACCGGCGAAACCCGCGAGCAGTGGATCGACGTGGTCAGCATTGCCCAGGAGCTGGACCGCATCTACTGGAATGCGCCCGACGAGCTGCTGCTGCGCGAGCCGGGCCGGCGCCTGAAACTGGCCACCCAGGGCTTCGAGGACCTGGTGGTGTGGAACCCCGGCCCGGAGAAATGCGCCGCACTGCCGGACATGCCGGCCGACGGCTGGCTGGGCATGCTCTGCGTGGAGGCCGCCCAGATCGGCAACCCGGTGCGCCTGGCGCCCGGCGAGGAGTGGGCCGGCATGCAGACGCTGATCCTGGCGGTGTAATTCGTCGGTGCAAGGCTCTTGCACAGGCGGGCAGGCTCGGCTTGACAGGACTGAATTCGGCCGGCATTCTGTCCTCCTGAGGTTTCCCAGGAGTCCACTCATGTCCCTTGCAGAACAGATCAGGCCAATCACCTACTTGAAGTCCAGTGCGGCGGAACTCGTCAAGGAGTTCGCTACCAATCCTGAACCCGTCATCATCACCCAGAATGGTGAAGCCAAGATGGTGGTGATGGATATCGTTGAGTACGAAAAGCAGCAGGAGACGATGGCGCTTCTCAAGCTTCTCGCATTGGGAAAGAAGGAGTTCAAAGCAGGCAAGTTCAGTGATGCCGAAGCCTTCCTTGAAGATATGGAAAAGGACGATTGATCGTGTCTCGCAGGATCGTCATCCTTGATGGCGCCAAGGAAGAACTCCAGGACATCAAGAAATATGTGAAACGGGATTTTGGCGATTCCGTCTGGAACACGGTCAGTGCCGAGTACAAAGGTGCATTCCAGCGCATCCAGGAAAATCCAGGAATCGGCAGCTGCATCGATGAACTCAAGGAACTCGGCATTTCCAACGTCAGGTACGTGCTGGTCAGAAAGACCAGAGTCGTCTACGAATTCGACGACAGTCTGATCATCATCCACATGTTCATTGGAACAAGACGGGATTTCAGGGCGCACCTGCTCAAAAGGATGTTCAGCCAGTAGACGGCCGATATTGAAGCCGGGAGGCTCGCGTCGAAGATTCGGCGGGCCTCAATCGTCGCCGAGGCACACGCCGATCTCCCGCGCACAGACCAGCAGCGGGTGGTCCGCCGGCACCAAACGGTTCTTGCCGGCCACCTCGCTGAGCGCCACGCTGCTGAGTTCGCCGCGCTGCAGCGCCACCATGCGGTGGTAGTCGCGGTTTTGCAGCAGGTGGGCGGCGGCGTTACCGTACTGGGTGGCCAGCACCCGGTCGAACGGTGTGGGTGACCCGCCGCGCTGCACATGCCCCAGCACGGTGGCACGCACCTCCGCCTGCACCAGCGGCTGCAACTGCTCGCGCAGCACATGCGCGACACCCCCCAGGCGGATCGGATCCGGGCTGTCGGCGATGGTGCGCTCCACCGTCAGCGAGCCGCCGGCGGGTTTGGCCCCCTCGGCGATGCAGATCAACGTGGAGCGCCGACGCGCCGCGCGCGAACGGCAGACCTTGGCGATCTGCTGCACGTCGTAGCCGATCTCCGGCAGCAGGATCACGTCTGCCGCACCGGCCAGGCCGGACTCCAGCGCGATCCAGCCGGCGTAGCGGCCCATGGTCTCGACGATCATCACCCGGCCGTGGCTCTGGCCGGTGGTCTGCACCCGCTCCAGTGCGTCGGTGACGGTGGCCACCGCGGTGTCGAAACCGAAGCTGCGCTCGGTGCCCTCGATGTCGTTGTCGATGGTCTTGGGCACGCCCACCACCGGCACGCCGGCGTGTTCGCCAAAGCGCTGGGCGATGGTCATGGTGCCGTCGCCGCCGATGGCCACCAGCCCATCGAGCTGAAGGTCGCGCACATAGTCGGCGCATTCGGCTGAACGGTCCTGGCCCTGCCAGCCGAAGGGGGTGGCCTTGTTGCTGGTGCCCAGGATGGTGCCGCCCACGGCCAGGATGTTGCTGACGTCGTCCCAGCCGAGGGTGCGCACACGGCGCTCGATCAGGCCGAGAAAGCCGTCCTCGATGCCGATCACCTCCGCATTGCAGCGCTGGATCAGGGACTTGGTGACCGCGCGGATCACTGCGTTGAGGCCGGGGCAGTCGCCGCCGCCGGTGAGGATGCCGATGCGCATGGAAGGAGCTCGCTGGTCAGGACTTGATGCCGTCCAGTCTAGTCCTGCGGGATTTCACAGATGCATCGAGTTGAGCCGCGGAGCTGCTGCAATGCAACAGAACCCCCCTCCTAGAATCCGCGCTTATGCACATCCACATCCTGGGCATCTGCGGCACCTTCATGGGTGGACTGGCGGCGCTGGCGCGCGAGGCCGGGCACCGCGTCACCGGCTGCGATGCCAATGTCTACCCGCCAATGAGCGACCAGCTGCGTGCGCTTGGCATCGACCTGATCGAGGGCTGGAGCCCCGACCAGATGGCCCTGGCGCCGGACCTGTATGTGGTCGGCAACGTCGTCAGCCGCGGCAACCCCTTGATGGAGGCCATCCTCAACGCGGGCGCTCGCTACACCTCCGGTCCGCAGTGGCTGGCCGAAAACATCCTGCATGTGCAGGATGTTTCGGCGAAGACTCACGTGCCGCCAGGCACGTTAGGTCGTAGCCAACATGTGCTGGCCGGCCGGCCGGTGCTGGCGGTGGCCGGCACGCACGGCAAGACCACCACCACCGCGATGCTTGCCTGGATCCTGGAGGCCTGCGGCGCCCAGCCCGGCTTCCTGGTCGGCGGCGTGCCGCAGAACTTTGGTGTCTCGGCACGTCTGGGTGCAGCAGGGGCTCCCTTCGTGATCGAAGCGGACGAGTACGACACCGCCTTCTTCGACAAGCGCAGCAAGTTCGTGCACTACCGGCCGCGCTGCGCCATCCTGAACAACCTTGAGTTCGATCACGCCGACATCTTTGTGGACCTGGCCGCCATCGAAACCCAGTTCCACCACCTGGTGCGCACGGTCCCGAGCCAGGGCCGGCTGGTGGTCAACATCCGCGAAGACAGCCTCAAACGGGTGCTGTCGCGGGGATGCTGGACGCCCGTGCAGCACTTTGGTGCGCGCAAGGAAGAGCCCGGCGCCCTGCGCGCGCGCGGCGAGCCGCATGCCTTCGACGTCCTGCGGGGCAGTCTCAAGATCGGCCGGGTGGATTGGTCCCTGGCCGGTGAACACAACCAGCTCAACGCCCTGGCCGCCATCGGGGCGGCCGAGTCGGTGGGGGTGACGCCGGAGGCCGCCTGCGCGGCGCTGGCCGGCTTCCAGAACGTGCGGCGACGGCTGGAGCTGCGCGGCGAGGCGGGCGGGGTCAAGGTCTACGACGACTTTGCCCACCACCCCACGGCCATCCACACCACCGTCAATGGCCTGCGGCGGCGCATCGAGCGTCAGGGCGGCGGCCATGAACGCATCCTGGCCGTCTTCGAGCCCCGCTCCAACACCATGAAGCTGGGCACGATGAAGTCCCAGCTGCCCTGGGCGCTGGAAGAGTCGGACCTGGCCTTCTGCCACAGTGGCGGCCTGGACTGGAACGCCGCCGAGGCGCTGGCGCCGATGGGACCCCAGGCCCAGGTGCACGACCGCATCGACACCCTGGTCGCTGCGGTGGTGAAGGCGGCCCGGCCGGGCGACCATGTGCTGTGCATGAGCAATGGGGGTTTTGGCGGCATCCACGCCAAGTTGCTGGACGCGCTGACCGCCCTGGCCGCGCGCGGCTGATCCGCGATGGCCGCGCCGACCCACCTGCTCTACCTGCACGGTTTCCGCTCCTCGCCGCTGTCGTTCAAGGCGCAGCGCCTGGGCCGCTGGATGGCCGAGCACCGGCCGGACATCGTCTGGCACTGCCCGCAGCTGCCGCCGTCACCGGCCGAGGCGGTGGAAGGGCTGCTGCGCACGGTGGCTGGTTGGGGCATCGATGCCGCGACCGACCTGGCGGTGGTGGGCAGCAGCCTGGGCGGCTTCTACGCCACGGTGCTGGCGGCCCGTCTGGGCTGCCGCTGCGTGGTGATGAACCCTGCGGTGGAGCCGGCCCGGGACCTGGCGAAGCACATCGGCGAACAGACCACCTGGCAGAACCCGGAAGACCGCTTCCACTTCCGCGCGGAATTCATCCCCGAATTGCAGGCCCTGCGCCCTGCGGTGGTCAGCCCCGTGCAACGCGGTCTGGCCATCATTGCCCAAGGAGACGAGCTGCTGGACTGGCGCGAGATGTTGGCGCGCTATGAAGGGGCCCACATCAAGCTGCTCGAAGGCAGCGACCACGCCCTGAGCGATTTCGACGAGCACCTCGGCGACATCCTCGGCTTCCTCGAACTCAACGCGGCCTGAACGGCCACCTGCACACCATGCGCTTGAAAGACAAGGTTTCCATCATCACCGGTGCCGCCCAGGGCATCGGCCTGGCCACCGCCGAGAAGTTCGCCCGCGAAGGCGCAATCGTCGTGGTCTGCGACCTGCGCCAGCCGGGCGTCGACGCGGCCGTGGCGCGCTGCCGTGAGCTGGGCGCCCAGGCCGTCGGTTTTGCCCTCAACGTGACCGACCGCGCTGCGGTCGACGCCATGGTGGCGGCCGTGAAGGAGCAGTTCGGCCGCATCGACGTGCTGATCAACAACGCCGGCATCACCAAGGATGCGCGGCTGCAGAAGATGACGATCGATCAGTTCGACGCCGTCATCGACGTCAACCTGCGCGCCGTCTTCCACTGTGCCCAGGCGGTGGCCGACACCATGGTCGCCCAGGGTTCGGGATCGATCGTCAACGCCAGCTCGGTGGTGGGCATCTACGGCAACTTCGGCCAGACCAACTACGCGGCCACCAAGTTCGGCGTGATCGGCTTCACCAAGACCTGGAGCCGCGAACTGGGCCCCAAGGGCGTGCGCTGCAACGCGGTGGCACCGGGCTTCATCGACACCCCCATCCTGAAGACCATGCCCGAGAAGGTGGTCGAGCACATGCGCAACGACGTGCCGATGAAGCGCCTGGGTCAGCCCGAGGAAATCGCCAACGTCTACGCCTTCCTGGCCAGCGACGAGGCCAGCTACATCAACGGCACCGTCATTGAAGTGGCCGGTGGCCTGACGGTCTGACTCCCCGGGTGACCGGGGCGCGTGCGTCGTTCGGCGACAATCGCGCCCCTATGTATGCCCTGTTCGAAGACGCCGGCAAATTCCTCGCCGGCCGCGTGATGTCCGAGGCCGAAAGTTCGATGCAGATCGAGCTCGACTCGGGCAAGCGGGTGAAGGTCAAGGCGGCCAATGTGCTGCTCAAGTTCGACAAGCCCGTTCCGGCCGAGTTGCTCGCGGAGGGACAGCGGCTGGCCGCCGAGATGGACCTGGACCTGGCCTGGGAATTCGCCCCCGCCGAGGAATTCGGCTTTGCCGACCTGGCGCGCGACTACTTCGACGCCAAGGCCGGCGTGGCGCAGCAGGCTGCTGCACTGTTTGGCCTGTTCGGCGCACCGCACTACTTCCGCCGCATGGGCCGCGGGCTGTTCCGCAAGGCGCCGGAGGAGCAGGTCAAGGCCGCGCTGCTGGGCATCGAACGCAAGGCTCAGGTCGTCGCGCAGATCGAGGCCTGGGCCGGCGAGCTGGTGGCCGGCCAGTGCCCGGCGCCGGTGCGCGAGCAGCTCTACAAGATCCTGTTCAAGCCGGACAAGAACGGCCCCGAGTACAAGGCCGTCGTCGAGGCCGCCAAGCGCGCCCAGCGCGCGCCGCTGGACCTGCTGCTGGCGGCCGGCGCCATCGACAGCCCCTACCAGTTCCACTGGCGGCGCTTCCTCTTCGAGCAGTTCCCCAAGGGCAGCGGCTTCCCGGCCGGCCTGGGTGCGCCGGCGGTCAAGGACGAACTGCCGCTGGCGGCGGTGCGTGCCTTCTCGATCGACGACTCGGCCACCACCGAGATCGACGACGCCCTGTCCCTGCGGGGCCTGGGCAGCGGCACGGTGACGCTGGGCATCCACATCGCTGCACCGGGCCTGGCGATTGCGCCCGATTCGGCGCTGGACAAGGTGGCGCGCGACCGCCTGTCCACCGTCTACATGCCGGGCTGGAAGCTCACCATGCTGCCCGACGAGGTGGTGCAGACCTACACGCTGATGGAGGGGCGCGACTGCCCTGCCGTGTCGCTGTACGTGCACATCGACGAGGCCACGCTGGTGATCCAGGGCAGTGAGACGAAGCTGGAACGTGTGCCCATCGTGGCCAACCTGCGCCACGACCAGCTCGACGCGGTGGTCACCGAGGCAGCGCTGGACGGTGACTCCCCTGCCGAGTTCCCCTTCGCCACCGAGTTGTCCTTTTGCTGGCGGCTGGCCAAACAACTCAAGGCCCGGCGCGAGGTGGTGCGCGGCAAGCCCGAGATCTTCAACCGGCCGGACTACAACTTCCGCCTCGTCGATGCCGAGGGGCAGCCGAACGCCGTCGAGCCCCGGGGCCATGAGCAGGTGCTGATCAGCGAGCGTCGCCGCGGTGCGCCGCTGGATCTGATCGTTGCCGAGGCGATGATTCTGGCCAACTCCACCTGGGGCGGCTGGCTGGCCGAGCTGGGTGTGCCGGGCATCTACCGCAGCCAGGCCAGCATGGCGCCGGGCATCAAGGTGCGCATGGGCACCCGGCCGCTGCCGCACGCCGGCATGGGGGTGGCGCACTACAGCTGGGCCACCTCGCCGCTGCGCCGCTATGTGGACCTGGTCAACCAGTGGCAGATCATCGCTTGCGCCCGGCACGGCCGCACCGCTGCGCTGGCCGCGCCCTTCAAGCCCAAGGATGCTGCGCTGATGGCCATCCTCTCCGGCTTCGACGCCGCCTACAGCGCCTACAACGCCTACCAGAACGGCATCGAACGCTACTGGACGCTGCGCTGGCTGGAGCAGAACGGCATCACCGAGCTCGACGCCGCGGTGCTGAAGGACGGCCTGGTGCGCGCCGACACCCTGCCGCTGGTGTTGCGGGCCGTCGGCGCAGAGAACCTGCCGCGCGGCGCCCGGGTGCGGGTGCGCCTGGGCCGGGCCGACCTGCTGATGCTGGAGGTCTCCGGCAGCGTCACCGCCCGGCTGGACGACCCGACCCGCAGCGATGACGACGCCGTGCTGGGCGACGAAGGCGAGGACGCGGAGGAAAGTGCCGCCCCGCTGGCGCTGGCCATCGACGTCAGCGACGCGGATGCCGAGGTCACCCCCACCCCCTCCGCCGCCGCCGGAGGGTGAGCCCATCGGCGGGGGTGGCCGTGCAGGCACAATCCCGCCTGGTTTTCTGCCCTCCTCGACGACCCGACCGCTGCCCGCCGTGCCTTCGTCTCTGTCCGCCTCCCGGCAACGCCTGAAGCAGCTCAGCACGCTGCAGATGGCGCTGCTGCTGTCGCTGTGTGTGCATGCGGGGCTGCTGCTGCTGCGTTTTGCCGACCCGGAGGCCTTCAACCGCCTGGTGGAGGACTCCCCGCTGGAGGTGGTGCTGGTCAATGCCAGCACCGCCACCGCACCCCAGAAGGCCCAGGTGATTGCCCAGCGCAACCTGGCCGGGGGCGGGGATGCCCTGCAGGGGCGGGTCAGCACGCCGCTGCCGCCCTCGCTGCAGAACCAGTCCGGTGATTCCTTCGAGGAAGCGCGCCGGCAGATCGAGCAGATGCAGGTGCAGCAGATGATGCTGCTGGCGCAGCTCAAGCGGGAACTGGCGGCACTGGGCCAGCCCGACAGCCAGAAGGGGGCGGGTGCGACGGCCAAGGCGGCCGACGAGGAGCGCCGCCGCCAGCTGCTGGCGCTGCTGGGCCAGATCGAAAAACGCATCCACGACGAAAGTGCCCGGCCGCGCCGCCGCTTCGTCAGCCCGGCCGCCCGCGAAGGGGTGCATGCGATCTACTACGACACGCTGCGCCGCCGCATCGAGGACCTGGGCACCCGCAACTTCCCGGAGGCCAACGGCCAGAAGCTCTATGGCGAGCTGACCATGATGGTGGCGGTGGACATCGACGGCCGGGTGGCTCAGGCGGAGGTGATCGAGTCCTCCCGCAACCGCACCCTGGACCGCCGCGCGGTGTCCATCGTCAAGGCAGCGTCACCCTTCGGCCCCTTCACCGCCGCGATGCGGTCCCAGTTCGACCAACTGGTGTTCATTTCGCGATTCCGTTTCACCCGCGACGAAGGTCTGCGCGCCGCCGTCGAGGATGCCAGCGTCCAGCTGCGGCCCTGAGGGTCCTGAACGCCCTGAACCCCTGCCCCACCATGGACCGCTACGCCGTTGTCGGCCACCCCGTCGAACACAGCCGCTCTCCCCACATCCACCACCTGTTTGCGCTGCAGACCGGGCAGGACATGGACTACGGCCGGCTGCTGGCGCCGCTGGACGGTTTTGCCGCCACCGTGCGGGAGTTTGCCGCCGCCGGCGGCCGGGGCTGCAACGTGACCATGCCCTTCAAACACGAGGCCTGGACGCTGGCCAGGCGGCACACGCCGCGGGCACGGCGGGCGGGTGCGGCCAACACCCTGCGCTTCGATGCCGAAGGCTGGTGGGCGGACAACACCGACGGCGTCGGCCTGGTGCGCGACATCACCCTCCATGCCGCCGTGCCCCTGGCCGGTGCGCGGCTGCTGCTGGTGGGGGCCGGCGGTGCGGCCGCCGGGGTGCTGGGACCGCTGCTGGAGGCTGGGGTGGCCGAGCTGCTGCTGGCCAACCGCACCCTGGCCAGGGCCGAGGCGCTGGTGGCCTCCCATGCCGATCTGGCACGCGACCACGGCGTGCGGCTGTCCTGCGTGGCGCTGGCCGAGCTGCCCGAGCTGCGTCAGCGGGTGGCGGCCGGGGGTGAGGGGGGCGGCTTTGACGTGCTGGTCAACAGCAGCCCCACCAGCCTGACCGCGGGCGGCCCGCCGGTGCCTGCCGGCCTGCTGCGACCGGGGGCGCTGGCGCTGGACATGGTGTACGGCCCGGCGGCCCGTCCCTTCCTGGCCTGGGCACGGGCGCAGGGTGCGGTCGGCCGCGATGGCCTGGGCATGCTGGTGGAGCAGGCGGCCGAGTCCTTCCTGGACTGGCGTGGGCTGCGCCCCGAGACGGCGGCGGTGCTGGCCGGCCTGCGCGCCGAGGTCGACCGTCTCCCCTGATCCCGCACCATGGGCCGTTCCACTCGACCTCTGCTGGGTCAGCTGCTGCGTTTCGGGGCGCTGCTGGGGCTGTCGCTGCTGGCGCTGCAGCTTTACTTCCTGCTGCGCATCGCGCTGATGGGGCTGCTGGATCCGCAGTCCACCAGCTTCCAGCGCAGCGAAATCTGGCGCCTGGCCACCGAGCAGCAGCAGGTGCTGTGGAGCCAGTCCTGGCGGGACTACGCTGCCACCAGCGTGCACCTCAAGCGGGCGGTGATCGCCAGCGAGGATGCCGGCTTCGCCGAGCACAGTGGCGTGGAGTGGGATGCCATCGAAAAAGCCTGGAGCCGCAACCAGCGCGCCGAGGACCGGGCCGAGCGTCAGAACGAAGTCGCCGAGCGCCGCGCCGCGCGCAAGGGGGCTGCCACCACCCCACCCCGCAAGGTGGAGGCCAAGGTGGTGGGCGGCTCCACCATCAGCCAGCAGCTGGCCAAGAACCTCTTTCTCTCCGGTGAGCGCACCGGGCTGCGCAAGGGGCAGGAGCTGGTCATCACCCTGATGCTGGAGGCCTGCCTGCCGAAGCAGCGCATCCTGGAGATCTACCTGAACAACGTCGAGTGGGGTGAAGGCCTGTTCGGCGCCCAGGCGGCCGCAAGGCACTACTTTGGGGTTGATGCCGCCCGGCTCAGTGCGCCGCAGGCGGCCCGGCTGGCGGTGATGCTGCCGGCGCCCAAACGCTTCGAGAAGAACCCCGGCTCCGCCTACGTGGCCGGCCGCTCGGCCACCGTGATGGCGCGCATGGGTGCGGTGACCCCGCCCTGAGGAGCCTGCGCCGACGCCCGGATCCGACGGGCTCCTAAAATCGAGCCGATGGACGATCTGCGCGACGAGATCGCCGCGCACGCCGCGCGGCTGGTGGTGGAAGACGGCCTGGAATACGGCCAGGCCAAGCAGCGCGCTGCGCGAGATCTGGGTTTGTCCTCGCGCCAGGCTCAGTGGCCGGACAACCTGGCGGTGGAGCAGGCGGTGCGGGAGTACCTGGCGCTGTTCTGTGCCGACAGCCAGCCGGCCGAGCTGGCGCTGCTGCGCGGCGTGGCGCGGCGCTGGATGCAGCGGCTCGCGCCCCTGCGCCCGCACCTGTGCGGTGCCGTCTGGCGCGGCACGGCCACCCGGCACTCGGCCCTGCGCCTGGAGCTGTACACCGACGACCCCAAAAGCGCCGAGCTGGAGCTGCTGAACCAGGGGCTGGACTTCGAGGTGGGCAGCACCCGCGGACCGCGCGGCGAGACGGTGGATGTGCTGATGCTCGACGATCGCTGCCCCGAGCTGGGTTCCGGCCTGGCCGGGCGGGTCAGCCTGCACCTGACGGTGCTGGACCACGACGACCTGCGCGGCGCCCTCAAACCCGACGCCTCCGGCCAGACCTGGCGCGGCGACCTGGCCGCGCTGGAGCGCCGCATGGCGGACGCCGCCTCCTGACCGCCCGACCCCGGGAGTGTTTCTGATGCAACGACGCCACACCCTGTACCTGGCCGCGGCCGCCTGGATCGGCGCCGGTGGAGCCCTGCCGTTGCGGGCCGCCTGGGCGGCGGGGGACCCGCTGGCCGCCCTCTGGTCGGCCCGACTGGCCCGGCCGCAGGGCGGCGAGCTGCCGCTGGGCGGCCTGAACGGCAAGGCGCTGCTGGTCAACTTCTGGGCCACCTGGTGTGCGCCCTGTGTCAAGGAGCTGCCGCTGCTGGACCGGTTTGCCCGCGAGCAGGCCGCGCGGTTGCGGGTGGTCGGCATCGCGGTGGACCGGGCCGAGGCCGTGCAGGCCTTCCTGCGCAAGACGCCGGTGGGCTTCGAGGTGGGGGTGGCGGGATTTGCAGGCGTCAACCTGGCGCGTGAGCTGGGCAATCCGCAGGGGGGCCTGCCGTTCACGCTGCTGGTCCATGCGGACGGGCGGGTGCTGGCGCGCAAACTCGGCGAGACCCACGCCGAGGATTTGAGCGCCTGGGCGAAACAGCTGCGCAGCTGATTTCGCGCCTTCAGCACACAGGCCGTCTGCCCTTCGCAAGCCGGGGGGTGTCGCACCAGGGGTGACGCGAATTTGCGCGAAAGCTCTTTTTCTGGACCGATTTGCGCGTAAAGTCCAGGGTTTGGTTTTCAACCGCCGAAGAACAAATGCACATCCTCGTTCTGCAGGGTCCCAACCTGAACCTGCTCGGCACCCGTGAGCCTGGCGTTTACGGCGCCACCACGCTGCCGCAGATCCAGGCCTCGCTGGACCAGTTTGCCGCCGAGCGTGGCGCCCGCCTGACGCACTTCCAGAGCAACCACGAAGGCGCTCTGATCGACACCATTCACGGCGCCCGGGCCCAGGGGGTGGAGTTCGTGGTCATCAACCCCGGCGCCTACACCCACACCAGCGTGGCCATCCGCGATGCGCTGGCCGGTGTGGCCCTGCCGTTTGTGGAGGTGCACCTGTCGAACGTGCACAAACGCGAGGCCTTCCGCCACCACTCCTATTTCTCCGACATTGCCGAGGGTGTGATCGTCGGCCTGGGGCCCCTGGGCTACCGGCTCGCCATCGAATACGCCCTGGAGCGTCCCGCCCGCTGAGGCGCGGCGGCAGGTCAGCGCGGGCCGGCCCGGTGTCTGCGCTGTGAGGCCGCCAGTGGCCGGGCATTCCTCTTTTTCCCGTTCTTCCCCTCTCCGCTGAGCCCTGTGGTGACCCGGGCCATCCGGTCCGGCGCTCGCCGAAGGGGGTGGGGACTTCCTTTTCAAGGAGCTGTTCATGGACCTGCGCAAACTCAAGACGCTGATCGACCTGGTGTCTGATTCCAACATCGCCGAACTCGAGATCACCGAGGCCGACGGCAAGGTGCGCATCGTCAAGAGTGGTCCGGCGCCCACCGTCGTCGCTGCGGCTGCGCCGATGGCCGCGCTGGCGCCCGTGCTGGCCGCGGCCCCGGTGGCTGCTGCGGCCGCTGTCGGCCCGGCACCGGTGGCCGAGCCCACCGGCCATGTGGTCAAGTCGCCGATGGTCGGTACCTTCTACCGTGCCTCCAACCCGGGCGCCAAGCCGCTGGCCGACGTCGGCCAGGCGGTCAAGAAGGGCCAGGCCCTGTGCATCATCGAGGCGATGAAGATCATGAACGAGATCGAGGCCGACCAGGACGGCACCGTCACCAAGGTGATGGTCGACAACGGTCAGGCGGTCGAGTACGGCCAGCCGCTGTTCATCATCGAATGACGGCCGGCGGCACATCATGTTCAAGAAGATTCTGATCGCCAACCGCGGGGAAATCGCCCTGCGCATCCAGCGCGCCTGTCGTGAGATGGGCGTGGGCGCCGTGGTGGTCTACTCCGAGGCCGACCGCGACGCCAAGTACGTCAAGCTCGCCGACGAGGCGGTGTGCATCGGCCCGGCGCCCTCGGCGCAGAGTTACCTGCACATGCCCGCACTGATCGCGGCCGCTGAAGTCACCGATGCGGAGGCCATCCATCCCGGCTACGGCTTCCTGTCCGAGAACGCCAACTTCGCCGAACGCGTCGAAAAGAGCGGCTTCGCCTTCATCGGCCCCACACCCGAGTCGATCCGCCTGATGGGCGACAAGGTGTCGGCCAAGAACGCCATGATCGAGGCCGGTGTGCCCACCGTGCCCGGCTCGGCCGGCGCACTCAACGACGATCCTGACGACATCCTCCAGGCCGCCAAGCAGATCGGCTACCCGGTGATCATCAAGGCCGCCGGCGGCGGCGGCGGTCGCGGCATGCGGGTGGTGCACACCGAAGCGGCCCTGCTCAACGCGGTGCAGACCACCAAGGCCGAAGCCGGTGCCGCCTTCGGCAACCCGGCCGTCTACATGGAGAAGTTCCTGGAGAACCCGCGCCATGTGGAGATCCAGGTGCTGGCCGACCAGCACGGCCATGCCGTCTGGCTGGGCGAGCGCGATTGCTCCATGCAGCGGCGCCACCAGAAGATCATCGAGGAGGCGCCGGCGCCCGGCATCCCCCGCAAGGTGATCGAGAAGATCGGCGACCGTTGCGCTGCAGCCTGCAGGAAGATCGGCTACCGCGGTGCGGGCACCTTCGAGTTCCTGTACGAAAACGGTGAGTTCTACTTCATCGAGATGAACACCCGCGTGCAGGTGGAGCATCCGGTGACCGAGCTGGTCACCGGCATCGACATCGTGCAGCAGCAGATCCGCGTGGCCGCCGGGGAGCCGCTGCCCTTCACGCAGAAGCAGATCGGCCTGCGCGGGCATGCCATCGAATGCCGCGTCAACGCCGAGGACCCCTTCACCTTCCTGCCGTCGCCGGGTCGCATCACCATGTGGCACCCGCCGGGGGGGCCCGGGGTGCGGGTGGATTCGCACGCCTACACCAACTACTACGTGCCGCCCAACTACGACTCGATGATCGGCAAGATCATCGTGCACGGTGACACCCGCGAGCAGGCCCTCGCGCGCATGCGCAGCGCCCTGCAGGAGACGCTGGTGGAGGGCATCTCCACCAACATCGCGCTGCACCGCGAGCTGATGGCTGACACCGGGTTTGTCGCCGGCGGCACCAGCATCCACTACCTCGAAGGGTGGATGGCCAACCGCCGCCGCTGAGCCACACAGGGGGAAGCAAGAGATGGTGGAACTGCGCCTGCTGGTCGGAGCCGACCGGGTCGACAGCCTCAGCGACGCGCTGATGGAGCTGGAGGCCCTGGCCGTCACGGTGGAAGACGCCGACGTCGACACCGACGACGAGACGCCGATCTTCGGCGAACCCGGCATGCCGGCGGTGCAGGCCGGTCCGCTGCGCGGCTGGTCGCGTTCGGTGGTCAAGGCGCTGTACGACGACGAGGCCCAGGCCAGCGAGGCCTGCATCGCCCTGCTCGCCTGGGAGGGCACGTCGGACGTGCATGTCCAGGGCATCGAGTCGGTGGCCGAGCTGGACTGGGTGCGCATCACCCAGTCGCAGTTCGCACCGGTGGAGATCACGCCGGAGTTCTGGATCGTGCCGTCCTGGCATGAGGTGCCGGCCGCTGCCAGGCGGGTCATCCGGCTCGACCCCGGCCTGGCTTTCGGCACCGGCACCCATCCCACCACCCGCATGTGCCTGCGCTGGATCGCCCGCCAGGGCGGCGTGGCGGGTGCCGCAGTGCCGCAGCGCGTGATCGACTACGGCTGCGGCTCCGGCATCCTCGGCATCGCTGCGGCCCTGCACGGCGCGGCGGCGGTGGACGGGGTGGACATCGACCCGGCGGCCGTCGAATCCGCCCGGCTGAACGCGCAGGCCAACGGCGTGACGCTGCGCACCGGCCTGCCGGAAGCGGTCCAGGGCCGCTACGACTGGGTGCTGGCGAACATCCTGGCCGCACCGCTCAAGCTGCTCGCGCCGCTGCTGTGCGAGCTGCTGGCCGAAGGTGGCCGACTGGTGCTGGCCGGTGTGCTGGAGCGCCAGACCACCGACCTGCAAGCCGCCTACGCTCCCTGGGTGCAGCTGCAGGTGGCCGACCAGGAAGACGGCTGGGTGCTGCTGACGGCACAGCTCGGTGCCTGAGCGGCTCGCCTGAAGCTCCAGGGAACGGACCGACCGCCGATGACACTCGCGACCTCCTGTCCCTCCTGCGGCACGGTCTTCAAGGTGGTCGAGGACCAGCTGAAGATCTCCGAGGGCTGGGTGCGCTGCGGGCACTGCCACGACGTCTTCAACGCGCTGGAGGGGCTGTTCGACCTGGACCGGCGCGATTCCGCGCTGCAGGGCCTGCGCACCCTGCCGGCGCCCCTGGCGGAAGACGCACCCGACCCCCACCTGCCCTTCGTTCCCAATGCCGCGCCGCGTGCGGGCGGCAGTGCGGCACCCCGTGCGGCCGCGCCGACGTCGGTGCTGGAGCCGCCGGCCGACACCTCCGGGCTGCCCTCCCCCCCGCCCCTGGCGGCCGCCCCTGCTGCTGCGGGGCTGCCCGGCCCAGCCCTCGCTGCGCCCGCCGCAGGGGTGCCTCAGCCGTCCTCGCCAGCCTCCGTCCCTCCGCCGGCGCCGTCACCGACGGCCGTTGCTGCGCAGCCCGCTCCTGCCCCCGCTCCTGCCCATTCGCCCCCGGCGGCCGCAGGGGTCGCCGCTTTGGCGCCGGCCGCTGCGCAGGCCCGCAGCCTGCCGCCGGACGACGTCTATGCCCTGGATGCCCAGGACACCGTCATCGTCGATGAACACGGCCTGCCCGCCACCGCCGACGAATCGCCGGAGCTCGACCCCATTCGCCTGGACGGGACCTCGGACCTGTCGCCCCTGGCCGAATCCACGCCGGCCAGCCAGACCGACTTCGACCGCCTGAACGAAGAGGTGCAAGCCTCCCGTGGGGCCGACGCCCTGCCCGCCTTCGTGCAGGAGGCCGACCGCGCCGCCCGACTGAACCGCCCGGTGCGCAAGCGTGTGCTCTGGTCCGTCGTGCTGCTGCTGACGCTGCTGCTGGGCGTGCAGGCGCTGCTCCACCAGCGCGACCTGATCGCCGCTCGCTGTGAGAGTTGTGCTGCCGTGCTGGCCGAACTGCTGCCCCCGCTGGGCCTGACGCTGCAGCCGCCGGCGCAGATCGAGGCCGTGGAGATCGACAACGCCATGCTGGTGCAGCCGCCCGGCGTGGACGGGCTGCGCCTGACCGTGCTGGTGCGCAACAAGGCCCAGCATGCGGTGGCCGCGCCCTTCCTGGAGCTGGCGCTGACCGATGCCCAGGGCGCGCTGCTGCTGCGGCGGGTGCTCAGCCCGCAGGACTTCCGCCGCCCCGAGTCCCTCGCGGCCGCGGTGGAAGAGACCTGGGAGCTGGAGCTCCAGTCCGCGCACAAGAAAATCGCGGGTTACACCGTCGCGGCCTTCCTGCCCTGAAGCGGTGGGCGAGATGGCCTGTGGAGGGTGACCGGGGGCGGTCGCCAGGAGTGGCGTATCGCGCCTCGCTCGTCTTGCCCCCGGCCCGCATTGCGCGGCGTACATTGAGGGCCTGCGGCCGACGGGGCTGCGCCCTGGGGGAGCCCGTGCAGTACGTAAACCTTCGCGAGAGTTGGCTGGGTCTGTTGGCTGCGGTGCTGGTTTGCGCGCCACTGCTGCTGGCCGGCTGCGCCAGCGCCCCGCGCCACGCCGCACTGCAGGGCGATGCGCTGCCACCGCTCATCCCGGCGCGGGACTTCTTTGCCAACACCGCCTCCAATGGCGCCTACCAGGTGTCGCCGGACGGCCGCTGGCTGGCCTGGGTGGCCGTGCAGGGCACCCGGCCGGCGCTGTGGCTGCGGCCGCTGGAGCCGGCCGATGCCCCCGGGCGGGTGGTGGCCCAGGGGCTGGTCGGTTTCAACTGGGCCCAGGACAGCCGCCATGTGCTCTACACCGCCGACCGCGGCGGCGACGAGAACAGCCATGTCTATGCGCTGGACGTGCTGGCCGCCCGTCCGCAGATCCGCGACCTGACGCCGCACCCCGGCATCCGCGCAGTGATCTTCCAGCTCCCGCCGCAGGACCTGGAGCATGTGCTGGTGCTGCACAACCGGCGCGACCCCAAGCGCTTCGACCTGTACCGCATCCACATCGCCAGCGGCCGGGAAACCCTGCTGCGCGAGCAGGACGCCGAGGTGCTGGCCACCGTGGCCAACGCCGCCGGCCGGCCGGTGGCCGAGGTGAGGCGCCGTCGCGGCGGTGCCGCCCTGCACAGCCTGGAGGAGCCCGGCCAGAGCGCGCGTGAGCTGCTGCGCTGGACGGCGGAGGAACAGGTGCTGGTGCTGGGTGCGGACGCCGAGGGGCGCGGCTACCACCTGCTCAGCGACCAGGGGCGCGACACCCGGGCGCTGGTCCACCTCGACGCCGCGACCGGCCGCCAGACCCTGCTGGCCGAGGATGCCGACGTGGACGTGGAAAGCGTGTGGTGGAGCGCTCGCCAGCGCCGGCCCTGGGCGGCGATTTCCCACCCCGGTCACCAGCGCCTGCAGGTGCTGGACGCCGACTGGCAGCGCGACCTGGCCCGCTGGTTTCCCGATCCACCCCGGCGGCTCAACCTGCTCAGCGTCGACCGCAGCGAGCAGCTCGCCACCCTGATGGTGGACCGCGACGGCGACCGCCGCTTCCTGCTGGCCGACCGCCGCAGCGGCCGCCTCACCGAGCTGGGCCAGGGCACCGTCAATGCGCACGCCGACCGGCTGGGCGTCATGCGGCCGGTGCAGTTTCCGGCTCGCGACGGCCTGCTGCTGCGCGGCTACCTCACTGAGCCCCCTGCGCCGGCGGGCCCGCCGCGCCGCGCCCCGGCGCCGATGGTGCTGCTGGTGCACGGCGGCCCCTGGGCGCGCGACCACTGGGACAACGGGCTCAACCCGGTGCAGTTCCTGGTTAACCGCGGCTATGCCGTGCTGCAAGTCAACTACCGCGGCTCCACCGGCTACGGGCGGCGCTTCCTGATGGCCGCGCAGGGCGAGTTCGCCGGCCGGATGCACGACGACCTGCTCGACGCCGTGGACTGGGCCGTCACCCAGGGCCTGGCCGATCCACAGCGCGTGGCGATCATGGGCGCCAGCTACGGCGGCTACGCCACCCTGGTGGGCCTGAGCTTCACCCCGAAGAAGTTCGCCTGCGGGGTGGACATGTTCGGCATGTCCGACCTGGTCTCGCTGCTGGAGAACGCCCCGCCGTACTGGGAAGGTGGCCTGCCGCGCTGGCACCGCTTCGTCGGCAACCCGGCAGTGCCCGCGCAGCGCGAGCGCATGAAAGCACGTTCACCGCTGACTCGGGTGGACGCCATCGAACGCCCGCTGCTGGTGGTGCAGGGGGCCAACGACGTGCGGGTGCGGCGCGACCAGTCCGACCGCCTGGTCGAGGCCCTGCGCGCCCGCGGCCAGCCGGTCGAGTACCTGGTGGTCGAGAACGGCGGCCATGTCGGCAACGCCTGGCGCTGGAGCGAGCGCCTGCGGGTCTACCGCGCGGTGGAGGACTTCCTGGCCGGCTGCCTGGGCGGGCGCAGCGGCGGGTTCGACCTGTACCAGGCGCCGGGCTGGGTGATGTGAGGCGTGTGGGCCCCGGGGTGGAGGCCGCTGCCGGGCCCGCGCAGACCAGCGGTGCCGCCCGGCCCGCACGAGGAGTACGATTCCAGACAGGCCGCATGGCTGGATCGACCGCGCCCGTGGGTGAGTCGATGGTGATGCGGGTCCCGGACAGCACAGAGGTCACGTCCATGAGCAAGGCCAGCAGCAAGCACGTCGTGCCCACCGCATCGGGGGGTTGGGCGGTGAAGAGTTCCGACTCCACCCGCGCGGTGCGCTCGTTTGCCACCCAGGCGGAGGCGCTGCAGTACGGCCAATCGCTGGCTCAAGACGCCCAGGCCGAGTTGTATGTGCATGCGCCGGACGGGTCGGTGGCGTCCAAGACCAGCTTCAGCACCGAGCCGAAGATCCGCATCCGGCTGCAGGGGCTGGACGACCGGCTGATCGATCAGTCCGCTGTGGAAATCGTACAGGCCGCCAAGCGCACCGGTGCCACGGCCAAGAAGGCCACCGCCCTGCCCATGCGCCAGCAGAGGTTCGACATCCTGCGCTCGGTCCGCGTGCGCGGCAAGGCAACGGCCGCGAACCTTCCGCTGGAAATCCGCAGCCACCAGAAGCTGATGGACATCGTCTCGCCCACCGATCAGACGGTCGATGCGCTGAAGAAGCTGGACCTGCCCAAGGGCGTGGACATCGAGATCACGAAGCCCTGACCTGAGGGTGGCAGAGGCCGCAGCCCGTCCGTCGTGACCGGGGCCGGCCGGGGCAGTACAGGGCGCGGGTGCAAGGTGCAGGAGAGGGGGGCGACCTTGGCTTTCGAGAACAACGTCTTCATCAACTGCCCGTTCGACGCGGACTACAAGAGCCTGCTGCGGCCGATGCTGTTTGCGATCGTCTACCTGGGTCTGCAGCCCCGCATCGCGCTGGAAACCATGGACGCCGGGCAGGCGCGCATGGAGAAGATCTCCACCTTGATCCGGGAGTCGAAGTTCTCCATCCACGATCTGTCCCGGATGGAGGCGGCCCGGGCGGGCGAACTCTTCCGCCTGAACATGGCCTTCGAGCTCGGCATCGATTTCGGCTGCCGCTATTTCGGCGACGAAACCCAGGCCGGCAAGAAGGCCCTGGTGCTGGAATCACAGGCCCACCGCTACAAGGCCGCACTGTCCGACCTGTCGGGCTGCGACATCGAGTCCCACGGCGACCTGCCGTACCGGGTGGTGACGGTGGTGCGCAACTGGTTGAAAAACACCTGCAAGATCCCCGCCGTCGGCCCCGCCAGAATCTGGGCCGAATTCACCCAGTTCATGGCGGACAACTACGACGCCCTGATCGCCGACGGGTTCTCCAAGGACGATATCGAGGAGCTGCCGGTGGGCGAACTGATCGAAAGAATGCAGGCCTGGATGACGGTGGGGCGATAGGTTGAGTGGTCGGGCGCGACCTGCGCACCCCCTTGGGCCCATCCGGGCCGATCCCCGGTGTCGGATGCCCTGCTGTCACATGTTCCGCTGCCAAATGGCCCCATGTCAGAAGGCGTCATCTCAGAGGGCCCGCCTCGGCAGTTGATAACGCAGTTCCGCAAACCCCGTCCCCACCTGCCGCACCGACAGCAGCTTCAGCGGCGGCTGCGTCAGGCGGCGCGGCAACAGCGGCTTGCCGGTGCCGAGGGTGACCGAGCCCACCTGCACGATGAGCTCATCCAGCAGCCCGGCATCGTGGAACTGCCCCGCCAGCTCCCCGCCGCCCACCACCCAGAGGTTCTTCCCGCCGGCGGCCGCCTGCATTTCCGCATGCACCGGGCGCACATCCCCGCGCACGAAACGCAGGTCCGCCCCCGGCACCGGCGGCAGCACCCGGCCGGAAAACACCCAGGTCGGCTGCGCATACGGCCAGGACGAACCCACCTGATCCGCCACCGTGGCGGCGTGGCGCAGCATCCATTCGTAGGTGGAAGACCCCATCGCCAGCGCGCCCACCTCGGCGACGAATGCCGGGTAGCCGGTGTCGTTGATGTCGCCGAGCGGAAACAGCCAGTCCAGCGAATCGTCTTCCGTGGCGATGAAGCCATCCAGACTGGCGGCCGTGTAGTACTGGGTCTTCATGGGGAGCGCTCCTGCGTGCGCAAGGGAGGCGTCGCACCGGCGGGGGGCCGGCGCGGGTGGAGTCCCGATGTTCCTGCTCGCGAGCATTCCTTGCGGGGCGGGTGCTTTCAGGCCAGGCTTCAGAGCGCCCGCAGCAGCAGCGTGCGTGCAGGGGTTGCCAGCAGGAGCAGCGCCACGAGGTTCAGTGTCACGGTGCCCCAGAAGACCTGGCGGAACTCCTGCTTGGTGGACTTGTGTCGGAGCACCTGTTGGGCCAGCAACGCTCCCGGCCAGCCGCCCACCAGCGCCAGCAGGTGCAGCGTGCTCTCCTTCGTCCGCCAGGCCTGCCGCACGGCCGCCGACTTGTCCAGCGCGTAGGCCAGGAAGGTGACAACGCTGGCACCCAGGTACAGCCACACCACCCACATCGGCGTGCGCCACAGCACGGCCACCACCCCGAACAGCACGATGAACGCCGGGATGACGAACAACGTGGCGGTGCCCCACTGCGCTGGGTGATTCCGATGGTGTGGCGGCGGCGATGGCCGCTTCACCCGCACCGGCTGAACCCGGCGCGCCCGCTTTCCTTTGGGGCCGACCTCGACCTCGAAGGTCACCACCTGCCCCAGTTTTGGCGCAGGCAAGTCCCGGGGCCAGGCCGAAATGTGAAAGAAGATCGGTTCACCGCCTTGGGAGGATTCGATGAACCCGAAACCTCGGGTGTTGTCCCAACGGGAGAGCCTTCGAAGTGCATGGGGAAGAAGTTGGAGCCAAATTTACTCGGGTGGAAATGTCATTTCTCTGTATACATGATGTCGGTAAATTGAAGTTCGGAAGAACGAATTTCAGATTTGTCTGCCGAAAATCAATCTTTGTCATGAAATCGATCTAGTAGTGCCAATCGAATTATCGTCGCTCGCTTTCCATGATGTGCTTCGCGATGATGATTTGGGCAGAGCGCCACAACATTTGATTGAGTATCGGGGCCGTCTTCGGCGAGCGGGATAATATGGTGGGTTTCCAGGAAAATGGAATCATCAGCCATCACAAAACCCACCTGTCCGCACCACTCGCACTTCCCTTGAGCCCGATCTAGAACGTCTCGTCTAACTTGAGGGCTCCGATGATGAACTGTTACCTCAACTCTGCTCTTGGATGCTGTGGTGGGCATTTCAAGAGTATCAAATTGATCATGGTACTTGTGTGCATTTTTCTCTCCGCGCGTCAGGATGGTCTTACCTGTATTCTGATCATAAAGTTTGATGGTCCAACTCACTGCATCTAACGCACGTTTGCTTGCCCGGCGGGGTCTTGCATCGCTGTCAGAGTTTAATGACTGGTGACCGTCGCACACAATTATCCGTACCGGCAAGTTCGATTTCGCTGCGTACGCGATTGATGTATCCATTCTCAAGGCACGATTCTTAACTGTACCGCGATTCAGCCACTCCGAGTGTTTTCGTGGATTCAGTTCGTAAGTTACGACGCCATTCAGTTCCTTCATGTTTTCGTGCCATAGATTTAGTACAACAACTCCATTCTGCATATCTACGAATGACCACTCATAGCAGTACTTTGGGTTCGACGCTGCTTTGCTTTGTCCGCCCTTGAAGTTTCCCCAGTCTTCAACGTTGATTCCTGCTTCTCTTGCGAGATTCATGACAAGTTGAGGTTCTTTGGGTGCGATTTCGTCTAAAATATTCATGGATTTTCCTCAGCGAAAAATATGTTATGTGGTGAGAATTACTGTCGTTTCATTGCATGAAGGGCTCCCAGTGTCTCGAATGCATGGAAACAATCAAAATCTTGGCAGGTGGTCGTCTCATATTTTCTGCACAGGGTGAAGCTGAAATATCTAAATCAATATATATCACCACCATATTTTCGTTATTCTCATCTGCTCCACTCAAATTATTGAGGTCCAAGCGGCAGGAAGAACGAATGAATTGCAGCTTATCGTCGTTCTCGTTTCCTTCCAATCTCAAACACACGCGCCGGACGTGCAAATTGCACAGGCCGGTGCGGAGCGACGGGGGGTATCGAAGGATTGCTAGAGCACTTCGGCCGCTCCAAACCAAGCACTGCGTCGAGTGACCATCTTTCCTGTCCCCAGACGATCCTGAGGAGCAACGCCGCGTAACAGGTAGGCGCCGGGGCAGGCCAGGAGTTGGATGGCTGCTGCAATACCCAGCAGGCCGAGGAGCAGAAGCACGGGGAGCAGGTGCTCACCGGTGGCGGCCCGGGTGGCGGCGAAGTAGGGGGAGCAGGGGTAGGCGGTGTTCGTCGTGGAAGAGGGCGACGGCGTTGTCGGACAGGTGGAGGCCGGCGGAGGGTGAGCTGACTAACAGTCAAGTCGATCGCCAAGCCCTTTGCCATGGAATGGCGGGAGTGCCAGAAGGTGGTGGCCAAGGAGAAGCGGTCCGATGAGGCGATGGCGTCGCGGGCTTCATGCAGCGCCTCCCGGGCCTGGCCCCAGGTGGCGGCTGAGAGGGGGTCTGCTCCCGCGCTCCTTACCAACAGATGCAGCATTGCTCCGACTCTTCTGGCATGGTCCGGCCCCTGCAGTGGACGGCAAGCTCGGGTACGCAGCAATGTGGCGGCAACCCGACTTTCGTCGGTTGACGGGGCCGGATTGTTCACATCTGGGTTACATTTTTCGTGTTCACTGCGTCATGGGGGTCAGATGCAGTCTTTCGGGTATTCGCTGGGAGCGGTTGGCATGCGGATCGAGGAGTTGGTGCAGGCGGTGGGTTCGCTGAACACGGACGACGCGTTTCACGCGCGCCTGGACGCGGGTCAATGGCGCACCCTCGGGGCGTATCTCACGCTGTACCAGGCCCGTCCGGGCGACCTGCTGATCAAGCAGGGGGACTGCGACCGCACCACCTACTTCCTGGGCCGGGGCACGCTGCAGGTCTATGTGGAAGGGCACCACCCGTCGGTGGCGCGCATCGCGATGCTGCGGCCGGGTTCGGTGGTGGGCGAGGCGGGTCTGTTCAGCGACCAGCCGCATTCGGCCAACGTGGAGGCGATGACCGCAGTGACGGTCTGGGCGCTGCACCTGCCGCGCTTCGAGGAGATGATCCAGCGCGTGCCGCCGATTGCCATCGAGTTCATGCGTGCCGCCGGTGCGGTGCTCGCCGCGCGCATGCGCGCCAACATGGCGATGCAGCTGGCGGTGGCCTGAGAGGCAGGGCGGTGCGGCCGGGGGGCCGCACGCGACAGCCTCCGATGGCAGCGGCCTCAGTTGGCTTCAACCTCAAATGGCCGCCGCCGGGTCCTCCGCCTGGCATTCACGGAACAGGCGCACCTGGCAGCGGGCGCAGACTGCCGGGTCCAGCCGGTGGTGGATATCGGCCAGGGCGCGCTGCTTGTCCGGGTAGATGTGGTCCGGCCCCAGGCGCTGCAGGAAGCCGCTGCGCCGCCACAGTTCCAGCACCTGCGGTCGCGGGCGGTGGAAGTACAGGTCGCCGCCCAGCGCGCGGCGCTCGCGCAGTTCCTGCTCCCACACGTCCAGGCCGGCCAGGTCGATGGAGTTCATGCTCTTGGCCATCACCAGCAGGTGGCGTGGCGCGCCAGGGCGGTTGCGCAGATCGTGGAGGTGGTCACCCACATGCGAGGCCGCGCCGAAGTAGATCGACCCCTCCATGCGCAGCAGCGCCAGCTGGGGGCAGGGCGGCAGCGCCTCTGCGCTGTCGGCCAGCACGACGAAGCGGCGTCCCGGGTCGACCCGGTCGAAGCCCATCAGCCGCATCGCCGGCCGGGCACTGCGGTACAGGTACAGCAGCAGCGCCAGACCGGTGCCGAGCAGGATGGCGCTTTCCAGCCGCAGCGTGAGCGTGGCGATCAGGGTGGTGAGCGCCACCGCGTACTCGCTGCGGTCGGCGCGCACCACGTGCCGCCACTGGGTGGTGTCGATCAGCCCCCAGGCCACCAGCAGCAGCAGCCCGGCGATGGCCGCCCGCGGGATGTGCGCCAGCGGCGCAGCCAGCAGCGCCACGCCCAGCAGCAGCCACAGCGAGGCCGAAACGGCGGCCAGCGGTGTGCGCGCGCCCGCCTGCAGGTTGGGCAGTGAGCGGTTGAGGGAGCCGCAGGACAGGTAGCAGGAGAACAGGCCGCCCACGACGTTGGACAGGCCCTGGCCGCGGAACTCGCGGTTCACGTCCAGGCGCTGGCCGGAGCGTGCCGCCAGCACCTTGGCGATGGACAGCGACTGGCCCAGCGCGATGACCGACAGCGCCAGGGCCTTGTCCAGCAGCTCAGGCAGGTGGCTCCAGTTCACCTGGGGCAGGTGCCACAGCGGCAGCACGGCGGGCAGCTCGCCGGTGACGGACAGCTTCAAACCCATGCCACGCTCCAGCGCCCAGCCCAGCAGGCTGGCGGCCACCAGCCCGATCAGCATGTGCGGCGAGCGCGGCCAGAGCTGCCGCACCGCCACCGCGCCGAAGCAGGCGGTGAGGGCCACCGCGACGGCCGCCGGCTGCGCCTGCGGGAGGTGTTCCAGGATCTGCAGCGCGGTGCCGATGGCGCCCAGCCCACTGGGGACGCCGGCTTCGAGGCCGTCGCGCAGTGCATAGAGGGCGATCAGAAGCGCCGCACCGCTGGTGAAGCCCAGCAGCGTGGCCGGCGAGATGAAGTTGGCCACCGCCCCCAGCCGCAGCAGGCCCACCGCCAGCTGCATCAGCCCGACCAGCACGGTGACGGCCAGCGCCAGCTCGATGTAGGCCGGGCTGCCGGTGGCTGCCAGCGGTGCCAGCATCGACGCCAATGCCAGCGAGTTGGCGTTGGTGGGGCCGGACATCACATGCCGGCTGGAGCCGGCCAGCGCTGCGACGATGCCCGGCAGCACCGCGGAGTACAGCCCATACTGCGGCGGCAGCCCGGCAAGCGCGGCGAAGGCGATGCCCTGCGGCAGCACCAGCAGTGCACCCAGCAGGCCGGCGCCCAGGTCGGCGCGCAGGCTGTGGCGGTCGACCTCGTCCACCCAGTCGCCCAGCAGCCGCGTCAGGTGGCGGCGCCAGGTCGCGCGGGGCGCAGCGGAATCCGGAACAGGGGGCGGCAACATCGGCGGGACGGATCCTGCCACAGCCCGGGCGGACTCCCTGCGTTCGACTGAAGCCCTCAGAGCAGGGGCCGCAGGCGCTGCTGGGCGTCCAGCAGGATGGGCAGGAAACGCTCGCGCAGGTCTTCCAGGGAGATGCGTGCGGCCAGCGCGCTGACGTTGAGCGCCGCGGTGACGTCGCCGCGGTGGTTGCGCAGCGGCACGCCCAGCGTGCGCAGGCCCAGCTCCAGCTCCTGGTCCACCAGGGCATGCCCCTGGCTGCGAACCCGGGCCAGTTCCTGGCGCAGCAGCTCGGGGTCGGTGAGGGTGCGGGGCGTGTGGGCCCGCAGGCCCTGGGTGGCCACCTGACGGTCCAGCCAGGCGTCCAGCGCGGCGGGGGGCAGCGCCGCCAGCAGGACCCGGCCGATGGCGGTGCAGCAGGCCGGCACCCGGGTGCCGGTCTGCAGCGTGGCCGACACCACCCGGCCCCCGGTGGCCACGGCGAGGCTGACCACGTCGGCGTCGTCCAGCACGCCCGCGGAGGTGGCCTCCTGCATGGCCGCGGCCAGGCGCTGCAACTCTGGCTGCAGCACCCGCGGCAGCCGGGCCGAGTGCATGTAGGACTGGCCCAGCCGCAGCACGCGCGGGCTCAGCGCAAAACCCTTGCCGTCCTGGTGCACGTAACCCAGGTGCGCCAGCGTCAGCAGGTAGCGGCGGGCGGCGGCGCGGCTCAGGCCGGCGCGCTGGGCCACCTCGGCAATCGACAGCCGGCTGCGGTCCTGATCGAAGGCCTCGATGACCAGCAGGCCCTTCTCCAGCCCGCCGACCAGATCGCGGCGGGAGGGGCCCGGGCCCGCACCGTCCGCCTCGGCAGCGGGTGTGGTCAGGGGATCGGCGGGAGAGGTCAATGCGGCATCGGCCGCCGTCTCGGTCAGGAGAACCATGCGCTCATCGTTCGGTGGCTGCCCCTGCGGCAATCGGGTGGTGCGCCGCGGGACCGGGTGGGCGCCTTCACCGGGCGGGGCCGGGAGCCGTGGCTTGTGTCGGGTCAAGCTTAGTGATGAACTGTTCGGTGTTCAAACGTTTGGGCGCATTGCGCACTGAGGGAATTCCCTGTCCCCACCTGGACGCCGGACTTGCGGGTGTCGCGGCAGGATCGGGGCATGACACACAACCCCTTCGACGCCGAACTGGAGCGCGGCATGCGCAACCGGCGGCAGATCCTGGGCGATGCCTGGGTGGACCGTTCCATCGGCCAGGCCAACGCCTTCACCGCCGACTTCCAGGCCTTCATCACCCGCTATGCCTGGCACGAGGTGTGGGGCCGCCCTGGCCTGGACCGCAGGACACGTCGGCTGCTGGTGCTGGTGATCACCGCGTCGCTGGGGCGCTGGGAGGAGTTCGAGCTGCACTGCCGCGCCGCGCTGGCCGGTGGGGAGCCCGAGACCCGCCCCGGCATCGAGGAGATCCGCGAGGCGCTGATCCAGACCGCCATCTACGCCGGTGTGCCGGCGGCCAACACGGCGCACGCCATCACGGCGCGCCTGCTGCGCGACCTGGGGGCCTCCGACCTGCCCCAGGCGGCCGACTTTGCCGCCGCCGTGGCACCGCGACCCGCCACGCAGACCCGGCACCCCGGCACCGGCGAGGAGCGCCGCACGGCCGCCGCCGACGGCCCGGTGATCGCCTACAGCCTGCTGCCACCCCAGGCCGCCCGGGCCGACGGCGCCCCGCCCCGCACGGTGCTGCTCAGCCATGCACTGGGGGCCGACCGCATGATGTGGGACGACCTGGCGTTGCACCTGGCGCGCGACCACCGGGTGATCCGCCACGACCACCGCGGCCATGGCGAGAGCGCCGTGCCCCCGGGCCCCTACACGCTGGAGCAGTTGGCCGACGACGCCGCCCGGGTGATCGATGCCGAGCTGCCGCCGGGTGAAGGGGTGCTCTTCATCGGTCTGTCGCTGGGCGGCATGGTCGGCCAGTGTCTGGCGCTGCGCCGCCCGGACCGGGTGGCCGCGCTGGTGCTGGCCAACACCACCTCGGGCTACCCGGCGGCTGCGCGCGCCGTCTGGCGTGAGCGCATCGACACCATCCACCGCCAGGGCCTGGGGCCGATCGCCGAAGCCACGATGCAGCGCTGGTTCACACCCGCCTTCCAGCTGGCCCAGCCGGCGACGGTGGCGCGCCTGCAGCGCCGCGTTGCCAGCCAGGACGCGGCGGGGTATGCCGCCTGCTGCGAGGCCATCGCCGCGCTGGACCTGACGGAGCAGCTGCCCCGCATCACCTGCCCGGCGCTGGTGATCGCCGGTGCGCAGGACCAGGGCACCCCGCCGGAGATGGGTCGCGAGATCGCCCACCGCATCCCGGGCGCCCGCTTCGAGTTGCTGGAAGGGGCCGCGCACCAGAGCGTGCTGGAGCAGCCCGCGGCGTTCCAGGCGGTGCTGCGCGACTGGATGGCCACCCTTTCCACCCCCCGCTGAACACACCATGTCCACCATCCTGTACCTCACCCAGATTCAGATCGAACCCGGCGCCATCCGCCTGCTGGACAGCGAATGCGAACGCTGCGGCATGCGTCGCCCGCTGGTGGTCACCGACGCCGGTGTGCGTGCCGCCGGCGTGCTGCAGCCGACGCTGGACGCCCTGGGCGGGCGGCCACATGCGGTGTTCGACCAGACCCCCTCCAACCCCACCGAGGTCGCCGTGCGTGCCGCTGCCGCGCTGTACTCCGAGCAGGGTTGCGACGGGCTGATTGCGGTGGGTGGCGGCTCCAGCATCGACCTGGCCAAGGGCGTGGCGATCGCCGCCACACATCCCGGCCCGCTCAAGACCTACGCCACCATCGAGGGCGGTTCGCCGAAGATCAGCGCTGTCGTGGCGCCGCTGATCGCCGTGCCCACCACCGCCGGCACCGGCAGCGAGGTGGCGCGCGGAGCCATCCTGATCGTCGAGGACGGCCGCAAGCTGGGCTTCCATTCCTGGCACCTGATGCCCAAGGCTGCGATCTGCGACCCCGACCTCACCCTCGGCCTGCCGCCGCTGCTGACAGCCGCCACCGGCATGGACGCGATCGCGCACTGCATGGAAACCTTCATGGCGCCCCCGTTCAACCCGCCGGCCGACGGCATTGCGCTGGACGGTCTGGAGCGCGGCTGGGCGCACATCGAACGGGCCACCCGCGATGGCAGCGACCGGGAGGCCCGGCTGCAGATGATGAGTGCCTCGATGCAGGGGGCCATGGCCTTCCAGAAGGGGTTGGGCTGCGTGCACTCGCTCAGCCACAGCCTCGGGGGGGTGAACCCCCGCTTGCACCACGGCACCCTCAACGCGGTCTTCCTGCCGGCGGTGATCGCCTTCAACTCGCTCGCCGAAAGCGTGCAGCGCGAGCGCCGGCTGGAGCGCATGGCCCGGGTGATGGGCCTGGGTGGCCCCGGCGACCTGGGCCCTGCCATCCGGGCCTTGAACCAGCGCCTGGGCCTGCCCGCCGGACTGGCGGCGATGGGGGTGGAGCGCAGCCTGTTCGGCCGCATCATCGAAGGCGCCCTGGCCGACCATTGCCACAAGACCAACCCCCGCCTGGCCAGCGCCGAGGACTACACCGCGATGCTGGAAGCGTCGATGTGACCGAAGCGGGCGGGGCAGGGGGGGCCATCCCCCCTCTCCACCCCCCCAAGCCCCCCACCCCCTTGCAGGGGAGCGTGCCGACGGCCCCTTCCCCCCGCCTCCCACCCTTGGGGTGATGTGACATCTGCACGGTCGGCTGGAAGATGGCTCCATCGCAGCCCACCGTGCTGCCCCGTCACCCAGGAGCCCGCCGTGCACCCCAGCCTCGCCCTCGAAAGCATTCCGGACACCGTGCGCATGGACGCTGCGCTGGCGCGCCTGCTCAACCTGTCGCTGCAGGCCCTCGGCCAGGGCGAAGACACGCACCAGGCCGCACAGCAGGTGGCGCAGGAGCGCAGCTGGGGCTGGATCGAAGCGGCCCAGAGTGTGGTCGGCGTCGGCGTGGAGATCACCGAACACCTCCTGCCGGATGGGGTGGACTTCCTGGGTTTCCAGCAAATGCTCGCCCACCTGCAGTGAACCGGGCTGCGCTACCCTGCGCAGATGCCCGAGGAGCCTGCCGCCGACACCCTGACCAGCGCCCACCGGCGTCGGCTGCGCGAAATCTGGCGTTCGGCCGGCTGGCCCAGCCAGGACCTGCTGGAGGCCGAACTGCTGGCGGGCGGCTGGCTGGAGCGGCAGGTGGATGCTCAGGGGCGCACCACTTTGCGTGTCAGTGAAGCCGGGCTGCAGGCGCTGCTGCATTCGGCACAGCGCAACCGCCAGACCCGCAGCCGGCATGAACGGCTGGTGGAGGCCGTGGCGCGGCTGCTGTCGCGGCAGGGTCGCATCGCCTGGCGCGGGCTGTCCCTGCGGGCGCGGGTGAGCGATGGCGAGCGTGAGCGCTGGCAGATGGCGATGCCCGATGTCTACTCCCTGCGCCACACCAGTGTGGCGGCCTACCTGCAGCCGGTGGTGCACGAAATCAAGGCAAACCGCACGGACCTGCTCAGCGACCTGCGCAAACCCGCCAAACGCGCCGCCTACCTGCAAATGGCCGGTGCGTTGTACTACGTGCTGGCCGAAGGCATTGCCCGGGAGGACGAAGTTCCGCCGGAGTGCGGCGTGATCGTTGCCCGGGAGAGCCCGCCGGACCCGCAGGCTGCGGACCCGGACCTGGAGCCGGACCCGCCGATCGAACTGACGCTGCTGCGTCCGGCGCCGGTGCGCTGGCCGGACCTGGAAGCCGGACTGCCCTTTGGGGTCTGGATGGCCCTGGCGCGTGCCACTCCCATGCGGGTGGAGGACGAGGCCCAGCTCTGGCTCGGGGCGACCTCCGAGGGAGGGGGAGGCGGCTGATCCCTGTGCCACTCACCCTGGCCTGCGGGCCCTGGCCGGGGGTCGCTGGTTTCAGGGGGGTGCGCGGCCGCGGGTCCGATGGACTGGGCTCGGTTGAAGCAAAATCGGGCGGCCACTGCGGCGCACGCCCTCTGCGTGCTGCCTCTTGCTTTTTTGCCCCTTGCCCTCTGCCCGCCGCCAATCTCCTGCCGTCCATTGCCTGGAGGGCGGTCCTTCCCATGCTCCGTCGCGTGTTGTCTCTGCCAAGCTCCTGCCGCGGGTGCCGTGCCTGGAGCCTGCTGCTGGCTGTTGCCCTGGTTCTGGGCCTGGGCCTGGGCCTGCCGGTGGCATCGCATGCCCGCAACGGCCAACGCAGTGCATCGTCCATCGCATGGACCGAAGCCCGCCTGGTGGCCGATGTGGAGGCGGCCTTCGAACGGGCGCGGCTGGACCAGAAGCCGGTCTTCCTCTATTGGGGCGCGGCCTGGTGTCCCCCCTGCGCCCAGTTGCAGACCACGGTGTTCAACCGCCGCGACTTCGTGGAGCTGTCGCGGCGGTTCGTGGCGGTTCACATCGACGGGGACGCCCCGGGCGCTCAGCGCCTGGGCGCGCAGTTCCGTGTGCGCGGCTATCCGAGTGTGGTGCTGTTCAGCCCCCAGGGCGAGGAGCTCACCCGCCTGCCCGGTGAGGTGGACGCCACGCTGTACATGGACACGCTGCGCATGGTGCTGGGAGGTTCCGCCACCCGGGCGGCCACCCGGCCGGCCCAGCGGGTGCTGGACGACGCCCTGGCCGGGCGCAGCCTGCCGGTGCACGAATGGCGCCAGCTGGCGCGCTACGACTGGAGCGAGGGGGAGCAGCGCCTGGTCCCGGACGGCCAGCGCGCCCGCACGCTGCTGCGGCTGGCGCGCAGCTGCCCCGCGCACCTGAAGGTGTCGCAGACCCGCTTCCTGCTCAAGGCCGCCGCGGCGTCGGCTCCGCCCGGACGACCCGGCGCCCTGGACGAGGAGGGCCGTTTTGCGGCCGGCGCGGCATTGACCCGGATGCTGGGCGACCCCAGCCAGGCCCGTGACCTGATGGACCTGGTCACCCACGACGTGCAGCCGGTGCTGGCCGCGCTGACCCGCGACGGCACGCCGGGCCGCGTGCAGCTCCAGCGGGTCTGGGACCAGGCCGCCGCCCGCCTGGTGGCCGACGACGGCCTGTCGCGCAGCGAGCGCCTGGGTGCCTGGCAGGTGCGTGTCGAGCTGGCCCGCATGGGTCGGCTGCCGGGCGATGCCAGCCTGCCGCCGACCCTGCTCGGTGAACTCCAGAACCACGTGGACCAGTGGGTGCGTGACAGTGCCGATGCGCAGGAGCGGCAGTCGGTGGTGCCCGCTGCGGCCCATTTGCTGGCCGAGGCCGGCCGGGTGGCTCAGGCGCAGCAGCTGCTGAAGGCCCAGCTGGGGCAGGTGGTCGCTCCACATTTCCTGATGGGTCAGCTGGCGTCGCTGGCGCGGCGCCGTGGCGACATGGCCGACGCGCTGCAGTGGAGTCGCCTCGCCTGGGAACAGGCCCGGGGGCCGGCTGCGCGGCTGCAGTGGGGCGTGAGCCACATCGGGACCTTGGTGGACGCCGCGGGCGACGATGCAGTCGGCATCGAATCGGCCGCAGGTGTGCTGCTCACCGAACTGGCCGGCAGTCCGGACGCCTTTCACGAGCGCAATGTGCGGGCGCTGGAACGTCTGGCCCAGCGCCTGCGGGGCTGGGCGGACCAGCATCCGGACGGTGCGGGCGTTCTGGCCCGCCTGGCAGTGCGCCTGACACCGCTGTGCCGGCAGCAGCCGGCCGGAGGGGGCGCTCGCCTGCAGTGCGAGGCACTGATGCGCAGCGGCGCCTGAGGCGCAGCGACGCGTCCTGCCTTGAACGGGCGCGTCGGGTCGTGATCGATCACCGCGGGTTCCGGTGCAGGTGTGACCGGGCTGTGTTGCGGGTCCCGGCCGTCTGCTGCAATCGGGCCTGCTCAGACCTGCCTGCCGCGTAACCTGCCATGCCCTTGCCCACGCCCCTGCGCCGACTGGACGTTGACCTGCCCGCCTGTCCCCAGGTGCTTACGCGCATGATGGCGCTGATGCAGGACGAAGATGCATCCCTGGCCGAGATGGCCGAGTTGGTGGAGGGCGACATGGCCCTGGCTGCGGCCGTGCTGCGCACCGTCAACAGCGCCATGTTCGGCATCCTGCGCCGCGTCGAGACGGTGGGCGAGGCGCTGCGTTACCTGGGCATGAGGGAGGTGACGGCCATCACGCTGCACACGGCGCTGCGGGCGGCGTTTCCGGCGACACCGCAGATGGAGGCCCTCTGGCAACACGCCGGGCGCAGCGGGCTGCTGATGGGGCGCAGCGCCCGTGCGCTCGGTCTGGACGCGATGCAGGCCCACAGCGCCGGCCTGTTCGCCCGCAGCGGCCAGGCCGTGCTGCTGGCCCATGCTGCCGAGCGCTACGGCGCCCTGCTGGCGGCGCTGGGGTCGGATCGGGAGGCCCTGCGGGCGGCGGAGATCGAGGCCTTCGGCGTCGATCACGGGGCTTACGGCAGCGCGCTGTGCGCGGCCTGGGGGCTGGCCCCCGAGGTGGTGCACTACGTGCGCGAGCAGCTCCGCGCCCCGGAACAGTGGCCCCGCGAGCCGCGGGGCCTGCGCCGCCTGCTGGCGCTGGGCGCGGTGGTCGAGGCCCTGCTGGGTGAAGACGATGCAGACGCCGCGGCTCAGACCCTGGCCCCGGCGGGTGACTGCAGTGGGGCCGATCTGCTGGCCGCTGTCCAGGCGCCCTGGAACCGACTGCGCAGCGGCGAACAGGCCGCTGTGGCCTCCACGGTCGCCTGAACACGGGGTGAAAGCGGCACAAGCCGCAAATCTGCCAAATTCGACACAGCGCCACCGCCGCAGGCCCCGCCATACTTTCCGACACGGGGCACACATCGGGACACAGGGGCCGCATCAGAGGCGGTCCGTGACCGACAACAACACGGGGGATGCCTGCATGCAAGAGAAACCGCTCAGCCTGGATGAGCTGGACACCGCCTGCCAGGCGCGCTGGCGCGAAGGGGACCTTCAGGCCTGCCACCAACTGGCGCAGCGTCTGCTGGATCGCGCGCGCGAGGTCGACGACACCCTGATGCAGTCGCAGGGCCTGTTGCACCTGGCCCGTTGTGCGCTCAGGACTTCGCAGTACCTGGCCACGGTCGAGCTGGCCGAACAGGCGGGTCAACTGCTGAGACTGGACGCCCAGGTCGACGCGGAGGTGGAAGCCCTCGCCCTGGCCTGCAACGCACTGACCGCGCTGCGACGCTTCGACGAGGCGATTGCCGCCGGCCAGCGCGCGCTGCTGCTGTCGCAGGAGGCCGATCACCCGCTGTCCGCGGTGGTGGCCGCCGATCCGCTGGGGTTGGCGTTGGCCTGGGCTGGGCAACTGGACGCCAGTCTGGACCGCTTCACGCAGGGGCTGGCCTGTGCGCGGGCGCTGGGCCGCGCCGACTGGGTGGCCCATCTGTCCATCCATCGGGCCTGCGCCACCGCGTTGGCGATCGCGCTGGCCCGGGATGAATCCGACGACGTCGTGGAGGCGCGGGCTCTGGACCAACTGGACCGGGTGGTCGAGGAAGCCCTCGCCCGTTGCGAGCGCAGCCCCGGGGTGCCCAATGCCGTGACACAGCGACCGGGTCGGTTCCTGCTGGGCTGGGTGCAGGTGCTGCAGGCCTGCTGGTCGGGGCGTCCAGCCATCGCGCAGGCGCTGCTGGCGCAGATCCGCCCGCTGGTGCACGGCGAGCGGGGCTGGCTGGACCTGCTGGCGCTGTGCGCCAGTGCCGAGGTGGCTCGGGTACAGGGGCGGCTCGAGGCCGCGGCAGACACCGCCGCCGCCGTGGTGTGTGCCGGGCTGGAGCTGTCACACCTGGCCCTGGCCGATCTGGGGGCGGGGCTGCTGAGCCGGGTGCGGGCCGAGCAGGGGCGGCACGATCTGGCCCTGCAGGTGGAGCGCGAGCGCGCCCGCCGCCTGCGCCAGGCGCGGGTGGCCGCGCTGGAGGGGTTGGTGCGGGTGGCCCGTGCCGATCTGGCGGTACGCTCCCGCCAGCAGGTGCAGGCCGAAGCCCTGCGCCGCCCCATTGAAGACCCGCTCACGGGCCTGGCCGATCGCACGCAGTTCGTGCAACGCTGCGACGCCCTGTTGCGCCGGGAAGATGTGGACCGGTCCCGCTGTGCCGTGGTGCGTGTGGCCCTGCGCGATGCCGCCGGCCTGGCGGCCGGACACGGCCCGCTGATGCGCGACCGGGCCCTGTGCGCGGTCGCGGCGCTGCTGCGGCGTCAGCTGCGCGTGGGCGACCTGCCGGCACGCTGGAGCCACGACGAATTCGCCATCCTGCTGCACCGCAGCGGTCCGGAGGAGAGTGCCCGCATTGCCGATCGCATCGCCACTGCGGTGCGGGGCCACGAAGGCAGCACCCTGCTGGCCGGCGTGGCGCTGGACGTGGTGACCGGCTACACCCTGCTGCGTTCCGGCGACACGGTGAGCACGCTGATGAGGCGCAGCGAGGACATGCTGGCCTCCAGCCGACGCCTGGAGCTGCGCGCAGCCTGACAGAGGCGCGTCACGCCCTTCTGGAATTCCCCGCGGGACGGGTCGCGGGACTGCGCCTGCGCCTGCGCCGCCGTGGAGCCCCCGCTAGAATCGATCGGGCTGCCGCAAAGCAACAACCACAACACCACGTCAACCCAGGTTCCTTCCGCATGAGATTGATCGGCTCCCTGACCAGCCCCTACGTGCGCAAGGTGCGTGTGGTGCTGGCAGAAAAGAAACTCGACTACAAGTTTGAGTTGGACGATCCCTGGTCGGCGGACAACCAGGTGAGCGCCAGCAACCCGTTGGGCAAAGTGCCTTGCCTCGTCCTGGAAGGTGGTGAGGCGCTGTTCGACTCCCGCGTCATCGTCGAGTACGTCGATACCCTGTCTCCTGTGGGTCGGTTGATCCCCGAACGAGGACGAGAACGCGCCGAAGTGCGCACCTGGGAGGCCCTGGCCGACGGTGTCATGGACGCCGCGATCACCGCCCGCATGGAAAGACACTGGCCCGGCCGCGATGAATCCCAGCGCTGCCAGCCCTGGATCGACCGGCAGATGGGCAAGGTCGACCACAGCCTGGCGTCGATGTCCCGCGCGCTGGGTGAGCGGCCCTGGTGTGTGGGCGTCTACATGAGCCTGGCCGACATCGCCTGTGGCTGCGCGCTGGGTTACCTGGATTTCCGCTTCCCGGACATCGACTGGCGCAGCCGCCACGCCAACCTGGCCAAGCTGGCGGACAAGCTGGGGCAACGCCCAGGTTTCATCGCCACGGCGGCCCCCTCCGCCTGACCGGGGGGGGCTGCAACGCCGGCCTGCAGCCCTCGCAGCTCCAGTGGATGCTGGGCACTCAGCCCGACAGACCCAGGGCCCGTTCAGACCGGGCGACGCGGTGAAGGGGCCAGCGGCAGCACCAGGTCCACCGTCCAGCCGGCACCCCGATCCCCGGCCAGCAATTGCGCCCCCAGGGCCTGGGCCTGACGCTGCAGCCGGGCCCAACCCAGGTGGCTGCGCAAGGGCACGGCCTGGGCGGGAACGCCCACCGGCTCCGGCACCGGGCAGGGGGCCATGCCATCGTCGCCCACCGCGAGGCGCAGGTGCTCACCGGCCTCGCCGCTCAGGCGCTGCAGCAGCAGGCGGGCACGTCGCGCCCCATCGGCATAGCGGGCGATGTTGTCCAACGCCTCCTGGGCGATGCGCAGCAACTGCAGCGTGGCCCGCGGGCCGAGCACGATGTCCTCGGTGCCCGGGCCGAGCTGCCAGTCCAGTTCGATTCCGGCGGCAGCCAGCGCCATCGAGGCCTGCTCGCGCAGATCCACCAGTGCATGGGCCAGCGGCGTGCCGGCGTCGTGGTCCAGGTGGTCAAGCGACAACCTCAGCTCCAGCAGGCTGGATTCCAGCAGCCGCCGCAGGTTCAGCAACTGCTGCGAGGTGGCGTCGGTCACCAGCGCGCCGGGGCTGCCGGGCAGTTGCTGGGCCAGGGACAGCGCGCTCAGCAGGCGGCCGCTCACGCTGTCGTGCAGCTCGCGCATCAGCCGACCACCCTCGGCACGCCGTGCCACGGCAAGGTCGTGCTGCATCAGGCGCTGCCGGGTGGCCTGAAGGGCCGACTCCGCCAGATGCAGCCGTTCGGCCTGGCGCCGGCGGGTGTGGCGGCGCAACTGCGATCGATGCCTCAAATGAAAAAATGCCGCTCCGGCACTCATGGAGGCCGCTGCCGTGGCTCCCACGGCAGCGGCCGAAAGGCCCTGCGCCAGCAGGCCCGCACCGGTCAGCCCCATCAGACCGAGGCTGAACCAGGCCAGCGATGGTCGCAGGCGCTGCGGCGGCGCTCCCCCTGGCTCGCGAGCGCGCGGCGGCGACGCCTCCTCCTGGGTCGAGGGCAGCGGAGCGATGACGGTGGGGTGCCAGCCGGGAATGGCGCTCATGTTGGGGACTCCTGCTCCGCGGTGCCTGCTCCCACCCGCCGACCGGTGTCGGGCAAAGATGAAAGAAACCGTGACAAACGGCCCGGGCACAGAGGCATTTCGCGAAATTCTGCGCAATTCGCCCCGTATCGCCCACCCCGCGGCCGAGGGGTCCGCCCGTTGATCGGGGGCGCCATGGACGGCCGATGCATGGAGGAGCTCCGCACCGGCTGCTGCGTCCAGGCACCGCTGCCGCGTCGGTCGTGCTGCGCGGCTGAGCGTCACACGCTCTATACTCCACTGGAAAGCGCCGATTTGTCCGGCTTGCGGGCGCTCTAGAAATTCCGCTAAAGAGGTGCAACCCGTGACCCGGTGTCCGCCCTCCGCTGCGGTGCCGGGTTTGCCGTTTTTGCGGGTTTCATCGCGGGCTCCAACACCATGACCAGCCTGGGTCACGTCTTACCGCAGTCGATGCACTTTGCCGAACCGCTGCCGCTGCGCAGCGGGGCGACGCTGGCCGACTACACCCTGGTCTACGAGACCTACGGGACACTCAATGCCGAGCGCAGCAATGCGGTGCTGGTGTGCCACGCGCTCAACGCGAGCCACCACGTGGCCGGCAGCTACGCCGGACAGGCCCGCAGCGAGGGCTGGTGGGACAACATGATCGGCCCGGGCAAGCCGCTCGACACGCGGCGATTTTTCGTGATCGGGGTGAACAACCCGGGCTCCTGCTTTGGCTCGACCGGGCCGATGCATGTCAACCCGGCCACCGGCCGGCCGTACGGCGCCGCCTTTCCGGTGGTGACGGTGGAGGACTGGGTGCAGGCCCAGGCCCGGTTGCTGGACCGACTGGGCATCGACCGGCTGGCCGCGGTGATGGGCGGCAGCCTGGGGGGCATGCAGGCACTGAGCTGGACCCTGCAGTTCCCCGAGCGCATGGGCCATGCGCTGGTGATCGCCAGTGCGCCGAACCTGTCGGCGCAGAACATCGCCTTCAACGAGGTGGCGCGCCGCGCCATCATCACCGACCCGGACTTCCACGGCGGCGATTTCTACGCGCATGGCGTGGTGCCCAAGCGCGGCCTGCGCGTGGCGCGCATGATCGGCCACATCACCTACCTCAGCGATGACTCGATGGAGGAGAAGTTCGGCCGGGCGCTGCGCAGTGCCGAGCTGGCCTACTCGACGCAGGAGATCGAGTTCCAGATCGAGAGCTACCTGCGCTACCAGGGCGACAAGTTCAGCGAGTACTTCGACGCCAACACCTACCTGCTGATCACCCGGGCGCTGGACTACTTCGACCCGGCCCTTGCGCAGGGCGGCGACCTGAGTGCTGCTCTGGCCGTGGCGAGGGCGAAGTTCCTCGTGGTGAGCTTCACCACCGACTGGCGCTTCTCGCCGCTGCGCTCGCGCGAGATCGTCAAGGCGCTGCTGGACAACCGCCGTGACGTCAGCTACGCGGAGATCGCTGCACCACACGGCCACGACGCCTTCCTGCTGGAGGACCCGCGCTACATCGGCGCGGTGCGGGCCTACTTCGAACGCGTGGCGCAGGAGATCGGCGCATGACCAGTCGGCAGACCGTGGACGCGATCGCGGCGCTGGTGCCGCAGGGCTCGCATGTGCTCGACCTCGGCTGCGGCGGCGGTGGCCTGCTGGCGCTGCTGCAGCGCGAGCGGGGCTGCTCGGGCTACGGTATCGAACTCGACGATGCCAAGGTGCTGGACTGCCTGCAACGCGGCGTCAACGTGGTGCAGCGCAACCTGGAGGAGGGGTTGTCGATCTTTGCGGACAATAGCTTTGACGTGGTGCTGCAGCTCGACACCCTGCAGAACCTGCGCAACACCGAAGCGATGCTGCGCGAGACGGCACGGGTGGGCCGCATCGGCATCGTCAGCTTCCCCAACTTTGCGCACTGGCCCAACCGGCTGAGTGTGCTGCGCGGGCGCATGCCGGTGACCAAGGCCCTGCCTTACCAGTGGTACGACACGCCGAACATCCGGGTCGGCACCTTTGCCGACTTCGAAGTGCTGGCCGAGCAGTGCGGCCTGCGCATCCTGGAGGCCTTTGGCCTGCACGAGGGCTGCGTCGTGCGGCAGTGGCCGAACCTGATGGCCAGCACGGCGGTGTTCAAGTTCGAGCGGGGCTGAAGGTCGCGCGGGAGGGCGCGGCAGACGTCACCGAATGTCACCGTCGCGGGTCCTGCGGGGCGTGAGGATGACACAGGTGTCGTGTGTCTTACATCGGGTCACGGCCGGGTCACGGGAGAGGGGCAGCATGCCGTGCAGGATGCGCATCCCCGTCGCTGCCGGGCCCAGGAACAACTGGAGACCGGCGTCACAGGGACCCCATAACAAGATTCAGGACCGCCACCGATGACGATGCTCCCGCTCCAGCTCCCACCACTTTCCGCCGGCTCCGTCCGCCGCAGCGCCACGGGTCGTCCGGTTCGCCAGCTGGCCCGGCCGGGGACATCGTTGCAGGGGAGCGGCTATCTCGAAGCAGAGCGCGCGGAGGCCGACCAGGGCGCCGGCCCCGGCTGGTCCTGCTGGTACACCAGCAGCCTGTCCCTGGTGAGCCTGGCGGGGTTGGAGGACCGACCACTGGGCAGCCGGATCCGCCGGCACCCCTGTCGCGTGGAGGCCCGGGCCTGCATCGGCCACTTGTTGGAGTCCGCGCCCGCGGCCGGCCTGTCGTTGTTTTCCCGCCTGGACGGGCAGGGAGCCGGCGCGCGTGGACTGATCTTCGGGCCGAAGCCCGACATCACCGTGGTGCTGCAGGAGTCCGCCAGCGGTCGGCTGCAGTTGCCCCTGGCGGTGGTGGTGAGGCCCCAGGCGGACGGCGGCTGCGAGATCTGCCTGCCCGATGTGGAGCAACTGCAGGCGTTGCCCCTGCCCGCCGAGCTGCTGGGCCAGGCGGCACGGCTGATGCGGCTGGTGGACCCCTACTGGCACTGAGCCTGCCGCGATATCGGCTGCTGGGCCCGGCGCGAGCGCGTCGGTGTGTCGGGTGCAGGACCGTCCTACACTGCGGTGATCGACAGCCTGCGGGCCGCTTCAGCGGTCCGGACCGAACATCGCCATGAACGCGCCCGAACGACTTCCCCTCCCCGCACCCGGTGGCCTGGACGTCCAGGCCCTGTCCCGTCATGTCGACGCCAGCTGGTCTGCGGCGCTGCTGCCGGAGCTGATCGACTACATCGAGGTGCCCGCCAAGAGCCCGATGTTTGACCCGGACTGGGTGGCCCACGGCCACCTGGAGCGGGTGGTGCAGCGTGCAGCGGCCTGGGTGGAGTCACGTCATGTGCGGGGCCTGAGGCTGGAGATCCTGCGGCTGACCGATGCCGCCGGGCAGCCGCGCACCCCCCTGCTGTACTTCGAGATCGACGCCACCCGGCCCGAGCCGGACGGTGCCCGGGCGCCCACCGTACTGATCTATGGCCACCTGGACAAGCAGCCGGAGTTCAACGGCTGGCGCAGCGATCTCGGGCCCTGGACACCGAAAATCGAGGACGGCAAGCTCTACGGCCGCGGTGGCGCGGACGACGGTTATGCGGTCTACGCCGCCATCGCGGCGGTGCAGGCGCTGCAGGCCCAGGGGGCCGCACACCCGCGCATCGTCGGCCTGATCGAAACCTGCGAGGAGAGCGGCTCCGGCGATCTGCCAGCCTACCTGGACGCCCTGAGTTCGCGCCTGGGCCAGGTCAGCCTGGTGATCTGCCTGGACTCCGGCGCCGGCAACTACGACCAGCTCTGGCTGACCACCTCGCTGCGCGGCAACGTCACCGGCGCACTGCGGGTGGACATCCTCGACGAGGGTGTGCACTCCGGCGACGCCAGCGGGGTGGTGCCCTCGAGCTTCCGCATCCTGCGCCATCTGCTCGACCGCCTGGAGGACAGTGCCAGCGGCCGGTTGCTGCCGCCCCACCTGCATTGCGAGATCCCGGCGGACCGGCTGGCCCAGGTCCAGGCGACGGCCGCCATCCTGGGTGAAGCCGCCTGGCGCAGCCAGCCTTGGGCCTGTGGCGCCGACGGTGGCCCCACGCTGCCCACCACCACCGACCCGGTGGAGGCGCTGCTCAACCGCACCTGGCGGCCGACGCTGTCCGTCACCGGGGCGGAGGGCCTGCCACCGATCGGTCAGGCGGGCAACGTGCTGCGGCCCCACACCGCCTTCAAGCTCAGCCTGCGGTTGCCGCCGCTGGTGGACGCCCCTCAGGCGGCGCTGGAGCTGAAGGCGCTGCTGGAGGCGGACGCCCCTTACAACGCCCGGGTCACCTTCGTGCCCGATGGCCGCGCCGGTGCCGAAGGGGCGACCGGCTGGAATGCACCGGCCCTGTCGCCCTGGCTGGAGGCGGCGATGCAGGCCGCCTCTCAGGACCACTTCGGTGCCCCGCTGGGATACATCGGCCAGGGCGGCACCATCCCGCTGATGAACCTGCTGCAGCAGGGCTTTCCGGCCGCGCAGATGATGGTCTGCGGCGTGCTGGGCCCCAAGAGCAACGCCCATGGCCCCAACGAGTTCCTGCACCTGGACTACGCCCGACGGCTCACCGCCGCCGTGGCGCAGGTGATGGCGTCGCACCCCTGAGCGCCCCGGGGACAGGACCTGCGAGGGCCTCTGCACAGGTCATCCTGCAGGGGCTGCGACGGGTCTCTGATCCGCCTCAAGCCCCCTGCGCGCGCCGGGCTGCCGTCGCACACTAGGATCTCCGGGCATCCCCGCTGGCGAAACGGCATGTGATTTGCTGAACTCGCCTACTTCACGGACTCTTCCCGAGCATCCCATGACCTTCTCCCGCATCGCCCTGGCAGCGGCCCTGGCTGCCTGCTCCTTCGGTGGCACCGCCACCGCCGCCACCTTCAAGTGGGCCAGCGCCAGCGACATCCCCACCTGGGACGTGCATTCGCAGAACAATGCCCTGGGCAACGGGGTGCACGCGGCGGTGTACGAATCGCTGTTCTATTACAACAGCAAGACCTTCGCGCTGGAGCCGCTGCTGGCCACCGGCTCCAGGCAGGTCAGCCCCACCCAGGTGCGCATCACACTGCGGCCGAACGTGAAGTTCCATGATGGTGCGGCCTTTGACGCCGACGATGTGGTGTTCTCGCTCAACCGGGCGATGGCCAAGACCTCCAACTACGGTGTCTACACCCAGGGCATCGACAAGGTGGTCAAGGTCGATGCGCTCACGGTGGACATCTTCACCAAGGCGCCCAATCCGGTGCTGCTGCGCCAGCTCACCGAGCTGCGCATGATGGACAAGGACTGGTCCGAGAAGAACAAGTCGGTCGAGCCCAAGGACAACAAGACCAAGGACGAGAACTTCGCCCACCGCAACGCCAACGGCACCGGCCCCTTCGTGCTCAAGAGCTGGGAGCAGGACGTCAAGCTGGTGCTGGCCAAGAACCCCAACTGGTGGGGCAAGATGGAGGGCAACGTCACCGAGATCGTCTACACCCCGATCAAGGCCGAAGCCACCCGCGTGGCCGCGCTGCTCTCGGGTGAGGTGGACATGATCCTCGACCCCTCTCCGGCCGACCTGCCGCGCCTGCGCGGTGCGAGCAACCTGAAGGTGCTCGACGGTGCCGAGAACCGCACCATCTTCTTCGGCATGGACCAGTTCCGCGACGAGCTGCCGGGCAGCAACGTCAAGGGCAAGAATCCGCTGAAGGACATCAAGGTCCGCAAGGCGCTGTACCAGGCCATCGACATCCAGGCGATCGCCAAGACCACCATGCGCGGCCTGGCCCAGCCCACCGGCACGCTGATCGCGCCGCAGGTCAACGGCTGGACGAAAAAGGCCGACGTGCGCTGGCCCTACGACGTGGAAGGCGCCAAGAGGCTGCTGGCCGACGCCGGGTATGCACAGGGCTTCGAGGTGGACTTCGCCTGCCCGAACAACCGCTACATCAACGACGAGGAGATCTGCCAGGCGGTCACTGCGATGTGGGCCAAGATCGGCGTCAAGGCCAAGCTGCGCACCCTGCCGCTGGTGACCTATTTCCCGATGATCCAGCGCTTTGAGGCCAGCATCTACATGCTGGGCTGGGGTGTGCCGACCTTCGACGCGCTGTACTCGCTGCAGTCGCTGGTGCGATCGGTGGGTGCGCAGGGTGACGGCAACTACAACGTCGGTCGCTACAGCAACCCGCAGATGGACGCCCTGGTCGAGCGCATCAAGAAGGAGGTCGATCAGAACGCCCGCAACGACCTGATCGAGCAGGCTCTGCTGCTGAGCCACCAGGATGTGTCGCACATCCCGATGCACAACCAGGTCATCCCCTGGGCCATGAAGAAGAACATCGACATGGTGCACCGGGCCGACAACCGCATCGACATGCGCTCGGTGAAGATCGACTGACGCGGACGCTGATCGATGCTGGTTTTTGTGCTGCGCCGCCTGGCGCAGGCGCTGGTCGTGATGCTGGCGGTCGCCTTCATCGCCTTCATGCTGTTCCAGTATGTGGGTGATCCGGTGACCAACCTGCTCGGACAGGACGCCACGGCGGAGGATCGGGCGCAGCTGCGTCATGATCTCGGGCTGGACCAACCGTTCCCGGTGCAGTTCGCCACTTTCGTGGCGAACGCGGTGCAGGGGGAGTTCGGGGTCAGCCTGAGGCAGGGCCGCAAGGTCGCCACGCTGATCACCGAACGTTTTCCCGCCACGCTGGAACTGGCCTTCGTGGCGGCGCTGATCGCGCTGCTGGCGGGCATCCCGATGGGGGTCTACGCGGCGCTGCGGCGCGGCCATTGGCTGTCGCAGCTGATGATGACCTTCTCGCTGCTGGGGGTGTCGCTGCCCACCTTCCTGATCGGCATCCTGCTGATCCTGGTGTTCGCGGTGACCTGGAACGTGCTGCCCAGCTTTGGCCGGGGTGAGGTGATCCGCATCGGCGGCTGGTCCACCGGGTTGTTGACGCCGGACGGCTGGAAGCACCTGGTACTGCCGGCGGTGACGCTGTCGATCTTCCAGCTTGCGCTGATCCTGCGGCTGGTGCGCGCGGAGATGCTGGAGGTGCTGCGCAGCGACTACATCAAATTCGCCCGCGCCCGTGGCCTGCCCGACCGGGTGGTGTACTTCGGCCACGCGCTGAAGAACACCCTGGTGCCGGTGATCACCATCACCGGGCTGCAGCTGGGCTCGCTGATCGCCTTTGCCATCATCACCGAGACGGTGTTCCAGTGGCCCGGCATGGGGCTGCTGTTCATCCAGGCGGTGCAGTTCGCCGACATCCCGGTGATGGCCGCCTACCTCTGCCTGATCGCGCTGATCTTCGTGGTCATCAACCTGGTGGTGGACCTGCTGTACTTCGCGGTCGACCCCCGCCTGCGCATCGAGCGCAGTGCCTCCGGCCATGGCTGACAACCTCCGCCCCAACGCATGATCGCCGCGCTGCAACGCTTCTTCGACGGGGACATCTGGTACAGCTTCCGCAACTCGCCCGTGGCCATGGCCGCGGCGCTGGTGGCGGCGGTCTGTGCCCTGTCCGCCCTTTTTGCGCCCTGGGTGGCGCCGCACAACCCCTTCGACCTGGCGTCGCTGGAACTCTCCGATGCCCGCCTGCCGCCGGCCTGGCAGGAAGGCGGCCGGCTGACCTACCTGCTGGGCACCGACGACCAGGGCCGCGACATCCTCTCCGCGCTGATGTACGGCGCGCGCATCTCGCTGGCCGTGGGCCTGGTGTCGGTGCTGCTGTCGGTGGTGGTGGGCGTCGGCCTGGGCCTGCTGGCGGGCTTCGTCGGCGGTCGGGTGGACGCCTTCATCATGCGGGTGTGCGACGTGATGCTGTCCTTCCCGCCGATCCTGATCGCGCTGCTGATCGATGGCGCCGGCCGGGCGATGTTCCCGGACGCACACGACGAGCTGGCCTTTGCGGTGCTGATCCTGGCGATTTCTCTGAGCTACTGGGTGCAGTACGCCCGCACGGTGCGCGGCTCCACGCTGGTGGAACGCAACAAGGAGTACGTGCAGGCGGCCCGGGTGATCGGTGTGCGCCCCTGGCGCATCATGTTCCGCCATGTGCTGCCCAACGTGCTGGGGCCGGTGCTGGTGCTGGCCACCATCCAGGTGGCGCTGGCCATCATCACCGAGGCGACGCTGTCTTTCCTCGGCGTGGGCGTGCCGCCCACGCGGCCCTCGCTGGGCACGCTGATCCGCGTGGGCAACGACTTCCTGTTTTCCGGAGAGTGGTGGATCACCATCTTCCCGGGCGTGATGCTGGTGGCCATCGCCCTGTCGGTGAACCTGCTGGGCGACTGGCTGCGCGACGCCCTGAATCCCCGTCTGAGATGAGGTCTGAGATGAAGACAGGCCTATCCCCCCTGCTCGAAGTGCGCCACCTGAAGGTGGAGTTCCCGACCCGGCGCGGCACCCTGCGGGCGCTGGACGACGTCTCCTTCGACATCCACGCCGGCGAGGTGCTGGGTGTGGTGGGCGAGTCCGGCGCCGGCAAGTCGCTCACCGGCGCGGCCATCATCGGCCTGCTGGAGCCGCCGGGGCGCATCGCCGGCGGCGAGATCCGCCTGGAGGGCCGGCGCATCGACCACCTGGGGCCCGATGAGATGCGCAGCATCCGCGGCCGGCAGATCGGCGCCATCTTCCAGGACCCGCTGACCTCGCTGAACCCGCTGTACACCGTCGGCCGGCAGCTGGTGGAGACCATCCGCACCCACCTGCCGCTGTCGCAGGCACAGGCGCGTGAACGGGCCATCCAGCTGCTGCGCGACACCGGCATCCCGGCGCCCGAGGCCCGGGTGGACCACTACCCCCACCAGTTCTCCGGCGGCATGCGCCAGCGGGTGGTGATCGCCCTGGCGCTGGCGGCCGAGCCGCACCTGATCGTGGCCGACGAACCCACCACCGCACTGGACGTGTCGATCCAGGCGCAGATCATCTCGCTGCTCAAGCGGGTCTGCCGGGAACGCGGTGCCGCGGTGATGCTGGTCACCCATGACATGGGTGTGATCGCCGAAACCAGCGACCGGGTGGCGGTGATGTACGCCGGCCGGGTGGTGGAGATCGGCCCGGTGGCCCAGGTGATCCACCAACCCGCGCACCCCTACACCGTCGGACTGATGGGCTCCATCCCCGCCATGCACGAAGACCGTGAACACCTGCTGCAGATCGACGGATCGATGCCCCGCCTGAACGCCATCCCCTCCGGCTGCGCCTTCCACCCGCGCTGCCCGCGCAGTGGCGAACGCTGCCGCCATGAGCGCCCGGACCTGATGCCCGCCGGCGCTACCCGGGCCGCCTGCTGGCTGCACGACGGCGGGGTGTCCCGATGAGCGAGACCCAGGGCAACACCGGCGTGCTGGTCGAGGTGCACGACCTGGTCAAGACCTTCGATGTCTCCGCCCCCTGGCTCAACCGCGTGCTGGAGCGCCGCCCGCGCCAGTTGGTCCACGCGGTGGACGGGGTGAGTTTTGCCATCGAGCGCGGCCGCACGCTGGCGCTGGTGGGTGAGTCCGGCTGCGGCAAGAGCACGGTAGCGCGCCTGCTGGTGGGGTTGTACCCGCCCAGCGCGGGCCGCCTGAGCTTCGACGGCGAGGACACCGTGGCCGGCTTCAAGGGGCCGAAGGCGCGCGTCCTGCGCCGGCGCATGCAGATGATCTTCCAGGACCCCTACGCCAGCCTCAACCCGCGCTGGAAGGTGCTGGACATCGTCGGCGAGCCGCTGCGCGAACATGGCCTGGTCACCGACCGGGAGGCGCTGACCGTCCGGGTGGGTGAGCTGCTGCAGTCGGTGGGCCTGTCCGCGGCGGACGTGGAGAAGTTTCCCCACCAGTTCTCCGGCGGGCAGCGCCAGCGCATCTCGATCGCCCGGGCCCTGGCCACCGAGCCGGAGTTCCTGGTCTGTGACGAACCCACCTCCGCGCTGGACGTGTCGGTGCAGGCGCAGGTGCTCAACATCATGAAGGACCTGCAGCGCCAGCGGGGCCTGACCTACCTGTTCATCTCGCACAACCTGGCGGTGGTGCGACATGTTTCGGACCAGGTGGGCGTGATGTACCTGGGCCGGCTGGTCGAGCTGGCCGACAAGGCCACACTCTTTGCCGCGCCGCGCCACCCCTACACCCGCATGCTGCTGGACGCGATTCCGGACATCGCGATGAGCGGGCGCAACCGCACCCCGGTGCAGGGTGAGGTGCCCAACCCGCTGTCGCCGCCCACGGGCTGTTCCTTTCACCCACGCTGCCCGCACGCCAACGAGCGCTGCAAGCGGGAGCGGCCCCCGCTGCTCTCGTCCGCCGCCGGCCAGATTGCCTGCCATGCGGTGGAGGAAGGGCGGCTCTGACAGGTGGGTGTGGGTGGAGGTGAGGGCGGGGGCGGGCCGTCAGGCCCGGGCCTGCGCCAGCAGCCAGCGCTCCAGGATGGCCGCGCTGGCATGGGCGGCCACACATTCGATGAAGCGCAGGAAGTCCACATGCGCGCTGTCATCGGCCCGGTCGGAGATGTTGCGCAGCACCGCAAACGGCAGCCCCAGGTCGTGGCAGGCCTGGGCCAGCGCAGCGCCTTCCATTTCCACCGCCAGGGCGGCCGGCAGGGCCTGCTGCAGGGCGCTGCTTTCGAGCTGGGTGGAGACGAAGCGGTCGCCGCTCACGATCAGGCCGCGGTGCAGCCGGGGCGCCGTCACGCCCAGGGCACGCACCTCATCGGCCAGGTCGGCGCTGCCGTAGTGGCCAGGCTCGGCCAGCACCGCAGCGGCGGCCTGGGCCAGGGCTTCACTCAAAGCTGAATCGGCCTGGAACTCGCTGCGCCCGGTGAGTGGAACCTCCCAGCGCGGAAACAGGGGCGAGGCGTCCATGTCGTGCTGCAGCAGCCGGTCGCCGATCACCAGGTCGCCCACCCGCACCCCGGGTGCCAAACCACCGGCCACGCCGGTGAACACCAGCCGGGACACCGCATAGCGTTCGGCCAGCAGGGTGGCGGTGGTGGCCGCAGCCACCTTGCCGATGCCGCAGAGCACCGCCACCACCGGATGGCCGTGCAGCCGGCCGATGTGGAAGTGGCGCCCGGCATGGCGGTCGATGCGGAAGTCCGCGGCATCGTGGGCCAGCACCGCGGCCAGCTCCTGGGCCATGGCGGAGACGATGGCGGTGGGACCTATTGCAGGCCGGGTCGATGGAACCACGGGGGAGGGGGTGTTCATGGAGCAAAGGCCGGTGCTGGCGAGCTGAGGCTGGCAAGCGGTGGACGGTGGAAACGGAGGAAACAGCCCGGCAGCTCAGCCGCCCAGACCGAGGGCGCGCGCGACCATGCGCGCCATCGAATCCCCGCGCAGGCGGCGCACCTCCTGCACGAACTCGAGCGCCACCCCTTCCAGCTCGGCCTGGCCGCTCGCCCTTTCGATCTTGAGCGAATAGCGGTATCCCTTGAGCAGCCCCAGCGTTTCACGCACCAGCGCGTTCAGGCTGTCGTAGAGCTCGGCATACCCCAGCCCGGTGGCCCCACCAGGGGCGGGATCCAGGGGCACGAAGCCGTGGGAGTTCTCCAGCGTGCTGTCGGGTGCCGGTGAGGCCGACACGGGCCCCGGCGTTGTCGGCCTCAGGCCGCCCGGCGCCATGCCGCGTGCCGGTCCTGCAACGGGGGGGCCTGGCGCGGCAGCCTGCACAGGCACCGGCTGGCGGCGCGCAGTGGCGGAGGGCAGCGGCAGCGGCCGGGTGCCGACCTGGGCGTCGAACTGGCTCTCGAACAGGGCCCGATGCCGCGGCGTGGCACCCGGAGAAGGCAGCCCGTCGGGCCGGGTCAGCTCGCCCAGCTGGGTCCAGCCTGCCGGTGTGGTGGTGAGCTCGCGCGGCGTCGGGGTGCCGGTGGGCAGCATGCCGGCAAACTGGCTGTCTCCCGGCGCTGAGCCGGTGCCCACCTCGATCAATCCCAGGTCCAGCAGTGCAGCGACGTCGGTGAGCGAGGCGCCCTGGATCATTGCGACCCACTCCTGCGCAGGGCGGGTGCCGTCGATGATCAGCAGCAGGTTGCGGCCCGGGCGCGGCAAGCCCAGCCGACGGTCGCGCAACTCGCGGCGGCCGGCATCGGTCTTGCGGAAGAACTCAGACATGGCTGGGCATCATGCCCGGGCAGGGCGGGAACAGTGGAAACATTGCGAAACAAGTCCGGCGCGGGGCAGACTCGCCCCGACGCAGCGTTCAGCCCGCGCTGCGCAGTTCCCTGCGCAGCACCTTGCCCACGGCCGTCTTGGGCAGTTCCCGACGGAACTCGATCACCTTCGGGCGTTTGTAGCCGGTGAGGTTCTGTTCACAGTAGGCCCGCACCTCGACTTCGGTGAGGCCGTCGTCCTGCCGCACGATGACCGCTTTCACCGTGTCGCTGCCGTGCGCGCCCTGCACGCCCACCACGGCGCACTCCACCACCCCGGGCATCAGGGCCAGCAGGTCCTCCACCTCGCTGGGGTAGACGCTGAAGCCCGACACCAGGATCCTGTCCTTCTTGCGATCGATCATGCGCAGGTAGCCGCGCTCGTCCATCAGGCCGATGTCGCCGGTGCGCAAGAAGCCGTCGACCGTCATCACCTTGGCCGTCTCGTCGGGGCGTTGCCAGTAGCCGGCCATCACCTGGGGGCCCCGCACCGCGATTTCACCTGGCACGCCGGCGGGCAGGGGCACGCCGCCCTCGTCCAGCACACTCACCTCGGTGCCCGGCAGCGGCAGGCCGACGCTGCCGTTGAAGTGGCTGCTGTCCGTGGGGTTGCAGGACACCGTGGGCGATGTTTCCGACAGGCCATAACCTTCGCAGATGGGGCAACCGGTCTTGTTCAGCCAGAGCCGGGCAGTGGCCGGCTGGACCGCCATGCCGCCACCCACCGAGAGGCGCAGGTGGCTCCAGTCCACGCGGGCGAGGTCGGGATGCTGCGCCATCGCGTGGAACAGCGGGTTCATCGCCGCAAAGCTGTGGAAGCGCACCCCCTCCAGGGCCTTGAACAGCGCCGGCAGATCCTGGGAATCGGCGATGAGCAGGTTGCAGGCCCCCAGGTGCAGGCCCAGCAACAGGTTCGTGCTGAAGCCGAAGATGTGGTGCAGCGGCAGGGCGCAGACCTGAGTGAGCTGTTCACCGGCCGGCATGCGCTGCAGCGCCGGCTGGAACCAGGCCTCGCACTGCAGGACGTTGGCCACCAGATTGCGGTGCAGCAGCACCGCCCCCTTGCTGACCCCTGTGGTGCCGCCGGTGTACTGCAGCAGCGCAATGTCGCCCGGGCTCGGCCTGGCCGGCTGGAACACCATGCGTTCGCCACGGTGCAGGGCGTCCTTGAACCGGACGGCGCCGGCCAGGTCATGGTCGGGCACCTGCTTCCTGACGTGTCGCACCACGGTGTCGACCAGCAGCCGCCTGGGCAGCGGCAGCATTTCGCCCAGGGAGGTCAGCAGGACCGTCTTCACCGGCACCGCATGCCGCACCTGCGCAAAGGTGAGCGCAAAGTTCTCCAGCAGGATCAGCGCCCTGGCGCCGCAGTCCTTGAGCTGCTGCTCCAGCTCACGCCCGCTGTGCAACGGGTTGACGTTGACCACCACCAAGCCCGCGCGCAGGACCGCCGCCACCGCCACCAGGTACTGCGGGGTGTTGGGCATCATCAGGGCGACCCGATCCCCACGCTGCAGACCCTGCCCCTGCAGCCAGGCGCCCAGCGCCCGGGAGGCGTCGTCGATGCGCCGGTAGCTGTAGGACTGACCCATGTAGACGCAGGCGCTGCTTTCGGCGTGGCGCTCGAAGGCCTCGTCCAACAGAGCCACCAGCGACGGCCAGCTCTGCGGGTCGATCTGGGCGGGCACCCCGGCGGGGTAGTGCTTCAGCCAGGCTTTTTCCACCGGATCCATGCTGCGTAGGTATGACACCCGGATGATTTTGGGGTAGCTCCCCCGGCCCAGAACCCGGGGTTTGCGCAGGGGCCCGGGAAGAACCGGAGACCGCTGCGACCATGGAACGCACAAAAAACGGGCCCTGAAGGCCCGTAGAGTGTGCGGCTGGCAAGAATTGCACCGCGCTGGTGCCCTCCTCGCCGGCGGCACGGTCAAGGTACCGAAGCAGGGCTGCGGCGCCTGAGAAGATCAGCCCTTCAAGGCGCCCAGCACCTCGTCCAGCATCTTCTTGGCGTCGCCGAACAGCATGCGGTTGTTTTCCTTGTAGAACAGCGGGTTGTCCACCCCGGCATAGCCGCTGGCCATGCTGCGCTTCATGACGATGCTGGTCTTGGCCTTCCACACCTGCAGCACCGGCATGCCGGCGATCGGACTGGTCGGGTCGTCCTCGGCGGCCGGGTTCACGATGTCGTTGGCGCCGATCACCATGCTGACGTCCGCATCGGGGAAGTCGGCGTTGATCTCGTCCATCTCCATCACGATGTCGTAGGGCACCTTGGCTTCGGCCAGCAGCACGTTCATGTGGCCGGGCATGCGGCCGGCCACCGGGTGGATGGCAAAGCGCACGTTGACGCCCTTCTCGCGCAGGTGCTTGGTGATCTCGAACACGGTGTGCTGGGCCTGCGCGACCGCCATGCCGTAGCCCGGCACGATGATGACGCTCTTGGCTTCGCGCAGCAGTTCGGCGGTTTCCGCCGCACTGACGGGCTGCACCTCGCCCTGAGGCTCGGCCGGGCCACCGGCAGCCTTGGGTGCCGGGGCTCCGCCGCCGAAGCCCCCGGCGATCACGCTGATGAAGTTGCGGTTCATCGCGCGGCACATGATGTAGCTCAGGATGGCACCGGAGGAGCCCACCAGCGCGCCGGTCACGATCAGCAGGTCGTTGCTGAGCATGAAGCCGGTGGCCGCAGCCGCCCAGCCCGAGTAGCTGTTGAGCATGGACACCACCACCGGCATGTCCGCACCGCCGATGGCCATCACCATGTGGATGCCGAACAGCAGCGCGATCACCGTCATCACCAGCAGCGGCGTCATGCCTGCGGCGATGTCGTGCGCAGCCAGGAACTCCCGACCGAACCCGATCACCACCAGCAGCGCCGTCAGGTTGAGCCAGTGCCGTGCCGGCAGCAGCAGCGGCTTGCCGCCGATCTTGCCGCTGAGCTTGCCGAAGGCGATGATGGAGCCGCTGAAGGTGACTGCACCGATCAGGATGCCGACGTAGATCTCCACCTCGTGGATGGTCTTCTCGGCCGGGGTGGGGAAGACGGTGGAGGTGTCCACATAGCTGGCGAAGCCCACCAGGCAGGCTGCCAGGCCGACCAGGCTGTGCATCAGTGCCACCAGCTCGGGCATCTGCGTCATCTGCACCTTCTTGGCCGCAAACATGCCGATGGAGCCGCCCACCACCAGGGCCAGCACGATGTAGGGAATGCCCGCGCCGGTGACGCGCGGCCCCAGCACGGTGGCCAGCACGGCAATGGCCATGCCGATCATGCCGAAGAGGTTGCCGCGGCGTGCGGTTTCCGGGTTGCTGAGCCCGCCCAGGCTCAGGATGAAGAGGATGGTGGCCCCGATGTAGGCCATCGTCGAGAGACTGCTGCTCATGTCCGTTCCTGTTCCGGTTTCTTGTTCACATCACTTGCGGAACATCGCCAGCATGCGCCGCGTCACCGCGAAGCCGCCGAACATGTTGATGGCCGTCAGCACCAGCGAGAAGACCGCCAGCCCCAGGATGAGTCCATTGGGCCGATCGGCCACGCCCGCCGCATCCAGTGGCGGTGCCACCTGCACCAGCGCACCGATGGCGATGATCGAGCTGATCGCGTTGGTCACGCTCATCAGCGGCGTGTGCAGCGAGGGGGTGACGTTCCACACCACCATGTAACCCACAAAGCAGGCCAGCACGAACACCGTGAAGTGCGACAGGAAGCTGGCCGGCGCAAACGCGCCCACCAGCCAGAACAGCGCCGCGCCCACCGCAAACACGATGGCCAGCGACTTCGCCGGCATGGGCTCCCCGCCGCCGCCATGTCCGTGCGAGGAGGCCTTGGGCGCGGCCACCGCAGCAGCCTTGGGTTTGGCCGGGGCCGCGGGCAGCTTGGGCGCGGGGGCGGGCCAGGTCAGCTCGCCGTTGCGCACCACGGTCAGGCCGCGGATGGCGTCGTCCTCGAAGTTGACGTTGATCTGCCCGTCCTTGGTCTTGCACAGCTCCTCGGTCAGGCGCAGCAGGTTGTTGGAGTACAGCGTGGAAGACTGCTTGGCCAGGCGGCTGGTCAGGTCGGTGTAGCCGACGATGGTCACGCCGTGGCGCACCACCGCCTCGCCGGGCACGGTGAGCTCGCAGTTGCCGCCCTGCTCGGCGGCCATGTCCACGATCACGCTGCCGGGCTTCATGGTCTTGACCATGTCGGCGGTGATCAGCTTGGGCGCCGGTTTGCCCGGGATCAGCGCGGTGGTGATGATGATGTCCACCTCGGCGGCCTGCTGGGCGTACATCGCCCGCTGTGCCGCCTGGAAACCCTCGCTCATCACCTTGGCGTAGCCGCCGCCGCCGGAGCCCTCTTCCTCGTAGTCGACCTTGACGAACTCGCCGCCCAGCGACACCACCTGGTCGGCCACCTCGGCGCGGGTGTCGTTGGCGCGCACGATGGCGCCCAGGTTGGCCGCGGTGCCGATGGCGGCCAGGCCGGCCACACCGGCGCCGGCGATGAACACCTTGGCTGGCGGAATCTTGCCGGCGGCGGTGATCTGGCCGTTGAAGAAGCGGCCGAAGGCGTTGGCCGCCTCCACCACCGCGCGGTAGCCGCTGACGCCGGCCATGGAGGTGAGCGCGTCCATCTTCTGCGCGCGGCTCAACTGGCGCGGCAGGCAGTCGATGGCCAGCGCCGTGACCTTGCGCGCCTGCAGCGCGGCCATCAGCTCGGGGTTCTGTGCCGGCCAGACAAAGCCGATCAGCGTGGCGCCCTCGCGCAGCAGGGCCACCTCGTCCAGCGTGGGCGGGCGCACCTTGAAGACGATGTCGGCGGCCCAGGCGGTGGCCGCATCGGGCGCGATGGAGGCGCCGGCGGCGGTGTAGGTCTCGTCGGCACAGTTGGCCGCTGCTCCGGCGCCGGTTTCCACCGTCACCGCAAAACCCAGCTTGATGAGCTTGACCACCACGTCAGGCACGGTGGCGACACGCTTCTCACCGGCGGCGGTTTCTTTGGGGACTCCGATCAACAAGGCCATGAACTCAACTCCTCAGGGGTTTCGAGACCTGCCGGCAGCGCTTGCCACGCCACCGGTGACAGCTGCTGCAGTGCCGATCCACATCGGCCGGGCAGCGGTCCCAGCGTCTTCGCCATGTCGAGGGTCGAGGCCACACCGCGGGTGCCTAGGCGCTGTGTTGCGCAAGGCTTTGGCAGGGGTGTCGTCGTCTCCTCTTCGGGGCAACCAGCGAGCTTACACGCCCTCTTGTGGAAAACCAACGCATCCCGCCACTGGGGTCAGTCCGGGGTTGCGGGAGCACAAAGTTAGGATGGCGCATGAGCAAGCCCCGCTGGAAGCCCAATGTGACCGTGGCCGCGGTCGTCGAACGCGACGGACGATTCCTGGTGGTGGAGGAAGTCACCAGCGACGGCCTGAGGCTGAACAACCCCGCCGGCCACCTCGACCCGGGCGAAACCCCGCAGCGGGCGGTGGAGCGCGAGACACTGGAGGAGACCGGTCGGCGCTTCTTTCCGGAGCACCTGATCGGTGTGTACCTGACGCGCAGCCAGCGGCCCGAGCGTTGCGAGGATGTGACATACCTGCGCTTCGCTTACGCCGGTTCGGTGTCGGAGCCGTTGCCTGGCCACAGTCTGGACAGCGGCATCGTGCGCACCTTGTGGCTGACGCTGGACGAACTGCGCGCCTGTCCTGAGCGCCATCGCAGCCCGCTGCTGCTGCGTTGCATCGAGGACCATGTGGCCGGCCACCGGCTGCCGCTGGACTTGGTGCATGCCGACGAGTCGCTGTTCACCGGGGTGCTGAAGCCCTGACCGGCCCCGCCTGGGGTCCTGCCGCTGGCCGGGACGCACCATTCGGCGCATCATCGTCGCGTGCCCGATGCGCGGCACGACCGATGAGGAGACGACGACATGAGTACAACCCCCACCTGCGCCCAGAAGGCGCCCTACCCGGTGGCCGTCGAGGCCGGCAAGGACTACTGGTGGTGCGCCTGCGGCAACAGCAAGAACCAGCCGTTCTGCGACGGCAGCCACAAGGGTGGCCCCTTCGTGCCCAGCAAGTTCACCGCCACCGAGAGCAAGACGGTGTACTTTTGCGGCTGCAAGTCCAGCGGCAACGGCGCGCTCTGCGACGGCACCCACAAGTCGCTCTGAACGCGCCGCGCTGAGCGGTCGCAGGCGGGCCGCACCCAACGTCCCCGCCGCAGGGCGATGCCCCGAGCGGGGACAATCGCCTCCCATGAAACCTTCACGCGTGGTCGTCGGCCTGTCCGGCGGCGTCGACTCGGCCGTGTCCGCCTGGCTGCTCAAGCAACAGGGGCACGAGGTGGTCGGCATCTTCATGAAGAACTGGGAAGACGACGACGACAGCGAATACTGCTCGTCGCGACAGGACTTCCTGGACGCAGCCTCGGTGGCCGACGTGATCGGCATCGAGATCGAGCACGTCAACTTCGCGGCGGAATACAAGGACCGTGTCTTCGCCGAGTTCCTGCGCGAGTACCAGGCCGGCCGCACGCCCAACCCGGACGTGCTGTGCAATGCCGAGATCAAGTTCAAGGCCTTCCTGGACCATGCGATGCGGCTGGGCGCCGAGAAGATCGCCACCGGCCACTACGCCAGAGTGCGCCAGATCCCTCACGCCGATTTGCTCCTGCCCCCCTCCGGATCAGCGTTCCAGCTGCTGAAGGGGCTGGACCCGCTGAAGGACCAGAGCTACTTCCTGCACCGCCTGAACCAGGCGCAGCTGGCGATGACGCTGTTCCCGGTGGGCGAGCTGCCCAAGACCGAGGTGCGGCGCATCGCCGCGGAGATCGGCCTGCCCAACGCGAAGAAGAAGGACTCCACCGGCATCTGCTTCATCGGCGAGCGGCCTTTCCGGGAGTTCCTCAACCGCTACCTCTCGCACCAGCCCGGGCCGATCCGCGACGACCGCGGCCGCCTCCTGGGCGAGCATGTCGGCCTGAGCTTCTACACGCTGGGCCAGCGCAAGGGCATCGGCATCGGAGGCATCAAGGACAAGGGCGCGCGGCGCGGCGGCGGTGACCACGAGCCCTGGTTCGTCGCCCGCAAGGACCTCGCCACCAACACCCTGTATGTGGTGCAGGGCCACGACCATCCCTGGCTGCTCAGCCGCAGCCTGCTGGCCGACGGCGTGCACTGGTGCGCCGGCCGGCCGCCCGCAGAAGGCGCCTGCAGCGCCAAGACCCGCTACCGCCAGGCCGACGAGGCCTGCCGGCTCGGGCCGCCTGCCGCAGGTCATTTCAGGCTGGATTTCGACCAGCCGCAATGGGCGGTGACGCCCGGCCAGTCCGCGGTGCTGTACGACGGTGAGGTCTGCCTGGGCGGCGGCTTCATCGCCCAGGTGGACCCACCCGCCGCGGCCTGAAGGCTCCTGGCCGGGAGCGGGCCCTCAGCGGGCCGGCCGGCCGAGCGCGCGCAGACAGCGCTCGGCCGCTTCGGCGCCGGCGGCGCAGGCTTCCTCGAACACCGAGCAGCCTGCCAGGTCCGCATGGGCCCACTGCAGCCGGCCACCCAGCTGTCGCAGCGCCGGGCGCGCCGGATGGCCTCGCAGGCCGGGTGCTGGAATGGCCATCGCGTGGCCATAGCGCATCAGGTGCACCTCGGCCAGCCGCTGTGGCAGGTCCGGGTGCAGGCTACTCAGTTCGTCCACCAGCCGCTGCGCCCAGGCGTGGGCGGACTGGGTCAGCAGGGCGCCGCGTTCACCTTCGGGCAGGGCGCGGTAGGCGGTCAACAGCATGCGCGGGCGGTCCGGCCGCAGATCCTGGTGCCCAGCGTCCACATAACCCAGACCCGGGCTGCCGAAGGGCACGTTGTCCCAGGCCGGTTCGGCGCCGACACGTTCCAGCAGCGGCGCTTTCAGCCGCAGGTTGGCCACCAGCCAGGGGGCCGTGGGCGTCGCAGCCGCCAGCGCGGTCAACGCTTTGGGCGCGTCGGCCCAGACCCGGGTCGCCACATGGGCCGGCAGCGCCAGCACCGCTGCCTGGGCGCTCCATGACCGCGCCGCGCCCAGCGCTTCGTCCCAGGCCAGCACCTGCACTCCTGCCTGCGGGCCGCGGTCGGAGCGCACCTGCAGCACCGTCTGGCCACCGTGCAGCCGATCGGAGCCGATTGCCGAGGCCATTCGCCGGGTGATCCAGGCGTTGCCCTCCGGCCAGGTCAGCACCGGCTCGCGCTCCGCCGCGTCATCGCCCGGGGCGTGGAAGCCATGCCGGCTGGCGAAGTAATGCAGCCCCGCCCAGGCCGACACGCGCCGGCTGTCTGCGCCGTAGTCGTCACGGCAGCAGTAGTCCAGGTACCAACGCAGGCCGGGGTCATGAAATCCTTGCGCGTCCAGCCAGGCTGCGAAGGTCTGCCCGTCCAGCGCGGCATGGTCGGCCGTCCATCGGGCGCGGTGGCTGGGCAGTGCGAAGCCGAGATGCTGGCGGGCGTTGGACACCTGCTGCGACAGCCGCCGGTACTGCGCCAGCCGGGCCGAACCTGCTTCGGCCGGCGGCAGCAGGCCCTCCACCCAGGCGCCGTCGTAGAACAGCCGCTCCTGCGGGCTGTGGCAGAGGTGGCGCTCGTCGGCCACCCAGCGGCCGTTTTTCCGGCGCAGCAGCCCCAGCTCCTCCAGCAGCGCCTGCACCTCCCGGGCGGACGGCCCCGGCAGCGGCAGGTAATGCGCGCCCAGCGGGCAGGGCTGGCCGCCCACTTCGTGCCCGCGGGCGTTGCCGCCGGCGCTGTCCTCCAGTTCCAGCAGGTGCACGTCGTCCACCCCGGCCTGGATCAGCCGCCGCGCTGCGGTCAATCCGGCGACGCCCCCGCCCAGCACCAGCACGCCGCAGCGGCGGGCAGGCAGGCTGGCCGGCGGCAAGCCGTGGTCGCGCAGGCGGTGGCCCCGCTCCAGGTCCGTGCCCACCCAGCGTGCGGTCCAGTCCGGCGCTTCGGCAGAGGGCCCGCGGCAGCCGGCCAGGAGCAGGCCGGCGGCGCCCAGGCAGGCCCGCCGGGTCAGGACGGCCGGCGCGTCGGGCCTCATTGGTGCAAGCGGCCCCATTCCTCTTCGAAGGTCCGCACCAGCCTCTGGTCCGACAGCCGGTTGGGTTCGGCCGGCACTCGGGCCATGTCCGGCGGAAAGTGAAACAGCGCCGGCAGCCCTGCGGGTGTGAGAAAGCGCAGCTCCGCTGGCAGCACCGTCGGCATGCGCCAGGGGCGCCGGCCGGCCAGCACAAAGCCCCACTCGCCAAAGCTGGGCACATGGGCGTGGTACGGCCAGGTCTGCAGCCCCACCGCCTCCAGTGTGGCCACCACCGTCCAGAAGCTGCGCCGCGCCAGCAGCGGCGAGGTGGTCTGCACCGCCAGGAAGCCGCCAGCGGACAGGTGCTGGTCCACCACCTGGTAAAAGCTGGTGGTGTAGAGCTTGCCGAGCGCGAAGTTGCTCGGGTCGGGGAAGTCGATCACGATCACGTCCCACACCGCCTCGGGGCTGCGCTGGGCTTCCAGCCAGGTCCAGGCGTCGGCATTCACCACCGTCAGCTTCGGGGATCGCAGTGCCCCGGCGTTCAGCGCGGCAAGCCGGGGTTCGTCGGCGAACAGGCGCGTCATGTGCGGGTCCAGCTCCACCAGCGTGACCGACTGCACCGTCGGGTGCTTCAGCACCTCCCGCACCGCCATGCCGTCCCCGCCCCCCAGCACCAGCACCCGCTGGGGTGCGCCCTGCGCGGCCAGGGCCGGGTGCACCAGGGCCTCGTGGTAGCGGTATTCGTCGCGTTCGTGGAACTGCAGGTTGCCGTTGAGGAACAGCCGCGTGCCCGCCGGCCCGCCGGTGACCACGATGCGCTGGTAGTCGCTCTGTGCCTGGTAGAGGATGTGTTCGCCATAGAAGCGCTCCTCCGACCAGCGCGTCAGCCGGTCCGCCTGCACCAGCGCCAGCCCCAGCGTGCCGATCACCGCGGCACAGGCGGCTGCATGCGCGCTCCAGCGGCGCAGCTCGCCGCGGAACAGCCACAGCGCCCACACCGCCACCGCCGCATTCAACAGGCCGAACACCAGCCCGGTGCGCACCAGTCCCAGCTGGGGCACCAGCAGCAGCGGAAAGGCCAGCGCGACCGCCAGGGCACCCAGGTAGTCGAAGGTCAGCACCTGCGAGACCAGGTCGCGCAGCGCATAACGTTCGCTGAACTGGCGCTTCAGGATGCGCATCACCAGCGGAATCTCCAGCCCCACCAGTGCACCCACCCCCAGCACCAGCGCGTACAGCAGCACCCGGAAAGCCCAGCCCTGGCCGGCCGGCAGGCTGTTGTGTGCCAGGAACAGTGCAGCCGGCAGCAGCCCGCCCACCAGCCCCACCAGCAGTTCGATGCGCAGGAAATGCGCCACCAGCTGCCGCTCCAGCCAGCGGCTCAGCCAGGACCCCAGCCCCATCGCGAAGAGGTAGGTGCCGATCACGGTGGAGAACTGCGTCACCGAGTCGCCGAGCAGGTAGCTGGCCAGCGCCCCCGCGGCCAGCTCATAGACCAGCCCGCAGGCGGCGATCAGGAACACCGAGGCCAGCAGCGCGACCTCTGCCGGGGCGATGCGCCCGGTTCCATCGTCCGCAGCAGCGGGTTCGTTGGCGCTGAGGCTGGAACCGCTCAAGCGAAGTAACGCGCCTTCATGCGCTCGCAGTAGGCCGCCAGGTTGGGGTGGCGCCGCGCCGCGTCCCGCAGCGGTGAGTCCACCGGTGCCCACAGCAGATTGGCCAGGAAGGCGTGGCCGGTGGCGTCCAGCGAGCAGGGGCGCTCGCCCATCAGGAAGGGTTTGTCGGCCAGGAAGTCCGCCACCGCCGTGATGTCGCGCACCCCCAGGGCGTGGATCTCCGCGGCACTGTGTCGGCCCAGCCCCTGGCCCTGCAGTTGCACGCGCAGGCCGCGCCGCGCCAGCGGCGGCAGGATCCAGCGCAGCGGCGCCGGCAGGGCGGCAAAGAAGGCCTCGCGGGTCTGCGGCCAGGCCGTGTCGTCGATCCAGCGGGTGTACACCGCCGCCCAGTAGAGGTGCTCCTCGAACAGGCGCTGAAAGGCCAGCGCCACGCCGCGCTGCGAGGCGTCCAGCCAGTCGTCCAGCGCATCGCCGCGGGTGGCCTTGAGGGGGTCGATGATGAAGCTGGAGTCGGCCACCACCCGGTCACCGTCCTTGATGTACGGCAGCTTCTTCTTCGGCGCCTTCAGCACATCGCCGTCGTTGACCGCCTCCCAGGGCAGCCCGGCCATGCGCAGGTAGGTTTCCACCTTCATGCAGAAGGGGCTGGCGTTGGGCAGGCCGAAGGCCGGCGCGAACTGGTGCAGGCGGATGCGGCCCATCGCCTTCACCCGTGGATGGCCGCCGCCACGATCTGGCCGATGGCGATGAACATCGCGCCCACCACCACCGCCAGCGCCAGGTTCTTCTTCTCGACGATCTCTTCCCAGAGGTTGTAGGGCGTGAGTTTGTCGATCACGACGAAACTCACCCACAGCACCATCACGCCGATGACGGCATACAGCACCGAGGCAAGGACAACGGCGGGTTTGAGCATCTCCATGAACGGGCTCCGGCGAGGGATGGATCGCCCGATTATGGAAGCCTCACCGCGGCCTGTGCGCCAGGAACCTGCTCATCGGTGTGGCCGTCGCGCCCTCACGCCGGGCAGCGACCCTGCACGTCGATCCGGCCCGCGAGCGTTTCCAGGCGGCGCGCCAGGCGCCGCGCGCCCGCCGCCAGGGCTCGCTGGGCCTGCCGGCGGCTGTGTGCCAGCCAGGGCAGCCCGGTCGATCGGGCCAGGGGCAGCCACTCCACTTCCACCGTGGCGCCGCGCTGCCAGGGTTCCAGGTACAGGCACTGCCCGGCTGCGGCCGTCAGCCCTTCACCTGCCGACAGCACATGGTCGGTGAGGTCTGCGCGCCGCGTGACCCACACCTGGCCGCTGCGCACCCGCAGCACACCCCCGCGAGGTGCACGCAGCACCTGGACATCAGTGACATGCTCGATCATCATGAATCTCCGGTAAAGGCCGGTCCCTGAACGGGCCTGGCCGGTGACTGAATCCTCTCTGTAAACGGTCGCTGGGTCCAATGAGATCGGCAACTCGGATTGATGAGCTGAAGACATGACTCCCACCCCCCGTCTGAGCCCGCGCCCGCTGGCGCCGGACTTTCTGCGCAGCTTCGAGGCGGTGGCCCGGCGGCTGAGCTTTTCCGCTGCGGCCGAGGAGCTGCACCTCACCCAGTCGGCGGTGAGCCGGCAGATCAAGTCGCTGGAGGACGAGCTGGGTGCCCAGCTGTTCCAGCGCGGCACCCGCAAGGTGGAGTTGACCCAGGCCGGGCGCATCCTGCTGCGGGCGGTGGAGCCTGCGCTGACCAGGCTGGATGCGGCAGTGCGGCAGATCCGCCTGTCGCGCAGCCGCGCGCTGGTGAGCGTGACCACTTTTGCCTCCTTTGCCTCGCTGTGGCTGATGCCGCGGCTGGGGGACTTCGAGCGCCACCATCCCGGGGTGGACATCCGCCTGTCCGCCAGCGACCGTCTGGTGGACCTGGACGACGAGGACCTCGATCTGGCCCTGCGCGGCTGCCGCCCGGAAAAGGCGCCTGCCGGGGCCACCCGCCTGTTCGGCGACGTGCTCACTCCCGTGATGGGGGCCCGCCTGGCCGAAGCCATCGCCCGTGGCGATGCGCCGCCGCTGCGCCGGCCGGCCGACCTGGCGGCGCACACCTGGCTGGAGATGGACGACGGCTCCTCCGTGGCGGCCGATCAGTCCTGGGCCCAGTGGCTGACCTCGCACGGCCTGGAGCGGCTGGAGCCGCGCCGCCGCATCAGCATGAACTACACCCTGCAGCAGATCCAGGCCGCCCTCGCCGGCCAGGGCGTGGCGCTGGCGCGGCTGTCGCTGGTGGCCGAATCGATGGCCAACGGCGACCTGATCGAACCCTTCGGCCCGGCCGGACGCCAGTGGAGTGCCCTGTGCTACTGGCTGGTGCCGCTGGGCGGCTCGACCCGCCCGGAGGTGGCCGCCTTCAGCCAGTGGGTGCAGGCCCAGGCGGAGGTCACCCGCCTGGCCATCGGCGACGGGCCGGACGCGGAGACGCTGGTGGATGCGGATTGATGGGCGCTCTTCCGGCAGCGCAATGGCAAGCAGTTGTTACGGGAGGGCCCCGCAGAGCGGACGGGCCGCGGACCCGCGCCTAGACTGGTTGTGATGGATTCACGACCTGTATGGGGGCCCCTCCTGCCGCGCGCCCCCTTCAATCCCTGGCGGCGGTTGGCGGGGTGGGCGCGTGTGTTGCCCGTGCTGCCTGTGCTGCCTGTGCTGATGGGGGCTCTTGCCTTGACCGGCCCGCAGGTGGGCTGGGCGCAGGGCCGCGCGAAGGATGTGGCTGCCCCTGCCACCACGCTGCCGCAGCCGTTGCGCACGGTGCCGCTGCGCTACCCGGAGATGCCGGACTTCCACTGGACCGATGGGGAGGTGGACCTCGGCTTCGTGGTCGATGAGAAGGGCCGCATCGGATCGGTGGAGGTGCTGCGCGGTCCGCACCCGGCCTTTGTCGATGCGGCACTCGACGCCCTGCTGGCCACCCCCTACAAGCCGGCCAGCCACGGGGGCCAGCCGATGTCGATGCGGGTGACGCGGCGCTACGACTTCAAGATGAGCACCGGGATGGATGCCATCATCAAACCCGGCCCCACCGGCCCGATCAGCGGTCCCGGAGGCAAGGTGCGGCTGGAGGCGGCCCCGGCTGCCCAGCTGGCGGTGTGGCCCAGCTACCCGGTGGCCCTGCTGCGCAACCGGGTGCACGGCAGCGCCAAGGTGCGCATGGGCGTGGCGCCGGATGGGCAGGTGCAGGCGGTGGAGCTGCTCGCGGCCAGCCACCCGGAGTTCGGGCACGCGGCCCGGGCCATGGCCGCAGCCTGGCGGTTCGAGACCAGTCGCGTTGCCGGGGGCGCGCCGCGCAGCATTGAACACGAGCAATTGTTCAGCAGCGCCAAACCGGGTGAAACGGGGGTGCCTCGGTCCTTTGTGCGGCTGCTCGACCTGCTGGCGGCGGGTGGGGCCGGCATTGCGGGAGCGGACCGGCTGGACGGGCCCCTGCAGGCGCTGCTGCGGGTCGATCCCGTGCTGCCGGGTGGCGAGTCCGGTCGGGCGGTGGTGGACTTCTATGTCGACGACACCGGCCGGGTGCTGTTGCCCGAGGTGGTGTCCGCGTCGGGCGAGGCGGCCGGCTGGGCGGCGCTGACCGCGGTGAACCGCTGGCGTTTCCTGCCGCCACGCCAGGGCGGGCAGGCGACGATGGCGCGTGGCCGCGTCGAGCTGAGCTGGCCGGCACCTCGCAATCCCTGAGCGCGGCGCCGAGCTGTCGTACGCGATCGCCGATCAGCGCACCGGCGGCGGCGGGCCTTCCAGCAGCAGGGGCACGATCTCCAGTGCTGCTTCGTCCGGATCCTTGCGGCCCAGGCGATCGAGTGTCGAGCCGGGGCCATCGCCCAGCGAACGGTTGCGCCAGTTCACCTCCGAAAGCAGTCGGGCGGACTGGGTGTCCTGCGCCGTGGCAATCAAGCGGACCTGGGCCTGCAGCGGCACGCCGTCGTAACCCTGGCTGCTGCGCACCTCCAGCAGCGCGTCGGCCTGGTGCCGGCTGCGCGCCAGCTGCAGCGTGGGGGTGTCGATCGGGGCGCCGGCATCGGGCCAGCGGTCCTGAGGCAGGCCGGAGGGTACGTGCAGCCACTGCACCCGCAGGCCCCGCTTCTCCAGCTGTCGGCCCAATGCGGCGGCCAGGTCCTGCCCATCCGAAGGCACCGCGACCAGGCGCAGGTTGGCCACGGCCTGGTGCAGCTAGGGCAGCTCCAGCCCCTGGCGCTGAGCACGGGCCGGGGTGTCGCAGCCGCTCAGCAGCACGACGCCGCCCGCCAGAACGGCGGCCAGCAGGAGGGGAGTGGAGCGAATGCGGGTCATGGTCAGGCAAGGCATGCGAGGCAAGCCGCGATCTTAGCGGCCACCTCCGCAGGCACCGGCTCCCGCCTGCCCGGAGGCAGGCTCAGTCCGTCTCCCAGCTCCACACCAGGGACTTCACGACGCCGCCCTGCACCTCGAAAGTCAGCGAGTCCTCCTCCGGGCGGTCCGACGCGAGCGAATAGACCAGCTGTTCGCCTCGGGTCTCGTAGGGCAGGCCGAGTTTGCTGCGCACCGATTCGGCCGTGGCGCCCACACCCAGGTCGGCCGGCACCCGCGGGTGGGCCGCGCTGACCTTCAATTCCATCGGCCGCGCCTTGGAGGCCGGCCCCACCCGAGGTGCGAAGGTGGCGAAGGTGAAGCCCGGGCACTCGGTGTTGTAGACCGCGTCCAGGCCGCCGCCGGGGCTGACCACCCGCTCACGTTTGAAGGACAGGGGTTTGCGGCAGCCCTCGCGCACGATGGTCCGGCCGATGCGGTCCAGCTCCGGCTGCGCCACCGAGGGCGAGCGTGGATGGTCCTGGGCCTGGGCCGGAGCCCCTGCCAGGCCTGCTGCACTCACGCAGGCGGCCAGGGTCCGCCAGAGTCTCAGGGGCCCGGCGCCGGAGCGACTGCGGGAGTGGGCGGGGTGGGCATAGGGGGTCACGGTGGGGGCCGACATGGGGATCTCCTGCACGCACGACCGTCGGCCGAAGGAGCGACGGGGCGCAAGCGTGATTTTTCGCCGATTTCCTGCCGCGCGCGAGTCCCTGCACCCTTTTTCGCAGCTGTTGCCACCCGCTTCAGGGGTCGATCACTGCCCTGCTTTGTTCTGCCCCAGCTTTTCGTACAAGGTGGCACGGGCAATGCCCAGGCGGCGCGCCGCGGCCACCTTGTTGCCGCCGGTGGCCGCCAGCGCGGCCTGGATGGCACGGGCCTCCAGCTCGGCCACCAGCGCTGGCAAGGGGCGGCGCAGCAGGTCCTCGCCGGAGGGCAGATCCGGCAGCGCCAACGCAGCGGCCGATGCGGGCGCCGCGGCGAGGTGGCGGAGGGCGGGTTCCACCGTTGACTGCAGGCCCGACCCCACCGGAAGGCCCCGCGGCCGCACATGGGAGGGCAGCACCGAGCGGATCGCCTCGGCCCCGAGCAGCCGCTCGTCGTGCAACAGCGTGACCTGCTCCAGCACGTTGCGCAGCTCGCGGATGTTGCCCGGCCAGTCGTGGCCGGCCAGCAGCTCCAGTCCGTCGTGGCCGATGCTGCGGTGCGCCAGGCCGCTGCGGCGGGCGATGTCGTCCAGCAGCACCTCGACCAGGGCCTCCAGGTCGTCCAGGCGCTCGCGCAGCGCCGGCAGGCGGATCGGCAGCACGTTGAGGCGGTAGTACAGGTCCGCACGGAACTGGCCGCCCGCCACCATGGCCGGCAGGTCGCGGCTGGTGGCGGCAATCACCCGCACGTCCACCCGGATCACCTGGTTGCTGCCCAGCGGCTCCAGCTCCTGCTCCTGCAGCACCCGCAGCAGCTTGGCCTGCAGCGCCAGCGGCATGTCGCCGATCTCGTCCAGGAAGAGGGTGCCGCCGTCGGCCAGCTTGAACTTGCCGTCGCGGCCCTTGCGGTCGGCGCCGGTGTACGCGCCTGGGGCCACGCCGAAGAACTCCGCCTCCAGCAGCGTTTCGGGCACGGCGGCGATGTTCACGCCCACAAAGGCCGCGCCGGCGCGGGGCGAGGCGGCGTGGATGGCCTGGGCCAGCAGTTCCTTGCCGGTGCCGGTTTCGCCCAGCAGCAGCACGGTGGCGCTGGTGGCGGCCACCCTGCGGGCCTGGCGTTTGGCCTCCATCGCCACCGGGCTGCTGCCAACGTAGCTGGCGATGGTGTGTTTGGGCCGGCGCTGTGCGGCCAGCTGCCGGCGCGCATCGTCCAGCTCGCGCTGCAGGCGGCCGAACTTCGCCATCAGCGGCTGCATGGTGGTCTCCGGGTGGTCCAGCAGCACCAGGCCGACCGCACCGATCACCTCGCCCAGGCCGTCACGCAGCGGCAGCCGGCTGACCAGGAAGCTGCCGGCCTGGTTGGTCAGCAGGTCCAGCAGCATGGCCCGGCCCGATTCGAGCACCTGCACCATCTGGGTGTTGGGCACCACCTCCTCGACCCGGCGGCCGACGAAGGCCTGCTCGCTGTCAAAGCCCAGCGCCGGCAGGAAGCGTTTGTAGCCCTCGCTGATCCAGACGATGCGGTGGTTGCGGTCCACCACCATCATGCCCTGCGAGGCCTGCGCCAGCAGGTCGAACATGGACTGTGCGGCCAGCTTCAGGACCGCGTCGGCATCCTGCGGCAGGGCCGGGGCCGCAGCCGGGTGCGTGAGGACGGAGCGGGACGACTTGGACGGGGGGGCCGGCGGCGGCAGCGGAGAATCGTCGTGGCGGGGGGCAGGCATGGCGGCGACGCAAGGGCGCCAAGCGCGGCGCTGTGTGCCGGACTGTAGCGTCCGCGGCCTGCTGCGTTGCAGTGAAGGGGGGGCAAGGGCTGCCTCCCACCGCCAATCCACTGTCTCTGGCGCTCACTGCACCTCGGTCGATTGGCGGTGGGGGGGCAATCTGCGGCCCCGACGGGGCGTGTTCAGCGGTTCCCGGTCAGGCCGATGCCATTCACCCAAGGATCCAGCGGCGCAGCTGGATCGCGCGGCAGGTCCTGCGCTGCCAGCAGCCAGCTCAGGCTGGCCGCCAGTGCCAGCGCACAACCCAGCGACCAGGCATGCCGGCCATTGCGCTGCGCAGTGGGCTGGGGTTGCGGCAGGTGTGTCGGGAACATGGATCGTATTGGCCCACAACCAGCGCCGATGGGCGGTAACCAGATTTGTGGAGCTGTGACCACCCGGCAGCGCCGCGCCGCAGTGTCCGAGCACTCTCGCCCGCCAGTCTTGACGCCGAACAATCCCGCGTCAGCACTGGAGAGATGGGATGTTTTCCCAACACTGCGACGGGCGAGTCGGGGCGACCCGGGCGGCTTCAGCTGTGGCGCATCCAGTAACACTGCAACCGGGTCCTGTTGCTTTTGCCGTCCCGCCGGTGGCGACGCCGACCGGAGCCCGGTGGATCAGGGGCTCAGGTCCTCAGCCCAGCGTGCGGCCGAAGAAGCGCAGAGTGCGGTCCCAGGCCACCTGGGCCCAGGCGGCGTCGTACTGGGTGAAGGGGAAGCGCCGCGGCCCCTGGGCGGTCTCGTTGGCAAAGGCGTGAGCGGCCAGGTAGCGGTGGCCGGTGTAGGCCACGCCCGCGGCACGCAGCTTTTCCTCCAGCGCATCGACCCCGCCGATGGCGAACACCGTGTCCTGCTCGCCCCAGTGCGCCAGCATGGGGGCCTGGATCCGGCCAGCGTCGACATACTCCAGCGGGGGGTAGCCGTACCAGACCACGCCGGCGTCGGCCTCCGGCACCATCGTCATCGACAGGATGGTCAGCGCACCACCCATGCAGTAGCCGGTTACGCCCACCTTGGCCGCGCCCCTGGCCTTGAGCGCCTGCACCGCGCCGCGGATGTCCTGCGACGCTGCTTCACCGAAGTTCAGCCCGGTCATCAGGTGGTGGGCCTCTTCGGCCTCCACGGTGGATTGGCCGCGGTAGAGGTCGGGGACCAGTGCGGTGTAGCCGGCGCGGGCCAGCCGCTCGGCCACGCCGCGGATCTGGTCGTTCAGGCCCCACCATTCCTGAATCACCACCACTGCGGGGGCGCCCGGCCCGGCCTCGGCCAGGTAGCCCTGCACCGACTGCCCGTCCGGGCGCTGGCAGGTGATCAATTGGGTCATCGTGTTCATCTCCTCGGTTGAAGTCTGCGTTCCCTGGTGATCGCCGGCTGCACCCTCAGGCCAGCACGGCGCGGTCTCGCCCGGCATGTTTGGCCTGGTACAGGCGGGCATCGCCCAGCGCCATCAATTGATCAAAATGCCGCACGCCCGCCTCGGTGGACAGGGCGCCGCCCACGCTGAGCGTGACCCGTCCGCGGCCGTCCGGCCGATGTTCGTGGGGAATCGCCAGCTGCTGCACGGCCGTGACCAACCGATGGGCCACGGCGCCGACCTTGGCATGGTCGGCCGCGCCGAGCAGCACGGCAAACTCCTCCCCACCCCAGCGACCGACCAGGAACTCGCCCTCGCGCAGTTGACGCTGCAGCTCCCGGGCGATGTCCACCAGGCAGGCATCTCCACGGGGGTGGCCATAGTGGTCGTTGAAGAGTTTGAAGTGGTCGATGTCCACCATCAACAGCGCCAGCGGTTGGCCCAATGTCTGTGAGCGCGCCCAGGCACGGGCAGCCTCCTGATCGAACTGGCGGCGGTTCGCCAGGCCGGTCAGCGGGTCCGTGTCGGCCAGTGAGCGCAGACGCTCATTGGCCAGTTGGAGCTCGCTGCTGGTCATCTCGCCGAGCAGGCCGCGCAGGAAGGCCCGGCGGCCGTGGTGGGTGGCAGTCCAGCTGATGAACAGGCTGAAGAACAGCACCGGCAGGTACACCAGCGCAAACACCATCGTCTGGGCCGTGAAGCCTCCGCACAACCTGAACACGCCCTGGCCGATGACCGCGGTGATCACCAGCGACCAGGCCAGCGCCGGTCGGAAGTGCACCCGTACGCCCAGATTGGCCAGCACGATGAAGATCAGCGAGGCGTACTGGTAGGTCATCACCAGCGCTGAGCTGCTGCGGTTGAGCAGCTCGAACCAGACCAGCGCGGCCAGCGCGATCAGCCCCGGCAGCAACTGGTCCAGCACCTCCATGCGGATGGGGCGACGGAACAGCAGCAGCACCACCGGCAGGGTGGCCGCGATGAACAGGCTGCGCGCCCACAGCGATTCCCGCCAGATGTCCGGCACCACCAGCGCGTCGGCCAGCCCGTAGCTGAAATAGGCCGCCTGGGCCAGCAGGTTGATCAGCAGCAGGAAACGCAGGTTGTGCGTGCGATGGAACTGGTCGTAGCGGTCCCGCAGGCCCGGCGGCAGTTCAGCCGCCCGGGTGAGCAACGCTTGTTCGATCGGGGCTCGGTCCATGGATCACGGGGGGGCGCGTGCGACCTGGTCAGGCAGGGCCTTTGCAGGAGCGATGTCGCATATGTTGACACTATCGCAACTCAGAGCGGTACACACCGGAAATGTTCAGCGAATGTCGTTTTCCGCTCGTGACGGTCGCCCGCCCACCACACCGGGCTTGACGGACCGCAGCCGCCCCGGGGAGCTGCTCGCCTCGGCGATACATTTGTCACGCTGCCCCGCTGCAATGTGCCGGAGCGGCCGGTCCGTTCCCTCTGATCTCGGGTGATCCATGCAGCCATTCGACCCCCTCCCGAAGCGCCGATCCACCGGCACTGCCGCGCAGGTGCCTCTGCGTGAGTCTTCGCCGGTTCAACCTGGGTGCAGCCCGTTCGGCTGGATCGCACTGGGTCTGGCCGGAGTCCTGCTGCCAACAGGCGCCGCCGCCCAGGACAAGCTCAACATGCTGTGCACCGCCAACCAGGAGTGGTGCCAGGTGATGGCGGCGGACTTCCAGCGCAAGACCGGCGTGCAGATCGCCTTCACCCGCAAGGGCACCGGCGAGGCCTACGCGCAGCTCAAGGCCGAGGCGGACAACCCGAAGGTGGACCTCTGGTGGGGCGGCACCGGCGACCCGCACCTGCAGGCGGCCGAAGAGAAGCTGACGATGAAGATCGACAGCCCCATGCTGGCGCAGCTGCAGCCCTGGGCGCAGGAGCAGCACCGGCGCGCCGGCGGGCGCACGGTGGGCATTTACCTGGGCGTGATCGGCCTGGTCTACAACCAGGAGGTGCTGGCGAAGAAGGGGATCAAGCCGCCGGCCTGCTGGGCCGACCTGCTCAGGCCCGAGTACAAGGGCGAGATCCAGATGGCCAACCCCAACTCCTCCGGCACGGCCTACACCAGCCTGGCGACCTGGGTGCAACTGTGGGGTGAGGACAAAGCCTTCGACTTCATGAAGAAGCTGCACCCCAGCATCAACCAGTACACCAAGCAGGGCCCGGCGCCGGGCATGGCGGCCGCGCGCGGCGAGACCGGCATCGCCATCACCTTCCTGCACGACGGTGTGATGAACGCGCAGCGCGGCTTCCCGGTGGTGAACGTGGCGCCCTGCGAGGGCACGGGTTACGAGATCGGCTCCATGTCCATCGTCGACGGCGCACGCAACCTGGCCGCGGCCAGGCGCTTCTACGACTTCGCGCTGTCGGTGGAGGGCCAGGCCACCGCGCTCAAGGGCGAGAGCTACCAGATGCCGTCCAACAAGGGTGGCGCGATCCACCCGAAGTCGCCGGACGTGAAGAAGATCAAGCTGATCAACTACGACTTCGGCAAGTACGGTGCCGCCGCCGAGCGTAAGCGCCTGCTGACGAAATGGGACGCGGAGGTGTTCCGCGCCGGGGCGAAGTGAGCGGTTCGCCAGAGCGCTCCGGCTCCCTCCCCTGGCAGGGGAGGGCTGGGGTGGAGTCGAGCCCGAGGGCACGGTGGCGGTCGGGGGCTCGGCTCCCTCCCCGACCCTCCCCCAGCCAGGGGGAGGGAGCTGCATTGCAGCGTTTGGGCCGGCCGTGAGCCCGCGCCCACAGCGCGTCATCTCCGCCGCGCCGGCCCTGTGCCTGGCTGCCGGCCTGCTGCTGCCCTGGCACGCCACCGAGGCGGGCTGGTGGCGCGCCGCCACCTGGGCTGCCTGGCCGGGCGAAGGGGCACAGCCGCTGCTGCTGGCGCTGTCGGGCGCGATGCCCTGGCTGCTGCCGGTGGCGCTGCTGCTGGTGACGACGGCGGGCTGGGCGGCGGCGACCGGCCGGCTCGCGGCCAGGGGTTTGGGCGGAAGCGGTTCCTGCTGGACTCGCGCGGCGCTGATCGGCCTGATCGTCCTGACGCTGGCGCTGCTGACCGCGCTGCTGGCGCAGGGCGTGACGATCGGCCCGCGCGGCCTGCTGCCCGGCGCACGCGCGCTGCTGGGCGGCTGGTTCGGGCCGGAGCCGGTGCAGGGCTGGCAGGACGCGATCCGCGAGGCCGGCTGGCGCCAGCACGGCCTGGGCGCCGGGGCGCTGGCGACGGTGCTGGGCGCGCTGCTGCTGCTGGCCTCGGCGCTGGCGGCGCGCGGGGCCTGGGCGGGGGGGGGGTGCCCCTTCTGCCGGCGGTGGGCGGCACTGGCCGCGCTCCGCGGCCCGCCGCGCTGCTGCAGCGCCTGGCCAGCCCGGAGCTGTGGTCCGGCCCCGGCGCCTCGCTGGGCGTGGTCGCCAATACGCTGGTGCTGGCGCTGGCCGCTGCAACCACCTCCACCCTGCTGGGCTTCGGCCTGGCTTTGGCGGCCGAGCGTACCCGGCTGGGCCGCTGGAAGGCGGTGGGCCTGCTGGCGGTGCTGCCGGTGGTGACGCCGCCCTTCGTGGTCGGCCTGGCGATCATCCTGCTGTTCGGGCGGTTCGGCGCGGTGACGCAGGCCCTCGAATGGGCCTTTGCCATCCCCGCGACGCGCTGGATCTACGGCTGGCCGGGGCTGCTGCTGGCGCAGACGATGGCCTTCACGCCGGTGGCCTTCCTGATGTTGCGCGGCACGCTGCAGGGCATCGCGCCGTCGATCGAGCAGGCCGCGGGCACGCTGCGTGCACCGCCGGGCAGGGTGTTCCGCCGCGTCACGCTGCCGCTGTGCGCGCCGGGGCTGGCCAATGCCTTCCTGCTGGCCATGGTCGAAAGCATGGCCGACTTCGGCAACCCGGCGCTGCTGGGTGGGCAGATCGAGGTGCTGTCCACCCAGATCTACTTCGCGCTGGTGGGCGCGCAGCAGGACGCCGGCCGCGCCGCCGCGTTGGGCCTGCTGCTGCTGGCGATGACGGCCACGGTCTTCATCCTCCAGACGGTGGGGCTGGCCCGTGCTCACTACACCACCATTGCCGGCAAGGCCGATGGCGCGCTGACCACCGCGTTGCCCACCGGGCTGGCGCGTGGCGTCACCGGGCTGACGCTGGGCTGGCTGGCGCTGACGGTGGCGGTCTACGGCACCGTGCTGGCCGCCGGCTTCGTCAAGCAGGTCGGCTTGGACCACACGCCCACGCTGCAGCACCTGACGGACGCCTTCGGCCTGGAGCACGGCGAGTTCGGCCTGGTGTGGTCCGGCGCGGCCTGGAAGCCGCTGTTCACCACGCTCTGGGCGGCGGGGCTGGCGGCGCCCTTCACCGCCGCGGGCGGGCTGGCGCTGGCCTGGCTGATCGAGCGGCGGCGTTTCGCCGGCCGGCGGCTGCTGGAGTTCACCGTGTTGCTGACCTTCGCCATTCCCGGCACGGTGGTCGGCCTGGCCTACATCGGCGCCTTCAACCTGCCGCCGATCGAACTTACCGGTACCCTGGGCGTGTTGATCGCCTGCTTCATCTTCCGCGACCTGCCGGTGGCGATGCGCGCCGGCAGCGCCGCGCTGGCGCAGGTGGACGCCTCGCTGGAAGAGGCCGCCGCAACGCTGCGCCACGCGCCCTGGCCCGCGCTGCGGCGCGCGCTGCTGCCGCTGCTCAAGCCGGCGCTGGTGGTGGCGCTGGTCGTGTCGCTGGTGCGCGCGGCCACCTCGCTGTCGCCGGTGGTCTTCCTGGCCACGCCGGAGTTCACGCCGGTGACGGTCTGGGTGATCGAACGCGCCGAAAGCGCCCAGTACGGCCTGGCCATCATCGCCAGCGCGGCGCTGGTGGCGGCGATGGGGCTTTCCATCGCGCTGATCCAGCGGCTGGTGGGCGAGCGCGCCATCCGCCGCAGCACGCAGGCCCTGTCTTCCTGAGTTCCCCTTCCACCCGAACGCCATGCCCGCCCAGGACCTGACCCTCGACAACCTCACGCTGCGCTTCGGTGATTTCACCGCGGTGGACGGCTTCAGCCTGCGCGTGCCGGCCGGGCGCATGGTGACGCTGCTGGGCCCCTCGGGTTGCGGCAAGACCACCACGCTGCGCATGCTGGCCGGGCTGGAGCGGCCGACCAGCGGGCGCATCGTCGTTGGCGGGCAGGACATCACCCGTGCGCCGACGCACGAGCGCGACATCGGCATGGTGTTCCAGAGCTATGCGCTCTTTCCGCACTTGACGGTGGCAGACAACGTCGCCTTCGGCCTGGTGGCCGAGCAGGTGCCGGCGCCCGAGCGCGCCAGCCGGGTGCAGGAGGCGCTGGGCCTGGTCGGCCTGGGCGAGCTGGGCAGCCGCCGGCCGGCGGAGCTCTCCGGCGGCCAGCAGCAGCGTGTCGCGCTGGCGCGGGCGCTGGTGTTGAAACCGGCGCTGCTTCTGTTGGACGAGCCCCTGTCCAACCTGGATGCCGCGCTGCGCCACCGCATGCGCGCCGAGATCCGCGCGCTGCAGCAGCGCCTGGGGCTGACCGCGCTGTACGTGACGCACGACCAGGAGGAGGCGCTCGCGGTGTCCGACGAGATCGTGCTGATGCGCGCCGGCCGCATCGAGCAGCGCGGCAGCCCGCAGCAGATCGTGCGCGAGCCGGCCAACGCCTTCGTGGCCGGCTTCATCGGCCAGTCGATGCTGCTGCCGGCGCAGGTCGAGGCCCTGCCAGGGGGCGAGGTGGCCGTCACCTGCGGTCCGCTGCACCTGGCGCTGCCGGCGCCTGCTGCGCGGGTCTCAGCGGATGCGGCAGCCGCCTGGCAGCTGGCCGTGCGCCCCTGGGCGCTGCGACTGGAGCCGGGCGACCTGGCCGGGGTGCTGGCGGTGCGCTACCTGGGCCACCAGCACGAGGTGGACCTGCACCTGCCAACCCTGGGCGATTGCACCGCCGTGGTCCCGGAGCCGGCCGCATTCGTGCCGGCGGCCGGAGGGTGCTGCGGGGTGGCGCTGCATCCGCGCGGATGTGCGCTGGTGCTCGCCGGTTGACCGCTCAGATCAACCCTTCGCGCGCCACCTGCCGCAGTTGGCGGGCCATTTCCGGGTTGCTGCTCTGGTGCTGACGGGCGAGTTGTTCCAGGTGGGGGCGGGCGCGGGCGGCGCCCAGCAGCAGCAGGGCGTTCCACAGGCGCTGGCCGATGCCGGTACCGGTGCTGGCCGAGGCACGACGGGGGTAGCTGCCGCTCGGATGGGACAGGGTGGCTGACATGGGGCTTCTCCTGGTCTGCGGTGGCCACGGGATCGCCGCCTTCAACCGCATGGGATGAAGAATAAGGGTTAACCCTGGATCGTTTTGCTTTTCATCAAGAGTCCGAGTTGAGACTAGGGTTAACCCTTATCTCAATCTGCTGCTGTCGGTCACCACCCGGTGCACGAAGTGCAGCTTGCGCACTGCCGCGGCGCTGAGGACGGGAACGTGCCCCTGTGCGGGCTGGGCCCCGGGGGGGGGCGGGCGCCCGGCGGGGCCCGGGGGACGCCGGGCGCTGGCCGCGGCTGCCCGGCTCGTCGGCTGGCAGCAGCCAGTTGCAGGCTGCCGGGCCGTCGGCGTTGGCGCAGCGCACCCAGTGCTGCCCCGGGCGGGCGCCGGAGGCGCAGCGCCAGTGGGGGGGGGGGGGCGCGTTGTCGAGGGTGCCAGGCTTCGCTGAGCTGCCGGCCCAGCCGCTGCAGCAGGGCCCCGGCAAACCCGGCGGCCACGGATGAGGTCGGATCCACCTGCCGGGTCAGCGGCCGGCGGCCGGCCGTCCGGTGCCCAGCCGCCCGTCCGCCCGGGCGGAGAGGTAGGCGTACAGGTCGAGCACATGGGCATTGACCTCCGGTTCGGCCTCCCAGGCCGGCATGGCGAGGCTGCCGCGACGGCGCGCCATCACGTCATCGACCAGGGCGTCGGAGCTGCTGCTGGCGTCCGCCGGGCGGGTCCAGTCGTAGCGGTTGAGCACCAGGCCGACAAACTGCCGTGTGCCCAGCTCGCGCATGCGTGGCAGCAGGTCGATGCCGCGCTGGCTGCCGCGCGCATCCGGCCCGTGGCAGGCGGCACAACGCATCTGAAACACCCGCCACCCCACCTGGACGGAACCCTGCGGCTCGTTGCGGCGGGCGGCCTCCTGGGCGGCCTGCGGGTTCTGCCAGGCCGAACAACCGGCCAGCAGGGCCATGGCGGCCGCGATGCCGGCCAGGGCTGCAACCTGCCAGCGCTGTCGTGGGTGCTGCGGGCGGCTCGGTCCTTTGCGCCCGGAGGCGGAACCGGCCATGGTGGTGGTGGGGAGGGTGGGGGTCAGGCGGGGCATGAGGGTGTTCCTGAGGGCTCCGGATGGATCGATTCTGATCCCACCCGTGCGTCCCCCCTTGCGGCAGGTCAGCCGGGCAGCCGCAAGCTCTGGCCCTGGAAGGAGCAGCATCGCGAGGCCGGGCTTCACAGAGTGAGCGGATGTGTCCGCCGGCGCGCCACAATCATTCGGCTCGCACAGAGTCGCCCGTCGGAAGGTGTGGCCTGCGAGGAGGAGACTGCCGATGACTCGACACCCCGGCGATGGTGTCCCCCGTGGGTTGGGATGGGCCTCTTGGGCCCTGAGCCTGCTGCTGGCCGCCGCACTGCTGAGCGGCTGCGGCACGGCGGTGGTCAACCCGGTGACGGGTGAGACCGAGCGCAGCGCCCTGGACGAGGCCGCCGAAATCGAGGTGGGCCGCCAGGCGCATCAACAGGTGCTGGCCGAGCAGGGGCGTTATCCGGATTCGGCGGTGCAGGCCTACGTGAATGGGGTCGGCCAGAAATTGGCGGCGCAGTCGCACCGCGCGCAGTTGAAGTGGACCTTCACCGTGCTGGACAGCCCGGAGGTGAATGCCTTCGCGCTGCCGGGCGGTTATGTCTATGTCACCCGCGGCATCCTGGCCTACCTGGAGAGCGAGGCGGAGCTGGCCGGGGTGATCGGCCACGAGATCGGCCACGTCACCGCTCGCCACGGCGCGCAGCGCGCCACGCGACAGCAGAACGCCGGCATCGGGGTGATGGCCGCGACGGTGTTCGGCGCGCTGCTGGAGGGCATTGGCGTCCCCGGAGCGACGGACCTGTTCGGCCGTGCCTCGCAGGGTCTGGCGGCGGGCTATGTGGCGTCCTACAGCCGCGAGCAGGAGTTGCAGGCCGACCGCCTGGGCGCCGAGTACCTGGTGCGCAACCGCTACGACCCGCAGAACATGGCTGAGGTGATCGGTGTGCTCAAGGGCCAGGAGCGCTTTGCCGCGGAGCAGGCCAAGGCCGAAGGACGGCAGGCGCCGTCGGGCAGCCATTGGCTGTCCTCCCACCCCAGCAATGACCAGCGGCTGGAGGACATCCGGCGCATTGCTGCCACCTACCCCCAGGCCGACTGGAGCGACGACGGTCGGGCGCGTTACCTGCGGGCGGTGGATGGTCTGACCTTCGGCGACAGCCGCAGCCAGGGCGTCACCCGGGGTCGCCACTTCTTCCACGAGGAGCTGGGCATCGCACTCACCGCGCCGCCCCTGTGGCGGGTGGTCAACAGCGCCGAGTCGATCAGCGTGGTCAACCCGGAAGGCGACGCGGCGCTGGTGTTGCGCAGCCTGCCCGCCTCCGCCGGCGCCACGCATGAGGAGATCCTGCGCACACTGGTGCAGCCGGTCGATGGCCGCCGCGAGCGGCGCAACCTCAACGGCCTGCCGGCCACGCATTTCGAGGGCACGCGGCAGGTGTCGCAGAACCAGCAACAGTCGGTCAGCCTCACGCTGGTGACCGGCCCCGGGCAGCGCCAGTACCTGATCCAGCATGCGGCGCGTGACGCGCAGGCGCTCAAGCGCTCCGCCAGCGGGTTGGGGCAGGCGGAAGCGTCTTTCCGGCCGCTGTCGGTCGCCGAGCGCAGTGCCGCCAGGCCCTGGTCGCTGCGCACGGTGCCCCTGCCCCGAGGGGGCTGGGCGGAACTGGCGCGGTCCTCTCCACTGCCGTCCCAGCCCGAGGCCCAGCTGCGCCTGCTCAATGGCCTCTACAACGGTGCCCGGGAGCCCCGGCCGGGCGAGGCGGTGAAGGTGGTGCGATGACGGGAGGCCGACGCGGTTCCACCACCCCGGTTGAAGGGCTGCCGGCCGCTCTTTGGCCGTGCAGGACCACGGGGCGGTTCACGCTCCTTACACTGTGTGAATGTCCTGCTCCTACCTCCATTCCCTGGCTCTGGCCCGAGTGCTGGCTGCCGTTCCCGTCGCCTTGGTCGCAACGGCAGCCGGGGCGCAGGATGCTGCCAACCCGGCCGTTGAACCGGCCCGTCAGCCGGCTGCTGCCCCTGCGGCAGTGCCAGCAGCCGCTGCTGCGGCATCTGCGCCCGACACACCCCGCGCGACGCTGGAGCGGGTGGAGATCAGCGGCCGGCGCAGCGATGTGGATCAGCGCCGCCAGTCCACCGCTGCGAAGATCGTGGTTGGCCGCGAGGAGCTGGACAAGTACGGTGACAGCAGCCTGGGCGAGGTGCTGCGCCGCCTGCCCGGGGTGACGGTGCCGGGCGCGCCGGGGCGGGGTGGCGCGCCGCGGCTGCGCGGTCTGGGCGGCGGCTACACGCAGATCCTGCTGGATGGCCAGCGGGTGCCGCCGGGGTTCTCCTTCGACTCGATCGAGCCGGACCAGATCGAACGCATCGAGATCCTGCGTGCCCCCACGGCCGAAACCGGGGCCCGCGCCATTGCCGGGACGATCAACATCATCACCCGCGAGGGTTTCCGCCGCCGCGACGATGAGCTGAAGCTGGGTTTCGGGCTGGAGGAGGGGCGCCTGTCCCCGGGGCTGAACTGGACCCACAACGGCCACGATGGCCCGCTCACCTACAGCTGGACGCTGTCGCTGCTGGAGCGGCGGCGGCGCAGCGAGAGCGTGGAAACCGTGGAGGAAACCGAACTGGGCAGCGGCGCGCTGCTGCGCCGCTCCGAGGAACGCAGCGTGGAGACCGACCGGCGGCGTTCGGTCAACCTCAGCTCCCGCTGGCAGTGGCGGCTGGGAGACGGCGGCGGCACCCTGACCGTGCAGCCGCTGTTGTATGCATCGGAAACACCCAGTGTGGCCAGCAGCCAGGTGCTGTCGCAGGTGGACAGCACCGGCAGCCCGCTGTTGAGTTACGACCACGCGGGCAGCGCCTCGACCAGCCGCTTCCACAATGCCCGGCTGAACGCACAGTGGCGCGGCCCGGTGAGTGAGAACCTGCGCGGCGAATGGAGCGGCAGCCTGGGCCAGTACCGCTACCGCAATCAGAGCCAGCGTCGCGAGTACGACAGCGGCGCTGCGCTGCTGCGCACGCTGGACGATGACATTCACAGCCGCGAGGGCAGTGGCCTGCTTTCCGGCAAGCTGTCCACCACGCTGGAGGACGGCTCGCAGCTGGTGGGCGGGTTGGAGCTGGAGCGCATCCAGCGCCGCCAGGGGCGCAGCACGCTGGAGAACGGCACGGCGCTGGCGTTCGGCAACGCAGAGGACGAGCTGGATGCCTCCAGCCAGCGGGTGGCCGCCTTCGTCCAGGATGAATGGACCCCGGCGCCGGGCTGGAGCGCCAACGTCGGCCTGCGCTGGGAGGGCATCCGCACCGAAGGCATGCTGCCCGACGGCAGCCGGCCGGTGAACCGCAGCAGCATCTGGACGCCGCTGGCCCATGCGGTGTGGAAGCCCGATCCGAAAGCCCGCGACCAGTGGCGCATCGGCCTGACGCGCAGCTACCGTTCACCGGACCTGGGCCAGCTGATCTCCCCGCCGCGGGTGGCGGCCGGCTACCCGGTGAGCGGCGGCAACGTGGCCACCAGCCCGGACCGGGCGGCCAACGCCGAGCTGAGGCCGGAGCTGGCCAGCGGCCTGGACCTGGCCTACGAACATTACCCGCAGGCCGGTGGTCTGTTCAGCGTGAGTGCCTTTGCCCGCCGCATCAGCGACCTGATCCGCCAGGTGACCACGCTGGAGTCGGTGACCTGGAGCAGCCAGCCGCGCTGGGTGTCCCGGCCGCAGAACATCGGCGACGCCACCACACTGGGGTTGGAGCTGGAGGCACGCGGCCGCGCCGACCATTGGGCCGCGTCCTGGTGGGCGGACGCGCCCCGCACCGACCTGCGCGCCAACCTGGCGCTGTACCGGTCCTGGGTGAAGAACCTGGACGGCCCGGACAACCGGCTGGCCGAACAGCCGCAGCTCAACGCCAACCTCGGCTTCGATCATCGACTGCGGGGCACGCCGCTGGGGTTCGGCGGCAACCTGAACTGGGCGCCGGGTTACCGCACCCGTCTGGCCGAGGACCGCTGGGTGGAGGCGCCGGACCGGCGCGTCATCGATGCCTACGCCACCTGGGCCTTCGATGCCCACACGCTGCTGCGCCTGTCGGCCAGCAACCTGCTGCCGCGCGACCACCGCAGCCTGACTCAGGTGGACACGGCAGGCACGCGACAGATCTCGACCACGGAGACACCGGGCCACATCGCGTGGCAGTTGCGGCTGGAACTGAGGTTGTGACGGCGCAGCGGCCCGCGCTGGGGCCGCCGGCTCAGCGGCGGCGGGGACCGGGGGTGGGGGCCGGCCCGCGCACGTCAAGGTGGCGGAACTTGATGCGGCCCTTGCTGAGGTCGTAGGGCGAAAGTTCCAGCGAGACGCGGTCACCGGCCAGGATGCGGATGTTGTGTTTGCGCATCTTGCCGGCGGTGTACGCCACCAGCTCGTGCCCGTTCTCCAGCGTCACACGATAGCGGGAGTCGGGCAGCACTTCGGCGACGATGCCGCCCATTTCGATCAGTTCTTCCTTGGCCATGACGAACGGTCCTACGCAGGTCTTTCGCTTCAATTCTACCGAGGAGGGTTCTGCTGCACAGCCCGGCGCCACCGGCGGAAACCCGTGCGCGTCGCTCGCGCAACAGTCCAGCGGGCCGATGATCGGTACCCGCCCCGGCATCCGCCGCAGCCTCAACCGGCGCGGCGCAGCAGATGGACGGTGGCCAGGCCCAGTGCGGTCATGGCCAGCGAACCCAGCACATGGGTGGCCATCAACCCCAGTGCCCAACCCAGCCGGCCTGACTGCAGCTGGTGCGTGACCTCGGCGGAGAAGGTGGAGAAGGTGGTCAGCCCGCCCAGGAAGCCGGTGACGACGAACAGGCGCCACTCGGGTGGCAGGTGAGGGTTCTGGCCGAAGAAGGCCAGCGCGACGCCGATCAGGTAGCCGCCGATCAGGTTGGCCAGCAGCGTGCCCGGCGGCAGCGTGGGGAACAGGCCGTTCAGCCCGACGCTGAGCAGCCAGCGCAGGATGGCGCCCAGCGAGGCACCGACGCTGATGGCAAGCAGGGACAGGAGCATGGCGGGGGCGGTAAAAAAGCTGTGGACGTGTGTGCCTCGAAGGATACCGCCGGGCGCCGGGGCTTCCTGGGGGCTCCCAGGGTGCTCTGCTGGCGCTCCTGGGGTCGCACGCTCCGGTTCCGGGCGATGATGGGTGGGCATGCCGTCTTCACCGTCTTCCTTTCCACCGCGCTGGCGTCTGGTCCTGCAGCTGGGCAGCGGCCAGACGCTGGCCTACGCCTCCACCTACTACCTGCCGGCCTTGCTGGCCGCTCCGCTGGCGGCGGACCTGGGACTGGACCTGGCCACCGTGTTCGCCGCCTTCTCCCTGGCGCTGGCGATTTCCGCCCTGGTGGGGCCGGCGGCGGGCCGCGCCCTGGACCGCCTGGGCGGAAGAACGGTGCTGATCGCCACCAACCTGCTGTTTGCCTCCGGGCTGCTGGCGCTGGCGGCGGTGCAGGGCCCCTGGGGACTGCTGCTGGCCTGGGCCTGGCTGGGTGTGGGCATGGGCAGCGGCTTGTACGAGGCGGCTTTTGCCACGGTGGTCGGCTGGTACGGGCGGGAAGCGGGCCGCGCCATCACCGGCATCACGCTGGTGGCGGGTTTTGCCAGCACGGTGGGCTGGCCGTTGACGGCCGTGCTGATCGACGCCTTCGGCTGGCGCGGTGCCTGCATCGGCTGGGCGCTGCTGCACCTGCTGCTGGGGCTGCCGGTGCACCTGGCGTTGCCCGGCCGCCGGAGGCCCGGGCCGGCCGCACAGCCCGTCGAACTCCGTGCAGGCGCGCAGGACCCACCACCTCCAGCCGTCACCGGCCCACCCCCGCGGGTGGCGGTGCTGCTGGCCACGGTGTTTGCCGCGGCCTGGTTCTGCAGCACGGCCATGGCCGCACACCTGCCCGCGCTGCTGCAGGCCATGGGCGTCTCCCTGGCCGCGGCGGTGGCGGCCGGGGCGCTGGTCGGGCCGGCGCAGGTGGCCGGCCGGCTGCTGGAGTTCACCTGGCTGCGCCGGCTGGATCCACTGCTGTCGGCCCGGCTGGCGTCGCTGGGCCACCCGTTGGGGGCTGCCGCCTTGCTGCTGGCCGGCTCGGCCCTGGCGGCGCCCTTTGCCCTGCTGCACGGGCTGGGCATCGGCATCCTGACCATCGCCAAGGGCACGCTGCCGCTGCTCTACTACGGGCCGCTCGGTTATGGGCAGCGCCAGGGCTGGCTGATGATGCCCGCCCGGCTGGCGCAGGCGGTGGCCCCTTGGGTGTTCGGTCTGGGCCTGCAGGCCTGGGGCCGGCAGGCCTTGTTGATCACGGCCGTGGCAGGTCTGACCGGACTGGGGGCCCTGCTGCTGCTGCCCCGCCCGCCCGACAGGCTGGAACAATGGGGCCCATGAGCTCGCAGGATCCGCATGCCCCACATGGTCACCCTGCCCGGGAACGCCACCACGGGCATCGGCACGGCCACCCCCACCCCCACCCCCATTCCCATTCCCATGAACCTGCCCGGGGCCACGATCGGGCCTTTGCGCTGGGCATTGCGCTGAACCTGGGGTTCGTCGCCATCGAAGCGGGATACGGCTGGCAGGTCGACTCCCTGGCGCTGCTGGCCGATGCCGGCCACAACCTGGGCGATGTGGCCGGGCTGGTGCTGGCCTGGGGTGGGGCACTGGCCGGCCGGCTGCGACCGGATGCCCGCCACACGTATGGCTGGAAACGGGCCAGCCTGTTGGCGGCCTTCCTGAATGCGCTGCTGCTGCTGGTGGCGATGGGGGCCTTGGGCTGGGAGGCGCTGCAGCGGCTGTCCTCCCTGGCGCCGACCACGCTGCAGGGGCTCACGGTCGTGGTGGTCGCCGCCGTGGGCATCGGGGTCAACACCGCCACGGCGCTGCTGTTCCTGCGCGGGCAGGCACAGGACCTGAACATCCGCGGCGCCTTCCTGCACATGGTGGGCGACGCGCTGGTGTCGCTGGGTGTGGTGATCGCCGGGCTGTTGGCCTGGCGCTTCGGCTGGACCTGGCTGGACCCGGTGGTCAGCCTGGGGATCGTGGGGGTGATCGTGCTGGGCACCTGGGGGCTGCTGCGGCAGTCGCTGCACCTGCTCTTCGACGGCGTGCCCGACGGGGTGGACCTGGGGGAAGTGCAGGCCCTGCTGGAAGGTTTGCCGGGCGTGGAACGGGTGCACGACCTGCATGTCTGGGCCATGGGCAGCACCGAGACGGCCTTGACCGCCCACCTGCTGATGCCCGAGCGGCCGGCCGACGACCTCTTCCTGGCCGATGCAGCGCAGCAGCTGCAGGCGCGTTTCGGCATCGCCCATGTGACGCTGCAGGCCATCCGCACGCCGTTCACGCCCAGCTGCGTTGGGCGGTCCTCCATGCCTGGCTGAGATCCGGTGTTGTCGCTGTGCTGCGGTCGGCACGGGGGTGGGTCCCTCGCCTCCGGGGGATGGATCGGGTTGGGTCGGGTGGCTGTGAACTCCTGCCGCATGTCGCCGCGTGGTTCTTTCATACTGGGCGCCTGCCTCGGGCCCGTTGCGGAGGACCGCGAGGCAGCTTGACAACGTCAGGGAGGGGGTGACTGCGGGGCCGGCCAGCGTTTCGACGCGCGGCCCCGCCTGTCGCGTTGCAGGGCCTGCGTCCCGTGCGCGACGCCCGGCAGATGCGCTGTGCCGCGACAATGCCGCCCTCCTGCGGCCCCGTCCGCTTCTCCCCTCCCCCCGAAGAGCAGCGATCCGTGAGCACCGTCCACCTTGTTCGCCATGGCCAGGCCTCCTTCGGAGCGGCCGACTACGACCAGCTCAGTGAACTCGGCCAACGCCAGTGCAGGCGGCTGGGCCAGTACTTTGCCGAGCGCGGTCAAGGCTTCGATGTGCTGTGGACCGGCAGCCTCCGGCGACACCGGCAGTCGGCCGAGGCGATCGCCGACGGCCTGGGTGGCCTGCCGGTGGCCGAGGTGCTGCCCGAGCTGAATGAATACGACAGCGAGGCCCTCATCGCCGCGCTCCTGCCGCAGGCCGAACTGGAGCGGCTGAAGGCCGATCGCAGTCCGCAGGCGTACCGGGAGCATTTCCGCCTGCTGCGCAGCGCACTGCAGGCCTGGATGGACGGGCAGATCGTGCCGGTGGGCATGCCGAGCTGGGCCGATTTCCAGGACGGCATCGTCGCTGCGCTGGACCGCGCCCGGGCCGATCTGCACGGCCAGCGCCTGCTGATCGTCTCCAGCGGGGGGCCGATCGCCACCGCGGTGGCGGCGGTGCTGGCGGCGCCGACCACCACCGCCATCGAGCTGAACCTGCGCATCCGCAACAGCGGGGTGACCGAGTTTGCCTTCACCCCGAAGCGCCACATGCTGGTCAGCTACAACGGCATTCCCCATCTCGACGATGCGTCGCGCCAGAGCTGGGTGACCTACAGCTGAGAGCCACAACCGGAGCGGCGCCGCGGGTCAGAACGGGTTGGTCTTGGTGCGCGACACCGCGGCCGAGCCGAAGCGCGACTGCCAGTTGGGCCCGGGGTGGATGTCGTCGGCCCAGAAATAGGTGGTGATGCTGCCGGCTGCAGCGTCCAGCAGGGTGGTGGTGGTGCAGCCCAGCAGCTGGAAGCGCTCCGGCAGAGCCAGGGTGGTGGTGCTGTACTTGCTGCTGTCGCACGCCGCCGAGACGACCTCGGTGAGCGAGTAGCGGCTCGGGTACTTGATCATGGTGGTGGCCAGGTCACCACCGTTGACCAGACCATAGAAGCGGCCATCGTTGGTCACCGACAGCCGAAGCTGCGTGTTGAAGGCCTCGGTCAGTTCGGACAGCAGCGCGGCGCGGCCTTCGCCGGGAAAGGCCGCCTCCGCCTTCACGGCCAGGGGCGACTGACCCAGGTCCGGCAGGGTGGCGTAGAGGATGCGCGGGCCCTCCGTGCTGGTGTTCAGGCCAGTGACCATCTTGCCCAACTGCGTGCCCACCGCTGCCACATCCGCCAGGGCCTCAGCCCGGGTCTTGCTGCCGGCCACCACCGCGTCGTAGGCGTCCAGGATGTCGTGCAGGCCGGCCACCACGGTGACCAGGGTGTCGGCCACCAGGGGGGCGTCCTGGAAGGCGGCCACCTGGGCTGCCACATCCGCCACACGGGCGCCGGCCTGGGCGGCGATCCAGCCGCGCTGGGTGTCGCCGCTGGTCATGCAGGGACCCAGTGGCAGTCCGTAGTTGGAGGCGAGCACCTGCACCCAGATCAGGCTGGAACTGCAGTTCAGCGCGGTGCCGTCATCGTCGAGTGCGTTGACGGTGTACTTGGCCCCGGCCGGTTCGGTGTAACCCTGCAGGGCGGCCGTGCCGCCGTTGCCGATGACACTCAGTTCATCACCAAACACCACCAGCCGGGACGGGTCGAAACTCTCCACCCGCGAGGTGCTTCCGCCGCAGGCGACCAGTCCGGCCAGGGCCATCGTGGCCAGCAGGAGGGGCGCGACGCGGCGCAGGGGCATCAGGGCAGCAGGGAACATCCGGAACATCGGTTCTCCAGGGGGAAAAAGGCAGCGGCGGGCGATCGGGTCTGCCCGTTCACGGTTGCTCAGGCATTGGTGGCCGCTGCGGCGCGCCGCAGTCGGTCGACCACACCGCGCCAGGCATCATCGTCCGGGGGGGATTCCACCCAGATGGAGGTGGCACCGGCGGTGTCGAAGTCTCGCAGAGTTGCGAACAGTTCGTGGGCGGCCGCGGCCGGATCGTCCGACATGCGGTGGAACAGACCTGGGCTGCGGTGTGCGCTTCCTGCCGGCTGAGCTGCACGCAGGTAGAGGGCCACGCCGTCCGGGACACCTGCGGCCAACGCCCGCTGCAGCGAAGCCTGGTCCAGCAGACGCAGTGCGGCGCGGGGGGCGTAGTGCGCGGCCAGGGTGCCGGAGGCGCGCGGGGCCAGGGCATCCGGCTCCTCCAGGGGTTCACCGGCTGCCGCCTCGATCTCCGCGCGGGTCAGGCGGCCGGGCCGCAGCAGCACCAGTGTGCCCCGGCTGCAGTCCACGATGGCACTTTCGATGCCGACTTCGCAGTCGCCGCCGTCCAGCAGGAGCAGGTCGTCGCGTTCAGGAAATTCGCTGGCGACGTGCGCCGCCCGGGTGGGGCTGACCTGTCCGAAGCGGTTCGCACTCGGCGCTGCCACACCCGGTACCCCGGCCAGGGCGGCCTCGCGCAGCAGGGCCTGGGCCACCGGGTGGGCAGGGCAGCGCAGGCCGATGCTGTCCTGCCCCCCGGCCGCCGCTTCCCCCATGCCCGCACGGCGCGGCACGATGACCGTCAGCGGCCCGGGCCAGAACGCGTCCATCAGCCGCCGCGCCACCTCGGGCAGATCGGCCGCCCACACCGCGGCCCCGGCCGCATCGGCCACGTGCACGATCAGCGGGTGGTCGCTGGGCCGGCCCTTGGCCTGGAAGATGCCCTGCACCGCGCGGGCGTCGTCGGACCGGGCCCCCAGGCCGTAGACGGTTTCAGTGGGGAAGGCCACCAACTGGCCCGCAGCCAACGCCGCGACCGCCTGCGGCAAGGCGCTGGCGAGGGCGGCGGGGTCACGGGCCGGCAGCAGTTGGGGCATGGGGCAGGTGCCTGGAGCGTGCATTGGGAATGTGCGGCGGAACCGGCAGGCAGGCGCGTAGCGCCCTCAGAAGGGCTCGATGCCGAGCACGGCCGCAGCCTGCAGCGCCACCTGGCGGGCAGCTTCCGCGCTGGCTGCGGTGACCGTCAGGTGGCCCATCTTGCGTCCTTGCCGGGCGTCGGTCTTGCCGTACAGGTGCAGGTGGGTGCCGGGCAGGGCCAGCACCGCGGCCCAGTCGGGGCTGCGCTCACGGCCCCCGGTGTCAAACCACAGGTCGCCCAGCAGGTTGAGCATCACACAGGGCGAATGCAGGCGCGGGGTCACCAGCGGCAGGCCGGCCATGCAGCGCACCTGCAGCTCGAACTGCGAGACGTCGCAGGCGTCGATGCTGTAGTGGCCGGAGTTGTGCGGACGCGGCGCCATCTCGTTGGCCACCAGGGCGCCGTCGATCTGCGAACCGTCGGCCAGCAGGAAGAACTCGACGCAGAGCACGCCCACGTAGTCCAGGCTGGCGGCGATGCGTTGGGCGCAGGCGGCGGCCTCGGCGGCCTGCTCCGGCGAGGCGCAGGCCGCCGGCACGGTGGTCACGGCCAGGATGCCGTCGCGGTGCAGGTTCTGCTGCAGGGGCAGCTGCACCACCTGGCCATTGGCACCACGGGCCACGATGACGCTGACCTCCGCAGCCAGCGCCAGGCGCTTTTCCAGCACGCAGGTGACGCGGCCGAGTTCGCTCCAGGCGGCTTCCAGTGCGGCCCGATCGGTCACCCGCACCTGGCCCTTGCCGTCGTAGCCCAGCCGGGCGGTCTTCAGGATGCCGGGCAGCAGGTCGTCCAACACACCGGCCAGGTCGGCCTCGCTGTCGATCACCGCAAACGGGGCGCAGGGTACGCCGCTGGCGCGGAAATGGGCCTTTTCGGCCGCCCGGTCCTGGCACACGGCCACGGCGTCGCCGCCCGGTGCCACCGGCCGGCGAGTGGCCAGCTGGCGCAGCGCATCGGCCGGCACGTTCTCGAATTCGGTGGTGACGGCATCGGCCTCGTCGACCAGCAGCGCCAGGCCATCGGCGTCCAGGTACGGCGTCTGGATGTGTACATGCGCCACCCGGCCGGCGGGGCTGGTGGGGTCGGCATCCAGCACCGCAGTGCGAAAGCCCAGCGCCTGCGCGGCATGCACGAACATGCGGCCGAGCTGGCCGCCGCCCATGACGCCCAGGGTGACGGCGCGCTGCGGGTGGCTGGCCGAGCGTTGGCCGGGCAGCAGGGGAGCGGAACGGGATGCGGCCATCGGTTCAGGTCCCGAGTGTCATGGCCCGGGCCACCTCGGTCTGGCGGGCGCGGAAGGCGTCCAGCCGGGTGGCCAGGTCGGCATCCTGGTTGGCCAGCAGGGCCACTGCAAACAGCGCTGCGTTGGCTGCACCTGCCACGCCGATGGCGAAGGTGGCCACCGGCACCCCCTTGGGCATCTGCACGATGGAGTGCAGGGAATCAACGCCCTGCAGGTGTTTGCCGGCCACCGGCACGCCCAGCACCGGCACGGGGGTCTTGGCCGCCAGCATGCCCGGCAGGTGGGCCGCGCCGCCCGCGCCGGCAATGATGGCCTGCAGCCCGCGGCGGCGGGCCGACTCGGCGTAGGCGAACATGTCGTCGGGCATGCGGTGGGCCGAGACGACACGGGCTTCGAAAGGCACCCCGAAGTCGGTGAGAATCTCGGCCGCGATCTTCATGGTGTCCCAGTCGCTGCTGGATCCCATGACGAGACCGACGAGGGGCTTTTCGCTGTTCAAGACGGGCTCCGGTGCGGACAAAGACACGATTTTAGGTGGCCCGCGTCAAAGCGGCGTGCCGGGCTTGTTTCCCGGCCTTTCGCCCCGACGTCGGCATGACTGGATAGGTGCCCCAATGATCGACATCACCCTGCAGAACTTTGAAGCCGAACTGATCCAAGCCTCCCTGCAGCAGCCCGTGCTGCTGGACATCTGGGCACCTTGGTGCGGCCCCTGCCGCCAGCTTGGCCCGATGCTGGAACAGATGGAGGAGGAGTACGCCGGCCGTTTCGTGCTGGCCAAGCTCAACAGCGACGAGGTGCCGGAAATCGCCGGCCAGCTCAGCCAGATGTTCGGCGTGCGCTCGATCCCCTTCTGCGTGATGTTCTCGCAGGGCCAGCCGGTGGATGGTTTTGTCGGTGCGATCCCGCTGGTGCAGATCCGCGAGTTCCTCGACAAACATGTGCCCAGCGCGGCCGAGATGGAGGCCGCTGCCGATGCCCAGGAGGCGGAAGTCCTGGTCGAAGAGGGCGATGCCGACGCCGCGCTGGCCAAGCTGGCCGAGGCCGTGGCCATCGACCCGGCCAACGATGCCGCCCGCGCCGAGTACCTCAAGCTGCTGCTGAGCGCAGGCCGCGTCGCCGAAGCCCGCCGCGTCTACGACCCGGTGGCCGGTCAGGTGCTGATGGATGCCCGCCTGACCGCCCTGGGCGTCTGGCTGACGGCCTGCGAGCGCGCGCCTGCGGCCCGGCCGATGGCCGAGCTGGAAGCGGCCATCGCCGCCAACAAGCGCGACTTTCCGGCGCGCTTCGAGCGGGCCCTGGTGCTGCTGGCGGTGCAGGACTTCACTGCTGCCATGGACGAGCTGCTGGAAATCCTGATGCGCGACAAGAGCTGGGCCGATGAAAGTGCACGCAAGACCTACGTGTCGATCCTGGAACTGATGTCCAAGCCGGCACCGAAAGCCGAGACGACCCAGGCCTCCAAGGGTGCGCTGGAGCTGACCGGCAAGGCGGCCGTGGTGGCGGGCGATCCGGTGATCGATCAGTACCGCCGCAAGCTGAGCATGGCGCTGTTCTGACGGCCTTTGGCGGTTCCGGGGCGCTCCGTCCTGGGGCCCCGCCGGTTCAGCCCGGTACCTCGACGCGCAGGAACTGCCCCAGCTGGGCCGCCTCGCAGGCGTCCAGCAGCCGGTTCCAGCGCTGCTGCAGGCGATCGTGGCAGTCCTGCGCAGCTTCCTGGTGCCGCCGGGAAACATCCGGCAAGCCGACGCGGCCGAACACTTCCGCCAGCTCGGCATGGGCCACCGCCTGCTCCTCCAGTTCGGTGGCGACGATGAAGGCGGAATCGGCGCGGCGCGCTGCGGCCAGTGCGTCATCGCTGCGCCCCAGCTCCAGCAGGCACAGGGCGCGGTCGGCCTCGTAGAGGCATTCCGAGCTCTTCAGCCCCTGCGCCATGGCCTCCTGCAGGTGGGCGTCGTACAAGACCAGCGCGGCCTCGTGTTCGCCATGGGCCACCAGGATCTGGGCGCGCTGGATCGGTGGATGGTGGTTCAGCGCACGGTTGCGCACACTCTGGTCCAGCGATGCGGAAGATTCCGTGCCCAGCCGCGCGCGTTTGAGCGCCAGGCTGTTGGCCGTGCCGAACACCGCCGACAGCCGCACCGCAATCACCCGCAGCAGCGCCAGGTTGTAGGCGATGGAGGTCAGGGCCGAACTGTCGCCTTCCTTGATGGCATGGGTGCGGGCCAGGGCGTACCAGGGCTGTGACAGGTCCTCGCGCCCCGCAAACTGGTACATGCCGGCGATGACGATGCTGGCCCTGGCGCGGGCGCCGTGGTGCTCCGGGCCGGACAGCAGCAGTGCCTGGCGGGCGTGTTCCACCGCAGCCACGTCCTGCTGGTCGCGAAATTCCATGTGCGCGAGCCAGGCTGCCGCCAGCGCCTGAATGCGCGGCGCCCGCACCGAACGGGCCAATGCCATGGCACGACGCACCCGGTCGCGCGCCCGGTCGCCCAGGTCCTGGTGGAAGTCGATCAGGCTTTCCGCCAGCCAGAGCCAGGCATGCAGGACGCCGTTGTCGGCTGTCTCGGGCAGGGCTCGCAGCTGGGTCACCTCCTGCCGCGCCGCCTCCAGCTCACCGAAACGGGCCAGCAGCGCAGCCCGCTCGGCGCGCAGGAAGGGCAGCTCCCGGGCGATGCGGGCCTGCTGGATGGCCTCATTGAGGGTGCGCAGCAAGCGGTCCATGGCGTCGCTTTCAGTCCCCCTGCGCCGCGCGGCCGCTCAGGTGGTCAGGCGCAGCAGCGCTTCACGGTACTTGGCGGCCGTCTGCGCGACCACCTCGGCCGGCAGCGCCGGTGCCGGTGCGGTCTTGCCCCAGGGTTGACCGTCGATGCGCACCGCTTCCAGCCAGTCGCGCACGAACTGCTTGTCGTAGCTGGACGGGTTCTCGCCGCGCAGACGCGCCGGCTCGTAGCCCTCCACCGGCCAGTAGCGCGAGGAATCGGGTGTCAGCACCTCGTCCATCAGGGTGAGGGTGCCGTTCTCGTCCAGGCCGAACTCGAACTTGGTGTCGGCGATGATGATGCCCTTGGTCAGCGCAAAGTTGGCCGCCGTCTGGTACAGGCGGATCGACACGTCGCGGATCCTGGTCGCCAGAGTGGCTCCGATGATGTCGGCCATGCGGTCGAAGCTGATGTTTTCGTCGTGCTCCCCCATCTCGGCCTTGGTGGCCGGAGTGAAGATGGGTTCAGGCAGGCGGTCGGCATTGCCCAGCCCGGCGGGCAGCTGCACGCCGCAGACCGACTGGGACTCGCGGTACTCCTTCCAGCCGCTGCCGGCCAGGTAACCCCGCACCACCGCTTCCACCGGAATCGGCTGCAGGCGCTTGACCAGCATCGAGCGGCCACGCACCTGCTCGACCTCGTCGCCGGCCACGACCGACTCGGGCGCCTCTCCGGTCAGGTGGTTCGGCACGATGTGCCCCAGCTTGTCGAACCAGAACAGCGCCACCTGGGTCAGGATTTCTCCCTTGCCGGGGATGGGCTCACCCATGATCACGTCGAAGGCCGACAGCCGGTCGCTGGCGATCATCAGCAGCCGGTCGCTGCCGACCGCGTAGTTGTCGCGCACCTTGCCGCGTGCAAGCAGGGGCAGGCTGTGAAGGCGGGATTCGAGCAGGGCAGAAGTCACGTCAATACGGCAAAGTGTGGTCAATTGTAGGCGTGGTTACAGCACCAGTACCTTGGTGCTCTCCTCTCCAAACTGGCTGATCACCCGCACCGCCACCCGCTGGCCCTTCTCGGCGCGGATCGGATGCGAACGGAAGCCGTAGACCCGCTCGAAGGCCTCGTCGTCGATCTCCACCTTCAGCGTCTTCTCCACCTTGGCCTTGGCGCTGGCCGCGGCCAGTTGCGACAGCCCGCGCTTGAACTTGTCGAACTCGTCGTGGTCACCACCGCAGAAAAACACCTGCCGGGCGATGAAGCTGGAGCCGTCGTAGGCGTCGTCCACCATCCAGTAGCTGATCTCGGCCACGCTGCGGCTCTTCACCTCGTCCTTCATGGGGTCGTAGAGGTCCAGGCCCTGAATCTCCAACGCCACGGCCGGCGATCCATCCGGCAGCGTGGCCTTCACCACCGCAATGTCGGGCTCGCCGATGGTCACGAAGCTGGCCGCCTTCTTGTCCTTCTTGATCAGTCCGTCCTGCATCAGGTCGTCGTGCATGCGCACCTTGTCGACCTGGAAACTGCCCACGCGGGTGCTGACGGCACGGCTTTCGATGTCGCTCTCGAAGCCGAAGCCCAGGATCACCAGCCAGTCGCAGTCACCGCGCCTGCTGGCCGCCTTGATCGACTCGTTGACCGCCACCTTGCCCACGGTGCCGAACTGCGGGCCGATGTGGAAATAGGCCTTGCGCTCGCCTTCGGGCGTGGCCCACCAGCCCTCGGCGTGCAGGTGCCCGGTGGCTTCGTTGATTGGATTGACCTGCACGAACACCGCGTTCTCGTCCCGGCGGCCGTTCTTGATGCCCGCATGTTTGAGGTGCTCGAAGATGCGGTCGGTGAAGCGCTGCACCGAGTCCGGCTCCCGATTCGTGGCCTCGATCGCCTCAGGCGCCAGCGGCTCGAAGCTCTGCAGCGTCTCTACCGTGAACGGGCCGGCCACGCGCAGCTTCTTCTTGTCGACCTCGGGCTGGTCGTAGAGGGTTTCGGTGTCGGGCGGCAATGCGTTGGCGATGGACTTGAGCGTCACATGCGGCACGGTTTTGTAGACGAAGCCGTGGCGAATGTCCTCGTTCTGAGGATCGGCCAGCTTGTACCAAGGGTAGGTGGCCGTCATCAGCCGGGTCTTGGCGATGTTCAGCGCAATCCGCGAGGTGTCGCTGGTGATCCAGCGTCGGCCCCACTGCTCGGCCACATGGGCGGTCGTGCCCGACCCGCAGGTCGGATCCAGCACGAGATCACCGGGGTCGGTGGTCATCAGGATGCAGCGCTGAACAACCTTTGCGCTGGTCTCAACGACGTACTTTTTGTCTGCCGAGAAGCCGGCAATAACAGTGTCATTCCAGCTTGCAGAAATTGGTTGGTACGGAAAATCGTTGGCGTACCTAACATAGTAAATACCGCCCGAAGTCGCCTCTAGGCGCCGTGCCGCAAGCAACCGGGTCATGCCTTCTTCATTCGTTTTCCAGCGATTCTTGATGTTAGGAAGATACTCTTTTCCGGCCAGTCGGACTGGAAACCAGCAGGCTGCGCCTTCACCCTTTTCTCGCCCGACGCTCTGGCTTTGCAAATTGTCGATGCGGTACACACGAGCGCCGTCCGGAAGGGCTTGTACTCCTGCCTTTTCTTCACCAGTGGTTCGTCGTCGAGTTCCATCGGAAAGCTCAACCATCTGATATGGCCCGGTCAAGTCATCAGTGGAGGCCTTGTAAACGAAGGGCTGTCGGAATTTGAGTTGATCTTTGTCTCGAGCGTAGAATAGCAAATAGTCACTGGTGGATGCGAGATAGTCCTGCGTCGAACTGGTTGTTTTCGCAAAAGAAATTTGGCTGATGTAGTTCTCGCTGCCAAACACCTCATCCATCAACGACCGCACCAGGTGCACGTTCTCGTCGCTGATCTGGACGAAGCAGGAGCCGCTGGCGCTCAGCAACTCTTTGGCCACCAGCAGCCGGTCGCGCAGGTAGCTGAGGTAGGAGTGGATGCCCAGTTCCCAGGTGTCGCGGAAAGCCTTGATGACTTCGGGCTCGCCGCTCAAGTGGTCGTCAGCACCGTCCTTGACGTTGCGGTCGTTCTGGCGCATCTGCCAGTTGCTGCCGTACTTGATGCCGTAGGGCGGGTCGATGTAGATGCACTGCACCTGGCCGGCCATGCCCTCGCGCTCCAGCAGGCTGGTCATCACCAGCAGGCTGTCGCCCTGGATCAGGCGGTTCTGCCACTTGTCCTTGCGGTGGTAGTAGGCGCCCGGCTTCTGCTCCTCATCCATCGCCAGCGGGTTGCCGTGCAGTTCGTTCACGAACAGGTCGTTCTGCGCTTCGTCGCGGTTCTTCAGGCGGTACAGCCGTGCGATCAGCGTCTCGGGAGCGATGTGCTCATGGCGGTACAGGCTGCGGATGTCGATGTCGAGCCCGGCCTGCGCGTCGTCATCACCGTACTTGCCCAGCCAATACAGCTCAGGATCCTGTCCACGATGGGTAACGGGGTTGAGCGGCAAGGTCTTGGCGGTCGGACGACCGGCGACGGCTTCGTGCTCCTGGCCGGCTTCCTCACGGCTGGGAATGACGTAGCGCTCGTCGCGGGCATGTTCGATCGCGTCGACCGGCTGGTGGCTGCCTTTGGCGCTGTCACCTGCGGTGGCCTTGGGGGACGTTGTTCTGCGGGTGGCCATGGTCAAGCGGTCCAGTCTTCGACGGTCAGGCCGTGCACGCGCTGGAATTCCCCCAGGTTGTTGGTCACGACCGTGCGACCGGTGCGCAGCCCGTGGGCAGCGATCCAGGTGTCGTTCGGGCCAATCTTCCGTCCTGAGGCTTCGAGGGCATGACGCAACACTCCGTAGTGGCGGGAGGTCGGCCCATCCAGATCCAGCGTCTGCACTGCGGCCTCCAGCAGTGCAAGGCGCCGTTCGGCTTCGACAACGTTCCGGCTTTTCTCGACCCCGAAGCGCAACTCACCCAGTGTCACAGTCGACATGGCTACATGTGCTTTGTCGACTTTCGACCACCGCGCCTTCACGCGATCAAGTTTCTCCTGCTGTCCCGGTTTTCCGGGCTTTCCTGTCAGCAGATCTCGGATCGCAATGCACACGTTGGTATCCAACAAATACTCAGTCGTCATCGTCAACCAATCCCTGTCTTTTTTCGAAATCGCCCTCGTCAGGGCGACCCTCCGGAAAGATGTCGGCAGGCAAGGCCGCAATGAGCTTGAACAGGCCCCAAGCCGAATTTGCAATCGCAAGATCGATTTCCGACGCGATTCGCCCGATTTCCTCGACCAACTGGTTCTTGATGCGCTCGATGTCCGTCACTTCGACGAAGTACCACGGCAAAAAGCCGAGTTGATCGCGCCGGGCGTTCACGGCCGGCAGCCAGCGCTCGCGCATGAACCAGCGCTTCTCGGCCTTGTCCTGGGCGAAGCCGGTGATCTCGACGATGAGGTTGAAGTGCTCGCCTTCGGGGGTCTTCACCCGGCAGAGGAAGTCGGGCAGGTAGCGGCGTTCGGCACCGGTTTTGTCGACGTAGGGCACCTCGAAGCCGAGGAAGGCGTTCTTGACGTAGCTTTCGACCGCCTCGATCTGCTCGAAGGTCTTGGCGGCGATCTGCTCCCAGCCCTCGGTATCGGCCACCACCAGATTCACATGGCTCTTGGTGGTCTTGAACACCGGCCGTGCGGTCATGGCGTGGACATGTGCGCTGCTGCCCGACGGGTTGTAGCGGCTCAGGAGCGGCACGATCGAGGCCTGGCCGTCGAGTGCCTCGTTGACGGCCGCAGCTTCGATGCCCAGGTGCACGCTCGCGGCCACCCGGTGGGCATCTTCATGGCGCACCAACCGCCGGAAGTGTCGCTCGGTTTCGCCGATGACTTCGAGTTGGGTGTCGTACCACTGCTGGGCAATGCGGCGCACGTCGCCGAACTTCTCCAGTTGTGGACAGCCCTGTTCGTCACGGAAGTAGCGCGACAGGACTTGCTGGGCGATCCAGTACACCACCTCCTGGTCACGCAGCCGGTCAGGGTCGGCCCGCAACCGATCGCGCTCGGCGGAGAACGCGGAGCCGAGGGCCGTCTCCACCGGCATGCGGTGCAGGTCGAGGGTGAAGCCCGGCGTACCCGAGAAATCGGCCTCGACGCGATCGTGTGCACGCTCGATGCGGTAACCGATCAGGTTGGGGAATCGAATCTCCAGCTCGACCCGCTCCGTCAGGGCCAGCAGGTGTTTGATGTCCTGCCGCTCAGGAGTCACCGTTTCGCCTCCCCGGTAGAACTTGAAGGGCACGCCGATGATGTGGGCGTACTCCGGTGGGAACTTGCCTGTCTTCGGATCCAGGAAGTAGTGCCTGCGACGCAGGGCACGCCCGGCCACCTGCTCACACAGCAGCTGCGAGCCGAAGGCCCGCACGCCGACGATGTGGGTCACGGTGTTGGCATCCCAGCCCTCGGTGAGCATGCCGACGCTGACCACGCAGCGCACGTGTTCACCCAGCTTGCCGGGGCGACCCACCGTGTTGACGACCTCACGCAGCAGTTCGGCATCCGTCAGCGCTTCCACCGACTTGTCGGGATGCGTCAGCCGGTAGTCGCGTTTGAAGGCCTCGATCTCCGGGGCGAACACGCGTTTGAAGCCCTCGTCGATCTGGCCGGAGTGCTCCAGCGCATCGGAATCGATCAGCAGTGTGGGCGGCTTTCGGCGCGCCGCGCGCGTCACCGGATCGAAGTTTGAAAACAGCGGCAGCGTTCCTGCGACGTTGTAGGGCGTGCCGGTGTCGTCCACACTTTCGTAGCCCGCCAGCAGCTTGTAGATCTCGCGTGAGACGGTCGTGTTGCTGCACACCACAATGAAGACGGGCGGCGCACTGAGCAGGTCGCGGCCCATTTCACCGCGCTCACGCAGGCCGCGCTCGTAGTCTTCGTAGTGGCGATAGAACTGCTCCAACGCACTGCGCAGCAGTGTGGGCATCTGCGGCGGCGGCTCGAACCCAGGGGCGGCAACCGACTTCGCGCCTCGACCCTTCTTGCCGGCAGTACCAGAGACTTCTCCCGCTTCCCTGCGTTGTGTGCGCTGCCCGATGCGCGGCAGATCGGCCTTGCAATGCTCGTACAGGTTGCGCAGCACCGGCTCACCGATGGCCTGCGAGCTGTCCTCGACCGGCAGGAAGGGAATTTTGACCAGCCCGGCCTCGATGGCCTCGATCAGACCGAAATCCGATACCACCCACGGGAAGTAGCTGTACGCCGGCCACCCCGAGCCCGACAGGTAGTAAGGTGTGGCCGACAAGTCATAGACGGCCCGCAGCGGCCAGCGCCGCGCCGCTGCCCGCAGGCCGCTGAACCACACCGCAGCCCGCTCGTTTTCGGTGGCGCTGAGGTCCTCTTCGGTGTCGCGGCCCTTGGCGCGCGGCAGGTAGCAGTGGTGCGCCTCGTCGTTGAGTACCAGCAGCCGGCGACCGGGTTTGAAGCCGGGCATCACGCGGCGCAGCACCTGGGACTCGTCTTCGCGCGCTTCCACCTTCTGACCATCGGGCCCCAGCTTGCCGTCCATCGGGCTGCGCTTGTTGCCGCTGATGATCCTGGCCTCGAAGGCGTGAAAATTGGTGATGACCACCCGGGCATTCAGACCCGGCATGAAGCCGGCATATGCGGGTGGTATCAACTTGCGCTGACGGTAGTAGTCCTGAGCCTGGGCATCGTGTTCGGCCTGGGTGTCCCAGCGCACCACATGCAGGCGGTCGCGGATCGTGATGCCCGGCGCCATCAGCAAGAAGTAGTCTGCGTAGCGCGGATCGCTGCGCGACTGCACACGGTTCAGATAGTGGTAGACGATCAGACAGGCCATCACCACCGTCTTGCCGGTGCCCGTGGCCATCTTGAACGCCACACGAGGCAGCACATCCTCCCCCTGGCCCACCGAGGACTGCGCCTTCTCCAGCTCGCGGAGAACGTGGTTGCCGGGATTGGACTTGTGCGCCACCTCGTTGAGCCAGATGGCCGTTTCCACCGCTTCACGCTGGGCGAAGAACAGGCCCATCCACGCTTCGCGCTGTGGATTGCGGAACCAGTAGGTCAACAAATCCTGCGTCACACGGCTGGTCACGCCGGGATAACCGCCGCGCCGCCACGCACCGACCTGCTCGCGCATCAAATTGACCAATTGGTCCCGGTACTGCGCCGCAAAATCGTTCAGGTCGTGCAGGCTGCGCTGCGGGTCGTCTCCCAGCGGCACCTGGGGCGTCTCGGTGGTGAAGATGCGCCGACCGGGGCGCTTGTCGCGGTAGTCCAGTTGGCCGTCGGCGGCCGTCGCATAGTGATACGCCGGCTCATCGTAGGGACCGTTGAGGATCGGCGAACCTTCGGTGTCTCCCCGCTTGCCGGCAGCTTTTTTTGGCTTGGACATGCAGCGGAATTCTGCTCGCCGAACTGCCCGTTCCGAGTCATTGGGAACAAAAAAGGCCCGCACAGGGCGGGCCTCACTCCACTGTTGCGCTGTTGCGCCGCGTCAGACCACCTTCTGCGCCAACTGCCCGCTGGCGTAGGCGGCGGCCATGTGGACCAGGCTGATGCCCTTGATCTTGCCGGCCTGGCCTTCGCAGCCGAATTCCATGTAGCGCTGCTTGCACACCGCCTTGGCGGCCTCGCGGGCGGGCTTGAGCCACTCGCGGGCGTCGAACTTGTCGGGGTTCTCGGCGTGGAACTTGCGCACCGCACCGGTCATCGCCAGGCGGATGTCGGTGTCGATGTTGATCTTGCGCACGCCGTGTTTGATGGCTTCCTGGATTTCGGCGATGGGCACGCCGTAGGTTTCCTTCATCTTGCCGCCGAACTGGTTGATGATGGCCAGCAACTCCTGCGGCACCGACGATGAGCCGTGCATCACCAGGTGGGTGTTGGGGATGCGGGCGTGGATTTCCTTGACGCGGGAAATGGCCAGCACGTCACCGGTGGGCGGGCGGGTGAACTTGTAGGCGCCGTGGCTGGTGCCGATGGCGATCGCCAGGGCGTCCAGCTGGGTGGCCTTGACGAACTGGGCGGCCTCTTCCGGGTCGGTCAGCATCTGGCTGTGGTCCAGCTTGCCGACGGCGCCCACGCCGTCTTCCTCGCCGGCTTCGCCGGTTTCCAGCGAGCCCAGGCAGCCCAGCTCACCTTCCACGGTGGCGCCGATCCGGTGCGCCATGGCCACCACTTCCTGGGTGACCGCCACGTTGTAGGCGAAGTCGGCGGGGGTCTTGCCGTCTTCACGCAGCGAGCCGTCCATCATCACCGAGCCGAAACCCAGCTCCAGCGCGCCGGCGCAGATCTTCGGGCTGGTGCCGTGGTCCTGGTGCATCACCAGCGGGATGTGCGGATAGGCTTCGGCAGCGGCCAGGATCAGGTGCTTGATGAAGGCTTCGCCGGCGTACTTGCGCGCACCGGCGGAGGCCTGCAGGATCACCGGAGCGCCGACTTCATCGGCCGCGGCCATCACGGCCTGCACCTGCTCCAGGTTGTTGACGTTGAAGGCCGGGATGCCGTAGCCGTTTTCGGCGGCATGGTCCAGCAGCTGGCGCATGGATACGAGTGCCATGGGGTGATCCTCAGGAGGTGATGACAAATCCGAAGCCGCGGCCATCCGGCGGGAGGCGCCCTCCATTGAAACCGCGCTGTAACTGGGTGATTTTAGGGTCCGCCGCCTGCGGCAGACCTGTCTTGCCGCAAGAGCTGACGGCCCTGTGACATCTTCGGCGAACCTGGACCTTCCGGCCCGTGCCAGGGCCCGCGGGGATCTCAGGTCGCAGGTGGCGTCGATGACGCCCCGAGTTGGTCCCGGAGGTCACGGTCTGCTGCACCCGATGTACGGCAGGTCTCCCCCGATGTCGATCGAGCGAGTGAAGGACACAGATCGCATCTCCGGCTTCACCAGGGTCGCGCCCTGGCGGACCACATTGCGCAGCCAGGGGTCCAGCGGAAGCCCTTCGGCGGTCTGTGCGGCGTAGTACTCCCGGAAGAGCGCTTCGCTGTGCGCCGCCCGACGTTCCATCTTGAAGTCGCCGTAGTGGCTGGGCCGGAAGGGTGCCATCACGTAGGGGTAACCGAGCCGACGGGCCGAGTCCTTGGCGGCATGAAGCAAGGTCCAGCTGTGCCCCGGCGACCATCATGGCCACAGCACGGCGTTGGCCTGAGACTGGACGCCCCCCGCGGCCGGCAACTGTTCGGCCCGGACGCCCCACCATTCGTGCCACAGGGTGTATTCAACCCGCCCCCCCCACGCAGGTCGGTCTTGACCACATGGTCGGGCGATTCGGGTCCCTGACCAGAGCCCGGGGGTACCCGCTCTTCGGCGTCGCGCAGCCCAGGTAGAAGTCGGGAACAGGCTGCCGCCGCGTTAGGGTGGCGGTTGTCGGTCAGGACCAGCTGGCCCCCCCTCGCTGAAGCTGACGGCACGCAATTCACGCCCGTACCGATACTCTGCTTCGTCACGGAAGTACCGCGTGCCGCATTGGAAACCCTGCTGTTCCACCATTGCCGTCCTGTGCGCAGAACCTGCGGTCGGCTTCAGGTTAGCAAAGCGGCCCGCGCCCCCGGCGCGGCGATGCCGGCGGGCGTCGGGCGTCACCCGACGCGGCAAACCTTGAGCATGTTGGTGCCGCCGGGGTAGCCCATCGGCTCGCCGCAGGTGATCGCGTAGGTGTCGCCCGGCTTGAGCACGCCGCGCGCCACAAGCAGGTCCTCGGCCTCCTTCAGCGCGGCGTCGCGGTCGTCGTGTTTGGGCATCAGGATGGAGCGTACGTTGCGGTACAGCGCCATCTTGCGCTGCGACAGCGGCTGGCTGGTCAGGCCGTAGATCGGCACGTCGATGCGGTAGCGGCTCATCCACAGCGTGGTGGAGCCCGATTCGGTCAGCGCCAGGATCGCCTTGCAGCCCAGGTGGTGCGCGGTGAACAGCGCGCCCATCGCGATGGCCTGGTCGATGCGCACCACCTGCTTGAGGCTGAAGTCGGTGTCCGGGTGGGTTTCCTCGGCGCGTTCGGCCGCGATCGCTATGGCGGCCATCTGCTCGATGGTTTCCACCGGGTACTTGCCGGCCGCAGTCTCGGCGCTGAGCATCACGGCGTCGGTGCCGTCGAGCACCGCGTTGGCGACATCGCTGACCTCGGCGCGGGTGGGCACCGGGTTCTGGATCATCGATTCCATCATCTGCGTGGCGGTGATGGTGACCTTGTCCATCTCGCGTGCCATGCGGATCATCTTCTTCTGGAGCGCCGGCACCGCGGCGTTGCCGACCTCCACGGCGAGATCCCCGCGCGCGACCATGATGCCGTCGCTGGCCTTCAGGATGGCTTCGAGCTGCGGAATCGCTTCGGTGCGCTCGATCTTGGCGATCATGCCCGGCTTGTGGCGCCAGGGCTCGCCGGCGACGTTGGCCAGCTGGCGCGCCATCTCCATGTCGGTGGCGCTCTTGGGGAAGCTGACGGCCACGTACTCGCACTGGAAGGACATGGCGGTCTTGATGTCCTCCATGTCCTTGGCGGTCAGCGCCGGGGCGGTCAGGCCGCCACCCTGCTTGTTGATGCCCTTGTTGTTGGACAGCTCGCCGCCCACCTTCACGGTCGTGTGCACCGCTTCGCCGCGCACCGCGTCCACCGTCATCACGATCAGGCCGTCGTTGAGCAGCAGGGTGTCGCCGGGTTTGACGTCGCGCGGCAGCTCCTTGTAGTCGAGGCCGACGCCGCCGATGTCACCCAGCTCGCTGCGCCCGCCGTCGAGCACGAAGGGCTGGCCGTTCTCCAGCATCACCTTGCCTTCGGCGAACTTGCCGACGCGGATCTTCGGGCCCTGCAGGTCGGCCATGATCGCCACAGGTTTGCCCACACGGGCCGCCACTTCGCGCACCAGGGCGGCGCGGTCGATGTGGTCCTGTGCCTTGCCGTGGCTGAAGTTCAGCCGCACCACGTCCACCCCGGCGCGGATCATGCGCTCCAGCACGACGGGGTCGGACGAGGCCGGTCCCAGGGTGGCAACGATCTTGGTGTGGCGGGTCATGGTGGCAGCGTCTCCGAGTTCAAGGACGCAGCCGGTCGTGCAGGGCAGACCGACTGCGGGTCGCGATTATCGAGCCCGCCGAGCGACAAGCCGGTTACAGCTTGCGGGTCACCCCTGCCGCTTCGTGCCCACCGATGCCGCGGCGTCGGCCACCACCAGCGCGGTCATGTTGACCACCCGGCGCATCGAGGCCGAGGGCGTCAGGATGTGCACCGGCTTGGCGGCACCCAGCAGCATCGGGCCGACGGTGACGCCCTTGCCGGAGGTCATCTTCAGCACGTTGAAGAGGATGTTGGCCGCGTCGATGTTGGGCATTACCAGCAGGTTGGCCTCGCCGGTGAGGCGGCTGTCGGGCAGGATGGCGCGGCGGATGTCCTCCGACAAAGCTGCGTCGCCGTGCATCTCGCCGTCGCATTCGATCTCCGGCGCACGAGCGACGAACAGGTCGCGCGCCGCACGCACGCGCTGGGCCGACGGCCGGCGCGAGGTGCCGAACATCGAGTGCGACAGGAAGGCCACCTTCGGCGGCAGGCCAAAGCGGCGGATCTCCTCGGCCGCCATCAGCGCGATCTCGGCCAGCTCCTCGGCGCTGGGCTGCTCGTTGATGAAGGTGTCGGTGATGAAGAGGTTGCGGTCCTCCAGCATCAGCGCGTTCATCGTCGCGTAGACCTTGGCGCCCGGGCGCTGGCCGATCACCGCAGAGACGTGGTCGAAGTGGGTGTCGTAGCGCCCGTGCAGGCCGCAGAGCATCGCGTCGGCCTCGCCCAGCTGCAGCAGCAGGGCCGAGATCAATGTGGTGGAGCGCCGCACCGCCGCCTTGGCGGCCTCGGGGGAGACGCCGTCGCGACCCATCAGGCGGTGGTAGTGCTCCCAGCAGGCGCGAAAGCGCGGGTCGTCGTCAGGGTTGATGACCTCAAAGTCCGCACCGGGCTTGAGCCTCAGGCCGGCGCGTTCGATGCGCTGCTCGATCACCGCTGGGCGGCCCACCAGCAGCGGCCGCGCCATGCCCTCGGCCAGCACCGCCTGCACGGCACGCAGCACACGCTCGTCCTCCCCTTCCGCATAGACCACCCGTGCAGGGTTGCGCTTGGCCGCAGCGAACACCGGGCGCATGAACATGCCGGTCTGGTAGACGTAGCGGGTCAGCGACTCGCGGTAGGCGCCCAGGTCCGCGATGGGGCGCTCGGCCACCCCGGACTCCACCGCCGCCTGCGCCACCGCCGGGGCGATGCGCAGGATCAGCCGGGCGTCGAAGGGCTTGGGGATCAGGTACTCGGGACCGAACTGCAGCTCCTGGCCGGCGTAGGCGGCGGCCACCTCGTCGCTGGTCTCCTCCTTGGCCAGCGCGGCGATCTCGCGCACGCAGGCCAGCTTCATCGCCTCGGTGATCTTGGTGGCGCCGCAGTCCAGCGCGCCGCGGAAGATGTAGGGGAAGCACAGGACGTTGTTGACCTGGTTCGGGTAGTCCGAGCGGCCGGTGGCGATGATGCAGTCCGGCCGAGCCTCCTTGGCCAGTTCCGGGCGGATCTCCGGCTCCGGGTTGGCCAGTGCCAGGATGATGGGCTGGGCGGCCATCGTGCGCACCATGTCGGCGCTCAGCACGCCGGCGGCCGAGCAGCCCAGGAACACGTCGGCCCCCTGGACCGCATCGGCCAGCGTCCGTGCCGCCGTCTTCTGGCAGTAGCGCTGCTTGGACTCGTCAAGCTTGCCGGCCACGGCGTCGGCGCGCTCGCTCTGGATCACGCCCTTGGAATCGCAGACGTAGATGTTCTCGATCTTCACGCCCAGCCCGACCATCAGGTCCAGGCAGGCAATCGCCGCCGCACCCGCGCCGGACACTGCCAGCTTGACCGCGCCGATCGGCTTGCCCACCAGCTCCAGGCCGTTGAGCAGCGCGGCGCCGGAGATGATGGCGGTGCCGTGCTGGTCGTCGTGGAAGACGGGGATCTTCATGCGCTCGCGCAGCTTCTTCTCGATGTAGAAGCACTCGGGCGCCTTGATGTCCTCCAGGTTCACGCCGCCGAGCGTGGGCTCCAGCGAGGCGATGATCTCGACCAGCTGGTCCGGGTCGCGCTCGGCCAACTCGATGTCGAACACGTCGATGCCGGCGAACTTCTTGAACAGGCAGCCCTTGCCCTCCATCACCGGCTTGCCCGCCAGCGGACCGATGTCGCCCAGGCCCAGCACCGCGGTGCCGTTGGTCACCACGCCGACCAGGTTGCCGCGCGAGGTGTACTCGGCCGCCTTGCTCGGATCCTCGACGATGTCCAGGCAGGCATAGGCCACGCCCGGCGAGTAGGCCAGCGACAGGTCGCGCTGGTTCATCAGCGGCTTGAGCGGGGTGACGGCGATCTTGCCGCGCACCGGGGCGCGGTGGTATTCGAGCGCGGCCTCGCGCAGGGCCTGTTCGGCGGGCGACATGGAAGCTGACATCGAGGCTCCGGATTTCTGAAGGCGAAAAAGGGTCCGCAGCCTAACGCGCTCACTGGTTGCCGACAAGGCGCCGAACTCAGACAACCGGCCTGAAAGCCCTGTTCATGACAGGGATCCTGAACTCTCATGCACAAGTGGCATGGGCATCGGTCCGATCCCTTGTACGGAACCGCCCCCCGTCGGGGCGGTCGGGACGGGGGGTCAACTCCAGCGGGAGCGGCGGACTTCGGCGTCGATCACGTGGAAGGGCCCCGCCCGATTGAACGTGTGGATGCCGCGCACGTCCGGTGCCCAACGGGGCTCGGCCCGACTGACCAGCTCTTCCTCGTAGACCTCGGGGGTCAGCGTCTTCACCCAGTTGATGTTCAGAGCCCAGCCGTAGCGGTGGCTGCAGTCTTGGGAGGGGCGGTACAGCCGGCCTTCATGTTCAAAAAGCTGGCCTGCAGGGCGGGCCCGTCGGGCGTCGGACACCACCGGGTTCTGAGGATGGGGTTGCCAGGCCCGGCTGGTGGGTTCGTCAGCGTGAAACAGGTGCAGTTCCACGCAGGACGACGCACCTGGGTGGGCCACGATGTTCACGAACATCCACCACCGTCCTCCATGCTCGTGAAGGGTGGCATCCACCGCCTCCACATCGTCGAGCAGGTGGTGCACCTTCTCCCACCGGTGGGGCATCTCGACGCAGCGGTACAGCGGCACGCAGCGGGCCTCGCGGGACTCCGGCAGCATGTAGACCTGCCCCCGGTGTGTGAACACGAACGGGTAGGACAGGTGGTGGTCCAGCATCAGCGCCGGCCGGGGGGCGGACATGTGGCCGTCGGTGCCGATCTCGGCCACCGCGATGTGGCCCCGGCCGGTTGCAAAAGGCAGCTCCTCGAAGAACAGCCAGGTGCGCCCTTCATGCTGCAGCAGAAAGGGGTCTGCCCAGAAGCGGTCCCTGGGGGGGACCAGGCGGCGATAGCGCCAGGGCTCCAGGGACAGGCTGTCCGAGACGTGCAGCAGCATCTGCCACTGGTCGAAGCCGGTGGCTGCGGCAAGGCGCAGGCGCGCGCGGCGCAGCAGGCGCTGCCACAGCAGGGCGGCCAGCTGTGCTTTCGTCGGCGCGCGATACAGCCGGCGCGAGTACCAGCGCGGGTGAGGCTGGCGCTGCCGGGAACCGGCGAAGTACGCCTCGGCCCCCTGACGCCGCAGGGCGGTGAGGTTGCGCGCCATCATCGACAGGGCGCCCCAGTACAGTGCCTGCCGGTTGGCCGCGGTGGAGCCGGCATCGGTGGGGCACCAGATCTTGTCCAGCACGATGCCGCCGTCCAGATGCTCGCTGAGCACCTGCAGGGTGCTGCCGGTCACAGGCCAGGACTGCATCGACTCCCAGTACGCCGCCGGACCGCCGCGATTGACGTCGTTGTCGCCATGGTGGAAGGACCAGACACCGTGTCTGGCCGCCTGCAGGATGTCGCCGCGCAGGATGCGAAAGCCGATGCGGATCAGCAGGTCCGGGTGATGGCGGCGAATGGCCTCGATGTCCGCGGCCTCGAAGCGGTCAGACCAGCGCGTGCGCTGAGGCCGCACATCGATGCGGGGCACGCCGGGCAGGCGTGAGTGCCAATCCAAAGGCGCGAAGGGATCCGGGTGGGCAGGGAAGGGTTCGTTCAAGCGTGACATCAGGCGCTCAAGCACGCCCCGCATCACCCTCTTGGCAGCTTCACCGGGTTGCCGCCACAGCAGCGACGGCAGAGACGGCGACGGCATACCGGTCTTGCCGCCCGCATCGACCACCGCCAGGACAAACTCCACGTCGCCCGAGGCCTGCATCTCCTCCAGCATCCGGTCCACCCAGGCAGGGATGGTTTCGCCACCCAGCAGAAGGCCGACGCGGATCCTGGCGTTGGGTCCAGCGGGGGTGGCTTGCAGATCTGCGTGGGGCTGGCCGGCTGCCCATCCGTCGGTTCGCATCGGTTGCAGGGGAGTTCATCGTCGTAACATTTTGATACGAGATGCTGCCGATCCGATGCGGGAGGGACCGGCCGACGCCAATGGGCAACAGTTCGCCGCCCCCTGGTCCGTCGGCCCCGCTGACGACCGGGTCAGCCCTCTGCGCGCTTGCTGAGGATCTCGAAGGCCGGCAGGGTCTTGCCCTCCAGCACCTCCAGGAAGGCACCGCCGCCGGTGGAGATGTAGCCCACATCCTTCTCGATGCCGTACTTGGCGATCGCGGCCAGGGTGTCGCCGCCGCCGGCGATGGAGAAGGCTTCGGATTCGGCAATGGCGCGCGCCAGCGTCTCGGTGCCCTGGGCGAAGGCGTCGAACTCGAACACGCCCACCGGGCCGTTCCAGACGATGGTGCCGGCGGCCTTGAGCTGCTCGGCCAGGATGGCGGCGGTCTTGGGCCCGATGTCCAGGATCAGGTCGTCGTCGGCCACGTCGGTGGCGGCCTTGACGGTGGCCGGCGCATCGGCGGCAAAGGTCTTGGCGCAGACCACGTCCACCGGGATGGGCACGGCGGCACCGCGGGCGGCCATCGCCTCGATCACGGCCTTGGCTTCACCGACCAGGTCAGCCTCGGCCAGCGACTTGCCGATCTTCAGGCCGGCGGCCAGCATGAAGGTGTTGGCGATGCCGCCGCCGACGATCAGGCCGTCCACGTTGGCCGACAGCGCCTTCAGGATGGTCAGCTTGGTCGAGACTTTCGAGCCGGCGACGATGGCCACCAGCGGGCGCTTCGGGTTGGCCAGTGCCTTGGAGATGGCGTCGATCTCGGCGGCCAGCAGCGGGCCGGCGCAGGCGACCTTGGCGAACTGGGCGATGCCGTAGGTCGAGGCCTCGGCGCGGTGGGCGGTGCCGAAGGCGTCGTGCACGAAGACGTCGCAGAGCGCGGCCATCTTCTGTGCCAGGTCTTCCTTGTTCTTCTTCTCGCCCTTGTTGAGGCGGCAGTTTTCCAGCATCACGACCTGGCCGGGGGCCACGTCCACGCCATCGACCCAGTTGGAGACCAGCTTGACTTCGCGGCCCAGCAGCTCGGCCAGGCGCGCGGCCACCGGGGCCAGGCTGTCCTCGGGTTTGAACTCGCCTTCGGTGGGGCGGCCCAGGTGGCTGGTGACCATCACCGCCGCACCGGCGTCCAGCGCCATCTTCACGCAGGGCACTGAGGCGCGGATGCGGGTGTCTTCTGTGATGTTGCCCGCATCGTCCTGGGGCACGTTGAGGTCGGCGCGGATGAACACACGTTGACCGGCCACCTTTCCGGTGGCGATGAGATCGGCAAAACGGAGGATCTTCATGGGGGACTCGGGTTCAGGGTTGAGACGGGAGGAACAGAAACGGGGTGCTGCGGCTCGGGCTTCACCAGCCCAGGCCGATGCGCAGCGGCAGGAAGACCAGCATGCCCACCGCGATGGTGCCCAGGATGCCTCGTTGCCAGGCGAACCAGCCGGCCGCAGCCACTGCACCGAGCAGTCGGGCGTCGGCCCAGGTGCCGATCAATGCACCCCGGGTGAGCACCACCTCCGGGACGATGATGGCGACCAGGGCCGCCAGCGGGGCGTACTTGAGGGCGCGGCGCACCAGCGGCGGCATGGGCAACTCATGCCGCGGCAGCAGGAAGAAGGCGCGTGACAGCAGGGTGATCGCACCCAGGCCCAGGATGGTGAGGAGGGCGTCTTGGGGGTCCATCGGGGTTTCCTGGTCTGACAACGCTCAACGGCGACCGGCCAGCGCGCCGCGCAGGGGCCGATGCAGGCCGCTGCCCGGGCCTTCCATCAGCAGGCCGGCGGCCACAGCGGCGGCCACGGCCACCACGATGTGGAGCTTGTACGGCAGTGAATAGGCCGCCACAGCGGCAGTGGCCGCCACCCCGGCGCTTACCCAGGTGGCTCGGTCGGCCAGCAGCGAGCCGGTCAGACCGATCAGCGCCAGGGTGCCGGCGAAGCCCAGGCCCCACTCCATCGGGATCTGGTGTGCCAGCAGGATGCCGGTCACCGAGGCGACCTGCCAGCCCACCCACATCACCGCGATGCCACCGGCCAGGAAGGACAATTGACCCGGTTCGGCCCGCTGCTCCGGCCAGTGCTTCATGAAGAGGGCGTAGTTCACGTCGCCAGCCACGTAGCCGATCAGCGTGCGCCGCAGGCGCGGCAGGTGGCCGAGGTAGATGCGCCACTGCGCGCTGTAGATCACGAAGCGCAGGTTGACCACGAAGGCGGTGAGCCAGATCACCCACATCGGTGCGCCTGCAGCCATCAGCGGCAGGGCGGCCAGCTGGGCCGAACCGGCGTAGACCACCAAAGTCATCAGCAGCGCCGGGCCGATGCCCAGCCCGCTCTTGACCATGGCCACGCCGGTCACCAGGCCCCAGGCGGACATGCCGGGCATCATCGGCAGATGCTCCTGCATGCCACGGCGAAACTGGGAATCGCGGGCCAGGGCGCGCAGTCGGTCCAGTCGGTGGGTCAGGGCGGTCGAACGGGGCAGGGGCATGCCCCGAATTGTCCCACCGTGCACCGGCTCTGCCGATCATGGACCGTGCAATCCGCCGGGATCGGTGGTCCGTGCCGCACGCCCTCCCCGCACGGCGGGCAGGCGCCAGGGACTTGCCCGCCGGAACCTGCGATCAGTGGGTGGTGGCCTGGCGCTTGGGCGCGGTCTTGTCGGTGCGGCCGGACTTGCCGTGAGGTGCCGGTTCGGGCTCGGCAGCGTCGTGCGCTTCCTGAGCTTCGGCCGCAGAGGCCGCTTCGGCCGCGATTTGAGCCGCCGTCTTGGGCGGTGTGCGCGGAATCACCGGGGCGATGCCTTCACCCTTCGTCTCGCGCAGGTACTCGTCCATCTCGCGCCAGCCGGCGTAGACGGCGGCCTTCTGCGCCTTGGGGTTCAGGGTGTAGCAGTCCTCGATCGCCCGCATGGCGTGTCGACAGGCGCCACCGACGGCCTTGCCCTCGGCTTCCTTCTTGGCGGCGGTGACGCTGCCGCTCTCGATGCCCAGCAGGTCGCAGCCCGACAGGCCGGCGGCCAGGAGGAGGGGGAGGAGGAGGGCGCGGTTCATGGGGCAGCACTGGGATCTTGTGCGGCATATCGGCTGCTGCCCTGCCAGCCTTGAGGCCACCGACGACGCCTGCCCCTTTCGGGGCGGCCACGGCTCGGGCAGGTTTCAGGCCGTCAAACGGGTGCCGGCGCTCAGGGGTTGTGCGGCCAGGAACTCCCGGGCCGGCACCCGCTTGCCGCCGGGGCGCTGCAGCTGGGTCAGTCGCAGGGCCTGTTCTCCACAGGCCACCGTGATGCCGGCGGCATCGGCGGCCAGCACCTCGCCGGGCAGGCCTGCCGCACCGATCACCTCAGCCCGCCAGACCTTCACCGCCTGGTCGCCCAGGCTGAAGTGCGCCCCGGGGAAGGGGTCGAAGGCGCGCAGCCGGCGCTCCAGCTCCGCGGCCGGTCTGGACCAGTCCAGCGCAGCTTCGGACTTGTCGATCTTGTGGGCGTAGGTCACGCCTTCGGCAGGTTGGGCCACAGGTGCCAGCCGGCCGGCCGCAGCGTCCAGCAGGGCCTGCAGCAACAGCTCTCCGCCCAGCCGGGCGAGGCGATCGTGCAGGCTGGCGGTGCTGTCGTCCGGTTGAATGGCCTCGCGGCCCAGCCGCAGCATGGCACCGGTGTCCAGTCCCTCGTCCATCTGCATGATCGTGATGCCGGTTTCGGCGTCACCGGCTTCGATGGCGCGGTGGATGGGGGCGGCACCCCGCCAGCGCGGCAGCAGCGAGGCATGGATGTTCAGGCAGCCCAGCCGCGGCAGGTCCAGCACCCAGCGCGGCAGGATCAGCCCGTAGGCGGCCACCACCAGCACGTCCGGTGCCGCCTGCTGCAATGCTTCCCGTGCGGCGGCGGCCTGCTCCGGCCAGCGGCCGTCCAGGCGCAGGCTGGTGGGTTGGGCCACCGGGACCGCATGCTGCAGCGCCAGTTGCTTGACCGCCGAGGGTTGCAGCTTCAGGCCGCGGCCGGCGGGGCGGTCCGGCTGGGTCAGCACCAGCGGCACCGTCCAGCCGTCGGCCAGCAGGGCGGCCAGGGCCGCGAGGGCAAACTCCGGTGTGCCGGCAAAGGCTACCCGCAGCGGTCGGGCCGAGGCTGCGGTTTGGGCAGCGGTGCTCACAGCGCAGGGCCGTGCGGGCCGTCGCGCTCATCCTCGCGGGACTTCTTGAGCATCTTGCTTCGGATGCGGCTGCGCTTGAGGCTGGACAAGTAGTCCACAAACACCCGCCCCAGCAGGTGGTCCATCTCGTGCTGCACACACACGGCCAGCAGGCCGTCGGCCTCCAGCTCGAAGCTGCGGCCCTCCCGGTCCAGCGCCTGCACCTTCACCCGGGCGTGGCGCGGCACCTTGTCGTAGATGGTGGGCACGGACAGGCAGCCTTCGTCGCCGGTGATCTGCTCCTCGCTGGCCCAGCTCAGCTGCGGGTTGATCAGCACCAGGGGCTGGCTGCGGTCTTCCGAGACATCGATCACGATCACCCGTTCATGCACATCAACCTGGCTGGCCGCCAGGCCGATGCCGTGGGCGTCGTACATGGTTTCAAGCATGTCGGCGACCAGGCGGCGGATGCGTTCGTCGACGGTTGCAACCGGTTGCGCAATTTTGGTCAGCCGGGGGTCGGGATATCGCAGGATGCGCAACAGGCTCATCGTTCAAACTCGGGTCTGGTCGCTGGATCGGCCCCGCATGGGGCGGGGGCCGTCCGGCATTGTGGAGGGTGCACAACGGCGGGCCGTGAATCGTCCGATAAACGGGGGCGTCAGCGGGGCCGGTTTCGTTGCGGCATCAAGGGTTTAGGGGCAGAATTTGTGAAACTGATTGAAGATTGTCCCGCATCGTTGCTGCCCCTGCGGCAGGCGAGTGCATCCATTTTCAGGGCCATGGACCGACCGGAGCGAGCCCTCCAGGCGACAACGGGCGGGGCGTTCATGGGCAGCCACGGAGTGTTCCAACCATGATCCTGCACGATCGGCGCCGCGCCGTCCGCACGGCCGGGGCCATCGCCTGGTGGCTGTGCGCCACCGGAGCTCTGGCGGCCACGTTCCCGAACTATCCGATCACCGACGGCCAGCGCCGCACCGCCGACCAGGTCGCGCAGGCGGGGGTGCCCCTGTCCGAGCTGGCGCCCAACGCGCCGGACAGCTACGTGGTCAAACGCGGCGACACGTTGTGGGACATCTCCAAGCTCTTCCTGCGCAGCCCCTGGCGCTGGCCGGAGCTCTGGGGCATGAACCGCGACCAGATCCGCAACCCGCACCTGATCTACCCGGGGCAGAAGCTGGTGCTGGTGCGCAAGGATGGCCGTGCCTGGCTGCAACTGGCCGATGAACCGGGTCTGGTCAAGCTGTCGCCCCGGGCGCGAGCCTCGGATGCCGACGGCAATGCGCTGCCGGCCGTACCGATGCACCTGATCGGGCCCTTCCTGAACGACGCGGTGGTGCTGGAGAGCAATGAGCTGGACCGTGCACCACGCATCGTGGCGGCCCGCGAAGGCCGGGTGCTGCTGGGGCGGGGCGATACGGTCTATGTGCGCGGCGAACTGGCCGCACAACGCAGTTGGCGGCTGTTCCGGCAGCCCAAGGCGCTGAAGGACCCGGGCAGCGGCGAGGTGCTGGGCTGGGAGGCGGCTTTTGTCGGCCATGCGGAGTACCTGCGCCCGGCCGGTCAGGAACCCGGTCCGGAGGGCAGCAGCACCGAGGTGCCGGCGAGCTTCACGCTGCAGTCGCTGCGCCAGGAGGCCGGCATCGGTGACCGGTTGGCGCCGATGGCCTCACAGGGTGAACCGAACCTGGTGCCCCATGCGCCCAGCCAGCCGGTGGATGCGCGGGTGGTGTCCATCTACGGAGATGGACTGTCGGCCGGCCAGTACCACGTGGTCTCGATCAACCGCGGGCGCCGCGACGGCATCGAACCGGGCCATGTGCTGGCCTTGCTGCGTGCCGGTGAGCGGGTGGTGGATCGGGAAGATCCGCTGCGCCCCACCCTCAAGCTGCCGGACGAACCCCATGGCCAGCTCTTCGTCTTCCGAGTGTTCGAGCGCGTGTCCTACGGCCTGATCCTCAGCGCCCAGACCGCCGTGCGGCCCGGGGACCGCTGCACGCCGCCCTGATCGGGGCGCAGTGTCGGGGAGGACACAGGTGGCAGGCTCTGAACACTGGACCCGGGAAGAACTGGCCGCCTGGCTGCGCCTGGTCGAAACTCCCGGGGTGGGGCGCCAGTCGGCCCGGCGGCTGCTGGCCGCCTGTGGCAGCCCCCAGGCGATCTTCGAGGCCAGTCCGGCCCTATGGCGCAGCCTGCTGGGGCCTGCCGCTGCCCAGGCGATGGGCCAGCCACCCGAGGGTTTTGATCGCCTGCTGGAGTGCACTTGGCGCTGGCTTCAGGAGGGGGAGGGCAGGTTCCGGCACCTTCTGGTGCTCGGCGACGCCGACTATCCCGCCGCCCTGCTGCAGACTGCCGATCCCCCGGTGGCGCTGTATGCCCAGGGCCGGCTCGACCGCCTTGCGCTGCCGTCGCTGGCCATCGTCGGCAGCCGCAATCCCACCGCACAAGGCGCGGAGACCGCCCGTCAGTTCGCCGCCGATCTGAGTGCGGCGGGCGTGGTGGTGGTGTCCGGACTGGCTGCAGGCATCGACGGTGCGGCCCACGAGGGCGCGCTGACCGGCTCGGGTGGCACCGTGGCGGTGCTGGGCACCGGGCTGGACCACATCTACCCGCGCCGCCACTTGGATCTGGCCCGTCGCATCCCGGATGCCGGCCTGCTGCTGAGTGAGTTCAGCCTGGGAACCTCTCCCGTTGCGGCGCATTTTCCGCAGCGCAACCGCATCATCGCCGGGCTGTCCGCGGGCACCCTGGTGGTGGAGGCCGCGGTGGCCTCCGGCTCGCTGATCACGGCACGCATGGCACTCGAAGCGGGGCGGGAGGTCTTCGCGATTCCCGGCTCCATCCACAGCCCGCAGTCCCGCGGCTGCCATGCGCTGATCAAGCAGGGCGCCAAGCTGGTCGAGCAGACCCAGGACATCCTGGACGAGCTGTTCCTGCTGCCCCGCCATGCCCGACCGGTGCGCGGTGGATCCGTGCGCAGCCGTCCGGGCGTCGCTGACCCTGCAACTGAGGCGACGACGCAGGCCGACGACCTGTTCCCTGCGAGCGCCCCGGCACAGTCACCCGGCAGCGGCACGGCAGCACCGGCGGACGAGGGTCCGATCCTGCAGGCGCTGGGTTGGAGTCCGGCGTCGCTGGAAGTGTTGCAGGTTCGCACCGGCCAGTCGGCCAGCGAATTGAACATTCGCCTGCTGGAATTGGAACTCTCGGGTGAGGTGGCCCGCTTGCCGGGTCAATTGTTCCAGCGCCTGCCCCGCGCCTGAGGCAGCGGTCCTCCCATACACGAGTGGGATGGGGTTCTTTCGCCGGGATCTGACCGCACAGGGCTGGGGTATAGTGAATTCATGTTCGATGTTCTCGTATACCTCTACGAAAACTACTGGCGTCCGGATGCCTGCCCGGACCACGTCCAGTTGTCGAAAAAGCTTTCGGCCGTGGGTTTCGAAAACGACGAGATCCAGGATGCCCTGTCCTGGCTGGACGGTCTGGCAGACGTGGCCGAGTCGCACGTCCTGGCCCAGGGGGCGGCTTCGATGCGGGTCTATTCCGCCGTTGAACAGGAGCACCTCGGGATGGGCTCCATCGCCTTCCTGAGCTTCCTGGAGTCAGCCGGTGTGCTGCCCTCGGGCATGCGCGAACTGGTGGTGGATCGTGCCATGGCGACGGCCGGGTCGCCGCTGCCGCTGGAGGACCTGAAGATCATCGTGCTGATGGTTTTCTGGAGCCTGGGCGAGGAGCCGGACGCATTGATCCTCGACGAGCTGTTCGTCGATGCCAGCGATCGGCTGATCCACTGAGGCCCGTCCCGTGTTCCTGCAAGCCGCAGGACACCGTCAGTTCAGCAGGCGCGTCGGGTCGGCGTCCAGCTTGGCCAGCGCGTCGCGGGTGGCGCGCACCGTGAGGGACTCCTCCTCCGCCGGCACCAGCAGGCCCGCCTGAAGGAATGCGGCCAGGCGCTGCTTCTGGAACATGATGCCGCGCCCCTGGGGAGAGACGAACAGGTTCAGCTGGTGGCGCATGCCCTGCCAGGCCAGCTGCACCGGATCGACGCGGTTGCGGTAGTCCAGCTTGAACCAGCTGCCCACCTGAAGCTCGGTGGCCCAGGCCAGCATGGCCGGCGTGGGCATCGAGCCGCCTTCGGAGACCACTTCCAGGTCCTGGTTCTCGTGGCCGGAGAGGTCGCGCACCATCGACTCGTCGATTTCGACGTTGCCCGCCTCCGGCAGCATGTCTTCCAGCGTCTCCAGCTGCATCATCAGCTCTTCCAGGCGCTCGCTGGGGATGGTGGCCGTGCGGGCCGAGAAGGCCGCCTGCAGCGCGTTGTTGAGCGCCTGGATGTACTCGTCCTGCTTGTCCACCGGTACGCCGGCCACCCCCATGCCCTCGCGCAGGTTCTTCAGCAGCGGCGGCAGGCGGCGGATGGCCTCGGACCGTTCCTCGCGCGACACCTTGGCGCTGGCCAGCCAGATCAGGTCGGCGGCCGCGCGCTGCATCTGCTTGGTGGACTCGCTGCTTTGACCGGCCTTCACGGCGGTGGTGGCCAGCACGTCCGCCCAGATGTGGAAGAGAAACTCGCGCACCCCGTCGTGCACCGGCACGGTGTTGAGCATCTTGCGCAGCTCGATCGTGTACTGGATCGCCAGCGTCTCGCGCTGCTCGATCTGCTGTGCCAGGCTCACGCCCTTGCTGGCGGCCGCGTGGGCGGTCTTGAAGTAGTTCTCCAGGAAGCGCTCGAACTCGGTAAGCACGGTCTGGAACACCCGCCGACCGGTGTCCGGGTAGGCCTCCACCACCTGTACCACGCGCTTGATTTCCTTCTCGAGCGGCTCGCTCACGCCGGCGTTCCCCGCCTCGAAGCCCATCACACAGGCGCCCATGCGGTCTATGAGCTTGCGCGCCGGATGGTCGATGGTGGCAAAGAAGTCCGGCTCAGCAATGGCCACCCGCAGCACCGGCATCTGCAGCCGGGCAAACCACACCCGCACCGTTGCGGGAATGCGTTCCTCGGTGAGCAGGCTCTGGAACATCAGCGCCACGATTTCGATCGTCGCCCGCTCCACCGGGGAGCTGGCCGCCTGTTTGAGTGCCTGCTTGCGCGCCTGCAGTTCCTGCAGCAGGGCCGGTGTGGACGCGACCGCTGCGGCAGCCGCTCCCTCCCCGGAGGCGTCTTCGCCTGCAGCTCCTGCAGCGGCGCCGCCAAAGCGCTGGCGCACCGCCTGTTCGGCCTGGTCGATGGCCGAGCGCAACCCGGGTGAGGGCGCATGCGGCATCACCAGGGTGGAGCCGCTGAAGTCCGGTACCTGGCGCGCCACCAGCCGGTTCAGCCGGCCCAGCACCGCTTCGGCCTGTTCCACGCTGCGCAGCAGGCCCGGGGAGCGGGTCATCATCCGCGTCTCTTCGATGACCTCGGAGCGCATGCCCCCGGCAGAGCCGCCAGTGGAACCAAAGCCGGAGCCAAAGCCGGACGAGCGGCCCGAGCTCCCCGAAGCCCCTGACCTCCTGGAGCTCTCGGATCCAGCGGTGCGGCCACCCAGACCGGCCACTTCGGTGGGGGCGAACTGGTGCGCCAGTTCCGACGCCTCAGAGCTGGTCGCAGGGCGCTGCAGCGCCGTGGGCGTGGGGTAGCGCGGCAGCTGGGAGCCCAGGCTGCCGGGGTTGCCGGCCTGCTGTGTGCTCGTTCGGCCGCCCGACGTGGCCATCCCGGCAGGGTTGCGGTTGGCGGGCCCGCCCATGCCTGCTGTGGCGCTGCCTGCCGGACTGCCGCTCCCTTCGCGTTGCCCAGCTCCGGCTGCGGCCGCGCGGGGCTGTCCGACCGAACCGGCCCCGCCCAGGTCGCGGGCGCGCCGGATGAAGGGGCGCAGGTTCACTTCCGGACACACGCCCTGGCCGATCAGCCAGCGGTTGGTCTCGTGGTACGCCTCCAGCAACAGATTGCCCAGCTCATCGTGCAACAGCGGCTGGGCCAGCCGCCACTGATCGGTGCTCAATCCTGCGCCACGCCAGCTGTCCACCACGGCGCGGGCCAGCACGTGCGGGCGCAGCAGGTCCTGCGGGTCCATCTCGTCGCGGCGCTCCAGCGAGGACATCCGGTAGCGCAGGTCGGAAAACTCCCAGGAGGCCCGGTCCATCATGGCCAGCGCCAGCCGGGAGGCCAGGATCTCCTGCTCGATGGTGTCGTCGTCGACCAGCGTGAACTCACCCGACGTGCTGCTGGGGGCCCGCAGGCTGGACTTTGCCGCAGCGGGCGCGGCTGCGGTGGCCAGTGCCGCCAGCAGACCTTGTTGCCAGCGAGAGCCCTGTCGCGCCAGGTCGGTGGCCAGATCGCGCCGACGCATCATCTCGTCGGCGCTTCCCACCTGGCTGCCATGTTCGCGCGCCGCGTTGAGCACCGCCTTGATGCTGCGCGCCAGCTCGCGCATGACCAGCTCGTGGTAGAAGCGGCGCGCCTGTGCAGCCAGGGCCGGGGAGGGCGGGGGCGCTGCGGGCGGCATGGGGACGATCAGAATTCCAGGGTGAAGATGCAAATACTCTACACCAGGGACCCTTACACAACGGCCCCCGCATTCGGGTCATTGGGGTCGTGGTCCTTGCGGGTTTGGGAGATCAGGTCCTCCCGCTTGACGCCCAGCCACATGGCGATCGCGGCGGCCACGAACACCGACGAATAGATGCCGAAGCAGATGCCGATGGTCAGTGCCAGCGCAAACTCATGCAGCGTGGGGCCACCGAACAGCAGCATCGACAGCACCATCATCTGGGTGGAGCCGTGGGTGATGATGGTGCGGCTCATCGTCGAGGTGATGGCGTGGTCGATCACCTCCGAGGTGCTCATCTTGCGGAACTTGCGGAAGGCCTCGCGGATCCGGTCGAAGATCACCACCGACTCGTTGACCGAATAACCCAGCACCGCCAGCACCGCCGCCAGCACCGACAGCGAGAACTCCCACTGGAAGAAGGCGAAGAAGCCCAGGATGATGATCACGTCGTGCAGGTTGGCGATGATGGCCGCCACCGCGAACTTCCACTCGAAGCGGAAGGCGAGGTAGACCATGATGCCGATGACCACGAAGGCCAGCGCCTTCAGGCCGTCCTCGGCCAGCTCCTTGCCGACCTGCGGGCCGACGAACTCGCTGCGCGAGAGCTTGAGGGGCTCGGCTCCACCGGCCTCGCAGACCTGGCGTGTCGTGACTTCACCCTTGTCACTGGTCTGCTGGCGGGTGCCGACACTGCCCTTCTCGGCTGTGCACAGCTCAGTGAAGACGCGGCTGACCACCTCGGTCTGCTTGATGTCGCCGCGCACCGGCAGGCGGACCAGAACGTCGCGGGAGGTGCCGAACTTCTGCACCTGCACCTCGCCGAACTTCAGCGCCTGAACGGTGGAGCGCACCCGGCCGATGTCGGCCGCCTGGGCGTACTCCACCTCCATCACCGTGCCGCCGGTGAACTCCACCGACAGGTGCAGCCCGCGCGTGAACAGAAAAAACACCGCGGCCAGGAAGGTGACGAACGAGATGACGTTGAACACCAGCGCATGCCGCATGAACGGGATGTCGCGGCGGAAGCGGAAAAATTCCATCGTGTGGTCCTGTCAGCGCCAAACGGAGGTGAACCGAGGCCTTGCGCGGAGCCGGCTTGGCCGGGCCGCTGCAAGAGCCCCGTTGGGGGGTAGCGAACGCAGTGAGCTTGGGGGCTGACTCATTCCGGCTTCCAGACCTGGCCGATCGAGACCTTGGCCAGACGCTTCTGTCGGCCGTACCAGAGGTTCACCAAACCGCGCGAGAAGAACACCGCCGAGAACATTGAGGTCAGGATGCCCAGGCAGTGCACCACCGCAAAGCCGCGCACCGGGCCGGAGCCGAAGGCCAGCAACGCCACACCCGCGATCAGCGTGGTGACGTTGGAGTCGAGGATGGTGCCCCAGGCCCGCTCGTAACCCAGGTGGATCGCCATCTGCGGTGAGGTGCCGTTGCGCAGTTCCTCGCGCACCCGTTCGTTGATCAGCACGTTGGAGTCGATCGCCATGCCCAGCACCAGGGCGATGGCCGCCATGCCCGGCAGGCTCAGCGTGGCCTGCAGCATCGACAGCACCGCCACCAGCAACAGCAGGTTCACCGCCAGCGCCAGCGTGGAAAACACACCGAACAGCAGGTAGTAGGCGCACATGAAGACACCCACGGCCATGAAGCCGTAGGTCACGCTGTCGAAGCCCTTGGCGATGTTTTCCGCGCCCAGGCTCGGCCCGACCAGCTTCTCCTCAATGATCTCCATCGGGGCGGCCAGCGAGCCGGCGCGCAGCAGCAGCGCGGTGTCGGCCGACTCCACCGGCGTCATCGAGCCGGAGATCTGCACCCGCCCGCCGCCGATCTCGCTGCGGATGGTCGGGGCGGTCACCACCTCTCCCTTGCCCTTCTCGAACAGCAGGATGGCCATGCGCTTGCCGATGCTCTCGCGGGTGACGTCGCGGAAGATGCGGGCACCTCGGGCGTCCAGCGTCAGGTGCACGGCGGGCTGCTGGTTCTCGTCAAAACCGGGCTGGGCGTCGGTGAGGTTCTCGCCGGTCAGCAGCACCTGGCGCTTGACGATGATCGGTCGGCCGCCGCGTTCCAGGTAACGCTCGGTGCCGAAGGGCACCGGGCCGGACCCCGACAACGCGGCCTGCGCCTCGTTGCTGTCGTCCACCATGCGCACTTCCAGCGTGGCGGTGCGGCCGATGATGTCCTTGGCCTTGGCCACGTCCTGCACACCGGGCAGTTGCACCACCACCCGGTCGGCGCCCTGCTGCTGGATCACCGGCTCGGCTACGCCGAGCTCGTTGATGCGGTTGTGCAGGGTGTTGATGTTCTGGGTCAGCGCCTGGTCTTGCACCTTGCGGGCGGCCACCGGCTTGAGCACGCCCACCAGCTTGGTGTCGGCGCCTTCGGTCACCGGGGTCCAGAGCAGGTCGGGCAGGGTTTCGGTCAGCAGCTCGGTGATGCGCGGCTGAGAGGCGGCGTCGCGCAGGCGCACTTCCACCGTGTCGCCGACGCGGCTGATGCCGGCATGGCGCAGGTCCTTGTCGCGCAGCAGGCTGCGGATGTCGCCAGTGAGCGACTCGGCCTTCTTGGTCAGCGCGGTGCGCATGTCCACCTGCATCAGGAAGTGCACCCCACCGCGCAGGTCCAGGCCGAGGTACATCGGCAGCGCCCGCATGGAGGTCAACCACTGCGGCGAACGCGACACCAGGTTCAGCGCGATGATGTAGGTGGGGTCGGTCGCGTCCGGATTCAACACCTTGGCGACGGTGTCACGCGCCTTCAGCTGCGTGTCGGTGTCGGCAAACCGCGCCCGCACCGAGTTGCCTTCGAAATTGACGAAGTCCGGCTGCAGGCCGGCCTGGCTCAGCGCCTGGCGCACCCGGTCGGCCAGCGCAGCATCCACCTTGACGGTGGCCTTGGCGCTGGAGACCTGGACGGCCGGGGCTTCGCCGTAGAAATTGGGCAGGGTGTACAGGAGCCCGACCACCACCGCAATGGCGAGGATCAGGTACTTCCACCAGGGATAGCGGTTCATGGTCGGGTCCTTGGGGCCCTCGGCCCCACGCGCGCAGGCAGGAGCAGCAGCCGCGCCTGCATCGCGTTGTACGTCTGCGTCTTACTTGATCGAGCCCTTGGGCAGCACCTGCACCACCGAGGAGCGCTGGCATTGCACCTCAACCCCCGCGGCCACTTCCAGGCTCAGGTAGTTGTCGCCGACCTTGGTGACCTTGCCGAGCAACCCGCCTCCGGTGACCACCTCGTCGCCCTTGGCCAGAGCGTCGACCATGGACTTGTGCTCCTTCTGGCGCTTCATCTGCGGGCGGATCATGATGAAGTAGAGCACCACGAACATCAGCACCAGCGGCAGCAGGCTCATCAGGGAGCTGCCGTCGGCCGCGGCGGCCGGGGCTTGGGCATATGCGTTGGAAATGAACACCGGACAACTCCAGGCAGTGTGGACAAAGCCTGGAATTGTAGGGGCGCACCGTGGCGCGGCGGGCCCGGACCCCAATACGGATCGCCGGCAAGCCTGCCGGCGATCTGTTTGCGGGCCGCGGTTGAGGTCGCGCTGAGGTCGCAATGCGGCCCTGATGCGGCCCTGATGCGATGCGCCGGGAAGCGTTGCGCAGGCAGCCTGATGCAGGCGCTGCGAAGACCCTCGGTCAGCGGGTCACTGCGACAACTTCAGCGTGTAGGTGCCCGTGCCGGCGTATCGCACAACCCGGAGGTAGTAGGTGATCGCGGTCGTGCCGCTGTTTCTGACGCTGACGGTGTCCGTGGCACTTCCTGCCAGGTTGCTCAGCGCAGTGCGGGTGCCGGCGCTGTTGTAGGCATACAGGTCGAAGTCCGCGCCGCTTTTCGGGGCGAGGGTGGCCACCAGCGTCTTGCCTGCGGCGATGCTGACCTTGAAGTAGTCGGTGTCGCTGCTGGAGCCGATGCTGCCGTTGACCAGGGCCGGGTTGGCCGTGATGCTTTGGGCTTTGGCGCGGGTGTTGTTGGTTTCCACCTCGGCCACGGTGGTGGTCACGGGGGTCGGCGTGGGAGTGGTTGTGCCCGCGGCAGCGTCCACCGCCGCGCTGGCGTCCACCAGGCCGGCGCCACAATCCGTACAAGTGCTGGGGAAGGCCCGGGCGCTGGCCTTCAGGCGGGTTTCGACCTCGTCGGGGGTGAGCGCGGAGTTCTTGGCCAGCATCAGTGCCACCACACCGGCCACGTGCGGGGTGGCCATGGAGGTGCCCTGGTACCAGGCGTAGCTGTCCGACCCGGGGGCGGACGCGCCGGCGTTGAGGGTAGAGAGGATGCCATTCGAGGCAGCCGTGCGCACGTCGCCGCCAGGAGCAGCCACATCCACGAGGGCTCCGTAGTTGGAGTAGTAGGCCCGGCCGCCGCTGCGGTTGACCGCGGCCACCGCGATCACCCCGGAACAGTTGGCAGGTGAGGCGTTGGAGACGTTGGTGTTGGAGTTGCCGGCGGCCACCACCACCACGCTGCCGCGGCTGCGGGCGGTGTTGATGGCGTTCTGGGTGGTGGTGTCGCAGGCGCCGCTGCCGCCCAGTGAAAGATTGAGCACCTTGGCGGGCGTGCTGGTGGCAGCCACGCCGCTGACCGTGCCGCCGGAGGCCCAGATGATGGCGTCGGCGATGTCGGAGGTGTAGCCGCCGCACTTGCCCAGCACCCGCACCGGCATCACCTTGGCACCAAAGGCCACGCCGGCGACGCCGCTGCCGTTGTTGGTCAGCGCGGCGATCGTTCCGGCCACGTGGGTGCCGTGCCAGCTGGAGGCCTGGGCGGTGTGGGCGTAGCCGCATTCGTTGGCGGTCACGGCGTCGCCGGGGTCGGCGGCATCGCCGTCGCGCCCGTTGCCGTCGTTGGACACGGCGGTATCGATGATGAAGTCGTAGCCGCTGACGATGTTGGCGGCCAGGTCGGCGTGTGGGCGATAGCCGGTGTCGATCACCGCCACCACCACCCCGCTGCCGGTGGACTTGTCCCAGGCGGCCGGCAGGTTCAGGCCGGCGGTGCTTTCGCTGTAGTGCCACTGGCTGCTGTAGGACGTGTCGTTGGGCAGCAGCTGGATGCGCATGATGCGGTCCGGCTCTGCGTATTCGACGTTGCCGTCACCGCTGCGGATGGCGTCGGCCAGCGTCTGCGCCTCGGTCAAGGTCATCGCCCGGTTGGCGCGCAGCACGTGGTTGCCGTCCCCGCGGGCGCGCTGGTGGTTCAGGCTCAGGCCTTGGCGGTTGCCGGCGTTGCGCGCCTTGCTCAACGTGTTGCTGTCCAGGGTGCTGCTGTTGGCGGCGTTGCGGTACTTGACGATCACGCGGTCGGTGCGCGGCTCGGTACCTGCGTCGGCGGGGTCATACAGCGCGAAGGCGGGAGCGGCCATCCAGGCCGCCAGGCTGGCCAGGGCGACGCGCGTCAGCCGCGTCTGCAGGCTCGAACGGCGATGTGAGGGGGCGAAGGTGTGCTGGATGGGGGTTCTGGGCATGGTGGCTCCCGCTGCGTGGATGACTGCGTGGAATGGGTCGCCACCATTCTTTCGGCCCCCCGGGTTGCGGGGCAACAGGGCGCAACAAAACTGCACGAACCGACCCTCCCGGATGCCAACTAAGACCGTTGCGTCACCGGCGCTTACCGAAGTCTCGTTCCCAACAAGACTGCAAAAGTTGGTAAAAACGGCGATTTCGTTCCGAGTGCGGTCAAACTGTCAAGAAACCGACATGCTGCTGCGCTGGCGCAGCCAGGCTTCCAGCGCCTCGGGCCGCATCGCCCGCGCTTCCAGCCAGCCCTGCATCAGGTCGCAGCCCAGCTGGCACAGGAAGTCGCGCTGGGCGGCGGTCTCCACCCCCTCGGCCAGCACCTGCAGGCCGAGGTCGTGAGCCATCGAGACGATGGCTCGCACCAGCGCCTCGTCCTCCGGCTGCCCCGGCAGATCGGTGACGAAGCTGCGGTCGACCTTCAACTTGTCCAGCGGCAGGCGCTTGAGGTAGCCCAGGTTCGAGTAGCCGGTGCCGAAGTCGTCCAGCGCCAGCGTCGGCCCCAGCCGGGTCAGCGCCAGCAGGCGTTCGCGCAGTTCGGCCTGCCCCTGCATCAGCATCGATTCGGTGATCTCCAGTTCGATGCGCTGGGCCAGCGGACCGGCATGGCACAAGGTCTGCTCCAGCTGCGGCAGGAAGTCGGCCCGGCCGATGTGCTGCGCCGAGATGTTCACTGCCACCCGCAGCGGCGCCAGGCCCTGGGCGTCCCACTGTTGCAACTGCTCGACGCTGCGGCGCAGCACCCAGCGGTCCACCGCCTCGATCAGGCCGCACTGCTCGGCCACCGGGATGAAGCGGTCCGGGGCGATGCTGCCCAGCGTCGGGTGCTGCCAGCGCAGCAGCGCCTCCACGCCGACAACCGCCCCGCTGCGCAGGTCGATCTGCGGCTGGTAGGCCAGATGCAGTTCCGGGCCACCTTCCTCGGACAGTGCGCGCCGCAGCTCTCGTTCCAGCAGCAGGTGTTCCGACAGGCGCTCGCGCAGGTCGGTGGAGAAGAAGCGCAGTGCGTTGCGGCCGCTGTCCTTGGCGGCGTACATCGCGATGTCGGCGTGCCGCACCAGCACCTCCAGGCTGTCGCCGTCTGCGGGATAGAGCGCCACGCCCAGGCTCGCGGTCACCGTCACGTCGTGTCCGTCCAGGGACATCGGGCGGGTCAAATGCTGCATCAACTTCTCGGCTGCCCGCTGTGCCCCGTGGCGATCCCGCAGCCGCGGCAACAGCACCACAAACTCATCCCCCCCAGCCGCGCCAGCACATCGCGGCCGCGCAGGCAGGCGGTCATGCGCTGGGCCAGCGAGCGCAGCAGCTCGTCGCCCAGGCTGTGGCCCAGGCTGTCGTTGATGTGCTTGAAGCGGTCGATGTCGATGAACAGCACCCCCAGCAGATCCCCATGGCGTTGCGCCTCGTCCAGCCCCTGCTGCGCCAGGCGATTCCACTCGCTGCGATTGAACAGGCCGGTGAGCGGGTCGAAATGGGCCAGGCGCTGCAGAGAGGCGTTGCTTTGCGCCAGCTCCCGGGTGCGCTGCTCGACCAGCCTTTCCGTGCGGCGGCCCTGGCCGGTGATCACCAGCAGGAAGCCGCCCAGCAGGCCCACGGCCGCCAGGCCGGTGGCCGTCACCGCCCAGGCGGTCCAGTCGCGCGAGCGGCCCAGCAGCGCCGGGCCCGGGTGGGATTGCAGCTGCCAGCTGCGGTCGCCGAACCTCAGCGCGATCGTCCGGCTGGGCGGTTGGGCGCTTGCCGCTGCCTGGGGGGGCGTGCAGGAGAGCGGCTCCGACAGCAGCTGGGGTTCGGACGGCTCGCGCCGCTCCAGCAAGCACAGGTTGAGCACGGCAGCGGGCCCGTCGGACGGGCTGAACGTGGCCTCCAGCAGGTCGCTGACCCGGAAAGCGGCCGACACGATGCCCAGCAACTGGTCCGGCCGGGCGCGGTCGTACACCGGCAGGTACATCACCACTCCCTTCTGGGAGCCGGTTTCCTGGACCAGGTGAAAAGGCGCCGACACCTGTGCGCTGCGGCTGTGGATGGCCCGCTGCGCCACCGCAGCCGTGGCCGGCAGCACCAGGATGTCCAGCCCCAGCACGCTGCGGTTGCGCTCCAGCGGCTCCACCAGCGTGATCGGCAGGTGCTGTGCCGCCGCGCCGGCTGCAAAAGTGCCGCCCTGCGGATTGCGGCCCAGCACCCGGAAGGGTTCGTTGCGCGTGCGGGCCTGGTTCTGCTCGAAGGTCTCCCGCTCCCCGGCGGTCACCAGCGGGCTCCAGCCGAAGTTCAGGATCCCGGGGTAACGCGTCAGCCAGGGGGCCGTCGCGTTGAAAAAGCCGTTGCGGTCAATGCGATCGCCCAGCGCCATCACCTGCGAGATGGCGCTCACCGCGTCGGTGAGTGCGTCCAGGCGCCGCTGGAGACGACTGGCCGCTTCCTCCGATTCATGTTCGAAGCGCTGGGCCAGCGAGTGCTCCTGTGTGGAGCGCACCGCCGCCACCCCGCCCAGCACCACCACCAACGCAACCAGCATCGGCAGGGCCACACTGCGCACACGGGGGGTCCAGCGTTTGCCGGGTTCGCCAAAAAGCGCCAGTGCGGCCGGCAGCAGCAGCGTCACTCCCAGTGCGTCACCGATCCACCAGGTCCAGATGCTGTAGGGCACCTCCGGCCAGGGCAGCACCCCGCCCAGCGCCAGCGTCGGCACCGACAACCCGGCATTGATGGCCGACCCCACCGGCGCCACGGCCAGCAGCAGCACCAGAACGGAGCCGGGGGCATCGAGCCGGTCCGGATCGGTGATCCAGCGGCGCAGTGCAAAAGCCGTCGCTGCCGCCTGCAGCGTGGCACCCAGTGCGGGCACCAGTGTGGTCCAGGTCCAGGTTGCAGCCCCCACCTGCTGGTGGGCCAGCCACTGCACCAGCAGGGCACCCAGAAACACCCCCGGCAACACCGCCGGCCCGCGCAGCAGCGCCACCGCCACCGCCAGACCCGCGGGAAGGAACACCAGCGAGACATAGTCCGGCGGGATCGCCACCTTCAGCGACAGCCAGCCTAGCAGTCCATAGGCCAGCGCGAGCAACAGGATCGGCCCGGGGGCGCGCTGGAGCAATTCAGTGCGGGTGTTCATCTTGGTACTTCCGCATCCCCCGCGGGGTGCGCGGCCCGGATTGGACCCGATGGCGGTGCGGCGCCCGGGTTGATCTGCAGTTTTTCAGATTCGTGGCCCGTGCACAAATTCTGCATTCCCGGGGTTCGCGTGGTCAGGACGCCACAGGTGAACCCTTGGAGCCCGCCGGCCTCAGTCCACGCCCTGCGATCCGCGCTGTGCCGCCTTGGCGGCAAACTCCGCCCGCAGCGCCTTGAGCCGCTCGCGCGGATCCTCCTTGGCGGTGCGCTCATCGAGCTTCATCTCGGCGATGAAGCGGCTGGGGAAGGCCTTCTTCACCTCGCGGCCGCGCTTCTGGCGCAGCAGGGTGCTCACCAGCAGGGTGCGGCGTGCGCGGGTGATGCCCACGTACATCAGCCGGCGCTCTTCCTCCAGACGGTCGGCGGTCATCTCCTCCTCGTCGCGCTTGAAGGGCAGCGTGCCCTCGTTGACGCCCACCAGCACCACGTGCGGCCACTCCAGGCCCTTGCTGGCGTGCAGGGTGGACAGGGTCACCATGTCCTGGTCCTCGCTGCGCTCGGCCAGGCTGAGGATCACGCTGATGGTCTGAGCCACGTCGAGCACGCTCTTCTTCTCGGTCTCGACCTGCAGGCCACCGTCGTTCTCGATCTCGCCGCCGCAGCGCCGCGCGATCCAGTCGATGAAGTCGATCACGTTGCCCCAGCGCGCGGTGGCCAGCTTCTCGCTGTCCTCGCCCTCGTGGAGGTGCTTCTCGTAGCCGATGTCGGTCAGCCACTCCAGCAGCATCGGCCGCGCCGCCTCGGCGCCCACCGTGTGGCGGGCCCGGTATTCCAGGTCGTTCACGTAGCGGCCGAACTCGTGCAGCGAGCCGATCGCCTTCTTGCTCATCACCGTGCCGAGCGAGGACTGGAACAGCGCCTCGAACAGGCTCACCTTCCATTTGCCCGAGAACTCCCCCAGCGCCGCCAGCGTGGTGTGCCCCACACCACGCTTGGGTGTGGTGATGGCGCGCAGGAAGGCCGGGTCGTCGTCGGGGTTGACCAGCAGGCGCAGCCAGGCGCACAGGTCCTTGATCTCCGCGCGGTCGAAGAAGCTCTGCCCACCCGACACCTTGTACGGGATCTGCGCCTTGCGCAGCGCCTGCTCCAGCAGCTTGCTCTGGTGATTGGCGCGGTAGAGGATGGCGAAGTCCTTCCAGTCCGTCGCGCCCGCATGTGCGCCCGTGGCGTTGGCGCGGATGCCCTGGATGCGTGCCACCGCACGCTCGGCCTCATGCTCCTCGTTGTCGCAGGCCACCACCCGCACCGGTTCGCCCTCGCCGAACTCGCTCCACAGCTTCTTCTGGAAGATCTTCGGGTTCAGCGCGATGACGTTGTTCGCTGCGGCCAGGATGGCGCCGGTGGAGCGGTAGTTCTGCTCCAGCGGAATCACCTTCAGCGTCGGGAAGTCGTTCGGCAGGCGCTTGAGGTTGTCGATGGTCGCGCCGCGCCAGCCGTAGATGCTCTGGTCGTCGTCGCCGACCGCAGTGAACACGCCTTCTTCACCGACGATGGTTTTGAGCAGCTCGTACTGCACCGCGTTGGTGTCCTGGTACTCGTCCACCAGCACATGGCGCAGCTGCTTGCGCCACTTGGCGCGGGCCTCCTCGTCGCGCTGCAGCAGCGCCAGCGGCAGGCTGATCAGGTCGTCGAAGTCCACCGCCTGGTAGGCCGACAGCCGCTCCTGGTACAGCCGCATCACCCGCGCGGCCACCACCTCGTTGGGGTCCTTGGCGGCGGCTTCGGCCTGGTCCGGCGTCAGCCCCTGGTTCTTCCACAGGCTGATGGTCCACTGCCAGCCGCGGGCGATCTTCGGGTCGGTGGTGCCGCCGGCCTCGCGCATCAGGCCCAGCACGTCGTCGCTGTCCAGGATGGAGAACTGCGGCTTCAGCCCCAGCCGGGCGCCGTCCTCGCGCAGCAGCCGCACGCCCAGAGAGTGGAAGGTCGAGATCACCAGGTGCTTGGCCGCCTTCGCGCCCACCAGCGACTTGGCGCGTTCGCGCATCTCCTGCGCGGCCTTGTTGGTGAAGGTGATGGCGCCGATATTCGCCGGGTGCATCCCCACCTGCAGCAGCCGCCCGATCTTGTGGGTGATCACCCGCGTCTTGCCCGAACCCGCGCCCGCCAGCACCAGGCAGGGGGAGGACAGGTGGTTCACCGCCTCCATCTGGGCGGGGTTGAGGGTGGAGGGGGCTTCGGCCATGGGGGCGGGCTTGGAGACTGAGGCTGGGGGCGGATCATAAGGAAGCGGAAGCGTTGCGCTGGTCCCATCCTGGGACTATACTCCCGGCATGCGCGTGATCGCGGTCTCAACCCTCAAAGCCTTCTGGGAACACCCCAGCCACCGTGATTCAGAAGCTGCGCTGAAATCCTGGTTGGCGGAGATGCACCAGGGGAGCTGGAAGACACCCGCAGAGATGAAGGCCCAATACGCGAACGCCAGCGTTCTCAAGGGGCGCCGGGTCGTGTTCAACATCAAGGGCAATGACTACCGGCTGGTGGTGGCGGTGGCGTTCTCATTCCAGGCGATGTACATCAAGTTCGTTGGCACCCACCAGCAGTACGACGCGATCGACGCGGGCACCGTGGAGTTGAAATGACGACCGAATCCGGAAAAGTGCTGACGCCCATCCGTAGCGAAGATGACTACCTTGCAGCCCTGCAGCAGGCCGAGGCATTCTTCGATGCGGACGAGGAACCCAGTCCCGACAGCGCTGAAGGCGCGTACTTCGAAGCGCTGATCACCCTGATCCAGGCCTACGAGCGCAAGCACTATCCGATCGACCCGCCGGACCCCATCGAAGCGATCAAGTTCCGCATGGACCAACAGGGACTGAGCGTGGCCGATCTGGAGCCCATGATCGGGCGGCGCAACCGTGTCTACGAGGTTCTGGCCCGCCGTCGCTCCCTGACGCTGCCGATGATCCGGCGCCTGCACACCCAGCTTGGCATCCCGGCGGCGGTCCTGCTGCAGGCATGAACGAGACTGCTCGAGCCCTTGAGTTGGCTGGACCGTTGTGAGGACCGAGGTGCGACGGAACGATCAGACGGTTCGATGCGGACTTCCTCTTGCGCCATGAAGGCCTCGCCGCCCGACATGGCATGGGATGAGCTGCGCGTTCCAGCCCTGCCGGTTCGCCCCGCCCTCGCGGGCCTGGCCGTGGTGGCGCTGGTCTATGCGGCCGGTTGGCTCACCGCTCTCCTGTCCGAACCGACGGCCCTGCGTCAAAGCGCAGTGCCCCTGGCATCGACCCAGCACGGGCTGGCGTTCGCCGCCAGCCTGGCCCTGCTGATCGTGGGCGTCTTCTACTTCAGCTTCTGGCTGGCGCGCCGGCAGGAGCGCGAACACCTGCTGCTGGCAATCACCACGGTCGTCTGGGCCGTTTTCAACCTCCAGTACGTCCTGCCTCCTGTGGCCCAGGGTGCGGCCACTCATGCCGCGCAGCAGTGGCAGGTCGCCGCCACTCAACTGCTGCCCATCCCCTGGCTGAACTGGCTGATCTACCTGTTCATCGCCCACCTCACGCCACAGCGGCGGCCCCGCTGGCTGGAGCGCCTGTTGCCGGGGTATGTGTTCGGTTTCAGCGTGGCGGTGATGCCGCTTTGGCCACTCGTCGAGCGCTGGCCGATGCTGCCGGTGTGGGCCTACACCCTGTTCGGAATCATGTCGGTGGCCACCATCGCGGTGATGGTCGCAGCCCTGGGGCGCACGGAACGGCGCGTGATCCAGGTCGCCTGCCTGTACTGCATCGCAGCGGCTGCGCATGACCTGATGCTGCGGCAGGGCTGGTTGGCACCGGATCGGATCGCGCTGATTCCCTACACCGGCCTGGCATTGCTGGGCAGCTTCACCTTCACCCTGCAGCGGCGCTACGTTGCCGCCCTGGCAGCGGAGGAGCGGGCGCAGGCCCAGCTGAGCCTGAAGCTGGCGCAGCGTGAACAAGAGCTGCACCGGCAGCACCAGCGTGTGCTGCAGCTGGAGCGCGAACGGACCGAGCAACGCGAACGCCAGCGCCTGATGCGCGACCTGCACGACGGTGTCGGCGGGCTGTTGACCACGTCATTGATGCTGGCCGAGCAGGGCTGCATGAGCCGGGACGACCTGGTCGACGCCCTGCGGCAGGCCGTGGACGACCTGCGCACGACCATCGACGTGCTCCAGCCCGAGGCACAGGACCTGGGCGAACTGCTGGCCAACTTCCGCCACCGCATCGGCCCGCGCCTTCAGGCGGCCGGCGTCGAACTGGTCTGGGAGCTGTCCCCCGGGATCGACCGCCTGCGCTTCACGCCCGAGCAGAAGCTGCACCTGCTCAGGTGGCTGCAGGAGGCGCTCACCAATGCGCTGCGCCACGCGCGGCCGCGGCGGTTGCAGGTGCAGTTCACGGTGCACGCCGGCAGCGACGCGGCGCTGACGTGGACCCTGGAGGTCCATGACGACGGCGCCGGCTTCGACGCCGACTCCTTGACGAAGCCGACCGGCCGTGGACTGCAGAACCAGACCCAGCGGGCGCTGTCGATGGGTGCCTTCTCCTCACTGACAAGCCGGCCCGGCCAGGGCACCCGGCTGCGCTTGTCATCGCGGGCCTGACCGCCGCGGTCAGCGCCTGCCGGTCGGATTCGAACCCCCCTCAATCCGGCAGCAGCCCCATGCGGCGGGCCTCGTAGATGGCTTCGGTCCGCGAATGCACCTGCAGCTTGCGGTAGCAGCGCTTGGCGTAGGTCAGCACCGTGTTGCGGCTCACCCCCATGGTCTGCGCGATCTCATCGTGGCTGCAACCCTTGGCGGCCAGCCGAAGCATCTGCAGCTCGTTGGTGGACAGCGCCGGTGCGTCGGCCTGACCAACGACTCCGCCCGTGTGCACCGCCCCGGCACTCAGGTGCTTCAGCAGCAACCGGGCGATGGGCGGGCTCACCGGGCTGCCGCCGTAGTGCACCACGCGGATCTGGGCGCACAGATCCTCGGCACCGCCGCCCTTGAGCACATACCCGCTGGCACCGGCCTGAATCGCGGCGAGCACGGTGGACACATCGTCAAACACCGTCACCGCCAGCGGTTCACAGGCGGGATGCACCTCGCGCATGTGGGCGATCAACTCGGCCCCCGCCAGCGGGTTGCCGGCCAGGCCCATGTCCACCAGGGCCACATCCGGCGCCAGTTCACCGAGCAGGCGGCGAGCGTTCGCCGGCGCATGCGTCACCCCGACACAGCTCAGGTCCGGCGGCCTGGCCAGTGCCGTCTGCGCCGCGGCAATGAACCCGGGGTCGTCGTCAATCAGCAGTACCCGGATCGGTGATCGGCTCTGATGCGCGCTGCGCGCTGGTGCGTCGTGGTCTGCCATGTCACTCCCTTGGCCCGGTTTTGCCGCATTGTGAACCAGCGTTGCGATGCCGAGGTGCCGTGCGTCTCGCTCATCACGAACCACGAGGGCTTGCCATGAGCACCCCCTGATCGTGGGTGTTGTCCCAAGGGCTGGGGGCGGCGGCGGCGTGGCGGGTGAGTTCGGTCTTCAACAATGAATCGTGACAAAGCCGATAACGCGCTCAGTCATTTTCAATCCAGAGAGGGGTAGAAATGAAGATCACCGCAAATGGCCGCATTCTTGGCCTGAACAACATCATTGCCTTGGTGCTCTGTAGTTTAGCGTATCTTGCTGCAACACCGGCTGCTGCACAGATATCGCTGCAGGATTCATTCTCGGATGACACCCCGAATTCGATGCCAAACGGGCCAGAGGTCGGCGATGCTACCTATGGCACAGGTCTTCTTGTTGGTGTGCATATTGGTCAATATGCGGTGACCGAAGCCGGTGGTGAAAAACTACTTCTCATCAGCACCAACGGGATTCCCGGAGGGCAGGACAACGGAACGCTGATTGAGTACAACCCTTTGCCAATGACAGGTCAGGCTCTAACCGTCAAATACGATTTTGGTGTTTCTCCTGGCGGCAATCAGGTGGCAGTCAACTCGTGGATGCAGGAGATAATTCTGGCGCCCTTAGGTACTAACCTTGGCCTCTACTGGTCCAGTGACCAGAAACTTTATATGGGCCAGACGGCCCCGGGCCAATCAAGCTTCTCGGTGCGAGATCTTGCCTTCAGCTATCAAGTCGGCCAGCTGTATTCGATTGAGTGGCAGGTCAATATCGATACAGATCAATTCGGTCTGACGATTGACGGAACGCAAGTGGCTTCGGCCGTCTCCCTGGGCACGGACGCAGTTAGTTTTCGACAACTCATTTTCGCAAACAACTTTAATACATCGGGAAGCTCACTGATTGACAATGTAGTAATCGCAACCGTCCCTGAGCCGAGCGCATGGATTTTGTTGTTATCAGGCATCATTCCTGCTGCGGCCGGCCGTCGATACCGGCGCATCCATCTTGGTCAGGTGCGCGGAACCCATGATCACTTCTGATCTGACGCGTCTTTCGAACCATTTAGGGACGGGAAGGAGGGTTAACTTGGAACATTGACCTTGCAGCAGGAACGGTACCTGGCGACCTGAAGGGTGACCTATGGCTGGCGTTATTGCAAGGGGTAGTTGTCCGCTGCGTGGCATTGGTTTTCCGCCTGCAGTCGTAGTCAAACCTGCGTGAATGGGTGGTCTGCAATATGCAAAATTCCACCTGCAATACACTTGGTTGTAGGCATCAAAGTTTGTCTTTGAATCGGGAGATTATTCTGTGAAGCATTCCACATATTTGTTGCGCGCGGTCGCGGCAATGGTAGCTGTATCAACTGTTTTCGGTGCTCAGGCGAACACCGGCCTGAACGCAACTGTCTACTCTGACTGGGAAAGAGGTGGTGTGGCCCGTGGTTCGACCGGAGATATTACATTTGCCGGACTGACTCCAGTGGGTTCATTTCTCGATCCGGCGATCGATCATTGGGATGATACAAATTTCTATCTCTGGAATCCTCTTGGGCAGTCTGACTACTATAGTGTGAGATGGACTGGCTACCTAACAGGCGGAAGCACGGGACTCTACGATTTTCGCGTGACGTCAGATGATGGCGTTCAAGTGATTATTGGTGGCGCAACTGTGATTGACTCCCCTGAGCTTCAGTGGTTTGGAGTTTCAACTGGGTCAATGGCGCTGGATGGATCTCCGGTATCGATTGAGGTCCGATACTACGAAGATCGATACTGGGACGGAATTCGGTTGGAGTGGAAGAAACCGGATAGCAGTTGGGAAGTGATTCCGACAGCCGCCTTGGCACCAGTCCCCGAACCCGAAACCTACGCCCTGCTGCTGGCCGGCCTCGGGGTGCTGGGTTGGGTGGGCAGGCAGCGCAAGGTGAACTGATCGGTCCTCTTGGCGCCTGTACAGGGCGCCAAGAGCGGCAAGGGCGGCATGCGAGAGGGGTCGGGCGTTAGGATCGTGGGGCTTCAACCGTCCACTTCGGAGCCTGTCCCCATGGGCCTGCCCGCCAAAGCCGTCGCCTACATCGAGATGGAAGACTACCTCGTGCTGGAGAACGCCAGTCGTTACAAGCACGAGTACCTGGATGGGATCATTTACGCCATTCAGGGTGAGCCGGTGCGCGGCATGGCGGGCGGCAGTCAAGCCCATTCCCGCTTGATTCGCAACGCCGGCTATGCCTTGCACAGCAAGCTGCATGGCTCTCCCTGTGAGGTGCTGTCCACCGAGATGCGCCTGCGTGTTGAAGCTGCGAGCGCCGTCTTCTACCCCGACGTGCTGGTGCACTGCAGCCAGCCGGGCAGCCCGGCGACCACCTATGAGTTGACCGAGGCGCGGCTGGTGATCGAGGTGCTGTCGCCCACCACGCAGCATTTCGACCGCGGCGACAAGCTGGCGGCCTATCGCCAGTTGGCGGGGCTGCAGCACATCCTGCTGATCTCCAGCCTGGAGCCCGCCGCCTGGCACTGCCAGCGGGTGCCGGCGGAGGGCGAATGGACCGAACTGGCGCCCTGGCCGCGCGGCAGCCGGCTGGAGCTGCCGGGGCTGGGTGTGGCGCTGGATTGGGACGAGGTCTACGCCGGGGTGGGGCTGGGGTAGGCCGCGCGCCTCAGCCGCCGCTGAGCGCCTGCACGATGTGCAGTTCCTCACCGCTGGCCATGGGCCGGCTCAGGTCGTGCACTGCGCGGCCGCCCACGAAGCAGCGCATGTGCGGGCGCAGCAGCCCCCGCTCATCGACCATGCGAAAGCGGATGCCCGGGAAGCGCGCGTCCAGCGCGTCGAGCACCGCACCGACGGTGGCTGGCGGCAGGGCGGGCAGGTCGAGCTCGACCCACATCGCGCCGGTGTAGGAGCGCAGCGCGCTCGGGACCAGCACGCGCATGCGGCTCGCCTTCAGTCCGCCGCCGGGATGGCCGTTTCGAGGGCATAGATCTCCGGCAGGTGGCGGGCGATGTTGCGCCAGCTCTGTGGGGGCGTGGCGCCGCCATCGTCGCGCAGCATCCAGATCTCGCCGCCGGTGTGGCCGAGGTACAGGCCCACCGGGTTGCGCTGGTCGGCGCAGAGGGCCTGGCGCTTCACGGTCCACCAGGCCTGCTCGGCGGGCAGGCCGGCGTCCAGGCGCTGCCAGCTGCGCCCGGCGTTGCGGGTGACGTAGGCGGCCGGCCGGCCGTCGGGGCTGGTGCGGGGCCAGACGTCGGAGCCATCCATCGGGAAGACCCAGGCGGTGTCGGCGTCGCGCGGGTGCACCACCATCGGGAAGCCGATGTCGCCCACCTTCCTGGGCATCTTGCGGCCGATGCGTTGCCACACCTGTGAGGGCCGGTCGAGGCGGTAGATGCCGCAGTGGTTCTGCATGTACAGCCGGGTGGACCGGCTGGGGCAGGCGCGGATGCAGTGCGGGTCGTGGAAGGTGGGCTGTGTGACGTCGAAACCTTCCACCACCTCCAGCCCGCCGATCAGTGTCTGCCAGGTGGCGCCGCGGTCGAAGGATTCGTGCACGCCGCCGCCGGACATGCCGAACAGCAGGTGCGCGGGGTCGGCCGGGTCGATGACGATGGAGTGCAGCTTGGGGCCGTCGGGGGTGCCGTCCTGCACCGTGCCCATCCACTCGCGCAGCGTCATGTTGTCGTTGACGCCGGGCAGCGGCTGCCACGTGTCGCCGCCGTCATCGCTGCGGAACAGGCCCTGCGGAGAAGTGCCGGCGTACCAGCTGCCGGGTTGGTTGGTGTGGCAGGGCGCAAGCCAGAAGGTGTGGTCAACGCTGCGCGCCGGGCTGCCATCGGTGGGCTGGGCGAAGGCCGGGGGCCGACTCGCCTCCTTCCAGGTTCGCCCCAGGTCGGTCGAGCGGAAGATCGTGGGCCCGAGGTGACCGGTCTTCGCTGCGGCCAGCAGGGTGCGGCCGTCGCGCGGGTCCAGCACCAGGTGGCTGATGCTGTGGCCATGGAAGTGCGGGCCGTCCAGTCGCCAGCGGCGCCGGGCAGCGTCCCCGTGCAGCAGCCAGGCGCCTTTTCGGGTCGCGACCAGCAGGAGCACGGCGCCGGCGGCCGGGCGCGGCGACGGATTGACGGGACCGGGACGGGGCATGGCGGTCTCCAGAGCCTTGACGGATGTCATGCTCGGTGCCGAGTGTGCAGCGGCGGGATCGGCCTGCACATCGGCGCAACCCTGATGCCCGCCACTTCCAGGGCATCGACGATCGGCCACGGCCGGGCTTGGGCGTAGCGCAGGACTGAGACGAGGTTCACGCCGCGATCGGGTGGGGCTGAGCACAGCGCCGCACCGCCAGCGCCCGCACCCCGAACCCGCCACTGACGGCCCCCAGCAGCGCGCAGAGGGCGGTCACAAAGGCCGCATCCGCCAGCAGCGGTGAGCGCATGGCCACCACGGTGCCCAGCGCAAACTTGGCGGCAAACACCGTCAGCAGCAGTCCCATCGGCACCCAGCTGCCCGGCAGGTGCACCTGTTGCCGACCGAGTGACTGCAGCCCACGGGGGGCCCACCCTGCGGCGCCCAGCGCCAGCACCGTCGCCAATCCCGCGCCCCAGGCTGCCAGGGCAGCGGCATCCGCCCCAAACGCGCGGATCACACCGGCCAGGGAGAAGACGAGCATTCCCAGTGCGATCCCCCCGACCACCGCCGGGCGCACCGTGCGTGGCCGCGTCTGCTTCCAGCCCAGCCACACCAGCCCGAGCAGGAGCGCGGGCACCCAGGCCGGGATGGCGGCGGCGGTGGCAGTGGTGGCAGCGGTGGCGTTGGGCATGGCGACAGTCTCCAAGGCATGTTTGCAATGGGTGGACTGTGGCGCTGCACCGGCGGTTGAGCCAGGTGGATGCGACGAACTGCGGCCGGTGGGTGTGAACGGGGGCTGGGCGTGCATGGGCCGCGCGGCCCCCTGGGATCAGATCAGGGAGGGGCGCCGCTGGGGCGCTGGCGCCGCGGTGTCATTTGGCTTTGCGCCGGTTCCTTGGCGCCGCAGCGGTGCTGTGGGCCTGAGCGGCTGCGGCAGACGCTGCAGCCTGTTCCCTGACAGCGGTCTGGCGGGCCCGGGTTTCCTGCAGGAGTCTGAGCGCGCCAAAGACGTTGACCCCAGCCACCAGCAGCGCCGGCCACAGCGGCAGCTCCTGGCCGGACTGCCAACCCCACAGGAGCAGCAGTGCCAAGCCAAGGGCACCCACCAGCAGGGTCATGGAACCGAAACTCAGGAGATCCTTGTAGGGGACGGACATCGGGAAGCTGCCATTTCTTGCACTGGCCCGTCCTGGCCTGCGGGGGGCCGGACGAGTCGGGAAAGGCACCGCGCGGTGCTTTGTCGAAGTCAAAAGACTACCACCCCGCCTGGCCCGCCGCAGTGGGGGTCGTGCCCTTGCGCCATCAACGCAACGGCCGCTCCCAGCCGAGCAGGTGGTCCAGCGACCCGCGCCCCGGCCCCTGCGCCACCAGCATCAGCAGCGCCGCGGCCCAGACGCCGTGGGTGGGGTAGGCGCCGGGGTAGACCAGCAGCTGGATCACCGCGGTCATGCCCAGCAGGCCCAGGGCGGCGAAGCGGCTGCCCAGGCCCAGCAGCAGCAGCAGGGGCAGCAGGTGCTCGCCGGTGGCGGCCAGGGTGGCGGCGAGTTCGGGTGGGAGCAGGGGGAGCTGGTATTCGTCGCGGAACAGGGCGACCGCACTCTCCGACAGCCGCGGCCAGCCGAGGGTGAAGTGGCCTTCCACCAGGTCGACGGCCAAGCCCTCCACCTTGGTCTGGCCGGAGCGCCAGAAGGTGGCCGCCAGGGAAAAGCGGGCCAGCACGGCCAGCACGTCGTAGGGGATGGCACGTTGCATTGCCTCCCGGGCGTGGTGCCAGGCAGCGGCCAGGCGCGACAGAGCTTGGGGTGGCGCGGCGGACCGGGCCGCGGCCGGCAGCGGGTGCGGGGCGGGGTTGTTCAGCATGGGAGTGAACCTCCATGGGCAGGGGTGGGGACGCTGGGCCGGGTGGGTGGTGCTTCGACCAGCACGCCATGGCGCAGCAGCAGGGTGAGCAGCTCGACGAGGTCAAAGCTGTCGGCGCCGGGTTCGGCCAGGCTCAGCCGCTGGGCTTCGCCAAAGGGAGCACCGCTCGCCAGCGCGGCACAGAACGCGGCGGCGCTGGCGGACAGCGGCCACAGCAGCACCTCGTCCGCAGCGCTGCGCAGCAGCAGGGCGGCCTCCGGGCGGTGGATGTCCAGGCCAGCCAGCGAGACGGGCTGGGACGGGTCCTGCCGCTGGTGCGCCGTCCAGAGGGACAGGACGGCCCAGCGGGAGCGCCACACCGCCGCGGCCGGGTGCCAGCCGGGGCGCCAGTGGGGCAGTCGGGCCGGCTCGGCCAGCCGCCCGGCCAGGGTCTGGGGCGACAGGGCACTGGCATCGGCCGCGTGGCAGCAGCGCTGGCGCAGCTGCTCCAGCCGTGCCAGGTCGCCCAGCCAGGGCAGGGCGGCCAGGTCGCTGGAGCGGGTGACGATGTGGTCCAGCCAGGGCCCGAAATCCTCTCCCCAGTCCGCCAGCACCGGGTGACGGGGCGGGTGTTGGCGGACGAAGGCCAGGGCCAGGGCGCCGAAGCAGTCCGCGCCGACCACCTCCCGCAGCACCGGGAAGGTCTCGGCCAGCGCATCGCCCAGGCTGGCCAGGACGTTGTTGCGGTGCACGGCAAAACGCTGGGCGGGGTCGGAGCCGTTCCAGCTGCGCAGGCCGGGGGGTGCGCAGGCGCCGGGTTCCAGCAGCAGTTCCGCCCAGCGGGCGGTGGTGTTGGTGTCGAAGGCGCCGATCGTGGTGGGGTCTGTCATGCGGCCGCCTCGATGGGTTCGGTGGCCGGCCTGTGCACCAGAGCCTGTTGTGCCCGCGCCTGGGCCCGGCCGGCCCGGGTGGCTTCGGCCACCAGCGAGGCCAGGGGCGGGATCTGCTGGTCGCGTTCGATCAGGGTGGGCACCGGCTGCGGCAGCCGGGCGGCAAAGCGTTCGTACAGCGCCCACACCGGGTCGGCCACAGGCGCCGAGTGGCTGTCGATCAGCAGCAGGGCGCCCAGGCTGTCCGCCTCCGCGTGGTGGCCGGCGAGGTGGATTTCACCCACGGCAGCCAGCACATCGGTCGGCAGGGCGCCCAGCAGCTCCCAGGCGTCGCCACCGGTGTTGACGGCGCTGACGTAGGCGTTGTTGACGTCCACCAGCAGCCCGCAGCCGGTGCGCCGCTGCAGGAGGGTGAGGAAGGTGGCTTCGTCCATCGTGCCGGCGCTGAACTCGACGTAGCGGCTGGGGTTCTCCAGCAGCAGGCGACGGCCCAGCCGCTCCTGCACCTGGTCGATGTGGCTGCACACGCGCTGCAGCGTGCTGCGGTTGTAGGGCAGCGGAAGCAGGTCGTTGAGGAAGGCGCCGCCGTGGCTGGACCAGGCCAGGTGCTCCGAGAACCACTGTGGTTCAGCCCAGGCCAGCAGCTCGACCAGGCGCTGCAGGTGGGCCTCATCCAGCGGGCCGGGCCCGCCGATGGACAGGCCCACGCCGTGCACCGACAGGGCCCAGCGGCCCCGCAGGCGCTCCAGCCAGCGCCGCCGCGGGCCGCCGGCCACCATGTGGTTCTCGGCATGCACCTCGAAGAAGGCCAGCGCGTCGGCCGGGCCCGACCGCGACCCCGCACCCTCAGCGAAGATCTCTGCGAGGTGCTGCGCCTTCAGGCCGATGCCCACCGGGGTGGCGCCTGGGGTGGTGGCGATCGATGTCATGGGGCCTCCGGGGTCGGCGGGTGGCGCTGCCTCATCGGGTTCACATCGCCTTCTTCATCGTTGCTTCCTTGAAGGCCATCAGCTGACCCTTGCCGGTAGGGGAGCTGGGCGAATCCATCGTCGTGCAGCTGCCCTTGGGCACCAGCTTCCAGGCGTTGCCCTGATGGTCCCGCGCAGCGGTACCGGCGCAGGTCGTGCCGGCACCGGCGGCGCAGTCGTTGGCGCCCTTCATTGCCACGCCGTAGCACTTCTCCTTGTCGGCAGCCTGGGCGGCGGCCGGTGTGTGGGCCAGCGTCAGGGCGGCGCCCAGGGCCAGGGCGAGGGTGGCGGCGTGCAGGGCGGTGTGATTGGAGGACATGGTGGGTTCCTTTCAGAGAGAAGATTTGGGCAGGGTGCCGGGTGGGTGAAGCGGAGCAAGGCCGGTCACGCAGACCGGCATCGCTCGTCGGGTGGGCGATCCGCATCGCGCCCCGACAGGCAAGTCGCGGCGTCCCGGCACCGGGTTACAGCGCAGGCCTGAAAAAAGATTCCGCACAGGGGCTGTAACCTTCTGCCCTTTCCGAGCGAATCCAGGAGTGACGTGCACAGCGACGACTTTGAAAGCCGCCTCGCCCCCCTGTGGCGCAGTGCCCAGTCCGGCGATGAGGCGGCCTACCGGGCCGCCCTGGCGCTGATGGCCACGCGCCTGCGCAGCTGGTTGCGACGGCGCATGTCGTCCTGGCCGGACGAACTGGAGGACCTGGTGCAGGAAACCCTGCTGGCGCTGCACCTGCAGCGTGGTACCCACGACGCCGCAGTGCCGGTGAGTGCCTGGATGTTTGCGATCGCCCGGCACAAACTCATCGACCTGTGGCGGCGCCGCGGCCGCCACGCCGAGCTGCACACCTCGCTGGACGATCTGGACGAGGACCAACTGCCCGGCCGCGACGACAGCGCCGCCCCGGCCCGGCGCGATCTGTTGCTGCTGCTGGAGAGCCTGCCGACCGCGCAGCGCGACGCGATCGTGTTGACCAAGGTGGAGGGCCTGTCCGTGGCGGAGGCGGCCGAGCGCACCGGCGCCTCCATCTCCGCCCTCAAGGTGCAGGTGCACCGCGGCCTGAAGAAGCTGGCCGACCTGATCCGGAGTGATGCCGCATGAACACCGACCAACTGATTTCGATGCTGGCCAGCCAAGCCGGCGCCGCCCCCCGGGCCGTGGTGGCCCGTCGCCTGGGGCCTGCGCTGGCGCTGGGAGGGCTGCTGTCGGTGCTGCTGGTGCTGTCCACACTGGGGGCCTACTCCGGGTCGCTGCTGGGCACCCCGGCGGTGTGGATGAAGCTGGCCTACGCCGGTGCGCTGGCCGCGGCGGCGGTGGCGCTCACCGCCCGACTGGCGCGGCCGGTGGCGCGGCTGGCCATCCCGCTGCGGGCGCTGGTGGGTGTGCTGGCGGTGATGGCTGCGCTGGGCGCCGGCGCCTGGGCCGCCGCGCCGGTGGAATCGCGCGAGGCCCTGCTGATGGGCCGCACCTGGTCGAGCTGCCCCTGGATCGTGCTGGGGGTGTCCCTGCCCACGCTGGCCGCGCTGCTGTGGGCGCTGCGCGGCCTGGCGCCCACCCGGCCGGCGCTGGCGGGTGCGGCCGCCGGCCTGTCCGCCGGTGCGGTGGGGGCGCTGGCCTATGCGCTGCACTGCCCGGAGCTGTCGCCCACCTTCGTGGCGGTCTGGTACAGCGCCGGGATTGCGATGGCCGGCGGGCTGGGGGCCGTGCTGGGGCCGCGGCTGCTGCGCTGGTGAAGCCGGCTGCGGGTGACGGCTGTCGCCCAGTTGTCAACGCGGCCACGTCCGCCTGCCTACACTGCGCCTTCCATCCAGAACCCACCGGAGACAACCCATGATCCAGCTCTGCGGCTTTGCCGTCTCGAACTACTACAACAAGGTCAAACTGGCCCTGCTGGAAAAGGGCATCCCCTTCGAGGAAGTGTTCGTGATGACCGGCTCCAAGGACGAGGCGGTGCTTTGTGACTCGCCGCTGGCCAAGGTGCCCTTCATCCGCACGCCGCAGGGTGCGCTGTGCGAGAGCGAGGTGATCATGGGCTACCTGGAAGCCGCCTTCCCGGACAGCCCGGCGCTGCTGCCGGCCGACCCCTTCGCGGCCGCCAAGGTGCGCGAGCTGTCGCAGTTCATCGACCTGCACCTGGAGCTGGTGGCGCGCGAGCTGTACGCCCAGGCCTTCTTCGGCGGCACGGTCAGCGAGGATACCAAGGCCAGCGTGCGCAAGCGCCTGAGCAAGAACATCCCCGCCTTCCAGCGCCTGGCCAAGTTCGCGCCCTACGTGGCCGGTGAAAGCTTCACCCAGGCCGATTGCGCCGCCTGGGTCAACCTGCCGCTGGTGTCCCTGGCCACCAAGATCGTGCTGGGCGAGGACCTGCTGGCCACTGCCGGCGTGGACTGGAAACCCTACGCTGCCCTCATCGGCCAGCGCCCCCATGCGCAGAAGGTGGCCGCCGACCGCAAGGCGGCGCAGGACGCGATGTTCAAGAAGAAGGGTTGAGGATTGCGGATCCGCTTCGACTTCGCCGCCTACATGGACTGGGAGGCGCAGCAGCCCGAGCGCCACGAATGGGTGGATGGCGAGATCTTTGCGATGACGGGCGCGCGTGATGCGCACAACCAGATCGCGGGCAATCTCTACATGGCGCTCCGCGTTGCCCTGCGCGGTACGCCCTGCCGCGCCTTCATTTCCGACATGAAGCTGCATGTCGAGGCAGCCGATGCGGTGTTCTACCCCGATGTGCTGGTCACCTGCGACGCCCGCGACCGCGGCCCGGAAGCGGACCTGGCCAAGCGCCACCCTTTGCTGATCGTCGAAGTGCTCAGCGACAGCACCGCTGCCTACGACCGGGGCCGCAAGTTCGAGTTGTACCGCCGCCTGCAGGAGCTGCAGGAGGTGCTTTTCATCGCGCAAGACCGCATGCAGCTGGACCTGTTCCGGCGCAACGGGCAGGGGCGCTGGGAGCTCTACCCTGCCGCCGAGGGCGAAGTCCTCCGGTTGGAGAGTGTCGGGCTGGATCTGGCGGTGGCGCAGGTCTATCAGGATGTGCTGCCGGAGGAAGCTCCGGCGGTCCCACCGCCGCCAGCCCCGGGCTGACCGCGGTGCCAGAAGGCGAGAAAGAGGGCTCGCCGAGGCCGACTGTGTGGGTGGCTCCCACGCCTTGGCATCGACGTCATGCCCCATAGTGCGTTGCCATGCCTGCACGCCCTTTGCCCTCGCTGCGTTGCCCTGCCATGTTGCGCGGCGCCCTCCCGCTGCGTCTGCTGCCGCTGCTCGCGATGCTGATCGCCACGTCCGGCCAGGCCGCCGGCGGCTACGACCAGGGTACACCAGCAGGCAAGGGGGATCTGGACCTGGACTTCACGCTCAACCCGATGGACCGGGTCAAGAACGGCCAGAGCTACGTGGTGTGGGGTTATGGCCTGACCGACCGGCTGGACTTCCACGGTTATGCCTCGCATGAGGCCGGCGGCACCGACCAGATCTACTACGGGCTGATGGTCAACTTCTACCGCAACGCCTGGCTGGACCTGTCCACCGCCTTCGGCCTGCGGCACCGCAGCGGTCGCACCCACCGCCTGTTTCCGCAGCTGCTCTATACCGTGCGCCTGCCGCAGCAGTTCGACCTGATCGGCAGCTTCACCCGCGTGACCGACACGAAGGACGGGCCGGTGGGCCGGACCACCATCGACCTGGCGCTGCGCATTCCGCTGCCGGAGGCCTGGCGCCCCCGTCTGGCCAAGGAGTGGAAGCTGGACCTGGGCGCCTTCCGCAACACCGGCGGGCAGTGGAACCCGACTTACAGCGTCGACTTCAAGTTCTGATCCCGGCCGCCCGCAGCCCGCGGTGGCCGGGCTTGCGCGATGATGTGCGCCATGACGCTCCGCATCGACCCGCACCGCTTCCTTCCGTCTCCACTGGCGCGTGGTGCTGCGCCGACGTTGCTGTGGTGCAGCGCTCTGGTGATGGCCCCGGTGGCGGTGGCGCAGGTCAGCGAGGCGCAGCTCACCCGCATCACCCGGGTCACCCTGCACCCCGGCGCCGCGGTGGTGGAGCGCGTGGCCAAAGTGCCGGCGGGCACACGCGAGCTGCTGCTGGGCTGTCTGCCGGAGGGGTTTGACCCGGCCAGCCTGCGGGTGGAAGCGGATGCGGCGATCACCCTCGGCCCGGTCACGCTGAGTGCGCTGCCGCGGGTGCAGGCTCCGGAGTGCCAGCGCGGCGAGCTGGACGCCCGCATCCGCAGCCTGGAGGACAGGTTGGCGGTGGTGCAGTCGGAGACGCTGGGTCATGAGCTGGTGCTCGGCCACCTGCGTGCCGGTGCCGCCGACGGGGTTGCGGCCAAGGGAGAGGGCGCCGAGGTGCGCAGCGGCTCGGCCGTGCAGGTGCCGGCGGCGCAGCTGTCGGCCACCCTGGCCATGGTGCAGCGCATGGGGCAGGAGGCCGCCCAGCAGCAGCACCGCCTGGGCCGCGAACGCGAACGACTGGAGCGCGAACTGGCGCCGCTGCGTGCCGAACGTGACCGCCTGCGGGAAAGCGCGGGCCAGGTGCGCCGCATCGCCGTGCAACTGCAGGCTCCCCGTGAAGGTGAACTGCGCCTGCGTTACCTGCAGGCCGGCCCCACCTGGGGCCCGGCCTACCGGGCCGAGCTGGACACCGAGGCCAGCCGGGTGCGCGTGGAACGCCTGGCCCAGATCACCCAGGCCACCGGGGAGGACTGGCGCGGCATCGCGCTGCGCCTGTCCACCGGCTCGCCGCAATCCGCGGTGGCCGGCCCGGCGCCGCGGCCCTGGTGGTGGCTGGTGGAGTCGCCCCAGCCCAAGGTGTTCTCCGCCGAGATGCGCGCCGCACCGATGGCCGCCCCATCCCCGGCTCTGGTCGCCGATGCAGCCGCACCCGCTGCGCCGGCCTTTCAGGTGCAGACGGTGCAAAGCGAGTTCGCCACCGAGTTTGTGGTGCCGGGCACGGTGGACGTGGCCAGCAGCGGTGCCCTGGTCAGCCTGACGCTGGAGACCCAGCGCCTGAGCGCACGCTGGCTGGTGCAGGCGGTTCCGGCCAGCCAGCCCAGCGCCTGGCTGCTGGCCGAGCTGGAGCGGCCGGCCGGCGTCTGGCCCGCCGGCCCGCTGCAGCTGCTGCGCCAGGGGCAGGTGGTGGGTCAGGGCCAGTGGCCGGCCACGCAGTCCGGCCCAGCCGCGGCGCGGGAACGGCTGACCCTGCCCTTCGGCCGCGACGAGTTGGTGCGGGTGCAACCGCTGCCCGGCGAACGCAAGGACGCCAGCGCCGGCCTGGTGGGCCAGCGCGCCGAACGCCAGATCGGCCGCGCCTACAGCGTGGAGAACGCCCACCGTCAGCCGGTGCAGCTGCGCCTGCTGGAGCCGCTGCCCACCGCCACCGACGAGCGCATCGAGATCGAGCGCCGCTTCAGCCCCGAACCCACCCACCCACGCTGGCAGGGTCAGCCCGGCGTGGCGGCCTGGGAAGTCACCCTGGCGCCGGGCCAGACGCAGCGCTTCGGCGCCGATTACCGCATCACCTGGCCGAAGGACCTGCCGGTGCGCGAGCGCTGAGAACCTGACGCTGCCGCTGGGGCCACCCCTCGGCTCCCTCTCACTGCGCCGCAGGCCGCGGCAGCAGCAGCCCTTCCTGCCGGGCGATGCGCTCCAGCGCCTCCTCGAACTTGGCCCGCGCCTGCGCCGCGATCCTGCCCAGCCAGGCGTGCAGCTCGGCATCGGCCGGGCTGCGCTGCTCGCACTGGGCGCTGTAGGCCTCGAAGTGTGACAGGCGCATCAGCAGCTCGGCCACATGCCGCGGGCACTCGCAGGCGATGGTGCTGGACAGGCCGGCCATGTCGGCCAGTGCGGCGTCGTCCCAGCGGCGCGTCGGCACGGGGGTGGAGGCGGGCGCCGACGTGGGCGCGGGCAAAGACGCCGAGGACACCGGCCCGCGCCGCAGGGCGTCGAGCGTGCGCGCATGCGTGCCGGCCAGCTGCTGCAACTGCGCCATCTCCAGCGGCGCGAGCTGGCCGATGGCGTGGCCCAGATCGGCCAGTTGGCGGATCAGCGCCAGGCGGCGCACCTCGTCGGCCGAATACAGCCGCTGGCCACTGGCCGAGCGCTGCCCGTCGGTGAGCTGGTAGCGCCGCTCCCAGACGCGCAGCGTGGCCACCGGCATGCGCAGCATTCGCGCGACTGCGCCGCTGCGGTGCAGGGTGGGGGAAGTCGTCGGGCCTGGAGTGGGTTCTTGGCTCATCGCATCCTTCGTCCGTCCCATGCGGATCGATTCTCCTTGACCCGCTTTTGACCCGGATTATGGGAGTGAATCTCCAGGGGATGGCGGCAAAAGCGGGTCTTGCGGCGCCGGCTGCCTACCATGCCCCGATCTGATCCCGATCCGTTCCCCTTCCTTGTCATCGATGACTTCCAAAGCATCCGGCTTCCGCGGCAACAAATCCGCCCTGCCGGCCAAACCCTGCGCCGCCTGCGGCCGGCCCATGAGCTGGCGCCACCGCTGGGCGCGCTGCTGGGAGGAGGTGAAGTACTGCTCCGACGCCTGCCGCCGCGGCGCCAAAGCCAGTAGTGGCCATGGCTGAGCTGCGCCAGCTGGTGGTCGTGCTGGGCGACCAGCTCGACCTGGACGCGTCCGCCTTCGACGGCTTCGACCCCGCCCAGGACGCGGTGTGGATGGCCGAGGTGGCGGAGGAGTCCACCCACATCGTTTCCAGCCAGCCACGCACGGCGCTGTTCCTTGCGGCGATGCGCCACTTCGCCCTCGAACTGCAGCAGGCTGGCCGGCCAGTGCACTACATGCACCTGGACGACGCCGGCAACCGCGGCAGCCTGGCCGCGCAGCTGCAGGCAGACCTGCTGCGCCTGCGCCCGCAGCGGCTGGTGATGACGGCACCGGGCGAGTGGCGGGTGCTGAAGGCGCTGCAGGCGGTGGCGCAGGCGGCGGGCCTGCCGCTGGAGGTTCGCGAGGACCGGCACTTCTTCTGCACCGTGCGCGAGTTCGCTGCCCACGCCAGGCAGCGGCGCGCGCTGCGCATGGAGTTCTTCTACCGCGAGCAGCGCCAGCGCCACCGCGTGCTGATGGAAGGTGCTCAGGGCGACCAGCCCGCCGGCGGGCGCTGGAACTTCGACGCCGAGAACCGCGAGTCCTTTGGCCCGCAGGGCCCCGGCTTCCTGCCGCCGCCGCGCTGGTTCGAGCCGGACGAGGTCACCCGCGAGGTGATCGCGCGGGTGCGCACGCGTTTCGCCGATCACCCGGGCCGGCTGGACGCCTTCGCCTGGCCGGTCACGCGCGCGCAGGCGCTGGAAGCGCTGCAGGCCTTCATCGACGAGCGGCTGCCGCAGTTCGGCCGCTGGCAGGACGCGATCTGGCCCGGCGAGCCCTGGCTGTACCACGCACAGATCTCCGCGTCGCTGAACCTCAAGCTGCTGAACCCGCGCGAGGTGGTGGCCGCCGCCGAAGCCGCCTGGCGCGCCGGCCGCGCGCCGCTGGCCAGCGTGGAGGGCTTCATCCGCCAGGTCCTCGGCTGGCGGGAGTACGTGCGCGGCATCTACTGGACCCGCATGCCCGGCTATGCCGAGCTCAATGCGCTGGACGCGCAACAGGACCTGCCCGCCTGGTACTGGAACGGTGACACCGAGATGGCCTGCCTGCGCGATGCGATCACGCAGACCCTCAACCACGGCTACGCCCACCACATCCAGCGGCTGATGGTCACCGGCCTGTACGCGCTGCTGCTGGGCGTGCGGCCGCAGCAGGTGCACGCCTGGTACCTGGGCGTCTACGTCGACGCGGTGGAGTGGGTGGAGCTGCCCAACACCCTGGGCATGAGCCAGTACGCCGACGGCGGCCTGATGGCCAGCAAACCCTACGCCGCCACCGGCAAGTACCTGCAGCGCATGGGCCCGCAATGCCAGGGCTGCCGCTTCGACCCGGCCCAGCGGGTGGGCGCGCGCGCCTGCCCCTTCACCACGCTGTACTGGGACTTCCTGCTGCGCCACGAGACAACACTGGCCGGCAACGCCCGCATGGCGCTGCAGGTGAAGAACCTGGCACGGCTGGGCGAGGCCGACCGGGCGGCGATCCGGGATCGATCGGCAGCGATCCGCCGCGGCGAGGTGGGAGCGGTCCATGCGATGTGACGACGCGCCCCCCCCGAGCCCACGCTGGCCGCCGCCCGGGCGCGCATCGCCGCGGTGCGGCCCGAGGCCTACGCGCGCAGCCGCAACGCGCTGGACGGCGCGGTCACCGGCCTGTCGCCCTACCTGACGCACGGCCTGGTCACGCTGCCGCAGGTGCTGGCCGGTGTCTCTGCCGTGCAGCCGCTGCCGGTGTTGCACAAGTTCATCTTCGAGCTGGGCTGGCGCGCGTACTTCCGCCACGTCTGGGCCCAGCGCGGCGACGGCATCCTGCAGTCCCTGCACGCCGGCCCGCTGCCTGAATCTGCGTACCGCCGCGAGCTGCCGGCCGAGGTCCGCGCCGGCCGGACCGGCCTCCCGGTGGTCGACCGCGCAGTGCAGACCCTCTACGCCAGCGGCCACCTGCACAACCACGCCCGCATGTGGCTGGCCAGCGCGCTGGTGCACCTCTACCGCGTGCACTGGCGCGCCGGCGCCGACTGGCTCTACGCCCACCTGCTGGATGGCGACCTGGCCAGCAACCACCTGAGCTGGCAGTGGGTGGCCGGCACCGGCAGCCGCAAGCCCTACCTCTTCAACGCCGAGAACGTAGCCCGCTACGCCCCGCCGGACTGGCACAGCCCGGGCAGCCCGATCGACTGCGGCTACGACGAACTCGACCGCCGGGCCCGCGATGCGACCGTTCCCGTCCCCGTCCCCGTCCCCGATCCCGTTCCCGATCCCGTTCCCGATCCCGATCCCGATCCCGTCCCCGTCATCCCCGCGCAGGCGGGGATCCAGGCCGGCAGCGGCGCCGACCTCTTCGATCCGCTGCCCGAACCGCTGCTGCTCACCGCCCCGCCCGCCGACCTGGGCTTGGCCGCGCCTGACCCCGCGGCGCTGGCCGGCCGCGACGTCTGGCTGGTGCACCCCTGGAGCCTGGGCGAGCTGCCGGCCGACCTTCCCGCCGACGCCGTCGTGCTCGGCGTGTACCTGGCCGACTTCCACCGCGCCTGGCCCTGGGCCGAGCGGCGCTGGCGCTTCGTCGGCCGGCGCATGGCCGAGCTGACCCCGCTGCGCTGGTGGGGCAGCGCCGCCGAGCTCACCCAGGCTCTGTCCGGTGCCCGCCGGGTGCAGGCGCTGGGCGATCCGCACCTCGCGCGCTGGCTGCCCCGCATGGCGCAGCTGCGCCCGGCACCGACACTTTTCCCGCCGGTGGAGCGCCGCTGCGACTCCTTCTCGCAATGGTGGACCCGCGCCACCCGCGGGCTGGTGAGCAGCACCGACCTGCTCGCCCGCAGCAGCGGCCATCCACCGGCCCCGCCATGACGAGCACTGCCCCCACCGCGCTGGTCTGGCTCAAACGCGACCTGCGCCTGCGCGACCACGCGCCGCTGACCGAGGCGGCCCACTTCGAGCGTGCGCTGGCGCTGGTCGTGCTGGAGCCGCAGTGGCTGGCCAGCCCGGAGTGCCACCCGCGCCAGGTGGCCTACTGGCTCGACGCGGTGCATCAGCTCCAGGTCGACCTGGCCGCGCGCGGCCTGCCGCTGCTGCTGCGCGTGGGCGCGCTGCCCCAGGTGCTGCAGGATCTGAGGCGCGAGGTGGCCTTCACCCACCTCTTCAGCCACGAGGAAACCGGCCCCGGCTGGAGCTGGACCCGCGACCGTGCGGTGGCCGCCTGGTGCCGTGCCGAGGGCGTGGCCTGGACCGAATGGCCGCAGACCGGCGTGCTGCGCCGCCTGCGCTCGCGCGACGGATGGGCGTCGCGCTGGGCCGCACGCATGTACGCGCCGCGGCTGCCGGCCCCGCGCGGCTTCGCAGCACCACCGGGCTGGGCGATCCAGCCGCAGCCCCTGCCGACCCTGCGCGAGCTGGGCCTGGCCGAGCCGGTCCAGGCACCGCCACCGGCCGGGGAGCGCGCCGCCTGGGCCACGCTGGGCGACTTCCTCGCCGGCCGTGGCCGGGGTTACCGCCGTGCACTGTCCAGCCCGCTGACCGCCCAGACCGGCTGCAGCCGGCTGAGCGAGCACCTGACCTTCGGCACGATCTCGATGCGCTGCGTGCACCAGGCCACCGAGGCCCGCATCCACCCACTCAGCCACCCGGACGGCGACCCCGCATTGGCGCGCGACCTGCGCGCCTTCGCCGGCCGGCTGCGCTGGCACTGCCACTTCATGCAGAAGCTGGAGGACCAGCCGGACCTGGAGTTCCGCAACCTGGCCCGCTCGGTGGACGGGCTGCGCCCCGGCGACGGCGTGCACCCCGGCGAGGTGGACCGCGAGCGCCTGGCCGCCTGGTGCGAGGGCCGCACCGGCTTCCCGATGGTGGACGCCTGCATGCGCCAGCTCAACGCCACCGGCTGGCTGAACTTCCGCATGCGCGCGATGCTGGTGAGCTTTGCCGCCTACCACCTCGGCCTGCACTGGCGCGAGCCCGGGCTGCATCTGGCGCGGCAGTTCCTGGACTTCGAGCCCGGCATCCACTGGAGCCAGATGCAGATGCAAAGCGGCTGCACCGGCATCAACACCCTGCGCATCTACTCGCCCGCCAAACAGGCGCGTGACCAGGACCCGACCGGCGACCACCTGCGCCGCTGGCTGCCGGAGTTCGGCACGCCCGCCTACCCGGCGCCGATCGTGGACGAGCGCGAAGCCGTGGCAGAGATCAAGGCACGCCTGCACCAACTGCGGCAGACTGCCCCAGCCCGTGCCGAGGCCGACGCCCTCCAGCAGCGCCACGGCTCGCGCCGCAGCGGCCTGCCATCAACGGCGAAGCCAGCGCGGCGGCCACGACCACCCGCGGTGCCGGACAGCCAGGGCAGCCTGTTCTGACCCGCCTGCGCCCCCGGCTACCCAGCTAACCACCCAGCCAGCGTGCCCCCTTGTCCTTCAGGAGTCCCCCGATGTCCGCGTTCAACCGACTTCCTGGCTACATCCGCAGCGCTCCCGGCCGCGAATACCGGCTCTGGCGCCGCCTGCCAGCGCTGCTGCTCTGGGGCACCCTGCTGCCGGCGCTCCTGGTGGGCCTGAACCATCTGCTCGCGCCCGCCGCCCCACCGGACAGCCCGCTGGACGGCGCGGTGCTGCTGCGCGACTTCGTCCTGCTGGGCTGGGTGACGCTGCACTGGACCTTGGTCCTCACCGCCGCGATCGCCTGCTTCATCGTGCGGGTGATGAAGGGGCCGGCGTATGTGGCGGATGGGTATGCGCTGCCGCAGCAGCGCATGGGTGCGGATTGAGGCGGCGCCGGCCCGCGCCGCAGCGCCTGCTTGCCTCGGCAGGTCAGGTGGACCGCCCCTGGGCCAGTTTCGCACCCCGCTCCAGCGCCTCCAGCTCGGCCAGGTCCGCGGCATCGGCCGCCAAGGCCTCGTCTTGGCGGCGTCGGGCGTCGAACAGCTCGTAGCGCTCCCGGGCGATGGCGTCGGCGTGGTCCTTGCGGACGATGCCGGCTCCCTGCAGCAACGGGCGATCGTTGAAGGCGATCATCCGGTCCACGTTCTGGCGCCAGTAGGCCAGGGTCAGATCCCGGCGTTCCTTGACGCGCAGTTCGGCCTGTTCCAGGAAGATCACCACCAGCCGGTTCAGGGTGTCCACCTCATCGGCACTGAGGTAGTTCTTGGCCTTGACCACATCGGCTTTGCGCACCCGCCCCCCTTCCCAGGACGTCAGTGCCATGTTCGGCTCTTCCGGGTTGGCTCGCGCCAGGATGATCTCGGCCGCGGTCTGCCGGGCCACCGCGTAGAGCAGCTTGTTTTGCACCTCGGCAAAGAACAGCTGGGCGTCCGCATCGCTGGCGCGGTAGTCGCTGCTGAGTGCAAAAAGGTCCCGCACCTTCTGATAGAAGCGCTTTTCCGACGCGCGGATCTCGCGGATGCGCGCCAGCAGCTCGTCGAAGTGATCCCAGCCGCCGGGGTTCTTCAGGCGCTCGTCGTCCATGACGAAGCCCTTGACCAGGTACTCGGTCAGGTGTGCGGTGGCCCACTGGCGGAACTGGGTGCCGCGCACCGATCGCACCCGCAGGCCTACGGCCAGGATCATGGGCAGGCTGTAGAGCTGAGTGAGGCGCTGGACGCGCCGGCGACCCTCGACTTGAACTGTCAAGGATTCCTTGACGGTTCCCTCGGCCGCCAGTTCACGCTCGGCCAGGATGTTCTTGACGTGCAGGCTGACGTTCTGCTTCGTGGTGGCGAACAGATCGGCGATCTCGATCTGGCTGAGCCAGACCGTACCGTCCATGGTCCGGAACTGGACCTGCGCCAGCCCATCCTCGCTCTGGTAGATGATCAGTTCCGTCATGCGCGTGTTCCTCCCCGTTGGAACGGATTCAAGCCTGCAGCAGCAGCTCCCGCAGCCTGCCGAGCGCGCTCGCCACCGTCTGGCCATGCTGCTCGATGGCGTTCAGGATCTCGGCGGGCGTGCGCGTGTCCTGGGTGGCACGCACGTTCGGGTTCACCGCCTTGAGGTCGAAGCTGGCCGCGTCGATGGCGGCGGCGCGCGCCTGGGCCTCGCGCCCGGCCTTCTCCACCGCCAGCAAAGACTGTTGGGCAGCCAGCAGCGCGGGCTCATCGGCCCGGGCCTTCTTCAGCGTAGCCAGTTGCTCCTTCAGCGCCACGGCCTGCTCGCGACAGCGGGCGGCCTCGGCGTCGTGCGGAGCCTTGTCGGCCAGCGCCTGGGCGCGCCGGGCGGCGAAGTCCACTGTCCAGGAGCAGTCGCTGTCGGCCGCTGCACTGCCGCGCTGGGCCAGCAGGCGGGCAAAGGTCGGAAACTTCAGGTCGGGCTGCTCCGCACGGCCCTCGCGGTTGCGCCAGTCCTCCACCAGCGTGGCGGGCAGTTCGGCGTCGTCGAGCAGGCGAAAGTCGTTGCCCCAGCCGAAGTGCGCCAGCGTCATGGGCGTCTTCTTGCCCATCTTCACCTGCGACAGGTCGTAATACCAGATGCGTTCGGTGCGCCGGCCCTTGGTGAAGAACAGCAGGTTGGTCTTCACGCCCGCGCCGGCGGTGGAAAACACCCCGCCGGGCAGGCTGACGATGCACCACAGCTCGCACTCCTCCAGCAGCCGTCGCTTGGTCTCGACGAAGGCCGACTCGTTGGTGCGAAACAGCAGCCCCTCGTCGAACACCACGCCGCAGCGCCCGCCCTCGCGGTCCTCCTCCGGCGCCGGCTCGGCCAGCTCGTCCAGGATGTGCTGCAGGAACAGCACCTGCGTGGCGCTGGTGGCAAAGGCGTAGCGGCCCTGGGTGCTGGCGCTTTCCTTGCCGCCAAAGGGCGGGTTGGTCAGGATGACGTCGAAGGTGGCCGGCGCCTGCTCGAACAGCCGGTCGTAGGTGGCCTGGTCGGCCAGGGTGTTGCCGTGCCAGAGGTTGGGCTGGTCGATGCCGTGCAGCACCAGGTTGGCCAGCGCGATCGGGAAGACCAGGTTTTCCTTCTCCCGGCCGAAGAAGGTCTCATGGCGCAGGCGCTCCAGGTCGGTGCTGAGCGCGCCGTCGCCCAGGCGCCGGCTCATCCACTCGTAGGCCTGGGCCAGGAAGCCGCCGGTGCCGCAGCAGGGGTCGTAGACCGTCTCGCCAAAACGCGGGTTCAGCGTGGCCACCATGGCGCGCACCACCTCGCGCGGGGTGAAGAACTGGCCGCCGTCGGAGTTCTTCTCGCCCATCTTCAGCAGCAGGTCCTCGTAGACCTGCGAGAGGGTGAAGAAGTGGGTGTCGTCGATGTGGTCGGGGTCGATCTCGTGCAGGCGGTCCAGGATGTCCAGGAAGTCGGTTTCCGAGTCCACCCGCACCCGCTCCACCGCCGTCATGATGCGGCCGATGACGCGCTGCTTCGGGCTGGCTGCCGGGTTGGGCAGGCCGCCGGGCAAGACGTCCAGGCCGTGCAGGTAGGGCAGCAGCTCCTTGTTGATGAACTCGAACATCGCGCCGCTGCGCCGGCTCAGCTCCTGGCGCTTCCAGCCCACCAGCTGGCCTTCGGGCGTCCGGTCTTCCTTCGTCACGTCGCAGGGCGCGGCCCAGTCCTGCCAGCGGTAGGGCGAGCGCAGCGCCGGGCTGTGGTCGTCACCGCTGGCGGCGGCCTCCTCGCGGGCCTTGTTCTCCTGCGCGTCCAGGATGCGCAGAAACAGGATCCAGGTCAGCTCCGGCACGTACTGCAGCGCGCTGGCGCAGTTGGAGCGCCGCAGGATGTCGCAGATGCCCTTGACGAAGCTCGACAGCGATTGCGTGGAGCCGATGGACTTGGCGGCTGCGCTCTTCTTGTTTTCAGCGCCTTGGGGCGTGGTGGTCTTCTGGGGGGAACGGGGCATGAAGGCGTTCAGATGCGGGGGTGTGTTTTCTAGGTCGTCGAACAGCGCTGCTGCCGAGTCAAACCGGGCGCGACGCAGCGCCATCATGGCGCGCGACTCTTCCATGGCGGCGCGGGTCTCGGCGTTGGGCACATGCGCGACTTCCGGGTAGATCGTGCGTGCCTGCTGCAGCACCTCATCCCGGAAGTAGCGGCTCAACTCCTGCGGCGTACGCAGATCGACCTGGACGCCCAGCGCCTCGGTCAGCTCGATCTGGATGCCGCTCAAGCCCAGCAGCCCGGGGGTGCGGTCGGGCTCGAACTCGACCAGCAGGTCGAGGTCGCTGTCGGCGCGGGCCGTGCCCTTGAGCCGCGATCCGAACACCGCCAGGCGGCGGATGCCGTGGCGCTGACAGATTCGAGTCAGCAATTCCGAAGTGCTCATCGAGGCTCCGCCATGAGGATTCAAGGCTTCTTGCCCTTGAGCCGCTTCTTCTGCGCGCTTTCAAGCTGCTGGATGCTCTCGTCGGGTGTCGGCAGGTCCTCCGGCATCGTGCCGCCGAGATCATCGATGGTCTTGCGCACCGCACGCCCCACGTCGTGATGTACCCGGTTGGCCTGCTGTGCGCCTTTCACCTTGTCTCGGCGCAGCTTCTCCTCTGCTTGCGTGGCGCGGAACAGGTTGGCGGCCAGTTCCGTGCTGCCCATGTGATCAAGGATCTTCTGGCTCTTCTTGAGTCCCTTGCGCGCGTGAATGTCCTTGGCCGACAGTCCGCCGTACAGCCCACGGTAGCCATGATCCTGGAAGATGGCGTAGTCCATCGGTGTATCGACGCCCGCACCTTTGGCGGCGGCGGCCAGGTACTTGTTGTGCGCTGCCAGTTCATTGCGGATCGCCAGCCGCTTCTCGTCTTCGCTGAGTCGGCTGAAGTTCGCGTCATCGGCCAGCTCCTGCCGGCGTGTCTGGATGGCGAAGTAGGTCTGCCCGTTGGCAATGACCGGCTTGCTCGGGTCGCCGTTCTGGACGATCAGGTAGCAGGCGTAGCGGGACAACCGAATGTCATCAACGGATCGCTTGGCGCCGGAACCAATCGTGACCATTGTGAGGACATCCTCCATATGGTCATCGACAGGCTGTCCACTGAGGAGGCAGGCCTCCTTGGCGCGCTCAATGACGGGGAGGAAGTGACGGTACTGGGAGTAGTCCAACACGCCCGCAAGCTGGCGCGCCATCCAGTACTCGTTCCCATCCTCGTCGACCTGCCGCAGCCCTTCGAAGGTCGCGTGATGCTGGGTGGACACGCTTGTGTCGGTCATGTCTTGGCTCCCTGTTGAAGATTGAACGCTTGCGCCAACAGCCGCGACGGCAGCTGCGCGATCTCGTCCAGCTGCGCCTGCGCCGCCCGCCGCGCCTCTTCGACCACGGCGAGCTGCGCTTTCAACTCCTGCGCGATGCGGCGCTGCTCTGCCAGCGGTGGCAGAACCAACGGGATCGACGTGATGATGCTCTGGCCGATGTTGCGCATCGAATCGCTGGAGCCCGACGCGTACTCTTCGATGTGAGCTCCGACTTGGCCGATTGCGAAGCCGCATACGCATGAGGAACTCCTTGTCCCGCCTTAGGCGGGCGTGCACACCAGCCGCAAGGGTCTTGTCAGACAGCAGACGCAGCCGGAGTCCCGTTCCAACCGGCGCCACCGCGCCCACCAGCTCGCGGGGTGTGCGCCCTGGGTCAACAGCAGGTCGCCTTGGCGCAGTGCCGACTTCGTCTCCTGCTCGTCGCCGACAACGGCCTTGAGCCTGGTCCAGCGCGAAACCGACCTGCAGGCGCCGGCGCAGGTAGGGCACGCTGACCAGCTCGGTTCTTGGGTCTTGCGTCCCTGGTTTAAAGCTCTTGCCGGCCTCGATGTCCGCAACGCCGCCCAGCGTGGCACAAGTCAGTCACTGCTCCAAACAACCTCATCTTCACATCCCTCACCACCTCCGCCCCCACCCCCAGCGGCGCCAGCGCCTTGAGGCCGCCGGCGCGGGCCACTTCGGGTACGTGCCAGAACTCGCGCGACTCCAGCGCCTCCGTGCCGCCGGCCGAGAACTGGCGGGCGAAGGCGCGCAGCACGGTGGCGGTCTTGTCCGGCTGCGCGGCCAGCCAGTGTGCCTGCTGCGCGAGGAAGGTGTCCGCGCGTTCGCGGCGGCGCAGCGCGCGGGCGGCGTAGCCGGCTTCGGCGAAGAGGTCGAAGCTGTCGTAGTCGGCCATCTCGGCCACGCGGCGCAGTTCCTCGGGCGAGTAGTGCGCCGCCAGCAGGTGCTCCACCAGCGCGCGGCGGCGCTGGGTCTGCACCCACAGGCCGCGGAAGTCGTCCAGCGTGGCGGCCTCGGCCAGCACGCGCTCGATCAGGCCGTGGCGGTACTCCTCCAGCGGCACCGCCACGTCGCGCAGCACGCCGTCCACCTCGCGCGCCTGCAGCACGCAGCGGCCGGTCTGCTCGACGGTGACCGCCTCGCCGGTGCGCAGCTCGGGCAGGGGCGGTGGCGTGGGGCCGGTGCCACTGCCGTCCTCGTCGTCGTTCCCACTCCCGCCGCCCCCGCTGCCACCGCCATTGCCCCCCTCGGGCGGCAGCTTGCGCGCGGCGCTGATGAACTCGGTGCCGAACAGGTCGGTGACGCCGGTGTAGTCGTAGAGCCAGAACTTGAACTTGCGCGTGCGCTCGTCCAGCCGCGTGCCGCGCCCGACCATCTGGTAGAACAGGATGCCCGAGGCCAGCGAGCGGAAGAACACCACCGCGTTGAGCCGCTCGATGTCCACCCCGGTGGCCAGCAGGTCCACGGTGCAGGCGATGAAGCAGCGCTCGCCCGAGCCGCGCATGGGCTCCAGCAGCTCGGCGCCGCCCTCGGCGGTGCACTTGAAGGCGTAGTGTTCCTTGGGCACGCGGCCCTGCTGCTCGCACCAGCGGGCGTAGAGCTTTTGCAGCTGGCAGCGCCACGCGGTCGGCATGCAGGTCGCGGGTGCAGAAGACGATGACCTTCTGCTCCGGCCCGCCGCAGGCGCACAGGCGCGCAAAGAGGTCGGCGCACATGGCCTCGATGCGCTCGGGCAGGATCAGGTCGTCGTCGAACTGGCGCGCGCCGTACTGCGCCTTCAGCTCGTCGGCCGGCAGGGCCGCACCGGTGCGCGCGTCGTGCACGTGGTGCGCGGCGACCTCGTCGCGGGTGAAGGTGCGCGCGTCGATGGAGGGGCGCAGCCGCACGATCTCGCAGGCGGCCAGGTAGCCGTCCTCCTGCGCCTGGATCAGCGTGTACTCGTAGACCGGGGCGCCAAAGTAGGCCAGGTTGTTGGCGGTGATGCGTGCGTCCCGGGCGGCGGCGGCCTCGATGTCGGCCGCCAGCGCACCCATGCGCCGGGGGCTGCGCAGCTGGCGCGGCGTGGCGGTCAGGCCGATCTGGATGGCCTGCGGGTTGCGCCGCAGCACCTCGGACCAGCGGCCCCAGGCGGAGCGGTGGCACTCGTCGATGATGATGACGGAGAAGGCGTTCTCGCCATAGTGCCGGCTCAGGAAGCTGTCGGCCGGCGCCGGCGTGGGACTGTCGTCGTCGGTCTCGCCGGGCTGGTCGCCCTCGCGTTGCGGCTCGCTGTCGATGCCCAGGGTCTGGTAGGTGGCCACCTGCACGCGGGCGTTGCGCGCGGTGTTCAGGCCGCGCTCCTCTTGCACCGCGCGCACGGCGCCAGCGGGAAAGGCGCGGCCGATCTTGTCCATCGCCTGGCGGCGCAGCTCGTCGCGGTCGCACAGGAACAGCGCGGGCTTGTCCAGCCGGCCGGCCTCGTGCAGGCGCCACAGCAGGTTGGCGGCGATCACCGTCTTGCCCGCGCCGGTGGCCAGGCTGAGCAGGGCGCGCGGCGCACTGCCATCCTGCTCGCAGCGCAGCACCTTCTCGAACACCGCACGGATGGCGGCGTCCTGGTAGTAGCGCGGCCGGTTGTAGGCCGGGCTGTCGGCCTGGAACAGCAGGCTCGCCTGCGGCCGGGACAGGTCCACGCCGCTGTCGCGCTGCCAGCGCGTGGTCAGCTCGGCGTGGGTGGGAAAGCTCTCCAGCGGCAGGGTCTCGACCGGGGTCTGGGTGGCACGGTCGAACTCGGCGTAGCGGTGCCCGTTGGTGGCGAACACCCAGCGCACCGCGTGGCGCTGGACCGGCCCGCCAGCACTGCCGTAGTAGCCCTTGGCCTGCTGCATGCCCTTGAGCGGGTCGGCGCTCTCGGCCTTGGCCTCCAGCACGCCCACCGGCAGTGGCCGGGCCTGGCCCTCGGGCTGGATGCACAGCAGGTAGTCGGTGCGGCCCTTGCCGCTGCGGCGACGGCCCTTGAGGTCGTCGGTGCTGGTTTCGACCGGGGCGGGCGTCTCAAGGCGCAGCTTCCACTGCGCGTCGTAGCCCTTGGCGCGCAGCACCGGGTCGATGCGGTAGAAGCGGGTCTCTTCCTCGGTGTAGGCGGCAGGGTGACGAGCGGCCACGGCGGATTCCCTGGGTCTTGTGTGTCGGGGGATTCTGCCGCTTCCGGGAGAAGCTTCGCAGCCCATCCCCCGCAGATCAACGAGCGTGCAACCTGCCGTCGGCCCACACCGGTGCCATCTTCGCCAGCAGGTCAGCGGGGATGCGCGGATCCCGCTGCGCGATGCGATCAGGCCGAGTTCATCCGGGAGGCGAATCGTGTCAGTCATGCCTGGCATATCGGGGCCTTCAAACCCCCAATGCAAGTCAAGACTGACACGGCAGCCCAGGACCCAGAGGTCCTACACCTCCTCCGCCACCATCTCGATCGCGCCGCAGGGGCACTCGGCGGCGCAGATGCCGCAGCCCTTGCAGTAGTCGAGGTTGATCGCAAAGCGCTTGCCCGGGCCGAGTTTGATCACCGCGTTGTCGGGGCAGACGCCGTAGCAGTTGTCGCACTCGAAGCAGTTGCCGCAGGACAGGCAGCGACGGGCCTCGAACAGGGCGTTGTCCTCGGTGAGGCCGCCCTGCACCTCGTCGAAGCTGCTGGTGCGCCGCGCCAGGTCGAGCTGCGGGCGCAGGGTCTTGGGGGCGTCGCTGTAGTACCAGGGGTTGAGGCGCTCGAAGGGGGCAGGGGGATGCTTCGGTGGCGAGGCCTGCGTGGTTCCATTCAGCCATGCATGGATGTGGCGCGCCGCTTTCTTGCCATGGCCCACCGCCACCGTGACGTTGCGCGAGGCCGGCACCATGTCGCCTCCGGCGAACAGGCCGGGGTGGCCGGTCATCATCGTGGCGGGGTCGACCTGCACCACGCCGTCCTTCATCTCCAGGCCGGGCACGCCGTCGAGCAGCGAGAGGTCTACGTCCTGGCCCAGCGCCAGCACCAGCGAGTCGGCCTCCAGCGTCTCGTACTCGCCGGTGGGCTGGGGGTTGCCGTGTTCGTCCAGCGCCATCTTCTCGATGGTGAGCGCGCCGGCACTGGCCTCGTCGCCGGCCTTCTTGATGGTGGACAGCCACTTGACCATCACACCCTCCTGCAGCGCCTCCTCGACCTCGAAGTCGTGCGCGGGCATCTTCTCCCGGGTGCGGCGGTAGACGATGATGGCCTCGGTGGCGCCCAGGCGTTTGGCGGTGCGCGCCACGTCGATGGCGGTGTTGCCGCCGCCGTAGACCACCACGCGGCGGCCGAGCATGGGTTTGTCCTCACCCTCCATGCTGCGCAGCAGCGAGACGGCATCGAGGATGCGCGAGCCGTCCTTGGCGGGGATGAAGGTGCGTTTGGCGATGTGCGCGCCCACGGCCAGGAAGGCCGCGTCGTAGCCGCCGTCCTTCATCGTTTGTGCCAGGTCGTCGACCTTGGTGTTCAGCTCCAGCGTCACACCCATCGCCACGATGCGCGCCATCTCGGCGTCCAGCACCTCGCGCGGCAGGCGGTACTTGGGGATGCCGAAGCGCATCATGCCGCCGGCGGCCGGGCCGGCCTCCAGCACCGTGACGGCGTGACCGAGGCGCCTCAGGTGGTAGGCAGCGGACATGCCCGAGGGGCCGGCGCCGACCACCAGCACATGTTTGCCGCGCGCCAGCAGATCGGCCGCTGGCGGCTCGAAGCGCCAGCCGCGCTTGAGCGCCTCGTCGCCGAGGAAACGCTCCACCGAGTTGATGCCCACCGCGGCGTCGATCTTGCCGCGATTGCAGGCGCCTTCACAGGAGTGGTAGCAGACCCGGCCCATGACGGCCGGGAAGGGGTTGTCGCGTGTCAGGTGGCGCCAGGCGGCCTGGTAGTCGCCACCTTCGGCGTGGTACAGCCAGCCCTGGATGTCCTCGCCCGCGGGGCACTGGGCGTTGCAGGGCGGCAGGTGGTCGCGGTAGACCGGGCGCAGCGTGCGCCAGCTGCCGGTCTTGTTCGCGAGAGATGAGCCCGGGTCGAGCGTGATCGCAAACGGCTTGTCCATGGTCAGGCCTCCTGTTGCGCTTCGTCGAGCAGCTTGAAGCGGCGGATGTTGCGGTCCGCCTCGGCCTGGATTTTTTCGATCACCCCGGGCTGTCCCGCGCCGCTGAACAGATGGGCAAAACGCTTCTGCGGCCGCAGGTACTCCTCCACCGGCACATGGCGGCGAATTTGGGTGACCGCCGTCACCTCGCCGTGTTCGGCCTCGAACACCGGGAAGATGCCGGTCTCGCGCGCCAGCCGGGCCAGGCGGATGGTGTCCTGGCTGGCCGCGCCCCAGCCCAGCGGGCAGGGCACCAGGATGTGCAGGTAACGCGCACCGTGCATCGACATGGCACGCTCGACCTTGGCCTCCAGGTCGCGCAGGTCGGCGACCGTGGCGGTGGCGACGTAGGGGATCTCATGCGCCATCGCGATCAGCGGCAGGTTCTTGCCCTGGCCGAACTCGGCGCCCGGGTGCGCCCCCACCGCCATGGTGGTGGCGGTGCGTGCGGCCGGTGGCGTGGCGCTGCTGCGCTGCACCCCCGTGTTCATGTAGGCCTCGTTGTCGTAGCAGAGGTAGAGCACGTCATCGTTGCGCTCGAACATGCCCGACAGGCAGCCGAAGCCGATGTCGGTGGTGCCGCCGTCGCCACCCTGGGCGATCACCCGCACGTCGCTGTGCTCCTGCCCGGCCTTGAGGGCCTTGACTTTGAGCGCCGCGGCGATGCCGGTGCCCACCGCGGCGGCGTTGCCGAACAGCGAGTGGATCCAGGGCAGCTGCCAGCTGGTTTCCGGGTACGGCGTGGAGAACACCTCCAGGCAGCCGGTGGCGTTGGCGGCGATCAGCCGGTTGCCCGTCGCGCGCATCGCGGCATCCACCGCGTAGCGCGCGCCCAGCGCCTCCCCGCAGCCCTGGCAGGCGCGGTGGCCGGAGTTGAGCGAGTTGCTGCGCTCGGTGCTGGCCTGCACGCTGCGCTGCTCGGGTGCGAGCAGGCGGTTGCCGACGGTGAACGTGCCCGTCTGGTAGAACTTGATTGGCTGGTGCATGGTCAGCTCACTTTCGAGGCGACGGTGCCCAGATCGCGCAGCAGGTTCTCGGCGATCGGCCCGCTGCGGCGGGTGGCGGCCTCGCGTTCCAGCTGGCGCTGCACGATGCGCTGGTCGAGGTCGAGGAAGGTCAGCGGCTCCAGCCGGCCGGCCACCGCGTCGTGCAGCATGCGCGCCAGCGAGGCCTGGGTGATGGCCCGCCCGCCCAGGCCGGCCACCACGGTGTAGCCCTGCAGCTGCAGGCCCGACAGCGCCAGGCGCACGTCGGTGGACACCACCCCGCCCAGGCCGACCGAGAAGCTCTTTTCCAGCACCACCACCCGTTTGGCGTCCTGCAGCGCGGCGCGCACCGCTGCCAGCGGGAAGGGGCGGAAGGAGTGGATGCCCAGCACGCCGATGCTCATGCCGTCGCGCCGCAGCTCGTCCACCGTGTCCTTGATCGTGCCCAGCACGGAGCCCAGCGCCACCACCACCGTCTCGGCGTCCTGGCAGTGGTAACCCTTGACCAGCCCGCCGGAGACACGGCCGAAGCGGCCGGCAAACTCCGCGGCAATCTCCGGGATGCGCTGCAGCGCCAGCGTCTGCTTGGCATGCGCCAGGTAGCGCACCTCCATGAAGGCCTCCGGGCCGACCATCGCGCCGATGGACACCGGCTCGTTCACGTCCAGCACCTGGCGCGGCTCATAGGGTGGCAGGAAGGCGTCCACCTCGATCTGCTCGGGCAGGTCCACCCGCTCCACCGCGTGGGTGAGGATGAAACCGTCCATGCACACCATCACCGGCATGGACAGCTCCTCGGCCAGCTTGAAGGCCTGGATGTGCAGGTCGGCAGCCTCCTGGTTGGTCTCGGCAAACAGCTGGATCCAGCCGCAGTCGCGCTGGCTCATGCTGTCGCTGTGGTCGTTCCAGATGTTGATCGGCGCGCCGATCGCGCGGTTGGCCACCGTCATCACGATCGGCAGGCCCAGTCCGCTGGCGTTGTAGACCGCCTCGGCCATGAACAGAAGGCCCTGGCTGGCGGTGGCGGTGTAGCTGCGCGCACCGGCCGCGCTGGCGCCGATGGCCACGCTCATCGCGGCGAACTCGCTCTCCACGTTGATGAATTCGCAGGGGCTGAGCGCACCGCTCTTCACCAGTTCACCCAGCCCTTCGACGATGTGGGTCTGCGGCGAGATCGGGTAGGCGCAGATCACCTCCGGGCGGGCCAGCGCCACCGCCTCGGCCACCGCCCGGGAACCCTCAATCTGCTTGAGCATGGGCCAACTCCTCCAGTTCGCGTTCGACGTAGGCGAAGGCCTCGGCCGCGGCGGCCACGTTGCCTTCGGCCACCGCGCCCTTGAAGGTGTGGCGGATGGCGTGCGCCACCGCGTCCAGCGAAACGAGCCGGGACAATGCGGCGAACCCGCCCAGCAGCACCGCATTGGGCAGCGGCCGGCCCAGGTGCTTGAGTGCGATCTCGGTGGCCGGCACGGTGGTCAGCCGCTCGTGGCGAAAGCGCCTGGCCACCTCGCCCACGCCCAGGTCGTCGAAGCTGCGGCGGCTGTTGATCAGCACATAGCCGTCCGGCTTCAGGCCCTGGAACACGTCCACCTGGTGCAGCAGCGTGGGGTCCTGCACGATCAATACGTCCGGCGCCATGATGGGCTCGCGCAGGCGGATCTCGCGGTCGTCGATGCGGCAGAACGCCACCACCGGCGCCCCGGTGCGTTCCGAGCCGAAGCTCGGGAAGGCCTGGGCATGCCGCCCCTGTTCAAAGGCGGCGAGAGAGAGCAGCTCGGCGGCGGTGACCACCCCCTGCCCACCCCGACCGTGGATGCGGATCTGCAGCATCGGTTCGTCTCCTGGGTCCTCGGTACGCTGTCCTGGCTTGTGAATCCAGGCCCTGGCGGCCCGCAGGGGATCTCCCCGCCGGGCCGAAGTGGGCATTGTTCGACCCGGCTGCGGCGCACAGCTTGCGCGTCGTCAATCTGCGCTGCCGGTCCGTCCGGTGCAGGGAGGCAACCGTTGCCTGTTGGAAACCGTCCTGGTGGAAACCTTCCCGGGACCCGCCACCTACAATCCGACTTTCGCCCGCCGGCTCGCATCGACGCCGCGCCGCGGCCGCAGCCCGTCTTTCCCCTGAGTACGACACCATGAGCCTCAAGTGCGGCATCGTGGGCCTGCCCAACGTCGGCAAGTCCACCCTCTTCAACGCCCTCACCCAAGCCGGCATCGCGGCCGAGAACTACCCCTTCTGCACCATCGAGCCCAACGTCGGCGTGGTGGAAGTGCCCGATCCGCGCCTGGGCAAACTCGCCGAGATCGTCAAACCCGAGCGCATCCTGCCGGCCATCGTCGAGTTTGTGGACATTGCCGGTCTGGTGGCGGGCGCCAGCAAGGGCGAAGGCCTGGGCAACCAGTTCCTCAGCCACATCCGCGAGACCGACGCCATCGTCAACGTGGTGCGCTGCTTCGAGGACGACAACGTCATCCACGTGGCCGGCAAGGTGGACCCGATCAGCGACATCGAGGTGATCCAGACCGAACTCTGCCTGGCCGACCTGAGCACCGTCGAGAAGACGCTGCAGCGCTCCCTGAAGGCGGCCCGCTCGGGCAACGACAAGGACGCCGCCGCCCTGGTCAAGGTGCTGGAGAAGTGCCAGGCCGCGCTCGACCAGGCCCGCCCGGTGCGCTCGGTGGACTTCAGCAAGGAAGAGCTGGTGCTGCTCAAGCCGCTGTGCCTGATCACCGCCAAGCCGGCGATGTTCGTCGGCAACGTGAGTGAAACCGGCTTCGAGAACAACCCCTTCCTGGACCGCCTGAAGGACTACGCCGCCGCACAGAAGAGCGAGGTGGTGGCCATCTGCGCCAAGACCGAGGCCGAACTGGCCGAGATGGAGGACGAGGACCGCGCGATGTTCCTGGCCGAAATGGGCCAGAACGAGCCGGGCCTGAACCGCCTGATACGCGCCGGCTTCAAGCTGCTGGGCCTGCAGACCTACTTCACTGCGGGCGTGAAGGAAGTGCGCGCCTGGACCATCCACGTCGGCGACACCGCGCCGCAGGCCGCCGGCGTGATCCACGGCGACTTCGAGCGCGGCTTCATCCGCGCCCAGACCATCGCCTACGAGGACTTCATCAAGTTCGGCGGTGAGCAGGGCGCCAAGGACGCCGGCAAGATGCGCGCAGAAGGCAAGGAGTACGTCGTCAAGGACGGCGACGTGCTGAACTTCCTGTTCAACGTCTGACCAACGTCTGACGCCCACGGGCCGCAGCGGCCCGTTGATGGCGCGCCTCAGCGCCGACTGGGCTGCAGCAGCTGCGCGATCTGCCCGACGATGCCGTGGTGGCGCAGGTAGGGCAGGTACTGCTCAATGAAGCGGCGGATCAGCGCGTACTGCCGCCGCCCGATTTCCCAGTGCTCCGCATCGCTGCGCAGCACCGCGTCGTCGGCCAGAGTGGCGCGGGCCTTGCGCAGCGCGGCTTCTCCCTGCCCCAGGTCGGCCAGCGCCAGCGCCTGGAACCAGCCGAGGTAGGACAGGCCCTTCACGTCGTCGTTCGGCTGGGCCGACAGCGAGACGATGGCCTCGCGCAGCCGCTCCTGGTCCGGCCGCTCGGCGCTGGCGTCGCGGATGCGCAGCAGCACCAGCAGCTTCAGGCGGGCCTGGGCCAGGAAGCCCGGGTGCTTGAGCATGCCGATCTGCCGAGCCCGGTCGTTCCAGTGCACCGCGTCGCCAAAGCTGCGGATCGCGGCCTCCAGGTCCGCCGGCTGGGCGCTCTTCTGCCAGTACCACTGGCGCAGTCCGGCGATGCGGCGGTGGCACTCGGCCCGGGCGATCACCCCTTCGGCCGATTCGCCGTCCGCATGGCAGGCCTGTGCCTGCTCCAGCGCCTGCTGCGCGATCTCGATGCCCCGTGCGGCCCCGGCAATGTCGTCCTGCGCCTCGCTGTACGAGGAGGCATAGGCCAGCAGGCTGCCGCGGGTGAGCCGGCCGCGCTCGAGCAGTGCCTCGTAGAGACGGTTGGCCAGGTGGTACTGCTGGCCGTCGTTGAGGTGGTTGGCCAGGCGCCGGCTCAGGTCCACGCCGGGATCGCTGCCGAGAGGCAGCCCGGTGTCCAGCGCCAGGTGGGCGAGCGCGCGCGAGCCGAACACGCTGCCCCGCTCGGTCTCGAACAGGGCCTCCAGTCCGCCGCCGGCCTGCCGCCAGGATGCCGCGGTGAGGCGCTGGTAGGCGTCGCAGGGCTGTGCGTCGGGCGCCAGCTCCGGTGCACGCGTCGCAGCCGGCAACGCAGCCGCCGAGTCGCTGGGCAGCACCGTCTCCAGCAGCGCATGCACCGGGCTGTCCGGCCGGCCGGTGGCCGCCTCGGTCAGCGCCAGGCTGAGTTCCTTGACGGCGCGCTCGACCTCCTCCCAGTCAAAGCTCTGTCCGTCGAAGTCGTAGAAGATCACCCGCGACAGTCCCACGTCGAAGGGCAGCTTCGCGTCGCGCCGGCAGATCAGTACCGTTCCCCCGGCACTCATCACATGCCGCACCCCCAGTTCATAAAAGACGTTGGGGTTGTCCAGCGACAGGTCGGCCAGCACCACGTCGCGGTCACGCAGGTCGCGGAACATCTCCGAATGCACGATACCGGAGGTCATGCGCTGGTCGCTGCGCACCGGCGCCATGCCGGCCTCCCGCACGGCCCGGGTGATCAGCACCCGCCACACCTTCTCAAAGTCGTACCTGCGCCCGCTGCCATCCGGAAAGGGCTTGCTGCCGTAGGGCATCACGACAAAACACTCTCGCGCCAGGTTCACGGCCGCCTCCAGCGTGTTGGACGGGGGAAGACACCCCTGCATCGTAGGCCTGGTCAACGTGGAACCGCAGCCGTGATCGCCTGGATCCGATGCGACCGCCCTCGCGCCGGCTTTGCCGCTGCCATGCGATCGGCAAGTGCGCTCCAACCTGGAGCAACACCCAAAACCCCCGGGGTACCTCGGATTGCCACTCGACTACGTACAAACACCAGCCTGACCCTTGAACGCGGTATTTGTAAGGTTACATTCAGCTTGCGGGCCGATGCTGCGTCGCACCATGAATGCACTGACCCCCAAGCTCCGGCTCGGACTCGACGACCTTCTGGCCGATCTCTGGTATGCCCGCCGCACCGGTGACCTGGGCCGGCTTGCGTTGGTGACGTACTACGAAGTGCGCCGCTGGGCCAAGCTGGCCGGGGATCCTGCACTGGTGGAGCATTCCTCCGTGTTGTTGATGGGTCACCCCCACACCGATCGGGACAGCTTCCTGAAGGATGCCGATCGACTCATCGGTGAACTGGAGTCACTGCGGCTGCAGGCCGAGGCCGAATCGGCCCCGCTGCATCACTGACCTCCACTGAACCTGCACTGAACCCGAACCGAACCTCTGCGCAGCGCAGCGGCGGGTGTGCAGCAACCGCGCCGCCACCGCCGGCCGCGGCAGCGGTCAGCGCGCGATGGCGGCGACCTTGCTTGAGTTGAACACCCAGGTTTCGACGAAGTCGGACCACTCCAGCTTCAGCCCCAGCTCCTGCATCGCGCCCACCAGGGCGAACCAGTTGAGCACCTCCTGCTGCGCCGCGTCCTCCAGTTGCGCCAGGCTGTAGTTCTCCCAGAACGCATAGTCGCCCGCCAGCAGCGCCTCGTACAGGCGCCGGTCGGCCGCCACGTCCGGCTGGATGCGGAAAGTCTTGTCCACCAGGAAGGCGTGCGACCAGCTCGACGACGCCACCACCGCCACCCGCCAGGGGCTCTCGCGCAGGATGCGCGCGATCTGCGCGCCAAAGCGCATGCAGCGCCGCGGCGTGGGCGACGGCGGATCGAGCTGCCGCCCCCGGTCGGCCCAGGGGCTGGCAAAACCCTTGTAGCTCACCACCGCACGGCCGTAGCAGTTGACCTGCACCGGCACCACCGGGTAGGGGAAGCCGCGGCGGTCGTAGTCCAGGTACAACACCGCGTTCAGGAAGGCATGCGCCAGCCCCGGGTGGTGCAGCGGCTGGTACGAATAGGCGATGTCGAACTCGTTGAGCAGCAGCTGCTCGGCCAGGTGGCGCGCGGCCTGCGGGTGGCCGCGCAGCAGCATCGCTGTGTCGGCCGTCTCCTGCCAGACATTGGGTTTGCCGCCGCCGTAGGCGTCCTTCGTCTTGGCGTCGAACATCGCCGAGGCGCTGGCGTGGCGCCAGGGGTAGACCGTCATGTCCCCGTAGGCCTGCACGCAGAAGGCCGGGATGATGTCTTCCTTGAAGTTCTCGTACTGATCATCGCCCCAGATCAGCACGAAGTCCGGCTGAAATGCGTCCAGCGCCTCGCGCACCTTGCGGCAGCCCACCAGCATGGCCTCGCGGTGGCGGGCGGCCGCGGCGCGGCCCTGGTCGTCGCCCCATTCGGCACGCATCGCGGCCGGCCAGTTCGCCGGGTCCTTGGCTTCGGCCGGGATGTCCGGGTCGGCCAGGCGGCCGCGCAGGATGCCGGCCATGTTCTCGTCGAAGCCGCTCAGCGGCGGGTAGTGGGAAAGTCCCAGGCCCAGGATCTCGGCCATTTCGATGTCTCCTCTGGTGGGGCGCAGCGGCGTGTCCACGCGTCGTGAGGCTGCTGCGCCGGTGTGCCGTGTCGGGTGGCAGGCCGCGGCGCTGCCTGAGCAAGATACTGTAGCGGCGCTGCCGTCAGAGACGCCATCGAAAGTTCATCAGCCCGTCATCGGTGCCGTCGATGACGGAGGGCCGGGTTGCGCTCAGATCGCGTGCCGGTAGAACAGCTGGTGCAGGCGCTCGCGCAGCCAGACGTGCCCGGGCTCCCGGTGCACCCGTGCGTGCCAGTACATCGACACTTCGAAGGTCGGGAAGTCCACGCAGGGCGGCTGGCTCGCCAGGGCGAAACGTGGCCCCAGCACCGTTGCGAGGTTGGACGGCAGCAGTGCGACCAGGTCAGACCCGGCCACGATGGGCGGCACGCTCAGGAAGCTGCCCACCCGCAGCGCGATCGGCGCACGCACCCGCGGGCCGGCCAGCACCTCCTCCACCGCGGCGGCGTGCCGCGTGCCCGGCGGGCTGGCCACCACATGGCGCAGGCGACGCATCGCCTGCAGCGTCGGCGGCGCCGCCAGGTCCGGGTGCCCGGCTCGGCCGACGTAGACGAAGCGCTCGTCAAACAGCGCCTGCTGGTGGCAGCGCTTGCCCAGCCCCGGCATGTAGCCCAGCGCCAGGTCGATGGCGCCGCAGGCCAGCCCGTCGGTCAGCGCGGGCAGCTCCGGCGCGGCGCTGCGCACCACCACGCCCGGCGCCAGCCGCGACAGCTCATCCAGCAGCCGCGGCAGGAACAGGCACTCGCCGATGTCCGACATCGCGAGGTGGAACAACCGGTCGCTGCGCTCCGGCACGAAGGCGGCCCGGCCCAGCGTTTCTCGCACCAGGTCCAGCGCGCTGCGCACCGGCTCGGCCAGCCCGTCGGCAAACGGCGTGGGCTGCACCCCGCGCGGCAGCCGCACGAACAGCTCGTCCCCATAGGCCTGCCGCAGCCGCCCCAGGTTGTGGCTGACGGCCGACTGCGACAGGCCCAGCCGCAGCCCCGCTTCGGTCAGGTTGCGGGTGCGGTAGACGGTGTCGAACAGCTCCAGCAGGTTCAGGTCGACCTGGCGGGTGAGCGGCTTGCCGGGGGGGAGGGGCATGGGGTGCGCTGGTGCAGGCGAAGATCTGGAATGGCCGGGCAGGGTCCGGAGGCCGCCATCGACGGGGAGGGGGCCGTGGAAGAGGAGAAGAGAAGGCTCACTTGCCGATGCAGAACCGCCCGAAGATCACGCCCAGCAGGTCGTCGGGTGTGCAGGCGCCGGTGATTTCACCCAGGGCGTCGTGGGCCAGGCGCAGTTCCTCGGCCAGCAGTTCCAGGGCGGCATCGCCCAGCTCGGCGCGCTGGCGGGCTTCGTCCAGGTGACCGCGGGCGCGGCGCAGGGCCTGGACGTGGCGCTCGCGGGCGATGCACACGCCCTCCGGTGCGGCGTGCCAGCCGGCCAGCTCCAGCAGGCGCCGGCGCAGGCGGTCCAGGCCGTCGTGGGTGCGGGCGGACAGGATCACCTGGTCGCACGTGCCGTTGCCGGTGCCGTCCGGGCCCTCGGCCAGCCGCTGCGCCGCTGCGGGGGCGGCGTCGGCCTTGTTGTGCACGTGGACGATGTGGGCGGCCGCCGGCAGCTGGGCTTCGATGGCGGCATCCGCAGCGCGGTACTCGGCGTTCTCGGCGCGGGTCAGGTCGTGCAGCAGCAGCACCGCATCGGCCTGGGCGATGGCCTCCCAGCTGCGGGAGATGCCGATGCGCTCCACCTCGTCCACCGCGGCATGGTCCTCGCGCAGGCCGGCGGTGTCGGTGACGTGCACCGGCACGCCCTCGATCTGCAATGTCTCGCCGATGCGGTCGCGGGTGGTGCCGGGGATGGGGGTGACGATGGCCAGCTCGGCGCCGGCCAGTGCGTTGAGCAGCGAGCTCTTGCCGGCGTTGGGCTGGCCCGCGAGTACCACGCGCAGGCCGTCGCGCAGAAGTGCACCTTGGCGGGCGCTGTCGAGCACCCGGTCCAGCTGCGCCGCCAGCCGTTGCAGGCGGCCACGGGCATCGGCGCGTTCGAGGAAGTCGATCTCCTCTTCCGGAAAGTCCAGCGTGGCCTCCACCAGCATGCGCAGGTTGATCATCTGCTCGCGCAGCTCGCCGATGTGGCGCGAGAACTCGCCGGACAGCGAGCGTGCCGCGCTGCGGGCGGCCGCCTCGGTGCTGGCGTCGATCAGGTCGGCCACCGCCTCGGCCTGCGCAAGGTCGAGTTTGTGGTTCAGGAAGGCGCGTTCGGTGAACTCACCGGGTTCGGCCAGCCGCAGGTGGGGCAGCAGGGGGGGGCCGTCCGGGCCGGGCTGGGCGGCGGCCTCCAGGCAGCGCGCCAGCAGCAGTTGCAGCACGATCGGCCCACCGTGGGCCTGCAGCTCCAGCACGTCCTCGCCGGTGTAGCTGTGCGGTGCCGGAAAGTACAGCGCCAGCCCGTGGTCGATGGCGCCTGCGTCTGCGGCCAGGAGGGGACCGTAGTGAGCGTGGCGGGGCTTCAGCGACCGGCCGGTGAGGGCCTGCGCGAGCGGCTGCAGGCTGCGCCCGGAGAGGCGCACGATGCCCACCGCACCCCGTCCGGGAGCGGTGGCGATGGCAGCGATGGGGTCCTGGTGGCGGGGCAGCATGGCGGGATTGTCGTCGCCGCTGCGCCGAGTCCAAACAAGAACGCCCTGGCGAAGGGGCTCGTCAGGGCGTCTGGTGTCGTTGTATGGCGCGGGGGGAAGCGGCCGGTGGTGCCGGACTCATCCTCCCGAGCTGAGGACGTCGCTGCGAGCCCGAAAGGGAGGCCTGCAGCGACGGCTTCAGGTCATGCCCCGCTGAACGCATGATGGCCTGCGGGGTTGACACGCTCAATCCCGTGAACGTGTCATGCGCATCGAACTGTGAGCCGCAGCGCGTGCCAAATCCACAGTTCAGGAGGCCGGCGGTCGGCTGTACCGGGCCGGGGACGGTCCGAATCCTGCAGATCAGGACCCGAACCCGAATCCGAACCCGAACCGAAAAGGCCGCTCAGTGACTCAGGCCAAGCTGGCGGTTGATCATCCACTGCTGGGCGATCGACAGCACGTTGTTGGTGAACCAGTACAGCACCAGGCCAGCCGGGAAGTAGAAGAACATGACGCTGAAGGCCAGCGGCATGATCCACATCATCTTGGCCTGCACCGGATCCGGCGGCGTGGGGTTCAGCCAGGTCTGCAGCACGGTGCTGGCCACCATCAGCAGCGGCAGCGGGCCCACCGGCATGTTCAGGCCGGGGATGATGAAGAACAGCGTGTCGGCCTGTGCGAGGTCGCTCACATAGAGCCAGGGGGCGCCGCGCATCTCCACACTGGACAGCAGCACCCAGTACAGCGCGATGAAGAAGGGCATCTGAACGAAGATGGGCAGACAGCCGCCCAGCGGATTGACCTTCTCCTCGCGGTAGATGCGCATCATCTCCTGCTGCATCTTCTGCGGATCGTCCTTGTGGCGCTCGCGCAGTTCCTGCACCTTGGGGTTGATGGCCTTCATCTTGCCCATCGAACGGTAGGCGCTGGCGTTGAGCCAATAGAAGGCGGCCTTGAGCAGCACCACCAGGGCGACGATGGCCCAGCCCCAGTTGCCGATGAGGCCATGCAGGCGGTCGAGCAGCCAGAACAGCGGCTTGGCCAGCAGGGTGAGCCAGCCATAGTCCTTCACCAGCTCCAGGCCGGGGGCCAGGGTCTCCAGCTTCTTCTCTTCCTGCGGGCCGATGTACAGCGTGGCCTCCAGCGTGCGGCTGGCGCCGGGGGCCAGCTCACCCAGCGGCTGGATCATGCCCACGGCGTAGAGGTTCTTGTCCACCTTGCGGGTGAAGATCTCGCGCGACGACGTGTCGCTGAGCAGCCAGGCGGAGGTGAAGTAGTGCTGCACCATGGCCACCCAGCCGTTGTCGGCCTTGGTTTCGTGACCGGGCTTGTCGCCGGCTTCGCGCTTCTCGATGTCCTTGAACTCGATCTTCTGGAACTTGCCCGCGTCGGTGTAGACCGCCGGGCCGGTGAAGGTGAAGTAGAAGCTCGACTCGTTGGGCGGCGGGTTGCCGTCGCGCAGCAACTGGTAATAGGCCTGGGCCGCCACCGGAGCGCCGCCGCCATTCTTGAGCTGCTGCTGCACGCCCACGGTGTATTCACCGCGGCGGAAGGTGTAGGTCTTGACCCACTGGAGGCCGTCCGCAGAGGTGGTCTCGAAGGCCACCTTCAGCTCCTTCTGGCCTTCGGCCAGCTGGCGGTCACCGGGCAGCAGGGTCATCGCCGTGGTGTGGTTGGGCAGGGCAGCGCCGGTGCCCGCGGCGATCAGCCCGGTCTCGGCGGTGTAGACGCGCTGGGCGCTGCGGTCGAGCAGCACCACGTTGGTCTTGGCATCGTGTTGATCGCGGAAGGTCAGCAGCTCGACGCGCACCAGGGAGCCGCCCCGGCTGTCCAGCGTGGCCTTCATCGTGTCGGTGACGATCTGCACCGTCTCCCCGGCCGCGGAGGCTGCCGCAGCGGCTGCGGGGACGGCACCGGGCGCGGCGGCCGCCGCAGGCTGGGCCACACCGCTGGCCGAGGGCACCCCGTTGGCCGATGCCGCGGCGGACGCGACCTGGGCCGGAGTTGCCGGACTGAACATCGACGGGCCGCCGTTGTGACGGGTCCAGCCGTCCCAGAGCATCACCAGCGACAGCGAAAAAATGCCCCAGAGCAGGGCACGGCGAACGTCGTTCATGCGGACAACTTTCGGGAAACGGGGTCGGGCGTCACCGGGGGCGACAGGGATTCGATCGAAGTGGGTGCCTGCTCACCCTCGCCGGGCGGGCTGGAAGCGCTGGTGCCACCTTGCCGGCGCAGCAGTGCGGTGAACAGGCCGGTGCCGGGCGGTGGCACGGGGTCGTGTCCACCACTGCACCAGGGTTGACAGCGGGCGATGCGACCTGCTGCCAGCAGGCTGCCGCGCCAGGCGCCATGCTGCGCCAGTGCATCGATCGCAAAGGCGGAGCAGGTGGGCCAGAAACGGCAGGAGGCCCCGAGCCAGGGGCTCAGCAGCAGCCGGTACCCGCGCACGCCCGCGATCAGGGCCCGCTGCGCCGGGTTCAGCGCCAGGACGCTTCCATCGGGAGCGAGGGGGAGGTGGACCGGCTGCATGGCGGTCAGGCCGTGCGGGGCGCCGGTCGCTGTGCGCTGGCCAGTCGGCGCAGCGCATCGCGCAGGAGCTGTTCAATTTCCGCACGAACGCCCACGCGCAACGCGGTGGATGCCGCGCTGCGGAAGGTGTTGCGGTCAAAGGGAGCGCGCAGCCGCAGCACCCAGTCGCCCGCGGGCAGTTCGGCCAGGTGCAGGCGCACACACTCACGGACCTGTCGGCGCACGAGATTGCGGGTCACGGATCGGCGGGCATGCCGCTTCGGGACCACCATGCCCAGCCGCAGCTGGCTGACCACGCCGCAGGCCTCGACAACCTGACCGATGGATTCATCCACAGGCACGGGAGTGTTGACCTCCGGGGCTGTTGACAACTTCCGCTCGACCATCACATGCAGACTGAAATGGGGCGTGCGAGCGATGGGTCTTTGCCCCATCGCTGCTTCGAAACGGGGGGCGGCGTCGAGCGCCAGCAGTCGGGAGGCCAAGCCGGAATCCGTTCAGACGGCCGCGGCAGGCGTCAACCCGGCAGCTCAGAGGCCCAGGCGCTTGCGGCCCTTGGCGCGGCGCGCGTTGATGACGGCACGGCCGCCGCGGGTCTTCATGCGAACCAGGAAGCCGTGGGTACGGGCGCGGCGGATCTTCGACGGTTGATAGGTGCGTTTCATCGTGGAACCTCAGGAACTGGAGTCGACCGGAAGCCGGCGCGAGGCGCATGACGAATCGCACATGCGCAAGAAAGTCACCCCTGTTTGGGGAACCCGCGATTACAGCAAGTTTCCAGGCGCCCGTCAATGGAGGGGGAAACGTGAAGTGCAGGCGCCGGGGGATTGACCCGCAGATCGGAACTGTGGATAACCGCAACCCGGAGGGCGGTGCTGTGGCTACAATCGCGCCCCTTCAAAAGAGGTTGTCCACACCCGAACGATGATCGTCGACATGATCACAGACCTGTGGGAACGCGGTTGCGAGCGCCTGGCGACGGAGCTTCCCGAGCAGCAGTACAACACCTGGATCCGCCCCCTGCCCCCGGCCGAAGTGACGCCGGCGGGTGACGGGCTGAGGGTGGGCCTGCGTGTGCCCAACCGGTTCAAGCTTGACTGGATCCGCATGCAGTACGGCGCGCGGATCGAATCGGCCCTGTCCGAACTGGCCGGCCAGCCGGTGCGGCTGGAGCTGTCCCTGCTGCCGCGCGAACCCGAACAGCGCTTCGCTGTGGCGGGCAGCCACGCCGTTCAATCCACCGCCCGCGTGATCGCGCCGGGTGCGGTGTCGCTGGGGGCGATGCTCGACCCGCGCCTGGTCCAGGCGCAGCCGTCTGTCGGTGCCGCAGAGCCCGCGCCGGCGGCCACGGGGTCGGCGGCGCTGTTCCCGGTGCAGCCCGCGGATGCGGCCATTCCCGGTGCCGGGCAGCCCGGTGCCGCCCGCCGCAGCACGGGGCGCAGCGGCGGGGTGACCGGCCGGTCGCGCGTTGGTACTGCAACCGCACAGGGCGCTTCGGCAGCGGCGTCGGTGGTGTCCACCGCTGGGGCCTCTGCGGCGGCTCAGGTCCAGGCTCCTGCGCCTTCCACATGGGTAGCCGCCCCGGTTTCGGCTTCGCGCAGCCCCGGCATCGTGACGGGAACCCTGGGCAACACCACGGGGGCGCCCATCAACCAGGTGGGCCGCCTGAATCCGGCCCTGACCTTCGAGACCCTGGTGCCCGGCCGCGCCAACCAGATGGCGCGCACCGCGGCGCTGCACGTGGTGGGGGCACCTGGCCAGATGTACAACCCCTTGTTCATCTACGGCGGGGTGGGCCTGGGCAAGACCCACCTGATTCACGCGGTGGGGAATGCCCTGCTCCGGGACAACCCGGGGGCGCGGGTGTTGTACCTGCACGCCGAGCAGTTCATTTCGGACGTGGTGAAGAACTATCAGCGCAAGACCTTCGATGAACTGAAGGCCAAGTACCACTCGCTGGACCTGTTGCTGATCGACGACGTGCAGTTCTTCGCCGGCAAGGACCGGACGCAGGAGGAGTTCTTCAACGCCTTCGAGGCGCTGCTGGCCAAGCGCGCGCACATCATCATGACCAGCGACACCTACCCCAAGGGGCTGGTGGACATCGACGAGCGCCTGACCAGCCGCTTCGACGCCGGTCTGACGGTGGCCATCGAGCCGCCCGAGCTGGAGATGCGCGTGGCCATCCTGCTCAAGAAGGCGCAGGCCGAGGGCGCCGGCATGCCTGAGGATGTGGCCTTTTTCGTCGCCAAGAACGTGCGTGCCAACGTGCGCGAGCTCGAAGGGGCGCTTCGCAAGGTGCTGGCCTACGCCAAGTTCTCTCACAAGGACATCAGCATCAACCTGGCGCGCGAGGCGCTCAAGGATCTGCTGTCGATCCAGAACCGCCAGATCTCGGTGGAGAACATCCAGAAGACGGTGGCGGACTTCTACAAGATCAAGATCGCCGACATGTACTCCAAGAAGCGGCCGGTCTCGATCGCCCGGCCGCGCCAGATCGCGATGTACCTGGCCAAGGAGATGACACAGAAGAGCCTGCCGGAGATCGGCGAGCTCTTCGGCGGGCGCGACCACACCACCGTGCTGCACGCAGTGCGCAAGATCGGCGGCGAGCGCCAGAAGAACACCGAGCTGAACCAGCAGCTGCACGTGCTGGAGCAAACGCTCAAAGGCTGACGGACGGGGGCCGGAAGGACCCTGTTTTCAGGCGAAAATAGCGTGTTGGCGGACGCCTGCGCACGCACACTTGCCTGCGCGCGATCCGTGCCCTGGTCACCGACGAACCACCCCACGAGAGAGATACTCCCCGCCAGGCCGAAAAAAAAAGGGAAAAGGCCCCTTCCCCCGCGGGGGGCCGCCCCCCCCCTAGAACGCCTAAATTCAAAGGGGAAGACCTGATCGTGCTGAAGGCAACACAGGAAAAGGTGCTGGCCGCCTTGCAGGCCGTCTCCGGCATCGTCGAGCGGCGCCACACGCTGCCCGTCCTGGCCAACGTCCTGATCCGCAAGCAGGGCGGGCACACCGAATTCACCACCTCCGACCTGGAAATCCAGGTGCGTACCGCCGCCGAACTGGGCGGTGACGAAGGTGCCTTCAGCACCACGGTGGGTGCCCGCAAGATGATCGACATCCTGCGCACCCTGCCGGCCGACCAGGTCGTCACGCTCAGTGCCGCACAGAACAAGCTGACCCTGGCCGGCGGCAAGAGCCGCTTCACGCTGCAGACCCTGCCGGCCGAGGACTTTCCGCTGGTGCAGGAGTCGGCCGAGTTCGGCCCCAGCTTCAGCGTGCCGCAGAAGACGCTCAAGGGTCTGATCGACCAGGTGCACTTCGCCATGGCGGTGCACGACATCCGCTACTACCTCAACGGCATCCTCTTCGTTGCCGAGGGCAAGACTCTGACGCTGGTGGCCACCGATGGCCACCGTCTGGCACTGGCACAGGCCACGCTGGACGTCGAGATGCCCAAGCAGGAAGTCATCCTGCCGCGCAAGACCGTGCTGGAGCTGCAGCGCCTGCTCAAGGCCGACGACAAGGCCGCGGACAAGGCCGCCAAGGGGGCGGCCAAGGCCGAGGGCGATGGCGAAGCCGCCGCGCCGGAGGAGGCCCGCATCGAGATGCGTTTTGCCGACAACCAGGCCAAGTTCAGCTTCGGTGGCCTGGAGTTCGTCACCAAGCTGGTCGAGGGCAAGTTCCCGGACTACAACCGCGTCATCCCCAGGAATCACCGCAACCACGTCACCCTGGGCCGCGTCCCGCTGCTGGCGAGCCTGCAGCGCGCAGCCATCCTGACCAGCGAGAAGTTCAAGGGCGTGCGGGTCAACTTCGAGCCCGGCACGCTGAAGATCGCCGCCAGCAACGCCGAGCAGGAAGAGGCCAAGGAAGAGCTGGAGATCGACTACGGCGGTGACGCCATCGAAATCGGCTTCAACGTCACCTACCTGATTGACGTGCTGGCCAACGCCAGCGCCGAGATGGTGATGCTCTCGCTGCAGGACGCAAACAGCTCGGCGCTCGTGACCATTCCGGAGCAAAGCGGCTTCAAGTACGTCGTGATGCCGATGCGAATCTGACGATTCGCCTCGGCATTGCTGCCGACCATTGCGCACCCCCTGCCCCCCGCCACGCGGGGGTGCCAGTCAGGTGGTTGCCCGGGCCGCCTGTCCTGCGGACGGCCGGCCCTCATTGTTTGAGAACTCCATGACCGATTCCACCACCCCGACCCCCGCTGAACCGACGCCCGAGGAGCTGGCTGCCGCTGCGGCCGCATCCGCCGCGGCCTCTGCGGCTGCGTCGGCCGGTTATGGCTCGGACAGCATTCAGATCCTGGAAGGGCTGGAAGCGGTGCGCAAGCGCCCGGGCATGTACATCGGTGACACCAGCGACGGCACCGGCCTGCACCACCTGGTGTTCGAGGTGGTGGACAACTCCATCGACGAGGCGCTGGCCGGCCACTGCGACGACATCGTCGTCACCATCCATACCGACAACTCCATCTCTGTCACCGACAACGGCCGCGGCATCCCCACCGGCGTGAAGATGGACGACAAACACGAGCCCAAACGCTCCGCCGCCGAAATCGCCCTGACCGAGCTGCACGCCGGCGGCAAGTTCAACCAGAACAGCTACAAGGTCTCCGGCGGCCTGCACGGCGTGGGCGTGAGCTGCGTCAACGGCCTGAGCAAGTGGCTGCGCCTGACGGTGCGCCGCGACGGCAAGGTGCATCAGGTCGACTTCAAGCAGGGCGTGCCGCAGAACCGCCTGATCGAGGTGGTGGACGGCGTCGAGACCAGCCCGATGCGCATCATCGGCGAGACCGACAAGCGTGGCACCGAAGTCCACTTCCTGCCCGACATCGAGATCTTTGCCCAGAACAACGAGTTCCACTACGACATCCTGGCCAAGCGCCTGCGCGAGCTCTCGTTCCTGAACAACGGCGTCAAGATCCGCCTGTTCGATGAGCGCAACAACAAGGAAGACAACTTCGCCTACGCCGGCGGCGTCAAGGGTTTTGTCGAGTTCGTCAACAAGGGCAAGAAGGTCCTGCACCCGAACATCTTCCACGCCCGCGGCGACAAGATGAGCGACAACCACACCAACGTCGGCGTGGAAGTTGCGATGCAGTGGAACGAGAGCTACAACGAGAACGTGCTCTGCTTCACCAACAACATCCCCCAGCGTGACGGCGGCACCCACCTCACCGGCCTGCGCGCCGCGATGACGCGGGTGATCAACAAGTACATCGAAGACAACGAGATTGCCAAGAAGGCCAAGGTCGACATCACCGGCGACGACATGCGCGAAGGCCTGGCCTGCGTGGTCAGCGTCAAGGTGCCCGAGCCCAAGTTCAGCAGCCAGACCAAGGACAAGCTGGTCAGCTCGGAAGTGCGCGCGCCGGTGGAGGACATCGTCAGCCGCCTGCTGAGCGACTGGCTGCTGGAGAACCCGACCGACGCCAAGACCATCTGCGGCAAGATCGTGGACGCCGCCCGTGCGCGCGACGCCGCCCGCAAGGCGCGCGAGATGACCCGCCGCAAGGGCGTGCTCGACGGCATGGGCCTGCCCGGCAAGCTCGCCGACTGCCAGGAGAAGGACCCGGCGCTGTGCGAGATCTACCTGGTGGAGGGTGACTCCGCCGGCGGTTCCGCCAAGCAGGGCCGCGACCGGAAGTTCCAGGCCATCCTGCCCCTGCGCGGCAAGATCCTCAACGTCGAGAAGGCCCGCTACGAGAAGCTGCTCGCCTCCAACGAGATCCTCACGCTGATCACCGCTTTGGGCACCGGCATCGGCAAGGGCATGGGCGGGGACGACTTCAACCCCGACAAGCTGCGCTACCACCGCATCATCATCATGACCGACGCGGACGTGGACGGCGCCCACATCCGCACCCTGCTGCTGACCTTCTTCTACCGCCAGATGCCCGACCTGGTCGAACGCGGCCACATCTACATCGCCCAGCCGCCGCTGTACAAGGTCAAGCATGGCAAACAGGAGCAGTACCTCAAGGACGCCTCCGCGCTGGACGACTACCTGCTGCGCGTCGCGCTGGACGGTGCCCGCGTCGACCCCGCCAACGGCCGCCCGGTGATCGCCGCGGCCGAGCTCTCCGAGTTGGCGGGCCAGTACGTGCAGGCCAGCAACGTCATCAACCGCCTGGCCAACTGGATGGATGTGGAGGCCCTGCGCACTCTCTCCAATGGCCTCACGCTCAACCTCGACGACGCCGCCAGCGCCGAAGCCAGCGCCGTGGCCCTCAAGGCTGCGCTGCACGATGCCGAAGTGGCTGCCGAGTTCGATGCCCGCACCGACAAGCACCACCTGCGCATCAGCCGCCGCCACCACGGCAACATCAAGAGCAGCCTCATCACTGCCGACTTCGTGCACGGCGCCGACTACGAGGCCTTGAGCCGCGCCGGCCTGACCTTCAACGGCCTGCTCGGCGCGGACGCCACCGTCAGCCGCGGCGAAGGCGAAAAGCAGAAGACCGTCAAGGCCGCCGACTTCCGCGCCGCCATGGCCTGGCTGCTGCAGCAGGCCGAGAGCAGCGTCGGCCGCCAGCGCTACAAGGGTCTGGGCGAAATGAACCCCGAGCAGCTCTGGGAAACGACGATGGACCCGACCGTGCGCCGCCTGCTGCGCGTGCAGATCGAGGACGCCATCGAGGCCGACCGCGTCTTCACCATGCTGATGGGCGACGAGGTCGAACCGCGCCGCGAGTTCATCGAGACCAACGCGCTGCGGGCGGCGAACATCGACGCGTGATGGCTTCTGTACATCCCTGCATTTACAAGGGATGGATCGGGCCCTAAAGTACATCCACGTACACCCTGGGTCCTCGCATGCAGACCACCCGCCTCTTCAAGAACGGTAACTCCCAAGCCGTGCGCATCCCGGCCAATCTGGCCTTTGAGCGCAACGACATCGAGTTGGAGATCGAGCGGGAAGGTGACGAAATCCGCATCCGCCCGGCGCGCCGGACCCTGGCTGGCGTGTTGGCCAAGTTCGCTCGTTTTGCGCCCGACTTCATGGCCGAGGGGCGCGGCGACCAGGAGCAGGCTGAGCGCGAGGCTTTGTGATGCCCCGCTACATGCTCGACACCAACATCTGCATCTACCTGATCAAACGGCAGCCCGAGAGCGTGGCGCGACGCTTCGCCCAGTGCCGGTTGGGCGATGTGGTGATGTCGGCCATCACGTACGCCGAACTCGCCTATGGCGTGGCGGCGGCAGCAGATCCTCAGCGATCGCAGGCGGCCCTGGCCGACCTGATCGAAGACATCCCCGTGTTGCCCTTCGATACGGCTGCCGGCGACGCCTATGGCCCCATCCGGCTTGCCACCCGCGAAAGCAAAAAGGACCACCTCGACAAGCTCATCGCCGCCCATGCCGTGGCCGCTGACGTCACCCTGGTGACCAACAACACGCGAGACTTCGCGCGCTACCCTGGGCTGCGCGTGGAGAACTGGCTGGACGAAGCGGGCTGACACGCCAGCCCGAACCGGCCTCCCCAGCCGCCCGGGGCTTCCCCCTGATTGACAGTGCGCTGCGCTGCCGCGAAGGTGGCGGGACCGGCCGTTTGGCCATCGAGGCGGCCCCCCATGCACGCAAGCCAGCATCAGCACATCGCCACCGTGATGCGGGTGGCGGTCGACGGCGTAGGGGCTGCTGCTGCGGTGCGGCATGAGCAGGTGATCCGCGACTCCTGGCTGCGCTGCGTGCAGGAGCACCGGCTTGACCCCACCCGCATGCAGGAGGCAGTGATCCTGCCGCAGGCCCGGTTGCGCGAGCACCAGGACCAGATGGAGGCCTTCCTGCAGATCGCCCGACACGGCCTGGAGTCGCTGTACCAGCAGGTGGCCGGCATGGGCTACGTCGTGCTGCTGACCGATGCGCGCGGCGTCACGGTGGACTTCCTGGGCGACCTGGTGGTGGAGCCCAGCCTGCGTCGCGCCGGCCTGTACCTGGGTGCCGACTGGAGCGAGCACCACGCCGGCACCTGCGGCGTGGGCACCTGCCTGCGCACCGGGCAGGCGCTGACCGTGCACCTGGACGACCACTTCGACGCCACCCACATCCCGCTGACCTGCACCGCCGCACCCGTCTTCGACGCCACGGGCCGTCTGAGCGCCGTGCTCGACATCTCGATGCTGAGTTCCGACCAGCCCAAGAGCAGCCAGCACCTGGCGCTGCAGCTGGTCAAGGTGTACGCCCAGCATGTGGAGAACGCCCAGTTCCTGCAGCGTTTCCGGCAGGACTGGGTGCTGCGGTTGAGCGTGGCGCCGCAGTTCCTGGAGGTGAACCCCGACTTCCTGCTGGCCGTGGATGCCGGCGGGCGGCTGATCGGGCACAACCGCCGCGCCCAGTTGCTGCTGCAGGAGCAGCCGGCACTGCGGGGTCGGCCACTGATCGGCCAGCCGCTGCAGGCGCTGCTGGAGGTGCGGCCCGAGGAGCTGGGCCGCTTCATGGCCGCGCGACCCGCCGATCAGCGGGCGGTGATGCTGGTCGGCGGGGAGCGGCTGCTGTTCATGCTGGCCACGCCGCCACCGGTGGCGCCGCGGACACCGGTGGCCGCACCCCGTGCTGCGGGCAGCGAACCCGAGCGGCGCAGCCTGCCCGCCCCGCTGGCCGCCCTGTCCGGCGGGGATGCGCGGCTGGACCGCCAGATCGAGCGCGCCGCGCGCCTGGTCAACAGCCCCGTGAGCCTGCTGGTCACCGGCGAAACCGGCAGCGGCAAGGAGTACTTTGCCAAGGCCCTGCACGCCGCCAGCGCGCGCCACGCGCGCCCCTTCGTCGCCGTGAACTGCGCGGCGATTCCCGAGGGCCTGATTGAAAGCGAGTTGTTCGGCCACCTGCCGGGTGCCTTCACCGGCGCCGGGCCGCGGGCCAAGCGCGGTCTGATCCAGGCGGCGCACGGCGGCACGCTGTTCCTGGACGAGATCGGCGACATGCCCCGGAGCCTGCAGGCCCGCCTGCTGCGTGTGCTGGCCGAGCGCGAGGTGCTGCCCATCGGCGCCAGCCAGCCGGTGGCGGTGGACATCCGCGTGATTGCGGCCACCCACTGCCCGCTGGAGACCCTGGTGCGTGAGGGCCGCTTCCGCGACGACCTCTACTACCGGCTCAACGGCGCCCACTTCCAGCTGCCGCCGCTGCGCGAACGCAGCGACCTGGACGTGGTGATCGACCGCCTGCTGGACGGGATGGCGTTGCATGCCCAGGCCCGTGCCCTGCTGCGCGCACACCGCTGGCCCGGCAACCTGCGCGAGCTGGCCAACGCGCTGGCCTATGCCCGCAGCGTGTGCAGCGGTGGCCTGATCCATTGCGCCGACCTGCCCGATGCGCTGCTGGCCGGCGCCGCCACGTTGGCGCTTCCGATGCCCCCCTCCGGGAGGGGCAGGCCACCCGGCCACGCCCCTGTTGAGGGGGCCGTTGACGACGAAGCCGAAGCCCTCCGACAGGCCCTGCGCTCGGTGCACTGGAACGTGTCGGCCCTGGCCCGGCAATGGGGCTGCGCCCGCATGACGCTCTACCGCCGCATGGCCCGGCTGGGCGTGCAGTCACCGAATGCCCGCGACGGCAACGGATGATCTGACGCGGGCGGCGAGCCACCTGTCACAGCCCGCCCTGTGACACCTGTCTCGCTGTGACAGTGCTGCCAGGCCAGCGAACCCTGCCAACAGGCCATGCTGCTGCGCAACAGCCGCTGCCGTGCGCAGGTCGCAACCGCCTGTCACTGCAGGCAAAACGCGTTTGTCGCAGTGCAGCAGGGCCAGCAGCCGCAGGCCGGCCGGAGCCGGCGGCACACGGATTGCGATTCATCAAGCCCTGGCGTGCCCTTGGACACACCAGGGCACAGCAACCCTTGATGGAGACAGACCGATGAGCAGTTCCCTGGCGAACACCCCGGCCCCAATCCCGGAGAAGCCGGCCAACACCGCCGCGCGCGAATGGCTCGCCGCCTTCGACGCCGCCCTCACGTCGCGCAACCTCGATGCTGCCGTCGCCCTGTTCGGCGCCGAGTGCTACTGGCGCGACCTGATCAGCTTCACCTGGAACATCTGCACGCAGGAGAGCCCGGACCAGGTGCGCGCCATGCTGGCGGCTCGGCTGGACGATGTGGCACCGTCGAACTGGCAGCTCGAAGGCGACGCCAGCGAGGCCGGCGGCATCACCGAGGCCTGGTTCACCTTCGAGACCCGGCTGTCCCGTGGCCGGGGCCTGCTGCGGCTGAAGGAAGAGGACGGACAGTCCAAGGCCTGGACGCTGCTGACCTCGATGGTCGAACTCAAGGGCCACGAGGAGAAGACCGGCGAACACCGTGCCGCGGGTGCCGAACACGGCGTGCACAAACACCGCAAGAGCTGGTCGGAGTTGAAGGCCGAGGAGGCCGCCCAGCTGGGCCACAGCGTGCAGCCCGAGGTGGTGATCATCGGCGGCGGGCAGGGCGGCATCGCGCTGGCGGCGCGGCTGCGGCGCCTGGGCGTGTCGCACCTGGTGATCGAGAAGAACGCCCGGCCGGGCGACAGCTGGCGCAACCGCTACAAGAGCCTGTGCCTGCACGACCCGGTCTGGTACGACCACCTGCCCTACCTGCCCTTCCCGAACGACTGGCCGGTGTTCGCGCCCAAGGACAAGATCGGCGACTGGCTGGAGGCCTACGTCAAGATCATGGAGGTCAACTACTGGGGCTCGACGCAGGCCAAGAGCTGCCGGTTCGATGAGGCCGCCCAGCGCTGGGACGTGGCCGTGGAGCGCGGCGGCCAGACGGTGCTGCTGCACCCGAAGGAACTGGTGATCGCGCTGGGCGTGTCGGGCTACGCCAACGTGCCCAAGATCCCGGGCGCCGAGACCTTCGAGGGCGACCAGCACCACAGCAGCCGGCACCCCGGCCCCGAGGCCTGCCAGGGCAAGAAGGTGGTGGTGCTGGGCAGCAACAACTCGGCGCACGACATCTGCGCCGCGCTGTGGGAGAACGATGTCGATGTGACCATGGTGCAGCGCAGCTCCACCCACATCGCGCCCAGCGCCGCGCTGATGGAGCTGGCACTCGGTGGGCTGTACAGCGAGCAGGCGGTGAAGAACGGCATCGACCACCACAAGGCCGACCTGATCTTCGCCAGCGTGCCGTACAAGATCATGCACACCTTCCACATCCCGGTGTACGAGGAGATGAAGCGGCGCGAGGCCGACCTCTACGGCCGGCTGGAGCAGGCCGGCTTCATGCTGGACTTCGGCGTGGACGGTTCGGGCCTGTTCATGAAGTACCTGCGCCGCGGCTCGGGCTACTACATCGACGTGGGCGCCTCCGAGCTGGTGGCCAACGGCAGCATCAAGCTGAAGAGCCGCGCCAACATCGAGCGCATCAACCCGAAAAGCGTGACGCTGACCGACGGCAGCGAGCTGCCCTGCGACGTGCTGGTCTACGCCACCGGCTTCGGCTCGATGAACCAGTGGCTGGTGGACCTGATCTCACCCGAGGTGGCCGACCGCATCGGCAAGGTCTGGGGCCTGGGCAGCGACACACCCAAGGACCCGGGGCCTTGGGAAGGTGAGCTGCGCAACATGTGGAAGCCCACCCAGGTGCCGCACCTGTGGATCCACGGCGGCAACCTGCACCAGAGCCGGCACTACTCGCAGTTCCTGTCGCTGCAGCTCAAGGCCCGGCTGGCGGGCATCCCCACGCCGGTCTACGGGCAGGCGGAAGTGCACCACCTGCGTTGACCACCCAGGCGCGGGCCTCGTCCCGCGCCGGCGCAATCCTGCTGCCGGCGCCTCATCCGCATCAAGACTGTGCCTCGAAGGGTTGCGGTGCCCCGCTGTTCTCCCCCTCGACGAGCGCAGCCCGCAGCGCTTCGAGTTGCGCCGAACGCGCCTGTTCGCGGCGGATCAGGTCGCGGACCACCTCGCTGTCGTTGGTGTAGTGCCCGGCCTGGATCTGCGCCTTGATCCAGCCGTCCTGCTGATCGGTCAGGGTGATGGTCTTGCGGACGGTGGTCATGGCGGGCTCCTTCTGGTGATGATTCATCATGCTATTGGTGCGAAAGGTCGTTACCTGGAGAGGCCGCCATCGACTCGTTGCAACCCGAACCGCCGCCCTCTGCCGCCTGCGCCTTGGCCGGCGGCTGGAGCTGTTCGGTTCGGCCACCCGGTCAGACTTCAATCCCGCACGCAGCGACCACGACTGCCAGGTGTCCTTCGACGAACTCCCGCCGGCGGCGTACTGCGACGCCTCCTTCTCGCTGAAGAAAGGCCTGGACGCGATCTTCGAGCGCCCGATGGTCTGGTGGTCCAACGGGCGGTCCGCAACCCTTGTCTCAGGCAGCGTGCGGACGCCCCATGGCAGTCCATCCATGTGCAGATGGCGACAACAGGGTCGTCTGGGACGGCTGTCCGAGTTCTTTGGAACGTTGGTCGACTACAGGCGGGCGGGGGTGAGTCCTGGGTGGCAAGAGGCCAGACCCCGGTGCCTCCCGGCACCTGATTCCGGCTCCGCTGGAAAGATCAGACAGTGATCGTCGTTCCAGTGTGGAACTCACCAAGTTTGTCGCCCAGTACCTGCTTCAAGATGGCGAAAGCCTTGTGACCTGTACAGTGCCCTGTCCAGTACCGGTCCACGGGCAGCTGAGCCATCGCTCGCGCGAGATCCACCATCTCGTCATGGCTGCTGGCCATCGTGTCGAGCGTGGGGAACCCGATCAGATGGAACCCTCCGACCACGCCCTTGATGTGTTCGCCGGGAAATTGCTGCAGCACGGTCTCGACCATGTTGAGCACGCCGCTGTGGCCGCAGCCGGTGAAGACGACCAGACCGTCCTCGTCACGCAGCACGAACACCAACTCATGGGCGAAGGGGTCACGCACGTAGCCGTCTTGCTGCCGCAAGTAGAGGTAACGGTCGCCCTTGGGGAGTTCATGCCGCCGAACGATTTCAGTCAGCACATGCGCTTCGGGCAGGACCTCCGAGGCATGGTCCACGAAGACGAAGCGGTCCTTATGCCGCTCAAGCAGGCCTTCCTCCAATCCGATGTAGCGGCTCACCACCAGCAGGGCGCGGAAATACTCCCTGCCTTCGGGAGGGTGGCGCAGGAAAACCTTCGCGTGACCGTTGACCGCGAAGAACGCGGGCAGGCCGCCACCATGATCGAAGTGATGGTGCGACAACACGACCGCGTCTACCCGCGCAAGGTCAATGCCCAGACGCTCTGCGTTGCGCATTGCCACGCCAGCCGCCCCGGTGTCGAAGAGGATGCAACGCCCTGCATGCTCAATGCACAACGACAGGCCGAATTCCGCTGTCAGATCGGCATGGCCCTCAGCCAGTGAGTTCTCAACCAGCGTCGTGATCTTCATGGCGCTCATCCATTCTGCAAGACACACACTCCCATTTCTCTATCGTGGGCAGATGTTGCCCGCAGGGTCTTGCGTCGTGTCAATCGCTGCCAAGGCCGATCGCCCCAGAAGCTCCCGTCGTCGCGGATGCCGTGGCACAGCTTGTCGGGTATCAGGCCGCCTGAGCCGTTCACTCAGCAGCATCAAGAGCATCAAGGGGCAGGTCTTGCTTTTTTGCCTGTCGGCCGATCTGCACCCCGGTGCCCCCTTGACGGCGAGCGAGTTCGGTACGATCCCTTGGAAGCTGTCGAACGCTCGACGGTCACCCAGTTCCGCCTCGACCATCTGGTCGCCAAGTCACCTCAGCAGCCGTTGCACTGCGTCCGCCAGGCTTCCCGTGGCCCGGGTGGCCCGCAGGCGCCGTTGCAGTTCCTGCAGCTGCACTCTTGCCTCCTCCCGGTGGCCCGTCCGCTGACGCAGCAGGGCCTGTGCAAAGTCCCAGAGGTCTCGTTGATCCTCACGGACCTCTGTTTGCGGGAACAGCCACTCAAAGGTGGCGAGCAGCTCCTGCGCCGGCAGCGACTCCAGCCAGTTGCGGGCGTCGGACTCCCGGAAGCTGCGCGCGAAGAGGTGACTCCAGAAGCGCCGGGCCCACTCCGGCGGCATCGCGATCCCCTCGAGCCGCATCCCGTTGGCGATCTGCAGTGCCCAGCCCTGCAGGTCATCTCGGTTGATCGCCTGCGACAACGCCAGCTCCCGGGCAAAGGCGCGGTCCCGCGACCCGGCGATGGCCTGATCCAGTTTGACCTTGGCGCCTTCCACTTCACGGCCCATGAACAGCAGGTTGTGGCCCCACATCGCCAGTCCGTAGACATTGGCTGCATCGGATTTGAGGGCCTGCGGGTAGTGGGCCAGCGGGTCCTCCGCAGTCGCTCCTTCGCGCCACTCCAGGAAGGTGGCCCAGCCCAGGTGCGCCAGCAGGTCCGCCGCGCGCCGGCCCTGCGCTCCAGCCGCCAGCCCGGCGGTCAGTTCCGCCTTGAGCGGGGCCACGAACTGGGCAAAGCTTTGCTTCGCGGAGCTGCTGATGCGCGCATGACGCAGCCAGACCATCGCGCAGCCTTCGCGTGCCTCGCGCCACGCATCCACCTGCCGGGGTGGTTCGGGCAGCGCCGACAGCGCCTGCCACGCCGGCGCGAAGCTGCCGCCCTCGCACAGTTTCGCCAGCCGCTGCGCCTCCGCCACCGTGCGCGCCGCCTCCTGCTCGGCGGTACGGTCCACCTGCCAGCGCCACCCCAGGCCGGCAAGGCCCGCTACCGCCAACAGCACCGCCCCGCCGCGCAGGGCTGTGGCCGTCCCGCCCCCGCCGGGGCCGGAGCCACCCAGCGGCCACCAGCGCCGCCACCCCCCGGCGCGTTCGGCCAGTTGCGCCACCGCCTGCACCGTCTCGGCCACCAGGTCCCCTTCCGTCCGCAGCAGCGTGACCGCTTGCAGGTAGGCCGGCAGCGCAGCAATCGGCACGTCCTTCAGCATCACCGGCAGCACATGCCCACTCGGGCGCCGCCAGCGCTGCTGCGCCACCGCCAGTTCGGAGCGGCAATAACTGCCCGGCGCCACCGAGGCCGGCGTCACCAGAAACACCAGCAGATCCGCCGCCTGCATCGCGGCCCGCAGGGGCTCGTGAAAGGATTCCCCGCTGCGCAGATCGCTGCGGTCCTGAAACACGTCATGCCCCTCCGCCTCCAGCGCCAGCCGCAGGCGCTCGGCGCAGTCACGCTCTTCGGACGGGTAGGACAGAAACAGCCTCATCACCGGGCCTCCAAGGGGAAGGGGCAGCGCAGCGTTCCCTCACAACCACCCGCCAGGCGGCAGATGGATCGACGGCGCTGCACCGACCCGCCATGGTGCCAGCACGCGTCGACTTGCAGTGTTGCTTCCGACACTGCAGCGCCACCGGCATCAGCAGCCCGAACCGGTCGCGCCACCCGCCGTTCTACCCGAACCCGACGTCCGGAATCGGCGACGCAAGGTAGGCCAATGGCCTACACTTGCAGCATGGATTTCGAATGGGACGACGCCAAGAGCGACGCCTGCTACCGGGAGCGGGGCTTCGATTTCGAGTACGTTGCCCAGGCCTTCTTCGACCCCGCGCGGCACGTCAGGCCCGACGATCGCCACGCCTATGGAGAAGATCGCTTCCGGCTCCTGGGACGCATCGACGGGCGTCTGTTCGTCGTGGTCTACACGCCCCGGGCCGGAGTTTTCCGCATCATCTCGGCCCGCAAGGCCAACGCACGCGAGGTCAAGCGTTATGACGGTCACCCGCAAGAAGATCACTGAGCCCGCCAGAGGCCAGCGCCTGGGGCGCATCGACACTGCACGCGTCGATGCCACCAGCGAATCGGACGTGTCCCGTCAAGCCGTCGCCGACGACCGTGAAGCGATGCAGGACGCCGCCCAGTTCGCCCGCCAGGTGCGCCAGCGCATGGGCCTGAGCCAGGCCGAACTCGCGCGGCGCATCGATGTGTCGCCGGAGACCATCCGCAACTGGGAACAGGGCAAGCGCAGCCCGACAGGTGCGGCCAAGGCCCTGTTGCGCCTGCTGGACAAGGCGCCGGAGCTGGCTTTGCAGACGTTGCGCTAGACACCCGTCAGGCGAACCCGAACCGCCGCCCATGCCAGCCGAGGAACGCGTCACTCGGCCGGTACCGCTGCGGCAGCCGGATCGGCTGGCCGTCCTGTTCCTTCAGCGCCCGAAGCCCGAACGGGTCGCGCACGGCGGCGAATGCACGGCCCGATATCCCGAACCTTGACGGCCTGCCAAGCGGTTTCGATCCCTTGCGCAGCGATTTCGAATTCTGGTTGTGGATAGCAAAAGACAAGACCTGACCCCGCCACTGTGCTGACCCCGTCACCAGACCCCGTCACCCCCCGTCACCCCTGTCACCCGTCACCCAGGCCAAGAGCTGCCGGTTCGATGAGGCCGCCCAGCGCTGGGACGTGGCCGTGGAGCGCGGCGGCCAGACGGTGCTGCTGCACCCGAAGGAACTGGTGATCGCGCTGGGCGTGTCGGGCTACGCCAACGTGCCCAAGATCCCGGGCGCCGAGACCTTCGAGGGCGACCAGCACCACAGCAGCCGGCACCCCGGCCCCGAGGCCTGCCAGGGCAAGAAGGTGGTGGTGCTGGGCAGCAACAACTCGGCGCACGACATCTGCGCCGCGCTGTGGGAGAACGATGTCGATGTGACCATGGTGCAGCGCAGCTCCACCCACATCGCGCCCAGCGCCGCGCTGATGGAGCTGGCACTCGGTGGGCTGTACAGCGAGCAGGCGGTGAAGAACGGCATCGACCACCACAAGGCCGACCTGATCTTCGCCAGCGTGCCGTACAAGATCATGCACACCTTCCACATCCCGGTGTACGAGGAGATGAAGCGGCGCGAGGCCGACCTCTACGGCCGGCTGGAGCAGGCCGGCTTCATGCTGGACTTCGGCGTGGACGGCTCGGGCCTGTTCATGAAGTACCTGCGCCGCGGCTCGGGCTACTACATCGACGTGGGCGCCAGCGAGCTGGTGGCCAACGGCAGCATCAGGTTGAAGAGCCGCGTCAACATCGAGCGCATCAACCCGAAGAGCGTGACGCTGACCGACGGCAGCGAGCTGCCCTGCGACGTGCTGGTCTACGCCACCGGCTTCGGCTCGATGAACCAGTGGCTGGTGGACCTGATCTCGCCCGAGGTGGCCGACCGCATCGGCAAGGTCTGGGGCCTGGGCAGCGACACACCCAAGGACCCGGGGCCTTGGGAAGGCGAGCTGCGCAACATGTGGAAGCCCACCCAGGTGCCGCACCTGTGGATCCACGGCGGCAACCTGCACCAGAGCCGGCACTACTCGCAGTTCCTGTCGCTGCAGCTCAAGGCGCGGCTGGCGGGCATCCCCACGCCGGTCTACGGCCAGGCCGAGGTGCACCACCTGCGTTGACCACCCAGGCGCGGGCCGCGTCCCGCGCCGGCGCAATCCTGCTGCCGGCGCCTCCACTCAGTGCAGGCGACCGGGGCCAGCCTCTCGCTGGAGGGGGCCTGCTGCAGCGGGGGGTGACGCTTGGACTTGGCAAATGGACTTCGACCCCTCGCGCGCGAGCTCGCCGCATGACGGTGCGAGAGTCGATTGGCTGACTGACGGAGAACTCGGTGCCGGTCATCTCCTACTTCTTCGGCATATGCGTCCGGATGCCACGGCGACCATCCCCGGCGCTGCGGTTGGCCAAGAAGTTGCGAGCATGGCGCTGGAAACCACCCCCTGAAGACTGTGCCGCCTTCCTGGAGGCGGCTTTCGTTGAGGCGCCTGAAGACGAAGCCTACCTGGTCAGGGCCCTGGGGGAGGTGGCCCGAGCGCGTCAGGACATGAGTCAGGTGGCGCGGGACGCCGGCTTGAGCCGCGCCGGCCTGCACAAGGCGCTCTCGGCCGAGGGGGACCCACGGTTGTCCACCCTGTTGAAGGTGCTGCGTGCCTTGGGTCTGCGCGTGCACATTGGGGCGATCAAGGCCGACGCTTGACGCCGCGATCGGCGGCAGGCTGACCGGTCTGGAGCGGGGCAGAAGGCAAATCCCCTGGCCCCCTTTTTCAAAGGAGGTGGAAAGCCGGCCTGTGTGGCGGCCTTCCGTGGTTGCGTGGGGTTGATGAAGGCTGCGGGCGGTGCCGGCCGCCGGTGGTCAGCCGCTCACAGGTTGCTCAGGGCTGGGGCGTCGGTGCGGAAGGTTCGGGCGGCAACTCCGCTGCGAGGGGGGCGGTCGGGGCGGCGGTCACCGCGTCCTCGTAGATCGCCTCCATCGTCAGCACCAGCCCCACGCTGTCGAGCCGCACCTCGCCGCCCGGGCCGCTGGGGTGCAGCACCCACAGGCCTTCGGCGTTGCGGCGGAACAGGTCGGCGTGCACCCGGTGCTGCTCGATCAGCAGGTACTCCTGAAGGCTGGGCAGGCGCTGGTAGAGCTCGAACTTGAGGCCGCGGTCGTAGGCGGCGGTGGAGTCGGACAGCACTTCCACCACCAGCTTCGGTGCGGTTTTGGCCAGTTCGGCCTGTTCGCCCAGGTCCTGCGGGTCGCAGGTGACGAAGACGTCGGGGTAGAACACCGCATCGGCGGCCTGCACCTGCAGCTTCATGCCCTCGATGTGGGTGCGGCAGGGGCTGCCGCGCAGGTGCTGGCGCAGCGCCATGTAGACGTTGCCGGCGATCAGGTTGTGGGTGCCGCGCGCACCGGTCATGGCGAAGACTTCGCCAGCGATGTATTCGTGGCGCTCGGGCTGCGCGGCTTCCCAGTCCAGGTAGGCCTGGAGGTCGAAGTCGGCTCGGGGCTTCAGGACGGCGGACATGGCGGGGCGTTCCAGTGGGGCGGGCCGGAGAGACGGGCTGCGGTAACGGGCCGGCGTGGCGCCTCCATCGTAGCGCTTGAGCCGCCCGGCCCCGCCGAGGGTCACTGCGGCTGGAAGCCGCTGGTCTTGATGATGTTCGCCCAGACCTTGGCGTAGGCGCGCTCGCGTTCGGCCAGTTGCTGGGAGGTCATCAGGCCGACGCTGAGGCCCATGGCGGTGAGGCGGTCGTGCACCTCGCGCTGCGCCAGCACCTTGCCCAGGGCGGCGGTGAAGGTGTCGATGCTGGCCTTGGGGGTGCCGGCGGGGGCGAAGACGCCGTAGTACGGCATGTCCTCCAGGCCGGCCAGGCCGAGTTCGCTGAAGGTGGGCACGTCGGGCAGGGCGGCCTGGCGGGCGCCGCCGAGCACGGCCACCACGCGGATCTTGCCGTTCTTGTGGTTCTCGATGAAGTCGGGGATGGAGCCCACACCGGCGGCGATCTGGTTGCCCAGCATGTCGGCCATCATCGGTGCGCTGCCGCGGTAGGGCACGGGCACGAGGTCGAGCTTGTACTTCTCGCCCACCACCTTGACGAGGAATTCGGGGGTGGAGGCCGGCGCGGGGATGCCCACCGAGCCCTTGCCGCCGCCCTTTCCGTCCACATTCGTGCGCAGCCAGCCGACGTAGTCGTTGAAGCCCTTGGCCGGGGTGCCGCCGGAAACGGCCAGCGCGTTGACAAAACTGGCGAAGCCGGCCACCGGCACGAAGTCCTTCGCGGAGTCGTAGCCGGGGTTCTTCATCACCATTGGCAGGATGGTGATGGTGTGGTCGTGCGACAGGAACAGGGTGTGGCCGTCGGCCGGCGCGACCTTGAGGGCCTGGGCGGCGAGCTGGCCACCGGCACCGGGCTTGTTCTCGACGATCACCGGGGCGCCGAGTTCGTCCTTGAGCTTCTCGCCCAGCAGGCGGGCGATGGCGTCGGTGCCGCCGCCGGCAGGGAAGCCCACCAGCAGCTTGTAGGGCTTGGCGTCGGCCGCGAAGGCGCCGGAAAAGGGGGTGGCCAGGGCGGCCACGGTCAGCGCTGCGGTCGACAGCAGGCGGCGGCGGGTGGCGGTGGCGTGCGGCAGGTGCCGCGGGGTGGTGCAGGTCATGGGAGCTCCAGAGGGTCGATCAAGGGGGGCAACAGTGGAATGGTAGGGGTTTGCGAGCCATCTTCCGCGGCGGCATCATGTGCACATTCCGTCGCAGCCCCAGGACGACCTGTCATGCCTACCGACCTCGATCTCACCCCATTCGTGCGGGCCTTGGCGGCACTGGACCGGGGGCTGTTGCGCTGGACAGGTTCGCCCGGTGACGAGGAGCTGCGCGATGCCTGCATCCAGCGCTTCGAGTTCACGTTCGAGCTGGCCTGGAAGATGTTGAAGCGCCGGCTGGAGCGGGATCTGCCGAACGCGGCCGAGCTCGACGGCATGAGCTACCGTGCTCTCATCCGTTCGGGTGTCGAAGCGGGGTTGTTGCCCGCGCCCGAACCCTGGTTCGTCTACCGGGACAAGCGCAACATCACCTCGCACACCTACGACGCCGCCAAGGCTGTCGAAGTGGCAGAGGTGATTCCCGGCTTCTTCCATGACGCTCGGGCGCTGCTGGCTGCGCTGCAGCAGCGGGCGGCGGAGGACGCAGCATGAAGCCGCCTCAAAACGGGCCGCGACTGCACTTGACAGCGCACGAGCGCGACGAAGTCTGTCGCCTGCTGCGGCAGCGGCTGTCGCAGGCGCGGGTGCTGGCCTACGGTTCGCGGGTGCAGGGCTGGTCGGCTGAACGACCCGTGAAGTCCCACTCGGACCTGGACCTGGTGGTGCTGGATCCCGTGTCCGACCTGGCGCTGGCCGAACTGCGCGCGGACCTGGACGACAGCGACTTGCCATGGCGAGTCGATCTGGCGCGCTTGGCTGACCTGCCGGCCACGCTGCAGCAAGCCGTCCAGGCGCGCGGCTTCGAGCTGTTGGCCGGCCGCGCGATCAGTCCCTGACGGGAGCGGGGGTCGCCCCCTCGCGCATCGACCCGGCCACCAGGTCGAAGCGGAACAGCCGGCATTCGATCGGGCCGTTCCACATCGGTACGCGGCGGCTTTCCTTCAGGCGCATGGCCTGGGGGAGTTTGGCGTCCGGGCTGAGCACCCAGGCGGTCCAGCCGGGGTAGTGTTTTTTCCAGTGGCTGGCCAGGGCGCTGAAGAAGGCCTGCGACGTGCCGCCGCCTTCAAAGCCTTCCCGCGCACGGGCGCCGACCCCCGCCGTGCCCTTGGCGTCGATGCGCTCGCCGTAGGGCGGGTTGAGCATCAGCACGCCGCGTTCGGCCGGGCAGGGGCGCTGCAGCGCGTCGGCGGTCTTGAAGTCGATGGCGCGGCCCACACCGGCGCGTTCGGCGTTGCGGCTGGCGAAGTCGGTCATGCGGAAGGCCACGTCGCCGGCATACACCGCCACCGCGGGGGCATGGACGCGGCCGCGGGCCTCGGCCTTCATCTGCTGCCAGGCGGGGGCCTCGGCGCGGAAGGGCAGCAGCCGCTCGAAGGCAAAGCTGCGGCGCTGCAGGCCGGGGGCCATGCCGCAGGCGATCTGTGCGGCCTCGATGGCGATGGTGCCGGCGCCACAGCAGGGGTCCAGCAGCGGGCCGTCCTCGGCGCGGCCGTGCCAGCCTGCGGCGGCGAGCATCGCGGCGGCCAGGGTCTCCTTCAGCGGGGCCTCGCCCTTGACGGCGCCCTGGCTCTCGTCGCGCCAGCCGCGTTTGAACAGGGCCTCGCCGGAGAGGTCCACCAGCAGCGTGGCGTGCTCCTCCTGCAGGTGCAGCACCAGCGACAGATCGGGGTGGCGCGGGTCCACGTCCGGCCGCTCGCCGCAGGCCTCGCGCATCGCGTCACACACCGCGTCCTTGATGCGCAGGGCCGCGAAGTGCAGGCTCTGCAGCGGGGAGCGCTGCGCGGTGCAGTCCACCCGCAGGGTCTGGCGCGGGGTGATCCAGTCGGTCCAGCGCACGCCGTGGGCCAGGTCGTAGAGGTCCCGCTCGTCCCGGTAGCCGCCTTCGGCCACCTGCCAGAGCACACGCTGGGCCAGGCGGCTCTCCAGGTTCAGGCGCATGGCGCTGGCCGCGCTGGCGACCAGGCCGACACCGCCGCGGCCGGGCTGCACGGACTCTGCGGCGCGCGGGGCGCCGGCGGCTTGCAGGATGGCACGCACTTCGTCGGCCAGCAGGGGCTCCACGCCGGCGGCGCAGGGCAGGAAGATCGGGGCAGGATTCACCGGCGAGATTGTCGCCGGTTGGGCGCCAGGACGGGGCCGCCCGGCCGGGCGCTGGTTAGCATACCGTCATGGACGTGCTGCTGACCGGCCGGTGGGCCAACGACGAGGAGCGTGAAGGCTGGGCCGACGCGTTGCGCCACGCCGCTGAGGTGGCGGGGCTGCCGTTGACCTGGTGGGTGGACCGCGGCGACCCGCCACCGACCTGGCCGGACCGTGTGGAAGTGGCCGTGGTGGCCAACCCGCCGCCGGGCCGCCTGCAGGGGCTGCCGAAGCTGCGGCTGATCCAGTCGCTGTGGGCCGGGGTGGACCGGCTGCTGGCCGACCCGACGCTGCCGCCGCAGGTACCGATCGCCCGCATGGTGGATCCGGCGATGAACGCCGCGATGGCCGAGACCGCGCTCTGGGCGGTCCTGACGCTGCACCGCGGCTTCCACCACTACGCGGTGCAGCAGCGCGCCGGGGTGTGGCGGCAGCGAGCGCAGCGCCGCGCCGACGAGGTGGCGGTCACGGTGCTGGGCTGGGGGCAGATGGGCCGGGCCGCTGCCGCGCGGTTGGCGGCGCAGGGCTACCGGGTGCGGGCCTGGCGTGCGGGTGGGGGCAAGGGTGGGGCTGCGCTCACCCACGCACCGGACGGCGGGCCCCTGGACGGCGGCGGCACCGTCCAGGTCCAGGTCCAGGTCCAGGTCCAGGTCCAGGTCCAGGCCGGACCGGCGGCCCTGCCCGCGCTGCTGGCCGACAGCGAGATCGTCGTCAACCTGCTGCCGCTCACCGACGCCACGCGGGGGCTGATCGACGCGGACTTCCTGGCCCGCCTGCCGGCCGGCGCGGCGCTGGTCAACCTGGCCCGCGGCGGGCATGTGGTGGAGGCCGACCTGCTGGCCGCGCTGGACTCCGGCTGGCTGGGGCATGCACTGCTGGACGTGTTTGCCACCGAGCCACTGCCGGCCGGCCACCCCTTCTGGAGCCACCCGGCGGTGACGCTGCTGCCGCATGCGGCCGCGCTGACCGATGCCCGCAGCGCTGCGGCGGTGGTGGTGGAGAACCTGCGGGCGCTGCACTGCGGCGAGCCGCTGCGGCATCGGGTGGATCGCCAGCGGGGCTACTGACGGCTGCCGTGACGGCCGTTGCACGGGGATGCCCTGCGGCCTGGGTGCACAGTGCACGGATTGCAGCGCATCATCTGGGCATGCCTGCCGCACCTGAACGCTTCCGCCCCCCCTCTGACGACCCTACCGGGGGGCGCCCGTCGTGGCCGATCAGCCCCTGGGGCCTGCTGGTGGCGCTGGTGCTTCTGTTCACGTTGAGAGACCTCTGGGTCACCAGCCTGGAGGTGCAGCCCATCCCGTACAGCGAGTTCCACCAGCACCTGAAGGAGGGCAAGCTGGAGGCCATCCGCATCGGCAGCCGCACCATCGAAGGTGAGCTGAAGGAGCCCACCGCCGATGGCCGCAAGCGCATCGTCACCACCCGGGTGGACGCGGCGCTGGTGCGCGAGCTGGAGCCCTTCGTCGATGCGCATGCGGTGCGTTACGAAGGGGTGCTGGAGAACACCCTGCTGCGTGACCTGCTGTCCTGGGTGGTGCCGGCTTTCGTGATCTTCGGCCTCTGGTCCTTTGCCGCCAAGCGCATGGCCGGCTCGGGGGGATTGGGCGGGCTGCTGTCGGTGGGCAAGAGCCGGGCAAGGGTGCACCGCGAGACCGGGGTGGGCGTGCGCTTTGACGACGTGGCCGGTGTGGACGAAGCCAAGGCGGAGCTGCGCGAGTCGGTGGAGTTCCTGAGGAACCCGGCGGCCTACGGTCGCCTGGGCGCCCACATGCCCAAGGGTGTGCTGCTGGTGGGCCCGCCGGGCACCGGCAAGACGCTGCTGGCGCGGGCCATGGCCGGGGAGGCCGGGGTGCCCTTCTTCTCCATCACCGGCAGCGAGTTCGTCGAGATGTTCGTCGGCGTCGGTGCTGCGAGGGTGCGCGACCTGTTCGAGCAGGCCCGCGCCGCGGCGCCCTGCATCATCTTCATCGACGAGCTGGACGCTCTGGGCCGCGCCCGGGGTGTGGGCCCGATGAGCGGGGGTCACGACGAGAAGGAGCAGACGCTGAACCAGCTGCTGGCCGAGATGGACGGTTTCGACGCCAGCCAGGGCGTGGTGATCCTGGGCGCCACCAATCGGCCTGAGGTGCTGGACGCCGCACTGCTGCGCGCCGGCCGCTTCGACCGCCAGGTGCTGGTGGACCGGCCGGACCGTCGCGGCCGCGCCGACATCCTGCAGGTGCACCTGCGCAAGGTCACCACCTCGGCGCAGGTGCAGGCCGACGCGGTGGCCGCCCTCACGCCGGGCTTTGCCGGGGCCGACCTGGCCAACCTGGTCAACGAGGCCGCGCTGCTGGCCACCCGTCGTGGCGCGGCAGCCGTGGAGCCGGCCGACTTCACCGCCGCAGTGGAGCGCATCGTCGCCGGACTGGAGAAGCGCCAGCGGGTGATGAGCCCCACCGAGCGCCGCACGGTGGCGGTGCACGAGAGCGGTCACGCGCTGGTGGCCCTGCTCAGCCCGGGCAGCGACCCGGTGCACAAGATCTCCATCATTCCCCGCGGCATCGGTGCGCTGGGCTACACCCTGCAGCGCCCCACCGAGGACCGCTACCTGGCCACCCGCAGCGAGCTGATGCAGCGCATGGCGGTGCTGCTGGGCGGCCGGGCGGCTGAGCAGCTGGTGGTCGGCGAGATCTCCACCGGCGCGGCCGACGACCTGGCCCGCGTCACCGACATCGCCCGCGACATGGTCACCCGCTACGGCATGGCCGAGGCACTGGGCCAGGTGGTGTTCGCCCAGCCGCACGCGAGTTTCCTGTCCGGTAACGGCGCGGCCGGCGGGGTCCAGCCCGAGCGCCCGTTCTCCGACGCCACGGCCGACGCCATCGACCATGCGGTGCGCACGCTGGTCGACCACGCCTACGCCCGGGCCGGCGACCTGCTCGCACGCCATCGCCCCACGCTGGAGGCCATGGCGGCGCAGCTGTTGGAGCGCGAGACGCTGGAGGAGGCGCAGCTGGCGGCGCTGCTGAAGGCGGCCGGGTAGGCCGGACCGGCTCCGCGCCTGCTGTCACCCCGCGAAAGACCCGCAACCCGCGGGTTACAGGCGTCCGGGAACTCGCCCCGGGGTTTCGGGTCGTTGCTTGTGCAATGCAGCATCGCCCCAAGATCGGGGTCATCGGCGCCTGGGGCGCCGTATTTCACAGGAGTTCTCTGATGCACAAGTCCATGTCCGCTGTCCCACTGGTTTCTTCCCTTGTCGGTGCCCCAGCAGCGCTGCCAGGCACCGGCCCCGTTCGTCGCGGGCCACCGGCCCGGTCGCGCTCGGTGGCGCTGCTGCTGGCCTGCAGTGCGGTGGCCTGGGGGCTGGCGGGCTGCGAGAGCATGAGCGAGCGGGAGCAGGGCACGGCCAAAGGGGCGGCCATCGGTGCGGTGGGCGGGGCCATCATCGGCTCGGCCACCGGCGGCAAGGCCGGCAAGGGAGCGGTGGTGGGCGGGGTGGTCGGTGCGGTGGCGGGCAACCTCTGGACCAAACGCATGCAGGACAAGCAGCGTGCCATGGAGCAGGCCACCCGCGGCACCGGGGTGGATGTGGTCCGCACGGCGGACAACCAGTTGAAGCTGAACATCCCGGCCGACTACAGCTTCGATGTCGGCCGCGCCGCGGTGAAGCCGGACATGGCCGGCCTGCTGAACCAGTTTGCCCACGGTTTGGACGCGGGCATGCGGGTGCAGGTGGTGGGCCACACCGACAACACCGGCAGCCAGGCGCTGAACAACGCCCTCAGCCTGGAGCGAGCCGAGAGTGTGCGCGAGCACCTGCAGCGCCAGGGGCTGCCGGCCTCTCGCATCGGTGTGGCCGGCCGCGGCGAGAACCAGCCGGTGGCAGACAACGCCAGCGCCGAGGGCCGCGCCCGCAACCGCCGGGTGGAGATCTTCCTGAGCGAGCCGGAGTCAGCCGCCCAGGGCAAGTGAGCGCGCGCAGACTGGCCGCTTTCCGCCGTTTCCTGCCGCTTCCTGCCGCTTTCCGCCGCTTTCCGCCGGTCCGGCGCAGGGGGCTGAAGTCGGCCCTCAGCGTGCAGGCCGTGTGGGCGGCAGCAGTTCCTGCGGCAGCCGGTCCAGCCAGTCGAGCAGTTCGGCCACCCGGGCGGTGACCCACTCGGCCTCGCCGGGGCGCAGCTCGGCCTGCGGGGTGGCCAGGCCGGCGTGGAGGCGGCCGAGCACGTCCTCCTCGGCCACGCCGAGGTCGAAGTGGATGTGCCGGGCACTGTCCTGCAGTTGCAGGGCCAGGTCTTCGCAGAGTTCGGCGCGCTGCAGCAGTTCGGCCACCGGCAGTTGCAGGCGGCCGCACCCGTCCAGGTGCAGTTGGCGGAAGCTGTCGGGCAGGGGAAGCTGGTTGCCGTCGATGGGGTCGCGGGTGGTCTGGGTCATGCCGCGAGTGTCGCCGCTGCAGCGGCCGCTCGGTTGAGGGGGTGGCCGAGCGAGGCCGGCGGCCCGCCGTCTTCCCGGGCCCAGGGGTCCGGGGCGTCCACCGCACCGAGGATCTCGGCGCAGATCTGGCGCGGGTCCAGCAACTGCAGCAGCACGGTGCGGATCTGTTCGTCGCCCAGGCGCTGCACTTCGCAGTCCAGCAGGCCGCTCATCCAGGAGGCGAACTGGGTCAGGCCCTGCGGGGCCGGGTGCAGGCGCCGGCGGTCCACGCTGATGACGGCCAGCACGTCGTCCACCCGCAGGCCGACGGCCGGCAGCTCCGGGCACTGCGGGGAGCGCAGCACCAGCACCACGCCGTCGGTGGAGCGGGGCGGGTAGGGCACGCCGAACCGGCGGCGCGCGCAGATCACCTGCACCAGGCGGGTGCGCTCGCTTTCGGTCACTTCCAGCAGCCCCACAGCCAGCGGGCGCGTGCTGGGGGTGCGCACCAGGTTCTTCGGCGTCAGTGCGGTGAGCACCGCCTCGGCCGGCAGGGCATAACGCGCTGCGCCGACCTGGAACACGGCCACCTCCATCGACCAGCGGCGCTGCGGCAGGGTGGGCGCCAGCATCACCTCTTCGCCCAGCGCGGTGCGGCGGCGTTCCGCGTTGCCCAGGCGCAGCGCGACGATCGCGCTGGCGCCGTTGTCGTAGCCGTCGCTGCGCTTGAACTCCCGGTAGCCGCTGCAGCGCACGCGGGCGCAGGCGTAGTGGGTGCCCTCGTGTTCCACCAGGGCCTGTTCGCCGGCGAAGTTGAGCAACGCGCCTCCTGCGAGCTCAGGGTGGCTGGTGGCCAGCAGCTGGCCGCCGGCGTCGACGAACGCGGCCATCCCGACCCGGTCGGCCAGAACCTCCCGCAGCATGGTGCCGAACTCGCGGGCCGCGGCAAAGACGATGGCGATGCCCCCCAGCAGGGCCTGGCTGCCTGGCGTGCGGATGGCGGCCAGGTAGACGTAGGTGGGGCCCTGGTCGTGCAGGCTGCAGTCCTCGAAGGGGCTGACTGCGTAGCGCTGCGGGTCGGTGAGGCCGCGCACGGCCTCCAGCCAGCGCGCGTCGATGGGCTGGCCGATCTGCAGCGCTGCGTCTGCACTGCCGGAGCAGCCGCGCAGCAGGCCTGCGGCATCGAACACCGCGAGCCGGCTGTAGACGGTGTACAAGCGGTGGATGTGGTCCAGCACGCGGTTGATGTCGTTGGCTTGCCGTGAGGGATCGCCATCGGCGGCCGCTCCTTCGGACAGGCTGCGCTGCAGCGCCGGGGACAGGGCCCACCAGCGGCAGTCGTTGGCGCGCTCGTACAGGTTGCGGTCCATCACGTCCGCGCCCAGGCGGGCCAGGTCGGTGGCCTGGTGGCGGGTGCGGGCCAGGGCGGTGCGGTAGAGCTCCCGGGTGGCGCGGCTGACGCGCGCGCGGGTGCGCTGGCCGGCGCTGTTGACCTGGGCCAGCACGGCCTTGAGGCGGTTGGCGTCGCCCTGCCGCAGCGCCTCTGCGCCGGCGCCGCCACTGCCCAGGCGGCCGTTCCAGACCACCCGGCGCAGGTCGCGGTTGATGGCGTCCGCCTCGTGGCCGATGGCGCGCAGTTCCTCGTTGTCCAGCGGGACGGTGCTGGGGTCTTCCTCGTCCCGCCCTGCGTGCTGGCGGAAGGCCGTGAGCAGGGACACCATGGCGAGTGCTTCCCAGCCGGGGCCCTGGTAGCCCTGGTAGCCGTGGGTGCGGCAGCGCACGGCCAGGTACTCCCGGCCGGCAAAGGTGGTCAGCGCCACCTGCCCCGCCGGCACCGCACGCATGCGTGCGCCGATGGGCACGTGGGCGGTGTCGTCGCTGGCGATGACGCGATGCTGGTCATCCAGCAGCAGCAGGGCCATCTGGTGGCGCTCGTCGGCCACGTCGCTGAAGATGCGCTGCATCTCGTCCTGGAAGCGAAAGCGCAGCACCAGCACCGCCATGGCCTGGCCGCTGCGTTCGTCCACGATGCGGTGGCCGTACAGCAGCGCCGGCTGGCCGTCGGCGGCCAGGTCGCTGGGGGCATGGCGCTCCACGCAGCCGTTGGCCTGAAGGGCGGCAGCGACGATCGGGTCGCCGCTGTGCGTCAGGGTACCGGCTTCGTCCAGGCGCAGCAGCACGCGGCCGTCGCTGCCCAGCAGCAGAATGTCGTCGTAGACGCTGTACTTGGCCTGGTAGTCGCACAGGCGCTGGCGCATCGCGATGCGGGTTTCATCGCTGCCGGTGGAGTTTGTGTTGGCACCCACTTCGGCGCAGAAGCTCCGTACCCCGTCATCGGTGGCCAGGAAACCGACGTCGGCGGTGCGCTCGTAGAGGTTGCGCACCAGGATGTCGATGGCGCACTGTGCCTTGGCGGTGAGGTCGTCCTCCAGCTCGGCACGGTATTCGCCGGCCATGCGCTCGATCAGGCGGGACTGCAGGCGTTGGAAGCGTTCACGCGTCTGGATCAGGGTGGGCAGGATGCTGGCCGCCTCGTCCGGGCAGCTGATGGCAGCGCTGGATTCGATCATCTGCCACACCACCCCCAGGTCACGCAGGTCGCGCTCGGCAGCCAGGACGCTGCGCATGTGGGCACTGAGGTCGTCGGGAGTGTTCATGGGGCATGGAACGCAGTAGGGCGCAGGATCCTCCGGGTCAGGGAGGATGGATCGACGCAGTCTATGAACCGAGGCCGCCGCGCAAGCGCGAAGATTCGGCCGAAAAGCTGCGCATCTCGCAGACCGTCCCCACACGGTGACAGGACGGCGCGGATGCACGGGGCAAGCGGGCCCCAAAAAATCAGCGCGCCGACCGGGGAGTCGCAGCGCGCTGGTGAAACGGAGCCGGTCTGGTGTCAGACCGGTCCGGGGGAGGATGGGTGTGTGAGGTTCGGTGAGGCGCAGGCCTGTGCCGAGGAGCGCGTCAGAAGGTTTCCCAGTCGTCGCTCGGGGCGGTGGTGGCCGCTTCCTTGCGGGGTGCCGGAGCAGGTGCAGGAGCAGCTGCCATTGCAGCTGCGGCCGTGCCGACCGCGGGGCTCGACACCGTTGCCAGCGGCCGGGCCGGCAGCGGGGTCACCGATGGCGGGGCGGGCCGGGCTCTGGCTGCGCTCGGCGGCGCGGAGCTGAAGGACGGCCTGCTGCTGCCCATGCTGCTGCTGCCCGGGCCGCTGCCGGGTTCCTGGCCGATCTCGAACTTCTGCACCAGGCCGTTCAGGCGCTGGGCCTGCTCGCGCAGGCTGTCGGCCGCGGCGGCGCTTTCTTCCACCAGGGCGGCGTTCTGCTGGGTCATTTCGTCCAGCCTGGTGACGGCCTGGTTGACCTGGCGGATGCCGTCGTTCTGCTCGGTGGCCGAGGCGGTGATCTCGCCGATGATGTCGGAGACGCGCCGCACCGAGGCCACCAGCTCGGTCATGGTGCTGCCGGCGTCCTGCACCAGCTTGCTGCCGTGCTCGACCGTCGTCATCGAGGCACCGATCAGCGACTTGATCTCGCGGGCCGCACCGGCCGAGCGCTGCGCCAGCGCGCGCACCTCCCCGGCCACCACCGCAAAGCCGCGGCCCTGTTCGCCGGCCCGGGCGGCTTCCACCGCGGCATTCAGCGCCAGGATGTTGGTCTGGAAGGCGATGCCGTCGATCACGCCGATGATGTCGCCAATTTTGCGGCTGGAGTTGGCGATCTCGTCCATGTTGCTCACCACCTGGCTGACCACCTGCCCGCCGCGCTGGGCGGCGTCGGCGGCGGACGAGGCGAGCTGGTTGGCCTGGGCGGCGGCCTCGGCGCTCTGCTGCACCGTGCTGGTGAGCTGCGACATGGAGCCGGCGGTTTCCTGCAGGCTGCCGGCGGTCTGCTCGGTGCGGTTGGACAGGTCAGCGTTGCCGGTGGCGATCTCCGCGCTGGCGATCTGCATGCCGGCCGCGCCGGAACGGACTTCTCCGACCAGGTGGCGCAGCGAGGTCGTCATCGTGTCCAGACCGTGCATCAGGTCACCGATCTCGTCCTGGCGATCGGTGTCCACACGCACAGTGAGATCGCCAGCGGCGATGCGTTCGATGCTCTGCAGCACGCGGCGCAGGGCCGGCACGATAGAGCGAATGGCCAGTCCGGTGGCCGACAACAGGAAGCCCGACAGCACCAGCATGATCAGGATGACCCCGTAGACCGTGTTCATGCGCTGGGCGGCGATGGCCTGTGCATGCTGATCGGCCAGCCGGTGCTGCAGGGCCACGAAGGCGCGTTGTGCCTCCAGGTAGGCCGCGAGGTGATTGCGCACGGCCTGCACCTGCTCAGGCGAAGCCGCTGAGTCTGCAATGCCGGCCAGGACCTCCTTGCGCAGGCCGACGTAGGCCTTGCGGGTTTCAGCCACCTTGGCCAGCGAGACCTTCTCCGCTTCGGAGGTGGCGCTGCTTTCGATGGACTTCTGGATCTGCGAGATCTTCTCGGTGGTGGCCTCCATGTCCGGCTTCAGCGCCGCTCTCAGGCTGGCATCGGCGGTGCTGAGAGCAGCGATTGCCCGAGCGGCGTTGGCATCGGTGAGGCCCGCCCAGCGGGCCGCCTGCTCGATGCTGTCCAGGTGGGCCTTCTGCACCACCTGACCTGCCTGGATCTGGTCCTGTGTTCGGGCCGCAATGGCGAAAGCCATGACGGCGATGACGCCAGTGGCAATGAGCGCAGGCAACCACAGGCGGGTGGACAGGGACGGTGACTTCATGGACGGGACTCCCGATCGGCGGCTGCCAGAGGGCGCTGTCGATGCATTGGGTGGCAAGACGGAGTCCATCGACCCTTTTTCCGGACCATGGACGCAGTGGATATTCGGCCGTTGTGCGGCGCGCCTGAGGCTGGAAATTCCGGATTTCGCTGCCGCAGTTCGGCGGATCTTCAAATCTGCCGCAAAGCTTTGCACGCTGCGCATCGCTGTGGGAGAACTGGGTAGCAAACAGGTCGTTTTTTCACTTCAAGTCCGGCCCGCTTGTGGCGCACCATGTGCCCAGGCGATCCATCGTGCCTTCCGGCGACGGTGCAAGCCTCACGGATCCACTCCACAGACGAGGAACCTCTCCATGTCCAGCACCCTCTCCTGGCCTCGGGACGGCCTGTTCTCCAAGGCCATACGGCCGCGTGTGCACGTCGTTTCGGCGCGAGGCGCCACGTTGGGAGTGCTGCTCGCGGCAGCGTTGGCGAGCGGGGTCGGGATGACGCTGGCGGTGGATCGACTGGAGTCGGCGGCCCGCACCCGCGCCAGCCTGGAGCGGCAGACCGCCGCCCTGCAGGAGCGGCTCATCCCGGCCGACCCCGCGGCACCCGCGCTGCAGCAGGTGCGCGAGGACTACGACCGGGCCATTGCCCAGGCGGCCGATCTGGCCCGCGGCAGCATCTGGGCCAGCCTGTGCCTGATGCTCGGCACGGTGGCCTGGATGGAGCGTTGCCGTCGGGTGGCTGCAGCCGCTCAGGTGGTGCCGGCGGTGTCTGAACAGGAAGCCCCCCCCGCCGTCGAGTACAGGCCGACGCAGGCTGAGCCCGCCGCAGCGTCGGTGACCATCGCCCGCGATGACCGCGGTGAGCGCAGTCAGCGCCTGGGCGACATCGCCCGCGAGATGCGCGCCCTGCGCGACTGGATCGGTGCGGACCCGCAGGGTGATGCACCGGCCCCGCAGCACCGCCATCAGCAGGCCGCGGTGCGCTCGGTGCGCTTCCACCTTGCGGCCTGACCCCGGACTCGAGCCGGGCGGCGCAGGCCGGGGTCAGGCCGCGTCCAGCGCCTGCGACAGGTCGGCGATCAGGTCGTCGATGTGTTCGATGCCGATCGACAGCCGCACGGTGTCCACCGTCACGCCCGCCTTGGCCAGCTCCGCGTCGTTGAGCTGGCGGTGGGTGGTGGAGGCTGGGTGGCAGGCCAGCGACTTGGCGTCGCCGATGTTGACCAGCCGGGTCACCAGCTGGAGTGCATCCTGGAAGCGGGCACCGCCCTCACGGCCGCCGTCCACCCCGAAGGTCAGGATGCCGGAGGCCCGACCGCCCATGTACTTCTGCACCAGCGCATGGTCGGCGTGGTCCGGCAGGCCGGCGTAGTTGACCCACTTCACCTTCGGGTGCGCCTTCAGGAACTGCGCCACCGCCAGGGTGTTGGCGCAGATGCGGTCCATGCGCAGGGCCACCGTCTCGATGCCCTGCAGGATCAGGAAGGCGTTGAAGGGGCTCAATGCCGCGCCCATGTTGCGCAGCGGCACCACCCGGGCGCGGGCGATGTAGGCAGCCGCCCCCAGGGCCTCGGTGTAGCACACGCCGTGGTAACTCACGTCCGGCTCGTTCAGCCGACGGAAACGCGCCTTGTGCTGCGCCCAGGGGAACTTGCCGGAGTCCACGATGACCCCGCCGATGGAGTTGCCGTGGCCGCCCAGGTACTTGGTGAGCGAATGCACCACGATGTCCGCCCCGTGCTCGAAAGGCCGGCACAGGTAGGGCGAAGGCACCGTGTTGTCCACGATCAGCGGCACGCCGGCGGCGTGGGCCACATCGGCCAGCGCCTGAAAGTCGGTGATGTTGCCCAGCGGGTTGCCGATCGATTCGCAGAACACCGCCTTGGTGCGCTCGTCGATCAGCGCCGCGAAGGCCGCCGGGTCGCGCGGGTCGGCAAAACGCACCTCGATGCCCAGTTGCGGGAAGGTGTGGGCAAACAGGTTGTAGGTGCCGCCGTACAAGGTGGACGAGGACACGATGTTGTCGCCTGCCTCGGCAATGGTCTGGATCGCGTAGCTGATCGCCGCCATGCCGGAGGCCACCGCGAGCGCACCGATGCCCCCTTCCAGCTCCGCCAGGCGCTGCTCCAGCACGGCGTTGGTGGGGTTCATGATGCGGCTGTAGATGTTGCCTGCCACCTTCAGGTCGAACAGGTCCGCGCCATGCTGGGTGTCGTCGAAGGCGTAGGCCACCGTCTGGTAGATCGGCACCGCCACCGCCTTGGTGGTGGGGTCGGGGCTGTAGCCGCCGTGGACGGCGATGGTTTCGAATTTCATGGGGAGTCTCCTTCTGGGGGCGGTCGGCGGGCGATGGGCATGAGGCTGTCCGGTAACGGCCTCAGATGGCCTCAAATGGCCTCAAATGGCCCCGCGCATGCTAGCCCAGCTTCGCCCGCTTCCCGGGGTGTGCCGGGTTGGCAAATGCCTCCGCCTGGAGGAGCATGGAAGGCTGTTGAAGTGACCGGAACGGACCCATGCAAACCTGGCAGAACCTGATCGACGGCCGCAGCGTCCCCAGCGGCAGCGGCCGCGTGCTGGAGGTCATCGACCCCGCCGACGGCCAACCCTTTGCCACCATCGCTCGCAGCGATGCGGCCGACATTGACGCTGCGGTGGTGGCGGCGCGGCGGGCCTTCCAGGGCGACTGGGGGTGCATGACCGCCACCGAACGCGGCCGGGTGCTGCTGCGCTGGTCGGCGCTGGTGCTGGAGCACCGCGCCGAGCTGGCCGAGCTGGAGAGCCGGGATGCGGGCAAACCCATCGGACAGGCGCGGGTGGACATTGCCGCCTGCGCGCGCTACTTCGAGTACTACGCCGGCGCGGCCGACAAGCTGCACGGCGAGACGATTCCCTACGCCGCCGGCAGCACGGTGATGGTGCTGCGGGTGCCCTTCGGCGTCACCGGCCACATCATTCCGTGGAACTACCCGGCGCAGATCTTCGGCCGCAGTGTCGGCGGCGCGCTGGCCGCCGGCAATGCCTGCGTGGTCAAGCCGGCGGAGGACGCCTGCCTGAGCACGCTGCGGCTGGCCGAGCTGGCGCTGCAGGCCGGCCTGCCGCCGGGCGCGCTGAACCTGGTGACCGGCCTGGGCAGCGAGGCGGGTGCGGCGCTGGCGGCGCACCCGGGGCTCAACCACATCTCCTTCACCGGCTCCACCGGCACCGGCACGCGGGTGGCGCAGGCCGCCGCGGTCAACCATGTGCCGGTGACGCTGGAGCTGGGCGGCAAGGCACCGCAGATCCTGTTTGCCGATGCGGACCTGGAGGCTGCCCTGCCGGTGGTGGTCAACGCCATCGTGCAGAACGCCGGGCAGACCTGTTCGGCGGGCAGCCGGGTGCTGATCGAGCGGCCCATCTACGACAGGGTGATGGCCCGGCTGGCCGAGCGTTTTGCCGCGCTGGTGACCGGCCCGGGCCGCGACGGCAGCGAGCGTGGGCCGGACTGCGGCCCGCTGATCAACCACCGCCAGCTGGAGCGGGTGCAGAGCCTGGTGGCCGCTGCGATGGAGGAGGGCGCCCAGGTGGTGGCGCGTGCGCAGCTGAGTCCTGCGGCGCCTCGGGGCGGCTGGTACTTCCCGCCGCTGCTGCTGGGCGGGGTGCCGCACAGCCACCGCATCGCGCAGCAGGAGGTGTTCGGCCCGGTGCTGGCGGCCTTTGCCTTCGACGGCGAGGAGGAGGCTGTTCGGCTGGCCAACGACACGCCTTACGGGCTGACCGCCGCGGTCTGGACCCGCGACATCGGCCGGGCGCTGCGTTTGGCGCGGCGCATCGACTCCGGCCAGGTCTTCATCAACAACTACGGCGCCGGTGGCGGGGTGGAACTGCCCTTTGGCGGCGTGAAGCATTCCGGCCACGGCCGGGAGAAGGCCTTCGAGGGGCTGCGCGGCTTCACCACCGTCAAGACCATCGCGATCCAGCACGGCTGAGCCTCGCGGGGCCCTTGAAAGCTGTGCAGGGCGGCCCTAACTGTGGGGTGCCGGCAGGCCTGTCGTGTGATGCGCAGGCCGCCTTCCCCACCCACCGTCCTGGAGTGCGCCATGTTCTACCGCAGCCTGTTCCCGCGCGATCTGTTCGCCGACTTCGACCGCCTGCAGCGCGAGCTGCAGGGCCATGTGGAGCCCTCGCCGGGCATCCGGGGCCTGGGCCGCGGCGGTTATCCGGCGCTGAACGTGGGCAGCACGCCCACCTCGGTGGAGGTGGTGGCCTTTGCCCCCGGCATGGACCCGGCGAGCATCGATGTGCAGCTGGAGCGGGGCGTGCTGACGCTGTCGGGCGAGCGCGCCGGGCTGAAGGGCAGCGAGAAGACCACGCTGCACCTGAACGAACGCTTTGAAGGACGCTTCCGCCGGGTGGTCAGCCTGCCCGACGACATCGACCCGGAGGCGGTTCAGGCGAACTACCGCGACGGGGTGCTGCAGGTGAGCATCCAGCGCCGCAGCGCCGCCCAGCCGCGCCGCATCGAAGTGCATTGAGGGCCGGTGCCCGATCTTCCCGAATCCGTTGAATCCCAGGAGTTCCATCATGAACACCGTTGTCGACCGTGATGCCCCCGCCAAAACGCCCGCCCGCCAGGAGCCTGCGCTGCTGCCGCCGGTGGATGTGATCGAGGACGCCGCCGGCATCACCCTCTACGCCGACCTGCCCGGGGTGCCGAAGGAGCGCCTGCAGCTGCGGGTGGATGGTGACCAGCTCTTCATCGAAGCCGAGCTGCAGTTGCCCCTGCCGCAGGGCCTGGAGCCCGGGCATGTCGAGGTGACGTTGTCGCGTTACCGCCGCACCTTCACGCTGAGCAAGGAGCTGGATGCCGATCGCATCGGCGCCGAGATGAACCAGGGTGTGCTGCGCATCACCCTCCCGAAGGTGGCGCAGGCCCAGCCGCGCAGGATCCAGGTGCAGGTGGCCTGATTCGGCGTGCCGGCCAGCGACCCACCGGCCGGTGGTTCAGGGGCTGCTGCAGGGCGTCCAGGCCTTGCCGCCCATGGCCTCGCGCCACTGCGGCAATTGCACCTGGACGGCGGCTTCCGCGCGCGGCAGGCGCAGCGTGTGCACCGTGGTCGGCGGCACCAGCCGCACCACCCGCGCGTACTTCACCTTCAAGGCCTGCAACCGGGTCAGGTGGGCACGGGCATCGGCCTCGACGCCGTAGCGGCCAAACAGCACCCCCGGTTCCCAGTCGGGCATGTTGCGCACCTCCTCGAAGGCGATGCGCTGCTTGCGCAGGTCGTCCATGCGGCGCTGCATCAGGTCCAGGCGGGTGTAGGGGCCCATGTAGACCATCCATTGACCCGGGCGCTCGCGGGTGATGCGCTGCCAGCTGCCCTCGGCCAATGCGTTGCGCAGCACGTTTTCGGCGCGCTGCAGCTCGGCCGGGCTGTAGGGGCCACTCTCCACGCACACCGGCGGTGGGGTGCGCCGGGCCAGGGTCTGCGGCGGCAGCACCTGCAGGTCCTCCGGATGCACCTGGTGGGCCAGCCGCTGCGGCTCCCGCCCGCTGTGCGGCGCCAGGCCCAGGGGGGCCAGCCAGCCCTGGCTCCAGGCCAGGAAACCGAGGTTGGCGGCCAGCAGCGCGGCGATCAGGCCTTTCAGCATGGGCGCACGCTCACTTCTCCGCTGGCAATGCGGTGCAGGGTTCCTGCGTCGTCGCGCAGCAGCAGTTCGCCGCCGGCATCGATGCCTTCGGCCACTCCCTGCCGCTCGCCTGCCGTCACACGTCGGCCGGCCAGCACGTCGCGCCGGGCCCAGGTGGCCAGTAGCGGGGCCAGCCCTTCGGCCTGGAAGCGCAGCAGCGCACGCAGCAGCAGCGGCGCAATGCGCAGCAGTGCCTGCGGGGCGGACGGTTCCCCCAGCTCCTGCAGGCAGGCGTAGCCACTGCGGAAACCTTCATCGCTGCCCGAACCTGATCCGCTGCCGTGCAGCGGCAGGACGTTGATGCCAATGCCCACCACGGTCCACCGCGCTCCGCTCAGGTGCGCGCCCGCCTGGGCCTCCACCAGGATGCCGGCCAGCTTGCGGTCTTCGCCGCGCAGCCAGAGGTCGTTGGGCCACTTCAGGCCGACGCGATCACCGCCGGGCAGATCGGCCAGGGCCTCGGCCACCGCCAGCCCCACGGCCAATGACAGCCCGCCCCAGTCGGCCGGCGCCAGCTCCAGCCCGAGCGAGAAGGTCAGGCTGCTGCCCGGCGCGGAGGTCCAGCTGCGGCCCAGGCGGCCACGCCCGGCGGTCTGGGCTTCGGCCACCAGCAGGGTGGGTGGGGGGCACTCGCCTGGCGGCAGCAGGCGGCGGCGCTCCACCAGCTCGGTGTTGGTCGAGCCGATCGAACCGACCCCTTCCACCCGCACACCGGGCAGCAGCGACTGCAGCGACGCCTCCAGCGCGTGCACCGGCCAGGCCAGCTTGGGCAGATCACTCGGCAGGGGCATGGCTCAGCGCTTCGGCCCGAGCATGGTGCCGCGGCAGGTCTTGGCGCCGCACCAGCAGGCGTATTCCTTCTTGAGCTTCGGGGTGTAGCGCTCGTCGATCACCAGGCGGTAGTCGAAGGACAGCTCCTGGCCGGGCTTGATGGTGCGCAGTGCGTGGATGTAGACCCGGCCGTCTTCTTCCTGGGCCTCGCAGTTGGGTGCGCAGGAATGGTTGATCCAGCGGGCGGAGTTGCCGTTCACCGCACCGTCGATCACATCACCGCTGTCGATGTGGAAATAAAAGGTGTGGTTCGGCTGGCTCGGGTCGTGCGGGTGGCGGCGCAGCGCCTCCTCCCAGTCGATCACCTCGCCCTTGTATTCGATGATGCGCTCGCCCTTGCGCAGGGTCTGCAGCGCGAACACGCCCTTGCCGTGCACCGAGGACAGCCGCACCTGGATGCGCCGGCCACCCGTGCCGGCCGGCGTGGCCGGGGCAGCCGCTTTCGTCGTGGCGCTGCGGCGCTGGACGGGTTGTGGCCGGGAGGAAGGCATGGTCAACCTGAATTTTGGTTAGATTGGGGGGTGTGGGTGCGCGTGTGTGTGAGCGCGCATGAGCGCGGGCCTGGGCGCGTGCGGGGCGGATTGTAGAGAGGGTGCGGACCCGATCGATCGGCTGTCCCGGTTGCTGTTGCAGCCGCAGATCAACTCGAACATCAGGTACGACGGATTTCCTTCCCATGAGCAAGTCACTGGTCATTGCAGAAAAACCCTCGGTCGCGCAGGACATCGTGCGGGCGCTGACCCCGGTCGCGGGCAAGTTCGAGAAGCACGCCGATCACTTCGAGAGCGAGCAGTACATCGTCACCTCCGCGGTGGGCCATCTGGTGGAGATCCGTGCGCCGGAGGCCTACGACGTCAAGCGCGGCAAGTGGAGCTTCGCGCACCTGCCGGTGGTGCCGCCGCACTTCGAGCTGGAGCCGATCGACAAGGGCAAGGCCCGCTTGAGTGCGGTGGTCAAGCAGATCAAGCGCAAGGACGTCACCGCCATCATCAACGCCTGCGACGCGGGGCGCGAGGGCGAGCTGATCTTTCGCCTGATCGAGCAGTACGCGCTGGGCGCCAAGAGCGGCAGCAAGCCGATCCGGCGGCTGTGGCTGCAGAGCATGACGCCGCAGGCCATCCGCGACGGCTTCGACAAGCTGCGCAGCGACGCCGAGATGATGGGCCTGGCGCAGGCCGCGCGCAGCCGGTCGGAAGCCGACTGGCTGGTGGGCATCAACGGCACGCGGGCGATGACCGCGTTCAACTCGCGCGACGGTGGCTTCTTCCTCACCACCGTGGGCCGGGTGCAGACGCCTACGCTGTCCATCGTGGTCGAGCGTGAGGAGAAGATCCGCAAGCACGTCTCGCGGCCCTACTGGGAAATCCGCGCCGACTTCGGCGCGGCAGCAGGCCTGTACGAGGGCAAGTGGTTCGACCCGGCGTTCAAGAAGAACGACGACGCTGAGCGCAGGGCCGACCGCCTCTGGACCGAGGCTGAGGCGAACGCCATCGCCGACGCGGTGCGGGGCAAGACCGGCACGGTCACCGAGGAGGCCAAACCCAGCAACCAGGCCAGCCCGCTGCTCTACGACCTGACCACGCTGCAGCGCGAGGCCAACTCGCGCTTCGGCTTCAGTGCCAAGACCACGCTGTCCATCGCCCAGGCGCTGTACGAAAAACACAAGGTACTGACCTACCCCCGGACCGACGCGCGCGCCCTGCCGGAAGACTATGTCGGCGTGGCCAAACAGACGTTGGCCATGATCGCCGATGAGGACCTGCCCGGACCGCTGCGCGCATTGGCCGGCCACGCCCGCAAGGCGCTCAACGACGGTTACGTCAAGCCCAGCAAGCGCATTTTCGACAACAGCAAGATCAGCGACCACTTCGCCATCATCCCGACGCTGCAGGCACCCAAGAGCCTGACCGAGATCGAGGCCAAGCTCTATGACCTGGTGGTCAAGCGCTTCATCGCGGTGTTCTACCCGAGCGCCGAGTTCATGGTCACCACCCGCATCACCAAGGTGCCGACCCGGCTCGACGGTCGCCCACAGGAACTGCAGTTCCAGACCAACGGCAAGGTGCTGGTCAACCCGGGCTGGCTGGCCGTCTACGGCAAGGAAGCGCAGGACGAGGACGCCAACCTGGTGCCGGTGCAGCCCGGCGAGACGGTGCGCACCGAGGAGGTCCGCCAGGCCGCGCTGAAGACCAAGCCGCCCGCGCGCTACAGCGAGGCCACGCTGCTGAGCGCGATGGAAGGCGCCGGCAAGCTCATCGACGACGAGGAGCTCAAGGCCGCGATGCAGGAGAAGGGCCTGGGCACGCCAGCCACGCGGGCGCAGGTGATCGAAGGCCTGATCCTTGAGAAGTACATGTACCGCGAGGGGCGCGAGCTCATCCCCACGGCCAAGGCCTTCCAGCTGATGACGCTGCTGCGCGGCCTGGCGGTGGAGGACCTGACCAAGCCCGAACTGACCGGCCAGTGGGAGCACCAGCTCGCCCAGATGGAGAAGGGCAAGCTCAGCCGCGACGAGTTCATGCACGGCATCGCCGACATGGCGCAGCGCATCGTCAAGAAGGCCAAGGAGTACGACCGCGACACCATCCCGGGCGATTACGCCACGCTGTCCGCGCCCTGCCCGAACTGCGGCGGCGTGGTCAAGGAGAACTACCGCCGCTTTGCCTGCGTGGGCAGTCATGTCGGCCCCTCGTCGACGGGTACGTCGCCGATCCCCCGAGGGGATGGCGCCGGCCTTGGGAGCGGCCCGGCGGCCGGCGCCCGCGGCGCTGAGGGCGAAGGTTGCGGCTTCTCGATCACCAAGATCCCGGCCGGGCGCAGCTTCGAGCTGCACGAGGCCGAGGCGCTGCTGCGCGACCAGAAGATCGGCCCGCTGGAGGGCTTCCGCTCCAAGGCGGGCTGGCCCTTCACCGCCGAGCTGAAGCTGGTGCGCGACGAGGAGATCCACAACTGGAAGCTGGAGTTCGACTTCGGTGACGACGCCAAGAAGGACGAAGGCGACGGCGAGCCGGTGGACTTCAGCGGCCAGCCGAGTTTTGGCCCCTGTCCCAAGTGCAAGGGCCATGTCTACGAGCACGGCACGAACTACGTCTGCGAACACGCGGTGGGAGCGCACGCCACCTGCGACTTCAAGACCGGTGCGGTGATCCTGCAGCAACCGGTCAGCCACGAGCAGATGACCCAGCTGCTGGCCACCGGCAAGACCGGCCTGCTCGACGGCTTCGTCTCCAACAAGACCAAGCGCAAGTTCAAGGCCTTCCTGGTCTACGACAGGAAGGAAGGCAAGGTGGTGTTCGAGTTCGAGCCTCGGGCGGCGCGCCCCGCGGCCAAGAAGGCGGCGGCCAAATCGGCGGGTTGAAGGACGGGCTGAGTGCTCGGGTTAGTCCCCATCCCTCCGGGGGCGTTGTCGTCAGCACGCGGTAAGCACTGGATCTGAAAGTGCGTGGCCACCCTGAAGGGGTGCAAGGCATTCCCAGACAGGAGACAACATGTCCAGAGTTCCCGCGGGCCGACCCGGCGCGGGGGCGCCGATGAGCGCCGAGGATCGGCGAGTGATCTTCGCTTCGTCGCTGGGCACCGTGTTCGAGTGGTACGACTTCTACCTGTACGGTGCACTGGCGGTCATCATCGCCAAGCAGTTCTTTGGCGGCCTGGATCCGCTGTCGAGCTTCATCTTTGCCTTGCTGGCCTTTGCCGCAGGCTTCATCGTCCGGCCCTTCGGTGCGCTGGTGTTCGGCCGGCTGGGCGACATGATCGGGCGCAAGTACACCTTCCTGGTGACGATCCTGATCATGGGTCTGGCGACCTTCATCGTCGGTGTGCTGCCCAACTACGCCACCATCGGCGTGGCCGCTCCGGTGATCCTGATTGCGCTGCGCATGCTGCAGGGCCTGGCGCTGGGCGGTGAGTACGGTGGTGCCGCCACCTACGTGGCCGAACATGCCCCGCAGGGCCGCCGCGGCGCCTACACTGCCTGGATCCAGACCACCGCCACGCTGGGTCTGTTCCTGTCGCTGATGGTCATCCTGGGCACCCGCACCATCATCGGCGAGGCCGCCTTTGCCGACTGGGGCTGGCGCGTGCCGTTCATCGTGTCGATCTTCCTGCTGGCCATCAGCGTGTGGATCCGACTTTCGATGAACGAGTCGCCCGCCTTCAAGAAGATGAAAGAAGAGGGCAAGACCTCCAAGGCTCCGCTGTCCGAGTCCTTCGGTCAGTGGAAGAACCTGAAGATCGTGATCCTGGCCCTGCTGGGTCTGGTGGCCGGTCAGGCCGTGGTCTGGTACTCGGGTCAGTTCTACGCGCTGTTCTTCCTGGCCAACGTGCTCAAGGTGGACAGCTCCACCGCGAACATTCTGGTGGCCGTCTCGCTGGTGCTCGGTACGCCTTTCTTCGTGGTGTTCGGCACCCTGTCCGACAAGATCGGCCGCAAGCCCATCATCATGGCCGGCCTCGCGCTGGCGGTGGTGACCTACTTCCCGCTGTTCAAGGCGCTGACCGAAGCCGCCAACCCGGATCTGGCCAAGGCCCAGGCCACCGCGCAGATCTCCGTCAAGGCGGACCCGGCCACCTGCTCCTTCCAGGGCAGCCCGATCGCCCGTGAGGTGGACTTCACCAACCCCTGCGACATCGCCAAGCGCGCCCTGGCGCAGAACTCCGCCAGCTACGTGAATGAGGCGGTGTCCGCTGGTTCGCCCACCGTCGTCAAGATCGGTGACAAGGAACTGACCCCGCCGACCGGTGTGCTGACCGCCGGGGGCCACAAGTTCGACGAGGCATCCGGGAAGGCCATCGCGGCTTTCAAGAAGGACCTGACCGAGTCGCTCAAGGCTGCCGGCTACCCCGCCAAGGCCGATCCGGCCAAGGTGGACAAGGTCAAGATCGTGATCATCCTGACCATCCTGGTGATCTACGTGACCATGGTCTATGGTCCGATCGCTGCGATGCTGGTGGAGCTGTTCCCGACCCGCATCCGCTACACCTCCATGTCACTGCCGTACCACATCGGCAACGGCTGGTTCGGTGGCCTGATGCCCACCATCGCTTTCGCGATGGTGGCCCAGAACGGCAACATGTACCACGGCCTGTGGTACCCCATCACCATCGCAGCGATGACCTTCGTGATCGGCATGATCTTCGTGAAGGAAACGAAGGACGTCGACATCTACGCCGAGGATTGATTTCGCGGCAGGAGGCCTGCCCCGGTGGGGTGAGGCTTCACTCAGGGTCTGCCGGCGTGGCCTGCAGACCCTGCGACCAAGCGCCCCTTCGGGCGCTTGTGCTTCTTCTGAGCGCAAGGCCCTTGTCAGTACGTGCAGGGCATCATCCCGGCTTGCGCTGAGTCCCATGTTCTTTGTTCTATAGAGGTAATCCTGTCATGTGGAAGCTTGCTCTCGGCTTTGCCGTCTTCGCCGGTCTCGCGCTGTTCATCCTGATGAAGAGCGGTGGTGACATCGACATGAGTGGCGAGTCGCACAGCGTCGGTTCCCACGCCCCGGCGGCCGATCATGCCCCCTCCGGTGCGGCCGCGGCCAGCGCTGCCGTGCCTGCTTCGGCGGCGTCCAACTGAAGGCCAGCGGTCTGGACGGGTTCCGTCCGGACTGGATGAAGCGCTGGGGGACGACCGGCGCTGCTGAGCCTGTGGTTCCCCAACTTCCCCAACGGGCTGCCGCCATGCTGCGCTCACTCGGTACCCAGCGTCTGCTGGCCGTCTTTGCGGCGGGCTGGCTGTTGCTGAACTTTCCGCTGCTGGCGTTGTGGAGCGCGGATGTGCAGGTCTTCGGCCTGCCGCTGTTTCCGCTGGCGCTGTTCGGCATCTGGGCGGCGCTGATCGTGGCCACCGCCTGGCTGGTCGAACGGTTGCCTGACTGATCCGCGCAGCGGCCGCAAAATGCTCTCGGCCCCGCTGGTCATCGCGGTCTCCTTTGCCTACCTGCTGCTGCTGTTTGCGGTGGCGCACCTGGGCGACCGGCGCGCCGCGCAGGGCCGCTCGCTGATCGACAACGCCTGGGTCTACGCGCTGTCGATGGCGGTGTACTGCACCGCCTGGACCTACTTCGGCAGTGTGGGCCGGGCGGCCGGCACCGGCGTCTGGTTTCTGCCGATCTACCTCGGCCCGACGCTGGCCATGGTGCTGGGCTGGTTCCTGCTGCGCAAGATGATCCGCATCTCGCGCGCTTACCGCATCACCTCCATCGCCGACCTGATTGCCAGCCGCTACGGCAAGAGCCAGACGCTGGGCGGGCTGGTTACACTGATCACCGTGGTGGGCATCGTCCCTTACATCGCGCTGCAGCTCAAGGCGATCGCCAGCGGCTACGCGCTGCTGACCGAGCCTCTGAGGGCACCGCCGCTGCCTCAGCGCGCCTGGTGGAACGACGGCACCTTCTATGTCGCGCTGGCGCTGGCCGGCTTCACGATGGTGTTCGGCACCCGCCACCTGGACAACACCGAGCGCCACGAGGGCATGGTGGCGGCGATCGCCTTCGAGTCCATCATCAAGCTGGCGGCCTTTCTGGCCGTGGGTGTGTTTGTCACCTGGGGGCTGTTCGCCGGGCCCTCGGACCTTTTTGGACGTGCCCTGGCGGTGCCGGAACTGGCGGCGCTGATGCGCCCGGACGGTCCGGCCGGGTTTGCCTACGGCCAGTGGTTCGCGTTGACGCTGCTGTCGCTGCTGTCGGTGATCTTCCTGCCGCGGCAGTTCCAGGTGGCGGTGGTGGAGAACGTGGATGAGCGTCACCTGCGCCGCGCGGTGTGGGTGTTTCCGCTCTACCTGCTGCTGATCAACCTGTTCGTGCTGCCCATCGCGCTGGGTGGGCTGCTCTACTTCGGCGCGGGACGCATGAACCCGGAGACCTTCGTGCTCTCACTGCCGCTGGCCGAGGGGCAGTCGCTGCTGGCACTGCTGGCCTTCGTCGGCGGGCTGTCGGCCGCCACCGGCATGATCATCGTCGAGGCGATCGCGGTGTCCACCATGGTCTGCAACGACCTGGTGCTGCCGGGGCTGTTGCGCACGCGGCGCTTCGCCACCGCCGAAGCCGGCCGGCAGCGCGACATGACCCGCGTGCTGCTGGCGGTGCGCCGCGGCGCGATCATGCTGATCCTGCTGCTGGGCTACGTCTATTTCCATCAGGCCGGCGAGGCCTACGCGCTGGTCAGCATCGGCCTGATCAGCTTTGCCGCGGTGGCGCAGTTCGCGCCGGCGGTGCTGGGCGGGCTCTACTGGCGCGGCGGCACCCGCATCGGTGCGCTGGCGGGGCTGCTGGCGGGGTTTGCGTTGTGGATCTACACGTTGATGCTGCCCTCGCTGGCCAAGTCGGGCTGGTGGCTGTCGCCCACCTTCATCCAGGAGGGGCCCTGGGGCATCGGCTGGCTGCGCCCGGAGCAGTTTCTCGGCCTGAGCGGGCTGGACAACCTGACGCATTCGCTGTTCTGGAGCCTGCTGGTCAACATCGTCGCCTACGTCGGACTGTCGTTGTGGCGCGCACCCTCGGGCCAGGAGGCCGGCCAGGCGCTGCTGTTCGTGGATGTGTTCGCGCGCACCCACGGCAGCGGCCAGCGGGACGCGCCGGTGTTCTGGCGTGGCCGCGCCAAGGTGGCGGACCTGCGCCACCTGCTGGAGCGCTTCCTCGGCGTGCCGCGCAGCACCCGTCTGTTCACCGACTATGCGCGAGCGCGCGGCCTGGAGGACGCCCAGCGCCTGATTCCCGATGCGCAACTGGTGCAGTTCGTCGAGACCCAGCTGGCCGGGGCCATCGGCAGCGCTTCGGCCCGTGCCACGGTGGCGTCGGTGGTGGAGGAGGAGCCGCTGGGCCTGGACGATGTGATGCGCATCCTCGACGAGGCTTCGCAGCTGCGCGCCTACTCGCGCGAGCTGGAGGAGAAGTCGGCCTCGCTGCTGCGGGCCACCGAGGAGCTGCGCAGTGCCAACGAGCAGCTCAAGAGCCTGGACCGGCTGAAGGACGACTTCATGTCCTCGGTGACGCACGAGCTGCGCACGCCGCTCACCTCCATCCGCGCGCTGTCGGAGATGATGCGCGACGACCCGGACATGCCCAACGAGGACCGCCATCGCTTCCTCGACATCGTGGTGGCGGAGACCGAGAGGCTCGGCCGCCTGGTCAATCAGGTGCTGGACATGGCCAAGATCGAATCCGGCCATGCCGAATGGCACAACAGCGAGGTGGACCTGTGCCGCCTGATCGAACGTGCCGCTCAGACCACCGCCGAGCTGTTTCGCGAACGGGGTGCCCGACTGGTCCTGGATCTGCCCGAAGCGGTCCGCCCGCTGGTGGCCGATGAGGACCGGCTGATGCAGGTGCTGATGAACCTGCTGTCCAACGCCTCGAAGTTCGTGCCCCGCGGCGCCGGTCAGGTTCACCTCAGCCTGGTCACCGATGCTCGGGGACTGACGGTGCGGGTGCGCGACAACGGCCCGGGTGTGCCGGTGGATCAGCGTGAGCTGATCTTCGAGAAGTTCCGCCAGGGGGGGGATGCCACCAACCGCCCGCAGGGCACCGGCCTGGGCCTGCCGATCAGCCGCCAGATCGTTGAACATTCCGGCGGCCGGATGTGGCTGGAGGATGACGATGGACAAGGCGCCTGTTTCGCCTTCACGTTACCCTGGAACGGCGCCAACGAAGCACCACAGCTGAACTGACGCAGCGGCGCTGTCCCTGGCGCGGCGCGCAGCGGCCAAGGAGACATGCATGAGCCACAAGATTCTGATCGCCGACGACGAGCCCAACATCCTGCTGTCGCTGGAGTTCCTGATGAAGCGCGAAGGCTTCCAGGTGAGCGTGGCGGCCGACGGCAACGCGGCGCTGGCTGCGGTGGAGCGGGAGCAGCCCGACCTGCTGCTGCTGGATGTGATGATGCCCGGCAAGACCGGTTTCGAGGTCTGCCAGGCCCTGCGGGCCGATGAGCGCCATGCCGAACTGCTCATCCTGTTGCTGACCGCCAAGGGGCGCGAAACCGATGTGGCCAAGGGCCTGGCACTGGGAGCCAATGCCTACATGACCAAACCGTTTTCCACCCGGGAGTTGGTGGACAAGGTGCGTGCCCTGCTGGGAGCCGGGAAATGAGCGCCGGCGCACGCCCGCTGCCCGGGGCTCGCCGGGTGCTGGTGGCGGGCGCCGCGGGCGGGGTGCTCTGGCTGCTGGTCTGGGGGCTGTTGTCGGCGCTGATGGTGGGATCCGACCTGCCGCCCGATGCGATGCAGGCGCTGGTGGACGTGCTGGGCCCGAAGCTGCCGGTGCTGGTGGTGGTGTTCCTGGCCGCCGCGGCGGTGGCGGCCCAGAGTGCGCACTGGGCCTGGAAGCGCTGGCTCAGCCCGGCCGATGCCATGGTCGAAGAGGCGCGTGTGCTGTTGTCCACCGACGTGGAGCGCCAGGTGCGCCCGCGCGGCACGCAGGCCATGCAGGGGCTGGCCCAGGCCTTCAACGATCTGGCCACCCAGCGCCGCCAGTTGCGCGCCGACATGGCCGAGCAGGTGCGCCAGGCCAGCCGCCATGTGGAGCAGGAGCGCAACCGCCTGGCTGCGCTGATGTCCGAGCTCAGCCAGAGTGTGGTGGTCTGCAATCTGGACGGTCGCATCCTGCTCTACAACAGCCAGGCCCGTGCGCAGTTCCGTGCCCTGTCGAGTGCGCTGGCACTGGCCGGGGGTGCCGAGGCGATCGGTCTGGGCCGATCGGTCTATTCGGTGCTCGACCGCCACCTGGTGAGTCACGCCATCGAGCGGGTGCAGCAGCGCATGGCCCGGGGTGAGGCACGGCCGTCGGCTCAGTTCGTCACGACCACGGGCAGCGGCCAGCTCTTGCGCGTTCACCTCAGTCCGGTGCTGGTGGCGCAGGGTGAGACGGATGCGGGGACCGACGCGGGCGCGGCCGGCACACAGCGCATCGACGGCTTCGTGCTGATGCTGGACAACATCACCCGGGACTTCGAGGTGGAATCCGCCCGTGACCGCGAGCTCAACGAGCTGATGGAGAGTCAGCGCGCGGCCCTGGGCAACCTGCAGGCCGCCGTGGAGATGCTGGACCTCAGCGACCTGGATGCTCCCACCCGGGAGCGTTTCCTCGGCGTGGTGCGATCGGAGGCCCTGCGCATGATCCGCGGTGTGCAGGCCTGGTCACAGGCCAGCGCCCAGGACATGGGCACGCGCTGGCCGCTGGAGGAGATGCTCGGCGCCGATCTGGTGGCGGTGGCACGCCGGCGCCTGGAAGAGCTGCCCAACCTGCGCGTGGTGACCGACGAGGTCGATGAAGCGGTCTGGCTCAAGGTGGACAGCTACTCGCTGCTGCTGGCGCTGGCCTATCTGGCCGACCGGCTGACGTCGGAGTACGGCATCCGCCAGCTCGCGCTGCGCCTGCAGGCGGTGGGTGCGCGCGCGCAGCTCGACCTGATCTGGACCGGCCAGTCGATGAGCACCGAAACGGTGATGAGCTGGGAGATCGACGGCATCCAGATCGGCGGCCAGCACAGCAGCCAGCTGTCGGTGCGCGATGTGGTGCAGCGCCACGGCGGCGAGTTCTGGTTCGAGCGCGAACGGGTGCGTCACCAGGCCTTTTTCCGTTTCCTGCTGCCCGGGGCCGACACCCAGGCGGCGGTGGCCGCCGCCGGTGCGGCCGGCTATGTGCACAGCGACAGCCGACCGGAGTACTACGACTTCGATCTGTTCGCTTCCCGCCGCAGCCATGAGGATCTGGAAGAGCGTCGCCTGGTCGATCTGGTCTACACCGTGTTCGACACCGAGACCACCGGCCTCAACCCGTCCGAAGGCGATGAGATCATCCAGATCGGCGCCACCCGGGTGCTCAACGGCAAGCTGATCAAGCAGGAGTCGTTCGAGCAGCTGGTCGACCCCTGTCGGCCGATTCCCGCCGCGTCCATTCCCATCCACGGCATCCAGCCGGAGATGGTGCAGGGCCAGCCCACCATCGAGCAGGTGCTGCCGGCCTTCCATGCCTTTGCCAACGAGACGGTGCTGGTGGCGCACAACGCGGCCTTCGACATGCGCTTCCTGCAGCTCAAGGAGGAGCGCACCGGCCTGCGCTTTGACCATGCGGTGCTCGACACCCTGCTGCTGTCGGCGGTGGTGCATCCGAACCAGGAATCCCACCGGCTGGAGGCGATTGCCGAGCGCTTCGAGATCACCGTGATCGGCCGCCACACCGCCCTGGGTGATGCGATGGTCACCGCCGAGGTGCTGATTCGCCTGATCCCCCTGCTGGCGGAAAAGGGCATCCACACCCTGCGACAGGCTCGCGAGGCGCAGCAGCAGACCTACTACGCCCGGTTGAAGTATTGACCCACCCCCGCAGCGGCTGCGCCGCCTTCAGAACCGGCCGGCGGTGTAGCGCTGGCTGAGGACCTGCTGGAGCTTCTGCACGACGCCGAAGGCGTCCTTGAGCCGGCGGCGCTCGAAGCTTGACAGCGTGTCGGGGTCGAGGAAGTTGTCCGGCGCACGGCCCTGGTCGATCTGGCGCATCTGATGCTGGATGCGCAGCGTCGAGAGGAACTCCAGTGCATCGCGCAAGTCGTGTGCAGCCTGCTCGCTGACCTCGCGGCTGGCGCCGGCCGATTCCAGCCGGTCGTGGGTGTTCACCGCCGGATGGCCGCCGGCCAGCGCATAGACCCGCGCCAGGTCCACCACCGGCACGATGCCGTTGTGCTTGAGGTCGATGGTGCCGCGGTGCTCGCCGCTGCGTGCGGTGGAGATCTGCCCGAACATGCCCAGCGGCGGCGTGTGCCCCAGCGCGTTGCTGACCATGTAGGCCAGGAAGATGCGGTTGCCCTGGGTGCGCTGCAGCACCTCGCGGCGCAGATCCTCCAGCAGCTCGGCGCGGCCGTACACCGCGCGCAGGTCGAAGAACACGCAGGTCAGCATCAGTGCCATCGGCTCGGGTTCGTCCACCCAGCGGTGGAAGTACTCGTGCCAACGGCGCTGCGGCTGACGCCATTTGTCGGTCATCGCCATCATCTCGCCCGGGCAGTGCACATAGCCACAGGCGTCCAGGCCGTCACAGACGAACCTGGACAGTGAGGCGAAGTAGGCGCCATGCGTGGCCTCGTCGTAGGCGTTGTCCAGCACCATGCAGTTGTCCTGGTCGGACTTGGCGGTCTGCTCCTGGCGTGCCTGCGATCCTGCCGCCACCCAGCAGTAGTCCACCGGCGGAGGGCCGTACTGCCGCTCGCCCAGCTGCAGCAGGCGGCTGGTGAACGCATCGGTGATGGCGGTCATGATGTGGCCGCTGCTGTAGGCGGTGGCCCCTGCAGCGGCGAGGCTGCGCTGCAGGTCGCGCACCTTGCCGGCACAGCCCACCAGCCCTTCCAGCGACTCCTGGGAGTGGATGCTGCGCGCCAGGTACACCGCCGAGGTGCTGTAGTGCTCGGTCAGGTCGCTGGTGGTGACCATGCCCACCACCTTGCCGTCGTCCATCACCGGCACGTGGTGGATGTTGTGGCGGGCCATCAGCAGCATGGCGTGGAAGGCCGGTGCGGACGTTGCGATGCACATCGGCGCCAGGGTGGCGATGTCCATCACCGGGCGTTCGATGTCCAGGCCCTGCGCCACCACCCGGCTGCGCAGATCACGGTCGGTGATCAGGCCGAACAGGTGATCCTGCTGCCCGATCAGCACCGACGAGATGCGCTGTTCGCTCATCCGGCGTGCCGCCTCCCGGATGGGGGTTTCCGGCGCCAGCAGCACCGGAGCGCGCCGCACCAGCGAACCCACCGCCCGCGTGACCAGGCTCAGATGCAGATCGCTGCCCGGCACCTCCCCCAACACGGGGTGGCTGCCCGCGGCCTCATCGTCCGCCGTGGGGGTCAGACCCGGAAAGTGAAACTGCAGGCCGGGCAGTTTGCGCAGCCAGGGAGACAGTCGGGCCACCGGCAGCCGCGCCAGCACACAGGGCCGTGCCGCGGTGGCCGACCAGCGTCCCTCCAGGCGCCCGGCCATGGTTCCCGCGCCGATGAGTTCGTCTGCCGGAAGTGCCACGGTGGCTGCTCCGTCGTCCAGTGCCAGCGTGAGCTCACCCTCCAGCAGCCAGCACAGCTGCCGGTCCCAGGTGTCGGCATCCAGAACCAGGTCATCGGCCGCGGCAGATCCGACTTCCCATTGTTCCGCCAGGGCTCGGCAACCCTCCGATCCGAACTGGGACAGCACCCGATGACCCCGCATGCGCTCGGCCAATCGCACCGAATTCCAAGTCTTGATATCCATCATGAAAATGTACGGGCGCGACGGGTGCCCCGGCTTGTTCCAGGGCAACCGTTCCCGAGCTCGCTTGCCTTCGTGCGCAAAGCAAACCCCATCGCGCCCCGATCCTGACGCGGATCAAGTTCCAATTCCGTTTTGAGACCTAGAGTGGCGCCACTTCACTTGGGATAAACCCTATGTTCAAGCATCTCCTCGTGCCCGTCGACGGTTCCGAACTCTCGGTCCGTGCGATGACTTCCAGCATCGAGCTGGCCCAGAAGCTGGGGGCCCGCATCACCGGTTTTGTGGCTGAGCCCGATCTGCCGATGTCCACCATCAGCACCAACCCCAGCGTCTTCACTGAACAGGTGAAGTCGCACGAGGCCAAGTCCGAGGCGCATGCCCAGGCGGTGCTTCACAAGTTCCAGACCCTGTGCGGCGAAGCGGGCATCGCGTTCAGCGCCGACCACACCACCACCCAGCAGGTGGATCGCGCCATCGTCGAGGCGGCGGAACGTGCCGGGGCCGATCTCGTGGTGATGGTCACGCACGGCCGCGGCGTCTTCGGCGAACTGCTGTTCGGCTCGCACACCAAGAACGTGATGACGCGGTCCAAGCTGCCGCTGCTGGTGCTGCACTGATCCTGCGCGCTTGACAGGGGAGCGGCGCGGCAGGAGGGGGCCCTGCCGCGGCTAGGATGCCGCGCCATGACCCTGGAGCTCCTCTTCCGCCTGCTCGGCCTGATCGCGGTGATCGCGCTCGGCTGGGTGGGTGTGCGGCGCGGCTGGCTGGAAGGCGCTGCCGGCCTGCGGGCCCTGGGCAACGCTGCCTTCCTGATCTTTGTGCCCGCGCTGCTGTTCCGCACCACCGCGCGGGTGGATCTGGCTGCGTTGCCCTGGCGTCTGCTGCTGGCCTATTTCGGCCCGGTGCTGGGCTGGATGCTGGCCGTCTGGGCCTGGGAGCGCCGCCGTCTGCGCCGAACCTGTCCCGGTGGCGTGCCGCTGGCGCGGGTAGCGGAGCCCACGGCGCGGGCCATCACCCTCAGTTTCGGCAATGGCGTGCAGATGGGCCTGCCCTTCTCCGCTGCGCTGTTCGGTGAGGCCGGACTGCGCCTGCATGTGGCCATCGTCAGTGTGCACGCGCTCACCCTGTTGAGCGTGCTGACCGTGCTGGTCGAGACCGACCTGGCCCATGCCACCGCCCGCGACAGCGGCCGGCCCCATTCCCTGCTGGCCACTCTGGGCAGCACGGTGCGACAGACGGTGATCCATCCGGTGGTGCTGCCGGTGCTGGCCGGGCTGGCCTGGAACCTCGCCGGTCTGCCGCTGCCGCAGGTGATGGACCAGACCCTGCAGATGGTCGGCCAGGCCGGCGTGCCGCTGTGCCTGGTGCTGATCGGTGCCTCGCTGGCTCAGCATGGCATGGGTGGACAGCTGGGCACGGCGCTGCGGCTGTCCGCGCTGAAGATGCTCGCCCTGCCGCTGCTGGTGCTGGGCGTGGCGCACTGGGGCTTCGGCCTGGACGGGCTGCCGCTGGCGGTGCTGGTGGTGGCCGCGGCCTTGCCCACCGGCAGCAACGCGCTGCTGTTTGCGCAGCGCTACCGGGCGCGGGAGGTGGAGGCCAGCGGCACCATCGTCGTTTCCACCATGGCTTTTGCGGCGGTCGTGCCGCTGTGGCTGACGGTGCTGAAAGGCTTCTTCGGCGGCTTCTGATCGGGACGGGCATCGCCCGGCCCTTGGGGGTGCTCAGAAGCGGGAGCGTCGGGGCAGTGGGGTGATCGCCATCCTGTCGAGCTGGTCGATGAAGTGGTTCAGCGCCAGCACCGGGCAGTGCAGCTTGCTGCCCAGGGCCAGCAGGGTGGCGTCGCCGGTGACCAGCGCGTGGGCCTGGCCGGCCATCGACAGCCGCACGAAGGCCATGGCCGCCGTGGCTCCGTCGGGCGCGGCGTCTGCGTCAGCCTGCGCCACCCGCACCTTCAGCGTGTAGGGCAGGTAGTCGCCCAGCAACTGGCGTTGCTCCTGCGGCAGCAGGCCCAGGTGGGGGTGCGCCAGGTTGGCGCCCAGGTCCAGCATCGTGGCCTTGCAGACCATCGGCCGGCAATGGCCGCTTTGCCAGGCCTCACGCAACCGGGCGGCCGGGCCGCCGCCGAACATCAGCGCCGTCACCACCACCGAGGTGTCCAGCACCACCCGCGGCGGCTTGCCGCGGCTGTCGATGCGGGAGTCCGGAGGCGGGTCAGGCAGGCGGGAGAGGTTCATCGAAGAGGATGCCGGCACGATCGCTGCGGCGCGGCAGATTATCCGGACGGTCCGCCCTGGTTCAGCGGCCCCAGGCCCGGGCAGCCTGCGCAACCCGTGCGAAGATGCTCCATCTTCCCGCATCGACGTCTGTGCCGCGGCACTTTCCAGCCAGGCGCCGTCCTTTCCCTGCCGCGACACCATGGCCGATCCAACTTCCGCCGACCCCGCCGTCGGCAATGCCGCCGACCTGCCCGAAGGCTTCCAGCGTGTGCGACGCGTGCTGGCCGAACGGGGCCATCCGCACGCGCCGCAGTTTCTCAGCGTGGCGGCCCGCACCGCCCAGGAGGCGGCCGACGCCCTGGGGGTGGCGCTGGGCCAGATCGCCAAGAGCGTCATCTTCCGCCGCAAGGCCGACGAGCGCGCCGTGCTGGTGGTCACCTCCGGCGACCGGCGGGTGGACGAACGCAAGGTGGCCGTCCATGTCGGGCCGATCGGCCGGGCCGATGCGGACTTCGTCAAGCGCAGCACCGGTTTTTCCATCGGCGGCGTTTCGCCGGTGGCGCACGCGACGCCGCCGGTGATCCTGATCGACGCGGACCTGCAGCGCTTCGACGTCATCTGGGCTGCGGCCGGCCACCCCAACGGCGTCTTCCCGCTCTCCCCCGACGAACTGGTGCGCCTCACCGGAGACGCCCCGGTGCACGACGTGGTGCAGGCCGCCACGCCCACACCCGCTCCCGCTCCCGCGGCAACCCGGGGGGCGGGCGATGCGCGCTGAAACGCCGGCCGTGCCGCGCGATGCCCAGGGCCGCGTCGCCAGCCCCTGCCGCAACCTCTGCCAGCTCGACGAGGCGCGCCGCTGGTGTCTGGGCTGCCGCCGCAGCTTGGACGAAATCGCCGCCTGGTCGCGCCTGAGCGATGTGCAGCGGCAGGCCGTCTGGCTGGCCTTGCCCGGGCGCGACCTGCCCGTCCCGCCCCAGAACTGAACCCCTTTCGCTGCCATGTCATCCTCCTCACTGACCCCGCTGCGCTTCTGGTTTGACCCGATCTCGCCCTACGCCTGGCTGGCCTTCCAGCGCCTGCCGCAACTGCTGCAGGGCCACAGCGTGGTGGTGGACTACCAGCCGGTGCTCTTCGCCGGCCTGCTCAAGCACTGGGGCCAGCTCGGCCCGGCGGAGATCGCCCCCAAACGCGACTGGACCTGGCGGCAGGTGGGCTGGCAGGCGCAGCGCCACGGCGTCACGCTGAAGCCGCCCACGCAGCACCCGTTCAACCCGCTGGGACTGCTGCGCCTGCTGCTGGCCTGTGCGCCGCAGGGGGGCACGCCCTCGCGCCACGTCTGCACCACCGTGCTGGAGGCGGTCTGGACCCGGGGCGGCGCCGCGGACGACCTGGCGCTGCTGGCCGAACTTCAGTCCCGCCTGAACCCCCGCCTCGACCTCGCGGGCGACGAGGTCCGCCAGGCCCTGCGCGCGGCCACCGACGCGGCGCTGCAGCGCGGCCTGTTCGGTGTGCCGACCGTGGAGGTGCTCGGCGAGGGTCCCCAGGCGGGCCGCCTCTACTGGGGCCACGACGGCCTGGAGATGCTGGCCGCCGCGCTGGATGGCGACCCCTGGTTGCAGGGGCCGCAGGGCTGGGACGGATTGACCCCGCAAGCAGGTCTGCAGCGCAGCCGCTGAGCGGCGACCGCCGCGAGGCGCCTGCTTCTACTTCGCGTCCACCAGGGCGCCGATGTCCAGCAGGGTCAGCTCGTTGTCGTCGGGCTTGCCGATGCGACGACCGGAGGAGTAAGGGAAGTTGTTGTCGTTGACCACCACGATGTGGCGGCCATCCACCAGCGCCAATCCCTCCGGGCCCAGGTGCGGCAGCACGAAGACCGCTTCGTTCGGGCCCACCTTGGCCAGGCGCTTCGGGTTGTCGATCTTCGTCAGGTCAATGAAGGCCACCTTTCGGACGAAACCGTCCGCATCCACCTGAGCCAGGTCGATCTTGTAGATGCGCTTGAACCTGGCCGGGCGGGTGAAGCAGTCGCTGCGGGGTTCGTCCGGGCAGCCGGGGCCGGCGCCTTCGGTGCTGTCGTCGCGTTCGATCACCAGGCCGGTGCTGGCGTCCAGCAACTGGAAGTCGGCGGCCACGTGGCCGGCGGCCTCGAAGGCATACTTCCACTGCCGGCCGGTGTAGCGCCGCGTGGCCACCTCCAGCTCCAGGATGCGGGTGTAGGGTCGCCCGCCGGCCTGTTCCTGCGCCTTGGCGGTCGCGTCCCAGAGCGGCCACTCGAACATCGGGTAGAGCCTGCTGCCGTCCGGCGCCTTGGCCATCGGCTCGAAACCGCCGGAACGGCGCACCTCCCAGCCGGTGGCTTCGCCCGGGTAGTTCGGCAGGCGGCCCTGGCTGTAGTGGTCCGGGCTGCGGTAGCTGCGTTCACCCACCTGGGTCTCGATCAATCCCAGGGCCCGGCCCTGGGCATCGAAGCGAATCACATAGGGGCCGAACTCGTCGCCGATCCACCATTCACCGCCGACCACCTGGATCGACTCCAGGTCCAGGTCCGCGCCGGTCAGGAAGCGCTCGCGGCTGGCCTCGTTCTGGATCGCGAAGGGAATCCTGTGGTCGGGGTCACGCAGGAAGGTCGTGTGCGCCCGTTGCACCTGGCCGGAGGCCCAGTCCACCTTCAGGCGATGCACCATCAGCAGCGCATCGGTGGAGTTGACCTTGGACCCGAAGCCGTTGTCCGTCAGTGTCAGGAACTCGTCATGGCCCAACGCCACGATGCCCGAGAAGCCCTGCACGGACTGTTCCTTCACCGGCAGTGCGCCGCCCGAGGCGCGCGGATGTTTCGGGTCACCGACAAAGGTGTTGGCCGGGAGGGTGCCCAACGTTTCGCGACGCAGGCGGTCGGCTGCGGCGAACTTTCCGGCACTGCGGAACAGCCGACCGGCCCGGTGGGGTGCCGCCACCGTGCTGTCATGGGGCAGCAGCGCATGGCCGGCGAGCACCGCAGTGACTTCGGTCTGTGCCTGTGCCCGGGGCATCACGGCCACTGCCGATGCCGCCAGCAGCAGGGAAGCCAGCAGGCGTTGGGGGTTGGACGGGAGAGGCATGGCGAACATCCAGGTGGTCGAGGCTGGCGCACTCTAGGCAGCGCGGATGAAATCGGCATGACGCCGATGGGGCCAAGCGTTTCGTGCGGTCTGTCACGACACCATCACGCTGCCGGGCTAGTTTCAGTCCTTTACAGCCCACTCTGCTGCTCCGACCATGAAACCACCTGCCCGGAACCTGCCCATCCTGCGCGGCTCGAACCTCCTGCTCGGTGCCGAGCCGGCGCACCAGCCTGCCAGGCGTCGCTTCGTGCGGGACCTGGCCCTGGGCGGACTGGCCATCGGCAGCCTGGGCCTGAGTGCCTGCGGCGGTGACGATGATGAAGACGAAGGCGAACCGGTTGCCAGCGTCACCTATGCGCATGGGGTGGCCAGTGGTGACCCCCTGTCCGACCGCGTCATCCTCTGGACCCGCCTGAGCACGGTCGCCACCACCGCAGTCACCCTGCGCTGGGAGGTGTCCACCGATGCGGCCTTCACCACCCTCGCGGCCAGTGGCAGCACCAGCACCGATGCCAGCCGGGACTGGACCGTCAAGGTCGACGCCACCGGCCTGCAACCCGGCACCCGCTACTGGTACCGCTTTGCGGTGGGGACACAACGCTCCCCGGTGGGGCGCACCCGCACCCTGCCCGGCGCTGCGGTGGCCCAGGTGAAGCTGGCGGTGTTCTCCTGCTCCAACTACCCGGCCGGATACTTCAACGTCTACGCCGAGGCCGCCCAACGCGACGACCTCGACGCCACGGTCCACCTGGGCGACTACATCTACGAGTACCCCCGCGGCGGCTACGCCAGCGATCAGGCCGCCGCCCTGGGCCGCGAGGTGCTGCCCGCCAACGAGCTGCTGACGCTGGCCGACTACCGCAGCCGCTATGCCCAGTACCGCAGCGATGCCGATCTGCAGGCCCTGCATGCGGCCGCGCCGATGATCGCGGTGTGGGACGACCACGAAATCGCCAACGACACCTGGAAGGACGGCGCCGAGAACCACACCGAAGGCGGCGGCACCGGTGGCGAAGGCAGCTTCACCACCCGCCGGGCCGCCGCGGTGCAGGCCTGGCACGAGTGGCTGCCGGTGCGCAGCGGTGCCGACCTGCTGAGCATCTACCGCAGCTTCTCCTTCGGCAACCTGCTGGCGCTGCACATGCTGGACACCCGCGTGCTTGCGCGCGACCTGCAGCTGGACTATGCCGACTACACCACCGCCACCGGGCTGGATGCAGCCGGCTTCACCGCCGCGCTGTCCGACACCAGCCGACAGCTGCTGGGCAGCACCCAGACCGGCTGGTTGACGGCGCAGATGAGCGCCTCCACCGCCACCTGGCAGGTGCTGGGCCAGCAGGTGCTGATGGGCCGCATGAACATCCCCGCGCCGATCCTGTTCGAGGCCCTCAACCCCGGCAGCGGCGTGAGCGTCAGCACCTACAGCGCCCTCTACGCCAAGTACCTGACCGACCCTACCTCGCTCACCGCCACCGAACAGGCCATCCTGGCCCAGCCGGCCATCCCCTACAACCTGGACGCCTGGGACGGTTACCCCGTGGCCCGCGAAACCGTGCTGGGCACCGCCCGGGCGCTGGACAAGAACCTGGTCGTGCTGGCCGGCGACACCCACAACGCCTGGGCCAGCGACCTGCAGGACCTTTCGGGCAACGCCATCGGGGTGGAGTTCGCCACCAGCTCGGTCAGCTCACCGGGCTTCGAAACCATCCTGACCAGCGAAGACCCGGCCACCCTGGCCGCCGGCCTGACCCAGCTGATCGGCCCGCTGCAGTACTGCGACACCGCCCGCCGCGGCTACCTGCTGCTCACCGCCACGGCCAGCGAATGCCGCGGTGACTGGATCTATGTCAACACCGTCACCAGCCGCAGCTACACCGCCGTCAGCGACCAGTCGCTGCGTGTGCTGCCGGGGGCGGGCAACCGGCGCATCGTGGCGGTGTGAGTTGAGGCGGGGGGGGCAGATCCACGCAGCCATTCCAAGCAGGATCCGCTCGAGTCCCCTTGGCCGGGGGCCGTCATACCGTCACCACGCAGCACTCCACAAACCCCTTCTGCTCCCCCTTGTCCGCATACCCCAGCGGATTGGCCACCACCCGGCAGCCGCCGACGCTGTAGTCGCTGGGGCAGTGCAGGTGGCCGTGCAGCCACAGGTCGGCCTGGGGCAGCAGATCGTCCAGCGCATTGCAGAAGCCGGCGGTACCGGGCGCCAGGCCGTAGCGGGGGTCGGCGCTGAGCAGGCTGGGGGCGAAGTGGGTGATGACCACCGTGGGTCCGGCTTCGTGGGGCCGGGACAGCGCCTCGCGCAGCCAGTCCTGCTCGCGCAAGGCGATGTTGCGCAGCTCGCGCGCCAGCAGCGGTGCACCGGTGGCGTCGTCCAGGGTGGTGTTCTTGGCCAGGTAGAAGTCGGCAGCGCGAAAGGCCTTCTCGCGTTCGCGCAGCTGGCGGGTGAGTTCGCTGCTGGGGTCCGCAGCAGCAGCCTGGGCCTCGCGGGTGTGGCGGCGCACGGTCTTGCGGTTGGGGGTGCCAGTCAGGCTGCCGCCGGCGCGGCCGGCCTGCTTCAGTGCCAGGGCCTGCGGGGAGGCCAGCGCGTCGAAATCGCTCCACAGCGTGCAGCCGATGAAGCGCACACCGTCGATGACCACCTCATCCTGGTCCAGGCAGGTGATGCCCAGGCGATCGCAGATGGCGCGCAGGCGGACGCGGGTGGTGGCGTAGGGCCGGCCGTCGAACTCGTGGTTGCCGGGCACGTAGAGCACGCGCTTCCAGCGGCTGCCGACCGCGCGGGGTGAAAAGCGGCCCAGGCCGAAGTCGCCCTGGACCGGGTCGTTGGCATGGGGCAGGCGCGACTTGGCCTGGTAGGAGCCGATGTCGCCGGCCAGCACCAGCAGGTCGGCGTTCGCTGCAGCCTCGAAAGAGCGGGCGGGGTCGTTCTCCAGGTGCAGGTCGGACAGCAGTTGCAGACGCATCGTTGCGTTGGCCCGCAAGGGGCAGAGTGGGATGGGATTCGTCAGCGGAGAGGCAGGAACCAGAGTGTGCCGGTTCCTGGCCCACCGCCAGGTGGCGAAGGCCGCCGCCGCCGCTGGTCTTCTACAGCCGCTGGGCCGCCGCAGCCGCCAGTGCAGCGGCCAGCACGCCCAGCACCCAGGCCGCAGCGGGGGGCAGCAGCGGCAGTGCAAACACCATCACCAGGGTAAAGCTGACCATGCCGTGCAGCCCGCGGGCGAAGCCGGCCAGCAGGCGCAGCGTGGCCAGCGCGCCGTGGCGGGGCAGGGTGAAGCAGGGCAGCACGCTGCCGGCAATCGGCAGGGCCAGCAGGGCACCGCTGACCGCGTCCGGCAGGCCCAGCGGGGCGCCGGCCAGCACAGTGGCGGCCAGGGCCACCGCGGCCGTCACCCGCCAGAGCAGTTCGCTGGGTGGCAGCGGCACGGCGCCGTGGGAGGGGGTGGGCTGGCCGGAGCGTTGCAGCTCGGCCTGCAGCCGCTGCGCCTGCCGTTGCAGGGCCCGCATGGTGAAGGAGGGCAGCAGCAACCCCAAGGCAGCCGCCACCGGCAGCGGCCAGCGCCAGGCCAGCAGCAGGGTGGCAAGCGCAGTGAATGCCAGCACCGCTGCGCCGATGCACACCGGCCAGCCCCAGCCCCGGCGTGCCAGTGCGGCAAACACCAGGGCGTGCAGCAGCATGCCGGGAAAACACAGCAGCGCAGCGGTGGCGATGGTCCGCACCTGTGCCGTTTGCCCCTCCAGCAGCATCAGGCCCAGCACCGGACCGATCACCATCGGCAGGCCCGAAACGATGCCCGCCACCGCGTGGCCGCCGCGTTTGCCTGCGAGGCTGGCCAGCAGCAGTGCGGTGGCCACCAGGGCCAGTTTGAGCGGCAGCAGCGCCATGCTCAATGGGCCGTGCCCGGAGAGCTGAAAATGTTCAAAACGTTTTCTTTTGATAAAAATGAAACAAAACGCATCTCATCGCGGGTAGTGTCACTGCAGCGGGTCGTGATCGATGCCCGCGGACGGGTCGGCCAGGCCCGTCCTCCCCCGGACTGCGTGGAGCCGCGATGACCGCGATCTTTCCAGAATCCCGTCCCGACTCAGGCCGATCCCCTTTGGAACGGCTCTGCCATCGCACAAAAGCAAGGGATGAGGTCATGACGCCCAGGGTGAAGAAACGTTTGGCCGCACGATGCAGCGGGGGCCTGTGGGCCTGGCTGCTGTGCATGGCGGCGGCCCTGCCGGCGGGGCAAGCGCTGGCGGCCTACGACCAGCTGTATCTGACCGCGCCCGATGTGTCGAGCTGCAGCGCCGGGCGCATCCAGTCCGAGGAGGGAAGGCGCGTGCTGGAGGTGGTCAACGAGATCCGCCGCCTGCACGGCCTGGGCGAGGTGGGCTGGGACCCACAGGCGGAGGAGGCCACCCAGCAGGCTGCGCTGATGCTGGCCCTCAACCGTCGCCTGTCCCACACGCCATCGGCCGACTGGGTCTGCCACAGCCCGGCGGGTGTGCAGGGCGCGGCGACGAGCAACCTGCACCTGTCGGTGGCGCCGAGTGAGTTCGATCCGCGTCCCAGCACAGACATGGTGGTGGGTTTCCTCACCGATGTGCGCAACCGCCATGCGGGCGACGTGGGCCACCGGCGTTGGCTGCTGGACCCCTTCCTGAAGCGGGTGGCGTTTGGCCGGGTGGGCCTGGTGCTGGACGGTGGTGTGCAGGTGGATGCTGCGGCGCTGTCGGTGGTCAGCCCGGTCGCCCCGCAGGACGGGCCGACGCGCGGCAACATCCATGCCGACCACCTGGCCTGGCCCTCCGGGAACTACCCGCAGAAGTACTTCCACCCGGATGCGTACCTGTCGTTTTCGGCCGTGGTCGATCCCTACGACCGTGCGGCCAACATGGCGGTGGACTACCGCGAGGCCCAGGTCAGCCTGCGCCGACCCGATGGCCGGACCTTGCCGGTGAGCCAGCTGAGGTTTGATCTGCAGCCGGTGGGGCTGCCGAACCACCTGCAGTTCAGGGCCGAGGGTATTGAGCCGGACGTCGAATACGAGGCGGTGATCCAGGGCGTGCGGGTCGAGGGCGTGGCCCGGGACTACCGCTACCGCTTCCGCATCACACCGTGATCCGGCCAGGCAGGCTGCGGGCTCCGGTGAGGTGTTCAGGTCCCTGCGATGCGGATCGCCATGGTCTTTGCGAGCCCTCTCCATTCGAGGCTGCAGGACGCCCGTTCCGCCATGCGTTCCCAGTAGTGGAGTGCCCAGTCGCGGGCGGGGTCGGTCAGCGCCATCGCATCGGGGTCAAACGGCAGCAGATCCAGTGCGCCGGTACTGGCGTCCGGCCGCCAGCGCATGGGCAGCATGTCGTACAGCGGGGCCAGGGTGAAGCGCCCGCGTGCCAGGTCAGCGCGCTCCACCCAGAGGCTGAGGTTGCCGAAATGCATGTCGGTGTTGCCGATCAGCCGACCGAACATCAGCGCGCTGCGCACCTGCTGCAGTGCAACCGCGGGCAGGCGTCGCTGGCCGGCCAGAGCCTGACAGGTGGCTGCCCAGTGCTGTCGCGGTCCGCCGACAAAGGCGCGGTGCACCGCATCCAGCGCCACCGCATGGCGTCGGCCGATCGGGCCGCGGGCGCCACCCCTGGTTCCCCCGGTTGCGAGGCGGTCAAAGCGCTGCGAGACGAGGTAGCTGCGAAGGGGGCTGTGAAGGACCTCGCTGCGTGCGCAGGGGATGCCTTGTTCGGCCAGCACCTGCAGCGCCAGCGCTTCGGCCTGCAGCAGGTCGTGCCAGCGCTCTCCAAAGGGTGTCCCGCGCGGTGGGGTGAACTTCACCAGCTCGGCGCCGCCTTCGGGTGAGCTGCAGAGGAACTTGGCCTGTTCGCCGCCGGCCGAGGAGCCGGCCGGCAGGGTGCGGGCCACATCGCCGGCCAGTGCGTCGTAAAGGATCAAGCGCTCCACGCCGGTGGCGGCGTTGATGTGGAGGGTGGAAGCGGCCGGTGCGGGCGTCGGTGGCTCGCCCAGCAGCAGGGCACCGGGAACATCATCGAGTTGTGCGGCGGCGAACAGCAACTGGGCCAGACTCCAGCGCTCCGGGTTGGCATCGAAGCCCAGGCCGGCCAACTGTTGGGCCTGCAGACGCCCCAGGAAACCCTGGGGCCGCAGCGGTGCCAGGAACCAGGGCAACTCCCCTTGCGTCATCCGATCCAGGCCATCAGCCTGGACGTGCAGCCGGTCGCCGGCCAGCAGGGTCAATTCCCCCCAAGGCTCACGCCGACCGGTTTCATCCACCCAGGTCAGCGGCTGGCGTGCCGGCAGGCCCAGGATGTTCTGTGGCCGGGCATAACGGGTGGCACGGCCGGACCCCAGTCTCACCACGGCCGGGCCCAGGGACTGAAGGACCCGCGAAACGCTGGGTTGGCTCTTGCCGAGGGTGGCCTGCAACTGCGCCGAGGTCAGGACCCCCTGCTGGTCCAGCGCAGTCAGCACGGCAGCTGTCTCAGCCTGAAACGAACCGGTCTGCGCGCCTTCGGGCTGAGTGCTCATGAATGGAAAAGCGGGGTTGAAAGGAGGGTGGTGCTTCTCCGATGATCGCGAGGTTTAAAAAAAAATCAACAGGTTGCGCTGATGATCGGTTCCCACCGCAGAGATGGAAGCCTTTTGGTGTGAATAGGAAATGAATAGAAATTCAGCGTGCCTGAGAGGGTCGACTGGCGGACCGCCAAGCCGCCAGCAGGCCACCCCAGCGCTGGCGCACCGCCGCCAGGTGGCGCTCCTTGACGTGCCCGTAGCCACGGATGTCTTCGGGCAGCCGGGCGATCTCCACCGCCTGGGCCAGCTGGTCGAGGCTCAGGCCGGCGAGAAGCTCCTCGACCGTCGCACGGTACTCGGCGATCAGCGCTCGCTCGGTGCGGCGCTCCGCCGTGCCGCCGAAGGGGTCCAACGCCGTGCCGCGCAGGGCCTTGAGCTTCGCCAGCCAGGGCAGGGCACGGTTCAGCCAGGGGCCGAAGCGGCGTTTGACGAGGTGGCCCTCGCGGTCGGTGGTGGCGATCTTCGGCGGCGCCAGGTGGTGCACGATCTTGAAGTCGCCTTCGAACATCTCCGCCAGCCGCGCGTGGAAGGCCGCATCGCTGTGCAGGCGCGCCACCTCGTACTCGTCCTTGTAGGCCATCAGCTTGAAGAGGTAGCGCGCCACGGCTTCGCTCAGCTTGAGCTGGGTGGAGCCTGATCCCCCGGCCAGCACGCGCTGCTCGGCGTCGCGCACGGTCTGGACGAAGTCGCGGTACTGCGCGGCGTAGGCGGCGTTCTGGTAGCCGGTGAGGAACTCGACGCGGCGGCTCACCAGCTCGTCCAGCGAGGGCCGCTTGACGATCTGGATCACCTGCTGTGCACTGAACAGCGATTGCACGCCCGCGAGGTCGTGGGCGCAGCGGCGGCCCCATTCGAAGGCGGCGCGGTTCTTCTCCACCTGCACGCCGTTGAGCTCGATGGCGCGCAGCAGCGCCGCCCGGCTCAGCGGGATTTGGCCGCGCTGCCAGGCGTAGCCCAGCATCAGCGGGTTGGTGTAGATGCTGTCGCCGAGCAGCTGCAGCGCCACCTGCTCGGCGTCGAAGCTGCCGAGCTTGTCGGCGCCCACGGCCTGCAGCAGGGCGGATTCGCAGCGCTCGCCGGGGAACTGCCAGTCCGGGTTGCCGACGAAGGCCGCAGTGGGCGTGCGGTGCGAGTTCATCGCCACGAAGGTGCGGCCCGGATGCGTCACCTGCAGCGTGCTGGCGCCGGCGGCGACGATGGCATCGCAGGCGATCACCAGGTCGGCCTTGGCGGTGTCCACCTTGGTGCTGTGGATGGTGTCGGGCCGGTTGGCGATCTGCACATGGCTCCAGGTGGCGCCGCCCTTCTGGGCCAGGCCGGCGCTGTCCTGCGTGACCACGCCCTTGCCCTCCAGGTGTGCGGCCATGCCCAGCAGCTGGCCGATGGTGATGACGCCGGTGCCGCCGACGCCGGCCACCACGATGCCCCAAGGAGCTTCGGCCACCGGCAGCACCGGCTCGGGCAGCGCCGGCAGGCTGAAGGGGTCGGCCTTCGCCTCGGTCTTCTTCTTGCGCAGCTGCCCGCCCTCGACGGTCACGAAGCTGGGGCAGAAGCCCTTCACGCAGGAGAAGTCCTTGTTGCAGGTGTTCTGGTTGATGCGGCGCTTGCGGCCGAACTCGGTCTCCACCGGCTCGACGCTCAGGCAGTTGCTCTGCACGCTGCAGTCGCCGCAGCCCTCGCAGACGGCCTCGTTGATGACGGTGCGCACCGCCGGGTCGACCATCTTGCCGCGCTTGCGGCGGCGCCGCTTCTCGGTGGCGCAGGTCTGGTCGTAGATCAGGATGGTGCAGCCGGGGATCTCGCGCAGCTCGCGCTGCACCGCGTCGAGCTCGTCGCGGTGCCTCACGGTGACGCCCGGCGCCAACCCCACCGGAGCATCGTACTTGGCGGGGTCGTCGGTGACGACGACGATCCGCTTCGCGCCCTCGGCCTCCAGCTCGCGGGTCATCTGCGGCACGGTGAGCACGCCGTCCACCGGCTGGCCGCCGGTCATCGCCACCGCGTCGTTGTAGAGGATCTTGTAGGTGATGTTCACCCCGGCGGCGATGCTCTGGCGCACCGCCAGTGCGCCGGAGTGGTAGTAGGTGCCGTCGCCCAGGTTGGCGAACAGGTGCGGTCGCTTCGTGAAGGGCGCCTGGCCGACCCAGGGCACACCTTCGCCGCCCATCTGCGTGAATCCCACCGTGCTGCGGCCCATCCACACGCTCATGAAGTGGCAGCCGATGCCGGCCATCGCCAGCGAGCCCTCCGGCACCCGGGTGCTGGTGTTGTGCGGGCAGCCGCTGCAGAACCAGGGCTTGCGCTCCAGCTCGCCGCTGGTGGTGCTCCAGCTGCCGCCGCCTTTCAGGTCGCGCCCGGCCAGCACCGCCAGGCCCTGGTCCATGCGCGCGGCCACCTCGGGCGGTACGCCCAGCTTCTTCAGCCGCTTGGCCAGCGCCTGGGCGATCAGCGCGGGCGTCAGGTCGGCGGTGGCGCGCAGCAGGGTGTTGGCGCTGGGGTTGGGCTGGCTCCACTCGCCTCCGTGGCCACCGAAGGGCCCTTCCCGGTCCCAATCACCGTCCGGCTCGTCGAACTTGCCCAGCACATTGGGCCGCACGTCCGGCCGCCAGTTGTACAGCTCCTCCTTGAGCTGGTACTCGATGACCTGGCGCTTCTCCTCCACCACCAGGATCTCGCTGAGCCCCTGCGCGAACTCGCGGGTGGTGGCGGCCTCCAGCGGCCAGACCACGCTCACCTTGTGCACGCGGATGCCCAGCGCCCGGCAGCTGTCGTCGTCCAGCCCCAGGTCGACCAGCGCCTGGCGGGTGTCGTTGTAGGCCTTGCCGCTGGCGATGATGCCGAAGCGGTCGTTCGGGCCCGAGATGACGTTGCGGTTGAGCCGGTTGGCGCGCACGTAGGCCAGCGCGGCGTACCACTTGAAGTCCATCAGCCGGGCTTCCTGCGGCAGCGCGGCGTCCGGCCAGCGGATGTGCACGCCGCCGGGCGGCATCTCGAAGTCCTCGGGCAGCAGGATCTTCACCCGCTCCGGGTCCACCTCCACGCTGGCCGAAGACTCCACCACCTCCTGGATGGTCTTCATGCCGGTCCACACCCCGGCGAAGCGGCTCATCGCGAAGGCGTGCAGACCCAGGTCCAGGATCTCCTGCACGCTGCTGGGAAAGAACACCGGCAGCCCGCAGGCCTTGAAGATGTGGTCGCTCTGGTGCGCCGCGGTGCTGCTCTTGGCCACATGGTCGTCGCCGGCCACCGCGATCACCCCACCGTGCGGCGCGGTGCCGGCCATGTTGGCGTGCTTGAACACGTCCGAGCAGCGGTCCACGCCCGGGCCCTTGCCGTACCAGATGCCGAAGACGCCGTCGTACTTCTTGTTCGCCGGGTCGAACTCGATCTGCTGCGTGCCCCACACCGCGGTGGCCGCCAGCTCCTCGTTCACGCCGGGCTGGAAGACCACGTGGTTCTGGGCCAGGTGCTTCTTGGCCTGCCACAGCGCCTGGTCGTAGCCGCCCAGCGGGCTGCCGCGGTAACCGCTGACGAAGCCGGCGGTGTTCAGCCCGACCATCGCATCGCGCTGGCGCTGCAGCATCGGCAGGCGCACCAGGGCCTGCACCCCGCTCATGAAGGCCCGGCCGCTGGCCAGGGCGTACTTGTCGTCCAGCGTGACGGCTTCCAGCGCGCGGCGCACGGCATCGGGGAGGGGGGCGTTCATGGCGGCGGATTCCTGCGTTGGTCCTGCGGCGGGGCCGGCCTCGTGAGCCGGGCATCCTGAGGGAGTCGATGGGCCGCAGTGTAGGCAGCATGGCGCGAGAGGTGTTTTCCATCTTTGCCCGCAAAGCGATACTTGCGGCAATTCAGGATCTGGAATCGATCACGTTACGAAACAGGATTGCTCAAGATGGCCATATCAGGGAAAACGAGAAGTGCCGAAGCCGAGTCCGGCGAACCCCACGGCGCCGGGCTGGACCGCTACGACGTCGCCATCCTCGGCGAGCTGCAGCGCGATGCGCGGCTGTCCAACGCCGAGCTGGCGCAGCGCATCGGCCTGTCGGCCGCGCCCACCTGGCGGCGCGTGCGCTGGCTGGAGGAGCAGGGCTACATCACCGGCTACCGGGCCGAGCTCAACCGCCGCAAGCTCGGCCTGGGCGTGCTGGCCTTCGTGCGCGTCGATGCCGACCGCAACAACGCCGAGGCGACCCAGGCGCTGGAGGCGGCGATGCGCGCCATGCCCGAGGTGGTGGCCTGCCACTACATCAGCGGTGCCGGCACCTTCGAGCTGCAGGTGGTGGCCACCGACCTGGACGCCTATTCACGCTGGGCGATGGAGGTGCTGTTCCGGCTGCCGAACGTCAAGGACGTGCACACCAGCTTCTCGCTGGGGGAGGTCAAGGCCGGTGCGGAGCTGCCGCTCACGCATTTGAGGGGGCGTGCCTAGCCGTTTGGGGGGCGGATCGGATGGGGAATTGCGGCAGGATACGGATTACAAATTGTGACGCTTGTCATGATTTTCTACGCTGGCGATCACCGTGGATGCCCCTTTGCAGTCTCTGTCCGAACGTGCCTTCGCCCTGTTGCTTGGTTCCGGCGCGCACCTGCGCATCCGGGCGGCGCACAGCTTTCTCGCCCTGCTGGCCTACGGGCTGTTTGCGCTGTGCCAGTGGCAGGGGGTGCGCCTGGGTGTCATGGACGCGCAGGCCTCGCCGCCGCACATGGCCGTCTACCTGACGGGCGGACTGCTGTTCTACGGGCTGGTGCGCAGTGGTGTCAGCGAGCGCTGGCGTGATCCGTCGCTGACGCTGCCGCAGACCGTCTTCGGCATCTGCATGGCGGCGGTGGGCTACCCCCTGGCGGGTGAGGCGCGGGGCGGGGTGATTGCGGTGGCCATGCTGGCGGTGTTCTTCGCGGCCATTCGACTCACTGCGCGGCAGGGTCGGGCGCTGTCCGCCTTTGCCTTCCTGGCGCTGGCATTGGCAATGGCCTGGGGTTCTCTGGGCGACTCACCCCGCTACCCGCCCAGGGTGGAACTGTTGCTGCTGCTGCTGACCGGAATCTCCAGTGCGGCCATGGCCCTTTTGCTGGGCAACCTCAGTCGGCTGCGCCTGCGCCTGACGCGGCAGCGCCGGGAACTGGTTGAAGCGCTGGAGCGCATCCGCCAACTGGCCACCCACGATGAGCTCACCGGCCTGCCCAACCGCCGGGCGGTGCAGGATGCGCTGCTGGCCGAGACCACCCGCCAGGCCCGCCTGGGCCAGCCGCTGGCGGTGGTGATGATCGATCTGGACCGCTTCAAGGAGGTCAACGACCGCCACGGCCACAAGGCCGGTGACCTGGTGCTGCGTGGCTTTGCCGAACGCGCCGAGACGGTGCTGCGGGGTGTGGACGTGCTGGGCCGCTGGGGCGGGGAGGAGTTCCTGCTGCTGCTGCCGGACACCTCGGTGGCCCAGGCGGCGGCCTGCATCGATCGCTTGCGCGATCAGCTTCAGCGCAGCCCCTTCGACGAGGTGCTGCCCGGGCTGGTGCTGGAGTTCTCCGCCGGCCTCACCGCCTGCCGGGGCGGCACCGACATCGATGCGGCCATCGAACGTGCCGATGCCGCGCTCTACCGCGCCAAGACCACCGGGCGGGGGCGCAGCGAGATCGCCTGAACCCCATTTCTGACCGCTGACCTCTGACAGGTCATGTCAGATGTGCATTGACCCACCGCGGTACTGCGACGCATAGAACCAGCCGAGCCCAGCAACCGCCGCGGAGCCGGCTTCGCCGGGCCGCTGGCGGTGCCCCCTGGGGGGAGGCGCCGAAGGCGCTTCGGGGGGGGCTATTCACCGGGGCCAGAGCACCCACAGTCGCAGCGGCTGCTTGGTGCGGCCGGCGCGGTCCTCGATGCCCTCGCCCCAGCCCCAGAACAGGTCGGCCCGCACCGCACCGACGATGGCGCTGCCGGTGTCCTGCGCCACCACCAGGCGGCGCATCGGCCGCGCCGGTGGTGGGTTGAGTTGCCAGGGCTGCGGCTCGGTGCTGTCCATCCACACCGGGCTGCCGTAGGGGATGCTCTCGCGGTCCACCGCAATCGAACGGCCCGGGGTCAGCGGCACACCCTGTGCACCCAGGGCACCGACCTCGGGGTCCGGCAGGGGCTCCTCGCGGAAGAAGACATAACGCGGATTGGCCGCCATCATCTCCCTGACCCGTGAGGGGTTGGCGCGCGCCCAGGCGCGGATGGCCGGCCAGCTGGCCTGCTCCAGCGTGAAGGCGCCCTGGTCCACCAGCCAGCGGCCCACCGACTGGTAAGGCTGGTCGTTGTGTCCGGCGTAGGCCAGCCGCACGGTGCGGCGGCTGCCGTTGGATTCGGTGAACACCAGACGGCCGGAACCCTGGATCTGCAGCATCAGCGCGTCCAGCGGGTCGGCCACCCAGGCCACCTCGCGCCCCCGCAGCGCAGCCTGCGCTGCGGGCAGGCTGTCGATCTGCGCACGGGTGTACCAGGGCCGGCGCTGCGCCAGGTCGGCCGGGGGGGCATGCAGGGCGACGGAAAAGCGCTCGCTGCGCTGCCGGCCGGCGTCCACCAGGGGCTCGAAATAGCCGGTCAACAGGCCTTCGGCCTGGCCCTGGGTGTTCTCCACCCGCCAGGGTTGCAGGCGGGTCTGCAGGAAATCGCGCACCCCCGATTCATCGGCACCGCCACCCAGCGCCACCGCAGCGCGGCAAGTGCCCGCCCAGGCCTGGGCCGTGGGCAGGGCGGCATGGGGCGAAGCGGCCGCCCCGGCCGGGGCCGCCATCGTGGCCGCCGCGCCAAGGCCGCCCGAGGCGACCAGGACGGCCAGCTGGCGGTCGCAGCTCTTGAGCAGGGCCTGCCAGGCTGGCAGCAGGCGGTCCTGCGGCCAACCGGGCAGGTCGGCCCAGTCGCTGCGCACCCAGCGGCCCCGCCCGGTGGAGCGCAGGCCCTCTGCCGACACGATCGGCGGGCGGCTGACCGGGCCCTCGGCGGCCGGCTCGGCAGCCGGCGGCAGCGCGGTCCCCGGGGCTCCCGGGTAGCCGGGGGGCGGTGCGGTGGGGGGCGCACTGGAGCAGCTGGCGAGCAGGGCCAGCAGGCCCGCCAGGAGGGAGCGAGATCCCGCGGCTGCCAGGGGCGTGGTGCTGGGCATGCTGCGGCGGCCGGCCATCGACCGTCGGGGGAAAGCGGAAACATTCATCGGGGCGGAATCATCGCCGATCCGCACGCCCTTGTGAGGTCGCAACCGGCCGCGTCGAGAGGGGCCATCAGGCTGCCGGTGGCCGCAGGAAGCTGCCGGGCTGGCTGCGCAGGCGCTGCCGCAGTGCCTGGGCGATCAGGCCGCGCTCACGCAACGGCAGCCCGCGGGAGCGCAATGCCACCCGGAAGGCCAGCCAGAAACTCACACCCAGGTTGAGCGCACCGATCACCGGAATGGCCGCCAGGCACCACCAGAATTCCGGCAGCAGCAGCACCTGCGGCCCCAGCGCGGCCGCGGCTGCAGCCAGCTGGCCCATCGACAAGGTGACATGGCGCACCTCGATCGGCAGGCCGAAGAAGGCCGCCAGCGCCGGCACCAGCCCGAGCAGCAAGCCCAGCGAGATGTTGGCCGCCAGCCCGGAGATGTTGCTGCGCCACCAGGCGGACCAGCGCTGTGCCCGCGCCGCACCCAGCGCCCGCACGAAGCCGGGGTTCCAGGCGATGGCGCTGTCCAGGCGGTGGTAGACGAACCAGTTCTCCACCCAGCCGGCGATCAGGCTGGAGGCGAACAGCAGCACGCCGGTGAACGCGGCAAAGGCAGCGGTGGGGCCCAGAAGGTGATGGCTGTTCAGCACGTACCGGGCGGTGGTGGGCCCGACCAGTGGGGCGCCGGCCAACCACCAGGCCAGCCCCTGCGCGGCCAGCACCACCGGCACCACCACCGCCAGGTTGCCGGCGATGCCGGCCAGCTGGGAGCGGATCAGGTGCACCACCTCGTCCACAAAACCCTCGGCCTGGGCTGCATCGAGCCGGCTGCCTTCGAGCTTGGCGGCCATGGCCGGTGCGGTCATGGCGGGCTGTTTGGTGGCCACCGTCCAGTGCAGCAGATGGATCAGGACGAAGCTGGCGGCGTAGTTGACACCCGCCCAGAAGCCGCCCCAGAAGGCCGTGAAACCCAGTGCCCCAACTGCAAACTTGGCCAGTGTGGTGCCGGCGATCACCAGGCCGCCGCCGGCGGCGCGGGCCAGCATGTCCAGCCACTCGGAGCGGGTGCGGGTGATGTAGTGCTCGCCGGTTTCGGCGCTGCGCTCGGCCACCTTGCGCGCCAGCATGGAGTAGTGGTGTGCAAACAGCGGGCGCAGGCCTCGGCGGACCTGCATTCCGTCGGCCAGCCGCACCAGCAGGCGTTGCGCTTCGACCAACGGCTGGGCTGAGGTGAGCGCATCCAGCAGCGCTTCGATGCGTTCGGTGCGCTCACGCAGTTGGGCCACCTGGAACACCAGGTCCACCGAGATGCCAAAGGCGGCCAGGTGAGCCCGCACCGAATCGGCGGCCGCCCGGCACTCGATCAGCAAGTCCCGCAGGCTGGCTGCGGGGGCTGCCAGCGGGTCGGCGGCCGGATCCGGTGGCCCTTGCTCGGCGTCCACCGCATCGGCCAGGTGGGCAGCCGCCTGGGCCAGGCGGTGAAAGGGGCGGGCGTCCAGCAGCGCCGGGTCCATGCGCTGGCGCAGGGTGCTGGACAGGCCGACGGCCCGCACCTGGCTGGACAGCATCTGCACCGAGTCGCTCAGCCCGCGGCGCCACAGCCGCGCCAGGTCCGGCCCGGCCAGCAGGTCTACACAGCGCCCGAGGGTGTCGGCATCGATCGCCTCCAGCCAGCGCGCATCGGCCGGGTCGGGAAACAGCAGCTCGAACAGCCGACCCAGGTCGTCGGTGTCCGGCGTGCCTGGCAGCAGCGCCAGCCGCAGGCGCTCGCCCAGCTCGCTGGTGAAGGCCGCACGCGGTGCAAAACCGGCGTCGGCCAGCAGTGCGGTCAGGTCGCACTCGCGCAGCACCTGCTGCAGCAGGTGGCGCACCGCCCGTGCATGTTCCGGGTGCCGTTCCAGCAGGTTGACCAGGTGGCGCAGCCGGCGCACTGGCCAAGGGGTGGCAGATGGGGTGCTGGATGCGGGAGCGGATCCGTCATCGGAGACGGTGTTCTGGCCATCCCCACGCAGCCACTCGGCCAGCCGGATCAACCACAGCCGCTGCTCCGGTCCGCTGTTCTGGGCCTGGGCGGCATTGAGCAGGGCGGTCAGGTCCCAGCGGCCGTGGCGGCGCCAGCGCAACAGACCCTGGTGCCGCCATCGATGCAGGACTTGAAGGGCGCGCGACGGCAGTTCGCCCAGTCGCGCGAGCCACTGACGGCTTGGGGCCGCCCAACCGCTCCACCTGCCGGAGGGGCCGCGCTCCGGATCCGGCGGGGTCTCCGGAGTCTCCGGGGTATTGCCGGGGGTGCTCAATGCAGGGAGTGCGCCTGATGCAGTTCGAAGGACGGAATTTCCACCTCGAACCCGTGCGCGTCTTCACTGATGCAGTAGTAGCACCCGGTCATGCGGCCATGGGGTGTGGCCAGGCGGGTCCAGCTGGTGTATTCGAAGGCTTCACCCGGGCGCAGCAGCGGTTGCTTGCCCACCACGCCCAGGCCGCGCACCTCTTCGCTGCGACCGGCCGCATCGGTGATCAGCCAGCGCCGCGCCACCAGCTGGGCCGGAACTTCGCCCTCGTTGACCACCGTCACGGTGTATGCATAGGCATACACGCCCTGGGTGGCATCCGATTCCTCGGGAAGGTACCGAGGTTGGACGCTGACACGCAATCGAGGCCTGGATTTCATGCAAAACATCATAGGTGGCGCTCCTGGTGAGCGGGTGTGACAGCCGTGAAAACCCGCGACCCGGGTGGGATTGGGCATCCAGCAGCCACCGGGCAGGTGCTGCGGACCGCCTCCCTACAATCCTCGCTCCCCTGCCCGGGCTGGTCAGCCCGCCCCCCGCACTCTCGCGCCGCCATCATGTCCCGACCCACCTATCGCATCGCCCCCAGCATCCTCTCGGCCGACTTTGCCCGCCTGGGTGAGGAGGTGCGCAACGTGCTGGCCGCCGGGGCGGACTGGGTTCACTTCGATGTGATGGACAACCACTACGTGCCGAACCTGACCTTCGGCCCGATGGTCTGCCAGGCGCTCAAGAAGCATGCCGTCAAACCCGACGGCAGCCCCGCTCCGATCGACGTGCACCTGATGGTGCAGCCGGTGGATGCGCTGGCGCTGGAATTCGCCAGGGCCGGTGCGGACATCATCACCTTCCATCCGGACGCCAGCACCCACGTCGACCGCACGCTGCAGCTGATCCGGGGCGCGGGCTGCCAGGCCGGCCTGGTGTTCAACCCGGCCATGCCCATCGACGTGCTGGAGTGGACGATCGACCAGCTCGACGTGATCCTGCTGATGAGCGTGAACCCGGGTTTTGGCGGTCAGAGCTTCATCGACAGCACGCTGCGCAAGGCCGAGCAGGTGCGCAGGCTGATCGAGCTGAGCGGCCGCGACGTCCGCCTGGAAATCGACGGCGGCATCAAGGCCGACAACATCCGCCGCGTGGCCGATGCCGGCGCCGACACCTTCGTGGCCGGCAGCGCCATCTTCGGCAAACCGGACTACCGGGCGGTCATCGAGGCGATGCGGCAGGAGCTGGCGCGCTGAAGCTGCGCTCGGATGCGGGATCCTGTGCGACGATGCACCCGATGGAACAGGCTGGACTTTTCGACACGATGCCGGAGCTTGTGCCGGCCTGTGCTCCTGGAGATGTCCTGGGCGAGCGCTACTGCCGGGAGCACTCGCCACAGGCCAGGAGACCCCACGGCATCACGCTGACCCCCGATTGGCTGGTCGAGCGCATGCTGGACCAGGTACAGGGCAGCGGTCGGTTTGACACCATCGTGGACCCCGGGGCGGGGAGCGGCCGCTTCACTCTGGCCGCCGCCCGGCGGTTTCCCCAGGCTCGCATCGTTGCGGTGGAGAATCACCCGGAGATGCTCGCCATCCTGCGGCGGCGTGTCGCCGACGAAAATCTGGCAGGGCGTGTCCAGGTGGTGGCGCAGGATTTCCGCGAGGCGACCTTCGAGACCGCGGGGCGGACGTTGTACCTGGGCAATCCCCCCTATGTCCGCCACCACGATCTGTCTGAATCCTGGAAGGACTGGTACGGCCGCAGCCTGTCCGGCCTGGGGGTTTCCGGTACCCGCCTGGCGGGGTTGCATGCCCATTTTCTGGTGGCCGCTGCAGCACGCATGCGCCCGGGGGATGAGCTCTGCTTCGTGACTTCTGCGGAGTGGCTGGACAACCACTATGGCGGTGCGCTGCGCCAGTTGTTTGCCCGCGGCGGGCGGGTTGCACTGCAGGCGGTGGGTCTTTGGCTTGCCGATGCAGGTGAACCGGTGTTTGCGGATGCCTTGGTCTCCGCGGTGGTGCTGCACCTGGCGGGAGGCGATGGATCGGGCCTGTGTCGCCTGGGCTGCATCACGGGTGCAGACCTGCAGGACAGCCGGCAGCTGGCCGCATCGGCCTTGCTGGAGGCGCCGCGCTGGTCGCCGCTGTGTCGGCGTGATGGGCTCGAAGACCTGGGCGGACGCCAGCTGGGGGAGTTTTTTCATGTGACCCGAGGGCAGGTCACCGGCAGCAACGAGGTGTTTGTGCTTCCGTCTGACCAGGATCTGCTGCCTCAGACCCTGACGGTCGCGGCCGTGACGCGCGCGCGGGAACTGATCGATGGCGCTGTGCTGTCGCAGTCCGGTGTGCGGGGCCTCAAGCGCGTGGTCAATCTGCCGCGAGACCTGGAGCGGCTGCCGGAGCCCCATCGTGATGCGGCCGAAGCCTTCATTGCGCAGGCGCAGCGCCGGGGTGCGCACCAGGGCTATGTGGCCCGCAGCCGCCGCCCCTGGTACGCCGTGGACATGCGCGCTCCGCCGGCGGCCTTTGTCAGCTACATGGGTCGGCGCCCCCCTGTTTTTGTTGCCAATCCCTGGGGAGTGAGTTACTTGAACATCGCGCATGGTCTCTATCCGCATGAACCGATTGCGCCTTCGGCACTGGAGCGGCTGCTGCAGCATCTGAACACGGCGACCTCCGTGGGAAGCGGGCGCATGTACGGTGGTGGGCTGGCCAAATTCGAGCCCGGGGACATCTCTCGGCTGCGGGTGCCTGCGGGTTGGGCCGAGGGCCTGTCATGAACGCAGCGTCTTCCTACCGCTGGCCGGCCTATGCCCGACGCTGGAGCGAGGCAGAGGTCGGCCGCGATGTGGAACTGGCACGCCAGGCGTTTCGGCGCCGCCGCCTGGGGGAGCCGTTGGCGCGATATCTGGAAGCCTATGACCAGCGCGCTGGAACCGTCGAGCAGGTGCTCGCCGGCCTGCAGCCGATGCTCCAGAGCTCCGCTTCGGCGCAGGCCCATTGGTCTTCACTGTGGTCGCAGGAATTGGGGCGGGACACGTTTCGCTACCTGGGGGCGCCGCCGATCTCCGAGGATGACCTGAACACCCTGGCCCAGGCGCGCTGCAGTGGCGCCGTGGTGCAGGACCCAGAAGCGTTCGGGCGCTTGATGGAGGTGATGCGCGCCATCCTGGACCCGCGCCGGTTTCCCCGGGTGGCGGAAGGTCGCACGCCGTCGGCTGCCGAACTGGGTGCAGCGGTGCTGTCGACCACCACGCTGATGGCGTCCCAGCGTGTGCAAACCCTGCGTCGCAGCGATGAAAAGGCGATGGTCGAAGGTTCGGTGCGCGGTCTGCTGATCGGATTGGGGTGGGAGGAGGCGACGCGTCCTGCACAGGGCGTGCGCAATCTCTTGAACGATGCACCCGCGCCGCGCACTTTCCTGACACAGGTGAACCTGGGTGCGGACAACGCAGATGTTCTGATCCGATTGGACGATGGCCGTCTGCTGGCGATCGAGTGCAAGGGTTCGAACAGCGAGATCAACAGCCGCAAGCGGCTCAACAAGGAGGCGGCTCAGAACGCGCGTGCCTGGTTGGCGCAGTTCGGCGATCAGGTGGTTCCGGCGGTGGCGCTGCAGGGCGTGTTTCGGGATCGGTATGTTCTGGAAGCGCAGGACACGCCCTTGGTGGTGTTCTGGGGCCACCGCTTGGAGGATCTCCGCAACTTCGTGTGCCCCGCCTGAAGGCGTCAGGCTTTGGCTGTGAACGGCAGTGTTGTGCGGGCCAGCCAACGCGCAGCCACGTAGCTGCCAGCGATCACCGCCACCACCGTTGCGCCGAAGGCGAGTTCCTTGCCGTCGCTCCAGCCGTCGATGGCGGGTGATGCGAGTTTGGCCACCCCCAGGCCGGCCACCAGCAGGCTGACGCCGGAGACGGCCAGGCCCATGATGCGGGAGGCCAGCGCGGCGATCTGGTCGGCGCGGGCGATCAGGCGGGCGATCCACCAGCCGTTCACCGCATCGGTGGCCAGCATGCCCAGCACGAACAGCCCGCCCAGCGTCAGCGAATGGCCCACGCCGCCGAACTGGGCGGCGGTGACGGCAAACAGCGCGGACTGGCTGACGGTGTCGAAGGACAGCGCGAACAGCGCGCCCACCAGCCCCACGCCCAGCGGGCTGCCCGAGGGTGCCAGCCGCGCCAGCCAGCGGCCCTTGATCCCCACCATGCCCACCACGCTGCCTGCCGGCGCGGCCAGCACGGCGCGAAGGTTGGCCACACCGAGGGTGATGAGGAAGGCGATGGACACCCAGGCGCCGAACAGGTCCACCCACTCCGGCGGGGTCCAGTGCTCGCTGGCCAGGCCGACGGCCAGCGCGATGGCCATCACCACCACACCGTGGCCCAGCGAAAACAGCGCCCCGCACCAGCGCGCATGGCGCTGGCCCTGGCGGCTGTTGAGCCGGGTGTAGCCGTCGATGGTGGCGAGGTGGTCGGCGTCGAAGCCGTGCCGCATGCCCAGCAGGAACACCAGGGCGCAGAGGGCGGACCAGTCGGTGGGGAGGTCGTGCATGGCAGGAGGGTATGAAAGTCCTGCTCAGTGTCATACAGGTTCCGTGCCAGCGCGAGCGCCGCGTCAGCCGACTGTGGTGCCACTCTGACAGCACGACCGGGCTGCGGGTTGTCCCTTGGTCAGCCCTTGTCCGCTGCGGCAGCCGAACCGGCAGCGGGGTTGTCACCCGCGCCGTGGTGGTGCGCCGGCACCAGGTGATCGTGGCCATGGTGGTGGTGGACGGCCATGGGCACCAGGTGCACCTTGCCGTGGCTGACGCCCGGCTGGGCGATCACCGACTGGGCGAAGGCCTGCACCTCGTTGCTGCGGCCCTTGAGGATCACCACCTCCACGCAGCGGTCGTGGTCCAGGTGTGCATGGGTGGTGGCGATGGTCAGTTCGTGGTGCTCGTGCTGCATGTCGGTGAGCCGCAGCGCGAGCTGGCGCTGGTGGTGGTCGTAGAGGTAGCTGAGCGTGGCGATGCAGGGGCCGTCGGGCAGCGCGCGGCGGCGCTGTTCGCCCAGGTCGGCGCGCAGCAGGTCCCGGAAGGCCTCGGAGCGGTTCTCGTAGCCGCGCTCGCGCACCAGCGCGTCGAAGGCGTCGGCCAGGTCGTCGTCCAGCGACATCGTCAGGCGTTTCATGGGCAGGTTCTCCTGCTGGGGAGTGTGCCGCAGGCGGTGTGACCCGGCTGACCCGGCTGGCGCGGTTCAAGGCAGTTCGCGGTTCTCCGGCGCCGCGCTGGGCTCCCGCGGCGCGATCGGTGGGGTCACCCGCGGGCGCAGGCTCACCTGGGGCTGTCCGCCCATCAGTGCGGCGTAGATGCTGGCGTTGGAGAGCACCTTCTTGACGTAGTCGCGTGTTTCGTTGAAGGGGATGCTCTCGGCCCAGGCTGCCACCTCCAGCGTCGGTCCTTCACGCCAGCGTCGCGAGCGGCTGGGGCCGGCGTTGTAGGCCGCGGTGGCCAGGGCCTGCGAGCCGCCGAAATCGTCCATCAGCAGCTTGAGGTAGGCCATGCCGATGCGCAGGTTGGTGCTGCGGTCGGTGATCATGTCCTGGGTGAAGGTCATCCCCAGTCGTTTGGCGGTCCACTTGGCGGTGGCCGGCATCACCTGCATCAGGCCGGAGGCGCCGACCGAGGAGCGCGCGTCGGTGATGAAGCGCGACTCCTGGCGGATCAGGCCGTAGACGAAGGCGGCTTCGACACCCACTTCCTGCGCCATGGCCACCACCTCCTGGCGGAAGGGGGTGGGGAAACGCTGTGCCAGGTCCACCTCCTGCCGGGTGCGGTCGCTGGAGTTGATGCAGCGGTCCCAGACCTCGCGGTCGCAGGCGCGCTGGGCAGCGGCCAGCAGCTCCCGGTCGTTCAGGTCGCGCAGGCTGAAGTTCCATTCCCGCACGCCCTCGTTGCGCAGGCCCAGGGCGATCAGCGTCAGGGCCCGGCTCAGGCCGGCATGCTGCTCGGCCTGCAGGCGCTCCACGGCGCTGGGCGGGGCGGGGCGGGCGGGCAGGTCCTGTCTGCGGCCGAGTTCCTCGGCGGCGAGCTGGCCGTAGAAGTTCAGCTGGGGTGCGATGCGCTCCCACAGCACCCTTGCGGCCATGCGCTGGGCCTCCCCCTCGCTGCCGGTGGCTGCGCTGGCCTGCAGGGCGCGGGCCTTCCAGTACACCCAGGTGGTGTCCGCCTGCTGCGTGGCCGACATCAGCCCGATGGCCTCCAGGATGCGCGTCCAGCGCGACGGATCCGGGGCGGAGCGCAGGGCGGCGCGCACGCGCCAGGCCAGGGTTTCCTCGCCCCAGTCGATGTCGCGGGGTTTGCCGGTGGTGCCGGGTGGGGTCGAAAAGGCGCGCTGGAACCAGCCTTCGGCCTCCGGCATCAGCTTCCAGGCGGCCTGCTTGGCGATGGCCGCCCAGGCCCAGGCGGCGGTGTCCGCCGCCAAGCCGCCCGCCCGCTCCTGCAGCGCTGTGGAGGCGGCCACCGGGTCGGAAGTGGCCAGGCGCACCAGCGCCAGCACCAGCAGCTCCGGCTGGCGCGCCGGGGCGTGCTGCAGCCAGCGCTGGGGCTGGTCGTAGATCTGCTGCACCGTGCGGTCAGCGGGAGGGTCCGCCAGCAGCGACAGGGTCTGCTTGAGCAGGCTGAGCCGGCCGGTTTCTGCGGCGGCGCGGGCCTTGAGCCAGACGTCTGCGCCGGACAGGCGTTTGGACTCCACCAGGGTGGTGGCCAGCAGGTGGCAGCCGTCGTCCACGCTGCGCTGCGCCAGCCAGGTGCTGCGGGCGCTGCTGCGCACATCGTCACCGGCCTGGTGGCGCAGCAGCAGCTGGTAGCAGCTGACCTCCCGGTCGTCGTTCATCTTGAAGCGCGGGTACTCCAGCGCAAAGTTGCGCCAGTCGCGCCGCCGACCGAGCTCCAGCAGCCAGTCGTTGCGCAGCCGGTCCTCGACATAACTGCCGCCCCAGCGGGCGTAGAAGGCGTCCAGCTCGTCCTGGCGAGCTTCGCCGAGGCGGTTGCCGAGTTCCCAGTACTCCGCCCAGGAGGCCAGCGGGTGGCGGGCGGCCACCAGCGCGTTGCGGTGGTCCAGCAGCCGTGCGCGGTCGCGTTTGCGGGCGGCGTCCTGGGCGTCCAACATCCGGCTGTCCAGTGTCCGCGCGGCTTCCGTGGCCGCCGCGGGGGCCTGGGCCAGGGCGCCTCCGAGGTTCAGGCCACCTGTGAAAGCCAGCAGGGAGAGCCGCAGGACCGCCCTGCAGCGGGTCCGTCGAAGCAGGCGATGCAGGGGATGAGCGGGGCCCAGCGGGTGGCGCGGAACGGGGGAGAGGGTCATGAAGGTGTCGGATCGAGGGCCTGCGCCGGGGTTTCAGCGCAGCCGGGATGCTGTTGTAGCTCACGCGGGCGCCCTCCTGCTGCAGGGGCCGTGATGGATGCACGTCCGGTGGCTCCCCGGCGACAGTGCGCTGAGGTGGCGTTGCCGCGCTGCACTGCAGCACGCACAATGCCCTGCGACCGCCCAACGACCCATGCTTCACGCCCAAGGCCCGACGCCATGACGCTGCCCGCATTCAAGCTGCCCGAACCGCCCCGCGACAAGCTGACGCTGCGCAAGCAGCTGCAGGCCGAACGACTGGCCATGTCCGACCGCCACCAGCGCTCGGTGCATCTGCAGGAGGTGCTGCGGGTGTGGCTGTTGACGCGGGCGGAAAAGACCATCGGGGCCTATTGGGCCATCAAGGGTGAGTTCGACGCGCTGCCGGCCCTGTACCGCTGGAGCGAGGCGGACCCGGACCGCCGCATCGGCCTGCCGGTGATGGACCGCAAGACGCACCAGCTGCGCTTTCATGTCTGGTACCCGGGCTGCCCGATGGAGGAGGACGCCTTCGGCATCCTCAAGCCCAAGGACACCGAGGAGTTCCATCCTCAGCTGTTGCTGGCGCCGTGCGTCGGCTTCGGCCCCGGCGGCGTGCGGCTGGGCTATGGCGGCGGCTTCTACGACCGCACCCTGGCCTCGCTGTCGCCCTTGCCCTTCACCGCAGGCATCGGCTACGCACACGGCTACATCCCCTGGCTGGAGGCCGAGGCGCACGATGTGCCGCTGCAGGCCATGCTCACGGAGGATGGGGTGTTCTGGGAGCGGGGGGCCTGATCGGCGCAGAGGATCGACAGTGAATCATGACGCATGGGCCTCGGGCGCATGGGTATAGTTTCCCCAGCGGTTTCCGGGTTTGCCGGAGACTGGACCCACGTCGCATTCGAGGAACCGATTCGATGAGCACCGCCTACGAGAACATCCTGGTCGAAACCCGCGGCGAAGGCCCGCTGCGTTATGGCTGGATCACCCTGCACCGCCCCAAGGCCATGAATGCGCTCAACGACGCGCTGATGGATGAACTGGGTGCCGCGCTGCTGTCCTTCGATGCCGATGAGGGCATCGCCTGCGTGGTGGTGACCGGCAGCGAGAAGGCCTTCGCGGCCGGCGCGGACATCGCGCTGATGCATCCCTTCAACTTTCCGGATGCCTATCGCAAGGGGCTGATTTCGCGCAACTGGGACACCCTCCGCCAGGTGCGCAAGCCGGTGATCGCGGCGGTGTCCGGATTTGCGCTGGGAGGTGGCTGCGAGGTGGCGATGGCCTGCGACTTCATCATCGCCGCGGACAACGCCCGGTTCGGCCAGCCGGAGATCAAGCTGGGCATCATCCCCGGTGCGGGCGGGACGCAGCGCCTGCCGCTGGCGGTGGGCAAGAGCAAGGCGATGGACCTGGCCCTCACCGGCCGGATGATGGACGCCAGCGAGGCCGAGCGCGCCGGCCTGGTCTCACGTGTGGTGCCGCTGGCCGAGCTGCATGCCGAGGCGGCCAAGGCGGCGGATGCGATGTGCGGCTACTCGCTGCTGGCGCTGATGGCGGTGAAGGAGAGCGTCAACCGTGCCTTCGAGTCACCGCTCAGCGAGGGCCTGCTGTTCGAGCGCCGGCTGTTCCATGCGCTGTTCTCCAGCGCCGACCAGAAGGAAGGCATGGGCGCCTTCCTGGAGAAGCGCACACCCGGCTTCACGCACCGCTGATCAGGATCAGGACTTGGCCGTTGCGGCGGCCATGCGCTTTTCCACCTCCGCCGCCGGGATCGCCCCGGGGGCGCGGCTGCCGTCCTCGAAGATCACCGCCGGCGTGCCGTTGATGCGGTGTTTGCGCGACAGGTTCAGGTTGCGGTCCAGCACGGAGGCGTCGCAGCTGGCCATCACCCGCGGTGGCGTGGTGCCTTCGATCATCCAGTTGCGCCAGGCGGCGGTGTTGTCCTTGGCGCACCAGATCGACTTGGACTTCTCCGGCGAGTCACCGCCCAGGATGGGAATGACGAAGGTGTAGACGGTCACGTCCTTCACGTTCAGCAGGTCGCGCTCGAACTTCTTGCAGTAGCCGCAGTTCGGGTCGGCGAACACGGCGATGCGGCGCTTGCCGTTGCCGTTCTTCCAGACGATGGCGTCCTTCAGCGGCAGGCTGGCGAAGTCCACCGCGGTGAGCTTTTCGATGCGCTCTTCGGTCAGGTTGCGTTTGGCCGCCGTGTCGATGATGCTGCCCTGGATCAGGTAGTTGCCCTTGGCATCGCTGTACATCACGTCGCTGCCGAACCGCAGCTCCCACAGACCGGCCACCGGTGCGGGTCGGATCTCGTCGACCTTGGGCAGGTTGGGGTAACGCTCGGAGAGGTTCTTGCGGATGTCCGCCTCGTCGGCGCGCGCGGCGCCGCAAAGGGACAGGGCGGCCAGTGCGGCGGCGGTCAGCAGGGGGCGCAGGGCGGTCATCGGGGGTTCCGGTTGGGTTGGGTGGCCCGGTCGTCCATGGCCTGGCGGGCCAGCCAGTGTTTGAGGGGTGAAAACTGATTGACCAGACTCATGCCCTGGTTGCGCAGTTCCTTGAAAGGGGCTTCCGGACGCGAAAAAAGCTGCCACAGCCCATCGACCAGGGTGGTCATGGACTGGGTCGGCCAGGCGCGTGAGCGGGCATAGGCGCGCAGCGTGCGGGCGTCGCCCAGGCTGCGCCAGGGCTGTTCGCGGTGGCTGCGGGCCAGCAGCGGGGCCAGACAGGCTACGTCGCCGAGACCAACGTTCAGTCCCTGGCCTGCCAGCGGGTGCATGGCGTGGGCGGCATCCCCCAGCAGCACCCAGCCTTCGCCACAGACCGGCTCGGCGCGGGCGCTGACCAGGGGCCAGGCCGCGCGGTCGGAGGCCAGCTGCAGGCGGCCCACCGCCCCGGCGGTGGCGTCCTCCAGGGCCGCCTCGAAGCTGGCGGGGTCTTCTTCCAGATGCAGGCGTGCCAGTTCCTCTGGCAGCGACCAGACCAGGGCCCAGCTGCTGCCGGACTTGGGCCGGTCAAACGGCAGCAGGCCGAGCACGCCGGGCTGCTGGAACCACTGGTGGGCCATACCGTCGTGGGGCTGGTCGCCGATCAGGCGGGCCGCCACTGCCGTGTGCTGGTAGGGCTGACGCAGCCATTTGACCCCCAGGTCGGCCCGCGTGGCCGATTCCCGTCCTTCGCAGATCGCCTGAAGGCCCGCGGGCGCCGCCTGACCCAGCGACTGCACGTGAGGCGCATAACGCAGCGCCTCGGCCAGGACCCGCTCCAGGGCCCCGGCATCGACGATCCAGGCCAGTTCATTCAGGCCCTGCTGCGCGCCCGCAAATTCAAGCCGGCCACCGCTGTCCCCCTGGACACGCATGGCCTGCACGGAGGTGCGCGCTTCGCTTGGCAGGGCCTCCCAGACCTTCAACTGCTGGAGCAGCTGCACCGAAGACGGGCTGAGCGCATAGGCGCGCAGATCCTCCCGGGCGGGTGCCGGGGAGCGGCGCGGATCGACCAGCCCCACCGACAGACCGTGGCGCGACAGCGCCAGTGCCAGGCAGGCACCGACCGGACCGGCGCCGTGGATGCACACGTCCATTTCGGGTGGGGAGGATGGCGGGGGCAGGGCACTGGGCATGGAAGCAATTTTAGGCAGTCGGCCGGGTGGCAGTCCCGGCGCGGCGTGCAATCTTGCTGGCCGGATGTTCTTTGTGCTAGCATCGCAAGCTTTTCGGGCGTGGGTAAGCTGCGTCCGTTTCGTCGTTCCGGTCTGAATCGGGCTGTCGAAGCTGTGCTTCGGGGGTCTGCAGGAGGGTCCGGAGCCAATCAGTCAGCCCGGCCAATCGTTGTCGGGCATTGGAGAAGAACCATGACGACAGCCAATCCGGGCGAACGCCTCGGTTTGCTGGGCCGCAAGGTGGGCATGATGCGCATCTTCACGGACGACGGCGATGCCGTGCCCGTGACCGTGCTCGACGTGTCCAACAACCGCGTCACCCAGGTCAAGACCGCCGAGACCGACGGCTACAGCGCAGTGCAGGTCACCTTCGGATCGCGCAAGGCCTCCCGCGTCAACAAGCCCGAAGCGGGTCACCTGGCCAAGGCCGGTGTCGAAGCTGGCGAACTTCTGCAGGAGTTCCGTGTCAGCGCCGACGTTGCCGCCGAATACAAGGCCGGTGCCGCCGTGCCCGTGACCCTGTTTGCCGCCGGCCAGCAGGTCGACGTGCAGGGCACTTCGATCGGCAAGGGCTTTGCCGGCACCATCAAGCGCCACAACTTCAGTTCGCAGCGCGCCTCCCACGGTAACAGCCGCTCGCACAATGTGCCTGGCTCGATCTCGATGGCGCAGGATCCGGGCCGCGTGTTCCCGGGCAAGAAGATGACCGGCCACATGGGCGACGAGACCGTGACCACCCAGAACCTGGATGTGGTGCGTGTGGACGAGGCCCGTCAGCTGCTGCTGATCAAGGGCGCCGTTCCGGGCGCCAAGGGTGGCTTTGTCACCGTCCGTCCCGCGGTCAAGGCCAAGAAAGGAGCCAACTGATGCAGCTCGAGCTCCTGAATGAGCAGGGCCAGGCGGCCGCCAAGGTCGATGCCCCTGACACCGTGTTCGCGCGTGACTACAACGAAGCGCTGGTGCACCAGGTCGTGGTGGCCTATCAGGCCAACGCCCGCCAGGGCACCCGCAAGCAGCTGACCCGCGCCGAAGTTCACCACTCGACGAAGAAGCCGTTCCGTCAGAAGGGCACCGGCCGCGCTCGCGCCGGTATGACCTCGTCGCCGCTGTGGCGTGGAGGCGGTCGGATCTTCCCGAACTCGCCCGAAGAGAACTTCAGCCACAAGCTGAACAAGAAGATGTACCGCGTCGGGATGGTGACCATCCTGTCGCAGCTGGCGCGCGAAGGCCGCCTGGCCGTGGTTGACTCGCTCAAGATCGAGGCGCCCAAGACCAAGCTGCTGGCCGCCAAGCTCAAGGCGATGAACCTGGATCACGTGATGGTGATCGCCGACGAGGTCGACGAGAACCTGTTCCTGGCCTCGCGCAACCTCGTCAACGTGCTGGTGGTGGAGCCGCGTTATGCCGATCCGCTGTCGCTGGTCTTCTACAAGAAGGTCATCGTCACCAAGGGCGCGATCGACAAGCTGCAGGAGATGTACGCATGAGCACCGCCAAGTTCGATGAGGGCCGTCTGGCCCAGGTGCTCGTGGCGCCGATCATCTCGGAAAAGGCCACCAGCGTCGGTGAAAAGCACAATCAGGTGCTGTTCAAGGTGCTGCAGGACGCTACCAAGCCCGAGATCAAGGCTGCTGTCGAGCTGATGTTCAAGGTCGAGGTCGCTGCGGTCCAGGTGGTCAACACCAAGGGCAAGACCAAGCGCTTCGGCGGTCGCATCGGTCGTCGTGACCATGTGCGCAAGGCTTATGTGAGCCTGAAGCCGGGTCAGGAACTGAACTTCTCCGGGGAGGCCGCGTAATGGCTGTCGTCAAGGTCAAACCCACATCGCCCGGCCGCCGTGCCGTGGTGAAGGTGGTGCACAAGCACCTGCACAAGGGCAAGCCGGAAGCTTCGCTGCTCGAGCCGCAGAAGCAGAACGCCGGCCGCAACAACAACGGTCACATCACCACCCGTCACAAGGGCGGTGGTCACAAGCACCACTACCGTGTGGTCGACTTCGTGCGCAACAAGGACGGGATCCCCGCCAAGGTTGAGCGCGTCGAATACGACCCGAACCGCACCGCGCACATCGCGCTGGTGTGCTACTCGGACGGTGAGCGTCGCTACATCATCGCCCCGCGCGGCCTGGAAGTGGGTCAGACCGTTCTGTCCGGCGCCGAGTCGCCGATCAAGGCCGGCAACACCCTGCCCATTCGCAACATCCCGGTGGGTTCGACCATCCACTGCGTCGAGATGCTGCCGGGCAAGGGTGCCCAGATCGCCCGTTCGGCCGGCACGTCGGCAACCCTGATGGCCCGCGATGGCGTCTACGCGCAGATTCGTCTGCGCTCGGGCGAAGTGCGCCGTGTGCACATCGACTGCCGTGCCACCATCGGTGAGGTCTCCAACGAAGAGCACAACCTGCGCCAGTACGGCAAGGCCGGTGCGATCCGTTGGCAGGGCATCCGCCCGACCGTCCGCGGTGTGGCGATGAACCCGGTGGACCACCCGCACGGTGGTGGCGAAGGCCGTACCGGCGAGGCGCGTGCCCCGGTGTCGCCGTGGAACACCCTGACGAAGGGCTACCGCACCCGCAACAACAAGCGCACGCAGACCTTCATCGTCTCGCGCCGCAAGAAATAAGGGGTAGCCCATGTCTCGTTCACTGAAGAAGGGTCCTTTCGTCGACCACCACCTGATCGCCAAAGTCGAGAAGGCCACGGCGACCAAGGACAAAAAGCCGATCAAGACCTGGTCGCGCCGTTCTACGATCCTGCCCGAGTTCATCGGTCTGACCATTGCCGTGCACAACGGCAAGCAGCACGTGCCGGTGTACGTGTCCGACCAGATGGTTGGCCACAAGCTCGGCGAGTTCGCCCTGACCCGCACGTTCAAGGGTCACCCGGCGGACAAGAAGGCCAAGCGCTGAGGAGCCCGACGCAATGGAAACCAAAGCAATCGTTCGCGGCGTGCGCCTGTCCTGCGACAAGGGCCGCCTGGTGGCCGACATGATCCGTGGCAAGCCGGTCGGTCAGGCCCTGAACATCCTGACCTTCACGCAAAAGCGTGCCGCCGGGATCATCAAGAAGGCGCTGGAGAGCGCGATCGCCAACGCCGAGCACAACGACGGCGCGGACATCGACGAGCTTCGCGTCACCTCGATCTACGTGGAGCAAGGTGCCACGCTGAAGCGGTTCACTGCACGCGCCAAGGGGCGCGGCAACCGCATCAGCAAGCCCACCGCGCACATCTACGTCGGTCGGCAACTGAAAGGGCTGGTAGAAGACCATGGGACAAAAAATCCATCCGACCGGCTTCCGCCTGCCTGTCACCCGCAACTGGTCGTCGCGCTGGTACGCCGGCAACCGCCAGTTCGCCGGCATGCTGGCCGAAGACATCGAAGTTCGTGAGTTCCTGAAAAAGAAGCTCAAGAACGCCGCGGTCTCGCGCATCCAGATCGAGCGCCCCGCCAAGAACGCCCGCATCACCATCTTCTCGGCCCGTCCGGGTGTGGTGATCGGCAAGAAGGGTGAGGACATCGAGAACCTGAAGGTCCAGCTGGCCAAGATGCTGGGCGTTCCGGTGGCCGTGAACATCGAGGAAGTGCGCAAGCCCGAAGTCGATGCCCAGCTGATCTCGGAATCGATCACGCAGCAGCTCGAAAAGCGCATCATGTTCCGCCGCGCCATGAAGCGTGCGATGCAGAACGCGATGCGTCTGGGCGCCCTGGGCGTGAAGATCATGTCCTCGGGCCGCCTGAACGGCATCGAAATTGCCCGTACCGAGTGGTACCGTGAAGGTCGTGTGCCGCTGCACACCCTGCGCGCCGACATCGACTACGGTTTCTCGGAAGCCAAGACCACCTACGGCGTCATCGGCGTGAAGGTGTGGGTCTACCGTGGCGACCGCCTGGCCAACGGCGAAGCGCCGGTGATCCGTGGCGAAGAGCGTACGGAAGACGACCGCCGCCGCCGTGGTCCGCGCAATGACCGCCCTGGTGAGCGCCGTGGCCCCCGTGGCCCTGGCGGCCCGGGTGCGGGTCGCGGTCCTCGCGGTGAAGGTGCCCCGGCCGAAGGCGCTGCCCCGGCGGGTGATCGCACCGGCGTCAAGCGCGTGGTGCGCGCTGCTGCGCCTGGCGCGGCAGCGAAAGGAGAATAAACAATGTTGCAACCGAATCGGCGCAAGTTCCGCAAGGAACAGAAGGGCCGCAACACCGGCGTCGCCACCCGCGGTGCCGACGTATCCTTCGGCGAGTTCGGCCTGAAGGCTACCGAGCGCGGCCGCATCACGGCCCGCCAGATCGAAGCTGCCCGTCGTGCCATCTCGCGCCACATCAAGCGCGGTGGCCGCATCTTTATCCGCATCTTCCCGGACAAGCCGATTTCCCAGAAGCCGGCCGAAGTGCGGATGGGTAACGGCAAGGGCAACCCGGAGTACTGGGTGGCCGAGATCCAGCCGGGCAAGGTCCTGTACGAGATCAACGGCGTACCCGAGGAGCTGGCCCGCGAGGCCTTCACCCTGGCCGCTGCGAAGCTGCCCCTGCGCTGCACGTTCGTGACGCGCGGCTTCGGCGTCTGAGACCAAGGAGCAAGAACATGAAAGCCTCCGAACTCCGCGCCAAGGATGTTGCTGCGCTCGAGAAGGAAATCAGCGATCTGCTGAAGGCCCATTTCGGCCTGCGCATGCAGAAGGCGACCCAGCAGCTGGGCAACACCGCGGTGATCAAGCAGACGCGTCGCGACATCGCCCGCGCCCGCACCATCCTCGCCGAGAAGAAGAAGGGAGCTGCGTGATGAGCGAAGCCCAAGCCCAAGCCCAATCCACCACGCCCGCCACCGCTGCTGCCGCCAAGGTCAAGCGCACCCTGGTTGGCAAGGTCGTCAGCGACAAGCGTGCCAAGACCGTCACCGTGCTGGTCGAGCGTCGCGTCAAGCACGAGCTCTACGGCAAGATCGTGGCACGTTCGCGCAAGTACCACGCGCACGACGAAAACGGCGAATACAAGATGGGTGACACCGTCGAGATCGTCGAAAGCCGTCCGCTGTCGAAGACCAAGAACTGGGTGGTGACCCGCCTGGTGGAAAAGGCCCGCGTGGTCTGATGGTCCTGGTTCGTCGTCCTGCACCAACTGCAGGGTGACGGCAGGCTGTCACTGCGACAGGCCCACGCAGCCCGGGGTCATCCGACCCGCCGGCGCTGCAAAAAACCGGCCCGCTGGATACTGGCGGCCGGTTTTTTTTCGTCTGGACCTTTCGGTCCGACTCTCTGCTGTCGAAGGAGACACACATGCTGAAGATCGGGGATTCGCTGCCCACGGCCACCCTGTACGAGTTCATCGACGTGGCCACTGAAGGCTGCTCGCTCGGTCCGAACCCGGTGGATGCGGCCAAGGCCGCGGCCGGCAAGACCATCGCGCTGTTTGCCTTGCCCGGTGCCTACACCCCGACCTGCTCCGCACAGCATGTGCCCGGATATGTCGAGAACGCCGCCGCGCTCCAGGCGGCGGGCGTGGATGAGATCTGGTGTATCTCCGTGAATGACGCCTTTGTCATGGGTGCCTGGGGCCGCGAACTGGGCACGGCCGGCAAGGTGCGCATGCTGGGGGACGGCAGCGCCGATTTCACCCGGGCCACCGGCCTGACGCTGGACTTGGCCGCCAAGGGGCTGGGTCTGCGTTCGCAGCGCTATTCCGCGCTGGTCAAGGATGGCGTGGTGCAGACCCTCAACATTGAAGGTCCTGGCAAGTTCGAGGTCAGCGACGCAGCCACGATGCTGCGCCAGGCCCAGGGCTGAACGCCGAACGCGTGTGGGCAGAGGTGAGGCTCGCAGCGGTCCTGCATCGCGCAGACGGCTGCAGAAGGCCACAGACGGCCCCCACCTCGCCCAGGGACACCGCGTTCGGATGCCCTTGCCTCACTGCAAGGGCATCGGCCGACCGTCCTTCAGGTTCAGCCAGCCGCGGGCGATGCGGTAGACGGCCCACACGCCCAGCAGGAACATCCCGATGCCCCAGGTGGCAAAGCCGATCAGCACGAGGGTGAGCGGCAGCGACAGCAGGGCCACCGCCGCAGCCCAGGCCAGCGCCCACCAGAAGGTGTGGATGGTCCAGGCAAAGTGGGATTCCAGCCAGGTGCCCTGCGCCTCGCCGCGTTTGATGTAGCTGAGCACCACGGCAATCACCGACGGCCAGCCGAACAGGAAGGACCCCAGCACCGACGCGGCACCGAAGGCACCCAGGCCGAGGCCCAGCGCATGCAGGCCATAGATGATGTGCAGGCTGCGCATCAGGCCTGCTGGGGCCTGGGCAGACGGAGAAACCGGGGCAAACTGGTTCATCTGGAACCCTCCTGACAGCCATGAGGTGAGGCCGCGTGCAGCCGATGCAAGGGAGAGTGCATTCGGCGCCGGTCACAATGACGCATCGTTGATTCTGCGCATCTTCGCCTGCCATGAGCTTTGCCGACAACCTGAAGACCCTGCCCAGCGTGTCTCACCTCGCGGCGCTGCACCTGATCGACGCCGAAGGCCAACAGGTGGCCACCCTGGAGAACCGACCCGGCCAGGCCGGCTCCCTGGCGGTCTACCATGCACTGGCGCTGCGCCACGGCGGCATCACGCCCGAGGCCGCCCGCGAGGGGCTGGAGTTGTACGCCGAGCACACGGCAGATGCCCGTGCCTTCCCGGGCAAGCACCCCAACATCGATCGCCTGCTCGCGTGCGCTGAAGGAGAGGGCAGCTACCGCGTCGAAGGGGTGCAGGCTGCCGGCCGGCACTGAGGAACGTCTGCCGCTCCCGGTCCCGGAGTGCCTGCCCATGCTGCGAGCCCTTTCGACCCTGTCGCTGCTGCTGACGACGCTGCTCCTGGCCGCAACCGCTCGATCGGGCGAAGTGAGCGTGGCGGTGGCTTCCAACTTCGCCACCGCCATGTCGGACCTGGCCGCCCCCTTCGAGCGCGAGACCGGGCATCGGCTGCTGCTGTCCTACGGTGCTTCCGGCAAGCTCTACGCGCAGATCCGCAACGGTGCACCCTTCCAGGTCTTCCTCAGCGCCGACGACGAAAAGCCGATCCAGTTGGAGAAGGACGGTGCTGCCGTCCCAGGCAGCCGCTTCACCTACGCCATCGGCACTCTGGTGCTCTGGTCGCCCCAGCCGGGCTACGTGGATGACGAGGGGGCGGTGCTGGCCTCCGGTCGTTTTCGCAGGTTGGCGCTGGCCAACCCCCGGTTGGCGCCTTACGGAGAGGCCGCGATGGAGGTGTTGCGCCAGCGCCGCTTGGCTGAGCGACTGCAGCCGAACTTCGTCATGGGCGAGAACATCGCTCAGACCCATCAGTTCGTGGCCTCCGGCAATGCCGAGCTGGCCTTTCTGGCTCTGTCGCAGGTTTGGCGGGACGGCCGGCTCAGTGGGGGTTCGGCCTGGATCGTGCCGCAATCCCTGCATGCGCCCATTCGACAGGACGCCCTGCTGCTGCTGCCCGGTCGCGACCAACCGGCCGCGCAGGCCCTTCTCACCTTCCTCCGCAGCGACCGGGCGCGTGCCATCATGCGTGCCCATGGTTACCGCAACTGAGCGAAGGTGACGGCATTGAGCCCGCAGGACTGGCAGGCCGTGCTGCTCACGCTGCGGCTGGCCACCGTCGTCACCCTGGTCCTCTTTGTGCTGGCCACCCCGCTGGCCTGGTGGCTGGCGCGCAGCCGCTGGCGCTGGAAGGGCCTGGTGACCGCGGTGGTGGCGCTGCCGCTGGTGCTGCCGCCCAGCGTGCTGGGCTTCTACCTGCTGATCGCACTGGGCCCGCAAGGGCCGCTGGGGCAGCTCACCGCCGCTGTCGGACTGGCGCCGCTGCCCTTCACCTTCTGGGGGCTGGTGCTGGCATCGGTGGTGTACTCGCTGCCCTTCATGGTCCAACCGTTGCACAACGCCTTCGAGGCCATCGGCGACCGCCCACTGGAGGTGGCAGCCACCTTGCGCGCCTCACCGCTGGACGCCTTCTTCAGCGTGGCGCTGCCTCTGGCCCGGTCCGGCTTCCTCACCGGGGGCATCCTCACCTTTGCCCACACGGTGGGGGAGTTCGGTGTCGTGTTGATGATCGGCGGCAACATCCCGGGGGCCACCCGGGTGGTGTCGGTGCAGATCTACGACCACGTCGAGGCCCTGGCCTATGCGGACGCGCACCGCCTGTCGGCCCTGATGCTGGTGTTTTCCTTCCTGGTGCTGCTGGCCGTCTACGGTTGGCGGGGCCGGCCGGCGCAAAGGGCTGCGTTGTGACGCCGCAGCAGCAGGCTGTGCTGCCCATTGAGGTGCGTGTGCACCTGCCCTGGCCTGGCTTCACGCTGGATGTGGACCTGCGCCTGCCCGGTCGAGGGGTCACGGCGCTGTTCGGCCACTCCGGCTCCGGCAAGACCACGCTGCTGCGCTGCATCGCCGGGCTGGAGCGTGCGCCCGGCGCCCGGGTGAGCTTCCATGGCGAGCTCTGGCAGGACGGCCGGCAGTGGTTGCCCACCCACCGCCGCCCGCTGGGTTATGTGTTCCAGGAGGCCAGCCTCTTCCCCCACCTGACGGTGGCCGGCAACCTGCGCTTCGGCCTGAAACGCGCTGGTGCCGATGCAGCGGTGCTGGACCAGGCGGTGGAGCTGCTGGGCATCGCAGCCTTGCTGGACCGGCGGCCCGACAGGTTGTCCGGCGGAGAACGCCAGCGCGTGGGCATCGCCAGGGCACTGGCCCTGCGGCCCCGGGTGCTGCTGATGGACGAGCCGCTGGCCGCGCTGGACAGCGCCCGCAAGCGCGAGATCCTGCCCTACCTGGAGCGGCTGCGCGACGAGCTGGACCTGCCCATCCTCTACGTCAGCCATGCCAGCGACGAAGTGGCCCGGCTGGCCGATCACCTGGTGGTGCTGGAGCGGGGTCGGGTGCAGGCCGAAGGCCCGCTGGCCCAGGTGCTCACCCGCCTGGACGGTGGCCCGCTGCTCGGCGACGATGCTGCCGTGGTGCTCTCGGGCCACCTGGCCGAGCGCGATGAGAACTGGCACCTGGCGCGGGTGACCTTCCCGGGCGGTCAGCTCTGGACGCGCGACCCCGGGTTGCCCGTGGGCCGGCCGGTGCGGGTGCGGGTGCTGGCGCGCGACGTCAGCCTGGCCCGCCAGGCGCCATGGAGCAGCAGCATCCAGAACGTGCTGACCGGCCAGGTCGACGCCCTGGCGGCCGACCAGCACCCGGCGGTGGCGCTGGTGCGGGTCAACGTGGGCGATGCCGCCGGCGGCCAGGCCCAGCTGCTGGCCCGCCTGACCCGGCGTGCCGCCGCCAGCCTTGCGCTGGAGCCCGGCACGCCGGTGTGGGTGCAGGTCAAGTCGGTGGCGCTGCTGGAAGGGTGAGCCCCTTCCTCGCAGCAGCGAGGCCGCGATCAGCCCCGCCGCGCCACCACCTCGGCGAGGCGCTCGCCAAACTTCTTTGCGATGGCGATGTCGCCCCCCGGGATTTCGTCCACACCGGCGTCCGATGGCGTGGTCGTCATCAGGCCGGCGGCGGAGGCGACGTAGTTGATGTCGTTGCGGGTGGCGGCCTTGCTGTTGCTGGGCATCATGCCGGTGCCCACCCACAGGCCGCTGTGCTGCATGGCCAGGGTCATGAAATAGTACAGTGTGCTGTGCTTGTCGCCGTTCATCGACGCAGAGTTGGTGAAGCCGGCAAACAGCTTGTCCTTCCAGCCCTGGGTGAACCAGGCCTTGGAGCTGGCGTCTGCAAACTTCTTGAACTGCCAGCTGACCGTGCCCATGTAGGTGGGCGAGCCGAACACGATCATCTGCGAGGCCTTCTGGGTGTGGCCGTAGCCGCTGTGATAGACGATGACGATCTGGGATATGGTGTGGGTTCCGGGGAAGTGAAGGCAGGAGCTTGGGTGCGGAGGCCCAGAGCAGAACCCTGCCGAGGGCCTTCATCGTAAACAGCAGCAAGCGCAAGGCGGTTGCAGACCTTCGCGCAGTCCGTGCAACCGGATTGAATGAATCCACAGCGGTCGCGATGGGATCGAGCCGGTGGTTCGGGCTTCATCGCAGGCGATGTCGCGGCTTCGTTCGCCGCTTCGATCGGCCCACTGCAGTAACCTTCGCGCCTGGCTTGCAGCGGCTCCCGCACTGTTCTGGTTGTGGTGGGGGACGCTGCCTTGCCCAACGCCCTGAGCCTGCCGACGTCCACTCCAACCGCCTGTTCCAACATGCCCCAAATCACCTTCATCGAAGCCAACGGCCAGTCCACCACCCTCGACGTGCCGGAAGGCTGGAGCCTGATGCAGGCCGCCACCGCCAATGGCGTGGAAGGCATCCTCGGCGAGTGCGGCGGCTCCTGCGCCTGCGCCACCTGCCACTGCTACGTCGACGACCTGATGGCCAAGGTGCTGGCCGCGCCGGCGCAGGGTGAGCTGGACATGCTGGAGAACGTGGCCGACGAGCGCCGCCCCAACAGCCGCCTGGCCTGCCAGATCAAGGCCAGCGCCGCGATGGACGGCGCCACCGTGCGCCTGCCGGCCACTCAGGAATAAGCCGACGTCATGGACGGGCACATCGTCATCCTCGGTGCCGGCCAGGCCGGCACGCAGGCGGCCGAGTCGCTGCGCGGCGGCGGCTACACCGGCGCCCTCACGATGCTCGGCGACGAGCCTCACGGCCCCTACCACCGTCCGCCGCTGTCCAAGGCCTGGCTGGCTGGCGAGATCGGCGAGGCACAGCTCATCATGCGCGCGCCCGAGATGCTCGCCAAAAAGGGCATCACCCTGCGCACCGGCGTGACGGTGGAAGCCATCGACCGCGCCGCGCAGCAGGTCCGGCTGGCCGGCGGCGAGACGCTGGCCTACACCGGCCTGGTGCTGGCCACCGGCTCCACCCCGCGCAGCCTGCCGCTGCCGGGCATCGGCGCGCCCAACGTGCTGCCGCTGCGCAGCAAGGACGACGCGTCCGCCATCGCCGCGCGCCTGACCACCTGCGCCGAGCGCAGCCTGCCGGTGCTGGTGATCGGCGGCGGCTTCATCGGCCTGGAAGTGGCCGCCACCGCGCGCAAGAAGGGCCTGGCCGTGACCGTGCTGGAGGCCGCCCCGCGCCTGCTCGGCCGCGTGCTGGCACCGCTGCTGTCGGACTGGTACGCCGCGCTGCACCGCGAACACGGCATCAACTTGGTGCTGGATGCGCGCATCGCGTCGATCGAAACCGATGCCGCCGGTGAAGCCACCGCCGTCCTGATGGCCGACGGAAGCCGCCACCCCTGCGGCCTGGTCGTGCTCGGCGTGGGCGTGGCCGCCAACGACCAGCTCGCCGCCGCCGCCGGCCTGGCCTGCGACCGGGGCATCGTGGTGGACGACTGCACCCGCACCGCCGACCCGCTGATCGTTGCCGCCGGCGACTGCACCGCCCGGCAACTCGCCGACGGCAGCCTGCTGCGGCTGGAATCGGTGCAGAACGCCACCGAACAGGGCAAGTCCGCCGCGGCCGCCCTGCTCGACCAGCCCCGGCCCTTCACCGCCACGCCCTGGTTCTGGAGCGACCAGTACGACAAAAAGCTCCAGATGGCCGGCCTCTCCGGCGGCGCCGACGCCTGGACCGTCCGCGGTGACATGGCTGCGGGTGCGTCGTTCTCGATCTACCACTTCCGCGCCGGCAAGCTGGTCGGCGTCGACTCGGTCAACGCCGCCAAGGACCACCTGCAGGCGCGCAAGCTGCTGGACGCCGGGGTCAGCCCGACCGTGGCGCAGGTGGAGGACAGCGGCTTCGATCTGGCCGGACTGCTGGTATCCAGACCTTGACCCGTTCACGCTGGCAGCCTGCCAGCGTGAACATGGCCGAGCGCAACGTCAGCGCACGCCCGCCTCGGCCCGCATCCGCTGTACCGCCACGAGCAACCCGCCGATGCCTTCATGAGCCGCGCACAAGGCATCGGCGAACAGGCTCGGGTCCTCCACGTACTCGTGAATCATCTGGTTGCGAAGGCGGCGCAGCCTCATCCAGACATCGGCGGACTCGATCCAGCCGAATCGCTCGGCCTTCCCGAGGTTGTCGATGGCAGGCCCGCCCGGCTCCCCCAGCCAATTCAGCAAGGCCGGCAGGAGCTTGTCGCCAAGGGTGTCCTGCAGCCGGCCAAACCGGGCCACGAACGCATCGACGCGCTCCGACAGGACCGGGTCGGCTGCGCACGCCGCCACCCGCGCCACGTCCATGGGTTCGGCAAACAAGCGGGCGTCGGTGTCGGACAGCAGGATGGCCTCGCGTTGCACCACCGTGAGCAGGAAGCGCAAGCGCTCGTCGAGTGCGGGCCGGCTCACAAACGCACCCCCGACATCCGAGCCACCTGGTGGATGGGCAAGACACGCAAGTTGGGTGCACTGAGCACGACATCCACGCGCCGCCCACCGAGAGCGCGCTCCAGGCGGGCACCGAGCGTGGCCACCAGCACGGCGGGCCGTTCGACGGGCTCATCCACCGACACCAGCAGGTCGATGTCACCACCCCGACGTGCATCGTCGAGGCGAGAACCGAACAGCTGCACCTGCGCCGATGCGCCGGCCACCTCGGCGACAAGCTGGACGATGAGTTGACGGTCGGTTTCGGACAAGCGCATAGAACGGGGATTCTGAAGATCGACCAGCGCAGTGATCGGACGGGCGGGCTGCCACCGTGCCATCAATGCTGCCTCATCAATGGCGTGCACGTCGCCGACGACCTTTCACATTGACCGCCTCGGCGCAGCGTCTGCAGATCCATGTTCGCCATGAAGCCGCCCAGGCTCGGCGACCTTCGCCAAGTCGTCCGCAGCGAGGGGGCATCCTCGCCGCGCAGCACGACACGGCCGTCTTCCCAGTGCACCGCGTAGTGGCCCAGGCGGCGCTTGCGTTCCAGCTCTTCCGCGGCCGCACGCCGCATCGCGTCCAGGATGTGGTCGGTGGTCGGAATCGGGGGTTGCGAACTCTTCGGCGCTGCGTCGCTCATCGCTGCGACTCCTGTTGGATCAGCCGGTAGTGTGCGTCATGAAGCACCGTCCGTGTGCCGGCGGCCGGCTCGAAGATGAGCGTGAACGCCACGTTGGCGTTCATGACGCAGCGGGTGTGGTCTGCTGCATCGCTGTACGGCCCCAGCACGTTCGCCAGACTGCGCGGAAAGCGCCGCTCGATGTCGCGCAGCGGAATGTCATGCCCGCCATGGGCCACCCGCTCGGCGACCCACTGGCGGGACACTTCGACGCTGGGCAATTCGAAGTAGATCAGCCTGGCTCAGGCTGGCATTGGCGCGGCGCCGCCAACTTTTCATCGACTCCCCTGAACCTGAAGAATTCAATCTCATCGGCCAGGGCATCATGTTTGGCGCCCGCATTGAAGGGAGTGCGACTCATATGAAGATCTCGACGATCCTGGATCACATCGACAGCCGGCACATGGCGCTGCCGGAGTTCCAGCGCGGTTATGTGTGGAACCGCGACCAGGTGCGCGGGTTGTTCGAGTCGCTGTACCGCCGCCACCCAGTGGGCGGTCTGCTGGTGTGGGCCACCGAAAGCAAGACCGCCGCGCACCGCGGCGAAGGCCCGCTGGCGCCAGGTGTCGTGAAGCTCCTGCTCGACGGGCAGCAGCGCATGACCTCGCTGTACGGCGTCATCCGTGGCAAGCCGCCACGCTTTTTTGATGGCAACGCGCAGGCCTTCACCGGCCTGCACTTCCACCTGGAGGACGAGAAGTTTGCCTTCTACCAGCCGGTGACGATGAAGGACGACGCGCGCTGGATCGACGTCACGGCGCTGATGCAGAAGGGCACGGCCGGCCTGGGCGAGTTCGTCACCCGGCTGAGCACGCAGCCCGCGCTGGCGCCCAAGGTGGGTGACTACGTGGCGCGCTTGAGCCGGCTGCTGAGCGTGAGCGACATCGAGCTGCACGTCGAGGAGGTGACCGGCGCCGACAAGACGCTGGACGTGGTGGTGGACATCTTCAACCGCGTGAACAGCGGCGGCACCAAGCTCTCGAAGGGCGACCTGGCGCTGGCCAAGATCTGCGCCGACTGGCCCGAGGCGCGAGACAAGATGAAGGGCGAGCTGAAGCGCTGGACGGATGCCGGCTTCCACTTCAACCTGGACTGGCTGCTGCGCTCCATCAACACCGTGCTCACCGGTGAGGCCAAGTTTCTGCACCTGCACGACAAGACGGCCGACGACGTGCAGGCCGCGTTGAAGCGCGCCACCAAGCACATCGATGCGGCGCTGAACCTGATCGGCGGCCGGCTGGGCCTGGACCATGATCAGGTGTTCTTCGGCCGCTTTGGCGTGCCGGTAATGGTGCGCTTCCTCGACAAGCACACCGGCCCGTTGAACGAGAAGGAGCGCGACAAGCTGCTGTTCTGGTTTCTGCAGGCCGGCATGTGGGGTCGGTTCTCGGGCTCGACAGAGTCGTTCATCGACCAGGACCTGGAAGCGCTGGAAGGCGACGACGGCGGGCTCGACAAGCTCCTTGAGCAACTGCGCCTGTGGCATGGCGGGCTGCGCGTGGAGCCGGGGCACTTCACCGGCTGGAGTGTCGGCGCGCGCTTCTACCCCGTGCTGTACCTGCTGACGCGCATGGGCGAGGCGCGCGACTGGGGCAGCGGGCTGCCACTGAAGGCCAGCATGCTGGGAAAGATGAGCAAGCTGGAGGTGCACCACATCTTCCCGAAGGCGCAGCTCTACAAGCACAAGACCAAGTTCCGCCGGCCGGAGGTGAATGCGCTGGCCAACTTCGCTTTCCAGACCAAGGACACCAACCTCAAGATCAGCGACCGATTGCCGCAGGAGTACTTCCTCGAATTCGAGGCGAGCCACCCCGGCGCACTGGCATCGCAGTGGATCCCGATGGACCCGCAGCTGTGGAAGATCGAGAACTTCCGCGACTTCCTGGAGGCGCGCAAGACGCTGCTGGCCGCCGAGATGAACCGTCGTATGGAAGAGCTGCTGCACGGCGACCTGCACTGGCTGGAGGCCCGTGCGGCCGTTCCGCCCGCGGCGTCGGCGGTGCTGGGCGGCGTGACGAGCGACGAGCAAGAAGAGCAACTCGAAGCCCTGAACGACTGGGTCGAAGCCCAGGGTCTGCCGCGTGGCGTGGTCAGCTTCGACTTCGCCGACCCGGAGACCGGCGAGCAACGCGCGGTGTTCGACCTGTCGTGGCCGCAGGGCCTGCAGGAAGAGCTGAGCCAGCCGGTAGCCGTACTGCTGAATGAAGAAGCATCGACTGTGGCTGTGGCCAGCCAAGCAGGCTATCGGTGCTTCACGAACACGTCTGACTTCAAGTCCTACGTTCAAGCCGAAGTGATGGCCGTGGATTGAAGGATCCCCACCGCCTGGCGGAAGCCGGCGATCTCGGGGTGGTCACGTCGTCGCTGAAGACGATGTTGTCCTTCGGGTAGCCCTTGCGGAACTTGGCGGCGATCTCGGCGTCGAGGTCGTCGTCGGCGTCCTTGGCCTCCCACCAGCCCAGCGGGGTGCGGATGCTGTGCAGCAGCGCACCGTCGACAGCGATGTTCGACTTGGTGGCGGTCTTGAGCGGGTACTCGGCGACGAAAGTCAGGTCCTGCGTGCGCCCCCAGGCCTTGAGCAGGTCCTTGAAAGCCTCGCGCACGATCGTTTCACGGCCGCTGCCGCTGACCTTGCGCAGGCGGTCGAGTTCGGCGAGGTACTGGGTGATGAAAACCTGGCTCATGCTGCAGCGGACGTCCCTGCCCGTATCGGGTGAGCGTCGGATTTCAGCACAGCAGCGCCTGTCACCAGCGATTCACGCGGTGTCACTAGATTGCCCGGCTCATGTGCTGCTGCTGCGTCGCCGCCGACGCCGATGGTGATCCCTTGACCCGTTCCCTCCTGCGTTTGCTGGGCCTGCTCCTGCTGGCCGGCCTGCTGGGCGCCTGTTCGCCCCGCCTGATGCTGGTGCGCAGCATGGCCGACGAACTCGCCGGCCAGGGCCAGGCCGAGGAAGACGACGTGCTGCTGGCACGCGACGCGAGCCCGTTCTACCTCAAGCTGTCGGAGTCGGTGCTGCGGCGCACGCCGGATCACCTGGGCCTGGCCGAGTCGGTGGCCGGCGGTTTCACGCAGTACGCCTACGCCTTCGTGGACTCCGAGGCCGAGCGGCTGGAGACACGCGACAGCCGGGCCGCCCAGCGGATCCACGAGCGGGCCGCGCGGCTGTACGAACGTGCCCGGCGCCACGCCCTGCGCGCGCTGGAGCTGAACAGCCCGGCCGTGGTGGCGGCCCTGGCGGCGCCCGCGCTGCCCCCCGGGGTGCTGCTGGCGCCCGAACAGGTGGGCGTGGCCTATTGGGCCGCCGCCGCCTGGGGTGCGCAGATCGCGCTGTCCAAGGACCGGCCCGAGGTGGTGGCCGACCTGCCGCAGGTGATCCGCCTGGCCACGCTGGCCTGGCAGGCCCGGCCCGGGCACGGCGACGGCGCGCTGGCCTCGCTGATGGGCACGCTGGAGATGGCCCGCCCCGGCGGCAGCCGCCCCCAGGCGCAGGCCTACTTCGCCCGTGCCGAGGCGCTGGGCGCCGGCCGCAACGCGGGCGTGTTCGTGGCCCAGGCCGAGGCGCTGGCCCAGCCGGCCGGCGACCGGGCCGGCTTCGAGACGCTGCTGCGTCAGGCCGTGACGACGGCCGAAGCCCACCGCCACCTCGGCAACGAGGTGATGCGCGAGCGCGCGATCTGGCTGCTGGCCACCGCCGACGACCGTTTTTGACCCTGACCCCTGCGGGGCGCGCCTGCTTGCGCCGGCCTGCGCCCCTCCCCTGTTGCACGGAACCCCTCCCGCATGAACCGCTCCCGCCGCTCCACCACCCTGACCCTGGGCCTCACCCTGGCGCTGGGCCTGACGGGCTTCGCGCTGCCCGGCGCCGCCAACGCCCAGACCGTGTCCCTGCGCATCGGCAGCGTGGTGCCGAAGAACTCGCTCTACCACCGCCAGTTGCTGGAGCTGGGCGAGGCCTGGCGCGCCGCCCAGGGCGGTGACACCCGCTTCACCGTGTTCACCGACGGCAGCCAGGGTGGCGAGGCCGAGCTGTCGCGGCGCATGCGCATCGGCCAGCTGCAGGGCGCGCTGATCTCGGTGGTGGGCTTGCGCGAGATCGAGCCGAGCATCGCCGCGCTGCAGAGCCTGCCGCTGCTGTTCCGCAGCTGGGAGGAGGTGGATCACGTGCGCGAGAAGATGCGCCCGGCGATGGAAAAGCGCTTCGCGGACAAGGGCTTCGTCGTGATCGGCTGGGGCGACGCCGGCTGGGTGCGCTTCTTCTCGAAGGAGCCGGCGCTGCGCCCGGCGGACTTCAAGGGCCGCAAGTTCTTCGCCTGGGGCTCGGAGCCCGAGCAGCAGGCCATCATGAAGAGCCTGGGTATACGCCGGTGCCGCTGGAGACCGGCGACATCCCGCCGGCCCGCGGAGACCGGCATGATCAGCGCTGCCCTCCACGCCCTACTTCGCGCTGGCCAGCCAGGTCTACGGCACGGCCGGGCACATGCTGGAGATCAACTGGGCGCCCATCGTCGGCGCCCTGGTGGTCACGAAGAAGGCCTGGGACACGATGAGCCCGGCCGGCCAGCAGGCCCTGCGCACCGCCGGCGAGCAGGTCGGCCAGCGCATGCGGGCGCAGGCACGCGTGAGGGACTGAGGCCGTCGCCGCGATGGAAAAGCGCGGCCTGCAGGTGCACCGCCCCAACGCCGAGCAGCTGCGCGAGTGGAACGAACTGGCCGCCAGCCTGTACCCGCGCATCCGCGGCACGATGGTGCCGGCGGAGACCTTCGACGAGGTGTTCACCCACCTGAAGGCCTACCGCCGCAGCGC
>JADJCH010000062.1 GCA_016703325.1 Burkholderiales bacterium | reverse complement strand
GGCATCGGCCCGCCGTGCGGGTAGACCAGGGGCTCCAGCGGTCGCGAGCTGGCGAAGCCGGTGTCGGCCAGCTGCAGGAAGGGCGAGGCGGCCGCCAGCGCGATGAACAGCGGGCTCAGCGCCTGCAGCAGGTTGGCCACCTGGATGGCGGACTCGGCATCGGGCATGCCCACATGCACATGCATGCCGTAGGTGGAGAAGCGCTTGGGCAGGAAGCCGAAGCGTTGCTCCAGCAACTGTGCCCTCGCGGTGGAGGACATCACCCGCTCGTTCCAGAACTGCGCCAGGTGGGTGCCGCCGCCGCGCAGGTCGAAGCCGTGGGCCCGTGCGGCCTCGCGGGCGCGGCGTACCAGGCTGTCCATCTCCGCGGCCATGCCCGCGGCGTCGCGTTGGACGGAGGAGTTCAGCTCGATCGTCGCCAGCGTCGCCTCCTGGGCGTAGTGCCCCGCCGGGCCCTGCCGGGCCAGCGCATCCAGCAAGGTCACACAGCCGGGGGTGAGCCGGCCGGTGGCGCGGTCCACGATCTGCAACTCGAGTTCCAGGCCGTAGGTCAGCGGCTCGGAGGCGCGAAAGTCCATGGTTTGTCTCCTCACCGCTTCTGCCCCGGTGGGCAGGCGGCTCTTTCGATGAATGGATCGGTGCGGCGGGTGGATCCGCCGTCAACGCGCCTGTCGGGCTGCGCGGCAGGCGCGCAGGAAGTCGTGCAGCATCGGTGTGTCGTCGAACACCGCTGCTTCACCCTTTGGATGGAACTCCGGGTGCCACTGCACCCCCGCCACGAAGCGGTGCCGCGCGCTCCAGATCGCTTCCACCAACCCATCCTGCAGGCTGCGCGCCTCCACCCGGAAGCCGGGCGCCAGTTCCTTCACTCCCTGGTGGTGGATGCTGTTGACCCGGCAGCGCCGCTCCCGCGGATACAGCCCCGCCAGCCAGCCGCCTTCGGCCATCTCCAGCTCGTGGAAGTTCCGGTCGTAGGCCGCTTCTGCCAGGTGAAGGTGCCCCGCCTGCGGCAATTGCGTCGGCAGGTCCTGGTACAGCGTGCCGCCGAAGGCCACGTTCAGCAGCTGCATGCCGCGGCAGATGCCGAACACCGGCTTGCCCGCCTTCACGAACTCGTTGACCAGCGCCAGCTCGTAGCGGTCGCGCACCGCGTCGCCCTCCCACTCCGGCCGCAGCGCCCGTTCGCCGTAGGTGGCCGGGCTCAGGTCGTTGCCGCCCTGGAGCAGCAGGCCGTCCAGCGCCTGGGCGAAGTGTTCCCGCTCGATGCGGCCGATCGGCCCGAGGCTCTGCGCCTCCACCGCCGGCACCATCACCGGCAGCGCGCCGCCGCGCATCACCCACTGCGCCACCGACTGCTCCAGGTAGTGCAGCGTGCGCGTCCACACGCCGCCCAGGTCCAGCACCGGGAAGTTCGGGTAGTAGATGCGCGCCGAGACGCCGATCAGCAGATGGGGAGATTGGTGAGGCATGGCAGGCAGGCAGTTCGACCGCCCTGAAAGGGCATGGCCCGGGCGACTCGCCAATCTACGACCCGCCACGGGCCGCGGTGTTCCGCATTCGTTGCGGCTGTGACCAGCGGCAAGGGGCCCGCCGCGGCCCCGTTCGCGGCGTTACACCACCACCGCGCTGGCCGCGCCATCCAGCGCGATCACCGCGCCGCTCAGGTAACTCGCCCGGGCGGAGGCGGCAAACACCACCAGGTCGGCCACCTCCTCCGGCTCCGCCGCCCGCCCCATCGGCAGCGCGGCCAGCCGTCGGGCCTGCACCGCCTCGATCGGTTCACCCGCCGCCCGCGCCTCGGCCGCCATGCCGGCCTCCAGCCGGTCGGTGCGCGTCAGCCCCGGGTTCACCACCAGCACCCGCACCCCATGGCCCGCATGCGCCTGCGCCAGCCCGGCGCTGGCCAGCATCAGCGCCGCGTTGGCCGAGCCGCCCGGCAGGTGCGTCGGCGCGGCCAGCTTGCCGCCCTGGCCCACCACGTTGACGATCACCCCAGCCCCCCGCGCACACATGCCCGGCAGCACCGCCGCCATCGCATGCACGTAGGGGAAGAACTTGGCCTGCATCGCCGCGTGCCAGTGCGCCTCCGTCAACGCCGCCGCCGGCGTGCGCTGCGCGGCACCCGCGCAGTTCACCAGCACGTCGATCGGCCCCAGCTCGGCCTCCACCTGCGCCACCACCCCAGCCGCCACGCCCGGCTGAGACAGGTCCGCCGCCACGCCGCACAACCCCGGCTGGCCGAGCGCGACGCGCGCCTGCTCGATCGACGCCCCACTGCGCCCCACGATCGCCACCCGCGCCCCCTCGGCGAGAAAGCCCCGCGCGCAAGCCAGACCGATGCCGCGACTGCCGCCGGTGATGAGGATGGTGCGGTTCTGCAGGGCGAGTTCCATGGGGTGTGCTGGCAGGTGTGTGGAGGGTGCGGGGCAGATGGGAGGCCCGCCCGTTGCCGTTGCTCAACCGGGCAGCCCCAGAATCCGCCGCGCCCCGTGGGCCACCAGCAACGCGATGGCCAGGCCGATCAGCAGGTCGGGCAGCGGCGAACCGGTCCAGGCGACCAGGGCGCCGGCCAGGATGACGCCCAGGTTGGCCAGCGCGTCGTTGGTGGAGAAGATCCAGCTGGCGCGCATGTGCACCGCGCCCTCGCGGTGGCGGGCCAGCAGGGCCACGCAGGCGAGGTTGACGGCGAGAGCGAGCGCGGCGATGCCCATCATGGCCGGTGCTTCCGGAGCGCTGCCGGTGAGGGCGCGGCGGAGCACCTCCAGCAGCGCCCCGGCGGCCAGTGCCAGCTGCAGCCAGCCGGACAGGCGGGCCGCGCGCTTCTGGTGGCTGGCGGCCTGGCCCACTGCGAGCAGCGCCATGCCGTAGACGGCGGCATCGGCAAACATGTCCAGCGAGTCGGCGATCAGCCCGGTGGACTGGGCCCACCAGCCGGCCAGCAGCTCGACGACGAACATCGCGGCGTTGAGCCCCAGCAGCCAGCGCAGCACCCGGGCTTCGTCGGCGGCCGGTGCCGGCGTTTCAGGCAGGCCGGGATCGGGCTCTGGTGAAGTGGCTGTCGACAGCCAGCGTGCGCCCATGCCCAACGGCAGCAGCGCGGTGGTGATCGCTTCGGCCGGGCCCTGGTGGCAGACCTGCAGCTGGCGCGCCGCCAGGTTGAAGCGCAGCGCCTGCACGCCCGAGAGGTCCTGCAGCGCCAGGCGGATCAGGCGTTCCTCGGCCGGGCAGTCCATGCCGGGCAGGTGGAAGAGGCTGGTCTGCGGTGAGGCGCCGGAAACGAGGGCCGGGGGGGCCGTGGAGGCTGAATCTGCGGTGGCAAGGTCGACAGTGGCCTGGGCGGACGCCCCGCAGCCACAGCCGGTATTGGTGCAACGGTCCATGGCCCTCATCCTAGGCCGGTTTCGGAGGTCAAGGCGTTGGGATCGTGCAATGGCGTAGGACCGGATCGACCACCAGGGTAGCTCTTCATCGTGATGGTGCTGAAGCGGTGGTGCTCCTACGATGGCCGGGACTCCAGGAGGCGAGATGACCCAGTGGCTCTCCCTGTCGCGTGCCGTGCAGCTCACCGGGATGTCCCGGGGGGGCGCTGCAGCGCAAGATTCGCTGCGGTGAACTGCTCGCCTTCGATGGCAGGGTGTCCACCAAGGCGTTGGCGCAGGCCTTTCCGGAACTGGCCATCGAGAACCGGCTGGACGAGGCCGGAGCCTTCGAGCGCGTCGTGCGCATCAAGGAAGAGTCGTTCGGCCGGCGTGTGCGCGAGCGTGTGCTGCCCAGCCAGGAGCTGCTGGCACAGCGGCTGTTCCTGCTCAATCAGGATCTGGCGGAGCAGAGGCGGCGGCTGGGCCGGATCGATCAATGGCTGGCGGCGGCGGACCGGCGGCTGGACACCTGGCGCCAACGGGGCGATGACGCCCTGCCGCTCACGGCAGTCGAGGCACTGCTGGGTGAGGCGCGGCAGGTGTTGCATCTCCACGCGGAACCACCCAACCCCATCCTGCTCATGGACCAGCTGCTGCGCACCCTCACCGCCCGCGTCACCCTGCTGCCGGCGGGGCGCGAGTTCCTGGTTGAAGGCAACGACACCCTGTTGGAGGCGGCACTGAAGGCCGGCCTGTCGCCCAGCTACGGCTGTGGCAACGGCAACTGCGGCCTGTGCAAGGCACGGGTGCGCAGCGGCCAGGTGCAGGCGGTGCGGCACAGTGACCATGTGCTCAGCCAGGCCGAAAGGGAGCAGGGCCATGTGCTGATGTGCACCCACCGGCCGCTGAGTGACCTCACGCTGGAGGCGCTGGACGCCACCGCCGCGGCGGACATTCCGCCGCAGGAGCTGGTGGCCACCGTGCGCGCCGTCACGCCGCTGGACGAGCACACGCTGCTGCTGCACCTGCAGACGCCGCGCAGCCACCGGCTTCGCTTCCTGGCCGGGCAGGGGGTCACACTGGGGATGGCCGGCGAGCAGCATGACTTCACGGCCGACTACCAGATCGCCAGCTGTCCCTGCGACGACCGCAACCTGCACTTCCATGTGCGGCGAGACGAAAACGATGCCCTGGCCACGCGGCTTTTCGCCGGGGCAGTGCGCCCCGGAACCCCCGTGAACCTGCGTGGGCCCTGGGGCGACTTCGTGCTCACGCACGACGATGAACGCCCGCTGGTGTTCATCGCCGCCGGCCAGGGTTTTGCGCCGGTGAAGGGGCTGATCGAACACGCCATGGCGGCCGAGACCTGCGAATCCATCCACCTGGTCTGGACTGCCGATCCGGGTGGCCATTACCTGGCCCGCCAGGTGCGGGCCTGGGCGGATGCGCTGGACGGTTTTTCCGCAGTCTTGCCGGAGGCCGGCACCGGGGGCCAGGCTGCCGACGCGGTACTGCAGGCGTTGCAGGTGTTGCAGACGGCAGAGGGGCACCCGGCCGATCGGTTGGCGCGGGCTCAGGTCTACCTGGCCGGCCCGGCCGATTTCGTGGCTGCGTTGTCGCAGCGCCTGTCCCAGGTCGGACCGGCAGACCTGTACCGCTGTGTGCTGGAGCGGGCCGGTGGCCCGCAGAGCCTCGGCAGTCTCTGCGGTCCTTGACGGGGTCATCGGAGGCGCCGGCTGGCTTCAACGCCCAGGTGGGGTCAGGCGCCTCAGACCGAGCTCGAACCGACATCCCACTCCCCCCGGCCCCCGCAGCACCTGCAGCCTGCCGCCGTGTCGGGCGGCCACGCGTTGCACGAACTGCAGACCCAGCCCGACGCCACGGGCGTCCCCGGCCGGCAGGCCATCGTCCCCCTGGTTCAGGCGCTGGCGCTGATCGGCCGTGAGCCCGGGGCCCTGGTCGGTGACGCTCAGCCACAGCCGGTCAGCCTGGGGGGCGAGTTCGGCCGCCAGGGTGACGGTGCTGCCGCTCGGGCCGTGTCGCAGGGCATTGGAAACCAGGTTGCCCAGGGCGCGGCGCAGCAGGGCCACATCCAGCGGCCAGTGCAGCGGGCCGATCGGTCCGATCGGCCCGCTCGGCCCGTGGGTGTCTGGGGGGCAGCACCTGCAGCGTCAGGCCGGCGTCCAGCGCCTGGGGATGGAAGTCGGCCGCCACCTCGCCTAGCAGCACGCCCGGATCCATCGGCTGAAGTTGCAGCGGGCGAGATTCCACATCGGCCACGCGCACGAAGTCCTCGGCCAGCTGCAGCGTGCGGCTGGCCTGGCGCTGCACCTCGGCCAGCAGTTCGTCCTGCGGCATCTGCAGTCGCCCCTCCCGGTGCAGGCTGGCCAGCAGCACGATGGCCTGGGCCGGGCCGCGCAGGTCGTGGGAGACGAAGGCCAGCGCCCGGTCGCGGCGGCGCTGGGCCTGGCGGATGGCGCTGATGTCGGCCCAGGTCACCACCCAGCGTTGCAGCTCCAGCAGCAGGCCGGGCAGGTCCAGGCCCTGCATCTGCTGGGCATCGTCGGCACGTGGCCCAGCTGGGGTTGGCCGCCAGCAGGCGCCCGGCCCTGCCGCGGCCGCGGCGGCCACGTTCGTCGGTCACCGCCATCGCAGTGGGCAGGCCCGCCAGCGCGTCGGCCAGGAAGCGCCGGGCGCTGCGCACGGTTTCGGTGGCGGTGTGCAGCGTCTCCAGCCGGGAGCTGAGCGGGTTGCGGCGGGCGTTGTCGGTGTCGCCGTGGACACGGGCGCCCAGGTCGGCACCGGCCTGGGGTATCAGGGTTGTCTGGGGTGAAAGGGGTGAATGGGTGGGCGGGGCGGGCGAGCTGGCCGCTTCCATGGGTCGCCCGCCCTCGGGCTGCAGCAGGCGGATCTCGGCGTCCAGGGCGTCCACCGCCTGTTCCAGCTGCCGCCAGCTCCACAGCGGGTAGGCCAGGCCGGCGGCGATCATCCAGGGCACGGGGCTCCACCACAGGCCTGCACCCAGCGCCAGCAGGCTGGCGCCCAGCATCAGCGGCACGCACAGCAGCGCCAGCGCCAGCGCGCGGCGCGGCCCCAACCACTGGATGCCGGCCACCAGCGCCAGCAGCAGCAGCGCCGACAGGCCGGCGCCGGCCAGCGGCGGTGCAGGGCGCAGGGTGTCGCCGCTGCGCAGGGTGTAGAGGGCGTGGCCGAGCAGCTCCACCCCCGGCATGGCGTGCTGCTGGCGGTTGACGGGGGTGGCCGCGCTGTCTCCCAGGCCGGTCGCGGTCATGCCCACCAGCAGGTAACGGCCGGTCAGCGCCTCGGCGGGCACCTTGCCGCTGAGCACATCGACATAGGACAGCCGCTGCAGGTGCCCGGGCGGGCCGGCATAACGCAGCAGGAAGCGGCCGTGGCGCTGCCACCGGGCCGCGCTGGAGCCCCCGGCTGCTCCCGAGGGGGTGCCCGCGCTGGTGTGTGCGCTGGTGTGCGCACTGGTGGCGAAGCCGGCAAGGAGCCCTTCCTCCTGCACCGCATCGAGGATCGGCAGCCCGGGCGCCACAGCCTCGCCGCCCGCGCGCAGCAGCGCCAACGCCAGGTGGGGCACGCGCTCGTCGCCCCAGCCGGCTTCCAGGAAGGCGTGGCGCATCACGCCGTCGGCATCCACCGTGGCCTCCGCATGGCCGAGGGTGACGCCGGCAGCCGCGTCGGTGACCGGGCGCAGCATCTGCGGCGGCTCCCCGGTGGCGCTGCGTTGCCAGGCCACCGACAGCACCACCGGGGCGGCGTGGGCCAGGGCCCGGGAGAGCAGGGCGTCCTGGTGGGGGTCGGGGTCGGGCTCGCTGAAGATCAGGTCCAGGCCGAGGGCGAGCGGCCGGGCAGCTGCCAGCCGCTCCAGCAGGGTGGCGTGCACCGCCCGCGGCCAGGGCCAGCGGCCAATGGCGGCGATGCTGGCATCGTCGATGGCAATGATCACCGGGTCTGCAGGCACCGGGCGCTGCCACAGCGACAGGCCGATGTCGTAGATCAGCCGGTCGGCCCGCCAGGTCCAGCCGCTCAGGGCCAGCCCGAAGGCCAGCGCCGCCAGCAGCAGCGCCACCCCGGCGGCCGAGCGCCAGGCGGCCGCATTCCGGTGCGCCGCAGGGGGCGAACCTGCCGGGCAGACCGCTGCGGGACTCAGGGTTGGGTCAGTGCCCACGACGCGTCACCCGTGCCCACGCAGCGGCGCTGGGCGTCACGCAGGCAACTGGGCAGGTCGAATTGCTGCGCGGCGGTGAAGGGGCCGACGAAACCGTCCGGATCGCGGGCACGCAGCCGCACAAAGTAGCGCCCCGGGCCTGGCAGGCTGGCCTGCAGTGCCGGGGTGGTGGTCTCGCGGCTCATGACCAGGCTGCCGAAGCCGCTGTCCCGGGCGAACTGCAGCTCGAAGGTCTGGCCGGGCCGGCCCTCCCAGGCCAGGTCGATGCCGTCCTCGCCCACCCGGGGGACCGGCAGCGGCGCGGGCAAAGCGCGCAACTCGAAGCGCAGCGCGCTGCCGAAGGGGCCCTGGTCGCTGGCGCTGCGTTCGCTGGCCAGGCGCCACAGGTAGACGCCCGGTGTCAGGCCGTCCAACTGCAGCGTCGGCTCGGTCAGCCCGCGCCGGTCGTGCAGCGGCTGGTTGAAGTCCTCGCCCTGGGCGATCTGGATCCGGTAGCTGCCTGCCTGGGGCGTCTGTGTCCAGGCGAACTCCACCCTGCCGCCCGACATCACCGCCTTCGGCGCCGGGTTGCGCGGCAGCGGCGGCTCCGGCCGGGCCTTGAGGGTGAAGGCCAGCCGGCTGTCCAGCCCCTGCAGGCCCTGCGCATCTTCGGCGCGCAGGCGCAGCAGGTAGGTGCCGTCGGGCAGGTCGGCAAAGCGCAGTTCGGCCTGGCCCTGGGTGACCGGGCTGCGCTGGTCGGCCAGGATCTGCTCGAAGTGCTCCTCCGTGGCCACCTGGCCGCGGTAGGCCCGCACGCCGGGCGCGGCCCGGAGCGTGAAGCGCAGCAGGGGCCGGTCATGGTGCTGCGGCAGCCCGGACAGGTCCGGTGCGGCCGGCAGGGGCGAGGGCGGAGTCACCTCGCCGCGGCGGTCCACCACCACCCCCTGTCCGGCCGACACCAGCTGGGCGCTGCGGCCCTGCAGCCCGTTCACCGCCACCCGGCCTTCCAGCACCTCGCCGCGTGTTTGCGCCGACGCTGGCTCGACCACCACCCGGAACTCGGTGCCGCGCACACCCAGCACGCCCTGCGGGGTCTCGACGCGAAAACCCGGCGCTCCGCCTGTGCCTGCGCTGGCGCCCGTGCCGGCGCCCGTGTCGACGCTTTCGACCTTGCGGGCCTTCACCTCCAGCTGCCCCTGCTGCAACTGCACCCCGGAGCGCAGCACCCCGGCCCGCGGCAGCCGCTGCGAGGTGTCCACCTGCAGCGCGCTGGAGGGGCGCAGCCGCAGGACCGTGCCATCCACCAGCTGCACGGTGGCCTGCCCGTCACCGGTGCTCAGCCGACTGCCCTGGGGCAGGGCCTGGCCGGCGACAAGCGGGCGGCCTTCGGCATCGCGCACGTCGCCGGTCGCGGCCAGCAGCTGCGCAGGCATCGGCTCCGTGACCATCAGTCGCAGGGGAATCTGCAAGGCCGTCCCCACCGGGATGCGCCTCGGGTTGGCAACCTGGTTGAGGCGCTGCAACTGCGGCCACTGCGCCGGGTCGGCCAGGTAACGCCGCCCCAGTCCGATGAGGGTGTCACCGGCCACCGAGATGTGGGTGAAGCTGGGTTCCGACGCTGCTACCGCCGCCGAGCCGCTGGCCGAGGCGCCCGCAGCGTCTGCGGCCTGCGCTGTGGCTGCGGGCAGGAACAGCACCAGCACGGCGGCATGCAACGCTGCCTGGCACATGACGGACCGGGCGGGGAAAATGGGAAGGGTGCGAGGTGCTTGCATCGGGTCGTGGAGCAGGCCGCCGATGGGCCCGAACTCGCAACCGATTGTAGGCAGCCCGGTCAGGGCGGCAATCTGGCTGGGCCCCGGCCCGATTTCAGCGGGTGCAGGACCCGTCGGCGCACAGGATGGCCATCGGTATACCCAGCGGGAACAGGGGCAGCGTGCCAATGAAGAGGGCGTCCTTGAGTGCGCGGCGGATCGGGGAGGGGGAAGCGCTGCCCTTGCCACCGTCAGCCGGTACGGCCAGCTCGAACACATCGAGGTCGTAGCTTTGCCGCAGGCGGATGGCGCTCAAGTCTGACAGGTCGACATCCGCCAGATACCTTCGGCCCGACAAAAACCCCTCCAGAACCCCTCCGCCACCAGAAACCGGCCGGTAGCCGTCTTCCAGGGCCTGTGCCTGCTGGAGTGCAGACAGCCTGCCGGGAGGCAGACTGAGCCGGTAGGTCAGCCCGCAACTGCCGTCGGCATCGACGCTGACTCGGCCGAAGGTGGCCACCACGGAGGCCCGATACGTTGAGCGCAAGGTGGCCGCCACGCCGCTGGGGGCCTCCAGCACGAAGTGGTGGCGCGGCGTCGTGACCACCAGCTGGCGCAGGTCCTGCGACATCAGCACGCTGTGGACGGTCACCTTCGACGCCACCACCGCCTGCGGTGGGGTCGGCGCCGGCAGCCGTTGTGCCGCGCAGCCGGCCAGCCACAGCGCGATCAGCGTCGCAGCCAGCAAGCCATGCGAGCGCGCCAGCCGCCTCATCACGGCTGGACGGCCACCGCCACCGGACGAAGCCAGGTCACTGCCGTCACCGGGGGCCGGATCGGCATTTTTCCGAGTGTGTGGATATGCCTTCATCCCAGCCGCTCCAGCCGCGCCTTCAGGAAGCCGCTCGTGCCATAGCGCGTCGCCCGGGCGTAAAAGCGCTCGGCCAGGCGCTGCACCATGGCCTGGTAGTCGTCCATCAGCTTCGGCGCGATGCTGAAGTGGTCGTAGTTCACCACCACGTGCACCTTGTGGCCCAGCGGTGCGAGGCGCTCGCTCACCTCGGCCTCGATCTCGGCGATGTCATCGGCCGTGTCCACCGCCAGCCCCTCGAAGTTGATGAACAGCACCTGAGCCTGTGCATCCAGCTCGATGCGCTCGGCCAGCGGCTGCATCAGCATGCGCTGGCGCAGGCCGATCGGTGCGGCCGTGAAGAGCCGCGCATCCATCAACTTCAACTGCGGGCTGATCGCCGGCACGAAGTCCATCTGCGCCAGGATGTGGCGCTGCAGGTCGATGCCCGGGGCGATCTCGATCAGCTCCAGCCCGCCCTCCGGCCGCAGGCGGAACACGCCCCGTTCGGTGACATAGAGCACCCGTTGGCCGCTCTGGCGGGCGCGCTCGCCGCTGAAGGTGCGGTGCTCCACCGCCTGCACGAACTTGCGCTGCCGGCCCTCGTGGACGATGGTCACCTGACCGCCGTCCAGCCGCAGCTCCAGTTCACCCGCGGTGAAGGTGCCCACGAAGACCACCGCCTTGGCCGACTGGCTGATGTTGATGAAGCCGCCCGCACCCGCCAGCCGCGGGCCGAAGCGGCTGACGTTCAGGTTGCCCTCGGCATCCGCCTGCGCCAGACCCAGCACGGCGATGTCCAGCCCGCCGCCATCGTAAAAGTCGAACTGGTTGGGTTGATCGATGACGGCCTGCGTGTTCACCGCCGCGCCGAAATTCAGCCCACTGGCCGGGATGCCGCCGATCACACCCGGCTCGGCCGTCAGCGTCAGCAGGTCGATCACCTGCTCCTCCGCCGCCACGCCGGCCACCCCCTCGGGCATGCCGATGCCCAGGTTCACCACCGCGTTGCGCTTCAATTCCAGCGCGGCGCGGCGGGCGATCAGCTTGCGCTCGTCCAGCGGCAGCGGCGCCAGCTGGTCCATCGGCACGCGGATCTCGCCCGCGAAGGCCGGGTTGTACGGCGTGGCGAAGGTCTGCATGTGGTGCTCCGGCTTCTCGGCCACCACCACGCAGCTGACCAGCACGCCGGGGATCTTGACCTGCCGCGGGTTCAGCGAGCCGCGTTCGGCGATGCGCTCCACCTGTGCGATGACGATGCCGCCCGAGTTGTGCGCCGCCATCGCGATCGCCAATGCTTCCAGCGTCAGCGCCTCGCGCTCCATCGTCAGGTTGCCGTCCGCATCGGCGGTGGTCGCGCGGATGATGCCCACCTGGATCGGGAAGGCCTTGTAGAACAGCACCTCCTCGCCGTCGATGTCCATCAGCCGCACCAGGTCCTCGTGGCTGCGCGCGTTGATCTTGCCGCCGCCGTGGCGCGGGTCGACGAAGGTGCCCAGCCCGATGCGGCTCAAGGTGCCCGGTTTGCCCGCAGCGATGTCGCGGAACAGGTGCGCGATCACCCCCTGCGGCAGGTTGTACGCCTCGATCTCCCCGGCCACCGCCAGCGCCTGCAGCTTGGGGCACAGCCCCCAATGCCCGCCGACCACGCGCCGGATCATTCCCGGGTGGGCCAGGTGGTTCAGCCCGCGGTCCTGCCCGTCCCCCTGGCCGGCCGCGTAGACCAGCGTCAGGTCGCGCGGCGCGCCCTGCCCGCTTTCGGCCTGCGCCGCCAGGAAGCGCTGCTCCAGCGCCACCGCAATGCCCTCGGCAAAGCCGATGCCGACAAAGCCGCCGGTGGCCACCGTGTCGCCATCGTGGATGAGGCGCACCGCCTCCGCCGCGGTGGTGATCTTGTCCGGCCGGCCGGGGCTGGCCGCGCCATGGGGGGCGGTGTTCAGGTGCATGGGCTGGGCTCCTCGTGTTCCGTGTGCGCCGGCTGCGTCGTCGGCAGCTTCCGGTCTGCCCGATCAGTCTAGGTGGGCGCAGGCGCCGAGTCATGAGGGCATCACCGGTCACACAGCCTGCCGTGGTCCTCCATCGGCGCCAATGAGCTGGAATGCTTCGCCATCAGCGGCGAGGCCGACCACCTGCTGCGCATCGTCGCCCCCGACCTGGCCACCTTATCCGACCTGATGATGAAGCGCCTGCTCACCCTGCCCGGCGGTGCCCAGGGCAAGACCCACATCGCGCTGTCCAAGGTCAAGCAGACCCACGAACTCCCGCTGGACCCGGTGGCCCAGCCGAGGCCGCAGCGGTTGAGGGTGATGTTTGCGGGGTGAGCGCGCCCCCGGGTCTGTCGCTGCGCTTCAGCCCGCCCGCAAGCGAAGGCCGCCCCGTCGCCTTCTGCCGTCAGCGGCGCGTGAGGGTGCAGTGCTCACGCTTTTCATCACCCTTGCTGAGGCCCCCGCCAGACGGGGCGAACCTCGGCCAGCTGGCGCAGCGCCGGCACCTCCTTCGGCGGCTCGCCGGCCCAGGCCTCGAACCGGGCCCTGTCCTTTGCTGCGATCGACAGGACGCGACGATCCAGCAGATCGGCCTCGGCAGCCTCCAGGGCCCGCCGCCGGACGAAATCGCTGAGGTCGGTCTGCGCCTGCTCTGCCGCTGCCTCCAGCAGGGTGGGTTCGCTGGGGCTGACGCGGACACTCAGGAAGGCGGTGGGTATGGTGGGCATGGTGATGAGATTTGAAGAACGCGTATGACAACAGCCTACGGTGGGTTGCGAGGGTCTCCGCTGCGGTCTCGCTGCTGCCGGTCGGCCAGCGCGAACCGGCTATGCCGGTCTCATAAGGAAAAGGTGGGCAGACCCTGGCTTCAGCCACTCAGGCTGACTGCGCAAACACCTCCATCGGCACCGCAAACCGCGCGGACAAAGCCTGCACCTGCCGCAGGTTCAACCGGCGCTTGCCGGCCAGCACCGCGCTGACCACACTCTGCGCGCCGACTTCCGGCAACTCAGACTGCGTCAGCCCGTGCCCGGCCATCAGTGCGGCCAGCACCTCGGCCGGCGTCGCCGCGTCAGGCCAGGGATGCACGCGCGCCTCGTACTCACGAATGCGCTCGCCCAGCAGCGCCACCAGCCCGCCCAGCGGGTGGGTGGGGTCGGCCGCGGTGCTGTCGAACAGCTCGTCCACCAGTGCCAGCAAACGCTCGTACTGCGCCTCGTCGGCGATCGGCGCGCCCAGGCCCAGGGCCTCGTGAAGTGCGACCCAGTGCGAGGCGATGTCGGTGAGGTTCATTTCCAGGCTCCTTGGTCGTACTCGGCGTGGGTCAGGACGGCCTTCACCCACACCATGCCCCGCGCAAAATCCACCACGGACACCAGGCGGAACTTGTTGCCACCGATGTTGAACACGAAGCGCTCGCCCACCTTGTCCACACTGGCAAAGGTGGCGCGCAGCGCCGCAAAGCTGCCGTAGTCACCCTTCTCGATCAACCGTCTCCACGCCTGCAGCGAACCGTTCGCCTCCGGGTGGATGGCGGCGAACTCGCGCAGGGCCCTGTTGGAGATCAGGTGCATGTGCGGAACTATAGCAATTTGCTATATAAATGCAACCTCCGGCGTCGTCCGCTTTTGGCTGATGAAGCTTCCTGCGCAGAGATCCCCACGAGTTCAACCGAAGCCAGTACGATCTTCAGCCCATGCACCCCGCAGCCGATTTGTCACGTTGGTTCCGCGACGCGGTCAGCCTCAGCGCCGAGGTGCAATATGCCGGCTGAGGAACGGGATCAGGAGCAGGAGCAGGAGCAGAAGAGGCCCCATTCGGCCGAAGAACAGCGGCGTGCGGTGCACCCACGTTGGAGCACGACCGAATGGGAAGCTTCGATCACGCCGTCGACGCGACTCCTGAATCAGATGCTCGGCGTCGCGCCTGCGCCCAGGCGATTGACGGACGACGAGATCGCACTGATGCGGGCCAGCAAACGTGAGCTTGCCGCGCTGGCCTTCTCGACGCGCACGCGTGCCTCGCAGAAACCGCCAGCGGAATCGACCTGAAGCAAGACGGCCAGTCGTGGGACAGGGCCATCTGGGGCATTCTGTCGTGAATCGGCTGGTGAATGAATCAGGGTGGGCCGCGGACGCAGCCCACCCTGTCCGGCTTACTTGAAGTAGAGCGCCCAGGGATTCGAGATGGCTCCGGAGTCCCCATTCGGCGCTGCCGCCGTGGGCATCGTGGAGTATTCGCTGCTCACCATCAGCAGTCCATGACCGGACGGTGACAGTGCCATCATTCGATAGTTCGTCAGCAGGACGGAGTCGGGGGCCTCGGGGGTCACCAGCCACACCCAGCACGTAGTCGTTGGCCACCGCTGTGCCGGTCGGCTGGGTTTTCACCATCGTGTTGGACTGCGCATCGTAGGCACGCCAAAGTCCGCCACTGCTGGCGGTTTCAATGAAGTTGCCGTTGCGGTCCATGGCCAGGATGCCGCCGCTGGTCATGCCGCAATCGGTGGGCAGACTGTCCAGCGGTTGCCAGACGCCGTTGAGGCGGCGGACCACTGAACAACCCCGGTAAACCAGAATGGTTCCGGTGCTGCCGTCGCTGCCGTCCGGAATCCGCAGTGCCCAGGAACGGGTGGAAAGATTGCCGACTTGCGGGGTCAGGTCGGTTTGAACCCAGCTGCCACTGACCGGCGAAAACACAGAGATCAACGTGCCGGTGCTCGCCGTGCCGGTCTGCTGATTCCACAACACGGCCACTTCGCCTTCCAGTCCGGTCAGCGCGCCAAGGAAGGTTGCGCTGGCACTGCGGCTGTCAAGAATCTCAGCCTTCGGCGTGGTGCCGAAGCCGCCGGCTACTGTGCCCCGGTATGCAACGATGTCGCGGGTGGCCGAGGCGTTGGGAACTTCGCCGACCACGGTGACCCGACTCGCGGCATCGAGCGCGATGTCGATCCGGTCATTCACCATCAACAGGTCTCCCAGCGGCAGGCCGTCGAACATCTGAATGCGGAAACTCGACTCTGCCGCCGTGCGCAGCGCCACCGCGGCCCGTTGGGCATCCAGCGCAGGCGTCCGCGTGGGCATGCCATGAAACAACACGGCAATGTCACCGCGGTCATTGATCCGCGGCACCGCCGTGCCGAAGGTCATGTTGGACGTTTGAACACGAACGGGGGCTTCCCATCCTGTGTCTCCGACCAAGCGCCGCGAAGCGTAGACGAACAGGCAATTCTGGGTCGGGAGGCCGTATCCCTCGGTGCCACACAACTGTGACGACACCCAGGTGACGACGGCATTGCCGTTGGGCGATACCGACAGCCTGGGCCGATACGACAGGGATTCGACCGGCGCCGCCGCGTCGATGACGACTGGGGTGCTCCAGACAGGTGCGGCAGTGCCTGCGCCGGGCTGACCCTGAGCCATGCGCAGCGCTTCGCGGCCACCGACGCTGTCAGTCTGCATGAACACCACCGTGGCAGCACCGTCGTCAGCCAAACCGACATCCAGTCCGGGCTCGTGCGAGAACCAGCGGATATTGGCTGTACTGCTGAATACCTGTGTGGCGGGCTGCCAGCGCCTTCCTGCCAAGGGGCTGGGGTTGTCGGTGCAGGTGACCTCGATGTTCACCACGGCCGCCGTGGCCATCGTGCCGCTGCCGTTTGTCACGGTGCAGGTCTGGGCGAGTGGCTGTGTAACGACCGTGACCGCGTAGGTAGTTCCGGTCAGCAACGGCGTGGAAAAGCTGAATGCCCCGTCCGCATCGACGGTCAGGCTTTCGGTGCCGTTTTGCAACACCACCGCGCTGGTGGCGCCCGACAAAGTTCCCCCCAGCAGATAACTCGATGCCGGCAAGTTGCTGCAGGTGACGCTCACATTGCTCACATCCGCCTTGCCCACCGTGCCGCTGCCGTTGGCCACTGCGCAGGTCTGTCCGCTGGGTTGGGTCGCCACGCTCACGCTGTAGCTGTCTCCCTCTTCCAGTTCGCCGGAAAACGTGAAGGCGCCGTTGGCGCTGCGCGTGAGGGTCTCACTGCCGTTGCGCAGCGTGACCGAGCCGCTCAGGCCGCTGAGGGTGCCACCAATCGAATAGGTCGGCGACGCAGGGTTGTCGTCGTCTTTGTCCCCGCCGCCACCTCCGCCGCACCCGGCCAGGCTGCCCAGCGCCGCAGCGGCCAGACAGAGCCGCCCCATCCAGCGCGCGAGCACGCGCTGCCTTGTCGAATCGCCCATGGAATTCCTTCTGAATCACGACACGGCGACGGACGGCCCCTTTGAGCAGCCCGTCGCTCCAGGAAACAGCGGCAATGACTGCCGCAGCGAATGGCCGCAGAAAAGCCGCGGGCCGCAACCGGGCGGTGTGCCCGGACGGGTCGCTGGAGATCGTGTTGAAGGACCTCCCCTGCTTGATGGAGCCTTTTGGGCGGATCCTGGCAAGCACACACCGCGGATTCGCAGTGCACTCAAAAATGAACTTTCTCTTTATACAAAAGTGAAGTGAAAGTATCAACTGCGGCGGCTTCCCACTGAACCTCCTGTTCATGGATGAAAAGCTGGCCTTTGCGCAGCGGCTGCGCGATGCGATGCAGCGCGCCGGCTACCCGCTGCGGCCGGTGGTGCTGGAGAGGGAGTTCAACACCCGCTACTGGGGACGTTCGGTGACGCTGCAGGCCGTGCGACGCTGGCTGCGCGGCGAGTCGATCCCATCGCAGGAGAAGCTGCAGGTGCTTGCCGAGTGGCTGAAGATCGAGCCGCAGGTGCTGCGATTTGGCGACCAGGTGGCCCGTTCGGTGCGCGAACACCGCCAGCGCTGGGACGAAAAACTCACCTACCAGGAGCGAGAGACGGTCGATGCCTACCTGCAGCTGCCCGCGCCGCAGCGCAAGCTGATCCGCGAGGTGATCCTGACCTTTGCGAAGGTGCACCCACCGGAGGGTGGGGCCTGAGGGGTGATCTTGCAGGTGCGACCGCCCCTTTGGTCTTGTGCCTTGTAGGCGGGACCCATAGGCTGTTCACCAGCATTTCGATCCCCGGTGCAGCATGAACACCTCCCTCGGTCCCTGGCTCGATGCCTTCGACTCTGTCAAACCAACACTCGCGCCGTGACGTCGAAGACTGGCGATACGCCGGCTGCCGCCCTGGATGACCCCGCGATGCAAGACGACGGGAGCTTTGTCCGGCCGGAGCAGGGGGAAATGGAGCGAGGGGTGGATCTGTTTGGCTGCGAGCCGGGATCGGCGTCCCGGTGAGCATTGCCCAGCCGACCCGTCCACCCGGTTCTGAACCATCAACCCGAGAGCGGGCTCGAAATCGCGCAGGGTCCGCACCGTGGTCGGACTCGCGTCAATCGAACAAGGTGTCCCAATCCGGCCGCCCTTGCGCGGGAACCGGCCGTCCCGCCTCGACCGCCCGCCGGAAGTCAGCATCGAGTGGGCCGGCGAGCGAGTCCAGCCAAGCCCAGTCGCTGGTGCCGGCGTCAGGTGCCTGGGGCTGGCCGTCGGCGGGATGGCCGGTGTGGACCTCGCTGCCTTCCATGCGGCTGCCCCTTGATCACGTCAGTGAGAAGCCGGTGCCTGGCTGGAACCCATTGCCCGGTTTCCACCACAGCAGCTCGGCGCGCAGCCGCAGGAACTCGAAGCGGCAGCGGCTGGCTCTGCTGCGGGAGCCGTGACCGCTGCGGCGCCAGCGGCCGCACCGCCCGCCACCGGCCCAACCGCCCCCAGCGGCTTGCGCGCCCGCACGAAGCCGCTGGCGAACTTGCCGTCCTCCTGTTGGGCCAGGGCCTGGAGGTCCAGGGGTTGGCCGGCGAGGAAGTCGCGGGCGTCCTCGACGGTGTATTCGCGGGTGATTTCGATGCTGGCGTCCTCGAAGCCGGCGGCCTGGAGTTTGGCGAGGTAGTCGCTGTCGCGCAGGGCGCCGGCGACACAGCCGATCCACAGCGCGACGTTGCGGCGGAGGATCTCCGGCACCTCGCCGCGCAGCACCACGTCGGAGACCGCGAAGCGGCCGCCGGGTTTGAGCACTCGGAAGGCTTCGCGCAGCACCTGGTCCTTGTCGGCGCTGAGGTTGATGACGCAGTTGGAGATGATCACGTCCACCGAGTCGCTCGGCAGGGGGATGCGCTCGATCTCGCCCTTCAGGAAGTGCACGTGGGTCAGGCCGCTCTTGCGCTTGTTGGCCTCGGCCAGGGCGAGCATGTCGTCGGTCATGTCCAGGCCGAAGGCCATGCCGCTGGGGCCGACGCGGCGGGCGGAGAGCAGCACGTCGATGCCGCCGCCACAGCCGAGGTCGAGCACGGTTTCGCCGGGGCGCAGCTCGGCCAGCGCGGTGGGGTTGCCGCAGCCCAGGGAGGCGAGCATCGCCTCGGCCGGCACGTCGGCGGCCTGGGCGGCGTCGTAGAGGTCGGTGGTGATGGGGTCGCACTGGCCCAGGGCCGAGGCGGCGCTGGCGCGGACCGCACCTCCGCCATTCCCACCGCCGCCGCCGCAGCAGCTGCCGGCCGCGCCGCGGCTGACCCGCCGGGCCGCTTCGCCGTACTTCTGGCGCACGACTTCCTTCACGTCGACGTTGGCATCGACTTTCGCATCGACAGGGGCGTTCATTGAGACCTCCAAAGGTTCACAGGTTCATCGGGAGCAGCGCACGACACGCCGGGGCGAGGCCTGAATCCATGTTTCCACAATAATCGAAATTTTGAGAGGTCGTCAAGCCGTCAAGCCGGCCAACCGGCCGGCTCAGCGCCGATACCGCAGCAGCCGCCCTCGCCAGATCGGCCCGCCGGCCTGCACTGCCGGGCCGGTGAGCAGGGCTTCGTCCAGCTCATAGCCCTGCGAACGCATGCGGCGGGTGAAGGCCGCGCGGTTGCCGCGGTTGGGGTCGACGATGAGGACTTCGCCGCGTTCGGCGGCGTGGCGTTCGATGAAGCCGGGCAGCAGGCCGCGGTCGTCGCGTTCGTAGAGCACGTCGCTGCCCATGATGAGGTCGAAGCGGCCCTGCAGGCGTGGGCCCTGGGCACAGGTGGGGGCGAGTTCGGCGGTCTGCGGGGCGGCCCAGTCGCCGTGGCGGTAGCGCAGTGGGGGCAGGTGGTTCAGGTGCAGGTTTTCGCGCAGGAAGTTGCCGGCCAGGGGGTGGCAGTCGCTGGCGGTGACGCGGGCGCCTCGGCGGTGGCAGACCAGGCTGGCCAGGGCCAGGCCGCAGCCGATTTCGAGGATGTGCTCATCGGCATCCACAGGCCGGTCGGCGACGGCGGCTGCCAGGGCCTGGCCGGCGGGCCAGACCAGGCCGAACAGGGGCCAGGCAGCGTCGGAGATGCCCAGCGCGGCGGCCTCGCCCAGAGCGTCGGCGAACTGCTGGCGGTCGAGCAGGGCGCGCATGCGCAGGTCGGCGACGCCGGCCACGGCGATCTGCTGGAAATGGGTGAGGTAACCCGGCATCGGGCGGTCCTGGCTGGCACCTGGCGCGGGGCCGGGGCGGATGGAGGTTCGCAATGCGATCCCATCCCTGCCGCATCCGGATGCGGGGCATCGGGGGCGGCAGACAGGCGAGGCAAGACGGCAGTGGGTCGCCGGCAGTTGGGCCGGCAGACCAGGGAAGGGCTGCAGTGTAGTGGGGTCGGCCGACGGCAGGGGCACACGACGGCAGGGGCACGACGGCAGGGGCACGACCGCCGGGGCCTGTCGCTGGGGCCTGCAGGCCCGCGGTGGCGGCGCGCTCAGTCGCGTTGCGGATCCCGCCGGGCCCGAGGCGCAGGTGCATGTCGCCAGACCTGCTCGGTCAGGAAGGTGTCGCCGTTCACCTGGTGCAGGCGCAGAGGGCCGAAGTGGACGCCGCGGCGGCGCTGGCGCAGCAGGTGGCCTTCATCCGCGGTGTCGGCGCCTTCGCTGTGGCGGCTGAGCAGCCAGTCGCGCCGGGAGGGGTCCCAGGTGAAGGTCCATGCGTCGCTCCAGCGCCAGCGGCTGCCGCCGTAGTGGCTGAGGCTGAAGCTCCCACGCCGGGCGCTGAGGGAATCGAAGGGCTCCGGCCAGGTGCCGCCGCAGTTCTGGCAGCGCACCAGGCCAGGGTTGCGGTTGGCCTCGCGCAGGCGCCCGTCGGCGCCACCCAGGGCGACGACCAGGGGACGGGGCTGCTCGCCGCGGTCGGGGTCATCGTAGGGGTGGCTGCCGTTGGGCTGGAGGATGAAGACGATGTCGGGCCGGCCATCGAGGTTGAGGTCGGCGCGTGCCCAGGCCAGCAGCTCCTGCCCGGCCGGGATGAGGGCGAGCAGGGCGGCGGGGGGCGCTTCCTGCTCCGGCGGTGGTTCGGCCTGGGCCGGCTCCACGCCGGTGGAAAGCCCAGCGGCGGCCAGCAGCAGTGGCAGGGCGGAGCGTTTCACCGGCCGGGCGCGCCGCAGCCCTGGAGCACCTTGCGGCCCAGGCCGGTGGTGTTGCCCCAGGGGGATTGGGTGTTGGCGCGGAAGGTGCGCACCTCGTACTGCGCCAGGCAGGGCACGACGCTGCCGTTGCTGGGCACGCGGTAGTCGTAGCGGGCCTCCACCCAGAAGCTGATGACGTTGGCGTTCTGCCAGCGCGGCTGCAGGGTCTGGGACATCTTCACTTCGCCCAGCCCGCCGGGCATGTCGCGCAGGTCCTGGCGGAACACCCGGTCCTTGCCCTGAAGGGCCAGTTCCAGCAGCTCGTCGTCGCTGGGGGCCGGGATGCCGGTGTAGCGGTTGAAGGTGGTGAGCTGCTTCTGGAACTGCCAGCTGCCGCCGCTGAGGCGGTACACCGCCAGGCCGCCGACTTCCAGCTTGGCCTGGGGGTATTCGGCCAGGCCGCCTTCGCGGGTGACGACAAAGCCGCGCTGGAAGAACCAGGTCTGGCTGCGCTCCTCCCACTCGTATTCGCCGGACTTGCCCGCGGTGGTGCGGAAGTCGAGCATGCCCTTGCCGTCGCGCCAGATGTCCTTGCGCACCTGTTCGTCGGAGGGCCTGGAGCCGGGCGTTGCAGGCGCCGCCAGGGCCGTGGCGGTGGCCAGCAGGCCGGTGGCGAACCACCCGAGCAGGGGAAGGGTCCGGTGAACGACGGTGGAGGCTGCGGTGGGTTTCATGACGGGTTGGCTCCTGAGGGGGTTGGATAAAGGGTTTGCGCCCCGGTGTCGGAGACAGGCGGAGGGGCCAGGCGCAGGCGCACCAGGCTGCCCTGGCCGGGCGAGGCGATGACGCCCAGCACGGCGCCGATGCGGCGGGCGCGGGCGTGCATCTGACCCAGGCCGCGGCCGGGCGCGACCTGGGTGGGCTCCCAGCCGCTGCCGTTGTCGCGCACGCTGATGCAGGCGGCCACGCCGTCGTGCTGCAGGCCGAGGGTGACGACGCGGGCGCCGCTGTGCTTGAGGGCGTTGGTGAGTGCTTCCTGGACGATGCGCAGCAGCTGCAGGGCATCGGCGGCGTCCAGCGCCGGCAGGGTGGGCAGGTCGCAGGCCACGTCCCAGTCCAGCCGCAGGCCGAGGGATTCGAAGCGCGGCGCCATGCGCCAGCGCAGCGTGCCCAGCAGCGCCAGGGGGTCGCGCTCGTGGGCGTCCAGGGAGTCGATGGCCACGCGCAGGTCGTCCAGGCAGTCCTGCAGGGTGGCGGCCACCGCCTCGCGCGGGGTGTCGCGGTGGTGGGCCTGGCGCAGGGCGGTCACCAGGTGCAGGCCCAGGCCGTCGTGCAGGTCGCCCATCAGGCGGCTGCGCTCCTGTTCGCGGGCCCGTTCACCCTCCACCGCGCGCTCCACCTCTCGCAGCTGGGCGAAGCTGCGTTCCAGCTGGGTGCGCTGGGCTTCGACCTCCGACTGCAACTGGGCGTTGAACTGACGCTCGCGGGCCAGGGCCTGCAGGTAGCGCCGCGCCAGCGTGGCTGCGATGGCCACGAACAGCGGCAGTGCGGCGTACTGGCGCAGGAACACCTCCCCCAGGGTGGTGGTGTCGATGCCGATGCGGTAGTCGTGCAGCAGCAGCACCAGGTAGGTCAGCGCCGCACAGCCCACGGCGGTGAGCTCGGCACGGCGCAGCTGCCAGGCCAGCCAGAGCAGGCGCCACTGGGTCCAGATGGTCAGGCTGATGCCGATGAAGGCGAGCAGCGCAAAGGCGCCGTTGGCGCGGGCATAACTGTCGGCGCTGAGAAAGTGGACGGTGGCCCCGACCATGTAGAGGCCCGCCAGCGGCGGCAGCCAGCGCGGGCCGCGGTAGCCGGGCAGCTCGGCTTCGGCAAAGCGCAGTGCAAAGATGGCGAACAGCCCGGTGAACCAGGCCGCCCCGCTCACGCACAACTCGGCCCAGAGCAGGTCCGGCACCGGCGGATCGGTGACGACGTAGTTGAGGTTGCGCAGCCCCCAGACCAGAGCGGCAGCGCCGAACCAGGCGTAGGCGCTGTGGCTGCGCTCTCGCCAGGCGATCAGCAGCACGTACACCGCAATCGCGAGGTTGAAGACGATGGTGACCAGGGTGCCATCACTCTGCCAGGCCTGGCGGCGGCGCCAGGCGTCGTACAACGGGTCGTAGGGGCCCACCCACACCGGGGCCAGCCCGCAGCGGTAACCCGGATGCCCTACCACCCGCAGCAGCAGGGTGTCCGGGGTCCGTGAGTTCGCTGCGGGCAGCTCCATCAGCTGCGGGGTGTAGAAGTGGCGGCTGACCTGCTGCGTCAGCCGCCCGGGGCTGCCCAGGCGCTGGCCGTTGAGCCAGAACTCTGCATTCATGCCCACCGCCGGCAGGTAGACGGCGCGGCGCTCGCCGGGGGAAGCCGCCGGCAGTGGCAGGCGGTACCAGACCTGCCCGGTGTACCCGGGGCGTCGACCATCCCAGTTGTCCGGCAGCACTGCGCTGCGCCAACCGGGGGCGCTGGCCGCAGGGGCAGCGGCCGGCAGGCTGGGGGAAACCGGTCCGTCCTCCAGCACCTCGGCCTGGGTGAGCAGCCGGGCGCCGGGGGCGTTCACCTCCCGCTCCAGCGCGAACAGGTCGGCTCCCAGGAAGCCCCCCAGCAGGGCGAGCAGCAGGACCAGCCCGCCCAGGGCCGTGATGCCGGTGACGGCGGCGTGGGCGGCATCCGGTGGCGGGTGGCGCGGCGGGTGGTGCGGCGGTGCGCCGCCGTCGGGTGGGAGCGTGGAGGGGCGGCGGGGGCTCACGGCGCGTCGGGGGCTCAGCGCAGCGGCGGCTGGCCCAGTTCGGCGCGGCGGCGGTTGTATTCGTACAGCGCTTCGGCGCGGGAGTTGACCGCCAGCTTTTCGTAGATGCGCCGCACATGGGTGCGGATGGTGTTGGTGCTCACGCCCAGGCTGCCGGCCACCTCCAGGTAGCTGAAGCCCTTGCTGACACCGATCAGCACCTGCAGCTCCCGTTCCGACAGCGGAGAGCTGCCACCGTGGAGGTCATCGTTGCGCGGCATGGCGGGCGGGATGCCGGTCTGGGGTCCGGTGGCGGGTGCAGCCCCCGGGCCCGCCACCGGGCAGCCCGCCGGATCCTGCAGGGCGCGGGTGCGGCGGATCAGGGTGCGGGCGATGGTGGGCGACAGGGGCGAGCCCCCGCTGCGCAGGCAGGCCAGGTGGTCGCGCACCGACGCCAGGCTGCCGTCCTTGAGCAGGTAGCCGCCTGCGCCGGCGTCGATGGCCGACAGCACATGGGCCTCGTCGCCGAAGATGGTCAGCACCAGGATCTCGCAGGCCGGGTTGCATTCGGCGGCGCGGCCGATCACTTCCCGCCCGCTGCCGTCGGGCAGCCCCAGGTCCGTGAGCAGGATGTCCACCGGGTGCCGCTGCAGCCAGTCCAGCGCCTCGGCCACCGTGCCGCAGGCCTGGGCCAGGTGGAGGTCCGGCTGCTCGGTCAGCATCGCCGCCAGCCACTCACGGGTGGCGACGTCGTCCTCGACCAGGAGCACCTCACTGCGGTTGGGCATCGTGGCGGCGAGTGTAGGGGGCCTGTCCCGTGCGCCCTGTCGCATCCGGATGCGACAGACGGCGGATTCGGTCCGCCCGCCGCCTCAATGGCGTGCGCCGCGGCGGCGCAGCCCTGCCAGCAGCGCCAGACCGCCGGCGATCAGGGCCCAGCTTTCGGGCTCAGGCACCGCGGACTGGATCGTCACGATCACCGGGGTGTTGTCACCCCACAGGTTGTCTGTGCTGTGGCCGACCACGAAGTCGACCGTCTCACCCGCAGCCAGAGACAACGTGGCCGCGTAGACCGGATCGGCTGAAGTGATGCCCAGTGCGGTGGCGCTGGAAAAACTGTCGTTGCGCACGATCCAGGCTTCGGTCTGTCCCCCATCGCCGGTCAGGAACTGGGCATGGACCGTGTAGCTGGCCGCCGTGGGGGCAGTGAAGCGCAGGATCGCGGCGTTGTCGTTGGCAAAACCTTCCTGGTGTTCGGCCGGGTGCAAGGTGAGCTGACCGACGGCCACTCCGTATAGCGTGCTGGAGCCGAGGTTGACCCACAGGCCGGGTGTGCCGAAGTAGCTGTGGGTCGACGCGTTCCAGGTCTTGTAGCCGGTGTTGGGGTCGTTGCTCGAAGCGTAGAGGTCCAACGCGGTGAAGTTGTAGTCCCCGGCGGCGTCACTCTGATCCCAGCCATAGCTCCAGACGCTGGAGCCGCCGTTGGCCGAAGAGAAATCCGCCGCCGCGTCGTAGCTGGCGGCCTGCGCCGTGGCGCTCAGACCGCCGCAGAGCAGGGCGGCCAGCAGGGGCAGGGCGTGAAGCCGGCGAGGGGTGTGAAGGTTCATCTGCATGGGGCAACTCCCGTTGGTTTCGAGGAGCCTCCATGCTCGCGGGCCGGGTCCGATGCAGCCATCGCATCCCGATGCGACCCCCCCGCGGCTGCGGGGGCAGGGTCTGTGACCGGTGGCACGGGTGGTCTGGGGGGGGGGCAGGTCTGGTCAAGGGTCTGATCCACGCGCTGCGCTGGCCGCTCGGTCAGCATCGCGGCCAGCCGCTTCCGGGTGGTGGCGACGTTGCCGACCAGCCGCTCGCCGTGTTTGGGCCTCACATCGAAGATTTGATTGGGCAAGCCCGAGGTGTTCCGGGCGCCCCGTCGCCTCAACGGCGATGGCCGCGGCGGCGCAACCGCGCCAGCAGTGCCAGCCCGCCGGCCATCAGGGCCCAGGACTGCGGCTCAGGGACTGGGCTGGGCATCACGGTGGGGGTGAGCAGGAGGGTGTTGCCCGCCGTGAACTGGGTCGTCAGGGTGTGCGATGCATCGACGGCGCCCGATGCGTTGGGCTCCATGAAGATGTCCACACCGGCTTGCATCCATGCCCGCACTTCCACGGTGTCACCGGCCACCACCGAGAAGGTCAGGGTCTCGGTGTGACTGAAGGGACCGCTGTTGTCGTCCACCGACTGTGCATGGCTGGCCTGCACCGACGATTCGCTCGTGGTCACATCCACGTAGGCGTAGAAGTCGGCGTAGTCGAACTCCGAGGCATCGATGCGGACCTGCAGCTGGTATGTGGCCGCTTCGCTTCCGGTGTAGGTGTAGCTCTGCCAGGCCCAGGCGTCGGCGTAGGACAGCATCGAGCGGTTGCTGTTGCTGGTGGCCTGGGCGCTTGCCTTCAGTTCAGGCAGAAAGCTGCCTTCGACGATACGGGCGGAGGAGAAGTTGGATCCTGTGCCGTCGGTGCCCAGTTCGGAGTAGGTGCCCGTACCTGGCGCAAGCCAGTCGGTCATGCGAGCGCCGAACTGGTAGCCATTGAGAAACTGGTGGGGGGCCGCTGCCACAGGCAGTGCACTGCCAGACAACACCAGGGCGAGGAGAGCGGCCTTCCAGCCGCCAGACAGAAGACGTCGCATGCGAATGCTCCCGGAAGTTTCGAGGGGCTTCGATGCTGGACGGCCTGGGCCGCTGCGGCCATCGCATCCCGATGCGACCCCCCCGCGCCTGCGGGGCCAGGGTCTGTGACCGGTGGCACGGGTGGTCTGGGGGCCGGTCCAGGCCGGTCGGCAGGGCTGCAGCGGCGGCCTCAGCCGCCGTGCCGCGCCCGCAGCGCCTGGAAGGACAGCAGTTCCCCGGCGATGGCGCTGGCCGCCACGGTGGCCGGGCTGGCCAGCCAGACGCTGCCGGGGCCGCTGCGGCCGGGAAAGTTGCGGTTGATGGCGCTGACCGTCACCTGCGCCGCGTCGGTGGACGAGCCCGGGCCGCAGTTGGCGCAGGCCCCGCAGGCGGGCTGCAGCAGCTGGGCGCCCACCGCCGCGAAGGTGGCCAGCCAGCCCTGCTGCTCGCACCAGCGCTGCACCTCGGCGGTGCCGAACTGCAGGTAGAGCTGGACGCCGGGCGCCACGCGCAGCCCGCGCTCCGCAGCCCAGGCCAGCACCGCGTGGTACTGGGCGAAGTCTTCGCGTTTGCCAGCGGTGCAGGAGCCGCCGTAGGCGATGTGGATGCGCACCGGCCCATCCTGCGTGGCCAGGGCCGACAGCGCCAGGCCGCGCCCCGGGTCGCCGGGGCGGGCGACCATCGGCTCCAGCCGGCTGCAGTCGAGCTCGAACACGCGTTCGTAGGCCGCGCCGGGGTCGCTGCGCATCCAGGGTTCGAGTGCAACGTCCGCAGCGTCCTGCCCGCGGCGCTCCTTCAGGAAGCGCACGGTCTCGGCGTCCGGCTCCACCAGGCCGGTGAAGCCGCCCAGCTCGGCGACCATGTTGGTCAGCGTCGCGCGCTCGTCGGTGGACAACGTCGCCAGGGCCGGGCCGCCGTACTCGAAGACGCGGCCCACCCCCGCGCCGGCGCGGATCGCCGGGTCCGCCAGCAGCTGCAGCACGATGTCCTTGGCGGTCACGCCGGCCGCCAGCGCGCCGCTGAGCTCGATGCGCAGCACCGGCGGCATCGTCAGGCGCGCCACGCCGAACAGGAAGGCCGCCGCCATGTCGGTGGTGCCCACGCCGTAGGCCACGCAGCCCAGCGCGCCGCTGTGCGGGGTGTGCGAGTCGGTGCCGACGATCAGCTCGCCGGGGCGCGCGTAGCGCTCGGCCATCATCGCGTGGGAGATGCCTTGCGAGCCGCGGTTGCCGGGGTCGCCGGCCTCCAGCGCCTCCAGGTAGCCGTGGTCGGTCAGGCCGAAGCGCTCGACAAACTCGCGGTGCGCACGCGACAGCCCCCGCACCTCGCCGACCAGGCCGCCGGCCACGTGCACCGGGCTGGCGTGCACGTAGGAGAGGTGGTCCTCGAAGGTGACGATGCTGGCCGCATCGTGCAGTGCCAGCGGATTGCCGCGGGCCTGGGCGTGCGCGTCGAGCATCCAGGCGCACATGCCCGTGTAGTACTCGTGGATGAAGCGCTGGTCGGCGCGCACGAAGCCGCCTTCGCCCAGCACCGGCTCGGCCGGGGTGTCCGATGTGGCCACCCAGTGTCGGCGCACGATCTTCTCGAACAGCGTGAGCGGGCGCGCGGCGGATTCGACCGGCGCCGCCGCAGCGGCCGGGGATGTGCAACCACTCCCAAACACCCGCTCGCCATAGGCCAGCAGCCCACCTGCGCGCAGGATGGCTGCGGCCAGAGCGTCGCGCCCGGCCAGCAGCTCGTCCAGCTCAATCGCTTCGCCGCGGCGGATGCGTTCGACCAGGCCAAAGTGGGTGGAGGTGAACAGGCCGAGGTTGTCTGCGTTCTGGCGGTAGATGCGTTCGAAGCTCTCGGCGATCACCAGCCGCACCCCCGCCGAGCGCTCGGCCACCACCGCGTGCTCGCGCGAGCTGCCCTTGCCGTAGCGTCGCCCGGCGACGATGACCTCGATGCCGGCGCTGCGGACCGCATCCCGCCCGATCGGCCGCTCACCTCCCGCCGTGAAGCCGGTGTGCGGCCAGCGGCCCAGCGTGGCGTCGAAGTGCACCATCGCCGGCAGCGGGATGATCTCGTCGGTGGAGACATCCGCGCGCAGCGGCCCGGCCTCGTCCAGCGACAGGGCTTCGCCGCCCAGCTGCCGGCGCACCGCGGCCGGGTCCTCGCTCAGCAGCAGCAGGCGGGGGGCGAAGTGCAACACCGGGGCATGATCGGCCGAGGCGATAGCGGCCGGGGCGTTCACTGTGCCTCGACCCCCGCCTTCTTCACCAGCGCGGCGTACTTTGCGAGCTCGGTCTTGAAGAACTGCTGCGCGGTCTCGGGGGTCGAGATGTTGATCACGTTGCCCTGCTTGGCCATGGTCTCCTTGACGGCGGGGTCGGCGAAGGCCGCGACCACTGCTTCGTGCACCCGCTTGACCTCGGCCGGCGCCAGGCCCTTGGGGCCGATCACCGCGAACCAGGCCTCCACCACATAGCCGGGCACGCCCTGCTCGACGAAGGTGGGGATGTCCGCCGCGGCCGGCACGCGCTGGGCGGTGCCCACGCCGATGGCGCGCAGCGCGCCGGTTTTGATGTGCTGCTGCACGCTGGGCAGCGCGGCGGTGGCGAACTCGATCTGCCCTCCGATCAGGTCGGTCACCATCGGACCGACGCCCTTGTAGGGAATGTGGCGGGCCTTGGCACCCACCTCGTCCAGGTACATCTCGGCGGCCAGGTGCAGGATGGTGCCGTTGCCGCCGGAGCCGAAATTGAGCTCGCCGGGTTTGCTCTTGAGCAGCGCGGTGAACTCGGTCGAGTTCTTCGCCGCCACCTTGGCCGGGTTGACCACCAGCACCACAGGCGTGTAGCCGCACACCGCGATCGGGGTGAAGTCGCCCGGCATGGCGAAGGGCAGGGACTTCAGCACGCTGGGGAAGATCACCACGTTGTTGGACACCACGCCCAGGGTGTGGCCGTCCGGTGCGGCGCGCGCGATGGTCTGCAGGCCGACCACGCCGCCGGCGCCCGGCTGGTTGTCCACCACCACGGTGGCACCCAGGGCCTTGCCGAGGGCACTTTGCGCGGCGCGGGTGATGGCGTCCACGCCGGAGCCGGTGGCGTTGGGCAGCACGAAGCGCACAGTCTTGTCGGACTGGGCGGCAGCCACGCCGGGCAGGGTGGTCAGTGCGGCGGTGGTGAGGGCAGCCAGCGCTTGCAGGGCGGTGCGGCGGTCGGGCATGGGTTTGTCTCCAGCGGGATCGTTGTAGGTGTGGGCGTGAGGGGAGGGGGCGCGACGGATCGAAAACGGTCAGGCGATGGCGCCGGCCTGGCGCAGTGCGGCCCGCTCGGCCTCACCATAGCCCAGGCGGGCCAGCTGCTCGGCGGTGTGCTCGCCGTGGCGCGGCGGCTGCCGGTGCACGCCCAGGCGTTGGCCGTCCAGCGTGAAGGGGAAAAGCGTGGTCTGCACCGTCTGGCCGGCACGCTCGCCGTCCGACAGCGTCAGGTCCGCCAGGCCACCGGTGGCCAGCAGGTGCGGGTCGTCGTAGAGGTCCTCCGGCCGGCGGATGGGGGCGTAGGGCAGGCCGGCGCCTTCCATGAGCGCGGCCAGGTCGGCGGCACGGCGCGCAGCGAAGCGCTCGCGCAGCGTGGCCAGCAGGCGCGGGCGCTCGGCCACGCGCTGGTTGTTGCTGGCCAGCGCCGGGTCGGCGGCCAGGTCGGGCAGGTCCAGCACCTGGCAGAACACCTTCCACTGCGCATCGCTCACCGCGGCCAGGAAGATCTGCTCGCCCTCGGCCACGGTGAACACGTCGTAGATCGCCCAGGGGCTGTGGCGGGCGGGCATGGGCGCGGCGGCCAGGCCGGTGACGGCGTACTGCAGCATGTGCTGGCCGACCAGGAAGACGTTGTTCTCGAACAGCGCCGACTGCACCTCCATGCCCCGGCCGCTGATGCCGCGCTGCACCAGCGCCGCCAGCGTGCCGATGGCGCCGAACAGCCCGCCCATGATGTCGTTGACGCTGCTGCCCGCACGCAGCGGGTCGCCCGGGCGGCCGGTCATGTAGGCCAGCCCGCCCATCATCTGCACCACCTCGTCCAGCGCAGTGCGGTGCTCGTAGGGGCCGGGCAGGAAACCCTTGTGGCTCACATAGATCAGCCGCGGGTTGGCGGCCGCGAGGCTCGGGTAGTCCAACCCGTACTTGGCCAGGGTGCCGGGTTTGAAGTTCTCGATCACCACGTCCGCACTGGCCGCCAGCCGGCGTGCCACCTCGGCACCGTCCGGGTGGTGCAGGTTGATCTCGACGCTCTTCTTGTTGCGGTTGAACATCGGGAAGAAGCCGGCCCCGGCGCCCACCAGCCGGCGGGTGTTCTCGCCGCCGATCGGTTCGAGCTTGATCACCTCGGCACCCAGGTCGGCCAGCACCATGCCGCAGGTCGGGCCCATCACCATGTGGGTGAACTCCAGCACCTTCAGGCCGGCCAGCGGTCGGATGGGGGCGGGGGAGGCTTGGTCGTTCATGTCGTCGTGTCTCCAAACTCGTCGGGTCAGCCGGGCGTACGCAGTGTTTTTGGAAGGCCGGCACGCCAGATGCTGCCATGCAGCGGCTCGCCGTCCAGCCAGGTCGCAAGCCGGCCGCGCAGCGCGATGAGCCGCTCGAAGTCCAGCCCGGTGGGCTGGCCCATGCTGGCGAAGAGCCAGGCCACGTCCTCGGTGGCGACGTTGCCGCTGGCGCCCGGCGCGTGCGGGCAGCCGCCGATGCCGCCCACGCAGGCGTCGAAGCGGCGCACGCCCACCGACCAGGCGGCGTAGACGTTGGCCAGCCCGAGCCCGCGGGTGTCGTGGAAGTGGCCGCAGGCCAGTCGGTCGCCAGCAAGCTCGAAGGCCTGCGTGAACAGCGCCGCCACCTGCGCCGGGTCGGCGTAGCCCACCGTGTCGGCCAGGCCGATGCGCTCCACGCCCAGGTCCACCAGTGCGCGCACCAGCCGCAGCACCTCGGCGGGGTCGACGCGGCCCTGGATCGTGCAGCCGAAAGCGGTGCTCAGGCCCACTTCCAGCCGGCAGGCGGAGCCGGCCGCGTCGCGGGCAGCGCGGATGGCTTCGATCTCGCGCAGCACTTCGTCGGGCGTCTTGCGCAGGTTGGCCAGACTGTGGGCGTGGCTGGCCGACAGCGGCAGCAGCATCCAGTCGGCCTGCGCCTCCATCGCCGCCTGGGCACCGCGCAGGTTGGGCACCAGCACGGAGGCGGTCAGGCCCGGCAGCGTTTTGGCGAAAGTGACCAGTTCAGCAGTGTCGGCCAGTTGAGGCAGCAGCCGCGCCGGGACGAAGGAACCCACCTCCAGCTCGCGCAGGCCAGCCTCGTAGGCCTGCTGCAGCCAGAGGCGCTTGATCTCGGTGGGCACGGTGCGGGCAATCGCCTGCAGACCGTCGCGCAGGGCGACGTCGCGGACCTTGACGGCAGGGGAAGCGGGTAGGGCGTCAAAAGGCATACGGGGATGGTCCGGGTTCCCGCTCTGGGGTCGATGCCGCAGCAGTGTCCGCTGCCCGGTCGGCTCACCGGGGTCCTGCCGACACCCTGGCCGGTCAGGCCGGCTGATCGGCGGCAGGGCTGGCCTGTGCGGCCTGGCGCAGCGCGTTCTCGAAGGCCTCCACCGGCTGCCCGCCGGAGACCAGCCAGCGCTGGTTCAGGATCACCGCCGGAACGGAATGGATGCCGTGGCCGGTCCAGAAGGCCTCGCGTTCGCGCACATCCTCGGCATAGGCGTCGCTGGCCAGCACCTGCGCGGCGCCGTCCCCGTCCAGGCCGGCCGCCCGGGCCTTGTCCAGCAGCACCTCGTGGGCGCCGGGGTTGAGGCCTTCGGTGAAGTAGGCCGACAGCAGGGCGTGCTTGAGTTGCAGTGCCGCACCGGGGGCGCCCACCGTTTCGGCCCAGGCCAGCAGGCGGTGGGCGTCGAAGGTGTTGTAGATGCGGCTGCGCGCGCCGGGGCGGAACTCGAAGCCCAGCGCGGCGCCGCGCTGGCGGATCATGTCCTGGGTGGCGCGCAGCTCGTCCGGGCTGCGGCCGTACTTGCGGCCCAGGTGTTCGAGGGTGTCCTCCCCCTCGGCCACCATCTGCGGGTTCAGCTCGAAGGGCTGCAGGTGGATCTCGGCCTCGATGTCCGGCGACACCCGGTCCAGCGCCTGCTCCAGCGCATGCAGGCCGATGGCGCACCAGGGGCAGGAGACGTCCGAGACAAAGTCGATGCGCAGGCGAGTGGGGGCAGAAGGCGTGGCGGCGGTGTTCATGCGCCGATTCTGGCGCGCCGGCACGGGCCGGTCACAGCGGCTCGGCGAAGACCATGTGCAGCGCCTTGGGCAGCAGGTGCACCGTCACGCGGGTGGCGCTCGGCAGCGGTTCACCGTCGGCGGCAATCGCCAGGGGCTCGCCGGCCTCGATCTGCAGCTTGCGGCAGCTGTGCAGCGCCACCTGTGGTGCGCGGGTGTGGTGGCCCTTGAGCATGCTCAGCATCAGCGGCAGGGCGCGCCAGCGGCCGATGTCGCCGCCCACCAGCAGGTCCAGCCAATGGTCGTCGATGCGGGCTTCGGGCGCGGCCGGGATGCCGCTGCCGTAGGTGGGGGTGTTGAGCAGGGAGGCAATCAGCGTGGGCCCCTCCTGCACCAGGCGGTTGTCGGCCCAGATGCGCAGGTCCACCGGGGCCAGCTCGGCCCAGGCCCGGGCGGTGGCCCAGAGGTAGCGGTTGCGCCCGCGCAGCCAGCGTGGGGCCGCCAGGGCCCGGTGCGCCACCCGGGCGTCGAAGCCCACCGTCAGGCTGGAGACGAAGCAGCGTGCGTCGTTGCCGGCCGGGCCGCTGGCCTCCACCTGGCCGATGTCCACCGGCCGGGTGGCAGCGTGCAGGGCCAGGTCCAGCGACTCCTCCCAGGGCAGATGGCGCACGCCCAGGGCCCGGGCCACGTCGTTGCCGGTGCCCACCGGCACCAGGCCGACCCGGTGGCCGCAGCGCATCAGGGAGGGCAGCAGCTGGTGCAGGCTGCCGTCGCCGCCCAGCAGGGCCACGCGGGTGCGCGGCGCCAGGATCAGCAGCATGGCCTGGGCCTGGTCGATGCTCTGGGGGGTCAGCAGGGAAACCCCCGGCGCATTGCGGGCCAGCCAGGCTTCCACCGGGCGGCGCAGCTCGGCGGCCCGGCCTCCGTCGGCGGCCGGGTTGAGCAGGGCCACCCCGGAGGGTTCGGGCACCGAGCGCATCAGAGGGCTGGCGGCCACTGCAGGTCAGGCTTCGGGCCGGAGTCAGTAGCTGTACACGCCCCGACCGCTCTTGCGACCCAGGCGGCCGGCAGCCACCATTTCCTTGAGCAGCGGGCAGGGGCGGTACTTGGAGTCGCCGAACTCCTTCAGGTACACCTCCATCACCGCCAGGCAGACGTCCAGGCCCACCATGTCGGCCAGCGCCAGCGGGCCGATCGGCTGGTTGCAGCCCAGCTTCATGCCGGCATCGATGTCCTCCGGCGAAGCCAGGCCTTCGGCCAGCACGAAGAAGGCCTCGTTGATCATCGGCACCAGGATGCGGTTGACGACGAAGCCCGGCGCGTTCTTGACGGTGATCGGCGACTTGCCCAGGCGCAGCGCCAGCTCCTTGACGGCGTCGTGGGTGGCGTCGCTGGTCTGCAGGCCGCGGATGATCTCCACCAGCGCCATCATCGGCACCGGGTTGAAGAAGTGCATGCCGATGAAGCGCTCGGCCCGCTTCGTCACCGCGGCCAGCTGGGTGATGGAGATCGAGCTGGTGTTGGTGGCCACCAGGGTCTCGGCCGGCAGCAGTTCGTCGAGCTGCTGCAGGATCTTGACCTTGAGTGCCTGGTTCTCGGTGGCCGCCTCGATCACCAGGTCGCAGCCCTTCAGGTCCTCGTAGCTCGTGGAGCCCTGCACCAGGGCCAGGGCAGCGGCCTTCTGCTCGGCGGTGAGCTTGTCCTTCTTGATCAGCCGGTCCAGGCTGCCCGAGAGGGTGGCGATGCCCTTTTGCACCGCGGCCTCGCTGATGTCCACCATCGTGACCCGCAGGCCCACCACCGCACAGGCCTGTGCGATGCCGTTGCCCATGGTGCCCGCGCCGATGATGCCCACGCTGTTGATCGTCATGTTCAAGACTCCTGAGAAGTGCCGGTTGGTTGGATTCAGGGAATGGTACTGGGGAGAAGGGGCTTACAGCCGCCGCCGTTGCGCCGACACGCCGGTTGCCCGCACCCCTGCAGCACAGCTTCAAATCCCGCCTGGAATCCCGCCGGAAGCCCCGCCTCAAGCCCATGCCACATGGGCCGTGAAGAGGTAACCGGCGCCGTAGACGGTCTTGATGAGCTTGGGGTTCTGCGCATCGGCCTCCAGCCGGCGGCGCAGCCGGGAGATGCGCACGTCGATGCTGCGGTCCAGTGGCGACAGGTCGTGCTGGCCGAGCAGCTGCTCGCGGGTGAGGATCTGGTGCGGCCGGTCCAGGAAGACGCGCAGCACCTGTGCCTCCGCCAGCCCCAGCACCTGCTCCTCATCCTGCGGAGAGCGCAGCGTGTTGGCCGCACAGTCCAGCGTCCAACCGGCGAAACGCGCCACCCGGCGGCTGCCGGCGGCGGTCGCGGCCGAGCTGCCGCTGCGCCGGCGCAGGATGCTGCGCACCCGCGCCACCAGCTCGCGGGTGTCGAAGGGTTTGACGACATAGTCGTCGCCACCCAGCTCCAGTCCCATCACCCGGTCCACCGGGTGGCCCCGGCCGGTGAGGATCAGCACGCCGCAGGTGCAGGCCGCGGTGATCTGCCGCACCAGCTCGATGCCGTCCATGTCCGGCAGGCCGAGGTCGACCACACAGAGCTCGGGCCGCTGCACCGGCAGGCGGCGCAGCGCTGCCGCGGCCGAGTGGAAGGTCTCGGTGGCGTAGCCGAAATCGCGCAGGGTGTCGGCCACCAGGCGCGCCACCGCCGTGTCGTCGTCGATGACGTAGACCAGCGCCGGCGGGCTGGACAGGGGCATCGGGCTGGTGGGTGTCATGGTGGGGTCGCTGCGATGAGCTGCGCGGCCAGCTGCTCGCGGCTGAAGGGTTTGGGCAGGATCGGCAGACCTTCGTCCGCCGGGCTGCCGGGGGCGTAGCCGCTCATCAGCAGCACCTGCCCCACCCGCTGCCGGCGGGCGTGTGCGGCCACCTGCCGGCCGTCGATGCCGCCGGGCATCACCACGTCGGTGAGCACCAGCGCAATGGCCGGGGTGCAGTCCAGGATGTCCAGCGCCTCCTGGCCGTTTTCCGCCTCCAGCACCGCAAAACCCAGCGCCAGCAGGTCGCGGCGCACCACCTGGCGCACGGCGGCATCGTCCTCCACCAGCAGCGCCATCCCCCTGGACGCCCCGGCCCCCGCTCTGTTGTCCGCCGCGTTGAGGTCCAGGTCCGGCGGTGGGGGCTCGCAGGCGGGCAGCCACAACGAGACGGTGCTGCCGGCCCCCGGGCTGCTGTGGATGCGGATGGCTCCGGCCGATTGAGTGATGAAGCCGTAGACCATCGCCAGCCCCAACCCGGTGCCATGGCCGGCCGGCTTGGTGGTGAAGAAGGGCTCGAACACCCGCTCCAGCGTGGCCCGGTCCATGCCGCAGCCGTTGTCGGACACGGCCAGCCGCACATGCCGCCCAGGTTTCAGCGCCAGCTCCGCGGCTGCCGCCTCGCCGAGGTCGTGGGCCTGCGCCTCCAGCGTGATGCTGCCGCCGGCCGAGGTGGCGTCGCGGGCGTTGAAGATCAGGTTGATCAGGCTGTTCTGCAGCGGGTGCGGGTCCACCCAGGCCCAGAGCCGCTCGGGGCTGCGGCGCAGTTCCAGCTGGCGGTCGGCCGGCAGGGTGCGCTGCACCAGCCGGGCCACCTCCGCCAGCAAAGCGCAGAGGTCGGTGGGCCGCGCGGCCAGCGGCTGCTGGCGGGAGAACGACATCAGGCGGCGGATCAGGTCGGCGCCGCGCCGCGCGGCCAGCACCGCCGGATCCAGGTATTCGGCCAGGGGGGCGTCGTCCGGCCGGGCGCGCTGCAGCGCCTCCAGGTTGCCGATCACCACCGTGAGGATGTTGTTGAAGTCGTGCGCCAGCCCGCCGGTCAGCTGCCCCAGCGCCTCCATCTTCTGGGCCTGCACCAGCAGGGCCTGGGAGCGCTTCTGTTCGGTGATGTCGAAGGTCAGCTCGAAGCAGCCGGCCACCCGGCCGTCGGCGTCCACCTCCGGGATCAGCGTGGTGCGGGCCACCAGCCGGGCCCCGCTGGCGACGTCCACCTCATACTCGTAGCTCACCGGCCGGCCGGCCAGCGCCTGGGCCACGTTGGGGCGGATGCCCGCATAGGTGGCCGCACCCAGGTACTCCCGGGCGCTGACCCGCTCCGGATGGGCCGGGTCCAGTCCGAACCAGGCCTTGTAGCCTCGGTTGATGTAGCGGTAGTTGCGGTCGCGGTCGAAGTAGGCCACCAGCGCCGGGATCGAGTCGGTGATCAGACGCATCTGCGCCTCGCTGCGGTGCAGCTCCGCGGTGCGCTCGGCCACCCGCTGCTCCAGCACCGCGGCGTGCTGCTGGATCTGCCGCTCGGCCGCCCGCTGGGCGGTGATGTCGGAGTACAGCGTCACGAAGCCGTGGCCCGGCACCGGCACCCCGCGCACCAGCAGCACGCTGCCGTCCGGCCGGGTGCGCTCCAGCGTGTGGGCGGTGAAACGGCTGGCGGCCAGCATGCGTTCGCGCACCTGCTGCTCCGGGTCTCCCGGGCCGTATTCGCCGCGCTGGGCGTTGTAGCGCATGAAGCCCTCGAAGGGGGCACCCACCCAGGCCAGTTCATCCGGAAAGTCCAGCAGCCGCAGGAAGGTGCGGTTCCAGGCCACCATGCGCAACTGGCTGTCGATCAGCGTGAAACCCTGGTCGATCAGGTCCAGCCCCGCCTGCAGGGTCTCCTGCCGGGGCAGCAGGTCCGGCGCGGTCGGCGGCAGTGGTGGCGAAGGAAGAAGGTCTGTCATCGGGGCACAGGCCCGTCCGGCGTGGGGAGAGGCGAGGGAAAGGGTGTGAGGAAGGGCGTGGGGAGGGCTGCGGAAATTCTAGGAGGCCCCCCGGTCGCCTGCCGGGTTTGCAAACATTCGTCACATTGCCTCCCGGATGGTGCAAAGGTCCCTGGCGATGCTTCAGGTCCAGAACAGCCCGCCCCGCCAAGCCTGGTGCGGCGGCGCAGACCGGAGACAACGACGATGCAGACCCCCCCTCGCGACGTTCCCTATGACGTCGGTTTGGACAGGAACGACGCCAACTTCGTGGCGCTGAGCCCGCTGAGCTTCCTGGAACGCACGGCCCGCGTGTACCCCCACCGCCTGGCGATCGTGCACGGCACACTGCGCCAGACCTGGGCCCAGACCTTCGAACGCTGCCGCCGCCTGGCCTCGGCCCTGCAGCGCCGCGGCATCGGTGCGGGCGACACCGTCGCGGCCATGCTGCCCAACACCCCGCCGATGTTCGAGGCGCACTTCGGCGTGCCCGTCACCGGCGCGGTGCTCAACACCCTGAACACCCGGCTGGATCCGGAGGCCATCGCCTTCCAGCTCGACCACGGCGAAGCCAAGGTCCTGCTCACCGACCGCGAGTTCTCCTCGACGATTGCCCGCGCCCTGGCGCTGATGACCGGCCCCCGGCCGCTGGTGATCGACGTGCTGGACGCCGAGTTCGAAGGCGGCAAGACGCTCGGTGAACTCGACTACGAAACCTTCGTGGCCGAAGGCGATCCTTCCTTCGCCTGGACCCTGCCCGCGGACGAATGGCAGGCCATCTCGCTGAACTACACCAGCGGCACCACCGGCAACCCCAAGGGCGTGGTCACCCACCACCGCGGCGCCTACCTCAACGCGGTGGCCAACGTCGTCACCTGGACGCTGCCGCAGCACCCGGTGTACCTGTGGACGCTGCCGATGTTCCACTGCAACGGCTGGTGTTTCCCCTGGACGATGGCGCTGCAGGCCGGGGTGAGCGTCTGCCTGCGCCGGGTGGATCCTCACCTGATCTTCCCGCTCATCCGGGAACAGAAGGTGACGCACATGTGCGGCGCACCGATCGTCTACGGCATGCTGGTCAACGCCCCGGCCGCGCTGCGCGAAGGCATCACGCACACCGTGCAGGGCCTGATCGCCGGGGCAGCGCCGCCGGCCGCGATCATCGAAGGCTGCGAGCGCATCGGCATCGACATCACCCACGTCTACGGCCTGACCGAGGTCTACGGCCCGGCGGCCGTGTGCGCCAAGCAGGAGGAGTGGGCCGACCTGCCGATCGACCAGAGAGCAGCACTGAACGCCCGCCAGGGTGTGGCCTACCCGCTGCAGCAGGACGTCACCGTGCTCAACCCGGAGACGATGCAGCCGGTGCCGGCCGACGGGGAGACGATGGGCGAGATCTTCTTCCGCGGCAACATCGTCATGAAGGGCTACCTGAAGAACCCCGAGGCGACGCAGGAGGCCTTCAAGGGCGGCTGGTTCCACACCGGTGACCTGGCGGTGATGCACCCGGACGGCTACGTCAAGATCAAGGACCGCAGCAAGGACATCATCATCTCCGGCGGGGAGAACATCTCCAGCGTGGAGGTCGAAGAGGTGCTGTACCGCCACCCGGCGGTGGCCCTGGCCGCGGTGGTGGCGGTGCCGGATCCGAAGTGGGGCGAGGTGCCCTGCGCGGTGGTGGAGCTGCGCGACGGGGCGAGCGCCACACCCGAGGAGATCATCGAGTTCTGCCGCGGCCACATGGCGCGCTACAAGGTGCCCAAGCAGATCGTCTTCGGTGTGCTGCCGAAAACATCGACCGGCAAGATCCAGAAGTTCCAGCTGCGCCAGCAGTTCAGGTCGGCGGCGGCCATCGAGTGAGGCAGGTGCAATGAGCAGCGAATTCATCCTCGAGACCCGCGGCCTGACCAAGGAGTTCAAGGGCTTTGCGGCCGTGCAGGACGTGAACCTGAAGATCCGCCGCGGCAGCATCCACGCGCTGATCGGCCCCAACGGCGCCGGCAAGACAACCGTCTTCAACCTGCTGACCAAGTTTCTGCAGCCCACCCGCGGGCAGATCCTCTTCGACGGCCAGGACATCAGCCGTGAGGAGCCGGCGCAGATCGCCCGGCGCGGCGTGATCCGCTCCTTCCAGATCTCCGCCACCTTCGGCCACATGACCGCGCTGGAGAACGTGCGCGTGGCGCTGCAGCGCCGCCTGGGCACCAGCTTCCACTTCTGGCGCCACGAGGCCAGCCTGCGCCAGCTTGATGATGAAGCGATGGCGCTGCTGGAGCAGGTGGACCTGGGCTCCTACGCCCGCACGCTGGCGGTGGAGATGCCCTACGGCCGCAAGCGCGCGCTGGAAATCGCCACCACGCTGGCGCTGGACCCCCAGCTGATGCTGCTGGACGAACCCACCCAGGGCATGGGCCATGAGGACGTGGACCGGGTGGCCGAGCTGATCAGGAAGGTGGCGGCCAGCCGCACCGTGGCGATGGTGGAGCACAACCTGTCGGTGGTGGAAAAACTCTGCGACCGCATCACCGTGCTGCAGCGAGGCCAGATCCTCACCGAAGGGCCCTACGCGGAGGTCTCCAAGGATCCGCGGGTGCTCGAAGCCTATGTGGGAGTGGAAGCATGACGACCGCCACCCTGGAACGCCCTGGCCGCCGGGCCGATCCGGCGCTGAGCTCGCCGCCTTCGGGCAACGAGATGCTGCGCATCACCGACCTGCATGCCTTCTACGGCGAATCGCACGTGCTGCACGGCATCGACCTGCGGGTGGCCGAAGGTGAGCTGGTCACCCTGCTGGGCCGCAACGGCGCCGGCCGCTCCACCACGCTGAAGTCGGTGATGGGGCTGGTCGGCCGCGCCAGCGGCTCGGTGATGTTCAACGGCCGCGAGCTGATCGGCCTGTCGCCGCACCAGGTGGCGCGCCTGGGGGTGGGCTTCTGCCCGGAGGAGCGCGGCATCTTCTCCGGCCTGAGCACCGAGGAGAACCTGCTGCTGCCGCCGGTGGTGCGCTCGGGCGGCATGACGGTGGAGGAGATCTACGAGCTCTTCCCCAACCTCTGGGAGCGCCGCCACAGCCCGGGCACGCGGCTGTCCGGCGGTGAGCAGCAGATGCTGGCGATGGCGCGCATCCTGCGCACCGGCGCGCGGCTGCTGCTGCTCGACGAGATCACCGAAGGCCTGGCGCCGGTGATCGTGATGAAGCTGGGGCAGGTGATCCGCCTGCTCAAGAGCCGCGGCTACACCATCGTGCTGGTGGAGCAGAACTTCCGCTTCGCCGCGCCGCTGGCCGACCGCCACTACGTGCTGGAGCATGGCCGCGTGGTGGCCGTGGTGCACAAGGATGAGCTGGCCGACAAGACCGAGATGCTGCACGAGCTGCTCGGCGTCTGACGCTGCCTTCTCGTCATTCCACCCGTCCCGTCATTCCGCCCTTTCCGTCATTCCCACTCTTCCCGTCATTCCCGCGAAGGCGGGAATCCACGAACCGCCACTCCCTTCCCCACCCCTGGATTCCCGCCTGCGCGGGAATGACAAAGAGCCCTTTCCCATTCCAACCGTCCGACACCGGAGACAGACCATGCGATTCACTTCCCTCGCGCCCACCTCGCTCGCCGCTGCCATTGCCGCCGCCCTCGCCACCGTGGCGGCACCCGCTGCGGCGCAGGTGTCCGACAACGCCGTGCGCATCGGCGTGCTCACCGACCTGTCGGGTGTGTACTCCGACGTCTCCGGCAAGGGCACGGTGGTCGCCACGCAGATGGCCATCGACGACTTCGTGGCCAAGGAGAAGCCGGCCTTCAAGGTGGAAATGGTCTCCGCCGACCACCAGAACAAGGGCGACATCGCCGCCAACAAGGCGCGCGAGTGGTTCGAGCGCGAGAAGGTGGACGTGGCCAGCGAGCTGGTCACCACCTCGGTGGCCCTGGCGGTGCAGAAGATCGCCAAGGAGAAGAACCGCATCGCGCTGGTCTCGGGCGCCGCCTCCACCCGCATCACCAACGAAGACTGCAACGACGTCACGGTGCACTGGACCTACGACACCTACGCGGTGGCCAACGGCACCGCCAAGGCGGTGACCAAGACCGGCGGCAAGAAGTGGTTCTTCCTGACGGCCGACTACGCCTTCGGCCACTCGCTGGAGAAGGACGCCAGCGAGGTGGTCAAGGCCAACGGCGGCGAGGTGCTGGGCGCCGTGCGCCACCCCTTCCCGGGCAGCGACTTCTCGTCCTTCCTGCTCAAGGCGCAGAGCTCGGGCGCACAGATCATCGGCCTGGCCAATGCCGGCGGCGACACCATCAACTCGATCAAGCAGGCCGCCGAGTTCGGCGTGACCCCGAAGCAGTCGCTCGCCGGTCTGCTGATGTTCATCACCGACGTGCACTCGCTGGGCCTGAAGGTGACGCAGAACATGTACCTCACCGAAGGCTTCTACTGGAACCTCAACGACGAGACGCGCGCCTGGTCCAAGCGCTTCTTCGATGCCCACAAGCGCATGCCCACCATGGTGCAGGCGGGCCAGTACTCCTCGGTGCTGCACTACCTGAAGGCGGTCAAGGCCGCCGGCACCGACGACACCGCGAAGGTCATGGCGCAGATGAAGAAGACGCCGGTGAACGACTTCTTCGCCAAGAACGGCAGCATCCGCGCCGACGGCCGCATGGTGCACGACATGTACCTGCTGCAGGTGAAGAAGCCGGCCGAGTCCACCACCCCCTGGGACTACTACCACGTGCGCGCCACCATCCCGGCGGCCGAGGCCTTCCAGCCGCTGGCGGCCAGCAAGTGCCCGCTGGTGGCCAAGAAGTAAGCCACGCCATTTCATTGGGGACGCGCATGACGCTCTTCGGCCTCTCCTCCCAGGCGCTGTTCGGCCAGCTGCTGCTCGGGCTGATCAACGGCTCCTTCTACGCCGTACTCAGCCTGGGCCTGGCGGTGATCTTCGGCCTGCTGAACATCATCAACTTCGCCCACGGGGCGCTGTACATGGTCGGCGCCTTCGTGGCGCTGCTCGGGCTCGAATACCTGGGCATCAGCTATTGGGTGGCGCTGGTGGCGGCACCGCTGACGGTCGGCCTGCTGGGGGTGGTGATCGAGCGCGGCCTGCTGCGCCACCTGTACAAGCTCGATCACCTCTACGGCCTGCTGCTGACCTTCGGGCTGGCGCTGATCGCCGAAGGGGTGTTCAAGTACTTCTTCGGCGTCTCGGGCAGTTCCTATGCGCCGCCGGAGCAGTTGCAGGGCGGGATGGACCTGGGTTTCATGTTCATGCCGCTGTACCGCGCCTGGGTGGTGCTGGCCTCGCTGACGGTGTGTGTCGCGACCTGGTACGTGATCGAGCGCACGCCGTTGGGCGCCACGCTGCGCGCAGCCACCGAAAAGCCCCAGCTGGTGCAGGCCCTGGGCATCAACGTGCCGGTGCTGGTGACGGCCACCTACGGTGTGGGCGTGGCGCTGGCGGCCTTTGCCGGCGTGCTGGCCGCCCCGGTGCTGCAGGTGAACCCGGTGATGGGGTCGAACCTGATCATCGTCGTGTTTGCGGTGGTGGTGATCGGCGGCATGGGCTCCATTGCCGGCTCCATCGTCACCGGGCTGGGCCTGGGCATCGTCGAAGGCCTGACCAAGCTGATCTACCCCGAAGCCTCGGCGGTGGTGATCTTCGTGATCATGATCGTCGTGCTGCTGCTGCGCCCCGCCGGCCTGTTCGGCAAACAGGCCTGACCCGGCCGTTCTCCCCGGAGCCGACATGTCGACCCTGACCTCCTCTCCTGCGGTGCGCGGCAGCGCCACCGCGTCCCGCCACCTGCTGGGCTGGACGCTGGCGCTGGCCTTCGGCCTGGCTGCGCCCTGGTTCATCTACCCCACCTTCCTGATGAAGGTGCTGTGCTTCGCGCTGTTCGCCAGCGCCTTCAACCTGCTGCTGGGCTTTGCCGGGCTGCTGTCCTTCGGCCATGCCGCCTTCTTCGGCGCCTCGGCCTATGTCTGTGCCGGGCTGGCGAAGAACCTGGGGCTGAGTCCGGAGCTGTCCATCCTGGGCGGCACGGCGGTGGCTGCGGCGCTGGGGGCGCTGTTCGGCTGGCTGTCCATCCGCCGTTCGGGCATCTACCTGACCATGATCACGCTGGCGCTGGCGCAGCTGGTGTTCTTCGTGGCGCTGCAGATGCCCTTCACCGGCGGTGAGGACGGCCTGCAGGGCGTCCCGCGCGGCGCCCTGTTGGGCCTGCTGCCGCTGGGCGACAACCAGGCGATGTACTACTTCGTCTTCGCGGTCTGCCTGGCCGGCTTCTGGCTGATCCGCCGCACGGTGCATTCGCCCTACGGCCAGGTGCTCAAGGCCATCCGTGAGAACGAGCCGCGTGCCATCTCGCTGGGCTACGACGTCAACCGCTACAAGCTGCTCGCCTTCGTGCTCTCGGCCGCGCTGGCCGGCACCGCCGGGGCGCTCAAGGCGCTGGTGTTCCAGCTCGCCTCGCTCACCGACGTGCACTGGCACATGAGCGGCGAGGTGGTGCTGATGACGCTGCTGGGCGGCCTGGGCACGCTGCTGGGCCCGGGGGTGGGCGCGCTGGTGATCGTGACGCTGGAAAACGAGCTGGCCGACAAGGTTGGCCCCTGGGTCACGGTGATCATGGGGGCGATCTTCGTGGTCTGCGTGCTGGCCTTCCGCCGCGGCATCGTCGGCGAGCTGCTGGCCCTGCGCGGCCCGCGCAGCGACACCCCCCGGTGGCGGTCACTGAGCCTGCTGGCCCTACCGGCGGCGGCCACTGAGCCGGCCCCCGCCTGAACTTTTCTCTCTCCAACGAACTCCTCGGGAAACCTTGCCATGACCTACGCTGCGCCGCTGCGCGAGATGCTGTTCACGATGAAGGAAATCGGCGGCCTGGACGCCGTGCTGGCCCAGCCGGGTCATGAGGAGGTCACGCCCGACCTGGTGGAGCCGATCCTGGAGGAGGCCGGCAAGTTCGCCACCGAGGTGCTGGCGCCGCTGAACCACCCCGGGGATCGTCAGGGCAACCACTGGGAGGCCGGCGTCGTCACCACCGCCGACGGCTTCAAGCCGGCCTACGCCAGCTTCTGCGAGGCCGGCTGGCACGGCATGCCGGCGCGCCGCGAGTTCGGTGGCCAGGGCATGCCCACGCTGCTGTCCACCGCGGTGCTGGAGATGTGGAAGTCCTCCAACATGGCCTTCTCGCTGTGCCAGATGCTGACGCTGGGCGCCATCGAGGCGATTGCCACGCACGGCAGTGCCGAGCTGCAGCAGCGTTACCTGCCGGCGATGGTGGAGGGCCGCTGGACCGGCACGATGAACCTCACCGAGCCGCAGGCCGGCTCCGACCTGGCGGCGCTGCGCAGCCGTGCCGTGCCGGAGGGCGACCACTACCGCATCAGCGGCACCAAGATCTTCATCACCTGGGGTGAACACGACATGGCCGAGAACATCGTCCACCTCGTGCTGGCCCGGCTGCCGGACGCACCGGCGGGGGTGAAGGGCATCTCGCTGTTCCTCTGCCCGAAGTTCCTGGTCAACGCCGACGGCAGCCTGGGTGAACGCAACGACCTGGTCTGCGCCTCCATCGAACACAAGATGGGCATCCGCGCCAGCGCCACCGCGGTGATGAGCTTCGGCGAAGGCCCGGGCGCGATCGGCTGGCTGGTCGGTGAGCCGCACCAGGGCCTGGCCTGCATGTTCACGATGATGAACCACGCCCGGCTGAACGTTGGCCTGGAAGGCGTGGCCATCTCCGAACGCGCCTACCAGCAGGCCCGCAGCTACGCGCTGGACCGGGTGCAGGGCAAGACGCTGGGCCGTGAGGGAGAGGTCAACGCCACCATCGTCGGCCACCCGGACGTGCGCCGCATGCTGATGGACATGAAGGCCCGCTGCGAGGCCCAGCGCGCCATCGCCTACTACGCCGCCGGCCAGATGGACCGGGCCCACGGCCATGCGGATGCCGAGCAGCGCCACAGCGCGCAGCAACTGGTCGACCTGCTGATCCCGATCGTCAAGGGCTGGTGCACCGAAGGCGCCCAGCTGGTCACCGCCACCGGTGTGCAGGTGCACGGCGGCATGGGTTTCATCGAGGAGACCGGCGCGGCGCAGCACCAGCGCGACGCCCGCATCACCACCATCTACGAGGGCACCACCGGCATCCAGGCCAACGACCTGATCGGCCGCAAGCTGGCGCGCGATGGCGGCGCGGTGATGCGCCGGCTGATCGCGATGATGCGCTCCGATGCCACCGCGTTGGGCGGCCAGGGCGACGCGCTGCTGCAGAGCCTGTCGGCGGCGCTGAGCAGCGGGGTCGAGGCACTGGAAGCCGCCACCGCGGGCCTGCTGGCCCAGGGCCCGCGCGAGGCCGCTGCGGCGGCGGTGCCCTACCTCTGGCTGGCCGGCACGGTGGTGGGCGGCTGGCTGATGACCCGCGCTGCGGATGCGGCCAGCACCCAGCTGGCCAGCGGCAGCGCCGAGGGCGACTTCCTGGCCGCCAAGCGCGTCACCGCGCTGCACTTTGCGCTGCATGTGCTGCCGCAGGCCGCTGCGCTGCGCGACAGCGTGCTGCATGGCGCCACCTCCACGCTGGGCCTGGCGGCCGAGCAGTTCTGATCAAGGGGAGCCATGCCATGAACGAGATGAACGGCCACGACATTGAGGACCTGCGCCCCGGCATGCAGGCCACCTTCTCCAAGACGCTGACCGAGGCGGACATCGTGCTCTTTGCCGGTGTTTCGGGCGACAACAACGCGGTGCACGTCAACGAGGAGTTCGCCGCCACCACGCCCTTCGGCGGGCGCATCGCGCATGGCTTTCTCACCGCCAGCGTGATCTCCGCGGCGGTGGCCAACCGCCTGCCCGGCCCGGGCACGGTCTACCTCAGCCAGCAGATGAAGTTCCTCGCCCCGGTGCGCCCCGGCGACACGGTGCACGCCACCGTCACCGTGACCGCGGTGGACGAAGCACGTGCCCGCGCCACACTCACCACCGTCTGCCGCGTGCGCGAGACGGTGGTGATCGAAGGCGAGGCGCTGGTGATGACCACCTCGCGCCTGCGCCGCGAACGGGCCGCCGCACAGGCTGCACAGGTCAGCACAACCCCGGTCGTCGCAGGAGTCGCCGCATGAAAGCCCTGGTCGCCGTCAAACGCGTGCTGGACTACAACGTCAAGGCCCGGGTCAAGCCCGACGGCACGGGCATCGACCTGGCCAACGTCAAGATGAGCATGAACCCCTTCGACGAAATTGCGGTCGAGGAAGCGGTGCGGCTGAAGGAAAAGGGTGTGGTCACCGAAGTGATCGCGGTGTCCTGCGGTGTCACGCAGTGCCAGGAAACCCTGCGCACCGCCATGGCCATCGGCGCGGACCGCGCCATCCTGGTCGAGTGTGCGGACGAGCTGCAGCCGCTGGCGGTGGCCAAGCTGCTCAAGGCGCTGGTGGACAAGGAACAGCCGGGCCTGGTGATCCTGGGCAAGCAGGCCATCGACGACGACTGCAACCAGACCGGCCAGATGCTGGCGGCGCTGGCGGACCTGCCGCAGGCCACCTTTGCTTCCAAGGTCGAGGTTGCGGATGGCCGCGCCACCGTGACGCGCGAAATCGACGGCGGCCTGGAGACGGTGAGCGTGAGCCTGCCGGCCATCGTGACCACCGACCTGCGCCTGAACGAGCCGCGCTACGTGACGCTGCCCAACATCATGAAGGCCAAGAAGAAGCCGCTGGAGACCGTCAAACCCGCCGACCTGGGTGTGGACGTGGCGCCGCGGCTGAAGACGCTGAAGGTCAGCGAGCCACCCAAGCGCGGCGCCGGGGTGAAGGTGCCGGACGTCGCGACGCTGGTGAACAAGCTCAAGAACGAAGCCAAGGTGATCTGACACCTGCTTCACCCGGCCAAGGAGCCGCCATGACCCCGCAAGAAATCCTCCAAACCCACGGCCCGCGCGAGTCGATGGAGTACGACGTGGTCATCGTCGGCGCCGGCCCGGCGGGCCTGGCCGCGGCGATCCACCTCAAGCAGCTCGCGGCCGAGAAGGGCGGCGAGATCAACGTCGTGGTGCTCGAAAAAGGCTCCGAACCGGGCGCGCACATCCTCTCCGGTGCGGTGATGGATCCGCGCGCCATGAACGAACTCTTCCCGGACTGGAAGGAGCGCGGCGCCCCGCTGAACCAGCCGGTCACCGGCGACGACGTGCTGGTGCTCAGCGAAGACGGCTGCAAACGCATCCCCGACTTCCTCGTGCCGCGCAACTTCCACAACGAAGGCAATGTCGTCATCAGCCTCGGGGCCGTCGTGAAGTGGCTGGCCGAACAGGCCGAGACGCTGGGCGTGGAAATCTTCCCCGGCTTCGCCGCCGCCGAGGTGCTCTACGACGAACAGGGCCGCGTCAAAGGTGTGGCCACCGGCAACCTCGGTGTAGGCAAGGATGGCGAGCCGGGGGACCACTTCCAGCTCGGCATGGAGCTGCTGGGCAAATACACCGTCTTCGCCGAAGGTGCTCGGGGCCACCTGGGCAAACAGCTGCTGGCGAAATACGACCTCACCGCCGGCAAGGATCCGCAGAGTTTCGCCATCGGCCTCAAGGAGCTCTGGGAGATCCCGCCGGAGAAGGCCCAGCCCGGGCGCGTGGTGCACACCGCCGGCTGGCCAATGCATGCGGACACCTTCGGCGGCGGCTTTCTCTACCACCTGGAAGGCAACCAGGTCACGCTGGGCTTCGTCATCGGGCTGGACTACAGCAACCCCTGGCTCAGCCCCTTTGAGGAGCTGCAGCGCTGGAAGACCCACCCGGCGATCCGCCGCCACATCGAAGGCGGCAAGCGCCTGAGCTACGGCGCCCGCGCCATCAACAACGGCAGCCCGCAGGCGCTGCCCAAGATGGTCTTCCCCGGTGGCGCGCTCATCGGCTGCGACCTCGGCACCATGAACGCCGCGCGCATCAAAGGCAGCCATGCGGCCTTGAAGAGCGGCATGCTCTGCGCCGAGGCGATCTACGAGGCCGTCACTGCGGGCCGGGCGCAGGACGAACTCAGTGCCTACCCGGCGGCCTTCGAGGCCAGCTGGCTGCACGAGGAGCTGGACCAGACCCGCAACTTCAAGCTCTGGTTCAAGAAGGGCCGTCTGGTCGGCGAGCTGATGACCGGGGTGGAGCAGTGGTTCCTGCCCAAGATCGGCGTGAGCAGCCCCCCCTGGACCCTGCACCGCAGCGAGCCGGACCACGTCTACCTGAAGCCGGCCGACCAGTGCGCGAAGATCGACTACCCCAAGCCCGACGGCCAGTTGACCTTCGACCGCCTCAGCTCGGTGTTCGTCTCCAACACGAACCATGAAGAGCAGCAGCCGGCGCACCTGACCTTGAAGGACACCGCCATCCCGGGGGCGGTGAACCTCGCGAAGTACGCCGGACCGGAGGCCCGCTACTGCCCGGCCGGGGTGTACGAGTTCGTCAACCTGAACGGGGCCGATCAGCTTGTGATCAACGCGCAGAACTGTCTGCACTGCAAGACCTGCGACATCAAGGACCCGACGCAGAACATCGTCTGGGTCACGCCCGAAGGCGGCGGCGGGCCGAACTACGCAGGGATGTGAACCCCGGCTTCGCCGCGGCCTGCACCCTGGTCCGTTCCCTGGCCTGCGCCCACATCGCCCCCGCCCTCTACCCTCCGCACAACGCCTGAACCACCGTCCACCATGACCACCCTCGTCATTGCCGAACACGACCACGCATCGATCAAAGGCGCAACCCTGAACACCGTCACCGCGGCTCTCGCCTGCGGGGGCGACGTGCATGTGCTGGTGGCCGGCCACAACGCTGGTGCCGCTGCGGCCGCTGCGTCGCAGATCGCTGGCGTGGCCAAGGTGTTGCATGCCGACAGCGAGGCCCTGGGCCATGGCCTGGCTGAGAACATCGCGGCGCAGGTCGTTGCCGTGGCTGGCGCCTACAGCCACCTCCTGTTCCCGGCGACGGCCGGCGGCAAGAATGTGGCGCCGCGTGTCGCCGCCAAGCTGGACGTGGCCCAGGTGAGCGAGGCCACGAAGGTGATCAGCCCCGACACCTTCGAGCGCCCGATCTACGCCGGCAACGCGGTGGCCACGGTGCAGAGCCTGGATGCGGTCAAGGTCATCACCGTGCGTGCCACCGGCTTCGACGCGGCGGCGTCCTCGGGCGGCAGCGCGGCCGTCGATATGGTGGCCGCAGTGGCCGACAGCGGCAAGAGCCAGTACCAGGGCAGCGAGATCGCCAAGAGCGACCGCCCGGAGCTGACCGCGGCCAAGATCATCGTCAGCGGTGGCCGAGCGATGGGCAGCAGCGAGAAGTTCAACGAGGTGCTGACCCCGCTGGCCGACAAACTCGGCGCCGCACTGGGTGCCAGCCGCGCCGCGGTGGACGCCGGATACGCCCCCAACGACTGGCAGGTGGGCCAGACCGGCAAGATCGTCGCGCCGCAGCTGTACGTGGCCTGCGGCATCAGCGGTGCCATCCAGCACCTGGCCGGCATGAAGGACAGCAAGGTGATCGTGGCGATCAACAAGGATCCGGAGGCCCCGATCTTCTCGGTGGCCGACTATGGGCTGGAAGCCGACCTGTTTGCCGCCGTGCCGGAGCTGACGCGCAGCCTCTGAACGCCGCCCCCCTTCACTAACCCCCATGGCGCTGCTGCGCTGGGCGCTGGCTGAAGTCCGTGCCCTGAACCCCTCACAGACAGGAGAACTCCCCATGCAAGGCCAGATGATGAGCATGCCGCTGCTCACCTCCTCCCTGTTGGTGCATGCCGAGCGCCACCACGGCGACCGCGAGATCGTCTCGCGCCGGGTGGAGGGCGACATCCACCGCATGACCTACCGCGGCCTGGCGGCGCGCTCTCGCCGTCTGGCCCAGGCGCTGACCCGGCTGGGCGTGCGCAGCCCGGACCGGGTGGCCACGCTGGCCTGGAACGGCCACCGCCACATGGAGCTGTACTACGCGGTGTCGGGCATGGGCGCGGTGCTGCACACCCTGAACCCGCGCCTGCACGCCGACCAGGTGGTCTACATCGCCGACCATGCCGAGGACCAGGTGCTGTTCTTCGACCTGACCTTCCTGCCGCTGGTCGAAGCCGTGGCCCACCGCGTGAAGACGGTGCGCGCCTTCGTGGCGATGACCGACCGCGCCCACCTGCCGGCCTCGAAGATCCCCGGCCTGCTCTGCTACGAGGACCTGCTGGAGGCCGAGGACGACCGCTTCGACTGGCCGACCTTCCCGGAGGAGAGCGCCGCCACGCTGTGCTACACCTCCGGCACCACCGGCAACCCCAAGGGAGTGCTCTACAGCCACCGCTCGACGCTGCTGCACACCTTTGCCGCGGCGCTGCCGGACGCGCTGAACTGCGCCGCGGCCGACACCATCCTGCCGGTGGTGCCGATGTTCCATGTCAACGCCTGGGGCCTGCCCTATGTGGCGTGCATGGTCGGGGCCAAGCTGGTCTTCCCCGGCCCCGGGCTGGACGGCGCTTCGCTCTACGAACTCTTCGAGACCGAAGGCGTGACCCTGTCGGCCGGCGTGCCGACGGTGTGGCAGGGCCTGCTGGGCCATGTGGGAAACAAGGGCCTGAAGTTCTCCACCATGCGCCGCACGGTGATCGGTGGTTCGGCCTGCCCGCCGGCGATGATCCGCGCGTTCGAGGTGGACCACGGTGTGCACGTGGTGCATGCCTGGGGCATGACCGAACTCAGCCCGCTGGGCACGGTCTGCAGCTTCAAGGCCCAGCATGCCCAATGGCCGCAGGAGCAGCGCCTGGCGCTGCAGTCCAAACAGGGTCGCGCGATCTTCGGTGTGGACATGAAGGTGATCGACGGCGAGGGCCGCGAGCTGCCGCCCGACAGCCCCGTCAGCGGCGACCTGCTGGTGCGTGGCCACTGGGTGGTGTCGCGCTACTTCCGCGAGGAGGGCCAGGGCCACGGCCCGTTGATGGACGGCTGGTTCCCCACCGGCGACGTGGCCCGCATCGACCCCGACGGCTACATGCAGATCACCGACCGCAGCAAGGACGTGATCAAGTCCGGCGGCGAGTGGATCGGCTCGATCGACCTGGAGAACGTCGCGATGGCCCATCCGGCGGTGGCCATGGCCGCCTGCATCGCCGCGAAGCACCCGAAGTGGGACGAACGGCCGCTGCTGGTGGTGTCGCTCAAACCCGGCGCCACGCTGACCCGCGAGGAGATGCTGGCCTTCTACGAGGGCAAGATCGCCAAGTGGTGGACCCCCGACGACGTGGTCTTCGTCGACGACATCCCGCTGGGTGCCACCGGCAAGATGCTCAAGCACAAGCTGCGCGAGCGCTTCCGGGACCATGTGCTGCCCGGGCTCTGAGCCGGATGTGACCATGCACAGGCCATCGGTGCCAGGGCCGGTCCAGGTGATCGCCGGGGAGCCGTTGCGGGGCCAGCGGTTGTGCCGGCGCCTGGAGCGGCTGGGTTTTGCCGTCCAGGCCAACGCCCCGCAGGGCCCCGAGCAGGCGGGCACCGAAGCGGGGCATGCCCCGGATGCCGGCACGGTGCTGCTGCTGGACCTGGGAGGCCCCCCCGGCTGGGCTCTGCACGAGCTGCAGGCCCTGCGTGAACGGCAGGATGCACGACCGCTGCTGGCGCTGGCGGCCGGCCAGACCGCACAGGAGCGGGTGCTGGCCCTCGATCGCGGAGCCGACGACTGTGTGAGCGGCGACATCAGCGATGCCGAACTGGCCGCCCGTCTGCGCGTGCAACAGCGCCGGGTGGCTGCGGAGGCGGCGCGGTGGATCCGCTGCGGGCCCCTGGCCTACGACCAGCGCGATCGCACCGCCGTGCTGGGCCAGGAGCCGCTGCGCCTGTCGCAGCAGGAGCTCACGCTGCTGGAGGCGCTGATCCGCCGACCGGGCCGTTTCATTGCAGCGCAGGTCCTGCTCAACGGCCTGCTGCGGCAACGCGAGAGCCTCAGCCTCAATGCCGTGCAGGTGCAGATCTGCCGCCTGCGGCAGAAGCTGCGCCACAGCGCGGTGCGCATCGCCACGCTGCGGGGTCAGGGCTACTGCCTGGAGGTGGAGGGCGGCGAGCGAAACCGGTGAGCGGTCAGGCGGCTGCCTCAGGCTGCAACACGGGCGCTGTTGCAGCGCCTCAGCATCTTGACCATGTCGGTGGCCAGCAGCGGCCGGGAGAACAGGAAACCCTGGTACTGGTCGCAGCCGTTGGCACGCAGGAAGTGGAGCTGGCCTTCGGTTTCGATGCCTTCGGCCACCACCCGCAGGCCCAGGCCGTGGGCCATCGCGATGATGGCGCGGGTGATGATGGCGGCGCTGCTGCCGGGGTCCTCACATTCGGTGATGAAGGAGCGGTCCACCTTCAGCTCGTCGAGCGGAAAGCTGCGCAGCCCGCTGAGCGAGGAGTAGCCGGTCCCGAAGTCGTCCAGCGCCAGTTGCACACCGAGCTGCTTGAGCGAGCGCAGCGTTTCCATCACCTGCGGACTGTTGTCCAGGATGGCTGATTCGGTCAGCTCCAGGCACAGCCGGCTGCCGTCCAGGCCGGCTTCCTGCAGATCGCGGCGCACGGTGTCGGCCAGGCCGCAGCGGCGCAGCTGGTGGCTGGAGACGTTGACCGCCACCAGCGGCAACGGCAGTCCCTGCCGATCCCAGGCGGCCATCTGGCGGATGGCTTCGCGCAGCGCCCACTCGCCCAGCGGCAGGATCAGCCCGGTCTCTTCGGCCAGTGCGATGAAGGCGTCCGGCCCCAGCCGTCCACGCTGCGGGTGCTGCCAGCGCATCAGCGCTTCGGCACCGAGCAGCCGGCCATCCGCGGTGCCGACCTTGGGCTGGTAGAGCAGTTGCAGCTCGTGGCGCTCCAGCGCGTGGTGCAGTTCACGCTCCATCGCCAGACGGTGGGTGAAGCGCCCATGCAGCGCCTGTGAGTAGAACCGCACCGGCCCGGTGGCGGCAAGTTGTGGATCGGCCTGGCCATGCCGCATCGCCAGGATGGCCCGCTCCAGCAGGCTGTCCTTGTCCTGGCCGTCACCGGGGAACACCGCGATGCCGATGCGGCAGGTGACAAACACCTCATGGCCGGCCACCTGCAGCGCTGGCTGCAGCGCCGCCACGATGCGCTGTGCCACCGCGCTGGCCTGGTCGGCGCGGCCCAGGCGGGGCAGCAGCACGGTGAATGCGTCCCCGTCGCTGCGGGCGACCTGGGCCACCGGCGCCTGTGCTGCTGCGTGGCTGACCAGGTCGGTGTCGCGCACACAGGCCTGCAGGCGCAGGCCCACCTCGCGCAGCAGCTCATCGCCCAGGGTGAGACCCAGGGCGTCGTTGATCTGCCGGAAGCGGTCCAGGCCGACCTGCAGCACCGCGGCATGGCTGTCGTAGCGGCGCGCCTCCTTGAGCGCGTCGTCCAGCCGGCGCAGCGCCCACTCCCGGTTGGGCAGGCCGGTGGCACCGTCGGTGAAGCTGAGCTGGTCCTGCTGCAGCTTGCGTTGCAGCTGGTTGTGCAGGCGGGCAGCAAACTCGGCTGGGTCCAGCGGTTTGGGCAGCACCTCCACCGCATGCAGTTGCAGGGCACGCAGGCGCACGTCGGCCAGGTCTTCGGCCTGGGTGGCGAACACCGGCACCCGGCGCAGCAGCCGGTCGCGGCGCAGGGCCTCCAGCAGGGCCAGGGCGGGGCCGTCGCCACTGCCCAGCTCCAGCAGCAACAGGTCGGGATGTTCGTTGCGCAGGCTGTCCAGCAAGCCGGGCAGCGCCGTTTCCCGGTCCAGCTCGATCTCCGTGACCCGGGGATGCCCCAGGCTGCGCAGCAGTGCGGCCATGTCGGCTGCGGCCAGCGGCTCTTCATCGAGCACCACCAGCCGGGCGGTCAAGGGGTCGGGGGCGCAGGCAGGCGTGGTCATCGCCTGGGTTGTCGGCCGCTGCGGCAGGGAACTTGACCGCAGCCGGGGCGACGATTTGAGGCGGCTTTCCGGCCGTCATCCGCGCCTGCCGCCGGCCTCACCCTGGCTACTCTGCCGCAGTGGCGGCGGGTTCGGCCCGGCTCTTGCCGTGTGCCGTTTGCCCCTTGTCGTTTGCTGTTTGCTGTTTGCTGTTTGTTGTTTGCCGTATCGATCATGTCCGTGACTTCTCCTCAGCCAGCCTCCGCGGGTTCGGGTGCGGCGCCTGCTTCGGCGCTGCACCCGGGTGCGCAGCGTTGGCTGCAGCAGCATGGCGAGAGCGCCGGGGAGGTCTGTGCCGGTGTGGTGCTGCTGCAGCAGGAGGGCGGTGCCCAAATGGCTGCGGAGTGGCCTGCCGCGGGTGTGTTGACGCCCCCCTTGCTCAATGCCGCGCGGGCCGCCCTGAAGCGGGGCCGTCCGGTGGTGGTGGTGCCGACGGTGCGGCTGGCGGGTGTGCAATACAACCGGGTGCTGGCCCTTCCGGTGCGTGCGCCGGCGCCCCCCGCGGCCCGGGACGAGGGTTCTGGCGGCAGCGATCGGCCGGTGGTGGCTGCGGTGGCGCTGGCGGTGCAGGCGCAGGACGCGGCGGCGGTCGAGCGGCTGCTGCGCGAGCTGGGCCAGGCCACCAACGACCTGCCCACCCAGCGGTACGAGGCTGCGGCCGCAGGCGCCTCCGAGCCAGGAGGAGCCGAGCGCTTGCTGCAGGACCAGGCCCTGCTGCTCGGTGGGGACGACCTGGCCGATGGTGCGCTGGCGCTGGCCACCGAACTGGCCGCCCGGCTGGGCGCTGAGCGCGTCAGCCTGGGCCTGCAGCGGCGCGAGGGCATGACGATTCTGGCGGTGTCGCACAGCGCCGAGTTGCGCCCCGAGCAGGCGCTGCTGCACCAGCTGGCCGAGGTGATGCAGGAGGCGGTGGACCAGGCCGAACGGGTGGCCTATCCCGCCCCCGCCGGCGAGCTGCCGCGCCTGTGCCTGCTGCATGCGCGGCTGCACCAGCACAGTGGCCACCACCTGGTGACGGTGCCGCTGGCCCGGCAGGGCCGGGTGGTGGGGGCCATGCTGTTCGAGTGGCTGCCCGCGCGGTCGCCGGACGCGGCCTGCCTCGCCGAATGTGAACAGGTGGCCGGGGCGGTGGCGCCGCTGCTGTGGCTGCGTCGCCGCGCGGAGCGGCCCTGGCACGACCGGCTGCTGCTCACCCTGGGGCGGCTGCCTGCGCTCCTGCGCGAGTCCGACGACCCCCGCCCGCGGCTGCTGGCCGGGGCGGTGGCGCTGGCGCTGGCGGGCGCCCTGTTCGTGCCGCTGCCGCACCATGTCAGCGCGCCGGCGCGGCTGGAGGGGGCGGTGCAGCGGGTGGTGGCCGCACCTTTCGATGGTTTTCTGCAGCGCAGCCATGTGCATCCCGGCGATGCGGTGCGCGCCGGCGCGCTGCTGGCCGAACTGGCCGACCAGGACCTGCAGCTGGAGGCGCGCAAATGGGAAAGTGCCCTCGCCCAGCATGAGAACGGCGTGGCTGCCGCGCTGGCACGCGACGATCGCAGCCAGTTCGTCGTCAGCCGCGGCAAGGCCGACGAGGCCGGCGCCCAGCTGGACCTGGTGCGCCAGCAGCTCGGCCGCACCCGGCTGACCGCCCCGATCGATGGAGTGGTGATCCAGGGCGACCTGAGCCGCTCGCTGGGCGCGCCGGTGCAGCGCGGCGACGTGCTGCTCACGCTGGCCCCGGCGGGCCGCTACCGCCTGATCATCGAGGTGGACGAGCGCGACATCGCCGGGCTGCGGCCGGGCCAGGCCGGGCAGCTCGCCCTGGCCTCAATGCCCACCGAGCACCTGCCGCTGGTGCTGCAGCGCATCACCCCGGTGGCCACCCTGGTCGAAGGCCGCAACCGCTTCGCCGTCGAGGCCCGCCTGGAGGGTGTGGACCCGGCGGCGCTGCGGCCGGGCCTGCAGGGGGTGGCGCGCATCAAGGCGGGGACCGCATCGCTGGCCTGGATCGCCAGCCACCGCCTGATCGACTGGGCCCGCATGGCCAGCTGGGCCTGGCTGCCCTGACCTCGCGCCGATGAGTGCCACCCTCTACAGCGCCCAGTGGTACCGCATCGCCCGGCTGCGGCCGCGCCTGCGCGCCCAGGTGCGTGCACGCCGCCAGCACTGGCGCGGACAGCGCTGGTACCTGCTCAGCGACGAGGCCACCGGCCGCCAGCATCGCCTCAGCGAGGCGGCCTACCAGTTCATCGGCCGCTGCGACGGCCAGCGCAGCGTGCAGGAGGTCTGGAGCGCGCTGCTCGAATCCCGCCCCGACGATGCCCCCACCCAGGACGAGGTGCTGGCGCTGCTGGGGCAGTTGGACGAATCCGGCCTGCTGCAGTCCGAGCGGGCCAGCGATGCCGACGTGCTGCAGCGCCGCCGCAGCGAGCGCCTGGCGCAGCGCCGCCGCAGCCTGCTCAACCCGCTGGCGTTTCGCCTGCCGCTGGGGGACCCCTCCGCCTGGCTTCAGCGGCTGGACCCGCTGGCGCGGTGGCTGTGGCAACCTGCGCTGGCCTGGCTGTGGTTGCTGGGGGTGTTGCTGGCGGTCTGGGCGGCGGCAGCGGAATGGCCGGCACTGCGTGCCCATGCGGCGCAGCGGCTGGACAGCCCGGGCTTTCTGCTGCTGATGTGGCTGCTCTACCCGGGGATCAAAGCCCTGCATGAGCTGGGCCACGCCCTGGCACTGCGGCGCTGGGGCGCAGAGGTGCGGGAGGTGGGCCTGGGCCTGATCCTGCTGACGCCGGCGCCCTATGTGGATGCCGGCGCGGCGGCTGCTTTTCCGCGGCGGGGCCAGCGCGTGGCCGTCAGTGCGGCGGGCATCGCGGTCGAGCTGGCGCTGGCCGCAGGGGCCCTGCTGCTGTGGCTGCACACCCAGTCCGGCTGGGTGCACGATGGTGCGCTGGCGGTGATGCTGATCGGCGTCACCTCCACGCTGTTCTTCAACGGCAACCCGCTGCTGCGCTTCGACGGCTACCACATGCTCTGTGATGCCGCCAACCTGGCCAACCTGGCGGGGCGCAGCGGGGCCTGGTGGCGGGCGCTGCTGCGGCGCCGTCTGCTCGGCGTGGCCGGTGAGCCGCCCCCGCATGCTCCCAGCGAACGCAAGTGGCTGGTCGCCTACGCCCCGCTTTCGCTGGCCTGGCGGGTCGGCCTCACGCTGGCGCTGGTGGACTGGCTGGCGGCCACCTGGATCGGTCTGGCCCTGGCCGGCCTGGTCTATGCGTTCGTAGCCCTTCTGCTGCGGCCGCTGCAGGGCTGGGCCCGAGAGGCCCTGCAGGCCGCCGAGCCCGGTGCCGCGCTGGCGCGGGTGCGTCTGCGCCTGGGCCTGGTGGGGCTGGGCGCGCTGCTGCTGCTGTGCCTGCTGCCGCTGCCGCAGCACCGGGTGGTGCCTGCGGTGGCCTGGCTGCCCGAGCAGGCCCAGCTGCGCAATGAGGTGGAAGGCTTCGTGGCCGAGCTGCCGCTGGCCAGCGGCGCCCCGGTGCGCCCGGGCGATGTGCTGCTGCGCCTGCACAACCCGCAGCTGCAGGCCGAGCGTGATCGCCTGGCGGCCCGCCTGGAGGGCCTGACCACCGAGCACTACCAGCAGCTGCTGCGCGACCCGGCTGCGGCGCTGCACCTGCAGCTGGACCTGGAACGCAGCCGTGCCGAGCTGGCCCGCACGGACGAGCGCCTGTCCCAACTGACCCTGCGGGCCCAGGTGGCCGGCCGGCTGGAGCTGCCGCAGGCGGCCGACCTGCCGGGGCGCTGGCTGCGCCAGGGCGAGCGGCTGGGCTGGGTGCTCTCCGGCGGTGACCTGCCGCTGCGTGCCGCCCTGCCGCAGGCCGATGCGGTCCGGTTGCGCACGTTGAGTGTCCCACTGAGTGCCCCACTGAGTGCCCCTCTGAGCGTGCGCCTGGCCGACGACCCCGGCCGCATCTGGCCGGCGCGCCTGACCGGTGCAGTCCCGGCGGCCACCCGTGACCTGCCCAGCGCCGTCCTGGGCGAGGCCGGCGGCGGGCCGATCCCGGTGGCGCCTGCCGCGCCCGGTGAGCCGGCGCTGCAGGCGCTGCAGCCGGTGCTGCTGCTGGACCTGACGGTGCCGGGCCTGCCGGTGCAGCGGGTGGGCACACGCGCCTGGGTGCGGCTGGAACTGGGCTACGCGCCGCTGGCGCAGCAGCTGTACCGGCAGGCGTCACAGGTCTTCCTCCAGCATGCCGGGCGGAACTGATCCATGACCTCGCGCCACACCCTGCCGCTGCCCGGGCTGGTCTGGGGCCCGCGCCCCGAGCGCCGCCAGCCGCGCAGCGCCGAGCCGGCCGAGCGTTGGCGGGCGCGCTGGCAGGCCCTGCGCGATCGCCTGGCGGCCTGGCGGCGGCGCGATGAGGCCGCCTTCCTGCAGCGACTGCACGCCTGCCGCGCCTCACTGCCCCAGGCCACCGAGCCCCGCCCGCAGATCGAACAGCCATCCGAACAGCCGTCCGAACAGCGGGCCGAACGGCTGGCCGCCCTGCGTGCCCGCCTGGCCCGCGAAGGGCTGGCCGACGCCGTGCTGCCCGCCGCGCTGGCCTGTGTGGCGCAGTGTGCGGCCGAGGTGCTGGGCCAGGATCCCTTCGACACCCAGCTGCTGGCTGCTGCCGCGGTGCTGCAGGGCCGCCTGGCCGAAATGGCCACCGGCGAAGGCAAGACCCTGGCGGTGGGCCTGGCGGCGGCGGTGGCGGCGTTGGCCGGCCTGCCGGTGCATGTGATCACCGCCAACGATTACCTGGTGGCCCGCGACGCCGCCAGCCTTCAGCCCTTCTACGCCGCCCTGGGCCTGGCGGTGGGTGCCGTCTGCCAGGCCGACGAGCGCAGCCAGCGCAGCACCGCCTACCGGGCCGCCATCACCTACGTCACCGCCAAGGAGCTGGTGTTCGACTACCTGCGCGATGGCCAGGCCCCTGCAGGCCAGCCCAGGCTGCTGCGCGGGCTGTGCATGGCCGTGATCGACGAGGCCGATGCCATCCTGCTCGACGAGGCGCGGGTGCCGCTGATCCTCTCCGAGCCGGCCGACATGGACGATGCGCTGCGCCACGCCCGCCAGGCGCTGCGCTTTGCCCGTGCGCTGCAGCCGTCGCGGCATTTCAGGTTGGGCGCGACCCCGGGGCAGGTGCGCCTGACCTCGGCCGGGCGGGCCCGGCTGGCCCGGGCCACCGCCTCGGCCGACGGCGGCAAGCGGGCGGAATATGCCAACCTGGCCCCGGTGTGGCGCAACCGCCTGCACCGCGAGCACGCGGTCAGCACGGCGCTGGCGGCACTGCATGCCTACCAGCGCGACCGCCACTACCTGCTGCGCGAGGGGCAGGTGCTGCTGATCGACGAGACCACCGGCCGCGTGGCCGAGGGCCGTGCCTGGGGCCAGGGCCTGCAGCAGCTGGTGGAGCTGAAGGAGGGCTGCGACCCCAGCCCCGCCTTTGCGACGATTGCGCAGATCACCTACCAGCGCTTCTTTCCGCGTTACCACCGCCTGGGCGGGTTGTCCGGCACGCTGGCCGAGGCGCGCGGCGAGCTGCTCGCCGCCTACGGCCTGTCGGTGCGGCCGGTGCCGCTGCGGCGGCCGAGCCGGCGCCGCGTCGGCCCGACCCGGCTGTTTGCCCACCATGCCGAGCTCTGGGTGGCGGTGGCCCGCCGCGTGGCGCGGCTGCACCGGCGCGGCCGGCCGGTGCTGGTGGCCACCGACTCGGTGGCCGAGGCCCGGGCGCTGTCGGCCCACCTGCAGCGCGCCGGCCTGCCGCACCAGGTGCTCGATGCCCATGGAGATGCCCAGGAGGCTGCCGCAGTGGCCGCCGCCGGCCAGCGCGGCGCCATCACCGTGGCCACCAACCTGGCCGGGCGCGGCACCGACATCGCGCTGGGCGAGGGCGTCGAGGCGCTGGGCGGCCTGCATGTGATCGCCTGTCAGCTCAACCCGGCCCGGCGCATCGACCGCCAGCTGGGAGGCCGGGCGGCACGCCAGGGCGACCCGGGTTCGGTGGAGACCTGGCTGTCGCTGGACAGCGCCCTGCTCGCGCGCAGCCTGCCAGCCTGGCTGCGGGCCTGGCTGGCGCCACGCTGCCGCCGCCTGCCCGCTGCGCTGCTGCGCGGGCTGCTGCGGGCAGCGCAGATCTTCGAAGAGCAGCGCGATCGCGAACTGCGTGCGCGCCTGCTGCGCCACGACGAACAGATGGAACGCCGGCTCGCCTTTGCCGGCCGCAGTGAATGAGCCCGACCATGAAGTGCCTGCCCACCTCCCCCGTTTTTCCCGTCCGCCTGCGGCGCCTGTCGCGGTCCCGGACGCTTTTGCCGCTGCTCCGGCGGACCCTGCAGATCGCGCTGGGGCTGGCCGGCGCCACGCTGGCGCTGGGGGCCGGCGCCGCTGCGCTGGGCGGCTGCCTGATCGAGCCCGAGCGCATCGCCGAGGTCGGCACCCCGGTGGCTGGTGTGATCGAGCGCGTTGAGGTCGAGCGCGGCGAGCAGGTGCGCCGCGGCCAGGTGCTGGCGGTGCTGCGTGCCGATGTCGAACGCGCCTCGCTGGGGGTGGCCAAATCCCGCGCCGAGTCCCATGCCGAGCTGGAGGCGGCGCAGGCCAACGCCGCCTTCCAGCGCGACCGCCTGCTGCGCGCCGAGGACCTGTTCCGGCAGAGCTTCATCTCCCAGCAGGCGCTCGACCAGGCCCGCACCGAGGCGCGGCTGGCCGAGCAGAAGCTGCGCCAGGCGCGCGAGCAGCGCACCATCTCCCGCCAGGAGCGCGATGTGGCCGAGGCGCAGCTGGCCCAGCGCGTGATCCGCAGCCCGATGGACGGCGTGGTGGTGGAGCGCCATGCCAGCGCCGGCGAGCGTGCCGACGACCGGCCGCTGCTGCGCATCGCCCGCATCGACCCGCTGCGCGTGCAGCTGGTGGTGCCCACAGCCCTGTACGGTCAGTTGCGACTGGGCAGCCCGGTGGCGGTGCAGCCCGAGCTGCCGGGGGCCACCCGCCTGGCCGCGCGGGTGACCGCGATCGACAAGGTGATCGACCCGGCCAGCAACACCTTCCGCGTGCAGGCCGCTCTGCCCAACCCCGACCTGGCGCTGCCCGCCGGCCTGCGCTGCAAGGCCGAGCTGGACTCGGCGGCGCCGCAGGCCCAGGCGCCGCCGCCCTCGCGCGGCTGACCTCCGCAACTGCGCAAGCACTGCGGACCCCGCCGGCCCCCGGATCAGCCGGTGCATGGCCGGGTTGATCGGCCGATCGCAGGACCCGGCCCGGGCCAGACTCGGTGGCCCGCTGCTGCGCTTGTCCTGTCGTCATGTCCCGCCGCCGTCCCCCTCCACTGCGCCCTCGCCTGCATGTCGAGGAGCTGGAGCCGCGGCTGCTCTATTCGGCCGATGCCGCCCTGCTGCTCGACCCCACCCTCGGTGGCGCGGTGGAGATGCGCCTGCTGGCGCCGGCACCCGCGGCGCCTGCGGAACCGGTCGCTCCGGCGCTGCAGGCCCTGGCCCTGCTGGACGACGCCACCCAGCAACGTGAGCTGGTGCTGGTGGATGCCCGCGTGGCCAACCCCTACGCCGCGCTGGACGCGCTGGTCGCGCGGCGCGGCGGGGGCGCCAGCTACGACCTGGTGGTGCTGGAGGCCGACCGACCGGCGCCGGTCCAGGTGACCGAACTGCTGCAGCTGGAGCAGGAGCAGGCCCAGGAGCCAGGACAGGAGCAGGGCCTGGGCGCAGTGCACCTGATCGGCTGGCACGGTGCCGCGGCGGCGGCGCAGATCCCCGCCACGGCGGCACAGGCCGGCGGTGCAGACGTTTTCGCCTGGCGGGTGAGCCCCCTGGGCGAGCTGAGCCTCCTCACTCAGCCGGAGGACGCTGCCGCAACGCCCGACGCCAGCCTGCAGCCGCTGCGGCGTGAGTTGATCTTCGTCGACAGCCGCGTCGAGGATCTGGCCCACGTGCTGGAGCCGCTGATCGACGCCGCGCCGGGTGACGTGGTCTTCGAGCTGATCCCCATCGACGCAGGTGCCGACGGCCTCACGCAGATCAGCGCCGCGCTGGCCGGCCGGGAGGGCATCGATGCGCTGCACCTGATTTCGCACGGCGCCAGTGGCGCGCTGCTGCTTGGCAGCGGTACGGTCGATGCGGCCGTGCTGGCTGCACGCGCCGACGAGGTGGCCGCCTGGTCGGCCGCTTTGGATGCCGAGGCCGACCTGCTGCTCTACGGCTGCGAAGTGGCTGCCGATGCCACCGGCCAGGCCTTCGTTGCGGCGCTGGCCGACCTGACCGGGGCGGATGTGGCGGCCAGCACGGATGCCACCGGAGCTGCCGAGAGGGGCGGAGACTGGCTGCTTGAAACCCGCATCGGCAGACTCCAGACCCCGGTGCTGCAGGCGGAAGGTTGGAGCGGAACTCTGGCGTTGACCTCCCAGGGCGGGGAAACCCTGGTCAACACCAGCACCGCGGGCAGCCAGACAAACAACTGGTCGGGCAAGACCGTGGCGATGGATGCCAACGGCAACTTCGTCGTGGTCTGGATGGATGGCTCCGGCGCCGGTGGCGATGCCGGCTACGGCATCTATGCCCAGCGATACAACGCTGCCGGTATGGCGCAGGGGAGCCAGATCCACGTCAACACCTACCTCTCCGACAACCAGCGCAACCCGCAGGTTGCCATGGCGGGCAACGGCAGCTTCGTGGTGGTGTGGGAAAGCAACTCCCAGGACGGCAGCAGCTACGGCATCTATGCCCAGCGCTACGACGCCAGCGGGGGGGCACAGGGCAGCGAGTTCAGGGTCAACACCGGCATCACGTATGACCAGAAGGAGGCGGCGGTGGCCATGGATGCCACCGGCAACTTTGTCATCACCTGGCAATCCTGGAGTCAGGATGCCGTCAACTCCAATGGCATCTACGCCCAGCGCTACAACAGCAGCGGGGTGGCGCAGGGCGGCGAGTTCAAGGTCAACACCTACACCACCGACGACCAGAGCGAACCCGGCATCGGCATGGACTCGTCCGGCAACTTCGTGATTGCCTGGGGCAGCTGGGGCCAGGACGGCAGCGACGAGGGCATCTACGCGCAGCGCTACGACAGCAGCGGTGTGGCGCAGGGCAGTGAGTTCAGCGTCAACACCTACAGCACCGGCTACCAGGGTCTGCCGGTGGTGGCGATGGACGGCAACGGCTTTGTCGTGGTTTGGGAGAGCAGTGCCCAGGACGGCGACCTCAACGGCATCTACGGGCAACGCTACAACAGCAGTGGTGTGGCGCAGGGCAGCGAGTTCCGCGTCAACACCACCACGGCAAACCAGCAGCAGAACCCGGTGGCCGCCATGACCACCGCCGGTGGCTTTGTGGTCACCTGGCAGAGTTATGCCCAGGACGGCAGCTTCGACGGGGTCTATGCGCGCCAGTACGACGGCAGCGGCACGGCGCTCACCGCTGAGACGCGCGTCAACACCACCACCACCGACTACCAGGACCTGCCCGGTGTGGCCGCCGATGCCAACGGTCACCTCGTGGTGGTCTGGCACGGCAACGGCAGCGGCGACAGCGATGGCATCTTCATGCAGCGCTACCTCTACGCCGTCGCGCCGGTGCTGACCCTCAGCGGCTACAGCGACACCTATGTCGAAAACGCCGGCGTCATCTTCGACGCCAGCGCCACGGTCACCGATGCCGACACCACCGTCTTCAGTGGTGGCCAACTGCTTTACCAGATCACGGCCAATGGCAGCAGCAGTGACGAGCTGGGCATCCGCAACCAGGGCAGCGGCGCTGGCTTGATCGGCCTGTCGGGCAGCAACGTGACCTACGGCGGCACGGTCATCGGCAGCTACAGCGGCAGCGCCGGTGCCGGCAGCTTCGGCAACGGCAGCACGCTGCTCACCGTCGACTTCAACAGCAACGCCAGCGTGGCGGCGGTGCAGGCGCTGGTTCGCAACGTCACCTTCCGAGACACCAGCGACAACCCCAGCACCGCCACCCGCACGATCAGCCTCACCGTGTCGGATGGGACGGGAATGACCAGCACCCCGGCCGTTGTCACCATGGCAGTGACGGCGGTCAACGACGCCCCGGTGATCACCAGCAACGGCGGCGGCGCCTCGGCCAGCGTGAGCGTCGCCGAGACCCGTACTGCGGTGACGACGGTCACCTCCACCGATGCCGACGGCGGCACGGCGGTGTATTCGATCGCCGGGGGGGCGGATGCGGCGAAATTCACCCTCGATGCCTCGACCGGTGCGCTCGCCTTCATCACCGCGCCGGACTACGAGGCGCCCACCGACAGCGGCGCGGACAACGTCTACAACGTCACCGTGCAGGTCAGCGACGGGGCCGGCGGCAGCGACACCCAGGCGATCGCCGTGACGGTCACGGACGTGGCGGCGACGCTGGTGGTGGACACCGCATCGGACAACAACGACAGCGGCATCACCGCCGGCAACGCCGCCCACACCGCCGAGTGGCTGAATGCCCAGCCCGGGGCGGACGGCAAGGTCAGCCTGCGCGAGGCCATCATGGCGGCCAACAACACCACCGGGGTGGACACGATCAGCTTCAGCATCGGTGCCGGCGGGGCGCAGACGATAGCCCTGTCCGCCCAGCTGCCGGAGATCACCGATGCGGTGGTGATCGATGGCAGCACGCAGTCGGGCTATGCGGGCACGCCGCTGATCGTGCTGGACGGCAGCAGCGCCCCCATTGCAGCCAACGGCCTGAGCATCAGCGCCGGTGGCAGCACGGTCCGCGGCCTGGGAATCCAGAACTTCGGTCTCTACGGCATCTACCTGACCAGCGGCGGTGGCAACCTCATCGAGGGCAACCACATCGGCATCAACGCGGCCGGCGGCACCGCGGCGGGCAACGGTTTCGGCATCGTTGTCTCAGGCAGCGCCGGCAACACCATCGGCGGCACCACAACTGCGGCCCGCAACCTGATCTCCGGCAACTCACAGATCGGGATCCGGATCACCGGTGCCGCGGCGACCGGCAACACGGTGGCGGGCAACTACGTTGGCCTCAATGCGGCAGGCACGGCCGCCGTCGCCAACGGCGAAATCGGCATCAACATCGAAGCCGGCGCATCCAGCAACACAATCGGGGGCGCCACGGCGGCGTCGCGCAACGTCGTCTCCGGCAACATCCAGTTCGGCGTGTGTGTGTCCGACGCGGCCACCAGCCACAACACGGTCCAGAACAACTACCTGGGTACCAATGCCGCCGGAAACGCGGCCCTGTCGAATGGCGGCTTCGGGCTGGTCATCGACTTCGGCGCGGCCCACACCAGCGTGCTCGACAACGTCATATCGGGCAACACGAACGCCAGCTGGAGCGCTTCGCGTGGCGGTATCTACCTTTCCGGCAACGCCAGCACCATCCAGGGCAACATCATCGGACTGGATGCCACCGGCACCACCGTGCTGGGCAACGGCGGCGGCAGCAGCACAGCCGGCATCTACGAGGCCGGCAGTTCGAATGGCGCGCTGATCGGCGGCACCTCCGCCGGCCAGGGCAACATCATTGCGGGCAATACCGGCGCGGGTGTCGTCGTCAAGACCACCGGCAACGTCCAGCTGCTCGGCAACTCGATCTACGGCAACAGCGGCCTGGGGATCGACCTGGCCAACGACGGCGTCACCGCCAACGACGCCGCGCCGGACGCCGACAGCGGCGCGAACGGCCTGCAGAACTTCCCGGTGCTGAGCAGCGCAGCCACCACTGGCAGCCAGATCCACATCGAAGGCACGTTGGCCAGTGATGCGAACAGCTGGTTCAGGGTCGAGTTCTTTGCCAGTGGCACGGCGGACGTTTCAGGCCACGGGGAGGGCCAGCGCAGCATTGGCTACGCCAACGTTGCGACCGATGCTTCCGGCCAGGCAACGGTGAATGCCGTACTGACCGCCAGCGTGGCCGCAGGCGAATCTGTCACCGCCACCGCCACCCGCAGCGACGCCGGCTACGCGACTTTCACCGACACCTCCGAGTTCTCTGCCACGGTGACGGCCACCAGCAATGTGGCGCCGGTGAACACCCTCCCCGGGGCACAGACGGTCAACGAGGATGCCGCGCTGGCCATCGGCGGCGTCAGTGTCGGTGACGGCAACGGCAACCTTGCCAGCACGCAACTTTCGGTGGTGCAGGGCACGCTCAGTGTCACCCTGGCGGGTGGCGCGACGATCAGTGCCGGTGCCAATGGCACGGCCACCCTGACCTTGTCGGGTACCCAGGCGCAGATCAACGCTGCGCTGGCGTCGTTGACGTACCAGGGTGCGACCAACTTCAATGGCAGCGACACACTCTCGGTCACTTCCACCGATTCACTGGGCCTGACCGACAGCGACGCCTTGGCCATCACGGTGACGGCGGTCAACGACGCGCCCTCTCTGAGCACGGCGACCGCGCTGCCGTCCATCACCGAGGATGCGGGCCAGCATGCCGGCTTCCTCGTTTCGCTGCTGGCCAGTGGTGCCACCGATGCCGACAGCGGCGCGCTGCAGGGCATCGCGGTCACAGGGTTGGACAACAGCCACGGCACCTGGCAGTACACGCTGGACGGCAGCAGCTGGGCCGACATCGGATCGGTGTCGGGCAGCAGCGCCCGTCTGCTGCCCTCCGATGCCACCGCACGCATCCGCTTCGTGCCCGATGCCGACTGGAACGGCTCGACCGGCCTGTTCAACTACCGGGCCTGGGACCAGACCGACGGCGTGGCCGGCGCGCTGGCCGACACCACGGCCAACGGCGGCAGCACGGCGTACAGCAGCGGCGAGAGCGGCAGTTCGCTGGCCGTCAGCGCGGTCAACGATGCACCGGTGAACCAGCTGCCGGGAACCCAGCTGACGGCGCTCAACACCCCGCTGCTGCTGTCCGTGGCAAACGGCAATGCCATTCAGGTGGCCGATGTGGATGCGGCCTCGGCGGCGCTGCGCATCGAGCTGAGCGTCACACATGGCAGCCTGACCCTGGCGCAAACCACCGGCCTGAGTTTCAGCGTCGGCGACGGCAGCGCCGACGCCTCGATGACCTTCACCGGCACGCTGACCGATGTCAATGCGGCGTTGAACGGGGCGACCTTCACTCCCGCTGTCGGCTACAGCGGCAGCGCACTGCTGACGCTGGCGAGCAGCGACCAGGGCGCCTCCGGAAGTGGCGGCGCGCTGAGCGACAGCGACATCCTCACCATCGCGGTGGGCGGGGCCCGCTTCCAGGAAGGGGCCGATGGGTACAGCGGCACACACGACACCTGGGTGAGCACCGGTTCGCCGTCGATCAACCGGGGTTCGGAAGCCGAGGTGATCGCCGACGACGACAGCGCGACCGATGCGGCACTGCTGCGCTTCGAGCAACTCTTCGGCAGCGGTGCCGGGCAAATCCCCTGGGGGGCGACCATCGAGTCGGCCACGCTGTCGGTCTACGTGACCGACCGCGATCTCGCTGATGCGGTTTCGCTGCACCGCATGTTGGTGTCCTGGAGCGAGGCCTCCACCTACAACAGCCTGACCAGCGGGGTTGGCAGCGCCGGTGGCGAGATCGGTGCGGCTTTGCTGAGCTTCGACTCCGGCGTGTCGGGCTGGAACAGCCTGAGCAGCGCCGGCCTGACGGCGACCGTACAGGCCTGGGCAGACGGCGAGGCCAATCAAGGCTGGGCCTTCGTCTCCAATAATGCCGACCTCTGGACCTTCGCCTCCTCCGAGAACGGCAGCGTGGCTCTGCGGCCCTACCTGACCGTGACCTACTCGTTGCCCCAGGCGCCGGTGCTGACGGCCAGCGGCGGCACGGCCGGTTATGTCGAGAACGCCGCACCGGTGGCCGTCGACCCCGGATTGACCGTTTCCGACGCAGACAGCACACAGCTCTCCAGCGCCGTGATCCGCATCGGCACGGGGTATGCCAGCAGCCAGGACCAACTGCAGTTCACCGACCAGAACGGCATCACCGGCCTGTGGAACAGCGGCACGGGAACCCTGACGCTCAGCGGCACCGCCAGCCTTGCCCATTACCAGACCGCGCTGCGCTCCGTGGCCTATGTCAATTCGAGCGACACACCTGCCACGGACACACGCACGGTCGAATTCAGCGTCACCGACGCGGTGAGTGGCCTGACCGGCGGGTTGGTGAGTCGCAGCTTGACGGTGCAGGCGGTCAACGATGCACCGACGGTGGTCAGCCCGATCGCTGACCAGAGCGCCACCGAAGACAGCGCGTTCAGCTTCACGTTCGGCGCCGGCACCTTCGCGGACGTAGACGCGGGCGACAGCCTGAGCTACAGCACCAGCGCGTTGCCCGGCTGGCTGAACTTCGACGCGGTGACACGCACCTTCAGCGGTACGCCCGCCAACGGCGATGTGGGCACGGTGACGATCACCGTCACGGCGACGGACGGAACGGGGGCAACGGCCAGCGACAGCTTCGACATCGTGGTGGGCAACGTCAACGATGCACCGACGCTGGTCAGCCCGATAGCTGACCAGAGCGCCACCGAAGACAGCGCGTTCAGCTTCCAGCTACCCGCCGGCACCTTCGCTGACGTGGACGCAGGCGACAGCCTGAGCTACAGCACCAGCGCGTTGCCCGGTTGGCTGAACTTCGACGCGGTGACGCGCACCTTCAGCGGCACGCCGGCCAACGCCGACGTGGGCACGGTGACGATCACCGTCACGGCGACCGATGGAACTGGTGCGACGGCCAGCGACAGCTTCGACATCGTGGTGGGCAACACCAACGATGCGCCGACGCTGGCCAGCCCGATCGCCGATCAGCGCCACCGAAGACAGCGCGTTCAGCTTCACGTTCGGCGCCGGCACCTTCGCTGACGTGGACGCAGGCGACAGCCTGAGCTACAGCACCAGTGCGTTGCCCGGTTGGCTGAACTTCGACGCGGCGACGCGCACCTTCAGCGGCACGCCGGCCAACGCCGACGTGGGCACGGTGACGATCACCGTCACGGCGACGGACGGAACGGGGGCAACGGCCAGCGACAGCTTCGACATCGTGGTGGGCAACGTCAACGATGCACCGACGCTGGTCAGCCCGATAGCTGACCAGAGCGCCACCGAAGACAGCGCGTTCAGCTTCCAGCTACCCGCCGGCACCTTCGCTGACGTGGACGCAGGCGACAGCCTGAGCTACAGCACGAGTGCGTTGCCCGGTTGGCTGAACTTCGACGCGGCGACGCGCACCTTCAGCGGCACGCCGGCCAACGCCGACGTGGGCACAGTCACCATCACGGTGACCGCGACCGACGGAATGGGGGCGACGGCCAGCGACAGCTTTGAGCTCGTGGTGAGCAACACCAACGATGCACCAACGCTGGCGAGCCCGATCGCAGACCAGTCCACTAGCGAAGACAGCGCGTTCAGCTTCCAGCTCCCTGCGGGCGCCTTCGCCGACGTGGACGCAGGCGACAGCCTGAGCTACAGCACCAGTGCGTTGCCCAGTTGGCTGAACTTCGACGCGGTGACGCGCACCTTCAGCGGCACGCCGGCCAACGCCGACGTGGGCACGGTGACGATCACCGTCACGGCGACCGACGGAAGCGGCGCGACGGCCAGCGACAGCTTTGAGCTCGTGGTGAGCAACGTCAACGATGCGCCGACGGTGGTCAGCCCGATCGCCGATCAGTCGGCGACTGAAGACAACGCGTTCAGCTTCACGTTCGATGCCGGCACCTTTGCCGACGTGGACGCAGGTGACAGCCTGAGCTACAGCACCAGTGCGTTGCCCAGTTGGCTGAACTTCGACGCGGCGACGCGCACCTTCAGCGGTACGCCGGCCAACGCCGACGTGGGCACAGTCACCATCACGGTGACCGCGACCGATGGAAGCGGCGCGACGGCCGGCGACAGCTTTGAGCTCGTGGTGAGCAACACCAACGATGCACCAACGCTGGCTAGCCCGATCGCAGACCAGTCCACTAGCGAAGACAGCGCGTTCAGCTTCCAGCTCCCTGCGGGCGCCTTCGCCGACGTGGACGCAGGCGACAGCCTGAGCTACAGCACCAGTGCGTTGCCCGGTTGGCTGAACTTCGACGCGGTGACGCGCACCTTCAGCGGCACGCCGGCCAACGCCGACGTGGGCACGGTGACGATCACCGTCACGGCGACGGACGGAACGGGGGCAACGGCCAGCGACAGCTTCGACATCGTGGTGGGCAACGTCAACGATGCACCGACGCTGGTCAGCCCGATAGCTGACCAGATCGACGCGGTGACACGCACCTTCAGCGGCACGCCGGCCAACGCCGACGTGGGCACAGTCACCATCACGGTGACCGCGACCGACGGAATGGGGGCGACGGCCAGCGACAGCTTTGAGCTCGTGGTGAGCAACAGCAACGATGCACCAACGCTGGCGAGCCCGATCGCAGACCAGTCCACTAGCGAAGACAGCGCGTTCAGCTTCACGTTCGGCGCCGGCACCTTCGCGGACGTAGACGCAGGCGACAGTCTGAGCTACAGCACCAGCGCGTTGCCCGGTTGGTTGAGCTTCGACGCTGCTACGCGCACCTTCAGCGGCACGCCCACCAACGCCGACGTGGGCACGGTGACGATCACCGTCACGGCGACCGACGGAAGCGGCGCGACGGCCAGCGACAGCTTCGACCTCGTGGTGAGCAACGTCAACGATGCACCGACGCTGGCCAGCCCGATTGCTGATCAGTCCGCGACGGAAGACAACGGATTCAGCTTCCAGCTGCCGGCGGGCACCTTCGCTGACGTGGACGCAGGCGACAGCCTGAGCTACAGCACCAGCGCGTTGCCCGGCTGGCTGAACTTCGACGCGGTGACACGCACCTTCAGTGGCACGCCCACCAACGCCGACGTGGGCACGGTGACGATCACCGTCACGGCGACCGACGGAAGCGGCGCGACGGCCAGCGACAGCTTCGACATCGTGGTGGGCAACGTCAACGATGCGCCGACGCTGGCCAGCCCGATTGCTGATCAGTCCGCGACGGAAGACAACGGATTCAGCTTCCAGCTGCCGGCGGGCACCTTTGCTGACGTGGACGCAGGCGACAGCCTGAGCTACAGCACGACTGCGTTGCCCGGTTGGCTGAACTTCGACGCGGTGACACGCACCTTCAGCGGCACGCCGCCCAACGCCGACGTGGGCACAGTCACCATCACGGTGACCGCGACCGATGGAAGCGGCGCGACGGCCGGCGACAGCTTCGACATCATGGTGGGCAACGTCAACGATGCGCCCAGCGGTGCACCGAGCATCACCGGCACGCCCACCGAAGACCAGACCCTCAGCGTCGATACCCTCGGCATCGCGGACGCCGACGGGCTTGGACTGTTCAGCTACCAGTGGCAGCGCAACGGCAGCGCCATCACAGGCGCCACCAGCGCTACCTACACATTCGGCGATGCCGACGCAGGCAAGCAGATCAGCGTGACGGTGAGCTGGAGCGACGGCCACGGCACAGCCGAGCGCCTGAGCAGCGCGGCAGTGGGCCCGGTCGCCAACGTCAACGACGCGCCCAGCGGCAGCGTGTCGATCGACGACACCACTCCGACGCAGGGCCAGACGCTGACCGCGAGCCAAGCGCTCACCGACGCGGACGGCCTGGGCAGCATCGCCTGGCAATGGCAACGCGACGGAATGGACATCGCCGGCGCGACGGGCAGCAGCTACGTGACGACTCAGGACGATGTCGGTGCGGTGCTGCGGGTCGTGGCGAGTTATGCCGACGGCCAGGCCACGGTCGAGACCGTGGCCAGTCTGCCCACGGTCGCGGTGTTGAACGTCAACGATGCTCCGCATCCGAAGGATGAGCTCGTGGCGCTGGTCGAGGACGTGGCTCGGGTGCTGCGGCCGGAGGACTTTGCCTTCGACGATGCTGACGGCGATGCGTTGGCGGCGGTGCGGGTGGAGGGGCTGCCCGAGGTCGGGCAGTTGACGCTGGCGGGCGAGGCGGTGGAGGTGGGGCAGGTGATCGCAGCGGCTGACCTGGCCGATGGGCGGGTGGTCTATCTGGCGCCCGAGAACGCCCACGGTGAGGCGCTGGCGGTGCTTTGGGTGGAAGTTGCCGACGCCTCGGGAGCCTGGTCGGCGCGGCCGCAGGCGCTGGTGTTCGACGTCGCGGCGGTCAACGATGCGCCGCAGTGGGTGCGGGCGCAGCTGACGGTTGATGTCGGCCGCCCACTGGTGCTGGGGCCGGCGCAGTTGCTTGCCGCGGATGTGGACTCGCCGGCGGCGGGCATCGTCTTCCAGGTCTCGGAGCTGCGGCAGGGGCGCTTCGAATACACCACGGCGCCCGGTGTGGCGATTGCGCAGTTCACGCAGGCGGATGTGGATGCGGCCCAGGTGCGATTTGTCGCCACGGGCGGTGGGACGCCTGGTTTTGTGCTGGGCCTGGGGGATGCCGGCGGGGCATGGGCCGGGCAGGTGAGTGTGCGGGTTCTGCAGTCCAACAGTGGGGGCGTTGTGGTCCAGACCGCTGAGGGCAGTGGGGTGGGGACCGACCCCGACGGTGACCGCGATTCGTCGCAGGCCCAGCCTGCCCCACCCGCCACCCCGGTGGACGCGGACTCGCGCAGCCGCAGGGCCCAGGGTGCGGCGATCCATCGTGAGACGGAGGCGACGCCATCGCTGCAGGCCGAGGTGCTCAGAGCCGCAGCAGCGGGGGCCGGCGCTGATGAGGGCCGCAGCCCCGGCAGCCAGCGCTTCACTCCCGCCGCGGCAGGGGGATCTGTCGCTGATGCGGCGGCCTTGCCGCGAGCCAGGGCCGAGGTTCTGGCTCGTGAGCAGGCCGACGCGCTGCGGCTGGCTCGGCTGGAGGAGTTGTTTGCGGCGGGCTGGGAGCTGGATGTTGGTCCGCAGGCCGGGGCCGCACCGGTCGAGACCCTGACCCTGGCCGAGTTGTCCAGGAATGGCCGCCTGGTGTTGCCGGGTACCGACGGGGGCGAGCAGGAGGCCGCGGCTGAGGCGTTGCAGTTGTCGTCCGATGAGGTGCAGGCCGTGGGGGCGATGCTCACCGCCGGCAGCGTCTGGTGGGCCCTGCGTGCGGGCGGACTGGTGACCAGCCTGCTGGGCACGCTGCCGGCCTGGCGCCATGTGGATCTGCTGGCGGTGTTGCCGGACGACGACGGCACTGAAGCCTGGCACCGCGATGCCGATGAAGAGGCTCAGCGCGACGAAGTCGCCTTTGACCGCCTGCTGTCATCCGAGTCATCCGAGGCCACGCCCGCCTCATCGTTCCGATGAGATCCCCGTCCCCCCCGAAGCCACCACGCAGCACGCAGCGTATTGGCCTGAGCAGCCCCATCACCCGCATCAGCCTGGGGCTGACGGCGCTGCTGATCACGCTGCTGCTGCTGGCCGACCTGGTGCTGGGGGTGGTGCCCAGCCATGGTCAGCAGGAGCGCCTGCTGCGCAAGCGAGTGGCAGAGAACCTGGCGGTGCAGCTCACCGGTCTGCTGCAGACGGGTGACCATGTGGCGGTGGGGCGCACCATCCAGCAGGTGCTGGCGCGCAACACGGACCTGCGTTCGATCCGCGTGCACCGGCTCGATGGCGGCATGCTGCTGCAGCGCGGCGAGTTGCCCAGTGCCGACGACCTGCGCGGGGACCATGCCTCGGAGCTGAACCACCTGCGTGTGCCCATCCTGGCCGGGCGCCAGGTCTGGGGCGAGGTGGAGCTGGTTTTTGTACCGCTGGAGTCCGGCGGGCTGCGCCACTGGCTGGCGCAGCCGGGGGTGCAGCTGCTGCTGGTGCTGGGCTTCGGGGGGTTCCTGCTCAGTCATGCCTACCTGAGCCGGGCGATGCAGTACCTGAACCCGTCGGCCACGGTGCCGGATCGGGTCCGGCTGGCCTATGACAACCTGACCGAGGGGCTGTTGATCCTGGATCCGCAGGCCCGCATCGTGCTGGCCAACAAGGCCTTTCGGGCATTGCATCCGGCCGGTCAGGCGACGCTGCACGGCCAGCCGATCGGGGCCATGCAATGGCTGCTGGCGGGCCGCACGGCCGAATTGCCCGAGGCACCGCCCTGGCAGCGCACCCTGGCCGGCCTGGGGAAGGTCGAGGGCGAGCCGCTGCGCCTGCCCCTGCCGGGTGCGCAGCCGGGTGAGAACGCCGAGCGCCACCTGCGTGTGAGCAGTGCACCCGTGCAGGATGACCGCGGCCGGCTGCGCGGCTGCATGGTGAGCTTCGTCGACGAAACCGAACTGCAGCGCAGCCACGCGCGGCTGCAGGACTCGATGGCCGAGACGCAGCGCGCCAAGGCGGAGGTGGAGCAGAAGAACCAGGAGTTGCAGCGCCTGGCCTCGCGCGACCCGCTGACCGGCTGCTTCAACCGCCGCGCCTTCTTCGAGGCGGCGAGCGAGCATTTTGAACAGGCGCGGCAGTTGCACCAGCCCCTGTGCTGCGTGATGAGCGACATCGACCACTTCAAGTCCTTCAACGACAGCTACGGCCACGCGGTGGGTGACCAGGTGATTCAGGTGGTGGCGCGCACCCTGGGCGCCGGCATCCGCCCGGACGACCTGCTGTGCCGCTACGGTGGTGAGGAGTTCTGCCTGCTGCTGCCGGGGTTGGCGCCGGCCGAGGCGCTGGCCGTGGCCGAGCGGCTGAGGGCGGCGATCGAGGCCGAGGCGCAGCGCGCGATCCGCGGCACCGAGGTGCGGCGCATCACCTCCAGCTTCGGTGTGGCGACGCTGTTGTCCGGCGCACGCAGCCTGGAAGAACTGATCGACCAGGCCGACCAGGCGCTGTACCGATCCAAGGAGGCCGGGCGCAACCGGGTCACGCTGCACGAGCGGCTGCCGGCCTGATCGGACCGGGGCAGCCTGGCCAGCGGTTCACCGGGGTGATCCCCGGGGCCGGCGGACTCCTAGAATCCAGGGTTTCGCCTGAGCGGGCGCAGTGAACGCGTCCCCGGCCGAGAGTGCAGGCTGCGCCGTTGCCGGCCAGCCGCCGATCCGAGTCTCTGAGAGCCGCCGCCCATGTCCGACGCCCTGTCCAAGTCCTTTGAACCCGCTCCCATCGAGGCCAGATGGGGCCCGCACTGGGAGGCCAGCGGCGTCTATGCGCCCACGCTGGATGCGGCCCGGCCGAGCTTCTCCATCCAGCTGCCGCCGCCGAACGTGACCGGCACGCTGCACATGGGCCATGCGTTCAACCAGACCATCATGGACTCGTTGACGCGCTACCACCGCATGCTCGGCCACAACACCCTGTGGGTGCCGGGCACCGACCACGCCGGCATCGCCACGCAGATCGTGGTGGAGCGCCAGCTGCAGGAGCAGGGCATCAGTCGCCACGACCTGGGGCGCAAGAACTTCGTCGCCAAGGTCTGGGAGTGGAAGGAGGAGTCCGGCTCCACCATCACCCGCCAGATGCGCCGCATGGGCGACTCGGTGAGCTGGGCGCATGAGTACTTCACGATGGACGACAAGCTGTCCAAGGTCGTCACCGAGACCTTCGTGAAGCTCTATGAAGAGAAGGCCTGATCTACCGCGGCAAACGGCTGGTGAGCTGGGACCCGATCCTGAAGTCCGCCGTGTCCGACCTGGAGGTCGAGAGCGAGGAGGAGGACGGCCACCTCTGGCACATCCGCTATCCGATCGAGGGCAGTGACGAATCGCTGGTGGTGGCCACCACCCGGCCGGAGACGATGCTGGGCGACACCGCAGTGATGGTGCACCCGGAGGACGAGCGCTACACCCACCTGATCGGCCGGCAGGTGCGCCTGCCGATCACAGGCCGCCTGGTGCCGGTGATCGCCGACGCCTACGTGGACAAGGCCTTCGGCACCGGCGTCGTCAAGGTCACCCCGGCGCACGACAACAACGACTACCAGGTGGGCCTGCGCCACGCTCTGGAGATGATCACCATCTTCACGCTGGATGCGGCGGTGCGCGCCGACCTGGAAGACATCCCGCTGGAGCTGCGCGGGCTGGACCGCTTCGTCGCCCGCAAGGCGGTGGTGGCGGACCTGGAGACCGCCGGCCTGCTGGTGGAGGTCAAGAAGCACAAGCTGATGGTGCCGCGCTGCGCCCGCACCGGCCAGGTGATCGAGCCGATGCTGACCGATCAGTGGTTCGTCGCGATGACCAAGGCCAGCCCATCGACCGGCAAGTCCATCGCCCAGGGTGCGATCGAGGCGGTGGAGTCCGGCGACGTCAAGTTCGTGCCGGAGAACTGGGTCAACACCTACAACCAGTGGATGAAGAACATCCAGGACTGGTGCATCAGCCGCCAGCTCTGGTGGGGCCACCAGATCCCGGCCTGGTACGGCGAGAACGGCGAGCTCTTCGTCGCCCAGAGCGAGGAAGCGGCCCGCGCCAAGGCCACGGCCGCCGGGTACACCGGTGCGCTGACCCGCGACGAGGACGTGCTCGACACCTGGTACAGCTCTGCGCTGGTGCCCTTCAGCACGCTGGGCTGGCCGGAGAAGACCATCGAGCAGGACCTCTTCCTGCCCAGCAGCGTGCTGGTGACCGGCTACGACATCATCTTCTTCTGGGTCGCCCGGATGATCATGATGACCAAGCACTTCACCGGGCAGGTTCCCTTCAAGCACGTCTACATCCACGGCCTGGTGCTGGACGCGCAGGGCAAGAAGATGAGCAAGTCCGAGGGCAACGTGCTCGACCCGGTGGACCTGATCGACGGCATCGCGCTGCCCGAGCTGCTGGTCAAACGCACCACCGGCCTGCGCAAGCCGGAGACGGCGCCCAAGGTGCGCAAGGCCACCGAGAAGGAGTTCCCGGAGGGCATCCCGGCCTACGGGGCGGACGCGCTGCGCTTCACCTTCGCGGCCATGGCCACGCTGGGCCGCAGCGTCAACTTCGACAGCAAGCGCTGCGAGGGCTACCGCAACTTCTGCAACAAGCTCTGGAACGCCACCCGCTTCGTGCTGATGAACTGCGAGGGGCAGGACTGCGGGCTGAACGAGCACCCGGCGGGCACCTGCGCGCCCGGCGGCTACCTGGACTTCAGCCCGGCCGACCGCTGGATCACCAGCGAGCTGCAGCGGGTGGAGGCCGCGGTGGCGCAGGGCTTTGCCGAGTACCGGCTGGACAACGTCGCCACCGCGATCTACCAGTTCGTCTGGGACGAGTACTGCGACTGGTACCTGGAGATCGCCAAGGTGCAGATCCAGGTCGGCGCACCCGAGCAGCAGCGCGCCACCCGCCACACGCTGATCCGGGTGCTGGAAACGGTGCTGCGCCTGCTGCACCCGGTCACACCCTTCATCACCGCGGAGCTCTGGCAGGTGGTGGCACCGGTGGCCGGTCGCAAGACGGTGGACAACGTGGCGGCTGCGGCCTACCCGCTGGCGCAGCCCGAGCGCATCGATGCCGCTGCCGACGCCTGGGTGGCCAAGCTCAAGGAGCTGGTGGGTGCCTGCCGGGCGCTGCGTGGCGAGATGGGCCTGTCACCGGCCGAGCGGGTGCCGCTGCTGACGCTCGGGGACGCTGTCTTCATCGCCGAGGCCGCGCCGGTGCTGAAGGCGCTGTCCAAGCTGTCGGAAGTGCAGGTGATTGCCGACGAGGCCACCTTCGCCGAGGCCACCCGCCTGGCGCCGGTGGTGGTGCAGGGCGAGGCCCGGCTGGCGCTGAAGGTGGAGATCGACCTGGCCGCCGAACGCGAGCGCCTGGGCAAGGAGATCACCCGCCTGGCCGGCGAGATCACCAAGGCCGAGGGCAAGCTGGGCAACGAAAGCTTCGTGGCGCGCGCTCCGGCGGCGGTGGTGGCGCAGGAGCGCCAGCGCCTGGCGGACTTCAGCGCGACGCTGGCGAAGCTGCAAGACCAGCTGTCGCGGCTGGCCTGATCTTCGCAGCAGGGGTTGACGCGCCGGAAACCCCGGCGGCGGCGCCCGGCCCAAGTGGCCGGCGCCGGATGCCGGGGCGGGCCACCGGCGGCAGGGTGCGCAGCACCTCGTCCACCCGCCGCGCCACGCCCCAGGCGCTGCGCACCCGCGCCTCCCGGGTGTAGGCCGACAGCCGCGGCGTGACCAGCAGGCCAGGGGCACCGTACAGCGGCTGGCCGGACTCGATCACACCGGGGCCGACGTTGTCCAGCCAGGCGGCGGCCAGGCGGCCGGAGTCCAGCACCTGGGCCAGCACGTCGTCGTCGAACATCGCCGCGGGCGACACACTCACCAGCACCTGGCCCTGCTTGGCGTGGGGCAGGGCGCGTTCACCCAGCAGGCCGCGGTAGCGGGAGTAGTAGTTGAGCTGCACACAAATGGCCTCGGCACTCTCGAACAGCTCGCGCAGGCCCAGCGGCTGCACGCCCCAGCGGGTCCACTGCGGATCGGAGGCGTGCAGGGTGGGGTCGTAGCCCACCACCCGCGAGCCCAGGGCCTGCAGCAGCCGCGTGAGTTTGCGGGCGGTGGTGTTCATGCCGATCAGGCCCACCGTGCAGGTGCCCAGTTCGCGGCCCGCCACCCGGCCCATCTCGGCCGGGCTGGGGCGCAGCAGGGTGAGCAGGGCGCCGAGCATGAACTCCGCCTCGGCCGGTGCGGCGGCCTCCACGCAGCGCACCACCTCGATGCCGTTGCGGGCGCAGGCGGTCAGGTCGATGTTCTCCGGCCCGCCGACGATGCGGCCGATGGCGCGCAGACGGGGAGCGGCGGCGATCATCTTCTGGTCCACCGCCACCGAGGGGGGCAGCAGGGCGGCGCGGGCCTGGGTCCAGGCGTCCATGAAGACCTGGCGGTCGTGGGCGAGCCGGGGAGCGTAGAAGAGCTCATGCCGGGCGTCCAGCCACTCCAGCACCTCGGCTTCCAGCGGTTCGGCGATGAGCAGGTCCATGGGGCAGGGCTATGATTCGTGCATTAAGAGCGATCGATCGATGGTATCGATGCCGAGCCTGTCGCCGCCCCCCGCAGTCGGGGGCATGCAGGGCGGGGGTGCATGCAAAAATCTCTGGCGATCCCAGTCACAGCAAGCACCCATCCCCGAGGGAACTCTCGACCCATGCAAGTCACCAAGGCCATCTTTCCGGTTGCCGGACTCGGCACCCGCTTTCTTCCCGCCACCAAGGCCCAGCCCAAGGAAATGCTGCCGGTGGTGGACAAACCCCTGATCCAGTACGCCGTCGAGGAGGCCTATGCCGCCGGTGTGCGCGAGATGATCTTTGTCACCGGCCGCCACAAGCGCCCGATCGAGGACCATTTCGACATGACCTTCGAGCTGGAAGTCGCGCTGGAGCAGTCCAACAAGCAGGAGCTGCTGGATGTGGTGCGCAGCGTCAAGCCCAAGGACATGGAGTGCATCTACGTGCGCCAGGCTCAGGCCCTGGGCCTGGGGCATGCCGTGCTCTGCGGCCGCCGGCTGGTGGGCAACGAGCCCTTTGCGGTGCTGCTGGCCGATGACCTGATGATCGGCGAGCCGCCGATCCTGTCGCAGATGGCCGAGCAGTTTCAGGAGTGGCGCGCCTCCATCCTGGCGGTGCAGGAGGTGCCGGCCGAACACACCAAGCGCTATGGCATCGTGGCCGGCAACCTGGTCAATGACCGGCTGATGGACGTCACCAAGATCGTCGAGAAGCCCGCTCCCGAGCTGGCGCCTTCACGCTGGGGGGTGGCGGGCCGCTACATCCTCACGCCCGGCGTGTTCCACGAGATCGAGACCCAGCCGCGCGGCGTGGGCGGCGAGATCCAGCTCACCGACGGCATCGCCGCGCTGCTGCGCCGCGAGAAGGTGTTTGCCTACCGCTACGAGGGCAAGCGCTACGACTGCGGCAGCAAGGAGGGCTTCCTGGAGGCCAACGTCGAGCTGGCGCTGGCGCACAAGGAGCTGGGGGCCGGCTTCCGCGAGTACCTGAAGAAGCTGGAACTCTGATCGCTCGCCGCGGCGGCTGCAACGGCCGTCACGGGGCCCCCTGGGGAGGGGGGCGTTGCCGCGGCTTCGTCACGGTAACGACACCGGCACGACACCGGCCTGTCACCCCGCGCTGCAAGCATGACTCCATCTACTCAAGGAGTCAGGCATGCGGGACTTTCGCCTCCCCTCTCATCCCTTCCCGTCCTGTGCCGAGCCGCGGCCGCCGGTGGTTTCGTCTGCCGCAGCCCTGGCTTTGCGCCCGTCTTCGGCGGATGCGACCTTCACCGCCGAGTGGGCCCGCAGTCCGGACGAAGTGGAAGAGGCCCAGCGCCTGCGCTGGCAGGTCTTCGCCCAGGAGATGGGTGCGCGGCTGAACCCCCTGCCGGGCACGCCGGCTGGGGTCGACAGCGACCTTTTCGACGCCTACTGCGAGCACCTGCTGGTGCGCGACGCGCAGGGCGAGGTCATCGGCACCTACCGGGTCATGACCCCGGATGCTGCGCGCCGCGTAGGTGGTTGGTACAGCGCCACCGAATTCGACCTGACGCGGCTGCGCCCCGACTTCGGACGCATCGCGGAACTCGGGCGTTCCTGTGTGCACCCGGACCACCGCCAGGGCGGCGTCGTCCTCATGCTCTGGGCGGCCCTGGCCCGGTTCATGGTCAGCCGCGGGCTGGACACCATGATCGGTTGCGCCAGCATCTCGATGCGCGATGGCGGACATGTGGCCGCCAGTGTGTGGGAGCAGGTGCGAAAAACCCACCTCGCACCGATCGAGCACCACGTCCGACCCCGCTTGCCGCTGCCGGTGCAGGAGCTGTTCGACGGCCGTCAGGCGGAGATCCCGCCGCTGATCAAGGGTTACCTGCGCTGTGGCGCCAAGGTGCTGGGGGCACCGGCCTGGGACCCGGACTTCAACACCGCAGACCTGCCGATCATGATGCGCCTGCGCGACCTGCCGGCGCGCTATCGCAAGCATTTCCTGGGCGACGACGTTAACTGAAGCAGCGTGCCCCAGTGCAAAGAAGCTGGGGGCACCTGTGGACCTGCGTCACGTATGCGTCATGAATTGTTCACGGTCGATTCATCGGCAACTGCGACCCTGACGGCCTTTCCCTGACGGAGCCTCAAGCCATGTCTCAGACCCTTCTCGACGACGATTCCAGCACCAATCCTTCGAAGAACCTTTCGCTGACCCAAGTGGTTGACAGGGCGGTGGCGGCTCAACCCAGCCGTCGACTGCTGATCAAGGGAGGGCTGGGCGCAGCCATGCTGCCGTTCCTGGGTGGGCTGGCCGCCTGCGGTGGTGGTGATGACGACAAGGACGACGCGGTGGTCGCCGAGAAGATGCTCGGCTTTTCCGGCGTCGCTACCTCCAGTGCCGACAGCATGGTGGTGCCGGCGGGCTACGTTGCCACGGCCATGTTGCCTTGGGGTGAACCGATCAACGACCTGGCCCCGGCCTGGAAGGCCGATGCCAGCAACACTGCGGCCGAGCAGGAGCAGCAGATCGGCGACAACCACGACGGCATGGCCTTCTTCGGCTTCAACGCCGCGGGCAACGGCTTTGGCGACCGCAGCGACGAGGGTCTGCTCGTGATGAACCACGAGTACATCAACCCCGAGTATTTCTACGCCATCGAGGCCGACACCGACGCCGCCGACTGGATGGCGCCCTTCACGCTGGAGAAGGCCCGCAAGGCCCAGGCCGCCCACGGCGTGAGTGTGGTGCACGTCAAGCGCAATGCAGACGGCAGCTGGGCGCACGTCAAAACCTCGCCCTACAACCGCCGCATCCACGGCAATACGCCGATGACGCTCCAGGGCACTGCGGCCGGCAACGCGCTGTTGAAGACGGCAGCCGACCCCAGCGGCACCGAGGTGCTCGGCACGCTGAACAACTGCGCCAACGGCCGCACGCCCTGGGGCACTTACCTGACCTGCGAGGAAAACTGGAACGGCTACTTCGCCACGCCGACCAACGGCGCGGGCCAGCCGGCCGATGTGCGGCAGGGTCAGGTGCGGTATGGCATCAGCTCCACCGGCTTCGGCTATCGCTGGCACACCGTGGATCCGCGCTTCGATGCCGACGTGAACCCCAACGAGCCGCACCGCTTCGGCTGGGTGGTGGAGATCGATCCCTTCGCGCCGGCCTCCAAGCCGGTCAAGCGCACCGCACTGGGCCGCGTCAAACACGAGAACGCCGAACTGGTGGTGGCCGCCAACGGCAAGGTCGTGGTCTACATGGGCGACGACGAGCGCAACGAGTACATCTACAAGTTCGTCTCCAGCGGCAGCTTCGACCGCAGCAACCCGACCAGCGCGGCCAACCGCCGCCTGCTGGAGAGCGGTACGTTGTATGTGGCCCGCTTCGACGCCGGCACCACCACGGGCGACGGCATGGGCACCGGTGTGTGGATCCCGCTGGCGTTCGACAGCAACGGTCTGACGGCCGCCAACGGCTTCGCAAACCAGGCCGAGGTGCTGATCAAGTGCCGCCAGGCGGCCGACCGCGTGGGCGCCACCATGATGGACCGCCCGGAGTGGATCTCCGCCAATCCGAAGAAGGCCGGTGAGGTCTACGTCACCCTGACCAACAACAACCGCCGCGGCGGCACGACCTCGAACGCGGTGGACGGCAGCACCTCGGCCGGCTCAGCGCGTCCGCCGGTGGACGAAGCCAACCCGCGTGCCAACAACGTCTGGGGCCACATCGTGCGCTGGAACGAGGCTGGCGGTGATGCCACCGCGCTGACCTTCGACTGGGACATCTTCGTGCTGGCCGGTCAACCCAGCGTCACCGATGCCCGTGCGCCTTCGGCCAACATCACTTTGGACAACCTGTTCAACAGCCCCGACGGCCTGGCCTTCGATGGCTTCGGCCGACTGTGGATCCAGACCGACGGCAGCTATTCGAACGCTGGCGACTACGCCAACATGGGCAACAACCAGATGCTGGCGGCCGATCCGGTGAGCAAGGAGATCCGGCGCTTCCTGGTCGGCCCCTCGGGCTGCGAAGTCACCGGGGTGACCTGGACGCCGGATCGCAGGACGATGTTCGTCAACATCCAGCATCCGGGCGAGGTGGGCAGCCATCCCAACGCGCCGAAGAACACCGGCGGCAGCACGCTCACCGACAACGAGATCGCCCGCAACGCCACCGCCTTCTCGCAGTGGCCGACCACCGGAGCCCGGCCGCGTTCGGCGACGGTGATGGTGCGTCGCAGCGACGGCGGGGTGATCGGCGGCTGAACCAGAGCCCTCGTTGCGGCCCGGCATCTGCCGGGCTGCCGATCGACGCAGCCTTTCAGGGAGGGGAAACAGGGCGCCGCCGCGAGGTGGGCGCCCTGTTGCCGTCAGCGCCGACGCAACACGTGCACAAATTCGTTGTTCGGCAGCGTCTGCTGGTCCACGAGTTCGTTGCCGGTCTGTTTGGCAAAGGCCTGGAAGTCGCGCACCGATCCGGGGTCCGTGGTCAGCACCTTCAGCACCTGACCGGCGCTCAATTCGGCCAGGGCCTTCTTGGTCTTCAGGATCGGCAGCGGGCAGTTCAGTCCGCGGGTGTCGATTTCCTTGGTGATGTCCATGTGCGCTCCTCAGTGCGGCGCAGATTGTAGGAGCCCTGCTGCATCCTGCAGCAGGGCCGGGGTTCTCGGCGGACCGTTGCGGGCCGGGCTCCCCGGGTCATCAGAACCGGCGCATCAGTGCGCCTTGGGCGCTGAGGTCGGATGGACCGGCCGGCGCTGGCGTCACCGGCTGGTAGTGGCCCTCGGCGTCCAGCTCCCAGGCGTCGCGCCGGTCGTGCAGGTAGGGCACCAGGCACTCGTCGATCACCCTCTGGCGCAGGGCCGGGTCGCGCAGCGGCCAGGCGATCTCGATGCGGCGCTGCATGTTGCGGCTCATCCAGTCGGCGCTGGACAGGTACAGCGCTTCGTCCGGCTCGCGTTCGCCCCAGCGCAGGTAGATCACCCGGGTGTGTTCCAGGAAACGCCCCACCACCGAGCGCACGCGGATGTGCTCGCTCAGGCCCGGCACGCCGGGCGGCAGCATGCAGGCGCCGCGCACGATCAGGTCGATCTGTGCGCCGGCCTGGCTGGCGGCCGCCAGTGCGGCGATCAGGTCGGGGTCGGTCAGGGCGTTGAACTTGGCGACGATGCGTGCCGGCCGGCCGGCGGCTGCGGCCTGGGCCACCCGGCCGATCAGTTCCACCCATTTCGCATGCAGGTTGAAGGGCGCCACCAGCAGCTGCCGCGGCGGGGCCAGCGGGTTGAGGCTGGCCAGGTGCTGCAGCACCGCATCTGCATCGGCGGTGAGGTCTGGGTCGGCTGTGAGGTAGCCCACGTCGGTGTACAGCCTTGCCGTCTTGGGGTTGTAGTTGCCGGTGGACAGGTGGGCATAGCGCACCAGCCGGCGGCCCTCCTTGCGGGTGACCAGCAGCAGCTTGGCGTGGGTCTTGAGGCCGACGATGCCGTAGACCACCTGGACCCCCACGGCCTCCAACCGCTCGGCCCAGTTGATGTTGGCCTCCTCGTCGAAGCGGGCCTTCAGCTCCACGACTGCGAGCACCTCCTTGCCGCGGCGGGCGGCCTCCAGCAGCAATTCCATCAGCACCGATTCGCTGCCGGTGCGGTAGATGGTCTGCTTGATGGCCAGCACCTGCGGGTCCTCCACCGCCTCGCGCAGGAACTGCACCACCACCTCGAAGCTCTCGAAGGGGTGGTGCAGCAGGATGTCCCGTTCGGCGATGGTCTCGATCAGCGGGCGGGTACGCGGCACCCGCAGGTTCGGCCAGGCGGGTTCGTGCGGGGCAAAACGCAGTGCCGGTGCGTGGGCCAGATCGATCAGCGTGTTCAGCCGCACCAGGTTGACCGGGCCGTTGACGCGGTACAGCGCCGCCTCGGGCAGGTCGAACTGCGTGCACAGGAAGTCCGACAGCACCGGCGGACAGCTGGCCACCACCTCCATGCGCACCGCCTTGCCGAAGTGCCGGGTGCTCAGCTCGCTGCGCAGCGCCTGGCGCAGGTTGGTGACGTCGTCCTCGTCCACGTCCATGTCGGAGTCGCGGGTGACGCGGAACTGCGAGAAGGCCTCGACGATGCGGCTCGGAAACAGCTCCTCCAGGTGGGCGCGGATCACGCTGGTCAGCAGCACGAAGGCCTGGCGACCGGGTGCCAGCCGGTCGGGCAAACGGATCACGCGCGGCAGTACGCGGGGGACCTTGACGATGGCGATCGAGTTCTCGCGGCCAAAGGCATCGACACCGCTCAACTGGACGATGAAGTTGAGCGACTTGTTGGCCACCTGCGGAAAGGGGTGTGCCGGGTCCAGCCCGATGGGCACCAGCAGCGGCTGCACCTCGCGGTGGAAGAACTGCGCCACCCAGCGGCGCTGTTCGGCGTCGCGGTCGGCGTGGTTGAGGATGACGATGCCCCGGCCGGCCAGCGCGGGCATCACTTCGTGGTTGAAGACGTGGTAATGCTCGTCCACCAGGGCATGGGCGGCCGCGGCGATGTCCCCCACGTCCGACGAAGTGGTACCGCTGCCGGGGCGGCGGGCCGCCTCCAGGGTGTCGGCGAATCGCACCTCGAAGAATTCGTCCATGTTGGACGAGACGATGCACAGGTAGCGCAGCCGCTCCAGCAACGGCACGTCCGGGCGCTGCGCCTGGGCCAGCACCCGGCGGTTGAAGGCCAGGATGGAGCCCTCTCGGCTCAGCAGGCGCAGCCGGGGCGCAGGGGTGGGTTCGACGAAGTCCTGGGCGGGGCTCGCAGGTCGCTCGGGCGCCGCGGAGGCCGTGTGCGTGGGCGTGGGCGTGGGCGGGAGCAGGAGTGCCTCGCAATGGGGTGCGAGCGGTGCAGCGGAGGTCGGGACGGACATCCGCTCGATGCTATGCAGGAACCGTGACGGTGTTGTGACAAACGCGCGTCGGCTGCGACCTGCGTCACATGCAATCGACCGTCAGGCGCAGGCTGCCGATGCCGCGGCCCCAGGCCCGTGCCTCCTCGGCGAGCAGATAGGCCGAGCGCGGGAACTGCGCCGACCAGCCCGACGCGGTCACCAGCCGGGCCCGGTGGCCCTCCAGCGTCAGCTGGGGCAGGGTGACGCCGGTGCTGCCGCGGGCATGGCAGAGCAGCGCCGCCAGGCGCAGGGACAGCAGCTGGGCAGCGAAGTCCGCGTCGGCCAGCGCGGCCTCCACCTTGCGCAGTCCACCGCGCTGGCCCAGCACCAGGTCGCCCAGGCGGCGCTGTTGGCTCTGGGAGAAACCGGCGGCGTCCACATGGCTGAGCAGGTAGGCGCTGTGGCGGTGGTGGTCGTGGTGCGACACCATCATGCCGATCTCGTGCAGCGCGGCCGCCCAGCCCAGCTCGCGCTGCAGCTCCAGAGGCGCGCGGGGCGCGAGGGCAGCGTGCAGCACGCGCGACACCTCCCGCACCCGGTGGGCCTGCGACACGTCCACCTGAAAGCGCTGCTGCAGCTCGGCCACGCTGTCGTCGCGCAGGTCGTGGTGGTCCGGTGCCCGTTCTGCCGCCAGGCGTTCGTCCAGATCGAAGATCACGCCCTGGCGCAGCGCCCCGCGGGCGGGCTGCAGGCGGTCGATGCCGAAGTGCGTGGCCAGTGTGTAGAGGATGGCCAGCCCACCGGCCAGCACGGGGCGACGCTCCGGCTTCAGACCCGGCAGGTCGAGCCGATCCACCTGGCCGGCGCGCAGGCAGGCCTGGATGCACCAGCGCAGGCCCTCCGGGGTGATCGTTCCATCGGTGATGCCCGCAGCGGCCAGGATCTGCGACACAGCCCCGGCCGTGCCGGAGGAGCCCAGCGCTTCCAGCCAATGCGGGCGGGCGAAGGGTTCCAGCGCCTCCTCCAGCTCGGCCCCGGCGGCCACCTGGGCGGCGTGGAAGCCCTCGGCGGTCAGCCGCCCGCCCGGGAAGTGACGCAGCGACAGGCTGACGCTGCCGATGGCGAAGGACTCCGCCTTCAAAGGGTTGCTGCCCTGGCCCAGGATCAGCTCGGTCGAGCGTCCGCCGATGTCCACCACCAGCCGCGGCTGGGTCGAGGGCTGCAGCCGCGCCACGCCCTTGTAGATCAGCCGGGCTTCCTCGCGGCCGGAGATCACCTCGATCGGGTGCCCCAGCACCTGCCCGGCCTCGGCCAGGAAGGCGTTGCGGTTGGTGGCCTCGCGCAGGGTCTGTGTGGCCACGGCGCGCAGCTGGGCCGGCGGGATGCCTGCCAGCCGCTCCCGGAAGCGCCGCAGGCAGGCCAGGCCGCGCTCGGCAGCCTCGCGGCCCAGGCGGCCTTCGGCATCCAGCCCGGCGCCCAGTCGCACGGCTTCCTTCAGGTAGTCGATGCGCCGGTAGCGGCCGGCGCGCCACTGGCCGATCTCCAGCCGGAAGCTGTTGGAGCCGATGTCGATGGCGGCGAGCAGGCCGCGCCACTGTGGGGTGGCGGGGCTGGCGCCGGGGGGGGCGGAGGTGTTGGAGGCGGCGGACGCGTTGGATGTGCTGGACGCGGTCAACGCGGCAGGGGCCGGAGCGGCGCGGGATGCGGGCGGGGTCATGATGGAGGGGGATTGTCGTCGTTGCCGTTGAAATCTCCGTGTCTTACGGCCGCACGAATGGCCGCGCGGGTCGTGCTTCCTACAATGGCAGCCCTGCGGCGTGGTCAGAACGCCGTGGACACCCGAGGAGCCTCGAGATGCACAACCCCGCCCACTGGCAACCCGACCTCGACAGCCTGGCGCCGCCGCGATCCTTTGACCGCAGAGCCTTCGTGCGCGGCGCGCTGGGCAGCGGCTTTGCGGCCGCCACCTTGCCCGTGATGGCGCAGACGGTGGTCAAGACGTCCACGGAGGGGCTCACCGCCGGGGAGGTCACCATCGACGTCAACGGCTTCCGGATGCCGGCCTACCGCGCTGCACCCGCCGGCCGCAGCGGGTTGCCGGTGGTGCTGGTGATCAGCGAGATCTTCGGCGTGCACGAGTACATTGCCGACGTGACCCACCGCTTCGCCCGCCAGGGCTACCTGGCCATCGCTCCCGAGCTGTTCGTGCGCCAGGGTGATGCCCAGTCCTACGGAGAGATCGCGCGATTGATGGCCGAGGTGATCTCCAAGGTGCCGGACGCCCAGGTGATGGGCGATCTGGACGCCAGCGCGGCCTGGGCGGGCGCCCATGGAGGCGACACCCGCCGGCTCGGCATCACGGGGTTTTGCTGGGGCGGCCGCATCACCTGGCTGTACAGCGCGCACAACCCGCAGGTGAAGGCCGGTGTGGCCTGGTACGGGCGGCTGGCCGGCCAGAGTACCGCGCTCACGCCGCGCCATCCACTGGAGCTGGCCGGTGAGCTGAAGGCGCCGGTGCTGGGCCTGTACGGCGAGAAGGATGCCGGCATCCCGCTGGACGGCGTCGAGCGCATGAAGGCGGCGCTGGCCGGCGGCAACCCCGCCGCCCGGGCCAGCGAGTTCGTGGTCTACCCCGGCGCAGGGCATGCCTTCCATGCCGACTATCGGCCCAGCTACCTGAAGGCGGCGGCCGAAGACGGCTGGCAGCGCTGCCTGGCCTGGTTCCAGCGGCAGGGGGCGGCCTGACCACGATGCCGATTGCTCTGGACAGTTGCGGCGGCCTGTGCCGCCTGGGGCCGGCATGACGCTGGCCGCCATCATTGCCGCCACCTTGGCCGGCGGCTTGTTCTCGGTGCTGATCGCGGCGGCGTTGGCGGTGCGGCTGCTGGGCCGACTGCTGCCGCACATGGTCAGCCTGTCCACCGGGGTGCTGCTGGGGGCCTCGCTGCTGCATGTGCTGCCGGAGGCCTTCGAGAGTGGAGCCGAACCGCACGAGCTCTTCCTGACCCTGCTGCTCGGGCTGCTGTTCTTCTTCCTGCTGGAAAAAGCGGAGCTGTACCGCCACACCCACCACCACGAAGGGGATCACCCGCACCACCACCACCACCATGGCTTCGATGCGGAGCAGGCCGGCCGGGGCGGCTGGGCGCTGCTGGTGGGCGACTCCTTCCACAACTTCTGCGACGGGGTGCTGATCGCGGCGGCCTTCCTCACCGACGAACGCCTGGGATGGCTCACCGCTGCGGCGGTGACGGCCCACGAGATCCCGCAGGAGGTGGGCGACTACATCGTGCTGCTCAACGCCGGCTTCACGCGTCGGCGGGCGCTGTTCTACAACGCCCTGTCCGGCCTGGCGGCGGTGGCCGGCGGCGTGCTGGGCTACTTCGCCATCGGGCCCTTCCAGGCCCTGCTGCCCTACCTGCTGGTGGCGGCCTGCAGCAGCTTCATCTACGTGGCCGTGGCGGACCTGATCCCGCAGCTGCAGCGGCGCATGCCGTTGCGCGAAACCGCCTTCCAGCTGATCTGGCTGGCCGGTGGCCTGGGCCTGATTGCCTTGCTGGCCGCTGCCCGGCACAGCCACTGACCCACAGGGAACGATCCCGCCGGGCTGCCGGTGCAGGTTCAGTCCGGCAGGAAGCGGTCCACTGCGTCGGTGATCAGCCCGTCGACACCCCAGTCGAGCAGCTGCCCGGTGCGCTGCGCATCGTTGACGGTGTAGACCAGCAGCTTCAGCCCGTCGCTGTGGGCCTGCTGCACCAACGCCGGCCCGTCCAGCAGCTGGTGGTTCAGCACCACGGCCACACAGTCCAGCCGTTCCGCCACATCGAAGCAGTCCTCCCACAGGCTGTCGAGCAGCAGCGCCCGGGGCAGCTCCGGGGCGGTCTCGAAGGCGGCAGCAAGTGCGTCGGCCCGGAAGGAGCTGAGCAGCGGCCAGGGGCTGTGGCCGTGGTCCACTGCATCGGCCCAGAGCCGGCGTACCACCTCGGCCACCCGGCGGCCGGTGCGGGCTTCGTCACCGGGGCTGGGTTTGATCTCGATGTTCAGGGCGTGCTGCTGCGCCAGGCACCAGGCGGCAATGGCCTCCAGCGTCGGCGGTGGCTCGCCGGCAAAGCGCCGGCCCGCCCAGCTGCCGGCGTCCAGCCGCGAAAGCTCGGCCCAGGTCAGCTCACCGGCCAGGGTGTCCGGGGTGAGCAGGTCGAAGCCCTCGTCGGACTCTTCCTCCTCCTGCGGTTCGGGCAGCAGTGGCCAGCGCAGCGTGCGGCCGAGCGTGGCGTCGTGCAGCAGGAAGGGTTGCCCGTCCGCACTGAGCTTGACGTCGCACTCGTAGGCCCGCCAGCCCAGGCTGGCCCCCAGACGGAAGGCGGCCAGCGTGTTCTCCGGCGCCAAGGTGCCGGCGCCGCGGTGGGCGATCCAGCGGGGGTAGGGCCAGGCCGCAGGGGCCGGGGTGCCGGCAGGCGGCTCGGGTACGGGGGGCGGGGCAACGGGCATGGCAGTCCTCACACGATGCGGCGGGAGGTGGTGGGGTCGAACCAGTGCAGGTGGCCGGCCGGCGGCTGCAGCCACTGCGTGCTGCCGTGGCGGGGGGCGGGCAGGGTGGCGTCCAGCCGCCAGGTGAAGTCCTGCCCCCCCAGGCGACCGTGCACCAGGCGTTCGGCACCGAGCATCTCGACCAGTTCCACCCGCAAGGGCCAGCCTGTGCCGCTGGCGGCACCGTCGGGGTGACCGGCGTGCTCGGGGCGCAGCCCCAGCAGCAATTCACATTCGCGAGGAGCAGGGCCGGGCAGCGGCAGCCGCAGATCGCCACAGACAAACTCGCCCCCTTCGGCCCGGCCGGTCAACAGGTTCATCGGCGGTGAGCCGATGAAGCCGGCCACGAAAGTGCTGGCCGGGCAAGCATAGACCTCTTCGGGCGTGCCGATCTGTTCCACCCGGCCGGCGTTCATCACGATCATGCGCTGGGCCAGGGTCATGGCCTCCACCTGGTCGTGGGTGACGAACAGCGAGGTGATGCCCAGCTCCGCATGCAGCTTGCGGATCTCCAGCCGGGTCTGGGCGCGCAGCTTGGCGTCCAGGTTGGACAGGGGTTCGTCGAACAGGAAGACCTGCGGCTGGCGCACGATGGCGCGACCCATCGCCACCCGCTGGCGCTGGCCTCCCGAGAGCTGGCGCGGGCGCCGCTCCAGCAGCCCGTCCAAGGCCAGGATGCGCGCGGCCTTGTCGACGCGGCTGCGGATCTCCGCCTTGGGCAGACCGGCGATCTTCAGCCCGTAGGCCATGTTGTCGAACACGCTCATGTGCGGGTAGAGCGCGTAGTTCTGGAACACCATGGCGATGTCGCGCTGGGCCGGCTCCACCTGGTTGACGACCTTCCCACCGATGGCGATCTCGCCGCCGGAGATCTCCTCCAGCCCGGCCACCATGCGCAGCAGCGTGCTCTTGCCGCAGCCGGAGGGGCCGACGATGACGATGAACTCGCCGTCGGTGATTTCGGCATCCACACCATGGATCACGGCGTTCGCCGACGGGCCGGAGCCGTAGCGTTTGACGACGTTGCGAAGCGACAGGGCTGCCATGCTTTCTACTTTTCGGTGTCGACCAGGCCCTTGACGAACCACTTCTGCATCAGCAGCACCACCAGGGCCGGCGGGATCATCGCCAGCATCGCAGTGGCCATGACGATGTTCCAGTCGGTGGCGGCGTCTCCGCCACTGATCATGCGCTTGATGCCGATGACCACCGGGTACATCGACTCGTCGGTGGTCACCAGCAGCGGCCAGAGGTACTGGTTCCAGCCGTAGATGAACTGGATGACGAAAAGTGCCGCCATCGAAGTGACCGACAGCGGCAGCAGCACATCCAGAAAGAAGCGCATCGGCCCGGCGCCGTCGATGCGTGCGGCCTCCACCAGCTCGTCCGGCACGGTCAGGAAGAACTGCCTGAAGAGGAAGGTGGCGGTGGCCGAGGCGATCAGCGGGACCGTCAGTCCAGCGTAGCTGTTGAGCAACCCCAGGCCGGCTACCACCTCGTAAGTGGGGCCGATGCGCACCTCCACCGGCAGCATCAGGGTGATGAAGATGGCCCAGAAGACGACGTTGCGAAGCGGGAACCGGAAGTAGACGATCGCAAAGGCCGACAGCAGCGAGATGGCGATCTTGCCGATGGCGATCACCAGCGCGCTGACCAGGCTCACGGCCATCATGCGGCCCACCGGCGCACTGGAGGCCACTCCCATGGCGGTGCCATTCAGCGCGGCCAGGTAGTTGTCCACCAGATGGCTGCCCGGCAGCAGGGGCATGGGCGCCTGCACGATCTGCTCGGCGGTCTGGGTGGACGCCACGAAGGTCACATACAGCGGAAAGGCCACCACCAGCACACCGAGGATCAGCACTGCGTGGGCGAGGAGGCCCAGGGTGGGGCGGTGTTCAACCATGGGTGGCGCGGTTCAGTAGTTGACCTTCTTCTCGACGAAGCGGAACTGCACCACCGTCAGTGCGATCACGATCACCATCAGCACCACCGACTGCGCCGCCGAGCCGCCCAGGTCCATCGCCTTGAAGCCGTCGTAGTAGACCTTGTAGACCAGGATGGCGGTGTCCTTGCCCGGGCCGCCCTGGGTGGCCGCGTCGACGATGGCGAAGGTGTCGAAGAAGGCGTAGACGATGTTGATGACGAAGAGGAAGAAGGTCGTTGGCGACAGCAGCGGAAACTGGATGGTCCAGAAGCGCCGCCAGGGCTGGGCACCGTCGATGGCCGCCGCCTCCACCAGGGACTTCGGGATGCTCTGCAGGCCGGCGAGGAAGAACAGGAAGTTGTAGGAAATCTGCTTCCAGACCGCTGCGGCCACGATCAGCGCCATGGCCTGGCCGCTGTTGAGCAGGTGGTTCCATTCGACGCCGAAGCTGCGCAGGGTGTGGGACACGATGCCGATCGACGGCGCAAACATGAACAGCCACAACACCCCGGCCACCGCCGGCGCCACCGCATAGGGCCAGATCAGCAGGGTGCGGTAGATCGTGGTGCCACGCACCACGCGGTCGGCAAACACCGCCAGCAGCAGCGAGATCGCGATGCCCAGGCCGGCCACCAGCACCGAGAACAGCGCGGTGGTCTTGAATGAGGCCAGGTAGGTCGGGTCGGAGAACAGGCGATGGAAGTTCTCCAGCCCGACCCATTCGGTGTAGCTGCCGAACGCGTCGGACTGCTGGAAGGACTGCAGCAGTGCCTGGCCGGCCGGCCAGAAGAAGAACACCGCAATCACGCCCACCTGGGGCGCCAGCAGCACCCAGGGCAGCCATGCGCTGCGAAAGACGACGCGTTTTTCGGAGGCCACTCGTTGCTCCGGGATCAGCTCTTGTTGGCCTTCTCGAAGCGTTCCAGCTGCTCGTTGCCGCGCTGGACGGCGCTGTCCAACGCCTCCCTGGCGGCCTTCTTGCCGGACCAGACCTGCTCGAGCTCTTCGTCCACGATGGCGCGGATCTGCACGAAGTTGCCCAGGCGGATGCCGCGCGACTTTTCGGTGGTCTTGCGGATCATCTGGTTGACGGCGGTGTCGGTGCCCGGGTTCTGCTTGTAGAAGCCCGACTTCTCCGTCAGTTCGAAAGACGCGAGCGTCACCGGCAGGTATCCGGTGCGCTGGTGGCTCCTGGCCTGGATCTCGGCATTGGTCAGGTGGTTGAAGAAGGCGGCCACGCCCTTGTACTCAGGCGCCTTCTTGCCCGACATCACCCACAGGGAGGCGCCGCCGATGACGGTGTTCTGCGGCGCGCCGGGAACATCCGGGTAGTGGGGCAGGGGAGCGATGCCGAAGTCGAACTTGGCATTCTTCTTGATGCTGGCGTAGGTGGAGGATGAGGCGGTGGCCATCGCACATTCACCGGAGTAGAAGGGCGCGTCACCGAGGTTGCCCCGGCCACGGTACTGGAACAGGCCCTGCTTGGCCATGTTGGCCAGGTTCTCGATGTGGCGCACATGCAGCGGGCTGTTGAACACCAGGCGCGCACTGGTGCCGCCGAAGCCGTTGTTCTGCGTGGCGAACAAGGTGTTGTGCCAGGTCGAGAAACTCTCCAGCTGGGTCCAGCCCTGCCAGCTGGTGGTGAAGGGGCAGCTCACCCCCGAGGCCTTCAACTTGGCAGCGGCCGACACCAGCTCAGGCCAGGTGGCCGGCGGCTTGTTGGGATCGAGCCCCGCCTTGCGGAACAGGTCCTTGTTGTAGTTGAGCACCGTGGTCGAGCTGTTCAGCGGAAAGCTGAGCATCTGGCCGTTGGGCGCCGTGTAGTAGCCCACCACGGCGGAGATGTAGGCCTTGGAGTCGAACTTGTGACCGGCGTCGGCCATCACCTTGCCCACCGGCACGATGGCACCCTTGCTGGCCATCATGGTGGCGGTGCCGACCTCGAAGACCTGCAGCACATGGGGTGCATTGCCGGCGCGGAAGGCGGCGATGGCAGCGGCCATCGATTCGTCGTAGGTGCCCTTGTAGGTGGGCACCACCTTGAACTCGCTCTGGCTGCTGTTGAAGCCATTGGCCAGATCGATCACCCAGTCGTTCAGGCCCCCGGTCATGGAGTGCCACCAATGGATTTCGGTCTGCGCCTGGGCTGCACCGCAGGCCAGCAGGGAGGTGGTGATCAGGGCGCCGGCGGCGAGAACTTGCGGTCTTTTCATCGGAGGCTTCCGGAAGGTGGGGGGCGGTGGCCGAGAGGCACAGCCCGCCATGCTGGCGGGTTGGCGTGACGACCCCGTGACGCGGATCAAACCGGCTTTTTGTCACGGTTGCGTCCTGCACACAATCGGGGTTTCAGCGGCAGCGCGCTCGGACGAACCCTGTCTCGAGCGGGACAGAAGGCCCGGCCTGTGCGGGTCAACCCTGGGCTGAAGTACCATCCCGAGCCCTGCGCGGCGGGCTCGGCGGGTCGATTTGTCCCCCCTTTTCCCGGCCGCGCGCCCTGCCTCTCGCCACGCCTGAACGGCGCTGTGGCCCATGAATGCTCCGTTGCCCCTGAACCGCCTGACCCCCAGCGACGCCGACCCCCTGGCGGACGCTGCGCCCCGCCTGCGCGAGATTCCGTACAACTACACCTCCCTGTCCGATCGGGAGATCGTGCTGCGGCTGCTGGGCCGGCGGTCCTGGGAGCTGCTCGACCAGCTGCGCGCCGAGCGCCGCACCGGTCGCTCCGCGCGCATGCTCTACGAGGTGCTGGGTGACATCTGGGTGGTGCAGCGCAACCCCTACCTGGAAGACGACCTGCTCGACAACCCGCGGCGGCGCCAGATGCTGATCGATGCACTGGACCACCGGCTCGCCGAAGTGGAAAAGCGCCGGCGCCCGCACGAGGATGGTGCGCGCGACTCGGCGGTGGGTGAGCTGCTGGCCGCGGCCCGCACGGCGGTGGACCGATTTGCCGCCCAGTTCCGCGCGGTGGACGAGCTGCGCCAGCGTGCCCGCAAGGTGCTGGGCCGCCACACCCGGCGCGACAACATCAAGTTTGACGGCCTGAGCCGGGTGGCCCACGTCACCGACGCCACCGACTGGCGGGTGGAGTACCCCTTCGTGGTGCTCACCCCCGACAGTGAGGAAGAGATGGCCCGCCTGGTGGCCGGCTGCGTCGAGCTCGGCCTGACCATCATCCCGCGCGGCGGCGGCACCGGCTACACCGGCGGCGCCGTGCCGCTGACCTGGAAGAGCGCGGTCATCAACACCGAGAAGCTCGAGCAGATGACCGAGGTCGAGATGGTCGACCTGCCGGGCGTTGCCGGCCGCCAGGTGGCCACCATCTGGACCGGTGCCGGTGTGGTCACCCAGCGGGTGGCCGACGCCGCCGAGCGCGGCGGGCATGTGTTTGCGGTGGACCCGACCTCGGCCGAGGCCTCCTGTGTGGGCGGCAACATCGCCATGAACGCGGGCGGCAAGAAGGCCGTGCTGTGGGGCACCGCTCTGGACAACCTGGCGTCCTGGAAGATGGTCACGCCCGAGGCCAAGTGGCTCGAGGTGATCCGCCTGAACCACAACCTGGGCAAGATCCACGATGTCGAGACCGCCAGCTTCGAGCTCAACTACTACGACGCCAGCGGCAAGATGCTGGAGCGCAGCGAACGGCTGGACATCCCGGGCCGCGTCTTCCGCAAGGAAGGGCTGGGCAAGGACGTCACCGACAAGTTCCTCGCCGGCCTGCCCGGCGTGCAGAAGGAAGGCTGCGACGGCCTGATCACCTCCGCGCGCTGGGTGGTGCACCGCATGCCGGCGCACACCCGCACCGTCTGCCTGGAGTTCTTCGGCAACCCGAAGGAATGTGTCCCTTCGATCGTCGAGATCAAGAACTTCATGTTCGCCGAGGCGAAACGTCCGGGAGGAGCGATCCTTGCGGGCCTGGAGCATTTGGACGACCGCTACCTGAAGGCGGTGGGCTACGTCACCAAGAGCAAGCGCGGCGGCTTCCCGAAGATGGTGCTGATCGGCGACATCGTCGGCGACGACGAGGACGCCGTGGCCCGCGCGACCAGCGAGGTGGTGCGTCTGGCCAACGGCCGCTCGGGCGAGGGTTTCATCGCCGTCTCGGCCGAGGCGCGCAAGAAGTTCTGGCTCGACCGCAAGCGCACCGCCGCGATCTCCAAGCACACCAATGCCTTCAAGGTGAACGAGGACGTGGTGATTCCGCTGGAGCGCATGGGCGAGTACACCCTGGGCATCGAGCGCATCAACATCGAGTTGTCGCTGCGCAACAAGATCGCCCTGGCCGACCGGCTGGAGGCCTTCTTCCAGCAGGACACGCTGCCGCTGGGCAAACCCAGCGAGGCCACCGAGAGCCTCAGCGCCGAGCTGCTGTCCGACCGGGTGCAGCAGGCGTTGGTGCTGGTGCGCGACGTGCGCGCCCAGTGGCAGATGTGGATGCGGCACCTGGATGACGTCCTGCCCAACGGGACGTGCAGCTTCTTCGACCAACTGCAGGACGGCAGCCTGCGCGCCTCGTGGAAGGCGCAAATCCTGCGTCCGCTGCAGACCCTGTTCCCGGGCGCGGTGCTGGCGCCGGTGATCGACGAGTGCCGCCGACTCCACAAGGAGGTGCTGCGCGGCCGTGTCTGGGTGGCGTTGCACATGCATGCCGGCGACGGCAACGTGCACACCAACATCCCGGTCAACTCCGACAACTACGAGATGCTGCAGACGGCGCACGAGGCCGTCGCCCGCATCATGGTGCTGGCGCGTTCGCTCGACGGGGTGATCTCGGGTGAACACGGCATCGGCATCACCAAGCTGGAGTTCCTGACTGACGCGGAGCTGGCCCAGTTTGCCGCCTACAAGGCGAAGGTGGATCCGCAGGGGCACTTCAACCGCGGCAAGCTGCTGCGGCCGCAGGACCGGCTGACGGACCTCGGCGCCGACACCCGCTCGGCCGACCTGCGCGATGCCTACACGCCCAGCTTCGGGCTGATGACGCACGAGTCGCTGATCATGCAGCAGAGCGACATCGGCGACATCGCTGCCTCCGTCAAGGACTGTCTGCGCTGCGGCAAGTGCAAGCCGGTGTGCGCCACGCACGTGCCGCGCGCCAACCTGCTGTACAGCCCGCGCAACAAGATCCTGGCCACCTCGCTGCTGGTGGAGGCCTTCCTCTACGAGGAGCAGACCCGCCGCGGCATCAGCGTCAAGCACTGGGAGGAGTTCGAGGACGTGGCCGACCACTGCACGGTCTGCCACAAGTGCTACACACCCTGTCCGGTGAAGATCGACTTCGGCGACGTGTCGATGAACATGCGCAACCTGCTGCGCAAGATGGGACAGAAGAGCTGGCGCCCGGCCACCGCCGCGGCGATGGCCATGCTCGACACCCGCAACCCGCATGTCATCAAGGCCCTGCGCACGGCGGTGCTGGACTGGGGCGGCAAGGCGGTCAACCTGGGGAACACGCTGATGAGCGGACTGGTGCGGCAGCAAACGTCCGCGCCGCCGGCCAGCGTCGGGTCGGCGCCGCTGAAGGAGCAGGTGATCCACTTCGTCAACAAGAAGATGCCGGGTGGCCTGCCGAACAGGACCGCCCGCGCCTTGCTGGACATCGAGGATCCTGCCTACGTGCCGATCATTCGCAATCCTGCCAGCACCTCTGCGGACAGCGAGGCGGTGTTCTACTTTCCCGGCTGCGGTTCGGAGCGCATGTTCAGCCAGGTCGGCTTGGCCACTCAGGCGATGCTCTGGCACGCCGGGGTGCAGACGGTGCTGCCTCCAGGCTACCTCTGCTGCGGCTATCCGCAGCGCGGCAACGGCCAGTTCGACAAGGCCGAGAAGATGATCACCGACAACCGGGTGCTGTTCCACCGCGTGGCCAACACGCTGAACTACCTGGACATCAAGACGGTGGTGGTGAGCTGCGGCACCTGCTACGACCAGCTGCAGGGCTACCAGTTCGACAAGATCTTCCCGGGCTGCCGCATCGTGGACATCCATGAGTTCCTGCTGGAAAAGGGCATCACCCTGTCGCCCGAGCAGGCCGGGGCCTATCTGTACCACGATCCTTGCCACAGCCCGATGAAGCTGCAGGATCCGATGAAGACCGTCAAGGCACTCGTCGGACCGGCTGTGCTCCAGAGCGAGCGCTGCTGCGGCACCGCCGGCACGCTCGCGACCTCCAGGCCGGACATCTCCACACAGATCCGCTTCCGCAAGGAGGAGGAGCTGCGCCGCAACGAGCTGCAGCTGCGCGAGCGCCATGCGGGCCAGGTGGGGGCGAGCGGCCCGGTGAAGATCCTCACCAGCTGCCCGGCCTGCCTGACCGGCCTGAGCCGTTACGGGCAGGACCTGCAGGGCGGGCTGCTGGAAGCGGACTACATCGTGATCGAAATGGCCCGGCAGATTCTCGGCGAGGACTGGATGCCGGCCTATGTGCGCCAGGCCAACGCCGGTGGCATCGAGCGCGTGCTGGTCTGACGACGAACGACAATCCCGGCTGCGGCAGCCTGTTGCGCCGCCGCAGCGATCGCTGACCTGGAGATTTCCCATGCCGATGCCCACCGAACTCACCCTGCACCAGCAGTCGCGGATGCTGGAAATCGCCTTTGACGACGGCAGCCGTTTCCGCCTGCCCTGCGAGTTCCTGCGGGTGCACTCCCCTTCGGCCGAGGTGCAGGGGCACGGACCGGGGCAGGAGGTGCTGCAGACCGGCAAACGCGGCGTGGAGATCGTGGCCATCGAACCGGTGGGTCACTACGCGGTACAGCCTCGTTTCAGCGATGGCCATGACAGCGGCCTGTTCACCTGGGATTACCTCCACGAACTGGGCCTTCGCCAGGACGAACTGTGGCGCGATTACCTGGCCCGTCTGGACGCCGCGGGCGTCGATCGCGACACCCCGATGGCTGCGCCTGCCGTTTCGGCCTGCTCCACCCGACACTGAATTCGCGCCGAATGTACTGGTGCACTGGATCTGCAACATGAGCAACACCCACTTCGGCTTCAAGACCGTCGACGAGACCGACAAGGCGCACATGGTGCGGGGCGTGTTCGACTCCGTGGCGGCGCGTTACGACGTGATGAACGACGTGATGTCCGGCGGTCTGCACCGCATCTGGAAGGCCTACACCATCGCTGTTTCCGGCGCTCGACCGGGTCATCAGGTGCTGGACATCGCTGCAGGCACCGGTGATCTGACCCGTGCCTTTGCCGGGAAGGTGGGCCCCACCGGGCGGGTGGTGCACACCGACATCAACGAAGCCATGCTGCGCACCGGCCGCGATCGCCTGATCGACCAGGGGCTGGTGCTGCCTTCCGTGATTTGCGACGCTGAGAAGCTGCCTTTTCCGGATAATTCCTTCGACATTGTCAGTGTTGCCTTTGGCCTGCGGAATATGACGCACAAGGATCTGGCTTTGAAGGAAATGAGCCGAGTTCTGCGGCCCGGCGGAAAATTACTGGTTCTGGAGTTCTCGAAAGTCGCAAAACCTCTCGAGAAGGTCTATGACTGGTATTCGTTCTCGATTTTGCCGAAGATGGGTCAATGGATCACCGGAGATGCACAGAGTTATCAGTATCTGGCGGAGTCCATTCGCATGCATCCCGGGCAGGCTGAATTGAAAGAGATGATGCGGGTGGCCGGGTTCGGGCACGTGGATGTGCACAACCTCACGGCGGGCGTTGTGGCGCTTCACGTTGGGCTGAAGTGCTGAAGAGGCGGTGTGATCTGGTGCGCGTCGGAGCGTGAATTTTTCACTTCCGGTTCCGTAGTGTGCGGTTCTTGTTGCCTGTTCGCTGCTGTCTTCTGAATTGAGCCGCTTTCAGGGTTCACTTCTGCGCCACTCCGTCACAGAATCCGCAGCGGAAGTTGATCACCGCCCTGCGGCCCCCGGATGAAGGATTGAGCCGTCAAGATTCGGGACGAAAATCCGTCACTTGATCTACAAACAGTGCGGGGCTCGTTTAGTCGGGTGACGGCTCCGCCTTGAAGTCAGAGGGCGTACGGATGTTCCGGGTATTTCACTATCGCGCATCGGGAACTCATTTTGCGGAGTTGTTTGCGGATGGATTGCTGTGCTTCGTCGCGGCCATCCTGTCGGCTGCGACCCTGGCTCAGAGTGAGTCGGTGCACGCGCTTCTGTCGCTATTGGCCACTCCGGCCGTGTTGTTGTCGGCGTTGGCCTTCCTCACTGGTCATGGCGCTGCTTTATTCGTTTGTCGGGCTCTATCGCCACCGAAACCTCGGACTGGGTTCGATTTTTCTGCGCGTCGCCTTCACCTTTGTGGTGGGGGGGTACATCACCTACCTGACCATCAAGTACATCGAGTACGACGGGTATGCAAGCCGGCTGGTGGGTTACGCGCTGTTGTACCTGCTGGGTGGGTTGGCCATCTACCGTGGCGTTGCCTGGATGGTGCGTCAGATGGTGGGGGTGCGGCGAGTTCTGATTGTGGGCACTGGGCCCGACGCGCAGCAGGTCTGGGGTGATCTTCGCTCGGGTGAGCAGTGGTCCGGTTACGAGATCGTGGGCTTCGTGCCCACCGCAGGTCAGGATGGGGCTATGCCGGCAGGTGATGCGGCAACCGTCTTTGACTCCCGCCGCCGTCTGGTGGATCTGGTGCGGGAGCATCGGGTGACCGAAATCATCGTGGCGGTACGCGAGCAGCGTGGCGGCGGTGTTCCGATGGATCAGTTGCTGGATTGCCGAATCGGCGGGGTACCGATCGTGGACTTGGCCGGCTTTTATGAACGGGCCCGCAACGAGGTGCCGGTGGACAGTCTCAAGGCCAGTTGGCTGGTCTACGGTGAGGGCTTTGTCCAGGGCGGCGTGCGCCAGTTCACCAAGCGGGTGTTCGACGTGGCAAGCTCCTCAGTGTTGCTGTTCCTGGCTTCGCCCATCATGCTGTTGACGGCGTTGGCGATCCGATTGGACAGCCCGGGGCCGGTGCTGTATCGACAGGAGCGGGTGGGCCTGGGCGGGCGGTCCTTCCAGTGCATCAAGTTCCGCAGCATGCGGACCGATGCAGAGAAGGATGGTGTGGCTCGTTGGGCTTCGAAGAACGACAGCCGCATCACCCGCGTCGGAGCCTTCATTCGCAAGACCCGGATCGACGAGTTGCCTCAGTTGATCAGCGTTCTAAGCGGGGAAATGAGCATGGTGGGGCCGCGCCCGGAGCGTCCGTCCTTCGTGAGTCAGTTGCGTGAGCAGATCCCTTACTACGATTTGCGTCACACGGTGAAGCCTGGACTGACGGGGTGGGCTCAGGTGCGCTATGCCTACGGGGCATCGTTGGAGGATGCCCGGCGCAAGCACCAGTTTGACCTGTACTACGTGAAGAACAACTCTGTGTTGCTGGATCTGCAGGTGCTGATCGAGACCGTCAGTGTGGTGCTCTTCCGCGAGGGGGCTCACTGAGTTCAGGTTGATCTGGAGGGACAGGGCGCACGTCTTTGCCGTGCGCCTTTTTGCTTTCCCGCGCGTGGTCAACACGCATCGTGGAAAAAGGCAAGTGCAATCAGCGGGCCTTCGCCACGTACAAAGTGCACGTCCATCCAGCATGTGCGGGGTTCTTGATGAAGTGGCCGCAGCAGCCACAGTAGGATCGCGACCGGATTTGTTTCCGGCTGTTGCAGACCGACTGAGAGGATTTCGCATGAGCTTCAAGAAGAGCCGCCTTCCGCGTGTGTTGACGGTGATGTGCGCTTCGGCCATCGCGCTGCTGGAGTTGACGGGTTGCGCCAGTGGCGCGGCCTACCCTCCGGCGCCGCGGTCGGCCCAGACGCCGGACCATCGTTACAAGATCGGTCCGCTGGACAGCCTGAACATCGTGGTCTGGCGCAATCCGGAGTTGTCATCGACGGTGACGGTGCGTCCGGATGGGCGCATCTCCACACCACTTGTGCCGGACGTTCCTGCCGCAGGCAAGAGCCCGTCGGAGTTGGCGCAGGAGATCCAGAATGAACTGCAGCGCTTCATCCGCGACCCGGTGGTGACGGTGGTGGTGGGTTCCTTCCAGGGGACCTTCGGTGAGCAGATCCGCATCGTCGGTGAGGCCACCCGCCCACAGAGCGTGCCCTTCAGGCAGCAGATGAGCCTGCTGGACGTGATGATCCAGGCCGGTGGCCTGACGGACTTCGCCGACGGCAACGGTGCGGTGCTGGTGCGTGGTTCCGAAGGTGGCAAGCAGTACAGCGTGCGGCTGAAGGACCTGCTCAAGCGCGGGGACATCTCTGCCAACGTGGACGTCAAGCCCGGCGACATCATCATCGTGCCCCAGAGTTGGTTCTGAGGGCGCAGGCCAGCGTTTTGGGGCCGTGGGTTCCAGGTCTCGGTGCAGCTGCGCTGGCGGCAAGGGTTGAATGGGTCCGGGCCGGCCGGACCCTCTTGAATCACAGGTGAATCGGGCATGATCAATTTCACCCGGCAGGCGACATCGGTCGTCCGGGCGGTCTGGCGCAGGCGGTGGCTGGGCGCCATCTCGGCATGGGTTGCGGCGGTGGTTCTCGGCGTGCTTGCGCTGGCCATTCCGGAGCGGCATGAGGCCAGGGCCCGCATCTATGTCGACACGCAGACTGTGCTGAAGCCGCTGATGAGCGGGCTGGCGTTTCAGCCTGACATCGATCAGCAGGTGCGCATGCTGGCGCGCACGCTGATCTCGCGGCCCAATGTCGAGCGCTTGGCGCGCGACAAAACCATCGGGCTCCCTCAGGGCGATGAGGCGCAGATGAACCGACTGATCGATGACCTGACCAAGGCCATCAAGGTGGAGCTTTCCGGCGGCAACAACCTCTACCAGATCAGCTACCGGGACGTTGATGGGCAGCGTGCCAATCGCCTGGTGACCACGCTGGTGGGCCTTTTCATGGATTCCAGCGCGGACTCCAAGCGCAGGGATTCCGAGGAGGCCAGCAGGTTCATCGACGAGCAGATCCGGTCCTATGAAACCAAGCTCACCGAGGCGGAGGGGCGACTCAAGGACTTCAAGCTGCGCAACATGAATGTGACGGTGGTCAACAACCAGGACTACTTTGCGCGCATGTCGCTGATGACCGACGACATCGGTCGTCTTAAGGTCGCGCTTGCCGCTGCAGAGCAATCGCGTGATGCCCTCAAGAGGGAATTGGCGTCGACAGAGCCACAGGTGGCGGATGCGGCCGCTGCGGCCACTCCTGTGATGTCGCTGACGCCTGAGTTGGATGCGCGTCTGGACACCCAGCGTCGCCAGCTTGACGAGATGTTGCGTCGTTACACCGACGAGCATCCCGACGTGCAGTCCACTCGTCGCACCATTGCGCAGTTGGAGGCTCAGCGCAACCGGGAGCAGGATGGTGCGCGTTCCTCCGGCCAGAGTCCCAGTCGTGCCAGGGCCGCGGCGGCCGCGGCCAACCCGATGTTCCAGCGGCTGAGGGTATCCCTGGCGGAGGCTGAGGCCAACGTGGCGTCACTGCGTGGTCAGCTGGGCTCGCAGTCGGTACGTCTGGAGGAAATCAAATCGCAGGCCGGTCGGGTGCCTCAAGCCGAGGCCGAACTGGCCCAGCTCAACCGCGACTACGACATCATCCGCAAGAACTACGAGCAACTGGTGTCCCGCCGGGAGGCTGCATCGCTGGGAGTGAAGATCGACCAGCAATCGTCGCTGGCGGATTTCCGGCTGGTGGAGCCCCCGCGGGTTCAGCCCAAGCCGGTGTTTCCGAGTCGATTCCAGATGGCGGTGGGGGCCATGCTGCTTTCTTTGGCCATTGGCATGGCGGCAGCCTATGCAGCCAGTCTTCTCAACCCGACCTTTGCCAATGAAAGTGAGCTGAGGGAGTTCACGAAACGACCGGTGCTGGGGGTGATGACCAAAGTGGTGGATCCGCGTGCAGTTGCACTGGATCGCCAGGACCGCATGCGACTGGCCTCCACGATGGGCCTGTTCCTCATGATCCATGTGGCCTGGATGGTCTGGATCCTGATGCATTCGCCGGCTTGAGATCCGAGGACAGTTGCCATGAACATCATCGAACAAGCGGCCAAGCGTCGGCTTGAGGAACTCAAGCGTGCCGGCATCGAGGTTCCACCGATTCCCCTTCCTTTGGAATCGGGCGGGTCAGCCGTCGTCAGTGCGGGTTTGCCCGCTGCAGCAGCTGCGGCGGCCGCGGCGGCTGCAGCGATTGCGCCGCCTGTGGCTGCAGGTTCACTTGTGGTTCAGCCTGCGGCCGAACTCAAGCTCGAAGAGCCTGCAGCCCTGCGCCGCTCACGTGAGGTGGAAGTTGATCTCGATCGGCTGACCGCGGAGGGCTACCTGGTACCCAACATGGGGCGCTCAGCGCTGGCCGAGCAGCTTCGTGTGATCAAGCGGCACCTGCTGGCCAACACCACCGATGCGGCGTCCAAGGTGATTCCCCGTGCCAATTTGATCCAAGTGGTGAGTGCGATGCCTGGCGAAGGCAAGACTTTTTTTGCCATGAACCTGGCCATGAGCATTGCGATGGAGGTGGATCACTCCGTGCTGCTGGTGGACGCAGACGTGCTGCGGCCCTCCGTGTTGGCGCGCCTGGGCGTGGAGCCCTGCCCGGGGTTGATGGATGTGCTGGGGTCCGAGAAGATGGAGTTGGCCGACGTCATGCTCCGCACCAATGTCCCCAAGCTGACGCTTCTGCCGGCGGGTACCGCCAACGCGAAGTCGACCGAAATGCTGGCCAGCATGGCAATGGCCGATCTGCTCGATGAGCTGGCGGCCAAGTACTCTGACCGCATCGTCGTGTTCGATTCTCCGCCCCTGATTCCCACCACCGAGTCCCGGGTCCTGGCCTCGCGGGTGGGACAGGTGGTGATGGTGGTGGAGGCGGATCGGACCACCCATGCACAGGTGGCCCAAGCCTACGCTGCGGTGGAGAAATGCCCGGTGGTCCTGTCGGTGCTCAACAAGTGCACCGGCCGAGGAGTCAGGGAGGCCTATGGTTACCACTACGCCAATTGAGGCTCTGCGGCGTCGGCCGCCGTTCCGGATCGGGGTGCTCCTGCTGCTGCTGGCGAGCCCGGTACTGGCCCAGAACTGGCGCGTGGAACCGGCCATCCGCGCCAGTGCGGTGGCCACCAACAACGTCAACCTCACCGCCAACGATGCCCAACGGGATGTGATCCTGGTGGCTTCGCCCATGGTGAGGGTGACCGGGCGTGGCCCGCGGTACGAGGTGACCGGTTCCCTCGCCGCCGATGCCATTGCCTATGCGGGCGGGACCAACGACCCGGACATCCTGCCGCAGGGCAGCCTGGGTTTGCGCAGCCAATTGGTGGATCGCTGGCTGTTTCTGGACGCTGGATTGACGGCGCAGACCACCGCCTCCGACCCGTTTGGACCGGTGGGCGATGGCATCACCACGCTCAACCGCAGCACCTTGGCTCGCCTGAGAGTCAATCCACGGTTGGAGCGTGAACTCTCACCACAGTCGCGCCTGCTCGTGAGCCTGGATCAGGCCTGGACGAAGGGCTACGGCAGTGATGAGGCCAGGCTGAACAACAACACCACGGTCCAGACGCAGCAGGGTTTGTACGAGCTGCGTCCCGTGCCGCTCGGTGCCCGGGTGGATCTGCGTCGCCAGGTGACCACGTACAACAGCCAGTCCAATAACGACGTGGTGTTCGCCAGCGCGAGGGTTTCCGGACTGTGGGCACCGGTTGATGAAGTCCGTCTGACACTCACCGCGGGTCGAGACGAAGCGAGCTTCACTTCCAACGATTTTTCCGAAACCCTTTACGGCGCAGGTCTGCGCTGGACACCCACCGATCGGACCGTACTGGACACCATGGTGGAGAAGCGGTTCTTCGGCACCGGCTGGAACGCCTCCCTGACGCATCGATCTCCGTATGTGTCGGTAACCGGCAGCCTGTCGCGCGACGCATCAACCTATGCCTCCCGGCTCGGCACGTTGCAGGCGGGGGTGGATGTCGCGACCATGCTCGACAGCCTGCTGACGACCCGGATTCCGGACGCCACGCAACGTTCCGAAGCGGTCCAGCAGTTGATGGCGCAGCGCGGATTGCCTGCCACACTCAGTCAGTCGTTGGACCTCTTTTCCGGGACGGTTCAGATGATCCAGGGTGGATCCCTGACGGTGGCCGCCATGGGGCCTCGACATACCCTCACCACCCGGGTTTACGTGCAGCGGGTGCGCGACATCGTGGACGAAAACGATCCGGTCGCACTGATCTCTGCGGACTCCGACCAGCGCGGACTCACGGTGGCCCTCACGCGACGACTGACACCATCGCTGACGGGTGAGGCCTCCCTTTCGCACGGGACCGTGGAAGGCCGTGGTGTCAACGAGGGTCTGCACACCGTCAATCGGTCGGTGCGGGTGGGACTGACCGAATCGTTGTCGCCCCGCACCACGATCAACGGCAGTCTGCGCTACCAGACTGTCAGCACCGACACCCTGACCTCGACCGCCACGTCGCGGGCGTCGGCGGTCTCCCTTTCTGCGGGGCTCCTGCACCGCTTCTGACGCCTTCGATGTACGAATCCCACTTCGGCTTCAGCGGTTCGCCCTTCGCGCTCAACCCGGACCCTGCGTTCTACTTCAACAGCAAGGGCCACGGCAGGGCCCTGGGTTACCTCCAGTATGGGGTGATGCAGGGTGAAGGCTTCATCGTTATCACGGGTGAGATCGGTGCGGGAAAGACCACCCTGGTGCGCACCTTGATCGAGGGGCTGGACCGACAGAAGGTGCTGGCCGCGCAGATCGTCAGCACCCAACTCGAGTCTGGGGAGTTGCTTCAGGCCATCATCACTGCCTTCGGCATTCCCTCTCAGGGCAGCTCCAAGGCCCACCTGATTGCCACGCTGGAAGCATTCTTCACCGCACTGGCGGCGCAGGGGCGGCATGCCCTGTTGATCGTCGACGAGGCGCAGAACCTCAACGAGCATGCGGTGGAAGAGTTGCGCATGCTGTCGAACTTCCAGCTCGGCAACCATGCGCTGCTGCAGAGCTTTCTGGTCGGTCAGCCCGAGCTGCGGCGCCTGCTCGAATCTTCGAAGATGGAGCAGCTGCGCCAACGGGTCATCGCCTCCCAGCACCTCGGCCCGCTCGGGCCGGATGAGACGGCCGCCTACATCGAGCACCGCCTGCGCCGTGTCGGCTGGACACAACGCCCCGCCTTCGGTGCGGCCGCCTTCGACCACATCTATGCCTGGACGGGTGGAGTTCCGCGGCGCATCAACCGTCTGGCCAACCGGCTGTTGCTGGCTTCCTATCTGGAAAATCTGGACGAAATCTCTGCAGCTTTGGTGCAGCAGACGGCACAGGAGCTGCGTGCCGAGATCGGCGAGGCAGGCTTCGAGCCGCTTCCTCTGCCTGTTCGACCAGCGGCTGCGCCGGCCACCTCCGGCGTGTCGCCTGTAGCCCCAGTGATGGGGGCTGGGGCATCTGCGACGCCGACTCAGGCGGTGCCGCCCCCGCCGGATGTGCCGGTGGTTCCTGCGCCTGCGGTGGTCACAGCAGCTGCGACACCGGTGGACCTTCCGGCCGAGGACCAACCGCTGGATCAGCGTGTCGATGAGGCGGTGGCCCAGGCGGCTGCGCTGCTGCGCGAGATCGAGGCTGCACGGGCAGAAGAGTCCCGCTCGGCGTCCAACGGCACAGGCCACGCCGCCGCCGGGTCGGCCGAGACTCCGGTTGCCGTTGCGGTGGCGGTTGCGCAGGTGCCGCAAGCGCCCGTTTCTCCCACGCCGCCAGCCGCCCCTGCGCCACCGGAGCCCTCACTGGACACCGAGCCCGGCGAGGTGGTCGAAATGCTGCCGGCCTCGTCCAACGGGCCCGCCGGCGAAACCGTCCCGGAGGGGCCTGCGCTGGACGACGTCCGGGCGGGCTTTGCCCTTCTGGAGGATGCCAGCGTCAAAGTGGACCCGCAGCCGGTGCGGCGCGTCGAGAAGCCGGGTGCGACGAGTCCCGGTCGACCCGTGCTGCTCTGCATGGCGGACAACACGGCATCGGCCCTGGCCTTTGCCGCCCTGTCCCGCGAACTGACCCAGGGTGATCCGGCTGCCCGCGTGGTGCTGGTCAACCCGGGTTCAGCGGGTCAGGTCTGGCCCTGGCCGCCCATGGAGCGCCTGCTCCCGACGCTGGAGGTCGGTCTGGACCTGGGCGTGCCCGCAGGGGAGTTTGCCGCCCAGGTGGCTCCCTTGTTCGCCCGGCTGGCGCATGTGTTGAATGAGTTCCGGCCCGCGGCCTTGATCACCCTCGGGGACAGCGATGCCATGCTGGCGGCCGCTTTGCTTGCACGCAAGTCTGCGGTACCGCTGGTGAGGCTGGATGCCGGCGCGCGGGAGGCGGGTGAGGGGCAGGATCCGGTCAACGCGACCCTGCTCGACCAGATGGCCGACCTGCTCCTGTTGGATTCCGCGCTGAGCCTGCCGGCGTTGAACCGTCTGGGAGTGGCGCCGGAGCGCATCCGCGTCACCGGCGGCGGACTCCTGGCGGAAGCGCTCAGAGCCCTTTGGCCCGAGGTGACCACGCCCTACGGTGTCTTCATGCGCCATGCCATGCCCATCTACCTGGGGCCGACCTGGTCCAGCCATGCGGGAGCTGGCACCCCCTACGGCGTTATCCGCTGTGCGCTGGAGCGTGATCCAACGGTGCTTCGCGAGCAACTTCGCCTGGTGACGCAGTTGAGTCACCCGGGCAAGTGGGTGTGGCTGCTGGACGGGGCGGATCTGGACCGACTGATCGTGCTGAGTCAGGAGGAGCCGGAACTGTTTGAGAAACTGCACCTGCTGCAAGGCGAAGGGCCACGGGGAGGGCCGGAGCGCGATCGCATGGATCAGGCGGCCGCGTTGTTGCGGGTGATGCCTTCCCTGGCGGACCAGTTGGGGGTGCTTCGAGGTGCCTCCTGCCTGCTGGCCGATGGCGGCGATGCATTGGCCGGCGCGGCGAATTTGATGGGCATTCCGTGCCTGAGCCGGCGGGCGGGTCGGTACTGGCTGCCTGCAGCAGGGCATGCCAGAGCGTCGGTGGCTGCAGGCCCTGACGTGGAGGGCGTGAACTCGGCGCTGGCGGAGCTCCTGGCCCTGCATCCCACCGACCAGCTGCACGACCTGTATCCCGGCCCGTCAGGCCATGCCGGCGAAACTGCTGCGCTGTTGTGGTCAGGGTTGCGGTGCAGCCTCAGCGGCCAGGGCAGTGAGGTTGCGGGGGGCTGATCGAGGTCCTGTATTGGAGGCCCTGCAGGTCAGGCCAGCAGGGCCTCGGCGAACTCGCGCGGGTCGAAGGTCTGCAAGTCTTCCAGCTTCTCGCCGACGCCGATGAAGTAGACCGGCACGGCCGCCTTGCCCTGGGTCATGCGCTCGCGCACCCACAGCGCAATCGCAGCGAGCACACCTCCTTTGGCCGTGCCATCGAGCTTGGTGACGATCAGGCCGGTGAGGTTCAACGCCGCATCGAAGGCCTTCACCTGCGTCAGGGCGTTCTGGCCGGTGTTGCCGTCCACCACCAGCAGCACTTCATGGGGGGCGCCGACCATGGCGCGACCCAGTGTGCGATGGATCTTCTTCAACTCGTCCATCAGGTGGATTTGCGTGGCCAGCCGACCGGCCGTGTCGGCGATCACCACATCACAGCCCCTTGCCCCGCCAGCGCTCACGGCATCGAAGCAGACGGCAGCGGGGTCACCGCCTTCCTGACTGACGATTTCGACCCGATTGCGGTCGGCCCAGACCGCCAACTGTTCCCGGGCTGCGGCGCGGAAGGTATCGGCTGCCGCGAGCAGCACCCGGGCCTCCCGTTCCGCCAGATGCCGTGTCAACTTGCCGATGCTGGTCGTCTTGCCCGCACCATTGACTCCCGCCACCATGATCACGGTGGGCTGATGTTGACCCACCGAGAGCGATCCCCGCAGCGGCTCCAGCAGCTCGGCCAGCACCTCCACCAGCAGGCCCTTCACGGTCGCCGGATCGGTGCAGCGTGTGTCCTTGACGCGACGTTTCAGCGCCTCCAGCAAGTGCGTGGTGGCACCCACACCGGCGTCGGCCATCAGCAGCGCTGCTTCCAATTCTTCATAGAGCGCCTCATCGATCTTCGTGCCGGTGAAGACCTGGGCGATGCTGGAACCAGTGCGCTGCAGCCCGGCTTTCAGCCGTTGCAGCCAGCTGCTGCGTGAGACCTGAGCCCCCTCCTCGGCCGGAAGGGCAGATGCCGGAGAGGGAAGGCTGGCGGTTTCAGCTGGCTTCGACAACGCCGGCGACGGCTCGGCCGGGTCCGCGTTGCGGGTGGGGTGAGGGGATTTGCGGCGAAAGAAACTGAACATGGATGGCAGCCCGAGAAAAGGGCCGGCGACATTGTAGGCAGTCGGCCCTGACAGCCTGCCTACCTAGAATGCCTCCATGAGCAGTCGGTCGTCCCACCATTCCCCCGAGCGACAACCCCGGTGCGCACCAGCCACCGCGTCCCGACGTGCTGCTGCCCAGGAGGTCCGCATCATTGGCGGCTGTTGGAAGCGATCCAAGTTGCCGGTGCCTTCGCGACCCGGGCTGCGGCCCACGCCCGATCGGGTGCGCGAAACCTTGTTTAATTGGCTGGGCCAAGACCTGACCGGTTGGCGGGTGCTGGATGCCTTTGCGGGCAGCGGCGCTCTGGGTCTGGAGGCCGCTTCCCGTGGTGCCGCCGAGGTTCTGATGCTCGAACGTGAGGCCGATGTGGTGCGCCTCCTGCGCGAGAACCTGCGCCGCCTGGGGGCCGCTCCGGCGCAGGTGCTGGTTCAGGAGGCAGACAGCCTGGCCTGGCTGCGGGGCCCTGTGGCGGCAGGCTTCGACCTGATCCTGCTGGATCCGCCCTACGCCCTGCGCTGGGGTGATGCACTGAGGGCCGCTGCCGCAGCGCACCTGCGACCGGAGGGCTGGCTTTACCAGGAGGATCAGGAGCCGTTTGACCCGGAGCGGCAGCGCGCGGAAGGTTGGGACACCTGGCGGCAGGGGCGTGCCGGTCATGTGCACTTTCAACTGTTGCGCCGATCAAACAGTCTGGCGTCCGACTACACTGTGCCATCTCAGAGCAGGAGCCCGTCTTGACCCCGGTGCCACAGGAACTCACCGCGATCTATCCCGGAACCTTCGACCCGATGACGTTGGGTCACCAGGATCTGATGCGTCGGGCCAGCCGGCTCTTCAGTCGCCTGGTGGTGGCGGTGGCAGCCGGCCACCACAAAAGGACCATGTTCAGCCTCGACGAGCGGCTGGAGATCGCTCAGGAACTGGCCAGGCCGTATCCGAATGTCGAGGTGATCGCCTTTCGCGGCCTGCTGCGCAACTTCGTTGTCGAGCATGGCGGCAAGGTGGTGGTCAGAGGGTTGCGGGCCGTGAGCGACTTTGAATACGAGTTCCAGATGGCGGGCATGAACCGCCAGCTCATGCCGGAGGTGGAGACGCTCTTCCTGACGCCCAGCGATCAGTACCAGTTCGTCAGCGGTACGTTCGTTCGCGAGATCGCTGTGCTGGGTGGTGACGTTTCCAAGTTTGTCGCGCCTTCGGTGCTGGATCGTCTGCAGCGGCGCATTGCTCAAGGGTGACGTCGTTGCCCGATACCCTGGCTGTGGAGGCGCAGGCATGGCGCTGATGATCACCAGCGAGTGCATCAACTGCGATGTGTGCGAGCCGGAGTGCCCGAACCAGGCCATCTCGATGGGTGAGTCGTTCTACGAAATCGACCCGCAGCGATGCACGGAATGCGTTGGCCATTTCGGCGAGCCCCAGTGTGTCCAGATCTGCCCGGTGGAGTGCATCCCGCTCAATCCCTTTCACCTCGAGAGCCGCGAGCAGTTGCAGGCCAAGTACGAGCGTCTGACTGCTCAAGCCCAGGTCCAGGCTGAGACCCGGGCCGAATTTGCCCTCGAAGTGCGCTCCAGCGCGTCGGTTGCGGCTCAGGTTCCGCGGGCGTCGACTGACTGATCACCCGCATGGCCAACCGGCTGGGTCGTGGTCGGCTCCTGGCTCTGTGTGTTGCGCCCGGGCTCGGCAGGCTTTCGCGGTGGCTTGGGCCGCTCAGGTTTGGCGTGGATGAGTCGGGTGGCCTCCGCCATGTCGCCGCTGACCAGTGCGTCCAGGGCCTCCAGGCTGCGATCGATGCCCTGCTGTGTCAGCAGACGCTCGGACTCCGGGGGTTTTCGCAGCACGTAGCCGACCACTTCCGCCCGATCGCCGGGATGGCCGATCCCCAGGCGAAGGCGCCAGAAGTTCGGGCTGCCCAGTTGCGCCTGGATGTCCTTCAGGCCGTTGTGGCCCGCCGCGCCGCCGCCCTGCTTGAGTTTGGCCTGACCCGGCAGCAGATCCAGTTCGTCGTGGACGACCAGGATCTCCGTCGGATCGATCTTGAAGAAGCGTGCCAGCGCAGCGACCGACTTACCGGACAGGTTCATGTAGGTCTGGGGTTCCAGCAACCAGACCACCTCCCCGCGCAGGGTGTGGCGCGCGGCCAGGCCGTGGTAGCTGCGTTCCGGCCGCAGGTTGATGCTCCAGCGGTGGGCCACTTCATCGATCCACCAGAACCCGGCGTTGTGCCGGGTGGCTTCGTACTCCGGACCCGGGTTGCCCAGGCCGACCAGCAGTCGGATCATCTTGTTCTCCAGATGGACTCCATCGAGCTCACGGCCGCCGGTCCTCGCGAGCGGTCGATTGACAGAAGGTCAGAAACGACAAACCCCGCAATGTGCGGGGTTCGGTGGGCTGCGGCTTGTACGGCAACCGAAGAAAGCGGGCCCGAGCAGGGCCCGCCAGGCATCACTTCTTGCCCTTGCCCTTGCCCTTGGCAGGCGCAGCGGCCGGAGCAGCAACGGCAACGATCTCTTCTTCGACGATCGGCACCACCACGGCCACCAGCGGGTTCTTGCGGCCATGCGTGACCACCTTGATGCTGGCATCGAGCTTCAGGTCGTCCACGTGCAGCGACTGGCCCTTGGCCAGACCACCCAGGTCCACGGTCAGGAACTCGGGCAGCTTTTCGGCCAGGCACTCGATCTCGAGTTCGCTGATCACGTGGTTGATCAGGCACTTGTCGAACTTGACGGCCTGGGACTCGGCCTCGTTGACGAAGTGCAGCGGCACCTTCTTGTGGATGCGGGTGGTGGCATCCACGCGCTGGAAGTCGATGTGCAGCACCTGCAGCTTGAAGGGATGCTTCTGCACGTCACGCAGCACCACCTTCTCGGCGGTGCCGGACAGCTCCATTTCCAGCACGGAAGAATGGAAGGCTTCCTTCTTCAGGGCGTGGAACAGTGCGTTGTGATCGAGTTCGATCATCACCGGCTCGCCGGCACCGTAGACGATGCCGGGCACCTTGCCGGCGTGGCGCAGGCGGCGGCTCGCTCCGGTCCCCTGCAGCTCACGCGGGAATGCAACAAATTTCATGGATAACTCCAGGACAGTAAAAAAAGCGCCCGCGACCAGGCGCCTGAGGTGACTGGGCTGGCAGTGCCGACCCAGGTCGTGAAGACGGATCAGAAGTTGTTGTTCTGCTCCGAAAACAGCGAGGTCACCGACTCGCCGTCAGAGATCCGGCGAATGGTTTCGGCAAAGAGGAAGGCCACCGACAGCTGGCGGATCTTGTCGCAGCTCCTGGCCTCGCCACGCAACGGGATGGTGTTGGTGATCACCACCTCATCAAGGCGCGAGTTGCGGATGCGGTCTACCGCGGGGCCGGAGAGGATGGGGTGGGTGCAGTAGGCGAAAACGCTCTTCGCACCCCGCTCCTTGAGCACTTCAGCGGCTTTGACCAGGGTCCCGGCGGTGTCGATCATGTCGTCCATGACGACGCAGTTGCGATTCTCGATCTCGCCGATGATGTGCATCACCTCGGACACATTGGCGCGCGGGCGACGCTTGTCGATGATGGCCAGGTCACAGCCCAGTTGTTTGGCCAGCGCCCGGGCGCGCACGACACCGCCCACGTCAGGAGACACCACCACCAGGTCGCTGTAGCGCTTGCCCTGCAGGTCGGACAACAGCACCGGCGAGGCGTAGATGTTGTCCACCGGAATGTCGAAGAAACCCTGGATCTGGTCTGCGTGCAAGTCCATCGTCAGCACGCGGTTGACACCAGCGGCCTCCAGCATGTTCGCCACGACCTTGGCACTGATGGGCACGCGGGTGGATCGCGGGCGGCGGTCCTGGCGGGCATAGCCGAAGTAGGGAATCACTGCGGTGATGCGCCGGGCCGAGGCGCGCTTGAGCGCATCGACCATCAGCAGCAGTTCCATCAGGTGTTCGTCGGTGGGCGCGCAAGTCGGCTGCACCACGAAGACGTCGCGGGCGCGCACGTTCTGCTGGATCTCGACGGTGACTTCCCCGTCCGAGAAGCGTCCGACGGACGCCTTGCCCAGTTCGACGCGCAGGTCGGCAGCGATTTCCTGTGCCAGCGCCGGATTGGCGTTGCCGGTGAAGAGGAGGGTGTCTGCGAGCATGCTGAGGATCCGGAATCAGGCCGCATTGTCTGCAGCGTGCGGCGCCAGGGGCGGCCGATCAGCAAACAGGCGCCACGCCGGAAACCGACGGGCGCCTGTCGATGTCTTGGCAGGGGAGGAAGGACTCGAACCCTCGCATGTCGGAATCAAAATCCGATGCCTTGACCAACTTGGCGACTCCCCTACACAGGCGCACCAGTCGGCGCACCTCGAAACTCACCGCCTCAATCTGCAGCCCACGCCCACAACGGGTGACGGTCCAGACTGTGGCACCTTCGGATCTTCCACTCATCAGGCAAGGCCGCCAAGGCTTGCTCAAGAGCCACAGAAGAACCGTCGGCGCCAGGGTTGCCCCAGGCCCTTGCAAACACCGCGCTGCCTGAACCTGTCATGCGGGCGGGCCCGACACGGCAAGACAGCCAACTCAATGCTTCGTCGACTTCTTTGCAGTGAGCCTGAGCGGCCTCCTGCAAGTCATTGCGAACAAACTTGTTGGGGTCTGCAAGAAAGACCGACATTGTAGATCGTGGGCTGTCCTTGCGCAAGAGGGGGCTGGAAAAAATTGCGGCTGTCGGGATCGCCGCGGCCGGCTTGAGGACGACGAACTGCGAGCTGGGCAGTTCAATCGGTGTCAGGCTCTCCCCGATGCCTTCTACCCAGGCATTGCGACCCCCGATGAAGAAGGGCACGTCCGCGCCCAGTTTCAATCCAATGTCCAGCAGCCGCTGCCGTGTCCAGTCCAGTCCCCAAAGCCGATTCAAGCCCAGCAGGACGGTGGCCGCGTCGGAGCTGCCGCCGCCCAGTCCGGCACCCCAGGGCACCCGCTTCTCGATGCCGATGTGCACGCCCAGATGGCAGCCGCTGACCTCCTGCAGGATGCGCGCAGCCCGCAGGCACAGGTCATCGTCTGGCAGCCTGGTCCCGAGATCCTCGCGACTGATCTGGCCGTCGCGGCGCAGGTCCAGGTGCAGGGTGTCCATCCAGTCGATCAGGACGAAGACCGACTGAAGCAGGTGATAGCCGTCCGATCGACGGCCGACCACATGCAGGAAGAGATTCAGTTTGGCAGGGGCTGGAAGGTCCAGCAGTTGCGTCAGGGCCATAGGCGGAAGGATAGTGCCGGTCGGTCCAACGGTTGGCTGCGCCCGCCTGCAGTTCAGAATCTGGTCGACCAGTGCGGACTCAACGCGGATCGAGCACCAGCCGCAGGGTCACTGGGGGCTCAGGCCGATGGCGGCGCGCCGAGATCCGCCCGTCGGACGCCCGGCGGTTGTCCACGTCCCACCCGGATTGGCGGAATCCGCTGCTGTCCGCAAGGGCCACGACGGGCCCGGGGCTGATGCTGGAAGGACGGCCTTCCATCCAGTCGAACAATGCCAGCAGCGGCACCTGCTCCCCGAGAAGGTCGTCCGACAACTCGTCCACCGACCTGTAGTGCCTGCGTCCTTCTGGCGTGACCAGCCTCGCACCTCGCGGATTCCATTCGGCCCGGCCGATCACGTTGCCCAACGGGCTGGTCAACGACAGTGCGCCCAGGTCAGGGTTGCCGTACAGATCGAAGCTGGCGCTGAAAGAGCGGGAGCTGTCTCCTTCGACCTGGATCGCCAGGCGACCGCTGCGCGTCAGCGGCAACTCCAGCGGCGGAGCCGTCCAGGACTGGCAGCCTGCCAGCAGGAGCCAGCTGCCCCCCCATGCAAGCCTCGCGCTGCGCTGCAACCAGAGTCGCCGCGCCAGGGGCGGCCCGGTCAAAGCCGGACCTTCAGGCGCTGAAGCGTCTGCTTCAGAACCTCGTTGCCGGCGTCGCGGTCCCGGCCGGCGCGCCAGACGGTCAAGGCTGCATCCCGTTGGCCGTCCGACCAGAGCACCTCTCCGAGGTGGGCGGCAATTTCGGCGTCCGGTCGGCGATCGTAGGCGTCGCGCAGCAACTTCAGGGCGTCCTGCCGATTGCCCAACCGGAACTCCACCCAGCCCAGGCTGTCGGTGATGAAAGGGTCTCCCGGGGCCAGCTGCAGGGCTTTGCCAATCAGTTGCCGTGCCTCCTCGAGGCGCAGTCCACGATCCGCCAGGCTGTAGCCCAGGGCGTTGTAGGCGTGCTGCTGGTCGGGCTTGATCTGGATCACCCGCCGCAACAGGCGCTCCATGTCGTCATGTTTGCCGAACTTCTCCTCCAGCAGGGCCTGTTCGTACAGAAACTCGGAGTCGTCCTGAAACCGTGAGTTGGCCTGCTGCAGCAGATCGTAGGCCTCCTGCCAGCGCTGGGCATCTCGCAGGAGCTGCGTCTGTGACAGGACCTTCGAGCGGGCCTGCTCGGGCGTGCCCTCAGGCAGCTGCATCAACAGGGTCTTGGCCTCGTCGACACGACCTTGGCGCGCCAGCACGGAGGCACGGCGTGTCAGTGCTGCAGGGCTGCGGGCTTGCTCGCCCAGTCGATCGAGCCACTCCTGCGCATCCTGGAAGTCACCGAGTTGCTCGCTGGCCTGGGCCAGCATCAGATGCGCCTGCGACAGCTGCTGGGTGATGCCGTCGTCCGCTTCGTCATCGTCAGCTCCGTCCGCCGACGCTTGTGCGGCCTGATCCGCCACCTGGCGATGGCGCAGCTCGACGAAACGCTTCAGGGCGTCCCGGGCCCGGGCAGGCTGACCCAGTTCCAGCTGGAGCGCGCCCTGCATCAGCCAGGCCGACGCCAGCTGGGGGTCGGACGCGGTGGCCGCTTCCAGAGTGCTGGCGGCCTCCTTGAATCGCTGAGCCGCCGTCAATCGGCGGGCATACCCGATGCGCACGATGCCGGCTGCCGGCCTGGCGTTGTTCAAATAGGTTGTCACCAGCGACTCGGCGCCCGGTTCGTGGTCCATCAGTTCCAGGCCGATCACAGCCGCGCCATCCGAGGTTGCATCCAGCGCCTGAGCCTCCCGGGCCGCATCCACCGCTCGCGACAGCTCGCCTGCCGCCATGCGCAGGCGGGCTGTGGACAGCAAGGCGGGCAGCCGCGTCGCCGGTGCGTCCCTCCAGGGCTTCAGGAGGGCATCCAGAAGCGGTACGAGGGCGGCCGCCTGCTGGCCCTTCACGACCAGTCGTGGCAGGCCCAGCAGGACGGCGGGACGCTGAGGCGCAGGCGTCAGTTCGATCCAGGCCCTGGCGGCCTCGGCGGCCTCGTTGGCACGTCCGAGCGCAGCCAGGATCTGTGCCTGCACTTCAGCTGCAGCAACGGAGCGGGGCAGGGTCTGCCGCCAGGTCTTCAGGGTCGCCACCGCCGGTTCCGGCGCCCGGGCCTGAACCGCCATGTCCACCGCCCGGCGGAACAGCTGCTCGTCCTTGTACCGCCGTGCCAGAGCGGTCATGCGCTGGATGGCCTGAGCGGCTTCGCCCTGGCGCAGATCGAGTTCGCTCACGAGGATCTGGGCAAACAGCTCGGCGTCCAGGGCCGAAGGTGCCGCCACCGAGGTAGGTGCGGCGACCGCCAGCGCGCCTGCAAGCAGCCAGGAGGCTCGACGGCGTCTGGCTCGCCCTGCGAGCGAGGATCGGCCGATGGCGAGCGGAGGGGGGGGCGACAGGGTCATGGGGACTCGGAGCTGTGTGGATCCATTCTAGGAGGCAGTGGGCTGGCCATTCCTCGTGCCTGGAATCCCCAGAAAGCGGGCGACCGACCGGGGCTTTGATAATGCGCGGATGCCGGAGTTGCCAGAAGTTGAAGTCACCCGCCGTAGTCTGGCCGGACCGCTGGAGGGGGCGATGTTGCTGCGCGTCTGGCAGGGCAAGGCACTGAGGTGGCCGTTGGGCGTCAGCCCGTCGGTCTTGGCTGGCCGGCGCATCGGCGCCCTGCAGCGTCGCGGCAAGTACCTCTGGATGCCCTTGGAGCCTGCGTCTGCCGGCGGCGAAATCCGTGCGGAACCCTCGCCCGGATTGCTGCTGCATCTGGGCATGTCCGGCAGCCTGGATCTGTTCTCCTCGGCTGCAGTGGCGCCGCGTCGTCTGCACGACCATTTCGAGTGGATCACCGATCGCGGGGTGCTGCGCTTGCACGATCCGCGGCGCTTTGGTGCGGTGGTCTGGTCGGTAAGTCTGGATCTGCCGCCAGCTGCGGGCCTGCTGGCCGGTTTGGGCGTGGAACCGTTGGAACCAGGGTTCACGGCGGCCCGGTTGCGCGCCGGGCTGGCCGGGCGGCGGGTGTCGGTCAAGCAGGCGCTTCTGGCTGGGGATGTGGTGGTCGGCGTCGGCAACATCTACTGCTCTGAAGCACTGTTCGTGGCGGGCATCGACCCGCGTACGCCAGCAAATCGGGTCGGTCCTGTGCGCTGCGCCCGGTTGGTCGAGGCTGTGCGGCAGGTCTTGGGCCGCGCCTTGGAGGCGGGGGGCTCGACCCTGCGAGACTTCCACGATGCTCAGGGTCGAGCCGGCGCTTTTCAGGAGCAGGCTGCGGTCTATGGCCGAGAGGGCCAGTCCTGCCGCCGCTGTGGTGCCAAGGTGCAGCGCATTCAGCAGGGGCAGCGGTCGACCTATTTCTGCCCCAGCTGCCAGCATCGCTGATCGGGGAGAGGATTTGATCAAATTTGCCGATTTGATCGACTTTGCCTGCAAGTTCAGATGAAACAGGGCATCAAAGTGTGAGCAGCTTCCGCAGGATCGAGGGGGGCGGCACCCGAGGCCCGGGGCCTGCGCTACCATGATCCGCAATACCGCCCGCCTGGTTGAAGGCCCTGTGATGACCGATTCCCATTCCCCCACGAACACGCCGCCGACGGCTGCGCCTGCGGTGCACGAACCCTTCGTGCGCAGCCTCGACGCACTCGGCCTGTGGCGGCAGGCGCTGGAGGAAAGGGTGCGCGACCTGGTGCGCTACCTGCGTGAACAGAGCCTGCTGGACGAGGCGGCCAGCGACATGCTCGATTCGCTGCGTCAGCGTCTGGCAGGCGAGAAGCTGGTGGTGGCCTTTGTCGCCGAGTTCTCGCGCGGCAAGTCCGAGCTGATCAACGCCATCTTCTTTGCCGACAACAAGCGCCGCATCATGCCGGCTTCGCCCGGGCGCACCACCATGTGCCCCGTCGAGCTGGGCTGGGATCCGGAGGATCCGCCCGGGCTGTCCCTGTTGCCCATCGAGACCCGGCTGGAGGGTGCATCCCTGACCGAGCTGCGTGGCAAGCCCGCTGCCTGGATGCGCAAGTCGGTGGATGTGAACGACCCGGCCAGTTTTGCCCAGGCACTCACCGCGGTGATGGACACCCGCCTGTCCAGCGTCGACGAGGCCCGGGCGCTGGGTTTCTGGAACGACGACAACCCCGCCGACAACCCGCCGCAGACGGCCGATGGGCAGGTGGAGGTGCCGCGCTGGCGCCATGCCGTGATCAACGTGCCGCACCCCTTGCTCAAGCGTGGCTTGGTGGTGCTGGACACCCCGGGACTGAACGCGATCGGCGCAGAGCCGGAATTGACGGTCGGGCTGCTGCCCAGCGCCCACGTGGTGGTGTTTGTGCTGGGGGCCGACACCGGTGTCACCAAGTCGGACCTCGAAATCTGGCGCGACCACCTGGCGTCCCAGGCGCTGACGCGTTATGTGGTGCTCAACAAGATCGATGCGTTGTACGACCCGCTGTCCAGCGTGGAGTACAGCGAGGCGCAGATCGCCCATCAGTGCAGCCAGGTGGCCAAGACGCTGCAGATGCCGCTGACCCGTGTGTTCCCTCTGTCGGCAAGGCAGGCGCTGGAGGCGCGGGTGGAGGGCAACTCCCGCCTGTTGCTGGATTCGCGCCTGCTGGCGCTGGAGCAGGCGCTGGCGCAGCAACTGCTGCCGCAGCGCCGCTCGGTGTTCGAGCAGCTGACGCTGGAGGCGTTGGCCGTGGTGCAGCAGCAGACGGTGCGCAACCTCACCGACCTGCGCCGTCATCTGGCCGAGCAGCTGTTGGAGCTGCGCGAATTGCGCGGCAAGAACAGCGGCCGGGTCAAGCTGATGCTGCAGCGGGTGGCGGCAGAGACGGGTGAGTTCGAGGCCTGCACCACGCAGTTGTCTGCGTTGCGGGCGGTGCATGGGCGCATGCTCAAGGAGTTGATGCAGCAGCTTTCGGGTGAGCGGCTCAAGCACGAGGTGGACGGCATGATCGCGTCGATCCGCGACTCGCTGCTCAAGCTGGGGGCCAAACGCTCCTACGCCCAACTGTTCGATTCGCTGCGGCGCATGCTCGACGATGCGCAGAAGCGCAGCCAGGACGTGCGCGACATGCTGGGGGCCTATTTTTCCCGGTTGAACAGCGAGTTCGGCTTCAGCCTGGTGGCGACTTCCACGCCGGAGCTGTCGCGTTTCCGTGACGACCTCGCACTGATCGAGCGCAACTACATTCAGTACCTGGGCCTGAGCCAGGCGATTCGGCTGGCTCAGCCGCGCTTCCTGGACCAGTTCCGTCGCATGCTGATCTCGCGGCTGCGCGTGGTTTTCGAGGGTGCGGCCAGCGAGATCGAGCTCTGGAATCGCACCGCCTCGTCGCAAGTTGACGTCCAGCTGCGCGAGCGGCGCAAGGCCTTCAAGCGCCGGCGCGATTCACTGGAGCGCATCCAGAGTGCGGCCAGCGAGCTGGAACTGCGCCTGGGTGAGCTCGATGCCCAGGACGGTCGCCTGGCCAGCATCGAGGTGCACCTGGCTCAGCTGTTCGAAGGGGCCCGTCGGGCCGCCACGCAACGGGAGTTCGAAGCCACCGACAGTTCGCCGGCCTCTGCCTTCATGCCGTTGACCTCGCTGCCGCCGGCCCGGCCCACCGTCAAAGGGCCGATGCTGCACCCGCTGCCTGTGCTGGATGCGTTGCCGGTGCTGGAGCCCCTGCCCACGCTTGCAACGGGTGTGGCGCTGGAGTCTCCCCTGGGCGGCGAGACAGGCCCCGCAAGCTCCGGCCAGCGCGCGATCCAGGCTTGACTTGAACCCTGGATCGACGAATCGATGACCATGGCACCGGGGGCCCGGGGCGGTGCGGACGCGCTGGCCAGTGGCCTGGACGAGCTCCAGACGCCCTCTGCCGAAGCCCTGTCGGACTTGCTGGTGGCGTGGCAGCGGGTGCAGGGACGGCACGACCTGCCTTGGCAGGGCACGCGCGATCCCTATCGGGTCTGGTTGTCGGAGGTGATGCTGCAGCAGACCCAGGTGGCGACGGTGCTCGGCTACTTCCCGCGCTTCCTGGAGCGGTTCCCCGACGTGAGGGCACTGGCCGAGGCGGAACTGGACGAGGTGCTCGGGCTGTGGAGCGGTCTGGGGTATTACTCCCGCGCCCGCAACCTGCACCGCTGTGCACGGCAGGTGGTGGAGCGGCACGGCGGCGTGTTCCCTTCGAGCGCGGCCGGGTTGGTTGAACTGCCCGGGATCGGGCCGTCCACGGCAGCGGCCATTGCAGCCTTCTGCCAGGGGGAGCGGGTTTCCATCCTGGACGGCAATGTCAAGCGCGTGCTGAGCCGGGTGCTGGGTTTTCCGGGCGACCTCTCAGAGGCTCGCCACGAGCGGCAATTGCACCGTCTGGCACAGGACCTCCTGCCCTCCGCGGCGTCGCAGATGCCAGCCTACACCCAGGGATTGATGGACTTGGGGGCCACCGTCTGCCTGCCTCGCCAGCCGCGCTGCGAAGCCTGTCCCTGGTCCGCTCGCTGCCTTGGTTTGTCGCAAGGGCGTGCCCAGGACTATCCGTTGCGCACGCGCAAACTCAAGCGCAAGTCACAGCAGGATTGGTGCCTCTGGCTGGTGGATCCACAGCGCGACGCCGTGTGGCTGCAACAACGCCCGGCCCGTGGCATCTGGTCCGGGCTGTGGTGCTGGCCCCTCTTTTCCGACGAAGCAGCTTGCCAGGCGGCGTCAGCCGCCGTGCAGCCGGGAACGCAGTTGCGGTCGTTGCCCGGCTTCCTGCATGTGCTGACCCATCGGGACTGGACCCTGCACCCGCGGCGACTGAGCCTGTCCGGTCCGGTGCCGGATCATGATCTGGAGCGGGTGCTGGGGGCCGGGCGCTGGTGGACCCGTGCCGAGTGGTCGAAGCTGGGTTTGCCGGCGCCAGTGCGCCGAGAGCTGACGGCGGCCTGATCTGCAGATTGTGTCCGGCGTTGAGGGCAACTCCCCCTTCAGCCCGCCTCGATCATTCGGTGACGATCCGGTGGCGACGCAGGAAGCCATCCACCAGGGCCAGCCGCACGCGGGGATCCGGCAGTGCCATGAGCTTGTGCCGTGTGGCCAGCGGCAGCGGCAGCAGCTCGCACCAACGGTTGGCCACCCAGCCGGCCTGGTCGAGTCGATGCGGAAGCGCAAAGGGGTGCTGATCGCGCTGCGCCAACGCGGCGATGGCCCGCTCCAGGGCTTTCACGCAACCGATCTGTTCCCGCGGCGGTGTCAGCTCCTGATCCGCAGGAAGTTCAAGGGCGTCCGCCAGCCAGAGCCCGTCCTCACGCTGGCGGGCATCACGCCAGAGGAAGCGGCCCGTTCCCCGGCACTGCACCTGCAGGATGCCGGGTCGTTCGCTGTCGCAGTCGACGATCTGGGCCAGGCAGCCGGTGACTTCAAAGTGGGCGCCGGCCTGCGACTGCCGCAGCTCGCCGCCCTGATTGAGGGTGACGACCCCGAAGGCGCTGCCTTCGCGCAGGCAGTTGCTGACCAGGTCGGTGTAGCGGGCCTCGAACACCCGCAGGGGCAGCAGCCCGTCGGGGAACAGCACGGTGCCCAGCGGAAACAAGGCCAGCGGTCGCCATGCACCCTCCACTCCCTGCGGGCTCATCCTGGGTTCAGCGGCACCGGCAGTCATCGGTGGGGCGAGGTCAGGCTTCCTCGCGCGCTTCCAGCTCGCGGTGCCGGATCAGCGTGGCCAGATGGGGGCGGTAGCGTGCGGCCAGCGTCTCCACGGCATAGACCGAGCGGTGCTGGCCGCCGGTGCAGCCCAGTGCCACGGTGAGGTAGCTGCGCTGGTCTTGTTCGTAGGCCGGCAACCAGCGGTCCAGGAAGGTGGCGATCTGGTCCAGCATTTCGCTGACTTCCGGCTGCGCGCGCAAGAAGTCCGCCACACCGGGATCCCGACCGGTCAGGGCGCGAAGTTCGCGCACATAGTGCGGGTTGGGCAGCACCCGCAGGTCGAAGACCAGGTCGGCATCGCGCGGCACCCCATGCTTGAAGGCGAAGGACTCGAACACCAGCGCCAGCGCATGGTGAGCGGTGCCACCCAGCTGCCGCACCCAGGCGCGCAGTTGGGCGGGGCGCAGGTCGCTGGTGTCGATCACGGTGCTGGCTTCGCGCAGGTTGACCAGCATCTCGCGCTCGCGTTCGATGCTTTCGATGAGGGCGCTGCGCGATTCGTTGCCGCTTTCTCCGGGCAGCAACGACAGGGGATGACGGCGGCGTGTTTCAGAAAATCGCCGCACCAGCGTTTCCGTGCGTGAATCCAGGAACAGCGACAACACCGGTGTGCCCTCGCTGCGCAGCTCCCGGATCAGGGGCAGCAGCCGGGGCAATGAGTCCGGATTGCGCACATCAGCGGCCACTGCGATGCGGCAGATGCCGCGCTGGCGCTGCAGCTCGATGAACAGGCGCAGCAGTTCGGTGGGCAGGTTGTCCACGCAGAAGTAGCCTGCGTCCTCAAGTGCGTTGAGGGCCACTGACTTGCCGGATCCGGAAATGCCGGAGATCAACACCACCGGCGGCTTTTCACCGCCGTGTTCACTGCGCTGGACGTTGCCGAGCGGAGCGCTGGAGGGTGGGGGCAGGTCAGAGGTGTCGGAGGAGGGCATCGGAAGTCAAGGCGCGGCGAGTTCGCCCAATTGGAGCTCTGGGGCCTGTCCATTGTCCACGCACTCCAGCATTTCCCGGGCATGGGCCAGGCTGGCCTTCGAGTCTGCGTGGCCTCCAAGCATGCGGGCCACTTCGACGATGCGTGCCTGACCCTCGATTGGCCGGACGTCGCTGTGCGTACTGCCGCATTCGGTGATCTTGCTGACCAGCAGGTGCCGATCGGCACAGGCTGCCACCTGCGCCAGGTGGGTGACGGCCAGGACCTGGCGTTGGCTGCCGAGTTGTCGCATCAGCCTGCCCACGGTGTGGGCCACCGCACCACCGATGCCGGCGTCCACCTCGTCGAAGATCAGCGTGCCCGCACCGTGTTCGATGGCCTCGGGCCGCACGCTGTCGGTGACGGCGATGGCCAGGGCGATGCGGGAAAGTTCTCCCCCGGAAGCCACCTTGCCGATCGGTCTCGGGTGGCTGCCAGCGTGGCCGGCGACGCAGAACTCCACGGACTCCAGTCCCCAGGCCTGCGGCTCATCGAGTGCCGTCAGCTGGATCTCGAAGCGCCCTCCCGCCATGCCCAGGGTCTGCATCGCCGCAGTGATGCTTTGGCTCCAGGCCGGTGCGGCCTTCCTGCGCAGGGCCGAAATGCGTCGGGCCTCCTCCAGGAAGGACCGCTGGGCGGCCTCGGCGTCACGAGCCAGGCCTTCCAGATCGGTGGCCGCGTCCAGCGCCCGCAATTCGTCTCGCCAGGCGGCCAGGGTCTGTGGCAACTCCTCCGGCGGGCGGCGAAAGCGGCGCGCCAAGCCCACCCAGGCCGACAGGCGTGCGTCCACCTCACCGAGCCGGTCAGGGTCCAGTTCGGTGCGACGCAACGCCGCGTTCAGGCTGTGGGTCACGTCGTCCAGGTGTGCCTGTGCTGCCTGCAGCACCTCGGTTGCACTTCGCAGCGCCGGGTCGAAGCCCGAGACCGACGTCAGTGCATCCATGGCCCGGGAGGTCAGGTGGCTGGCGCTGATCTCCGATTCGCTCAGGCAGTCCAGGGCCAGTTGCAGCGCGTCAAGAATGGACTGCGCGTGGGCCAGTTTCTGATGCTCGGCATTGAGTTCAGGCCACTCCTGATCGCCAGGGGCCAGCCGATCGAGTTCCGCGATCTGCCAGGCCAGGCGTTCGCGCTCATTCTCCCGGGCGTCCCCAAGGCGGCGGGCCTCCGCCAACCGCAGGCGGGCAGCCTGCCAGAGGCTCCAGCGCCTGGCAAGCTCACGGTTGTCCAGCCCCGCATGGTCGTCCAGCAGCGCACGCAGTGCTGCTGGACGGGTCAGGCTCTGCCAGGCATGCTGGCCGTGGATGTCCAGCAGCCATTCGCCCAGTTCACGCAGCTGACCCTGTGTGGCCGTGCTGCCGTTGATCCACGCCCGGCTGCGGCCCTGGTGGTCCACCGTGCGGCGCAGCAGCAACACCTCTTCCGCAGCAAAGCCGTTGTGTTCCAGCCATTGCTGCGCCTGTGGCGGAATCCGGCTGAATTCCGCCGCAATCTCGGTGCGTGTCGCGCCCTCGCGCACCACCCCGGCGTCAGCGCGGCCGCCCAGCGCCAGCTGCAGGGCGTCGATCAGGATCGACTTGCCGGCACCGGTCTCGCCGGTCAGCACGGCAAACCCGGCGCCAAACTCCACCTCCAGCGAGGTGACGATGACGAAATCTCGCAGCGACAGCCGCTCCAGCATCAGAGTCCTCCGTCGCCAGGCGGCGCGCCTTCGTTCCAATGCAGCTTGCGCCGCAGCGTGGCGTAGTAGTTCCAGCCGCGCGGGTGCAGGAAGCGCACTCGATGCTCGGAGCGCCGCACGCAGATGCGGTCCCCATGCAGCAGGCTGGCCAGCGACTGCATGTCGAAGTTGGCGCTGCACTCCCGCCCGCTGACCAGCTCGATGCTGACCTCTCCGGAGTCCGGCAGCACGATGGGGCGGTTCGACAGCATGTGCGGCGCAATCGGCACCAGCAGCCAGCCGGACACGCCCGGATGCAGGATCGGCCCGCCGGCCGACAGCGCATAGGCGGTCGAGCCGGTGGGGGAGGACAGGATCAGGCCGTCGGCGCGGAAATTGGCGACGAACTGGCCGTCCACTTCCACCCTCAATTCCACCATCGCCGTGGCGGTGCTGCGGGTGACCACGTCGTTCATCGCCACCGCCTCGTAGATCGACTCGCCGCTGCGCAGCACCCGGCCCTGCAGCATCGCGCGGTGCTCTTCCTCGTAGTCTCCGCCGATCATGGCCTTCAGAACCTGGGCCACCCGTGCGACCGGAATGTCGGTGATGAAACCCAGCCGCCCCTGATTCACGCCGATCATGGGCAGGTCATAACGTGCCAGGTCACGGGCAATGCCCAGCATCGTGCCATCACCGCCCACCACGATGGCCACGTCGCATTGACGCCCCAGGGCATCTGCGGACAGAGCCGGGTAGTCGCGGATGCCGGTGTTTTGTGCCGTCTGCTCCTCCAGCGTCACATCCAGCCCGAGCCGCGTGAGCAGATGTCCGATGTCCTCCAGCAGCGGGCGCATGCCGCGGGCTTGATGTTTGCCCACGAGTGCCGCGTGTCGGAATCGGTTGCCCATGCGGGAAATTACACCACAGGGACACGCACCAGCCGTGACACCCTGGATGCGCGCGCGCGCCGGTTCCACTCTTCAGGTTCTCGTGCCGGATCCAAGGGGCCGTCCTAAAATTGACGACATGCTCGACGACCGCGCCAAGCTCCTCCTGAAGACCCTGGTCGAGCGCTACATCGCCGATGGCCAGCCGGTGGGCTCCAGAACCCTGTCCAAGACCTCGGGGCTGGAGTTGTCGCCTGCGACCATCCGCAACGTGATGTCCGACCTGGAGGACCTGGGCTTGATCGCCAGCCCACACACCTCCGCTGGGCGGGTGCCCACCGCGAGGGGCTACCGTCTGTTTGTCGATGCCATGCTCACTGCGCGCCCGCTCTCGGGCCTGGATTCGACTGCGGCGGTGGGTGGTGCTCAGGTGGAGCCGTTGCAGCCCGATCAGCCGCGTCGCGTCATTGCCAATGCTGCGCAGATGTTGTCGAGCCTGTCGCACTTTGTGGGTGTGGTGACAGTGCCTCGGCAGGCGGGCGTGTTTCGACACATGGAGTTCGTCCGACTGGGCGAGCGCCGTGTGCTGCTGATCCTCGTGACGTCGGAAGGTGACGTCCAGAACCGGGTGCTCTTCACGCGGCAGGACTACAGCCAGGCTCAACTGTCGGAGGCCACTCAATACCTCAATGCCCATTGCGCCGGCCTGAGTCTTGAAGCCGTGCGTGAGCGCCTCAAGGGCGAGGTGGATGCCCTGCGCACCGAAATCGCCTCGCTGATGCAGGCTGCGGTGCAGGCAGGCAGTGATGCGGCCAGCGACGAGGCCCAGCAGGTGGTGATCGCCGGCGAGCGCAACCTGCTGGGGGTGCAGGATTTCGGCAGTGACCTGGGCTCGCTGCGCAAGATGTTCGATCTGTTCGAGCAGAAGACTCAGCTGCTGCGGCTGCTCGACGGCTCCAGCCGGGCGGACGGCGTGCGCATCTACATCGGTGGAGAAAGCGCGGTGGTGCCGTTCGAGGAACTCTCGGTGGTGTCCTCACCTTACGAGGTGGACGGCCAGGTGGTCGGCACCCTCGGCGTCATCGGCCCCACCCGCATGGCCTACGATCGCATGATCCAGATCGTGGACATCACGGCCCGGCTGGTCGGGAACGCACTGAGCCAGAAGTGATCCCTGTGGGAGGCCTGCGCCCGACCGCCTAGAATCCGCTTCCCTCTGGGCCGTTAGCTCAGTTGGTCAGAGCAGAGGACTCATAATCCTTTGGTCGTTGGTTCAAGTCCAACACGGCCTACCAGGGGAGCGGGCGTTGCCGGGAATGGCTTCGTTCGCTTGACACGTTGAATTGAACTCCTGCATAATCGCAGGCTCTGCTGGGTTGAGTGCACATCTTGAGGTGTGTGGCGCGACTCGGTTTCGCCCCCAGGCGCAGATTCGGGTGGTGAGTCGGCAGGCTCGGCCCGTCTCTGTGACACGGGCCCAAGACTGTCCGTAACACTGGCCAATTGGCTGATGGTGCGGGATAAGTTGGGAACAAGACATGATCCAAATGCAATCGCGACTGGATGTCGCGGACAACACCGGTGCGAAGTCCGTCATGTGCATCAAGGTGCTTGGCGGGTCCAAGCGTCGTTATGCGGGCGTTGGCGACGTGATCAAGGTCAGCATCAAGGAAGCTGCTCCGCGTGGTCGCGTCAAGAAGGGCGAGGTCTACAACGCCGTGGTCGTTCGTACGGCCAAGGGTGTGCGTCGCCAGGACGGCTCGCTGATCAAGTTCGATGGCAATGCGGCCGTGCTGCTGAATGCCAAGTTGGAGCCCATCGGCACCCGCATCTTCGGCCCGGTCACCCGCGAACTGCGGACCGAGCGTTTCATGAAGATCGTGTCTCTGGCTCCCGAAGTGCTCTGAGCCGAGGGCGAGGAAGAGTCATGAACAAGATTCGCAAAGGCGACCAGGTCATCGTGTTGACGGGTCGCGACAAGGGCAAGCGTGGTACGGTTTCTGTCCGTGTCGATGCCGATCACCTGTTGGTTGAGGGTGTGAACGTGGCCAAGAAGCACGTTCGCCCCAATCCCATGAAGGGAACGACCGGCGGCATCGTTGACAAGACCATGCCGATCCATCAATCGAACGTGGCCATTTTCAATCCGGCTTCGGGCAAGGCGGATCGGGTGGGCATCAAGCTCCTGGAGGACGGCAAGAAGGTGCGCGTCTACAAGTCCAGTGGCGAAGAGATCAAGGCCTGAGGCAGGAAACAGCAATGGCTAATCAACAAGCTCGCCTGCAAGCCTTCTATCGCGAGAAGGTGGTTCCGGATCTGGTGGCCAAGTTTGGCTACAAGTCTGTCATGGAGGTGCCGCGCTTCGAGAAGATCACCCTGAACATGGGTGTGTCCGAGGCGGTGTCCGACAAGAAGGTGATGGATCATGCTGTCGGTGATCTGACCAAGATTGCTGGCCAGAGGCCGGTGGTCACCAAGTCTCGCAAGGCCATCGCGGGTTTCAAGATCCGCGAGAACGTGCCCATCGGTTGCATGGTGACCCTGCGTGGCGTGCGCATGTTCGAATTCCTGGATCGTTTCGTGACCATCGCGCTGCCGCGTGTGCGTGACTTCCGGGGTATTTCCGGCCGCTCCTTTGACGGGCGTGGAAACTACAACATCGGCGTCAAGGAACAGATCATCTTCCCGGAAATCGAGTACGACAAGGTGGATGCTCTGCGTGGTCTGAACATCAGCATCACGACGTCGGCCCGAACCGATGATGAGTGCAAGGCGCTGCTGAGTGCCTTCCGCTTCCCGTTCAAGAACTGAGGTGTTACGTGGCTAAACTCTCTCTCAAGCAGCGCGAAGAAAAGCGCGAGAAGCTGGTCGCCAAGTACGCCAAGAAGTACGCGGAACTGAAGGCGACCATTGCTGACCAGGGTAAGTCCGAGGACGAGCGCTACCTCGCCCGTCTGGCGCTGCAGCAACTGCCTCGCAACGCCAACCCCACCCGTTTGCGCGCCCGTTGCGAAATCACCGGTCGTCCGCGCGGCACGTTCCGCAAGTTCGGTCTGGGACGCAGCAAGATTCGTGAACTGGCCTTCCGTGGCGACATCCCTGGTGTCGTCAAGGCGAGCTGGTAAGTCGGCGTCCACAGGGCACGAACAGGAGAAATCCAATGAGCATGAGTGATCCCATTGCGGACATGCTGACCCGTATCCGCAACGCGCAGATGGTCGAAAAGGCCAATGTCGCGGTGCCGTCCTCGAAGTTGAAGGTTGCGATTGCCCAGGTCCTGAAGGACGAAGGCTATATCGATGGATTCAACATCAAGACCGAATCGGGCAAGAGCGAACTGCAGATTGCGCTGAAGTACTACGCCGGGCGTCCGGTGATTGAGCGCATCGAGCGTGTCAGCCGTCCCGGCCTGCGCATTTACAAGGGCCGCCACAACATCCCGCAGGTCATGAATGGCCTGGGTGTTGCCATTGTCACCACGCCGCAGGGTGTGATGACCGACCGCAAAGCACGCGCCGCCGGTATCGGCGGTGAAGTGCTCTGCTACGTCGCCTGATAGGGGGTGCAGGAATGTCCCGAGTAGGAAAAATGCCGGTCGCCATCCCGCAAGGCGTGGATGTGGCGGTGACGGCTGAACAGATCAGCGTGAAGGGTGCTCAGGGTGCCTTGGTGCGTGCGCAGAACGCGCTGGTCCAGGTGGCTGCGGAAAATGGTCGACTGACCTTCGCCCCGGCCAACGAGACCGCTGAAGCGAACGCGATGTCCGGAACGATGCGTGCCCTGGTGGCCAACATGGTGACCGGGGTGAGCAAAGGCTTTGAGCGCAAGCTGAACCTGGTCGGCGTGGGTTTTCGTGCCCAGGCCCAAGGCCAGAAGCTGAATCTGCAGATCGGTTTCTCGCATCCGGTGGTCAAGGAAATGCCGGCAGGCATCAAGGTCGAGTGCCCGACGCAGACGGAGATCGTCATCAAGGGCGCCGACCGCCAGGTCGTCGGTCAGGTTGCCGCCGAGGTGCGTGCCTTCCGTCCCCCTGAGCCTTACAAGGGCAAGGGCATCCGATATTCGGATGAGAAGGTCACCCTCAAGGAAACCAAGAAGAAGTAAGGAGCGGCAGCATGTTGACCAAAAAAGAGCAACGACTGCGCCGGGCTCGCCAGACCCGGGCGCGGATCGCGCTGCAGTGTGCGGCGCGGCTGTCCGTGTTCCGCAGCAATCTTCACATCTATGCCCAGGTCCTCTCGGAGGACGGTGGCAAGGTGCTGGCCAGCGCATCCACGCTGGAAAAGTCGGTTCGCGAGCAACTCGGCGCTTCGGGCAAGGGCGGCAACGCCGCTGCCGCGACGCTGGTGGGCAAGTTGATCGCCGAAAAGGCCAAGGCTGCCGGCATCGAAAAGGTGGCGTTCGACCGCTCGGGTTTTGCTTACCACGGCCGCGTCAAGGCCCTGGCCGAGGCGGCCCGCGAAGCCGGCCTGCAGTTCTGATCGGCCCCGCAGCATTCGAAGGAACAGGAAATGGCTAAGTTTCAACCGAAGGTTGCTGACGAGGGTCGCGACGACGGCATGCGCGAGAAGATGATCCAGGTGAACCGCGTGACCAAAGTGGTCAAGGGCGGTCGGATCATGGGTTTCGCAGCATTGACGGTGGTCGGTGACGGTGACGGTCGCGTCGGCATGGGCAAGGGCAAGGCCCGAGAAGTGCCGGTGGCGGTCCAGAAGGCGATGGAGCAAGCTCGTCGCAACCTGGTCAAGATCCCGCTGCGCAACGGTACCGTGCACCACAATGTGACCGGCGAACATGGCGCAGCCCGCGTTCTGCTGGCTCCGGCTCCGGCCGGTACCGGCATCATCGCCGGTGGTCCGATGCGTGCTGTGTTCGAAGTGCTCGGCATCACGGACATCGTCGCGAAGAGCCTCGGCTCCAGCAACCCGTACAACATGGTGCGAGCCACGTTCGACGCCTTGAAGCATGTGACCACTGCCTCTGAGGTGGCGGCCAAGCGCGGCAAGTCGGTCGAAGAGATCTTCAACTGATCGGCCGGGAGCGAAAGATGTCCGAGCAAAAGACAGTCAAGATCAAGCTGATCAAGAGCCCGATCGGAACCAGGTCCGACCACCGCGCGACGGTGCGGGGACTGGGTCTTCGTCGCATGAACAGCGAGTCCGTGCTGGAAGACACCCCGGCGGTGCGCGGCATGATCAACAAGGTTTCCTATCTCGTGAAGGTGCTCTGAGCACCCACGGGAGAGAAGGCAAGTCATGGAACTCAATACGATCCAGCCGGCATCGGGTGCCAAGCACACGAAGCGTCGCGTCGGTCGCGGCATCGGCTCGGGCCTGGGCAAGACCGCAGGTCGCGGCCACAAGGGTCAAAAGTCCCGCGCTGGCGGCTACCACAAGGTCGGCTTTGAAGGCGGCCAGATGCCGCTGCAGCGTCGTCTGCCCAAGCGTGGCTTCAAGTCGGCACTGCTGAAGTACAACGCCGAGGTGAACCTGTCGCAGTTGCAGGCTCTGCCGGTCGAAGAAATCGACATGGCCGTCTTGAAGCAGGCCGGTTTGGTGGGTCAGCTGATCAAGAATGTGAAGGTGGTCAAATCAGGTGAACTGACCAAGAAGGTCAACCTGAAGGGCATCGGCGCGACCGCCGGAGCCAAGGCAGCCATCGAAGCCATCGGCGGAACGCTGGGCTGAGCTTCGGCGACGGACGTAAAACAGGATCTCTGTGGCTACCAACGCAACTCAGCTGGCGCGCAGTGGCAAGTTCGGTGACCTGCGTCGCCGGCTCGTCTTCCTGTTGCTGGCTCTGGTGGTGTACCGCATCGGTGCGCACATTCCGGTGCCCGGCATCAATCCCGAACAACTCGCGGAGTTGTTCAAGGGGCAGCAGGGCGGGATCCTGAACCTGTTCAACATGTTCTCGGGCGGGGCGCTGTCGCGTTTCACGGTCTTTGCGCTGGGCATCATGCCCTACATTTCCGCGTCGATCATCATGCAGTTGATGACCTACGTGGTGCCGACGCTCGAGGCCCTGAAGAAGGAAGGCGAGGCAGGACGTCGCAAGATCACACAGTACACACGCTACGGTACTCTGGGTTTGGCGATTTTCCAGTCCCTGGGCATTGCACTGGCTCTGGAGGGTTCGGCTGGATTGGTGATCGATCCGGGGCCGATGTTCCGGGTCAGCGCCATCGTGAGCCTGACGGCCGGGACCATGTTCCTCATGTGGCTGGGCGAGCAGATCACCGAGCGGGGGCTGGGTAACGGCATCTCGATTCTGATCTTCGCAGGTATCGCCGCAGGCCTGCCCAGCGCCATCGGCGGTCTGCTGAACCTGGTGAACACGGGTGCGATGAGCATCATCGCGGCGCTGTTCATCGTCGCCCTGGTGGGGCTGGTGACGTTCGCTGTGGTGTTTGTGGAGCGTGGTCAGCGAAAGATCCTGGTCAACTACGCCAAGCGTCAGGTGGGCAACAAGGTCTATGGCGGGCAATCGTCGCATCTGCCGCTGAAGATCAACATGTCCGGGGTCATCCCGCCGATCTTTGCGTCGTCGATCATCCTGCTGCCGGCGACCGTGGTGGGCTGGTTTGCGACCGGTGACGGCTTGCGGTGGTTGAAGGACATCTCCTCGGCTTTGTCGCCGGGACAGCCGATCTATGTGCTGCTGTATGCGGCGATGATCGTGTTCTTCTGCTTCTTCTACACGGCCCTGGTGTTCAACAGCCGTGAGACTGCAGACAACTTGAAGAAGAGCGGCGCATTCATACCCGGGATTCGTCCTGGTGACCAGACGGCGCGGTACATCGACAAGATCCTGGCGCGCCTGACCCTGGGTGGGGCGGTCTACATCACGCTGGTCTGTCTGCTGCCTGAGTTCCTGGTGTTGAAGTACAACGTGCCCTTCTACTTTGGTGGCACGTCGCTTCTGATCATCGTGGTGGTGACCATGGATTTCTGGGCTCAGGTCCAGTCGTACGTGATGTCCCAGCAGTATGAAAATCTCTTGAAGAAGGCCAGCTTCAAGGCTGGTTGATTCAAACAGGAAAGCGAGTCCCTGGATGTCCAAGAATGCAGTCAATGGATTGACGCTGGACGGGCTTCACAGGGAATGCATCGTCATCCGGGCCAAGTGAGGCCTTAACTTACCGTAGTGACATCCGTCAGCAAGCCTCGCGCAAGCCGGATTTGGAGAAGACCATGAAAGTCTCGGCATCCGTCAAGAAAATGTGCCGCAATTGCAAGATCATCCGCCGTCATGGCGTGGTGCGCGTGATTTGCACCGATCCGCGTCACAAGCAGCGTCAGGGCTGATCCGATCGCCACTGCGCAGGTAACGAACAGAGGACCCTCATGGCACGTATTGCTGGTATCAACATCCCGCCGCACAAGCACGCTGAAATCGGGCTGACGGCGATCTACGGCATTGGCCGCACCACCGCCCAGAAGATCTGCGAAAGCTGCGGGATTCCGCTCAGCAAGAAGGTCAAGGATCTCACCGACTCGGACCTCGAAAAGATCCGGGACGAAGTTGGTCGCCTGACCATCGAGGGTGACCTGCGCCGCGAGATCTCGATCAACATCAAGCGGTTGATGGACCTGGGTTGCTACCGTGGCTTCCGTCACCGCCGTGGCCTTCCGGTGCGCGGTCAGCGCACTCGCACGAACTCCCGCACGCGCAAGGGCCCGAAGAAGGGCGCCGCGGCGCTGAAGAAGTAATTCGCAGTGTCCCTGCGCGCTGGAAAGAACTGAGTCATGGCAAAAGCACCAGTCAACAACGCTGCACGTCGCGTGAGCAAGAAGGTCCGCAAGAACGTTGCGGACGGCATCGCACACGTGCACGCTTCGTTCAACAACACGATCATCACGATCACCGACCGCCAGGGCAACGCCCTGTCCTGGGCCTCCAGTGGTGGCCAGGGCTTCAAGGGCTCGCGCAAGTCGACGCCCTTTGCGGCGCAGGTGGCTGCCGAAGTGGCAGGCCGTGCCGCACAGGAGCAGGGCATCAAGAACCTGGACGTGAAGATCAAGGGGCCAGGTCCGGGTCGCGAGTCCTCCGTGCGCGCGCTGGCCTCCCTGGGCATCCGCATCGCATCGATCTCCGACGTCACGCCGGTGCCGCACAACGGTTGCCGCCCGCAAAAGCGTCGCCGCATCTGATCGGGGTCGGCGCGCGATCTGCTCGTGCCGGATTTCCGGTTATAATGCTCGGCTGTCCGGCGAGCGCCTTGGTGCGCCGCCGGTTTTTCCGTTGAGGTTGCGCGCCGAGCAGCGCTGAAAACCCCTCTTCCTGAAGCCCACCGTCAGGGGCGTTCAAGACCCTGACTCGCGCGGATGCCTTGCCGGATCCGCGTCAGATTCCACAAGGACAACACCGTGGCACGTTATCTCGGACCGAAGGCCAAACTGGCCCGTCGCGAAGGCACCGACCTGTTCCTGAAGAGCGCTCGTCGTTCGATCAGCGACAAGGCGAAGTTTGATTCCAAGCCTGGCCAGCATGGCCGCACCTCCGGTTCCCGGACGTCCGACTTCGGTCTGCAACTGCGCGAAAAGCAGAAGGTCAAGCGCATGTACGGTGTGCTGGAGCGTCAGTTCCGCCGCTACTTCGCCGAGGCCGAGCGTCGCAAGGGCAACACCGGTGCCAATCTGCTGCTGATCCTCGAGTCCCGCCTGGACAACGTGGTCTACCGCATGGGTTTCGGATCGACCCGCGCTGAAGCGCGCCAGCTTGTCTCCCACAAGGCCGTGACCGTCAACGGAGAGGCCGTGAACATTCCTTCGTTCATGGTCAAGGCCGGTGACGTGGTTTCGGTGCGCGAAAAGTCCAAGAAGCAGCTGCGCATCCAGGACGCCTTGAAACTGGCTGATTCAATCGGTCTGCCGGGCTGGGTGAGCGTGGATGTCACCAAAATGGAAGGTGTCTTCAAGAAGGCTCCCGACCGTGATGAATTCGGCGCCGACATCAACGAGTCGCTGATCGTCGAACTGTATTCGCGCTGATGCGAGTGTGGCGGTGTTTCCAGAACGCCGCTCCCCCCGACGTCTCACGCGCACCGGACTTCGGTGGCGTCCCGGTGTCCGGCTGGTCCTCAGCCTTATCGGTGTAACGAGCCGAGGGTATTGACAGGAACTATCGATGCAAACCAATCTGCTGAAGCCCAAGGCCATCAACGTCGAACCGCTGGGCGGTCACCGTGCCAAGGTGATCCTTGAGCCGTTCGAGCGTGGTTATGGCCACACCTTGGGCAATGCGCTGCGCCGCGTGCTGTTGTCTTCCATGGTGGGCTATGCGCCGACCGAGGTGACGATTGCCGGTGTGCTGCACGAGTACTCCACCGTGGACGGTGTTCAGGAAGACGTGGTGCACATCATGCTCAACCTGAAGGGCGTGGTGTTCCGGTTGCACAACCGCGACGAAGTCACCCTGGTCCTGCGCAAGGACGGTGAAGGTCCGGTGCGTGCCGGCGACATCCAGACGCCGCATGATGTCGAGATCATCAATCCGGACCAGGTGATCGCTCACCTGGCGCAGGGTGGCAAGCTCGACATGCAGATCAAGGTCGAGAAGGGCCGCGGCTACGTGCCCGGCAGCATGCGCCGTTATGCCGATGAGCCGACCAAGTCTATCGGCCGCATCGTGCTGGACGCCTCGTTCTCGCCCGTCAAGCGCGTCAGCTACACGGTGGAGAGCGCTCGCGTCGAGCAGCGTACCGACCTGGACAAGCTGGTGATGGAGATCGAGACCAACGGTGCGATCTCTCCGGAAGAGGCGATCCGCGCCTCGGCAAAGATTCTGGTCGAGCAGCTGGCGGTGTTTGCGCAGCTGGAGGGGGCAGACTTGGCCTTCATCGATCAGCCTGCACCGCGTGCTCAGCACTTCGACCCGATCCTGCTGCGCCCGGTCGATGAGCTGGAGCTGACCGTGCGTTCGGCCAACTGCCTGAAGGCCGAAAACATCTACTACATCGGCGACCTGATCCAGCGCACCGAGACCGAGCTGCTCAAGACCCCGAACCTGGGTCGCAAGTCGCTCAACGAAATCAAGGAAGTGCTGGCCTCGCGCGGGTTGACCCTCGGCGCACGCCTGGAGAACTGGCCGCCCCAAGGGCTGGACAAGCGCTGATGTCCCGGCCGTTTCCCCTGCGAGGGGCGGCCCATTCGAACAGGGTCGGTTCCTGAGAACCGATCCGGTGCCACCGGGAGTACCTGATCCGGCTCCCGGCAATTCATAAGCAAAGGAAAGCACCATGCGTCACGGCAACGGACCCCGCAAGCTCAACCGCACCTCGTCGCACCGCGCGGCGATGCTGCGCAACATGGCCAACTCGCTGATTGAGCACGAGGCCATCAAGACCACGGTTCCCAAGGCAAAGGAACTGCGGAAGGTGGTCGAGCCCCTGATCACCCTGGGCAAGAAGCCGACGCTGGCCAACCGCCGCCTGGCTTTCGACCGCCTGCGCAGCCGCGACAGCGTCGTGAAGCTGTTCGACGTGCTGGGCCCGCGTTACGCGGCCCGTCCCGGCGGCTACACCCGCATTCTCAAGATGGGCTTCCGTGTAGGCGACAACGCGCCGATGGCGTTTGTCGAGCTGGTGGACCGCCCCGATGCATCCGCCGAGGCTGCTCCCGCCGAGAAGGCTGAGTGACCTGAGCGTTCATTGATGTGAACAATAGGAGCCGGCCTTGTGCCGGCTCTTTGCGTTGTGCGCCCATCAGGTTTCTGCCGCTGCACTTGAACCCGGAAGACTGGTGCCCATCTAAGCGCTTGCCATTCACTTCTTCGCTGCGCTGCAGGCGTTGCTTACTCCCATGAAACGCGTCCTTCTGTTCCTGCTGACCAACCTGGCGGTGATGCTCGTGCTGGGTGTTGCTGCGCGCCTGCTGGGAGTGGACCGCTTTCTGCAGTCCAACGGTCTGAACCTGTCGGCACTGCTCGGCTTCGCGCTGATCATGGGCTTCGGCGGTGCGACGATTTCGCTGCTGATGAGCAAGCCGATGGCCAAGTGGAGCACCGGGGCCGTTGTCATCAATGACTCAACGGAGCCGATGCACCGCTGGATCGTCGGCACCGTTGCGGCGTTTTCCGAGCGCGCCGGCATCGGCATGCCGGAGGTGGCGCTCTACGAAGGCGAGCCCAACGCCTTCGCCACCGGCGCCTTCAAGAATTCGGCGTTGGTCGCGGTCTCGACCGGTCTGCTGCAGACCATGAGCCGCGACGAAGTGGAGGCCGTGATCGGGCATGAGGTGGCCCACGTCGCCAATGGTGACATGGTCACGATGACGCTGATTCAAGGGGTGATGAACACCTTCGTTGTCTTCCTGTCGCGAGCCATTGGTTACTTCGTCGATCGCGTCATCCTGAAGAACGATCGTGAAGGCCCCGGCATCGGCTACATGATCTCCACCGTGGTACTGGACCTGTTGCTGGGGTTGGTGGCGGCGATGATCGTGGCCTGGTTCTCGCGTCAACGCGAATTCCGCGCGGACGCAGGCGCAGCACAGCTGATGGGGTCGCGCCAACCGATGATGCGCGCGCTGGCCCGCCTGGGGGGGATGGACCCCGGTGATCTGCCCCAGAGCATGGCTGCCATGGGCATTTCAGGTCGCCCCAGCGGGCTCCTGGCACTGATGTCCAGTCATCCCCCCATCGAGGATCGAATCCGTGCGTTGAGGGACGCTGCCTGAACCAGCGATGACGGGCGGCCAGTCGGCGGAAAGCCGGGTCTGACCCCGCTCAGTATCGGCCGGAGACGCCCGCCAGACGCAGATAGACGTAGGCACACCAAGCCACCAGTGCCCGGCGCACCCAACGGGTCCAGCCATGGGCCTGAGCCATGTCGTCCAGGCGCACTTCACGTGAGTGCGCCGCGGCCGACTCCAGTTGACGGCGCAGCAGCCCTGCGAACGCCGGGTCACTCACGACCAGATTGGCCTCCAGGTTGAGCAGCAGCGACAGGGGATCGAAGTTGGAGCTGCCCACCGTGGACCAGGCGTCGTCGACCGTGAGGGCCTTGGCGTGCAGGAAGGCGGGGAGGTATTCGTGGATGTGGATGCCCTGGCGAAGAAGGTCGTCGTAAAGCGCCTGAGCGGCCCAGGCGGCGAGCCGGTAGTCGATCTTGCCCTGCAGCAGCAGGTGAACTTCGACGCCCCGCTGCGCAGCGTCCTTCAGCGCCTTGCGAAAGGAGCCTCCGGGGTAGAAGTAGGGGGTCACCAGCCACACCGAGCGTTTCGCGTTGCGTACCGCCTGGATGACGCTGCGTTCGATGGTGCGTCGCTGGCGCAGGTTGTCCCGCACCAGAAAGGCGCACTGAACCGGGCGGTGTGAAGCGGGGGGATCGGCGTTCTGCCGGTGCCGTGTCAGACGCAAGCCTCGCAGCGCAGCCCGCAGTTCCCGCAAGGGCTGGGGTGCTTGCAGCAGGGTTCGGGCCTCGACGCGCCAGTCCCGTCCGAACCAGGCGCGAGACCACATGGCGCGGGCGGCCTGCTCCATCGGCGACACCACCGGTCCCCGCGCCTGCACCGCGAAGTCCAGCCGAGGCAGCTCGCTGCGCCCGTGGTGCAGGTCGATGCGGTCGTCGATCAGGTTGATGCCGCCGACAAAGCCCAGGTCTCCATCGACGATGCACAGCTTCATGTGCAAGCGCCGCAGCTGGCCGGGCTGGAGCCAGTGCGTCCAGCGGCGCAGTGGGCGAAACACCGCCAGGGCCACCGTGCTGCCTGCCAGCCGGCGCTCCAGCCAGTCCTGGGCCGCATTGCTGCCGAAGCCGTCCACCACCATGCGCACACGCACCCCGCGGGCGGCAGCATCCAACAGGGCGGAGAGCACCGTCTCGGCAGCGGCATCGTCGTGAACGATGTAGCTGGCCAGCCAGATCTCATGGCGGGAGCGGCGGATGGCGGCCACCATGGCAGGAAACAGCTCCTCGCCCCCCCGCAGCAGCTGCACTTCATTGCTGTGGGTGAACACCGGTCGGCCAACCAGGTACCAGTGCCAAGTGGGGGAGCGCGCCTCACCTGGCGCGATGGTGTCGCTGTCCTCCATCGCATCCACCTGCAGCGAGCGGTCCTCAGCCCGCGTCCAGCTCAAGCTCCACCACCAGAGGCAGGTGGTCGGACATGCGGGCCCAGGCCGGGCCCCGCGGCACCTGCTGTCCGGTGCAGCGCAGGCCTCGGGAGTAGACACGGTCGAGCCCGAACAAGGGCATGCGAGAAGGGAAGGTGGCAAAGCGGCGCACCGGTCCCGGTGGGCGGGCCCGCTGCAGCCCCCCTTGTTCCATCACGGGATCAAGGCGCTCGCCCCAGTCGTTGAAGTCCCCGGCCACCAGCACCGGATCTCCCGCCGGCACCTCGGCCGCCACGTAGCTGCACAGTCGCCGGGCCTGGCGCACCCGGCTCGCATGGATCAAGCCGAAATGCGCCACGATGGCATGCAGCCTCCGCATTTGCAGCTGCACCACCACATGCAGCAGCCCACGCTGCTCGAAGCGGTGGTCGGACACATCGTGGTGCTCCACCTCCCCCAGCGGCCAGCGCGACAGCAGCGCGTTGCCGTGTTCACCATCGCGGGTGATGGCGTTGGTGCGGTAGGCCGACTCGTAGCCGTCCGGCGCCAGGAAATCGGCCTGGCCCTGCTCGGGCCAGCCAAACCAGGTGCGGTCGAAGTGGCGCGCGTCCCGATGGTGAAACAGCCGCACCTCCTGCAGGAACACCAGGTCGGCGTCCAGCGCGGCGATGCCCAGCCCGAGGTTGTGGATCTCCAACCTGCGCCGCGGACCGAGGCCGCGCACGCCCTTGTGGATGTTGTAGGTGGCCACGCGCAGGCAGGTCGAGTCCTGCGACGCATTGCGTTGGACGTTTCTCATCGGGGCCCGACTACCGATGCGGCCGCGCGCAGCCGCTGCGGAAGTTGCAGGATGGCCTCGGCATTGCTGGGCGAGAAGCAGCGGTCCGCAGCTTCGCGCCAGGGCCACCAGCCGTGGCGCAGGTGTTCACGCGGCGCCAGTTGCACCGGGATGCCGGCAGGCACACACAGGGAGAAAACGTGCTCGGTGTTGTGGGTCACGCCGGGCCCGTAGCGGTATCGCCAGACCGGGTAGATCTCGTAGATGTTGCTCAGCTGCCAATCGAGCAGCGCTTCCAGCGGGACGTCCGGTGTGCCGATCTGGATGCCGGTCTCTTCGGCCACCTCCCGCAGGCAGGTGTGCGCCAGCGCCTCGTCCACCCGGTCCTTGGATCCGGTCACGCTCTGCCAGTAGCCCGGCTGGTCGGCGCGTTCGATCAGCAGCACCTCGAGATCGGGGGTGTGGATCACCACGAGGACCGATTCCGGAATCTTGGGCGGGCGCGGAGCAGGCGTCATGACCGAGAGGATAGCCTTACCGCAAGGCCACCACCTGCCAGAGCGAGGCCGCCAGCAGGCCGATGTGGAGCAGTGCGGCGCCCCAAGCCAGCCACCGTCCGGCCGTGTTGCGATGCAGGTGCAGGCACAGCAGCGCCGCCAGGCTGACCACCGCGCTCGGCAAGGCCCACACCGCTGCCGTCGGAAGCCACTCGGCCCACCACCCAGCCTGCCGTCCAGGCCTGGCCGCACACAGCGGTCAGTGCCGCGATGCCACGCCCACCCACACCCCGTGAAGCATGCAGCCGTGCCGATGCCAGCAGGAGCGCAGGGCCCACACCGATGAGGGCCCCCATCGCACTGAGGCTGTGGCGATGGGCCTGGTCTGTGCCCGTCACCACCCACCAGAGGCAAACCGCTGCCATCAGCGCCCGGGCCGTCGGGCCTGGGGCAGGGTTGCTGCGGCTGGCGAGCCAGCCCAGCACCCCGGCGGCAATGCCGGCCCCGACCAGGCCCGGCCCGCTGCGGGCGGCCAGCAGCACGCCTGCGCCGCCGACCACCATGGCGGCCACATCGGCCCGGTCTCGCCGCCGGGAATCCACGGTGGCAGCCGCGTCCCGGCGCTCACGCACGACCAGGTGGCCTGCCAACGCCAGGACACCCGCCCACAGCGCCGCCCCATGGTCGGCTGCACAGCCGCAGGCCAGTGCAACGCTGCCCCCCAGAAACGCTGCCAAGCCGGTCGCCAGCAAGGACAGGAGCTTCTCCGCAGCGCCGGAAAGTTGGGGGTGACTCATCCCCGCAGCATCGAGGATTGCGGCTTCCGAAGGGATGCGCTGCCTCACGTCAGATCCGCTGGAGCGTGCGCTGGCGCAAGGTCGAACCCTCGGATGGGGGAGGCCGCAGGAGAGGCAACAAAAAGCCGGCCCACGGGCCGGCTTGGCTGGAACCCGCAGGTGAGCGAAGTCAGCTCTGGGCAGCGGCGGCCTGGGCGTTGCGCAGGCGGATGTGCAGCTCGCGCAGCTGTTTCTCGTCGACCAGGCTGGGGGCGCCGGTCAGCAGGCACTGGGCGCGCTGGGTCTTCGGGAAGGCGATGACGTCGCGGATCGACTCGGCCTTGGTCATCAGCGTGACCAGGCGGTCCAGCCCGAAGGCCAGGCCACCGTGCGGCGGGGCGCCGTACTGCAGGGCGTCGAGCAGGAAGCCGAACTTGACGCGCTGGTCTTCGGGCGAGATGTTCAGCGCCGCGAAGACCTTGGCCTGCACCTCGGCGCGGTGGATCCGCACCGAACCGCCGCCCAGCTCCCAGCCGTTGAGCACCATGTCGTAGGCCTTGGCCACGCAGGCACCCGGATCGATGTCCATCAGGTTCTCGTGGCCATCCTTCGGGCTGGTGAACGGGTGGTGGCAGGCATTCCAGCGCTGCTCCTCCTCGTCGTACTCGAACATCGGGAAGTCCACCACCCACAGCGGTGCCCAGCGGTCCTCGAACAGGCCGCTCTTCTTGCCGAAGTCGCTGTGGCCGACCTTCAGGCGCAGCGCGCCGATCGCGTCGTTGACCACCTTGGCCTTGTCGGCGCCGAAGAACAGCAGGTCACCGCTCTGCGCACCGGTGCGGCTCAGGATGTCGGCGATGGACTGGTCGTGCAGGTTCTTGACGATGGGCGACTGCAGACCGTCACGGCCCTTGGCGGCGTCGTTGACCTTGATCCAGGCCAGGCCCTTGGCGCCGTAGATCTTGACGAACTCGGTGTAGCCGTCGATCTCGCCGCGGCTCATCGCCGCGCCGCCCGGCACGCGCAGCGCCACGACGCGGCCGCCCGGGGTGGTGGCCGGGCCGGAGAAGACCTTGAAGTCCACCGTGCCCATCACGTCGGTCAGCTCGGTGAATTCGAGCATGACGCGCAGGTCGGGCTTGTCCGAGCCGAAGCGGTGCATCGCCTCGCTGTAGGGCATCACCGGGTAGTCGCCCAGCTCGACGTTCATCGTCTTGCGGAAGACGTGGCGGATCATGCCCTCGAACATCGAGCGGATTTCCTGCTCGCCGAGAAAGCTGGTCTCGATGTCGATCTGCGTGAACTCGGGCTGGCGGTCGGCGCGCAGGTCCTCGTCACGGAAGCACTTGGTGATCTGGTAGTAGCGGTCGAAGCCCGCGACCATCAGCAGCTGCTTGAACAGCTGGGGCGACTGCGGCAGCGCGAAGAAGTGGCCGTCGTGCACGCGGCTGGGCACCAGGTAATCGCGCGCGCCTTCCGGGGTCGACTTGGTCAGCATCGGCGTTTCGATGTCGATGAAACCCTGCTCGTCCAGGAACTTGCGTGCCTCCATCGCCACCTTGTAGCGCAGCATGAGGTTCTTCTGCATCGCCGGGCGGCGCAGGTCCAGTACGCGGTGCGTCAGGCGGGTGGTTTCCGACAGGTTCTCGTCATCGAGCGGGAAGGGCGGCGTCACGCTGGGGTTGAGCACCTCCAGCTCGTGGCACAGCACCTCGACCTTGCCCGAGACCAGGTTGGCGTTGTCGGTGCCACCCGGGCGGGCGCGCACCAGGCCGACCACTTTCAGGCAGAACTCGTTGCGCACGCCTTCGGCGGTCTTGAACATCTCCGGGCGGTCCGGATCGCAGACGATCTGGACCACGCCTTCGCGGTCACGCAGGTCGATGAAGATCACGCCGCCGTGATCGCGGCGACGGTGGGCCCAACCCATCAGGGTCACGGTCTGGCCCATCAGCTGTTCGCTGACCAGGCCGGCATAGCTGCTGCGCATCGAGAATCTCCGGGAATGTGGGTGCGGGGAGCGAAGGTGGTTGAAGGGGCGCACCCAGCTCAGTGCGGCGCCGGGACGGCGTTGCCACTGGAAGGGGTTGGGTCGCTTGTCGGGGGGGTCACCACGCCCATCGAAATGATGTACTTCAGCGCTTCGTCCACGCTCATCGAAAGAGGGCGCACCTCTGAGCGGGGTGCCATCAGGAAGAAGCCCGAGGTCGGGTTGGGGGTGGTGGGCACGTACAGGCTGACATGCTCTCCGTGCAGGTGTGTGGCCACCTCGCCACCGGGGCGGCCGGTCACGAAGGCGATGGTCCAGCAGCCCTGGCGGGGGTACTGAACCAGCACTGCTTCGCGGAAGGCCTGGCCGCTGCTGGAAAACAGCGTGTCCGACACCTGTTTGACCGAGCTGTAGATCGACTTGACGATCGGGATCTTGCTCAGCAGGCGGTCCCACTGCTGAATCCACCACTGACCGACGATGTTGGTGACGAACATGCCAGTCAGCATCATCAGCAGCAGCAGCAGCAGCACGCCCAGCCCGGGAACGTGGGCCAGGGTGTCGAGCAGCTTCTGCGCACTTTCGGGCAGCACGGCCGCGGCCGTGGCCACCAGGGCCTGGAACACGCCGTCCAGCACGCCCACGATCCACGCCAGCACCCAGATGGTGATGGCCAATGGCAGCCAGACCAGCAGGCCGGCGATGATGTATTTTTTCACTTCAATGACAGGCACAAGAACCGCCGCAACCTGCGGCCGGTGCCGCAGAGGCGGTGGAGGCTGTGGAGGAGGTGGACGAAGAGTTGTCGCCGCTGCCACCCGGGCTGGGGCTGGACGCGCCCGCGCTGTCCTTGCCACCCTCCGTGGCCCCATTTCCACCGGCGCCTCCGGCGTTCCCGCCCGCCGTGGCGGTGCCGCTGTTGCCACCCCGGAAATCAGTGACGTACCAGCCGGATCCCTTGAGCTGGAACCCCGCCGCAGTCACCTGCTTGGAGAAGGCCTCGGCCCCGCAGGCCGGGCAGGTGCTCAACGCCGGGTCGGACAGCTTCTGCAGCACGTCCTTGCTGTGACCGCAGGCAGAACAACGATAGGCGTAGATCGGCATCGCTAAACCCTTGACGCAAAACAGGAAATTATAGGTCCCCGAACACACCGATCCCGGCGGTCCGGACGCGGAGAAGGACGCTGCCATCCGGCGGCCGGCCCCGCCGTGTCGGATGTCGCGGCAGCGCAGATGGGGCCGCAATTCAGGCGTTCAAGCCCTTGACGTGATGGTCCGGGTCGTGCCGATTCACCAGCACCTGGGGTGCCAGGGAGCCGACCACCATGCCGACCAGGGCGGCCAGCAGGCCCGCCAGCTGGCCGGGAAACAGCTCGCCGAAGGTGCTCACCTGCGGGAAGAAGACGATCCAAACCGCCACGCCGGCGGTGATGGAGGCGATGGCGCCCTGCGTGGTGGAGCGCTTCCAATACAGCCCGAACACCAGCGGCACGAAGGCCCCGACCAGGGTGACCTGGTAGGCGGAGGACACCAGCTCATAGATGGAGGTGCCCTGCATGGCGATCGCGTAGGCCAGCACGATGCCGGCGAAGGCCACGATGGAAAACCGCATCGCGCGCAGCTGCTGGCGGTCGCCCATGTGCGGTCGCAGGTTCTTCAGGATGTTCTCGACGAAGCTGGTGGCCGGCGCCAGCAGGGTGGCCGACGAGGTGCTCTTGATCGCCGACAGCAGCGCACCAAAGAACAGGATCTGCATCACCAGCGGCATCTTGGCCATCACGAAGGTGGGCAGCACGCGCTGGTAGTCGTCCTGGGCCAGTTTCATCGCTTCATCGCCCATCACCACCACGGCGCTGGCCACCACGAACATGGGCACGAAGGCGAACAGGATGTAGCTGGCGCCACCGATCACCGCGCCGTTGCGGGCCGTCTTCGCGTCCTTGGCCGACATCACGCGCTGGTAGACGTCCTGCTGCGGAATGCTGCCCAGCATCATGGTCAGCCCGGCGCCGACGAAGAAGGCCACCTCATGGAAGCTGGGTTCGGGCAGGAAGCGCCAGAGGTCCTGCGAGGCCACCTTGTCCAGCACCACGCCGGCGCCGCCGGCCAGGTCGGCGGAGAACCAGGCGATGATGGACATGCCCACCACCAGCACGATCATCTGGATGAAGTCGGTCCAGGCCACCGCCAGGAAGCCGCCCACCACCACGTAGACCAGCACCGCCAGGGTGCCGACGATCATGCCGGTGGTCTCGCTCATCGCGCCGTTGGTCAGCACGGTGAAGACCAGGCCCAGCGCGGTGATCTGCGCGGCCACCCAGCCCAGGTAGCTCAGGATGATGGCCATCGAGCAGAACACCTCGATGCCCTTGCCATAGCGCTGGCGGTAGAAGTCGCCGATGGTCAACAGGTTCATGCGGTAGAGCCTGCTCGCGAAGAACAGGCCCACCAGGATCAGGCAGGTGCCGGCGCCGAAGGGATCCTCGACGATGGCGTTCAGCCCGCCTTGCACGAACTTGGCCGGGATGCCCATCACCGTCTCGGCACCAAACCAGGTCGCGAAGGTGGTGGTCACCACCATGATCAGCGGCAGGCTGCGCCCGGCGATCGCGAAATCCGCGGTGTTCTTGATGCGCGTGCCGGCCCAGACGCCGAGGGCCAGGGTGCCCAGGAGGTAGAGCACAACGAAGACGATCAGGGTGGTGTTCATGCCGGGAGCTGCGGTGGCGGTGGCAAGGGCGAAGCAGGGCGCTGGACGGGCAGCGGCGCGCATTATCGGACGCCGCGCCGCGCCGGGACACTGCAGCCACGCAAGAGCCAGGCCAACGCCGTCACCGGGCGGGGGCGTGCTGACCGGTGTTGCCTGTGGGCGTCAGTGGCCCCAGTGCCAGAGCAACCAGCGGGCCACCAGGGCTCCCAGCACAAAGCCCCCTGCCACCCAGAACAGCCCCTGCAGCATGCGGTTGGTGCGGCGTTGCTCCAGCAGCAGGGCGGTCATCAGCTCGCGCGAAGAGGCTTCGGCGCCACCGGCCTGCCGCACCTGTGCGGCCAGTGCGTCGTGCAGCAGCCGCGGCAGCTGGGGCAGCAGCTTGGCGTACTGAGGCGCCTCATCCTCCAGCTGGTCGAGCAGGGCGCGCCAGCCGATCTGCTCGTTCATCCAGCGTTCCAGGAAAGGTTTGGCGGTGGCCCAGAGGTCCAGCTCCGGGTCGAGCTGGCGGCCCAGCCCCTCCACATTCAGCAGCGTCTTCTGCAGCAGCACCAGCTGCGGCTGGATCTCGACATTGAAGCGCCGCGAGGTCTGGAACAGCCGCAGCAGCACCTGGCCCAGCGAGATGTCCTTGAGCGGGCGGTCGAAGTGCGGCTCGCAGACCGCACGCACCGCCCCTTCGAGTTCATCCACCCGCGTGGTTGCCGGCACCCAGCCGGACTCGATGTGCAGCTCGGCCACGCGCCGGTAATCGCGCCGGAAGAAGGCCAGGAAGTTCTGCGCCAGGTAGGCCTTGTCGGTTTCGTCCAGTGTGCCGACGATGCCGAAATCCAGCGCGATGTAACGCTGGAAGGTCTCCGGCGCGATCGACACCATGATGTTGCCCGGGTGCATGTCGGCGTGGAAGAAGCCGTCGCGGAACACCTGGGTGAAGAAGATGGTCACCCCATCCTGGGCCAGCTTCTTGATGTCGACGCCGGCCTCGCGCAGCCGGTCCACCTGGCTGATGGGCACCCCCTTCATGCGCTCCATCACCAGCACGTCGGCGGTGGAGAGCTCCCAGTGCATTTCAGGGGCGATCAGCAGGTCCAGCCCGGCCATGTTGCGGCGCAACTGGGTGGCGTTGGCGGCCTCGCGCACCATGTCGAGTTCGTCGTGCAGGTACTTGTCGAACTCGGCCACCACCTCGCGGGGGCGCAACCGCCGGCCGTCCGCCGAGATGCGCTCCAGCCAGTAGGCGGCCGCACGCAGCAGGCCCAGGTCGGCGTCGATGACTTCGACCATGCCCGGGCGGAGCACCTTCACCGCCACCTCGCGGCCGTCGTGCAGGATGGCGAAGTGCACCTGCGCGATTGAGGCACTGGCCACCGGGTCGGCATCGAAGCTGGCGAAGGCCTCCTCGATTGGCCGGCCCAGTGAGCGCTCGACGATGGCGCGCGACTGTGCACTGGGGAAGGGCGGCACCTGGTCCTGCAGTTTCGCGAGTTCGTCGGCGATGTCCGGCGGAATCAGGTCGCGCCGGGTGGACAGCACCTGGCCGAACTTGACGAAGATCGGCCCCAGGCGCTCCAGCGCCAGTCGCAGCCGCTCACCACGCGGAGCGTCGTGGGTGCGGCCCAGAGCCAGCAGGCGGGCCAGCAGGCGCAGGCCGCGGTGGTGGCGCAGCTGGTTGAGCACCAGCTGGTCCATGCCGTGGCGCAGCATCACCCAGGCGATCAGGGCCAGGCGGGGCCAGTGTCTCATGCTGCCGAGGGGGAAACGGTGGAGGGGTGAGGGCCTGCGGCAGACGCCGGCGGGCGGCTCAGCGGCCGACTCCGAAGCGTGCGCTCACCTGCTGCACAAAGCCTCGCAGCGTGTCGGCGAACAGGCGGCCCAGCCGGGCCAGCTGGTGCGCTGGTGCGTCGCCGATCAGGCGGGCCAGGTCGTCCTCGAGGTCCCAGCGCAGGTGGTCGGCCAGCCAGCTCACCTCGGCGGCCAGCGCGGCGTCGCCCCGGATGTCCATCGGCGGGCGTCCGCCAGCCCCCAGACTCAGCCAGCGCAGCAGCTCCTGGCTGCCCAGCGACACCGTCAGCGTGGCTTCTCCGGCGGTTGTTGAGTCTGCAGCAGGCGCCGGTTCGGCCGGCGGCAGGCCGTCACCGGTCAGATCGAGCAGGCCGGCGGGGGTGATGGTCCACACGGGCCGCGGCGGCGGGGGCAGAAAGCCCGGCCATTGCCGCCATTCCAGCGCGATGCTGCGCCCGATCTGGCCCTGCAGCCGGCGGGTGGCCTCCGGCTCGGCAGCGAGCACATGGTTGAGCAGCAGGGTGGTGCGCGCCAGCGCCTCCCTGCCCAGCGGTTCGAGCAGCGACTGGAAGAACATCACGGGATTGTAGGTGGCTGTGCACAACATCCCGGAGATCGGGGGCGCTGCACGGTCCGCATTTGCCAGAATCACGGCTGCTGCTGCGTTGCAGCACGTCGATCGCGGCGCGTCGCTGCGGCTGGACTCCCTGCCCGAACGGACCTGTTGATGACCCCCATCCTGCTCACCGGCGCCACCGGCTACATCGGCTCGCACACCTGGGTGGCGCTGCGCAGCGCCGGCTACCGGGTGATCGGCTTTGACAACTTTGCCAACAGCTCGCCGAAGGTGCTGGAGCGGCTGGCCGCGCTGATCGGCGAGGCGCCGGTGTTCGAGCCCGGCGACGTCAACGACACCGCCCGGGTGCGCGAGGTGCTGGACAAACACGGTGCCCGCGCGGTGATTCACTTCGCCGCCCACAAGGCGGTGGGGGAGTCGACCCAGAAACCGCTGGAATACTTCCGCAACAACCTGGGCGGGCTGGTCAGCGTCGGCCAGGCAATGAGCGACGCGGGCGTGCGCGCCCTGGTGTTCAGCTCCTCGGCCACCGTCTACGGCTCCCCCGAGCGGCTGCCGATCACCGAGGACTCGCCGCTGTCGGCCACCAACCCCTATGGCCTGACCAAGCTGCACGGCGAACAGCTGCTCAACGAGCTGGAGCGCTGCGACCCGAGCTGGAAGATCGCCTACCTGCGCTACTTCAACCCGGTCGGTGCGCACCCCGGCGGCACGATCGGGGAGGACCCGCGCGGCATTCCCAACAACCTGATGCCCTACGTCACCCAGGTGGCGGTGGGCAAACGTGCGCAGCTGTCGGTCTATGGCGGCGACTACGACACGCCCGACGGCACCGGCGTGCGCGACTACATCCATGTGATGGACCTGGCCGAAGGCCATGTCGCCGCAGTCAAGTACCTGCTGGAGCGTGAGCGCTCGCTCACCGTCAACCTGGGCACCGGGCAGGGCTACAGCGTGCTGGAAGTGATCCGTGCTTTCGAGGCCGCCAGCGGGCGCTCGATCGCACACCAGATCGTCGATCGCCGCCCGGGCGACGTGGCGGCCTGTTATGCCGACCCGGCGGCGGCCGAACGGCTGCTGGGCTGGAAGGCCCGCCGCGGCCTGCCCGAGATGTGCGCTGACAGCTGGCGCTGGCAGAGCCGCAACCCGCAGGGTTTCGAAGGCGCGTGATACGCCCGATCAACCTGAGACCCCTGCGGCGGCTACAACACCACCAGGTGGCCTGGCGCCGCGCCGCGCACCGCTCCCAGAGGGATGCGCTGGTCAAATGTGACGAGCCGGCCCCCGTGCCGGACCGCCAGACCCAGCAGGTACAGGTCGGTCAACTGGCGGTGGCCATGCACCTTGGAGAGGTCGAAGGCAGCAGCCTCCAGCACACTCAGATCGTCCGGCCAGAACCGGTGGTGCGCCGTGGCGGTCGACTGCTGCAGTGTGGCCACCACCTGGGCGAGCGGCAGCGGGTTGACATACCCCGGCTGGCTCAGGATGCGCAGGCAGCCATTCTGGGTCAGGGGGCAACTGGCCCAACCGTGCTGAATCTCGGCGGCCAGCCAATCCAGTGCGCGTGCATGGTGAAGATGGTCGGGATCGTGCACGGCAATCAGCACGTTCACGTCGAGCAGGGCGCGCATCGCGGTACGGCCTTCAGGGCGCTTCGTCGTCCAGCAGTCGGTCGATCTGTTCCGGGCTGACGACACCCCCGCGTGAGGGGAGCGGCCGGATGCCCAGCAGCGCTGCGGGCCCGGTCAACGGGTCTGCGCGGGCAACGTTCCCCGGCGCTGCCTGCTGGGCAAAAGCCTGCCGGGCCAGTTCGGACATCACCTGGCCCAGCGACTTCTTTTCCCGGCGTGACAGTTCGCGGACGGCGTACAGCACATCGTCGGCGATATCGAGGGTGGTCCGCATCGGCGTGTTCCCGGTTGATGCGTGATGCTAGCGCATCACGGGTCGCATCGCGTCACGGGCTGTGCCGCGAGCCCCACGGGGCTCTTCCGGCCCTCTGCCACAATCCCAGGAATGAACGCCCAGGACATCCCCGCCTACATGGCCCAGGTCGGCGCGGCCGCCCGCGCCGCGTCCACCGAGATGGCGCGCGCCGGCACCCGCGCGAAGAACGCCACCCTCACCGAACTGGCCCGCCTGCTGCGCGCTTCGGTCGAGCCGCTGGGTGAGGCCAATGCCCGGGACATCGCCGCGGCCGAAGCTGCTGGCCTGGCTGCGCCGATGGTGGACCGCCTGCGCCTGACCCCGAAGGTCCTTGAGACGGTAGCCGAGGGCTGCGAGCAGCTGGCCGCCATGCCCGACCCGATCGGCGAGATCACCGGCGTGAAGCGCCGCCCCACCGGCATCAGCGTGGGGCAGATGCGCGTGCCGCTGGGCGTGTTCGGCATGATCTACGAGAGCCGGCCGAACGTGACCATCGAGGCCGCCTCGCTGGCCATCAAGAGCGGCAACGCCTGCATCCTGCGCGGCGGCTCGGAGGCCATCCACTCCAACCTGGCGCTGTGGCAGCTGGTGCAGCAGGCGCTGGTGGCGGCGGGGCTGCCGAAGACGGCGGTGCAGCTGGTCGAGATCACCGACCGCGCTGCGGTGGGCCGGCTGATCGCGATGCCCGAGTTTGTGGACGTCATCATTCCGCGCGGCGGCAAGGGCCTGATCGAGCGCATCAGCGCCGAAGCCAAGGTGCCGGTGATCAAGCACCTGGACGGCAACTGTCACACCTACGTCGACGCCGAGGTGGACCTCGCGCAGGCGCTGGTGGTCACCGACAACGCCAAGACGCAGAAGTACAGCCCCTGCAACGCCACCGAGTCGCTGCTGGTGCATCAACAGAGCGCAGCGGCGTTCCTGCCGAAGATCGGGGCGATCTTCGCCGCCAAGGGCGTGGAGATGCGCTGCGATGCGGCCAGTCGCGCCATCCTGGCCGACGTGCCGGGTGCGCAGGTGGTCGACGCCAGCGAGGCCGACTGGGCGGAGGAATACCTGGCGCCGATCATCAGCGTCAAGGTGGTGGCCGACCTGGACGAGGCCATCGCCCACATCAACCGCAACGGATCGCACCACACCGACGCGATCCTGACGACGAACCACCCGAACGCGATGCGCTTCCTGCGCGAGGTCGATTCGGCCAGCGTGATGGTCAACGCCAGCACGCGCTTTGCCGACGGCTTCGAGTACGGCCTGGGAGCCGAGATCGGCATCAGCACCGACAAGTTCCACGCCCGCGGGCCGGTGGGGCTGGAGGGGCTGACCTCGATGAAGTGGGTGGTGCTGGGCCAGGGCGAGTGCCGCAGTTGAGACCGGCGATGGTGGCCGATCCGCAACCGGGCCGAGCGCCGGGCCGCTCCCAAGCCGGCCCGGATCCCCTCGGGGGATCGCACGGCGTATCCGCCGGGCGAGGGGCCGACAGGACGGCCATCGTGCTGCTCTCCGGCGGGCAGGACTCCACCACCTGCCTGGCCTGGGCGCTGGAGCGCTTTGCGCATGTCGAGACGCTGGGGTTCGACTATGGCCAGCGCCACCGGATCGAGCTGGAGTGCCGGCTCACCGTGCGCGACGAGCTGGTCCGCCAGTTCCCACATTGGGGCACAAAGCTGGGCGCCGACCACCTGCTGGATCTGGCGCTGCTTGGCCAGATCAGCGACTGCGCACTGACCGACGAGCGGGCCATCGAGCTGCAGGCCAACGGGCTGCCCAACACCTTCGTGCCCGGCCGCAACCTGCTGTTCCTGACGTTTGCGGCCACGTTGGCCTACCGCCGCAGCGCCTCGGTGCTGGTGGGGGGCATGTGCGAGACCGACTACTCCGGCTACCCGGACTGCCGCGACAACACCCTCAAGGCGCTGCAGGTGGCGCTGTCGCTCGGGCTGGAGGCACCGATGACGGTGGAGACGCCGCTGATGTTCCTCACCAAGGCGCAGACCTGGTCGCTGGCCGAGCAACTGGGCGGCCAGGCGCTGGTCGAGCTGATGGTCGAGCACACCCACACCTGCTACCTGGGTGAACGAGGTGCCCGGCACCCCTGGGGCCATGGCTGCGGCGAGTGTCCGGCCTGCGCCCTGCGGCGGCAGGGGCACGAGCAATGGGTGGCGCGGGCCGCAGTGGGTGCATCGCGATGAACCAGACGATGCGGTTGTGGTTGCTGGGGCTGGGTCTGGTGCTGGCCTTCTGGTTGCTGGGGGCCTACAACCGCCTGGTGCGGCTGCGCCAGGCGGCGCGCACCGGGTTCCGTCCCCTGGTCAGCCAGCTGCGCCAGCGGCATGCGGTGGCGCAGGCACTGGCGCAGGCTTCCCGCGCTCTTCTGGGCGAAGGCAGCCCCCTGTTCGAGGCGCTGGAGCAGGCCGCTGCGGCGGCCGGCAAGGCCTGCGACGAGGCCCAGTCCAGCCCGTTGAAGGGGGCTGCCCTGCTGGCCCTGGGAGAGGCCGAGATGGCGCTGGGCCAGCGCTTGGAAGACCTGATCCACGCCCTGCAGGACCTCACCTCCGGTGAAGGGCCGCAGCCGGTGGTGACCGAGCTGCTGCGCCAGCGCGACCAGTTGCACACCCAGATCGTGGTCTCGCGAGAGGTTTACCACCGTGCCGCGATGGACTACAACGACGCGCTGGGGGTCTTCCCGACCACCCTGGCGGCTGCCCTGTTCCGCTTCCATCCGGTGCCGGACCTGCCGTTGTCTGCGGTGCCGGGCTGAACCTTGGGCCTGATCCTCGGCAGCGCCTGGCTGCAGACGAAACACTTTGCCTCTGGACAGCCGGCCGCCTACGCACCACCATAACCAGCGGTTGGCCCGGCGCCAGAACGCCTGGTTCGTCCCGTCTGCCCGCTGCCGTGACCGCGCCGCCCCACCTCCCCCCCCACACCGCATCCGATCCTGCGCCCCCCAGCGAGGCGCCTCCGGCTGCGCCCGCGGAGCAGGCGGCGGCGGGCGGTGGGCCGTCGCCGGTGCCCAGTGGATGGGGGCACCTGCTGCCTCTTCCGCTCCGACTGGACGATGCGACGTCGGCGGTCTGCGAGCGGCTGCAGTCCCTGCCCGGGCAGCGTGAACGTGCTGCCGTGCTGCTGGCCCTGCTGATGACACCGGGCAGTGCCCGGGAACGTCAGGCCTGGGTGGAGGAGCTGCAGGACCTGCCCACGGCCGAGGCCTTGCTGGAGCAGGTGGAGCACCTGCCGGCTGCCATTCGGCTGCCGCTGCTGGAGCGCCTGCTGGGGCTGGCAGCCGAAGACCCGCTGGCCAGCCGCGATGCGCTGCTGCGATCGATGCGGCGGGTCATGACGGCGGACGGCCGAATCCGCCCCATCGACCGCCTGGCCTGGCTGCTGGTGCGCCGCCGACTGCTGGGCCTGCCGCCGCCGCACCGTGGCGGCGCGCGAGACACCAACCAGCTCACCGGCCTGCCTTTGGCCATGCGTCAGGCCCTGGCCAGTGTCACCGCCTACCGGCGCGCCTGGTGCCGCAGGCCGACCTCGGTGCCAAGGTCGGGGCGGCCGGCGCGGCCTGGTACCGGCAGGTGGTGGGGCAACTCTGGGGCAGTGCACCCAACCCACCGTCCTGTCGCCCACCGGATGCGGACGAACTGGGCCGCGCCCTGCACACCCTGGAAGAACTGGCCTGGATGCGGCGCCCGCTGCTGGCGCGCATCTGGGTGGAGGCCGCCCTGCCGGTGTGGGCCGCCCAGCAGGACGCGCAGGAGCGTCTGGCCGCAGCGGAGGCGCTGCGCATGGTCTGCCACCTGCTGGACACCCCGCTGCCGCCCGCGTTGGCCAGGCTGTTCGTGGAGCCGCCTCTGCAGCGCAGCGCGAAGGCGCAGCCCGCGGCACCCGTAGACTGGCGGGTGTGACCCGTTCTCCTGCCCCACCGCCGCCCGCCCGTTCCCCCTCCGCCAGCCCGGTGCGTTCCCTGCCCCTGGCCCAACTGCTGGGGCACTGCGCCCAGGCCGTGGAGGCGGTGCTGGCCGGTCGATCGCTCAGCGATGCCCTGGCGGACTGCCCCGAGCCCGCCCGCCCGGGGGCTCAGGCTCTGGCCTTCGACGTGATGCGGCGGCTGGAAGGGGCGCTGGCCGCTTCCCGCCACATGGCCACCCGCCGCCCGCCGCCGCCGGTGGAAGCCTTGCTGGTGTGCGCCCTGGCGTTGCTCTGGCCGGGGGCCCAGGCCCGCTACGAACCCCACACCCTGGTGGACCAGGCCGTCGCCGCGGTGCGACGCCGCTACGCCGGCAGCGCAGGTTTTGTCAACGCACTGCTGCGCCGCTTCCTGCGGGAGCGGGAGCTGCTGGTCCCCCAGTTGGAGGAAGGCGACCCCGCGGTGCGCTGGCAGCACCCGCGCTGGTGGGTGCAGCAGCTGCGCAGCGACTGGCCCGACCAGGCCGAGGCCCTGCTGCGGGCCAACCAGTGCGCCGCGCCGATGTGGCTGCGTGTCAACCTGCGCCAGACCGACGCACCGACTTACGTGGAGGAGCTGCGCGCCGCCGGGCTGCCCGGCGCGGTGGCGCGCGGTCGCTGGGCGGTCTGTCTGGCCGAGGCGGTGCCGGTGCAGCGCCTGCCGGGCTTCTTCAGCGGCCGGGTGTCGGTGCAGGACCTCTCGGCCCAGCTGTGTGCGCCGCTGCTGCTGGGCCGGCCGCAGGAGGACCCCGATGAACTGCTGCGCCAGACCGCCACCGACCTGCCCGCCGGTGCCCGGGTGCTGGACGCCTGCGCCGCCCCGGGCGGCAAGACGGCGCAGCTGCTGGAGCTGGCCGATCTGAACCTGCTGGCGCTGGACGTGGACAGGCAGCGACTGGCGCGTGTCGGGCAGACGCTGGACCGCCTGGGACTGCAGGCCGATTGCCGCTGCGCCGATGCGGCCGAGGTGGCGACCTGGTGGGATGGCCGCCCCTTTGACGCCATCCTGCTGGACGCTCCCTGCAGCGCCTCCGGCATCGTGCGAAGGCATCCGGACGTGCGGCGCCTGCGCCGTCGGGCGGACATCGACGAACTGGCCCGCATCCAGGCCCGCCTGCTGGACGCCCTCTGGCCCCTGTTGAAACCGGGTGGTCGTCTCGTCTTCACCACATGTTCCCTGTTCCGGGCCGAAGGACAAGCGCAGGTTGATGCGTTCCTGCAACGCACCACCACAGGGATTCGACGCCCTTGCCCAGGGCATCTGCTGGGGTTCGCGGAGAATCCACCGTCATTCGAGGGGGCTGCCGGATGGAGTGGTGACGGGTTTTTTCATTCCCGTCTCGACAAGGCGGTCTGATCTCGTTCGGGAGACACAACCCCCTCGCTCCACCCCGCCCGGTGGCGCGAGGGCTGTGTGAATCCTTTGCACCTCCGTGCTGGACCTGCCTTGCCCAAGCTGCCGCCCGTCCGTCGATCCGCCCGCCGCGCTCCTGCGCTGCGGCGCAGCGCTGCGCAGCCCGATCCGGTGCAGCCGCGCAGTCCTGGACGGCGGAGGTGGATGGCCCTGCCTTTGCTGCTGCTGTCGCTGATGGCCACCGGCCTGCCCGATCGGTCTTGGGCGGCCAGTCCCGTCGAGCTGGCTCGGCTGGAACTGCAGCGCAACCCGGAGGGCCTGCTGCTGAACTTCGACACCCGCTTCGATCTGCCTGCTGGTGTCGAAGGGGCCCTGCAGCGCGGCGTGTCGCTGTACTTCGTGGCGGAAGTGCAGGTGCTGCGCTCGCGCTGGTACTGGTTCGATCGGCAGGTGCTGGAGGTGCGCCGCACCTGGCGGCTGAGCTATCAGCCGCTGACCTTCAACTTCCGGGTCAGCTTCGGCGGCCTGTCCCAAACCTATGCCACCTTGCCTGAAGCCCTGCGTTCGGTGCAGCGCGCCAGCCGCTGGCGCATCGCGGAGGCGGGTGTGGTGGAGGACGACAGCCCCCACACGGTGGTGTTCCAGTACCGGCTTGATGCCGACCAGCTGCCCCGGCCCCTGCAGATCAGCATCGCCGGCCGCTCCGAATGGCAACTCGCGGTCGAGCGTACGATCACGCTGCCGGCGGAGCGCTGAAGGCCTTGGGCCCTGCGGGTTGCAGGGGTCGCCGCCGTCTCGACCGCTGGCCTGATCTGCCGCCGCCGACTGCCGCTGACTTCCTGACCCGATGACCCGACGTTCCCTGCGCTGGACCTTGCTGGTGGCCACCCTGGCGGCCGGTGCCACCGCCCTGGTGCTGGCCTTCCTGCTGTCGCTGGCCACCGGCAACCGGGAGCTCTACGAGCGGCATTTCGGCTGGATCCTCTGGGTCAACATCGCCGTGGCCATCCTGCTGGGCCTGGTGATCCTGATCGCGCTGGGTCATCTGGCGCGGCGCATGCGCCACGGCAAGTTCGGCAGCCGGCTGCTGCTGAAGATGGCGGCCATCTTTGCCTTTGTCGGCGCGGTGCCCGGTCTGTTGATCTACGGCGTGTCCTACCAGTTCGTCTCGCGCAGCATCGAGAGCTGGTTCGACGTCGAGGTGGAGGACGCCCTCGAAGCCGGGCTCAACCTCGGTCGCGGCACCCTGCAGCTGCTGGCCAACGATGTGGGCCAGAAGACCCGGGTGGCGGTGGAGCAGCGTGCGGCAGAACTGGGGCGGCAGAACCCCCTGCTGGCGCTGGAGCGGCTGCGCCAGCAGCTGGGCGCCCAGTCGGTGGCCCTCCTGGGCCCGCAGGGCCAGCTGCTGGCGTCCTCCGGCGGTGACCTGGGCGTGACCCTGCTGCCGCCACGGCCGAGCGCCAGCCTGCTGCGCCAGGCCCGCCAGAGCCGGGTCACCGCCGTGCTGGACGGTCTGGACGACGACCGTCCCAACCCCACCAAGGGCGCGCCCGCCGCTGCCGTGCAGGCCAGCGTGCGAGTACTCGCCTGGCTGCCCTCCTCGGACTACTCGCTGCTGCGCGACGACCGCTTCCTGCAGGTCACCACGCCGATCGCGCCGGAGCTGGCCGGCAACGCGCTGCGGGTGCAGCACGCCTACCTGGCCTACCAGCAGCTGGCCCTGGGGCGGCAGGGCCTGCGCAAGATGTACATCGGCACGCTCACGCTCACGCTCATCCTGGGGGTGTTTGCCGCCTTGCTGATGGCCGCGGCACTGGGCCACCAGATCGGCCGGCCGCTGGTCATGCTGGCCGAAGGGGTGCGTCGGGTGGCGCGCGGTGACCTCAGCCGCACGGAGGTCTTTGCCTCGCGCGACGAACTCGGTGGACTCACCCGGGCCTTTGCCGACATGACGCGCCAGCTCGGCGACAGCCACAGCATCGTGCAGCGCAGCCTGGCCGAGGTGGAGAGCGCCAAGACCCACCTGCAGACCCTGCTGGACAACCTCAGCTCCGGCGTCATCCTCTTCGACGCCGCGGGCCGCATCGGCACCGTCAACCCCGGGGCGGGTCGGATCCTGCGCGTGCCGCTGGACGACCTGCGTGGCCGTTTCCTGGCCGACGTGCCCGACCTGGCCACACTGGCCGCCGAGGTGGAGGCCCGCTTCACTGCCCACGCCCAGGAGCTCGAGCCCGGCAGCGCCGCCGCCAGCGACCACTGGCAGGCCACCCTGGAACTGGGCGGGGGCGGCCCCGTCGATGCGTCGGCCGGCGCCCGGACGGTCCTGCTGCTGCGGGGCGCCTACCTGCCCGACGGGGCCCGACTGGTGATCGTGGACGACATCACCGACGTGGTGTCCGCCCAGCGCAGCGTCGCCTGGGCCGAGGTGGCGCGCCGCGTCGCCCATGAGATCAAGAACCCGCTCACCCCCATCCAGCTGTCGGCCGAGCGGCTGGAGCACAAGCTGGGGCCCCGCCTGAGCGGGCCGGACCAGCAGATGCTCGAACGCTGTGTGCGCACCATCGTCGCTCAGGTGCAGGCCATGAAGACCCTGGTCAACGAGTTCCGCGACTACGCCCGCCTGCCGGCGGCCAAGCTGCAGCCGCTGGACCTCAACGCCCTGGTCGGCGAGGTGCTCGGCCTGTACGCAGCCCCCCAGGAGCAGGGCCAGCTGCGCGCCGGGCTCGGCAGCGGACTGCCCCCCATCCTGGGGGATGCCTCCCAGCTGCGGCAGGTCATCCACAACCTGGTGCAGAACGGTCTCGATGCGGTGGCAGACCGCCCCGACGGCCGTGTGCAGCTGCGCACCGAAGCCCTGCGCGACGGTGAAGGCCGGCTGCGCGCGGTGCGACTGAAAGTCTGCGACAACGGCCCCGGCTTCGCCGAGACCCTGCTCAAACGCGCCTTTGAACCCTACGTCACCACCAAGGCCAAGGGCACCGGGCTGGGTCTTGCGGTGGTCCGAAAGATTGTCGAGGAACACGGCGCACGCATCCGTCTGGGCAATCTGGCTGACGAAACGCAAGAAGCCGGCACGTCATCGGCGCTGAACGGGGCCGAAGTTTCGATATCATTTTCCCGTTGGTCCGCCGATCCGGGCGAGCCGTACCTGGTTGCACCTGCCTCTCCCGCTGCGACCGTGCCCCCATCGTGAGCGTGTCCTGATCCCTAAATGGCCAACATCCTTGTAGTCGATGACGAAATGGGCATCCGTGCCCTGCTGCAGGAAATCCTGACGGACGAAGGGCACAGCGTCGAACTGGCCGAAAACGCCGTCCAGGCGCGGCGGCTGCGCGAGCGCCAGCGACCCGACCTGGTGCTGCTGGACATCTGGATGCCCGACGTCGACGGCATCACCCTGCTCAAGGAGTGGGGCGCCTGCGCCCAACTCAACATGCCGGTGATCATGATGTCCGGCCACGGCACCATCGACACCGCCGTCGAGGCCACCAAGTACGGCGCCATGGCCTTCCTCGAGAAGCCCATCACCCTGCAGAAGCTGCTGCGGGCCGTCGAGCAGGGCCTGGCCAAACCCGCGCCCCGCCCTGCGGTCACCAGCGCGATGGCACCTGCCCGGCTGGAGCGCGACTTCGCGCCCAGCGAACCCGCTCCCCTGTCCTTTGGCGGCTACGGCGCCGCACCGCCGCCGATGGCCAGCAACGGCCATGCGCTGCACAACACCGGCTATGGGCACGCCCTGCCGCCAGCGCAGGCGGGCATGGCGGTCAACCACACCCCTGCGCCGACCCTGGCAGTCGTCACCGGCCCTTTGAGCGAACAGAGCTTCTCGCTCGACCGCCCACTGCGCGAAGCCCGCGACGCCTTCGAGAAGGCCTACTTCGAATTCCACCTCGCCCGCGAGAACGGCAGCATGACCCGCGTGGCCGAACGCACCGGCCTGGAGCGCACCCACCTCTACCGCAAACTCAAACAACTGGGCGTGGACCTCGGGCGCAGCAAACGGGGCGGCAACTGACCCCGGCCCCTGAATTTGCTGGACAAGCCCGGAACTGATGTTATAGTTGCGGGCTCGACGGCCAAGTAGCTCAGTTGGTAGAGCAGCGGATTGAAAATCCGCGTGTCGGTGGTTCGATTCCGCCCTTGGCCACCAAATTTGAAAAGCGCCCAGCACAACCTGCTGGGCGTTTTGCTTTGTGCCTGCGATGCGCTCCTCGATCAGCTTCGTCGATGTCGACCGCACCGAAACCTGGACGCGCTACCGCGCCGGCCTGTGCGACAGCTGCGCGGCCAACTGCTGCACGATGCCGGTGGAGATCCGGCTGCCCGACCTCGTGCGCCTGGGCCTGGTCGACGCCTTCGAGGCCGAGCACGAGGAACCCCGCCTGATCGCCCGCCGGCTGGTGAAGAGCAAGCAGGTCGAGCGCTACAACCAGAAGGACGGCATCTTCACGATGGCGCGCCGCGCCAACGGCGACTGCCAGTTCCTCAACGAGGCCACGCGCCGCTGCAGCGTCTACGAGCGGCGGCCAGGCACCTGCCGCAAGCACCCGCAGGTCGGGCCGCGGCCGGGGTATTGCCCGCATGGGGCGAAGCGGGCTGCGGGCGGCGTCGGGGATGGCGACGCCGACTGACTGAGCCCAAGGGCACGATGCCGAGTCGCCCATTTGAGGGCTGCACGTCGGTTCTGCTGTTCCCGACGTTCAGACCCCACATGCGGGTGCAGTTTTATGGTTGACAAAATTTAGGTCGACCTAAAATTCGTCAACCCAGGAGAGCACGATGCTTCACGATCGAATCCGCCGGGCGCGTCTGCTGAGAGGGTTGAGCCTGGAGGCGCTGGCGCGCAGTCTCGGCGACATCAGCAAGCAGGGGCTGAGCAAGTTCGAGACGGGCGGACCACCGCCCAATTCGACCCGGCTGTTGCAGCTGGCGAAGGCGCTGTCGGTCAAGCCGGAGTACTTTTTCCGTCCCGACGGGGTGCAGCTGTCGGCGCTGGAGTTCCGCAAGCTCGCCCGCATGCCGCAGAAGCGCCAGGACCAGATCGGCGAGCAGATGCGCGACCACCTGGAGCGTTACGCCAGCCTGGAGCGTTGCTTCGAGCCGGACGCAGCCGCCCAGCCGCCCCTGCAGCCCGCGCGCGCGTTCGGCGTGAGCAGCTTCGAGCAGGCCGAATCGGCCGCTGAGGAGCTGCGTGCGCAGTGGGCCATCGGCGGTGACGCCATCGCCCATCTGGCCGAGCTTCTGGAAGAGCACGGCATCAAGGTGGCGCTGCTGGACGATCACGACGGCTTCGACGGTGCCTGTGCCGCCACCCACGACGAGCAGCATGTGCTGATCGCGCTGAACGGCGGCCGCCCCGGCGAACGCATCCGCTTCACCGCCGCGCACGAGCTGGGACATTGGGTGATGGATCTGCCTGCGGACATGCCCGAGAAGGGCAAGGAGACCTGCTGCCACCGCTTCGCAGGTGCCTTCCTGTACCCGGCCGAGCGGGTGCGGGCCGACTTCGGCAGCCACTGCCGCACGCGCGTGCTGGCGGCCGAACTGCTGAACGCCAAGCGCCGCTACGGCGTGTCGATGGCGCTCGCCTTGCGCAGGCTGAAGGATCTGCAGCTGATCACCGAGCCGGGCTATACGTCCATGAACATCCAGTTCGCGACCCACGGCTGGAAGAAGGCCGAGCCCGAGCCCTTGCTGGCTGAGCAGCCGCGCCGTTTCGAGTCCCTGGTCTATCGCGCGCTGGCCGAGGACCTGATCAGCCTGCCGCGCGCGGCCGAACTGATGCGGGTCGATGCGGCTGAACTTGATCCTGGCCTTGTCCGATTCGGTGGCAATGTCCCGGCACGCCTTGGATAGGGCTTTGTCTAGAAAATCCAGACGGACCCCGTCTAGAAATCAATCAAATCAATAACTTGACTCCACTCTGCCGGGACAAGCCAAGCGCCGGCAACCGATCTAGACAAGCGCCTCCGGGCCGGCTCCCGGTCGCCAATCCCTGTCCCCGAGGGCCTTGCCGGTGTACCAGTCCGCCAAGGCGCATGGCCTGGAGAAGGTTCTTGACCATGTTGGCCTTTTGTTCCGGGCTGAGCACATCGGGCAGCTTGGCCAGCAACAGCGCGTCCAGATCGGCGTTGGCGATCAAGCCATGACGGTCGATCCAGTCGCTCACCTCGTCTCAGGCGCTGGAACACTTCAGGTTCAGCAGTGTCACTGTCGCGCTGGTTCTGGGCGATCAAGGGGTTGCGCGCCCGTGACCCCGCCCAAAGCGATGGCGGCCGATCAGGCGTGAGGCGTAAACTTCCCCGAAATCATGAACACTCCCTCCACCCTCCTCGGTACAGGCATGTACCCGCTGCCACGGGCCGCGAGGCTCGTGGGGGCGGAGTTGCGCACGGTTCGCCGCTGGTTGAAGGGGTACTCTTGGAAGTACGGTGATGGCCGCAAGGTTTCTGGTCCGCTGTGGACCCTGCAGCATGCCCAGGACGAGGAATTCGGCGATGAGCAGGTGCTGGGCTTCCAGGACCTGCTGGAGTTGCGTACCGTGGCCCGCTTCATCGAGCAGGGTGTGAGCCTGCAGGTCATCCGGGCGACGATTGATGTGGCCCGGGAAACGCTGGGTGACTACCCGCTGCACTCGAAGCGCTTCGTCACCGACGGCAAGAAGATCTTCCTGGAAGCCGTCGACCGGGCGGGCGAAGACACCAAGCTGCTGGACCTGCGCCGGCAGCAGTTCGCCATCGACGCGGTGATTCGGCCCAGCCTGCTGGAAGGCATCGAGTACAGCGCCGACGCCACGGCGCTGCGCTGGTTCCCGGTGCCTAAGAAGCGGCTGGTGGTGCTGGATCCGCAGCTGCAGTTCGGTGAGCCCATCGTGGCCGAGGGCGGGGTGCCCACCGACACGCTGGCAGCGGCCTGCAAGGCCGAAGGCGACAACGTCGAGCGCGTGGCGCGCCTCTACCGCGTCAAGCCGCAAGAGGTGAAGGCCGCCGTCGCCTTCGAGCAGCAACTCGCAGCCTGATCCTTTCGGCGTGCGGTTCCTGTTCGACGCCAATCTGCCTCCTGATCTGGCGCACGCCATCGGCGAGCTCTGCACGTCCGAGCCCGGCGTGGACGAGGTCATCCACCTCAGCGACAGGTTCCGCCGCAGCACGCCCGACCTGGAGTGGATACCGGCCCTGGGGCCGGGCTGGTACATCATCAGCATCGACAAGTTCGCCAAGAGCCGAGGGCAGGAGCGCGAAGCCCTGCGGCGCGCCGGCCACACGGTCTACGTGCTCGACCCGCAGTGGGCCAAGCAGCCCTTCTGGATGAAGTCATCAAGGCTGGTGCTGTGGTGGCCGCAGGTGCTGGAGCACGCCAGGCTGACGGAAGGCGGTGGCTTCCGCATCCCCTGGCAGCACTCGTCCAGCAGGAAGTTTCAGGGCCTGTAGCCGCCGGGCATCCCTTCTCAGGCGGCGACCGCCTGCGCCACCAGCGCCTCGGCCAGCTGCGCGTGCTTGGCGCGGGCGGCGGCGATGCGGGCTTTGAGCTGGTCGCAGAGCGCGAGGAGTTCGGTGACTTTGGCGACGATGCGGTGTTGTTCGGCCGGCGGCGGCAGTTCGACCGGGATGCTTCTGATCTTGCCCACGCTGAGGTTGAACAGGCCGCTGGTGGTGATGGCCAAGCGCCGCATGTGTGCTGTACCGACTGGCGAGTTGAGGTAGAGCGCCAAGTACTCGACGGCAACGTCGCCGGTCGGTCGGACGCGCATCAAATGGTTCTGGTAGACGCAATCATCCACCTCGCCACGCCAGATCGCGCAACGGCCGATCTCGCTCTCGCTGCCGTTGCCTTCCACGATGAGCAGATCACCTGCATTCAGGCGCCAGCGATCCAGTTCGTCTGGCGCGAGCTCGTACCGCTCCAGCTGCGCGATATCGATGCGGCCGCGCTGCACGTTGGCCACCCGCAGGTACGGAAAGTGATGCCGCACCGGTGCTCGCAGCGGCGTTTTCTGGATGCCTCCTTGCACTGTGCAGAACTCGTTGATCGTCTGAAGCCGCCACGCCGACCGCGGCACGCCAGGGCAAAGTCGTCCTTCGACGCCCAGCTGCATCACCGTCTGCTTCAACGCTTCCACGCTGGCATCGGTGCTGAACACCGTGCCGAACTGCCCCGCCACCCGCTGCCAGCAAGCCTGAACCTCGTCGGCATCCCGCGCCTGGGTGAGGCTGTCCAACAGCGCCTGCACCAGCCGGGCGTGCGCGGCCTCGGCGTCCTGCTGCCGCGCTTCCAGCCGGTCGCACAGGGCCATCAGTTCATCGACCTTGGCGACGATGCGGTGTTGTTCGGGCAGTGGCGGCAGCAGGATCGGCAGCGCCAGGATCTGTGCGCGCGACACGTTCTTCATCGAGCTGCTGGTGCCGCCAGCCACCCGTGCGTAGTAGCTGCGAGCCTCAGACGCCGAGTTGGCGATCTGGATGAAGCGTGGTTCGCAGGCGTCGGACAGCCGCAGCCGCACGATCTTGTCGCTCAACATCAGCCTGGCTGGCGTGTGTGTCACCACCACGCTGCGTGCCACCAGATCGGCCGTGTTGGCGCGTGAGACGAGGAAGTCGCCCGGCTGGACTTCCAGCTCCGGGCGAGGCTCCAGATGCGCGGGCAAGGCCTTGTTCTCGCCCGGCTGAAACTGGCCCCATGACACCGCACTGACCTTCAGCACGCCCCACTCGTCACCGCTTCTGGGGCGAGCCTCGCAACTCGGGCTCCAGCCTGCGCCGCTGCTGACCACCCGCTGACCCAACTGGATTGCCCGCCACGACGTCTCGCCGCCGAGCAGCCGCCCGGTGGCGGCCAGATCAAGGATAAGCACGCGTAGCCTGGCCAAACCCTCGGGTGCCTCCGCCAGAAGCACCAGGTTCTCCAACACCCCCGCCGTCACACCCCAGCCTCCGTCGGCCCGTCACCGATCAACGCCCGCTCCCGCGCCAGCTCGGCCTGCAGCTCTGCCTCGGTCGGCAGATAGGCTTGGTAGCGGCTGGCAAACAGCTGGTCGCCGTCGGCCAGGCGGGAGTAGCGGGCCACCGCGGCGTTGCGTTCGCTGCACAGGATCAGGCCGATGGTGGGGTTGTCGCCGGAGCCGCGCTCGCGCTCGTCGAACACGCGCACGTACATGTCGAGCTGGCCCACGTCCTGGTGGCTGAGCTTGCCCACCTTCAGCTCCACCAGCACGAAGCACTTGAGGATGTAGTTGTAGAAGACGAGGTCCACGAAGGCGTCTTCGTCCTCAATGCGCAGGTGCTTCTGCCGCGCCACGAAGGCAAAGCCCTTGCCCAGCTCCAGCAGGAACTTTTGCAGGTTGTCCAGCAGGCCCTGCTCCACGTCCTGCTCGTACAGCGCCGCGCCGGGCTGGGCCCCCAGAAAGTCCAGCACATAGGGGTCGCGGATGAAGTCGCGCGGGTCGGGCGGCGCATCGCGCTGGATCAGCTCGGCGGCCTCGGCCTGCACTGCGGCCTTGTCCTGGCTGGACAGCAGGCGCTCGTAGTGCAGGGTGCTGATCTGGCGGTCGAGGGCGGCGGTGCTCCAGGTTTGCGCCACCGCTTCGCGCGTGTACCAGGCGCGTGCGGCGGGGCTCGCCACGCGCATCAGCATGCGCCAGTGGGTCCAGCTCAATTCGCTACTTGGCGCGTAGCGAATTTCGTCAAGTGAAATGCTGAGGTGGAATTGCCTGAAGTTGCGCAGGTTGGCCAGCGAGAAGCCGCGGCCCAGTTCTGCCGTCAGCCGCTCGGCCAGTTGAGCCAGCACCTGGGCGCCGTAGGCCGCACGGGCCTCGCCGGCCTGTTCATGCTCCACGATCAAGCGGCCCACCTGCCAGTAGGCCTGCACCATCGCCTGGTTGACGCTGCGGTGCGCCACCTGCCGCGCGTGAATCAGCACCTCACGCACTTGACCAAACAGCTCGCCCATACCCGTGACGGTCGGCGACTCGCCAGCGGTCGCTGTGGTGATGTCGGTAGCTGGAACTGCCTTCTTGCGACTCATGCCTTGCCCTCCAACGCCCCGGCCAGCGCCGCCTTCAGTTGCGCCTGTAGCTCTGCAATCTCCGCCTGCATCTGGCGGTACTCGGCCAACAGGATGTCGGGGTCGTGGCTCACGATGTCCCCCTGATGGGGGTTCTTGAGGTCCAGGTTCCAGCCACGCTCGCGGATGGCGTCCGCGCTCACCTTCCAGGCCTGCTCGTTCTCCACCCGCGCAGCAAAGCCGTCGGCCTCGCTGCCCCACCAGGCCTCCTCGGCCGCGAACTCCTCGATGCGCATCGGCCGCGTCTTGCTGTAGTTCTTCACCCCGGCCGGGTAGGGGTGCTCGTAGAACCACACGTCACGCGTCGGCCGGCCCTTGGTGAAGAACAGCAGGTTGGTCTTGATGCCGGTGTAGGGGTTGAACACACCGTTGGGCAGGCGCAGCACGGTGTGAAGGTCGCACTCGGTCAACAGCTTTTCCTTGATGCGGCTCTTGATGCCCTCGCCGAACAGGAAGCCGTCGGGCAGCACCACCGCCGCGCGGCCGCCGTCCTTCAGCAGATGCATGATCAGCACAAGGAACAGGTCGGCTGTCTCCCGCGTGCGGAAGGCGGCGGGGAAGTTGGTCTCGATGCCGTCCTCTTCCATGCCGCCGAAGGGCGGGTTGGCCACGATGCAGTCCACCCGGTCCTTCGGCCCCCAGCTGATGAGCGGGCGCGCCAGCGTGTTGTCGTGGCGGATCTGGCTGGGCACCTCGATGCCGTGCAGGATCATGTTGGTGGTGGCCAGCAGATGGGGCAGCGGCTTCTTCTCCACGCCGAAGAGGCTGGCCTGCAGGATCTGCTCGTCCTCGGGCGTCTTCACGTAGCGGGCGCGCTTGTGCTCGATGGTGCAGGTGAGAAAGCCGCCAGTGCCGCAGGCCGGGTCCATGACCTTGTCGCCCAGCTGCGGGTCGACCATCCGCACCATGAACTCGGTGACCGGCCGCGGTGTGTAGAACTCGCCCGCGTTGCCGGCGTTCTGCAGGTCGCGCAGCAGCTGCTCGTACATGTCGCCGAAGGCGTGCCGCTCCTGCGCCTTGTTGAAGTCCACCGCCGCCTGGATCTTGTTGAGCACCTGGCGCAGCAGCTGCCCGCTCTTCATGTAGTTGTAGGCGTCCTCGAACACGCTGCGGATCACGAAGGCCACCGGCGTGGGGCTGTGCTCCTGCAGGGTTTGCAGCGCGGGGAAGAGCTCGTTGTCCACGAAGCTCATCAGCTCCTCGCCCGTCATGCCCTCCGGGTCAGCCGCCCAGTTGCGCCAGCGGTAGGTCTCGGGCAGCGGGCTGCGGTAGTCGTCGTCCAGCAGCTCCCACTCCTGCTCGCGGTCGTCGAAGATCTTCAGGAACAGCATCCAGACCAGCTGGCCGATGCGCTGGGCGTCACCGTCGACGCCCACGTCCTTGCGCATGGTGTCCTGGATGGATTTGATGGAGGCAGAGAGGGACATGGGGTGTCGTTGTTCTTTGGGGACGGGCCGGCGGGGTCGGTTGCCGGCCGGCATGCGGTGACGATCGCGGGCTGCCCGGGATGATGCCGGACGGATCGGCTCAAGCCTGCCGCAGCTCGTACAACCCGTACAACTGGGCTTCCAGATCGGCCACGGCCCGGACATAGCCGGCCTTGCCGCCGAAGGCCTTCACCAGCTCGATCGGTGCGCCGATCTGGTTGAACGGCGGCAGCTGCAGGATTTTCAGGTCCTCGATCGGCTCGATCCCGCTGTCCGCGTACTTGGCCAGCAGCGCCTCCAGCACCTGCCGTGCCGCGCCCTGGTACTTGGCGAAGTAGTTGCGCTTGCGCACGTTCTCGGCGCGCTCGCGGCGGGTCAGCGGCGGCTGGTCGAAGGCGACGTGGCAGATGAGGTCGAAGGCATCGAATCCGCGATGGGCCTGGCCGAGCTTGCCCTCGACCTCCTCCTGCAGAGCCTCCCAGATCACGCCCTGGGCGGCCAGTTCGTCGATCACCGCCTTCTTCTGCTCGGCGCTGTTCCAGCGGCGCAGGAAGGCGTCCATGCTGGCGTACTGCTTGCTCACGCAGCCGCGGGTGTAGTCGCGCAGGCTCTCGGTGATGAGCTTGCCGTCCGGGCCGTAGTACTGCACGCGCTCGGCCACGATGTGGACGGTGACGTTGTCGCCGACGACGTACTTCTTGCGGCCCTCGCCGCCGCCGGTGTTGCCGCCGCCAATGTCGATGCCATCGCCCACCCCCTCGCCAGGGCCGCTGCCACCCGGCACTGCGGTGCCATCTGGACCCAGCGGCCCCACCTCTGGCTCATCGGGCGGGACGGGCGGCTCGCCCTCCTTGGGCTCGTAGATCTGGACCGGCTCGCCGTCGAAGGCCGGGTCCGCGAACAGCTCCGTGGCCTTCTTGAAGTCCATGATGGTGAACCAGAACTTGCCGTAGTCCTCGTTGATGCGGGTGCCGCGGCCGATGATCTGCTTGAACTCGGTCATCGACTGGATGTGCTGGTCCAGCACGATGAGCTTGCAGGTCTGCGCATCCACCCCGGTGGTCATCAGCTTGCTGGTGGTGGCGATCACCGGCCAGCGCACTTCGGGGTTGATGAAGTTGTCCAGCTCGGCCTTGCCTTCGGCATCGTCACCGGTGATGCGCATGACGTACTTGCGGTTCTCCTTCACCCGCTCGGGGTTGAGGTTCACCAGCGCCTGGCGCATGCGCTCGGCATGGTCGATGTCGTCGCAGAAGACGATGGTCTTGGCGTAGGGATCCGACGACTTCAGGAACTGCGTGATCTTGGCCGCCACGGCCAGCGTGCGCATCTCCAGCACCAGCTGGCGGTCCATGTCGCGCAGGTTGTAGATGCGGTCCTCGATCGGCTCGCCCTGTTTGTCGAGCATGCCCTTGGGCGGGCGCCAGCCCTGCAGGTCGCGGTCGAAGTCGATGCGCACCACCTTGTAGGGGGCGAGGAAGCCGTCGTCGATGCCCTGGCGCAGGCTGTAGGTGTAGACCGGCTCGCCGAAGTAGTGGGTGCTGGAGACCTCCTTGGTCTCCTTCGGCGTGGCGGTCAGGCCGATCTGGGTGGCGCTGCCGAAGTAGGCCAGGATGTCGCGCCAGGCCGAGTCCTCGGCCGCGCTGCCGCGGTGGCATTCGTCCACCACGATGAGGTCGAAGAAGTCCGGCGAGAACTGCTTGTAGACGTTCTTTTCCTCCTCGGCACCGGTCACCGCCTGGTAGAGGCTGAGGTAGATCTCGTAGCTGGTGTCGATCTTGCGGCCGGTGATCTTGGTCATCGCCGCGCCGAAGGGCTTGAAGTCGTTGTTGCGGGTCTGGTCGACCAGGATGTTGCGGTCGGCCAGGAAGAGGATGCGCCGCGCCTGCCGGCTCTTCCACAGCCGCCAGATGATCTGGAAGGCGGTGCAGGTCTTGCCCGTGCCGGTGGCCATCACCAGCAGCACGCGCTGCTGTCCGCGCGCGACGGCCTCCACCGTGCGGTTGATGGCATTGACCTGGTAGTAGCGCGGCGCGCGGCCACTGCCGTCGTCGCAGTAGGGTACCTGTGCCCGGGCACGCACGTCGGCGTCGGTCAGGTCGGCCCACAGGCAGTAGCGCCGCCAGAGCTCGGCCGGGCTGGGGAACTGGTCCAGGCCGAGGTGGGTTTCCACCTGCGCGCCGGTACCGCTGCGGTCGTGGAAGACGAAGCCGTCACCATTGCTGGTGAAGACGAAGGGCGCATCCAGCGCCTCGGCATAGTCGAGCGCCTGCTGCATGCCCTCGCCCGGGCCGTGGGTGTTGTCCTTGGCCTCGATCACCGCCAGCGGCAGGTGGGCCTGGTGGTAGAGCACGTAGTCGGCCCGCCGGGCCTGGCCGCGGGTGTGCAGCCGGCCGCGCACGATGACGCGGCCCTGGGTGAAGGTCACTTCCTCGCGCACCTGCCGCTGCAGGTCCCAACCCGCCGCCACGATGGCCGGGGTGATGAACTGGGTGCAGATGTCGCGTTCGCTGAGGGCCTTCTTGTCCACGTCGGCGCTTCCCTGGGGGCTCCTGGAGGGGGCTTGGGGGCGGCCGACCGTTGAGCCGGTGCCCTGACCATTTTGCCGGGTTGGGGCCTGCGGCTGGACGCAGGCGCAAAGGTCCACCCACGGCTGCGGGGTCAGGGTGCGCACAAAGACCGGAGATCCGCCCGGGCCTGGAGCCGGGTCAGGATCCCTTCACCCGGCCAATCTGCTCCCCCGCCACCCCCTCCAGCAGCCCGCGCAGCCAGCGCATCACCGGGTCGGTCTGGTGGCGCTGGTGCCAGACCAGGTACATCGGCATCGTCGGGGTGGTCACCGGCACCTCGCAGCTCGCCAGTCCCTGCAGGGCACCGGCGGCCAGCAGCGAGGGGGCGGTGGCCAACCAGGGGCCGCCGCGCAGCATCGCGGCCAGGCCGGCCATGCCGGGGACGGTGGCGATGATGCGGCGCTGCACCCCGCGCTCGGCCAGCCAGAGGTCCAGGTCCAGGCTGCGCCGCGGCTCGTAGAGCACGGTGATGTGTTCGCTGCACAGGTAGTCGGCGGCGTCCGCCGGAGCCGGGCGCTGCGCGGGGTCGAAGAAGACGCGGTAGCGGTCCTCGAACAGGCGCTTCTGCAGGATGTCGCTGCCGTCCGGCGGGCGGGGGGTGATGACCAGCTGGCAGCTTTCGTCGCGCAGCATGGTCGCCTCCGGCGCGCCGGAGGGGATCACCCGCAGCGTCACGCCCGGGGCCTCGCTGCGCAGGCGGCGCAGCAGGGCCGGCAGCAGCAGGTCGCGCTGCAGGTCGTTGGCGGCGAGGGTGAAACAGGCCGCGAGCCGCGCCGGCTCGAAACCCGCCGTCAGGCTGAAGGCGCGCAGCTCCCCCAGCAGCGTGCGGGCGCGCTGCACCAGCAGGTCCGCCATCGCGGTGGGGAGGATGCTTCGGCCGGACTTGACGAACAGCGGGTCTCCCACGATGCCGCGCAGCTTGTCCAGCAGGTGGCTCACCGCCGACTGGGTCACGCCCAGGCGCTGCGCGGCGCGGGTGATCGAGCCTTCCTCATGCACCGCCACCAGCAGCTGCAGCAGGTGGCCGTCCAGGTCCAGGTGGTCCGTGCGCCGGGTGCCCTGTGGGTCGGGTGATCGATCGAAACGGCTCATGGAAGCTTTCAGTCAAAGAGGCTTTTTCAGAACGATGATGCCTTCAATACTGGAGACCTCGTTCAGGCGTTTCACCGCTTGATCTTCGGCAAGTGGGTTGATCTGCCGTCAACCCATGATCCTTTCCCCGATCCACCCCGATCCACCCCGATCCACCCCGATCCACCCCGATTCAACCCAGTCCGTGCGAGGAGACCGCCCGTGAGCAACAAGCCCCAGATCCCAGGTACCGTGATCTTCGACAGCGAGCAGGCCATGAAGGGCTATGCGCTGAACAAGATGTGCTACTCCTTCAACGCCAAGGCCAACCGCGACGCCTTCCTGGCGGACGAGGAAGGCTACATGGCCCAGTACGGCCTGAACGAGCAGCAGGCCGCGGCCATCCGCGCCAAGAACGTGCTGCAGCTGATCGCCGCCGGTGGCAACGCGTACTTCCTGGCCAAGTTTGCCGGCATCTTCGGGCTGGACATGCAGGACATCGGCGCGCAGCAGACCGGCATGACCAAGGACGAATTCAAGGCCAAGCTCGTGGCCGCTCGGGGCTGAGCCCTCACACACAGAACACGGAGAACACAGTCATGGCCAAGATCATCGGTGCCGTCACCACCTCGCACGTGCCCGCCATCGGCGGCGCCATCGCCAAGGGCAAGCAGCAGGACCCGTACTGGAAGCCCTTCTTCGACGGCTTCAACCCCATCCGCCAATGGCTGGGGGACAACAAGCCGGATGTCGTCGTCGTCATCTACAACGACCACGGCCTGAATTTCTTCCTCGACAAGATGCCGACCTTCTCGGTCGGTGCCGCGCCGCAGTACGTCAACGCCGACGAAGGCTGGGGCATCCCGAGCCTGCCGCCGTTTGCCGGCAACATGCCGCTGTCCTGGCACATCATCGAGTCGCTGGTGGGCGAGGAATTCGACCTCACCACCTGCCAGGAGATGCTGGTCGACCACGCCTTCACCCTGCCGATGGCGCTGCTCTGGCCGGACCAGAAGTGGCCCGTCACCGTGGTGCCGGTGTGCATCAACACCGTGCAGGCCCCCGTGCCCAGCGCCAAGCGCTGCTGGAAGCTCGGCGAAGCCATCGGCCGCGCCGTGGCCAGCTGGGCCGGTGACGAGAAGGTGCTGATCCTGGGCACCGGCGGCCTTTCCCACCAGCTCGACGGCGAGCGTGCCGGCTTCATCAACAAGGACTTCGATCTGAAGTTCATGGACAGCCTGGTCGGCGACGACCCGCAATGGGCCACCCAGTTCAGCGGCCACGAGCTGGTCGAGCAGACCGGCACCCAGGGCATCGAACTCCTGATGTGGATCGCAGCCCGCGCCACAATGGGCGCCAAGGTGAAGGACGTGTTCCGCAACTACCACATCCCCATCTCCAACACCGCCTCCGGGCTGATGCTGATGGAGCCGGCGGCCTGACGCTGCCGCTGTTCCTGCCCCTTTGCTCCTTTGCTCCGGACACGACTTCGTCCTTGTGTCCTTCTTTCGGGCCCGCCTTGGCGGGCCTTTTTTGTTCCACCCGCTGCGCCCAGTCCGTCCGGTGCGCCCAGGTCAGGCAGGCTGCAGCGAAATCTCGACCCGGGCTCCGCAGGCCGACGCCATGTTGACCCGCGCGTCCAGCGAGAAGCGGCTCAACCGCCCGCGCATCAGGTCGTTCATGCGCGGCTGCGTCACACCCGCATGCGCAGCGGCTTGCGCCTGCGTCCAGCCCTGGCGCTCGACCAGTGCACGAATCTGCCGGGCGCAGCTCGCTGCGCAGGCGCAGGTTGGCCGCTTCCGCCGGTGTGTCGGCCAGGGCGTCCCAGACCGATCGGAAGGTGTTGTCTTCAGGGGCGTTCATCGTCGAGTCCTTTCCGCCTGCCCTTCCGTTCGGGTTCCCACCCAGCTCCGTGCCAACAGTTCGGGTACCTGCTCGGAGTTCGCCACTTCACGGGAGACCCGTGTCAGCTTGCGAGTGTTGGTCCGGGCCGCCGCACATCGTCCGACAGGTACACGGTCTGGCCATCGCAGTGGGTGATGACGGTTCCAAGGTTCATCCTGGGAGCTCTGCCGTGGGTTGGCAGCAGCTTGTTCTCCAGATTCCTGATCAAGGAGTGCCACCGTGGACGCAATCGAGCAGATCCTTCCCACTGAAGGCGGCGACACCGATCGCCTTCAGGCTTGGTGCGTTTCACTGAAGCGCCTGCCGGAGGGCCAATGGCTGAATCCCCTTGCAGATGCCGACGCCGACGAGTTCGCGGCACAGCTGGACGAGATTCCGGCTGCGGCCACATCGCGGTCCTGCACGCTGGCCGAAGTGACGGTCACGGCCAGCAGCAGTCCCAGCGTATCGACCACGAGGTTGCGCTTGCGCCCCTTGACCTTCTTGCCCGCGTCGAATCTGGTGTTGCCGCCCTGGGCCGTGCTGCGCGTGCTTTGCGAGTCGATGATCGCTGCGGTGGGCTCGGGCGCTTTGCCCACGCGTTCGCGCCATTGCTGGCGAAGGCGGCCGTGCATGGCCTCGAACATTCCTGCCGCACCCCCGCGTGATGCGTCCATCCCGCCCTTCAGGAAGGCGCTGCGCCACGACATGCCGGCGCAGGCGCGCTGGCTGCGGGAGCTGGTGATCGAGTAGTCGGCTCCTGTTGAAGAGCCTCCGGTCAAGGCCGCCCCGTCAAGGGGTGACCGGCCCCTGAGCCGCGACCGACACCGCCTCCCAGGCCTTCCAGGTGGCCAGTCGCTGCTCATACTCGCGCGTGGCCACCGCCAGCGGGCCGTTGCCGAAGAAGATGCGCAGGGGCGGCTCGGCCGCATCCACCACCGCCAGGATCGCGGCTCGCGTGGCCCTCGGGTCGCCCCGGCTGGCCTTGCGGGCCTCGCGCACCTTGGCGGCCACGGCGCGGGAGGCCTCGTAGGCCGGCAGCGGCTGGGCGTGGCGGGAGGACACATCGCCCCAGTCGGTGGAATAACTGCCCGGCTCCACCAAGGTCACCTTGATGCCCAGCGGCGCCACCTCCAGCGCCAGCGCCTGGCTCATGCCTTCCAGCGCCCATTTGGACGCGTGGTAGATGCCGATGCCCGCAAAGGCCGAGATGCCGCCGATGGACGACACCTGGATCAGGTGCCCGCTGCCCTGCGCGCGCATCTGCGGCAGCGCCGCCTGCGTGACCCACAGCGCGCCGAACAGGTTGGTCTCGATCTGCGAGCGCGCCTCGGCCTCGCTCAGCTCCTCGACCATGCCGAACTGGCCATAACCCGCGTTGTTGACCACCACATCCAGCCGCCCGAAGCGCGCCACCGCCGCCGCAATGGCCTCGAAGCAGCCGGCCCGGTCGGTCACATCCAGCGCCAGCGGCAGCACGCGGTCGCCGAACTGCGCCACGAGATCGCCCAGCGCTGCGGTGTCACGCGCGGTGGCGGCCACCGAATCACCACGCTCCAGCGCGGCCAGGGACCATTCCCGGCCGAAGCCGCGGGAGGCGCCGGTGATGAACCAGACTTTCGACATGGGAGGGATCCTTCCTGAAGGGGGAGAGGGGATTCTGGCTGCAACGCGTCGTCACGACCTGCCGTCATCCGGCCGTGCGCCACTTGCGACGCCCGAACCGATGCCGCGCGCTCTGCCCTTGCAGGAACGGGTTGCCTGCTCCTGCAAGATGCCCCGCAGGGGCAGCCGGCAGGTGGTCCGGGCTGGGTGCCAACTTGGCCTTGACTGGCGCCGCACCAAAAAAGTATGCTGAAACCAACTAAATGATGTTTTGGGACTGATTCAAAATGCCGCGTCCACTTCAACTGAATCAGACTGCACCGTTCGCGGTGCGGGACGGCGCCCTGCGCATCGGCGAGCGGCTGGCCGTGGCCCGCAAGCGCAGACGTCTGACCCTGCGCGAGCTGGCCGCCAAGGCGGGCATCAGCTACGACACCGCACGCGCGGTAGAGGCCGGCAATCTGCAGACCGGATTCGGGGCCTACCTGGCGATGCTCTGGGCCATGGGCCTGGACAGCGAGATCCAGGCGTTTGCCGACCCTGAGCGCGACGAGGAAGGCAAGCAACTCGAACTCTCCCGCCTGCCGCAGCGGGTCCGCCCTCGCAAGGAGCCCTTCGATGGCGAGTTCTGAGCAGCGTGCCTACGTCTACCTCCAGTTGCCGCAGTCTCTGGAGGTCGTGACGGCGGGGTTCTACAAGCTGGACTTTCCGCAGGGGACTCCTGGCCACTCTCACCGCCGGACCTCGCTCTGCTTGGCATCGTGTATGACATTGGATATACAAGTTGGTCATACAATGGTGCTACAGCGAGGTACACCATGGCTCAAGCGCAAGACCCCGTCACGATCAGCATCCGCGCCAAGGCGGGGCAGCGCGACCTGATCGATCAGGCTGCGGAGCGACTCGGCCGCAGCCGCTCGGACTTCATGCTCGAAGCCGCCTGTCGGCAGGCCGAGGACGTGCTGCTCGACCAGACCTACTTCTCGCTCGATGCGCCCAGCTTCGCTGCCTTCCAGGCCCTGCTGGATCAACCCCCTGCACCCACCGACCGCCTGCGCCGCACACTCAAGGCCCGTGCGCCCTGGGACAGCGCCGACGCCAGCGACGAGGCCCCCTCCGCACCTTCCTCCCGTTCAGCCGCTTCCATCAGCGTGAAGTGACGGTGCCCAGGCTCTCGGCGCCGCAGCCGCTGTCCGATCGGCACCAGCTGGCCGCCTTCGACAGCGGCGAGCCATCGCTGGACGACTGGCTCAGGCGCCGCGCGGCCAAGAACCAGGCCAACGGCTCGTCGCGCACCTACGTCGTCTGTGAGGGCTCGGAGCAGGCACGTGTGGTCGCCTACTACTGCCTGTCCGCCGGCGCCATCGGCCACGCCGAGGCGCCTTCCTCCCTGAAGCGCAACCGACCCGACCCCATCCCCGTGTTTGTCCTTGGCCGCATGGCCATCCACAAGGACCAGCAGCAGCAGGGCATCGGCACCGCACTGCTGAACGACGCCATCCGCCGCACGATCCAGGCCGCGAACATCGCCGGTGTCACCGCCCTGCTGGTACACGCCCTCTCGGAACAGGCCCGTCGCTTCTACCTCTCGCGTGGCTTCATCGAATCCCCCGTCAAGCCCATGACCCTGTGCCTGATGCTTTCGACGGTGGAGACGGCGCTGCGGGAGGCGTAGCGGTTAGAACCTTGTTCTTTTTGGTGTGATTCACGCCTCCTGTTTGCTGCGGCCAGGCGGCCTGCCAATTTGGCGCGAGACATCCATGACACTGCCTGACGGCCTCTACGATCTCCTGCTGACCGAACGGCTGCTGGCAGGGCTGGACCCGAGCCGGTCTGAGTGGGTCGATTTCAGTGGTGAGAGGTCCGAACTGCTGCAGGACTCGTTGGCCCGGCAGTTGTCCAGCGCGCTGGCGGACGTGGAGGGGGAAGGGGCCTGAGGCGGCCGTCCGTCAGGTCGAAATCGTCAATGCGCTGCTGTTGCTTCTGCGGCAGCGCTTGCAGGCGCTGCAGCCCGGTGCGGCTGCCGCCGTCGACCTCATCGCCAACCCGCCGCAGGTGTTGCGTTCCATCCGAGGCGATCGCCAGTTTCCAGATGCTCCCGAGCTGGGGTTGACGGCGCCATGGCTGTTCACCGCCGGCAAGGGCTCGCCGTCACTGCTGCAGGAGATCCGCAAGGAGCTGGCTTCGGCCGACCGGGTGGACATCCTGGTCAGCTTCATCACCGTTTCGGGCGTGCGCAAGTTGCAGGATGTGCTGCAGCAGATCACGGCGCGCGATGGCCAAGCTGCCACGGGCACGTGCTTGCGTATCCTGACCACCACCTACACCGGCGCCACCGAGGCGCGCGCCCTGGACGAACTGGCCCGCCTGCCGGGTTGCGAGGTGCGCGTGTCGCTGGACGGTCGGCGCACCCGCCTGCACGCCAAAGCCTGGCTGTTCCATCGGCGCAGCGGTTTCGGCTCGGCCTACGTCGGCAGCGCCAACCTCTCCGGCGCCGCGCTCACCGGCGGGCTGGAATGGACGGTGAAGCTGACGCAGCGCGCCCAGCAAGCCTTGTTCGAGCGGGCATCGGCCCATTTCGAAACCCTGTGGGCCGACAGTGAGTTTCAACGCTACGACCCGGATGACGCCAGCCATCGGCGAGCGCTTGCCGACGCGTTGGGGCGCGAGTCCTTCGGCGGCGAGGGGCCCCTGGCCCTTTCCTTCTTCGACCTGCAACCCAAGACCTACCAGCAAGACATGCTGGAGCAGCTGGCGCTGGAGCGTGTCCATGGCCGCCGTCGCAACCTGGTGGTGGCCGCCACTGGCACCGGCAAGACCGTGGTGGCGGCGTTTGACTACCGCCGCATCTGCACCGAAGAAGGCGGCAGGCCCCGAATGCTCTTTGTGGCGCATCGAGAGGAGATCCTGCGTCAGGCCCTCAGGACCTACCGCGAAGTGCTGCGGGATCCGGAGTTCGGCGAGCTACTGACTGGCGGCATCGAGCCGCAAAGCCTGGACCACCTGTTTGCCACCATCGACAGCGTCACCAGCCGCAAGCTGCTGGATCAGCTGGGGCCCCAGCATTGGCACACGGTGGTCATCGACGAGTGCCACCGCCTGGCTGCCGATCGTTTCCACACCTTTGCCACGCAGGTACGGCCCCGTGTGCTGCTGGGTCTGACAGCCACGCCCGAGCGCAGCGACGGGCAGGCCATTGCGCCTTACTTCGACATGCGGCCCGACGGTGCACCGGCGGTGGAGCTGCGGCTGTGGCATGCGCTGGACCTGCAGCTTCTGGCCCCTTTCGAGTACTACGCCTGCGACGACGCCACCGACTTCTCCGCCGTGCCCTGGGACCGGGCGGGCGAGCGAGACGCCATCGACCAACTCGTGACCGGCAATGACATCCGTGCCCGGCTGGTGGTGAACGAATGGTCTCGCCTGGCCGCGGATCCGCGGCGCAGCAAAGCACTGGTGTTTTGCGTTTCCGTGGCGCACGCGCAGTTCATGGCCGGCTGGCTGAACCGCGCAGGGCTGCCGGCGGCCTGCGTGGTGGGTGACACACCGACCGACGAACGCCGCCGCGCGCCGCAGCGGCTCGCCAGTGGTGAGCTGTGCGCACTGGTCACGGTGGACCTCTACAACGAAGGGGTTGACCTGCCGGCGGTGGACACCTTGCTGTTGCTTCGGCCCACACAAAGCCCGGTGCTGTTCCAGCAGCAGATCGGCCGCGGATTGAGACTGGCGCCCGGCAAGGAGAGTTGTCTCGTGCTCGACTTCGTGGGGCAGCACCGCGCGGACTTTCGCTTCGACCGGCTGCTGTCCAGCCTGACCGGCCTGTCCCGGCGCGAACTGCTGTCGGGCGTGGAGCAGGGCTTCGGCAGCCTGCCGCCGGGCTGTCACATCCACCTGCAGCGCCAGACGCGTGAGCAGGTCCTGCAGGGCCTTCGTTCGCTCACCGGCCAGAACTGGCGCCGCATGAAGACCGAACTGCAGGCCTACGCCGCCCTGCGTGGCCGCACCTCTGTCAGCCTGGCCGGCTTTCTGCACGACCAGGCCCTGGAGCTGGACGACGTCTATCGTGCGGGCAGCGGATCAGGCCGCAGCGGGTGGACCACCCTGAAGCGCGAAGCTGGCCTGATGGTCGCCGAGCCGGGGCCCGAGGAGGCGTACTTCAGTCGCCGCTTCGCGGATCTGCTGCATGTAGAAGATGCGCCGCGACTGGAGGTGTGGGATGCCGTCGCGCAGGATGGTGCCTCGGTGCCACCGTTGTCGTCAGCAGCGACGGCGGTGGTCCAGATGCTGGCCTATCAGATCGACGGCCGGCATGAGCAGAAAGGCAGTGCCAGCGACTTCATCCAGCGCCTGAAGGTGCAACCCGACATCGCCGAGGAGCTGCGCGAACTGACCCACCTGCTCCAGGCGCGGAGCACGTTGCCTGTCACGCGGCTGCCGGGCCTGGAAGACACGCCGCTGGTGTTGCACGCCGCCTACGGCATCCGCGAGGTGCTGACTGCGGTGGGCTGGCTCACGGCCGTACGGCGCACGCCGTTCCAGGCGGGTGTGCTGGCACTGCCGGCAAGAAGGACCGAGCTGTTGTTCGTCACCCTGGACAAGAGTGAGGGCTATCACGACCGCATCGCTTACCACGACTACGCGATCAGCACCGAGCGCTTCCACTGGCAGTCGCAGAACAGCGCCGGCCCGGACACGGCTGCCGGGCGCCGCTACCTGCAAGGTGTGCAGCAAGGCTGGCAGTTCCAGCTTTTTGTCCGTGCCCGCAAGGGCGAGGCCTATCGCGCCTGCGGCCCGGTCCAGTTGGAATCGGCCGAAGGTGACCGGCCGATGACCATCGTCTGGCGCTTCGCCCAGCCGCTGCCGGCGAAGTTGTTCAGGGAGTTCAGCGTGCTGCGGGGCGTGTAGGCGACGGCTGCCGGCGGTTCGCAAAAAATTCTGCTCGACCCAGGCCGACCCTGTTGGAGTCAAGCTCGCTCAGGCTTTCCAGCGCCCGGCGTCACCCGCATGCCGCGTCAGAACAAGTTCTCTCCCAACCCCACCAGCGTGTCATGAAACACCCGTGCGCTGGGGCAGGCCTCGTGCGCAGCAGCGCGCGCCAGGTCGAAGCCGTGTGTGCCGCAAAAGCGCTTGGCAAAGATCACCTTGTTGCTGCCGGGGCCGCGCGCGCCGTGGTCGCTGGCCACCTTCTTCAGGTGGTCCCAGGGCATCCCAGGGGTTGCCTCGGGGGCCGGCTCGCGAAACGTGGCATGGTTGCCAAGCCAGCGGCGCATGGCCACGGTGTCCGCCAGAAACCAGGCCTCCAGCGCCTTGACGGCAACAAAGATGAGCTGGGTGTGCTTCGGTGTGATGCGCTGCTTGACTGCTGCGATGTCCGGTGCATCGTCCAGATCGGTCAACACAATGATGTGTTCCGGCCCACTGGGCGCCAGCCGCGCCACCATCAGGCCCATGTGATGCGGCAGCAGGTTGCCGCCTCCCTGGGCATTGATGACCGGGCTGCAGATCTCCAGGCCCTGTGCCTTGGCCCAAGCCTGAAAGGTGGGGGATTCGACCATGACCTTTTCCGAGTCCCCTTCAACGATGAAGCCGATCTTCACCATGGCAGCCCCCCGTCGAAGAGATTCATCAGCCAGGCCGTGTCCAGGTTGATCTGACCCAGGTCACCACCGGTCCTCGCCGCATTCTTGGTGGTGGTCTTGCCATCGACCTTGTTGACCAGCCACAGCTCGTCCACATGGCAAGCCCGTACCAGCGATTCGCTGTGCGTGGTGACCAGCACCGGGTGCTCGACGCCTGCGCTCTGGCGCATCAGGTCCACCAGGGCCTCGATGGCCTTGGGGTGCAGCCCACGCTCCGGCTCCTCGATCAGCGTGATGCCGGTCTTCTTCGCCCGGCTCAGCACCGCCGTCATGATGCACAGCGCGTAGATCGTGCCGTCGGAGATCAGGTGGGCGGGGAAGTGCGCCCGGGTGCCTTCCTCCTTGAACTTGATCACCGTTCCTCCGCTGAGCCGCTCGGGCTCGGCGCGCACCTGTTCCAGGCCCGGCACCAGCAGGTTCATCCACTCCATCACCTGGGTGCGGAACTCGTCGTCCCTTTCCAGCGTGGCCAGCATCGTGGCCACGTTGTGGCCATTGGGATGCAGTGAGGTGGTGTCTGCACTGGATCCGTCGGGCTCCTTGGCGCCGAGTGGGTCGAAGCGGAACACCTCCACGTTCACCAGCAGCTCATGCAGGCGCAGGTCAGAGGCCGTGAAAAGCAAGGCGGACCGGTCGGCCGGATACTTCTCGATCGTGAGCGGCTGCCTGCCGCCATCCAGCGCGTGCAACTGCGGGTAACCACCGGCCTTGCGCTCGAGCAGCTTCTTGCCGTCCACCCGCAACACCTCCTCCAGTTGCGGCTCGCTGTCCATGTCTCGCAGCTTCAGGGTGTACTGCAGCTTCTGATCGCCCATGGCAGCGTGCAGGGCGAAACTGAAGGTGCGGGTGTTCTCCTTGCGCAGCTTGTAGCAATGCACCTGGGCAAAGCCGCGAAACTGCCGCAGCGCCTTGACCGCGCCAAGCTCCACCACCGCGCTGACAAAGGCCAGCGCGTCCATGATGTTGCTCTTGCCCGCACCGTTGGGACCAGCGAAGACGCTGAAGGGCGCCAGGCCCTCCAGCCGCAGGTCGGCCACGCTCTTGAAGCCGGAGATCTGTATGAGGTCGATCTTCATTCGTCGTCCTTGACCCCGCCGGTCACGGTTTTCACCTCCGCCAGCGGATGCCCGAATTTGCCATAGTTGACCTTGACGACTCCGTCCTGGTCCAGGGTGAGGCGCCGATCATGCTCAGCCTTCCACCTGCGCCGCCCCCCGCAACCGCGCCGCCCGCCGATCGAAGGTCCACAGCGGCAATTCCCCCGCCTGCGCCGCCAGCGCGATGTGCAGGCCGTCGGCAACGTCAGCCGACCCGTCGCGGATCAGCCGTGTGGCCGCCTCGCTTTGTGCTGCGTCGTCCTGGACGATGTGGCGCACCAGCACGTGGGTATCGACTGCGGACATGAGGGATGGCCGATCGGTGCCGACGAGCGCCTGATCACCCGCTTCAACGCCAGGGGTTCATCTCATCCAGGCTGACCGCCCGCCCCTCGGGCGCCTTCAGCATGCCGGCCATGTCCAGCAGCGCACCGGTCTTGGCCAGCAACCGCTCCCAGTCGTCGGGCGGATGGCCGCTTTCCAGCATCTTGCGGAACACCCGGTAGGCGTCGTCGCTGCTCTCGTAGGCGCGCTTGCTGTCCTCGTCATTGACCCACGCGAACACGATCACCTTGCTGGGCGCGTGGTAGCGGAAGAACAACCGGTACTGCTGAAAGAACTTGGCCCGGAACCAGTGTTTGTGGTCTTCGCCCAGGGTGCCTCCCTGGCGGTAGTCCGGCCGGGTCGGATCCTGCGGAATCACATCGAACGCCAGCTTCGCGATGGCCGCCAGCCGCTGGGTGGCGTTCTTCTTCACGTACCCGCTGGGGTCCTTCTGCTTCAAGGCCTCGACCTGCTGTGCCAGCGCCTCCAGCTGCGCAAGAAACAACGGGTGGGCAAAGACCGCCCAGCCGTGGATGACCAGTGGCACGGGGTTGCCCGCGCTCATTCATCGTCCGCCGACAGGGCCGCGTCGAGATCCACTTCGATGTCGCCGACCAGGGTCTGCAGGCGCTGAACGAGGCCAGCGTCCACGGCCTGCAGGCGCTCAGGATGGCTGGCGAGGTCGCGCGCCAGAAAACCCAGAAACTGACCGAGCACCGGGTCGTCGGCTTCGGAGGCTTCGACACGGGTCAGCACCACGTCGCCGCCGGGGCGGATGCTGTAGCGGATCTTGTCGCGTTTGCCGAGGCCCAAGGCGCGCCGCACGGTTTCCGGCACCGTGGTCTGGTAGCGGTCAGTCAGTGTGGATTCGGCTTCGAGGGTGGCGGCCATGGGGCGTTCCGTTCCAAGGGTGGCGACACCATGGTAATGCGATCGCCTTGCCGCGGCAGTGCAAGTGCATTGCTCGTGACGGTGCCTGTCCGTCAAGATCCGGCGCACCGGAGTTCGCGTTTGCAGGTCCGGCGAGTCGATCGATCGGACACAGCGATGGACGAGTCGCACACGACTTCGTACGATTTGCCATCCAGCCCGAGATCACCCATGCCCGTCATCACCGCCGGCGAAGCCCGCGCCAACCTGGACCGCCTGATCGACCAGACGGCCGAGTCGCACCAGCCGATTCACATCGCCGGTACGCGCAGCGGCGCGGTGCTGCTGTCCGAAGAGGATTGGCAGGCCATCCAGGAAACGCTGCACCTCTTGGCCGTTCCCGGCATGCGTGAGTCGATCAAGACAGGCATGGCCGAGCCGCTCGAAAGCAGCGCCACGGAGCTGGACTGTGACCGCTGGTCAGGAACCGCCTCCATTCGCTGGAGAAGTGGCGGATTTGATCCTGGGCTGATGCAGCGTTGAGTTGCAGGGCGACCACGTTGGCGGGGCCGATGGCGTGGGTGCGCCTCTTCATCGTCGCCGACTGCTCAACTTGCCAATTGAGTTCGAGGCAGCTCAGGAGTTTGTACCTGGTAGCATGCGAATGTGGAAATTTGCCGAGCCAGTATGACAACCTGCATTGCTGACGATGACAGTACCAGTCGTTGACCTTTTTGCTGGGCCTGGCGGCTTGGGGGAAGGTTTCTCCCGAACGCGTGCCTGCGATTTCAGGCTGGCTGTCTCCATAGAGAAGGACCCGATGGCGTGGCAGACGCTACGGCTGAGAGCTGCCCACCGAGAACTGATGCGTGAGGTCGGACCGGACTCTACGGTATGGCATGAGTGGGACGCGATCATTGCCTCCACGGCATGGACAGAGACATTCGATGCTCTGCGGAAGGCTGAAAGCGGCGCCATCAGAGAAGCATGCAAGGTGGCAAGCGAAGAAGCATGGCTTTGCGAACTCGGTCCAGATAACCGGGAGGAGGTCGCGGCTGGAATCCGCGCGCGGCTCGCACCTTTTAGACGTCGAAATGGAACCTTTCCAAGAAACATTGTCCTGATCGGCGGGCCGCCGTGCCAAGCATTTTCAATAGTCGGACGGTCACGAAATAGAGGAAAGAGCGACTATCGACCTGAGAGTGATCACCGGCATTTTCTTTACCTCGAGTACCTGAATGTCATCGCAGATCTACGCCCTGCGGTCTTCGTCATGGAGAACGTAAAGGGCATGTTGACGAGCCGGGTTCTGGGCCGCGGAATGTTCACGGGCATCCGGAACGACTTGGCACGTCCGGATCTCGCGCTTGGAAGAGATGCCGGACTTGCCTATACGCTGACGAGCCTGGACCGGGATACGCTGATGCCGACAGATCCAGAGCCGGATGACTTCATTGTCCGCGCCGAGGACTACGGGGTTCCTCAAGCAAGGCACCGGGTGATCATCTGTGGGATCAGGAACGACGTCATCTCGAGGCTTTCAGATGTCCCGCACCTTGAGACGGTTCGCCGGCCAGCAACCGTGGAATCCGCGATATCGGACCTGCCGTCCCTCCATCCGGTCATATCGTACAGAGGCAAAGGCATGTCCCTGCTCGACTGTTTCAGGCTGCCGATCTATGGAGAGGCATTGCAGGAGCTCCGCGGACGGGGGTCGGCTGGCCGCGCAGTTGCGAGCGCCATGGAGCAGGCTGTCCGGGACTTGCGGTTTAACGGGCCGGTGTCGTCTGGCGCTGAGCGGCAGCCCTCTGCGCCCGCAAGGCCAGGCCGGCCCGATGCGCTCATGAGCTGGCTTCGTGATCGTCCGAGCCGCGTACTGACGAACCACGAGTGCCGTGCCCATATGCCCGAGGATCTTGTGCGATACCTTTTCGTCTCCGCGTATGGATCGCAAGTGGGCCGCAGCCCCAAGCTCGGGGACTTCCCGCTCGCCCTGCTACCAGAGCACGACAACGTAGATCGGGACAATCCGGCCAAGTCGATATTCAAGGATCGCTTCAGGGTTCAGGTTGCTGGAGACTGCGCAACCACGGTCACGAGCCATATCGGAAAAGATGGTCACGCCTTCATCCATCCAGACGTCCGGCAGTGTCGCAGTCTCACCGTGAGAGAAGCTGCCCGATTGCAGACCTTCCCAGACAGCTACGTGTTTCTGGGCAACAGAACTTCCCAGTACACGCAGGTTGGAAACGCCGTGCCTCCACTGCTTGCGCTGAGGATTGCCGATTCGATCGCCGCAGTGCTTACCGAGGCCGGGCTCGCGACGGGCCCGGTGGCCATGAACGCCTATGCCTGACGTCGTTTCACCGGACAAGCGCCGTCAGATGATGGCGGGAATCCGTGGGCGCGACACGCAGCCGGAGTTCACAGTCCGAAGGGGCCTGCACAGGGCTGGTTACCGGTACGTTCTCCATCGCAGGGATCTGCCTGGACGTCCGGACATCGTGCTGCCGAAGTACCGACTGGCCGTCCTGGTACATGGGTGCTTCTGGCATCGGCACCCCAACTGCCAGCTCGCAGCGACTCCGGCTACTCGCGCCGACTTCTGGGGTCGCAAGTTCGAGGCGAACATTGAGCGCGACAGGAGGAGTACGGCGGCGCTTGTCGATGGCGGTTGGAGAGTCGCGATTGTCTGGGAGTGCGGCATCCGGAACGATCCGCAAGGCATGATCGAATGGCTTGCAGAAGTCGTCCGCGGACACCATGAAGGAGTCGTGGAGTGGCCTGCCCAGGGCCGGGGGCAGACGCAGACTCGCTCTCCTGATGCGGAGAGCGAGGTTTCAGGTCGAAGGCCCCGACAGGGCCGTCGGCCACGCTGAGGGATCCACGCGCGAGCACTGAACACGGGTCAGGCGTCCATCCGCCTTCAGAAGACCGTCACCCTTCCCATTGAGGTTCTCGGCGCCTGCCTCATCGATAACCACGCGACTCTCGGTGGCGCTCTTGACGCGCAGCGCGAGCTGGGCGGGCAGGTTGCTTCGCAAGTTGGTGCTTATGACCTCAGCGCTTGGCTTCTGCGTCGCAATGATGACGTGGACACCCGCAGCGCGAGCCTTCTGGGCAAGTCTCTTCAGCTCTGCCTCAATTTCCTTCTTGGCCTGCGGATCGTGCGTGAGGTCAGCGTACTCATCGAGAACAACGACCCACCACGGCAGACGATCCTGTGCGCGCGCCGCCGCATTGAACTCGGCAAGGCTGCGCTTCCCGGCAGTTCTGAAGAGTCGGTATCTGAGTTCCATCTCTTCGACAGCAGCCTTCAACAGCTCAATCGAGTCCGTATCGTCCCAGCCAATCTTTCCTTCGAGATAGGCAGATCCGTCGAAAGCAGCAAGCTCGGTTCCCTTGGGGTCCACCAGCATCAGCCGGAGTTCCGATGAAGCGTAGTGCCTCGTCAGCCCGAACAATATCGTGTTGAGCGCTTCAGACTTGCCGCTCCCGGTAGTCCCAGCGACGAGAAGGTGCGGACTGTTGGAGGACGAGAAATTGAGCTCGACAAGCTGACCCAGACGATCTTCGCCAATGGGTACCGCAAGTGCAGCCGCGGGGCGACTCCATCTCGACCAAGTCTGCACTGCGTCCACGTAGTAGCGCTGCTCGGGCCTTTTCGGCACATCGATAGTCACGAAGCCGCGGTCGATATTGAAGGTTACGTTCTGATCCTGCTCCAGCTGCAGGACCAGCTTCAGGGCTGCTGCCTTCTCCGAGACCTTGCGGGGGTCCACTCCAGGACCAGGCCGGACCTTGAAGAGGATTGAGGCCGGTCCTTCGATGAACGGCTCATCCTCCTCCTGCGCGGCCGACACCGCGACTCCATGCACTGCGAAGCAGCCAAGGATGTCTTCATAGGTACGACGCAACGTTTTGCGTGGAAGACCCCTGCTCGCGGCGGGCTGCGATGGCGGGACCGTGACTGCGGCTTGGGTCTCGGGTGCCTTCGCCGGAACGACCGGTTCAGAGGGAAGGATTGGCTCGCTCGGCAGAGATGGCGAAGCTGGCGTCGGTTGCGGCTTCACTTCCGCGACGGGCTCAGGCAGTCCGTGATCGGGCAAGCTTTGGTCGCCGGTCGTCGGAGATGCTCTCTCACCCGGAACCAGTGGCTGCGAAGGGCCAGTTCGTGTCGCAGGCTCGACCTTGCGGGAAATCCTGCCTTCCCGAAGCTGCACGTAGTCAACGAGGTGGAACCTCGTCGATCTGAGCACGGTGACTCCCTCGTCGTCCGAACGCTCCAGATTCTCGCCCTCGCTATCCCAGAGGCATGCGGAGTACACACCATTGATGGCCCGCAGACGGATTGATCCAGACCGGAAGTCTGAGATTGTGCGGTGCATGAGCTCAGCTTCAGCGTCCGGATCTCCGCTGCCCTCAGCACTCACGACCTGGACTGCATCCGCTGGAAGATTCTCCACCGCCATGGCGATCTGCTCCCGCCACATGCCTTCATCCACATCGCGTGCACCTTCGCGGTCTGGCCCGCCGAGCACGGAGCGAAAGAAGTCGCAGGTTCGCCGCACCTGTACTACCCCGTGGCCGTCGTACAGCTGGCGCAGCTTGCCTTCGAGCACGAGGACATCGACGTCCACGGAACCATCTTCGGCTCGCTCCAGCGCCAGGCGGCACATGTCCGCGCGCACCTGCGCGTGCCCGCCGAACCAGTCCGTGTGCTCATCCAGACTGATCCAAGCTACCAGCCCGCTCCCCAGTCTTGCTGGGTAGATCTCTTCGGCCAGATTGCGGGCAACCGTCAATCCGACAATCTCCTCAGTCACTCGAGCAACGCCCAGAGCCTGCAGCGCGAGTCTCGGTGAAAGCCGTCTCGTCGATTCGTAGATTCCGTCAGCGAGTCCCACCAGAAGCTCTTTCGTAGCACCCGCCTGCCTCCGCAGTGGTATCAGTCGCTGGAGCTTTCTGACAAGCCGTGCCTGAATCAGTTCGCGGCCAGATCGCGACGAAACGACGAGTGTATTGAGACGATTCGCGCCGACTCCGTCTTCGATGCTCAGGACATCGGGCGATCCGGCCTCGACGGACTCGATCTGCTCGCGAGAAATGTGTCGCTCGAGCGTGATCACCCAGTGACAGTGCTCATGCAGATCCTTGAACAGCCTCGCGGAGTCCTGGAAGTTGACTCGCAATTCGACCAGGTCTGTGTTCTCCGGTTGACCGGGGGCCACAGGTCTGGATCTGTTCGCCCGCACCGCAAGCGTGCTCCAGGACTCAAGTACAGGGTCCGGGTACTTCGGCAGCATCACCAGGGAGATCGAACCGCCACCGCCCCCGGACTCCAGCCTGAGTGGCCGGTGCTGCAGGGGATCGAAGGAGCCGGGACGCTCGATAGGTGCCTCAGTGTTTTGCTGACTGACGATCTGCTCCTGCAACGCATGGGTCACGACTGCGATGTCGAGCTGCAGATCCGAAAGCACTTCGGCGAGGCTATCGCCGGCCCGATAGTCGATGAGAGCCAGATCCCTGTCTGGGAACAGGCGCGCGCCCGGACCACTGTCGGCGGTTTCCGAAAGCTTCTCGACCGCCCTCGCAATAGCCTCCCATCGACTCTTGGGAGCCGCCACGTGCATTGAGATACGCAGCGAACGATTCGCTTTGGCAGTTATCCGGCGCAGGATCTCCGCCGGTGTCGAGTCACTTGTGGGTAGGACCACTAGCAGTGAAAGGCCGTCGCGCTTGTACGGATGTGCATCCAGATAGCTGACGATGCGGGCCGCAATGGAGCCGATGGCCTCCGCGTCAAACGACACATCTCCAGTGTCTGTAATGAGCGGGGAGAAGTCCTCCCACCATCCTGACTCGGAGCGTGAGTACAGCAGCTGGCCCAGGTTCCCGACAGCAATCGGAGGTGATTCCCGGGGGGTCAGCTTCTCCAGCCAGTCGAGATAGAACTCACCCTCTCCATCGGCAAAGCCGGCATCGCCGGAAAGGAACTGCCGGGCGAGCCGCCGTGTCTGCTCCAGATAGCCGCAGATCCAGCGGAGGCGAATCGGATGCAGAGGCAGCATCAGTCGCCGTTCGGAGCCGATGACAGCGACAAGGTCGGTGCCGAGGAAAGCGTCGAGCTCCTTGCTGCGGACACCGTCTGGAACGAAGCTCTCGCGTGCGCGCCGCAGGAGCTGTTGCCATCCATCCAGAAACGATTGGACGCGTTCCAGCTCCAACCCGGAGACTCGCAATGAGTCACGGAGCCCGCGTCGCAACTCCATCAACTCGTTCAGCAATGGGCTGACTACATCAGGCTGGTGAGCCGGATCCGGGATCAGGCATTCGAGGCCAGATTCCCGGTATGCAAGTGGTGTCTGCCAATCTTCGCCATCCGTAGGCGGGCTGACGCGCAACGTTCCAGCTGCATCGAGAGCGGGAGACTCAGGCGCCGCCGCCAGAAACCAGAAGAGCGCGAACTGCTCCACCGGAGATGGCAGCCACTCAACCTGGTCAATGACCTCGAGGACTCTGCGGTTGCGATCGCGGAGCGTGAAGCGAAGCGGAAGGGGGTCCCACGTGTACTCCCGGATCTGATCTTCGGAGTCTTCAATCTGATCTTGGAGCACTTGCGGTACCGGCAACGGCGCATTCAGCTCCGCAGATGGCTCCAGCAGGCACGCATCAGGGAGACCTTCGAGGCCAGCGGAGATGGAGCTCAGTGTGTCGCCGAAGAGGAACGAAAAGAGTCCGTGCGTCGGTGTTCCTGCGGCTTCATCGTTGCCAAGCTCCAGGGAAATGCTGGCGACACTTGAAGTGGTGGTGTCGAGGCGGACTCGTTGCACGAGTCGCACGATCTCGATGGCCGGATTGAAGAACTGCCTCCTTGGGGGGACAGCCAGCCGCTCAACCGACTTCCTGGTCGCAGCCGTGACAATGTCGGCAAGCGCGGCCACACCTTGTGGTGGGACGGCCTCAAGCAGGCGGTTTGCCTCGTGGCTGTTCCTCGCGTTGAGCCCCGCGGCGACATCAAGGGCGTCGAACTCGGCCACTCGGTCGGGAGCGACGTTATCGACCTCGGCGCGCACCCTGTCGCCAAGACGCAGCCCCGCCGTGTCCTTCACAAACAGCTGGCTGAAGATCTCGTAGGGAATCTGCCGGCGAAGCTCGTCCGTCGGCGAGAGTCCATATTCGGAGCAGCGCGCACGCCACCGGTCCGCATCGGAGGCGGGCATTGGGCTGCCATCGGGGAATCTGAATCGCGCCGCCTGCGCCCTTGCGATGAGATCCTCACTGGTGAGCTCGGCACTCCCGTCCATCAAATCTGCGTGCCTCGCATTCATTTCGAGCCTTCGACGGCATCGTGCTTCTGCTCCGCCCTCGCACCAGCGCTCGTCCGGAAACATATCCATGGCCCATAGCGCGCCGCCGACTATCCGATCCGCCTCCACTTCATCGATCACACGCTCATGGATCACCCAGTTGCTGCAGGCGAGTTCGATGAAGGCGATGTACCGCCTTACCGGTACGGGCTCGATCTCCGGATGAACGAGTCGTATGACAAGCAGAAGGCGCTCCAGCAGAAGCTGCGGAACGCTGGCCGACCCTCCTGCGCTTCGCCAGGCTTCTTCGACCAGGAGCCCTGGAACCCCGCGGTTTGCCTTTGCGTAGTCATCGAAACTTCCATCGAGGAAGTTGCTGTCGCGTAGGCTGAAGATGTTCTGCAGTCCCTGCTCGTCACTCTGGACACTGATCTCTACATAGACGAGGCCCGCGCGGTTGTGATTCCGGTAGTGCGTGATCGAATAGCCGGGCTCAGCCACGAACTGCGGCGGCACAGCGCCGCCAAGGCTGTCGGCCACAACAAGTCGGACCTGCTCCAGGTCGGCAGCACGAGCTGCGTCTGGCCATTCGCTGACAAGCTGCGCCACCTCGTCCGCATGCAGGTTCTTGATCCGGAAGCACTGATGGGCCGCCTGGCGATCACGCGTCAGCGCGAACGTGGCGATCCGTGTGGCCACACGTGCGAGAGTCCTTGACATCAGTTGCGCCCCCCCGGAGAGACCATTCTTGTCGCGTCAGAGAAGACCTTCAGCAAACCAGAGGCACGCATCTGTTCAGCAAGTCGTCGTTCATTCTCTTCAAAGATGGTTCCGTCAAATGCCATCAGCATTCCTGCTCTTGCAGCGCCTTCCCGCCCGGCGACGATCCGGCATCGTTCAAAGAGCCACTGCGTCAGGAATCGCTCGTACTCCAGTTCCGTACCTGCAGGCACCGCAGCCAACACGAGCGACTCGATTGCAGTGAGCCTGAGCGTGAAGTGGCGCCGCCCCTTCCATGCATTGAGCAGACCTCCGGCTGCAGCCGTATTGCCGAAGAACGCCCGGATCTTGCCAAGCTGCTGTTCGCTGAGCTGCCCTTGGCGAGAACCTTCTTCGCGTGACACCTGCGCGATCACGCCGACGAGATCCTTCAGGCATCGCTGCGCAGCGCGTCGCAGCTGCGAGTGCGTACCGGCGCAATCAACAACGATTGCCATCGCAGATTCAGACTGGATGGCAAGGGCGCGGGCAGCCTCCGCCAGGACAAGCCAGATTGACGTCCAGTTCATCATGGCCCTGACCCGCTGCACCGCCGGTAGGCCGAGGTGGCTGAGGATGTTTCGCGTGCCGTCCCTGAACAGTTCTTCCCACACGTCATTGCGGACCTGTGACGCCGCTTCGACCTGATCCAGTGACGGGTCGTGGTCCGGATCGCACTTCCCCTTGGCGCGAAGAGTTGATGCAAGAAGCTCAAGCGGAGAACTCCGATCCCGGGGATACAGTGCTTCAAAGCCTGCCCGGGTCTCCTCCAGCCGCTGCCGGTCAACGTCTCGTCTCAGAACGGCAAATGCGTAGGCCCCGGCGCCCCGCAGGTATCGCCGCTCGATCTGTACGTCGACTCCGGCCTGACGACCCTTGCGTGCGTCCCAATGCACCAGTGATCGGGTGTACGGAAAGAAGTGTGTGCGCTCCCACCCTTTGGCTTTGACAACGTTGGGAACCTCCAGCTCCAGACAGCGCAAGAGGTGGGCAACAGCCAGCGCAGTGTGCTCATTCAGGAGAACTGCATCTTTGCGCTTCTCATCCAGCTGCTCCGTTATCAGCTGCCGAGCGAAGTCGTGCGCTGCCCGATGGACGTGAATCTTTTCCGTAGTGGGTAGGGTGCCTTCAGCACAGCAGACAACGAGATTGATGAGCTCGAGACCGGGGTAGTGCCCCGATCCGTCTACGTCGAAGATGCCGCCAAAGAGCTTCTTGGTGATGTCCGGAGCAGAGACGGTTGCCATCACTCTCCTCCGACCTGAATGACTCCCTGATCAAGGGAGACGTTCTGCAGCTGACCACGCATGAAGACGGTGATCTGCGCCGAGTCCTCCGTCGCGCCTTCCGCAAGCTGGCCAAGGAAGGTTCTCACCCGACGAATCTCGTTGGCATAGAACTCCTCGCTGACATAGCCCGACGCTGCGCGAGCGACGCACTCAAACGAGAGAAGATCGAGCGGAAGATCTTTCAGTACACCAAGTCGCTCATCAACACGAAGGATGACACTCCTGTCGATCCAGTCGACCGAGCGTGGCATGAACCACCGCGGATCCGGCCCACCAAGCCATGCTGAGCTCGCTGGCTGGAGATTCACACGGCTGCTAGGGATCTGGCGAGCAACGATAGCCGCGTCCGCGCTTGCCTTCCCGAAAGCCGGATCGACCAGATAAAGCATGGTCTCCGTCCTTCCGATTCGCAGTCCCTGGATGGCGTGCAGGCCAGCAATGATGATGTTCTTGATCCGGACGCGCTCGTGCGGCTGCAGGCGACCCTCCAGTAGCTTGAGGAACACGTCACCGTACTTGAAGCCGAGCTTGGCCATCACGCTTCCGGCCCGCTCGACATCGTCGAAGAAGGCACGACGCCTCAGAGCAGCAACAGCGAGGCCCGTCGCTTCAGCCTCACGGGCCATCTCTGCGCGGGTCTGGGGATTCCCGTTGAAGTCGTCGATGCCAAGCGCGGCATCGACCACAGTGACGCGGCTTCCTGCGCCGGCAAGGAACTGCAGATCCTGCTGGCCAGGTTCGAAGACCTCGCCACGATTGAGGATCTTTTCGTCCACTCGCCGGACAGCAACCGCGCCAGGGTCCAGACGCCTGAGCGCGGCGAGCACCGGAATACCCTTGTCGGTCCGATCGGTCGGAAGGTTCGGAGGAGATCGGAACAGAAGGTTGTAGAAAGCCCAGGCATGCTGCCAGCCGGTCCTGTGGCTGCCGCCGGCGAGGCGCTTGTCCACATCGGCGCATGTCATTCCACCGGTGATCAGGTACGACACCAGCATCAACATTTCTCGGATCGTCACGACATGCCCGAGTCGCTCAAGCACCTCGAACACTTCCTCCAGTCGCTTGAGGCGCAGCTCGGATGCCGCCCCCTGTTCCGCCAGCAGTGAGCGGTTGCGACGTATCGGACAGACGGGCTCGTGAACACACGTGCCGCAAGAGCGCTCGCCCCACCTGCGCCCATCTCCGACCCAGCTGGCCAGAACTCGTTTCAGGAGGCTGCCGTGCTTCGCGCCTGACTGCGCAGCCACCGACTGGTAGTTGAGATTGACAACGTGAATCCTTGCATCACTGGTGGCTGTGACTCCTCGCTCGAAGGACAGCTTGAGAAGTTCGCTAGTTGCCAGGCATATCGGACCGGCGCCTTCTGAGCTGATGATGGCTCTGAGCCTGCCTTCGTTTGCACAGACAACGAGCGCTTCACCTGGACGTGTGCCGGACTCTTCAATGAGCCCCGCTGCCCTGGACGGAGGCTGGATCTCGGAGAGATCCTTGTGGATCCGCAGAGCCACACTATCCGTGCCGCTGGCCGGCGGAATCGCGGCGCTGCCGTCACAGCTTTCCAGAAGGTACTGCCTAGCTCGATCCGGAGCATGGCCAAGTAGGCCAGCCTCAATCAGCCGGCGGCACATGTGAGTCTTTCCGTGACCCGCGTCTCCGGTGAGGATGACGCATCGCGCGCCCGCCCTTATCGCGTCTGCGGCATACGAAATTGCAACGGTGGAAAGATCGAGATTGTCCTCGCCAGTCTGATACTCCTCGTAGATCTGGTCGTGCGCCGCGCTGAACGGCAGGAAGCGGTGCAGGCGTGCAACGTGGCTATTGATGTTCGCTGGCATCGAGCCCCTCCGAATCTGATCATCTGCTTTCGCTTGATCATATTCGCGTGACAGGACGACAGAGGTCTGCACTTCAGTGAGTTGACCGAGCACTTTCCGTGCTTTTTCGTGCGACTGCCAGCATCGTGCACCGATAGCCAGCTCGCTGCGGAATGCACTTCGCCATCGCGTGCGCGAAGGCGGGTCTTCGTCGGCAACAGCGCAGCGCACGTCCCCCTGCAACGCCTCATTTCCCAGACGGAAGAGCCGCCCGGCAACAGCCGCCACCGAGCTTGCCAGATGATCGGCTCAGTCAGGCGTACCCGACCACGTTCTCCACCAGTAACGCCATCCCCTGCCCCCCACCCACGCAGGCGGAGGCAATCCCCCAGCGGGCGCCACGGCGTTGGAGTTCCTTCGCCACGGTGATCGTCAGCCGCACGCTGGTCGAAGCCAGCGGGTGGCCCGGCGCGATGGCGCCGCCGTTGACGTTGAGTGAGTCGCGGTCCAGACCGAGTGTTCTCTCGCAGGCTGGACAAGGTCGGTAGCGGAACCCATGGTGGATGTCACCGATCTCCAGATCACTGCGGCCGTGCCGTCACCTGCAGGGTCAGTCCGGCATGACGTTGCAGGTGGCTGATGACGTTGAACAGGTTGCGCGCTTGCGGGTTGCCGGTCGGGCCGAACATGCGGATCAGGCTCTTCGGCGATGAGCCGGTCTCGGCGCCCAGTTGCTCGAAGCCGACCGTTGCCTTGATGTAGTCACGCAGGATCGCCTTGCCGCTGTCCACGTCGCCGGAAAGCAAGGTCTCGACACCCTCCTTGAGCAGGGCATCGCGGAATGCCGGGTCGGCCTGGACGCGGGCCAGCACCGTTGCCTTGAAGTCACGTGTCAGAGCCATGGTTCACCTCGCCGATCGTTTGCGCAACTTGTAGCTCGCCCAACGGGCCTGCGCCGCTTCGATGTCGCGCTGCTGCCGCTTCTTCGTCCCACCAGCCAACAGGATGACCAGCACGTCGCCGTCGCGGCCGAAGCACACCCGGTCGCCGGGCCCGAAATCAAGCTTAGTGCCCTTTGCGTGACCATCAAGCCAGAGCAAAGCCAAGACTGAGGCGGGGGCAGGGCGTCACACCGTCGCTTACGCCTTCAACTCCTCACGTTCTCCACCAACACCGCCATCCCCTGCCCCCCACCCACGCAGGCCGAGGCAATCCCCCAGCGCGCCCCACGCCGCTGCAGTTCCTTGGCCACCGTGATCGTCAGGCGCACGCCGGTGGCGGCCAGCGGGTGGCCGAGGGCGATGGCGCCGCCGTTGACGTTGAGTTTGTCGCGGTCCAGGCCGAGTTCGCGTTCGCAGGCCAGGAGCTGGGCGCCCTGGGCTTCGTTGATTTCGATGAGGTCGATGTCGGCCAGCGTCAGGCCGGCCTTGGCGAGCAGGGCGCGGATGGCGGGGGCGGGGCCGATGCCCATGATTTCCGGCGGCACGCCGACCGCGGCGGCGGCGGCGATGCGGGCGAGCGGTTGCAGGCTGCGGTCGCGCACCAGCTTGCCGCGGGCCACGACGGCCGCGGCGGCGCCATCCACCAGTGCGGCGCTGTTGCCGGCGGTCTGCACGCCGCCGGGGTGTACGGCGCGCAGCTTGGCCAAGGCCTCGATGGGGGAGGGGCGTGGGTGGGTGTCGGCGCTGACCGTGCCGATCTTGGACGGGATCTGGAGGCCGCGGGTGGCGTAGCCGGGCAGCTCGAAGCGCTCGCTGGCCACCGGGCAGATCTCGGCGGCCAGGCGGCCTTCGGCTTGGGCGGCCAGGGCGCGGGCGAAGGACTGGGCGGCGAAGGCGTCGACCTCCTCGCGGGTGATGCCGTATTTCTTCGCCAGGTTCTCGGCGGTGGCGATCATGTCGATGCCCGGGGCCGGGTCGATCAGCGCCTCCCACATGAAGTCCTTGAAGCCCACCTCGGCGCCGAGCTTGAAGCCGGTGCGGTGGGTGAAGGCGGCGATCGGGTTGCGCGTCATCGACTCGGCGCCGACCACCAGCGCGCTGTCGGCGTAGCCCAGGCTGATCTGGTCGGCGGCCTGGCGGAACAGCTCGAAGCCGGTGCCGCAGATGCGCTGCGCCATGATGGCCGGCACCTCCACCGGCACGCCGGCGTAGAGGCCGACGTGGCGGGGCAGGCAGAAGACGTCGAAGTCCGACGGCGCCATCGAGCCGGTGATCACGGAGCCGATGTCGGCGGCCGGCAGGCCGCTGCGGGCAATCACTTCGCGGGCGACCTTGATGCCCAGGTCGGTGGCGGAAAGGTTGCCGAAGGCGCCGCAGTAGTCCACGAAGGGGGTGCGGACGCCGTCGACCAGCCAGATGTCGTCAAAGGTGGCAGCGAAGGCCATGGGGTGTCTCCGGTCTGTGCAGGGCTGCAGCGGTCAGCGAGCGGCAACCGCGGATCCGGCTTTGCCGGTCCGCTGGTTGCGCCCCCTTGAGGGGGGTGAGTGTGGACGACGGGCCCTGCCTGCGCAGGGACGGTCGCCTCGCGAACCGCCGCAGATCAGCGTAGGCGTGGGACGGCGTAAGCCGCAACGGGGGTGGGCGATCAGTGCGCGTTGACCGCAGCAGCCAGGCCGCCCCAGGTCTCGCTGAAGATGCCCGGGTCCATGATCTTCACGTCCTTGATGATGGGCTTGAAGGCCATGTGCGCCAGCACGTCGCGCTCCAGGTCGATGCCGGGGGCGATTTCGGTCAGCTCCAGGCCGTCTTCGCGCAGGTGGAACACCGCGCGCTCGGTGATGAAGATGACGTTCTGCTCGCGCAGCGCGGCGTCGTGGCCGTTGAAGGTGACCTGCTCGACGCGGTCGATGAACTTCTTGTTGCGGCCTTCCTTGACGATCTCCAGCTTGCCGCCGCCGATCTTCAGTTCCACGCCGCCGGCGGTGAAGCTGCCGCAGAACACCAGGTTCTTGGTGGAGCGGGTGATGTTGATGAAGCCGCCGCAGCCCACCGGGCGGCCGCTGAACTTGCTGACGTTGACGTTGCCGTGGTGGTCCACCTGCGCCAGGCCGAGGAAGCTGGCGCTCAGTCCGCCGCCGTCGTAGAAGTCGAACTGGAAGCTCTGCTCGATGATCGACTCCGGGTTGTAGGCCAGGCCGAAGTCGCCCAGCTGCGCGGGCACGCCGCCGTTGACGCCGGACTCGATCGACAGCTTGAGCAGGTCGGACACACCCTCCTCGGCCGCCACGGTGGGGATGCCCGCCGGGATGCCGATGCCCAGGTTGGTGATGGCGCCGGGGCGCACTTCCATCGCGGCGCGGCGGGCGATCACCTTGCGTTCGTCCAGCAGCATCGGCTCCAGGTGGCCCAGCGGCACGCGGATGTTGCCGCACAGCGCCGGGTTGTACTGGGTGGTGATGCTCTGCATGTGGTTCTCGGGCTGTGCCACCACCACGTAGTCGATCAGGAAGCCGGGCACCTTCACCGCCTTGGGGTGCAGGCTGCCGTTCTGCACGATCTGCTCGACCTGGCAGATCACCACGCCGCCCCAGCGTTTGGCGGCCTGCGCGATGGAGAGCTGCTCCAGCAGCACGCCCTCCTTGTCCAGCGTGAGGTTGCCGTTCTCGTCACAGACCGTGCCGCGGATGATGGCCACGTCGATCTTCGGCGAGCGGTAGAAGAGCCACTCCTGGCCGTCGAACTCCACCACCTTGACGAGGTCCTCGGTGGAGGCGGCGTTCATCTTGCCGCCTTCCAGGCGCGGGTCGACGAAGGTGCCCAGGCCCACCTGCGTGAGCAGGCCGGGCGACTTGTTGGCGATCTGGCGCGTCAGGTGCGACAGCGAGCCCTGCGGGAAGTTGTAGGCCTCGACCTCGCCGTCGAAGACCATCTTCATCATCTCCTTGCCGGTCTGGCCGAAGTGGCCGGCAATGACGCGCTTGATCATCCCCTTGTGCGCGAAGTGCTTCATGCCCGCCTCGCCGGAGTTGCCCACCGCGCCGCAGGCCCAGGTGGACACCATTTGCGGGTGGCCGGTGGCCAGGAAGTGGCGCTCCAGGCCCTGCAGGATCTCCTCGGGCAGGCTGGTCACGGCCAGGCCGCCCAGGAAGATGGTGGCGTGGTCGGGGATCAGCGGGCCGACCTGGTCGGCGGTGATGACTTGCATGCGGGGCTCCGTGCGCCAAAGGCGCGCTAGAAGGATGAGGGATCAGTGGCCGGGATGGGCGGAGGGGGGCGCGGCGCACGATGTCGACCAGGCCGCCCCAGGTCTCGCGGAACAGGCCGGCGTCCATCGGCTTCACGTCGCGCACGATGGGCTGGAAGTCCATGTGCGCCAGCACGTCGCGCTGCAGGTCCACGCCGGGGGCGATCTCGGTCAGCTCCAGGCCTTCCTCGCGCAGGTGGAAGACGGCGCGTTCGGTGACGAAGACGACGTTCTGGCGGCGCTGGGCGGCGTCCTCGCCGTTGAACGTGACCTGCTCGACCTGGGTGATGAACTTCTTGGAGCGGCCTTCCTGCAGGATGGTGAGTTTTCCGTCGCCGATGGCCAGCTTGAGCCCGCCCGCGGTGAAGGTGCCGCAGAACACCAGGTTCTTCGTCGAGCGGGTGATGTTGATGAAGCCGCCGCAGCCCACCGGCCGGCCGCTGAACTTGCTGACGTTGATGTTGCCGTGCGCGTCCGCCTGCGCCAGGCCGAGGAAGCTGTAGTCCAGCCCGCCGCCGTCGTAGAAGTCGAACTGCGCACTCTGCTCGACCATCGACTCCGGGTTGTAGGCCTGACTGAAGTCGCCGCCCTGGGCCGGCAGGCCGCCGGTGACACCGGACTCGACGGACAACGTGAGCAGGTCGGCGATGCCCTCCTCGGCCGCCACCGCCGGCATGCCGGCCGGGATGCCGATGCCCAGGTTGGTGATGGCGCCGGGGCGCAGCTCCATCGCGGCGCGGCGGGCGATCACCTTGCGCTCGTCCAGCGGCAGCGGTTCCAGGTGGCCGAGCGGGATCTTCACATCGCCGCTGAAGGAGGGGTTGTAGACCGTCGAGATGGTCTGCATGTGGTTCTCGGGCCGGGTGGCCACCACCACGTAGTCCACCAGGCAGCCCGGCACCCTGACGCGTTTGGGGTGGATGGAGCCGGCCTCGACGATGCGCTCGACCTGGCAGATCACGATGCCGCCGCAGCGCCGCGCGGACTGGGCGATGGCCAGCTGCTCCAGCAGCGCACCCTCCTTGTCCATGCTGATGTTGCCGTTTTCGTCGGCCAGCGTGCCGCGGATGATGCCCACGTCGATCACCGGCGTCGGGTAGTGCAGCCACTCCTCGCCGTTGAACTCGACCAGCTTGACCAGGTCCTCGGTGGAGGCAGCGTTCATCTTGCCGCCCTCAAAGCGCGGGTCGACGAAGGTGCGCAGGCCCACCTGGGTCAGCAGGCCGGGGGTGCGGGCGGCAATGTGGCGCGTGAGCTGCGAGATCGAGCCCTGCGGGAAGTTGTAGGCCTGCACCTCCCCGGCCTGGACCATCCTCATCATCTCCGGCCCGGTCTGGCCGAAGTGGCCGGCGATGACGCGGTGGATCAGCCCCTTGTGGGCGAAGTGCTTCATGCCGCCGTCGCCCGAGTTGCCGATCGCGCCGCAGGCCCAGGTGGTGAGCTGCTGCGGGTGGCCGGTGGCGAGGAACTGCCGCTCCAGCCCCTGCAGCACCTCCTCAGCCAGGCCGCCCATGCCCAATCCGCCGAGGAAGATCGTGGCGCGGTCCGGGATGAGGGCGCCGGCCTGGTCGGCGGTGATGATCTGCATGCGTGGGCTCCTGGGGTGTTCGGTCTGACGAGGTGGGTCGGGCGATGGGCGAGGGGCGATGGGCGAGCGCGTACTTACTTCTTGCGGCTGTCGGTCACACGCAGCACGCAGGCCAGGCCGCTGTCACCGGCGGCGCAGCCGGTGAACACACCCACGCCGCCGCCGCGCAGCACCAGCTCCTCGACCAGCTCGATCACGCCGCGCAGGCCGGTGGGGCCCTGCGGGTGACCCCAGATGATGGAGCTGCCGTAGTTGTTCATGCGGCGCCAGTCGAAGCCGGTGTCCTGCGCGAAGGCCAGGTCGTTGACGGCGAAGGGGTTGTGGGTCTTGACGGCGTCCACGTCGGCCATCGTCAGACCGGCGTGCTTGAGCGCGTTCAGCGCCGCCGGGGCCGGGGCCATCGGCATGTGGGCCTTCTCGACGCGGGCCTGGCCGAAGCCGAGCAGTTCGATCTCGATGCCCGCGTCCATAGACACCTCGCGGGCGATTTCGCGTGTGGTGACGATGGCTCCGGCGTTGCCGTCGGCCGGGTGGGTCTGGGCGCCGAAGGTGATGGTGCCGCCCTCGCGCACCGGCTTCAGGCGCGCCAGCCCCTCGGCGGTGGTGGGGAAGATGCCTTCGTCGGTGCTCAGCGCGCCGGTCTGCTTGCGGAAGCCCGAGTCGAAGATCGGCGCATCGACCATGTAGCGGCGCTGAAAGGCGCGGTCATTGGCCAGCGCGGCCTGGTACTGCTCGAAGCGGTGCAGCTTCAGCTCATGCTGCATCGCCAGCGTGACGCCGTACCTGGCGGCGACGTTCTCGCCGGTCTCCAGCATGGCCTTGCCGGCATAAGGGTCACCGGCGAAGTTGTCCAGCGTCCAGCGCTCGGTGATGCCGTTGCCGCCGGGGGCGGTGGCGTCCGGGTAATGGACGATGGGGCCGTTGGACATGCGGTCGCACATCACCAGCAGGGCACAGGAGGCGGTGCCGCCGTTGATCTCCTGCGTGGCCATCTGCAGCGAGCGCACGCTGGTGGCGCAGGCCTGCTGCACCGTGGGGCCGGCGACGCGGTCGATGCCCATCATGCCGGTCAGCCAGGGCAGGCCGTAGAAGCTGCCCTTCTGCGGGTTGGTCAGGCCCAGGATGCCCAGGTCCACGCGTTCCATCGGGAACTTCTTCGCCTCCAGCACGCCTTTGCCGGTGATGGCGGCCAGGCGCACCGAGTTGAGGTTGGCCAGCGCGCCCTGCCACTTGGCGAAGGGTGTGGACCAGTAGACACCGTAGGGCAGGAAAGCGCTCATCGTCGGCTCCTTGAAGGGGGGAGGGCAGGGCGGGTTGGACTTCGGCAGGGCCACCCGGACCGGGCGGCCGTGCAACAGCAGGCCGCGGCAGATTCGGGCGAAGGTAGATAGTTTATTTGATGAACGACTTTCATGTTCACCATGCGGCCGATATCTAGGGAAAACCCGAGTCAAGCGTTGATCCTATTGCAAGAAAGGTGTCACCTCTGCATCATGCGGTCCTCCAACTTAATTCAGGAATGGAAGCAAAACAGCCGAGCAGGGGCTTCTGCCGTCGCCAAGACCTGTTGCCTCTTGCTGCTGCCAATGACCGCTTCCTTCGGTTCACGCCATGAGCACTGCTGCCACCCCGTCCGCCCTGCCTGACTTTCAACCCGTTGCCGGTCTGCTGGCCAGCCTGGACCTGCTGCAGGTCAGCCAGGCAGGTGCGGTGCTGCATGTGCGGCTGAACCGCCCGACCAAGCGCAACGCGATCAACGACTCGTTGATCGCCCAGATCCACACCGTGTTCGTCAACCTGCCGGCCGACGTGCGGGCGGTGATCCTGAGCGGTGCGGGTGAACACTTCTGCGCCGGGCTGGACCTGTCGGAGCTGGTGGAGCGCAACACGCTGGCGGCGGTGCAGCATTCGCGCGGCTGGCATGCGGCGTTCGAGGCCATCCAGTACGGCAAAGTGCCGGTGATCGCGGTGCTGCACGGCGCGGTGGTGGGTGGTGGGCTGGAGATCGCGGCCTCCTGCCACCTCCGCGTGGCGGAGGATTCGGCCTACTTCGGCCTGCCCGAAGGCCAGCGCGGCATCTTTGTGGGTGGCGGTGCCTCGGTGCGCGTGCCGCGGTTGATCGGTACCTCCCGCATGATGGACATGATGCTCACCGGCCGCGTCTTCGATGCCGACCAGGGTGAGCGCTATGGCGCGGTCAACTACCGCAGCGCCGACGGCGAGGGTTTCGCCAAGGCGGTGACCATTGCGCAGAAGATCACCGGCAACGCCCCGATGACCGCCTTTGCGGTGATGCACGCGCTGCCCCGGATTGCCGAGATGTCGCCCGGCGAGGGGCTGTTTGCCGAATCGCTGATGGCCTCCGTGGCCAGCAACACACCCGAAGCCCAGGACCGCCTGCGCGCCTTCCTGGAAGGCCGGGCCGGCAAAGTCGTCAAGGAAGGTTGAGCCCATGGGCACTCCCCGGTATCGCGATGCCCGTGTGGGCGGTTGTGTGGGTGCGGAGCTGGAGACGCGCGCCGATGGCACGCAAATCCTGCGGTCGACGGAGGCGCTGGGTTGGCATCCGGAAACGATGGGTGACCTGCTGGCGCAGTGGGCCGAACAGGCGCCGGACCGCACTTTCGCGGCCCGACGCGCCGCGCTGCCCGACGGTACGCGCGGTGACTGGGTCCGCATCAGCTACGCGCAGATGCTGCAGCGCGCCCGTGTGCTGGGTCAGGCCTTCGTGGACCTGGGCCTGTCGCCCGAGCGGCCGATCGCCATCCTGTCGGACAACGACCTGGAGCACCTGTCGATCATGATGGGCGCGATGTGGGCTGGCGTGCCCTTCGTGTCCGTCTCGTCGGCCTACTCGCTGATCTCCAGCGACTTCGGCAAGCTGCGCCACATCCTCGGCACGGTCACGCCGGGGCTGGTGTATGCGTCGGATGCGCGCTTTGCCCGGGCGATCCAGACCGTGGTGGCGGCGGATGCCACGGTCGTACTGGGGGATGGGGCTGAGGGTTCGATCGAAGGCCGCGCCACCCGCTCGTTTGCCGAGCTGCTGGCCACCGCGCCGGGCGCCGGCATCGACGCGGCGCATGCGGCGATCACGCCCCACACGATCCTGAAGTTCCTGTTCACCTCGGGCTCCACCAAGACGCCCAAGGGGGTGATCACCACGCACCGCATGCTCTGCGCCAACCAGCAGATGCTGCACCAGTGCATGGCCTTCCTGGCCGATGAGCCTCCGGTGCTGGTGGACTGGCTGCCCTGGAGCCACACCTTCGGCGGCAACCACAACCTGGGGCTGGTGCTGTACAACGGCGGCACGCTGTACATCGACGACGGCAAACCCACCCCGAAGGGCATCGCCGAGACGATCCGCAACCTGCGCGAGATCCCGACCACGGTCTACTTCAACGTGCCCAAGGGGCTGGAGGAGATCGCCCGCGCGATGGACGGCGACGCGCAGCTGCGCCAGACCTTCTTCTCCCGCGTCAACGCCCTCATGTTCGCAGCGGCCGGCCTGTCGCAGGCGGTGTGGGATGCACTCGACGCACATGGTGAGGCCACGGTGGGTGAGCGCATCCGCATCATGACCGGCCTGGGCATGACCGAGACGGCGCCGTCCTGCACCTTCCTGGTGGGTACACACGCGCGCTCCGGCTACATCGGCCTGCCCTGCCCGGGCGTGGAGGTGAAGCTGGTGCCCAACGCGCAGGACAGCGGCAAGACGGAGGTGCGCTTCCGCGGACCGAACGTGATGCCCGGTTACTGGCGCGAGCCGGAGAAGACGGCGGAGGCTTTCGACGAGGAGGGCTTCTACTGCACCGGCGATGCGGTGGCCTTCGTCGATGCGAAGGACCTGAACGTCGGCCTGCTGTTCGACGGCCGCATCGCGGAGGACTTCAAGCTCTCCACCGGCACCTTCGTGAGCGTCGGTCCGCTGCGCGCCAAGGCCGTGGCCTATGGCCACCCCTGCGTGCAGGACGTGGTGGTCGCCGGCCTGAACCGCGACGAGATGGGGATGATGGTCTTCCCCCGCCTGGTCGACTGTGCCGCGCTGGCCGGGCTCCCTGCCGATGCGGCGCCCACGGAAGTGTTGCACCACCCGCAGGTGCGCAGCTTCTTCCAGACCCTGTGCAACCGCCTGGCCGCCGAAGGCACCGGCAGCGCCAACCGGGTGGCGCGCATGCACGTGCTGGTGGAGCCGCCCTCCATCGACCACGGCGAAGTCACCGACAAGAACTCGATCAACCAACGCGCGGTGCTCACCCACCGCGCCCCGCTGGTCGAGGCGATGTACCAAGGCCCCGCGGCCGACCCCTGGCTCATCCTGCCCGCCAAGGGCTGAGTCGAACGCAGAGAACCCCGACAGGAGAACCGACATGCAGATCCAAGGACAAGCCGCCCTCGTCACCGGTGGAGGTTCCGGCCTCGGCGAGGCCGTCGCCCGTGAGCTGGCCCGCCTGGGGGCCAAGGTGGCGGTGCTGGACGTCAATGAAGCCGGCGCGCAGCGCGTGGCCGCGGAGATCGGCGGCGTGGCGATGAAGTGCGATATCACCGACACCGCTTCGGTCACCGCCGCACTCGACGCGGCCGAGGCCGCGCACGGCCCGGCCCGCATCGTGATGAACATCGCCGGCATCGGCACCGCCAAGCGGGTGATCGGCAAGGACGGCTCGCCCGCCCCGCTGGAGGACTTCGAGCGGGTGGTGCGCATCAACCTGGTGGGCACCTACAACATGATCCGCCTGGCCGCCGCACGCATCGCCAGGCTGGAGGCGCTGGAGGACGGCGAGCGCGGCGCGATGGTCTGCACCGCCTCGGTGGCGGCCTTCGACGGCCAGGTCGGCCAGGAGGCCTACTCCGCCTCCAAGGGCGGCGTGGTCGGCATGACGCTGCCGCTGGCGCGCGACCTGGCGCAGCACGGCATCCGCGTGTGCACGATCGCCCCGGGCCTGTTCGCCACGCCGCTGATGAAGACCCTGCCCGAGCCGGTGCAGCAGTCGCTGGCCGCCTCGATCCCCTTCCCGCCGCGGTTGGGCAAGCCGGAGGAGTTCGCTGCGCTGGCCTGCCACATCGTCAGCAACACGCACCTGAACGGCGAAACCATCCGCCTGGACGGTGCGCTGCGCATGGCGCCGCGCTGAGCCCCGCCCGCCCGCTTCGGCATCGGGCCGCCCCCAGTGGCAGCCCGCTACCGGACAGGGCACAGTTCCCCGGCCTGCGGTTTCAACCCCCGCCCGCAGGCCTGCCAGATCCCGAGCAGTTTCACCACAGCCCCTGGAGAGAGACGATGACCCCCACGTTCAAGAAGATTGCCGCCGCCGCGCTGTTTGCCATGGCCGGTGCGGCGCAGGCCGACATCACCATCGGCGTGAGCCTGTCGCTGACCGGACCGGCCAGTGGCCTGGGCATCCCGATGGGCAACCAGATCAAGCTCTGGCCCACCAGCATCGCCGGCGAGAAGCTCAACGTGATCGTGCTGGACGACGCCACCGACCCCACCAAGGGCGTGCAGAACGCCAAGCGCTTCGTCTCGGAGGAAAAGGCCGACATCGTGATGGGCTCGGTGGCCACGCCGGTGGCCATCGCCATGGCCGGCACGGTGGCCGAGGCGCAGACGCCGCACTTCATGTTCTCCCCCGCCGTGCTGCAGGCCGGCAAGGACGAGTGGGCCTTCCGCCTGCCGCAGTCCAACGCCGTGATGTCGCACGCCATGCTGCAGCACATGAAGAAGCAGGGCATCAAGACGGTGGGTTTCCTGGGCTACACCGATGCCTATGGGGAGAGCTGGCTGAAGGACTTCCAGGCCGAGGCCGCCAAGATCGCGCCGGAAATCAAGGTCGTCGCCACCGAGCGTTTCCAGCGCTCCGACACCGCGGTGACCGGCCAGGCCCTGAAGCTGGTGGCCGCCAACCCGGACGCGATGCTGATCGTGGCCTCCGGCTCCGGCGCGGCCATGCCGCACAAGGGCGTGGTCGAGCGCGGCTACAAGGGCAAGATCTACCAGACCCATGCCGCAGCCACCCGCGACCTGATGCGCATCGGCGGCAAGGACGTGGAAGGTGCCTTCGTGGTCTCCGGCCCGGCGGTCATCGGTGACCAGCTGTCTGACAGTCATCCCTCCAAGAAGGTTGCGCTGGACTTCGTGCAGAAGTACGAGAAGGCCTATGGCGCCGGTTCGCGCAACCAGTTCGCCGGCCACGCCTACGACGCCGTGGTGGTGCTGGAGAAGATCGTGCCGATGGCGCTGAAGAAGGCCAAGCCGGGCACCCCGGCCTTCCGCGCCGCGCTGAAGGAAGCCACCGAGACGATGGGTCGCACCGTGGTGGCCCATGGCGTGCTGAGCTACACCAAGGACAACCACTGGGGCTTCACCACCGAGACGGGCGTGATCCTCAAGGTGGTCAACGGCGACTGGAAGGTCGAGTGAGCCTGAACTGATGGCGGCCCGCCGGCACCCCGACCCGTCTTTCTTGCTGACCGGTCGGGTTGGGGTGCCGGACGCAGCCCCTGGAGGCTGCACCCCGGTCGCACCGCGCCCCTGAGCGACGACCCCTGAGCGACGACCCCTGAGCGAGGGCCCGGGGGCGGCTGCTTCGGCGGCTGCCCGGACTCGATCCGCCCCACGGAATCCCTATGGACTTCTCCATTGCAAGCATCCTCACGCTGGATGGCCTGACCAACGGTGCGATCTACGCGCTGCTGGCCATGGCCACGGTGCTGTTGTTCGCCGTCACCCGCGTGATCTTCATTCCACAGGGCGAATACGTCGCCTTCGGTGCCCTCACCCTGGCCATTCTGCAGACGAACCAGGTGCCCGGCACCGTCTGGCTGCTGCTGCTGATGGCGGTGTTGGCCGCCGTATTGGAGGCGGTGCAGGGCATCCGCCGGGGCGCGCGGGCGTCCCGCTGGGGGGCCGCCGCCGCACGCACGCTGGCCTATCCGGTAGTGATCTCGCTGATCACGATCTGGGCTGCGCCGCAGGGTTTCCCGCTGTGGGTGCAGGCCCTGCTGACGCTGGCGCTGGTGACTCCCTTCGGCTCGCTGGTCTATCGGCTGGCCTACGAGTCGCTGGCCGATGCCACCGTGCTGGTGCTGCTGATCGTCTCGGTGGGTGTGCACTTCGCGCTCACCGGGCTGGGGTTGCTGTTCTTCGGTGCCGAGGGTTTCCGCAACCCGAGCTTCTGGGACGATCGCTTCAGCATCGGTGCGCTGACGCTGTCCGGTCAGACGGTGATCATCTTCCTGGCCACCCTGGCGCTGATCGTCATGCTCTGGCTGTTCTTCGAGCGCAGCCTCTACGGCAAGGCGCTGCGGGCCACCGCGGTGAACCGCCTGGGCGCGCGGCTGATGGGCATCTCCACCACCAACGCCGGCCGGCTGTCGTTCACGATGGCGGCCTTCATCGGCGCGCTGTCGGGGTTGCTGATCGGGCCGACCACGACGATCTTCTACGACAGTGGCTTCCTGATCGGCCTGAAGGGCTTCGTCGCTGCGGTGTTTGCCGGTCTGTCGAGTTACCCGCTGGCGCTGGTGGGCGCCTTCGGCGTGGGCATCCTGGAGGCCTTCGGCTCCTTCTGGGCCAGCGCCTTCAAGGAGGTGATCGTCTTCACCTCCATCCTGCCGGTGCTGCTGTGGCGTTCCCTGCGTGACCCGCACAGCGACGAGGAGTGAATCAAGTGAACGCACGTCGCATGGTCTTTTTCGGGTTGGCCGCGCTGATGGCGCTGCTGCCCATCGTGGGGATTCCGGAGTTCTGGATCACCCAGCTCAACTACATCGGTCTGTTTGCCATCGTCGCGCTGGGCCTGGTGCTGCTGACCGGGGTGTCGGGGCTGACCTCCTTCGGGCAGGCGGCCTTCGTCGGGCTGGGAGCCTACACCTCGGCCTACCTGACCACGGCGCACGGCATGTCGCCCTGGTTGACGATCTTCGTCGCGCTGGCCATCACCATCGCGGTGTCGCTGGCGCTGGCTGCCGTCACGCTGCGCATGTCCGGCCACTACCTGCCGCTGGCCACCATCGCCTGGGGGCTGTCGCTGTACTACACCATGTCCAACATGGAATTCCTGGGCAAGTACGACGGTATCCTGGGCGTGCCGGCGATGGAGTTCTTCGGGCTCAGCCTGGCCTCCGGGCGCGCCTACTTCTACTTGATCTGGGTGGTGGCGCTGCTGGCCGCCGTGGCGGTGATTCACCTGCTGGATTCGCGCACCGGCCGGGCCATCCGCGCGCTCAAGGGCGGGGTGACGATGGCCGAGGCCATGGGCATCTCCACCTACAGCTACAAGGTGCTGGTGTTCGTGCTGGCGGCCATCCTGGCCTGCATCTCGGGCTGGCTGTTTGCGCACTTCCAGCGCACCGTCAACCCCTCGCCCTTCTCGATCGCCAAGGGCATCGAGTATCTCTTCATGGCGGTGCTGGGCGGTGTGGGCCATGTGTGGGGTGCCTTCGTCGGCGCCGGCCTGGTGAAGATCATCGAGGACCAGCTGCAGGTGCTGCTGCCCAAACTGTTCGGCGGCAGCGGCAACTACGAGATCATCGTCTTCGGCATCGTGCTGGTGGTGGTGCTGAAGTACGCGCCGCAGGGCCTGTACCCCTTCATCGAGAAGCTGGGCAGCCGCTGGGTACCTGCGCCGCGCCGTGTGCGCGACTGGGCCGATGCCGCCCCGCTGGAGGAGCGCAGCAAGCCCACGCCGGGTGAACTGCTGCTGGACGTGCAGGCCGTGCGCAAGCAGTTCGGTGGCCTGGTGGCGGTCAACAACGTGAGCTTCACGATCCACGCCGGCGAGATCATCGGCTTGATCGGCCCGAACGGCGCCGGCAAGTCCACCACCTTCAACCTCATCACCGGCGTACTGCCGCTGTCGGCGGGCAACGTGTCCTTCCGCGGCGAGAAGGTCGGCGGGCTGAGCTCGCGCGAGATCGCCCGGCGCGGCATGAGCCGCACCTTCCAGCACGTGAAGATGCTGCCGGAGATGACGGTGCTGGAGAACGTAGCCCTGGGCGGCTACCTGCGCAGCCATGCGGGGGTGGCTCAAGCCATGCTCCGGCTGGACCGCGACGAGGAGCGGCGCCTGTTCAAGGAGGCCGAGCGCCAGCTGGACCGCATCGGCATGAAGGAGCAGATGCACGAACTGGCCGGCAACCTGGCCCTGGGCCCGGCCCGGCTGATGGAGATCGCCCGTGCGCTGTGCACCGACCCGGCCCTGCTGCTGCTGGACGAGCCGGCCGCAGGCCTGCGCCACAAGGAGAAGCAGGCGTTGAGCGCCGTGCTGCGCCAGCTCAAGGCCGAGGGACTGAGCATCCTGCTGGTGGAACACGACATGGACTTCGTGATGAACCTGACCGACCGCATCACGGTGATGGAGTTCGGCACCAAGCTGATCGAGGGCACACCGCAGGAAGTGCAGGACAGCCCGGCCGTTCGCGCGGCCTACCTCGGCACGGAGCATTGAGCCATGAGCATTGCCAATTCAAGCGGTTCCAATGACCTGCTGCTCGATGTGCGCGGCCTGCATGCCGGCTACGGCCGTGCCGAGGTGCTCTCGGGCCTGAACCTGAAACTGCCGCGCGGCTCGGTGGTCACCGTGATCGGTCCCAACGGCGCCGGCAAATCCACCACGCTGAACGCGCTGATGGGCGTGTTGCCTTCTCGCGGCGACGTGCGCTTTGACAGTCGCCCGCTCGCCGATGTCACGCTGGAGGAGCGCGTGATGATGGGCCTGGCCCTGGTGCCGGAGAAGCGCGAGCTGTTTTCCACCATGCCGGTGGAGGACAACCTGGTGCTCGGCGGCTATCGACAGATGCGCGGCGGCAATGCCCGCTGGCGCGAGCAGATCGACCGCGTCTACGAGATCTTTCCGCGCCTGCGGGAGCGCCGAGCCCAGTTGGCCGGTACGCTGTCGGGCGGCGAGCGCCAGATGCTGGCGGTCGGCCGCGCGCTGATGAGCCAGCCCAAGGTGCTGATGCTCGACGAACCCAGCCTGGGCCTGGCACCGCTGGTGGTGGCGGAGATCTTCCGCATCATCGAACGGCTGCGCGAGACCGGTGTGTCCATCCTGCTGATCGAGCAGAACGCCCGCGCCGCACTCGAAGTGGCCGACTACGGCTACGTGCTGGAAACCGGTGCGATCGCGCTGGAAGGCCCGGCCGTGGAGCTGGCCAAGGATCCGCGTGTGATCGAGACCTATCTGGGATCGAAGAAGAACTGAGGACGGCGGGCATGAGCACATACACCCCTCCGCTGGAGGACATGCGGTTCGTCATCGAGCAGGTGCTCGACGCGCCGGCCTCCTGGCGCGAGCAGCCGGCCTTTGCCGAGCTGGACGCGGACATCGCCCGCGAGGTGCTGCAGCAGGCGGCGCGCTTCGCCACCGAGGTGCTGGTGCCGATCAACGGCCCGGGCGACAAGCAGGGCTGTCGCTGGAGTCCGGAGGGCGTCAAGACACCCGACGGCTACCCGGCCGCCTGGGCGCAGTTCGTCGAAGGCGGCTGGCCGGCGCTGGCCTGTGACCCGGAGGTCGGTGGCCAGGGCCTGCCGAACCTGCTGAACGCAGCGCTGTTCGAGATGCTCTGCGCCAGCAACCACGGCTGGACGATGTACCCCGGCCTGCTGCACGGTGCCTACGAGGCCATCAAGGCCACCGCTGTCGACGAGATCCGCGAGCGTTACCTGCCCAAGGTGGTCAGCGGCGAGTGGCTGGCAACGATGAACCTCACCGAGCCGGCGGCAGGCAGTGACCTGGGGCTGATCCGCAGCCGCGCCGAGCCGCTGGAGCCGCGTGGCGACGGCACGTTCGCCAACGGCGACCGCATGGCCGTCACCGGCAACAAGATCTTCATCTCTGGCGGCGACCAGGACATGACGGACAACATCGTCCATCTGGTGCTGGCGCGCCTGCCCGATGCACCGGGCGGCACGAAGGGGCTGTCGCTGTTCCTGGTGCCCAAGTTCATGCCGGACGGCAGGCGCAACACCGCCTGGTGCGACGGCATCGAGCACAAGATGGGAATCCACGGCAGCGCCACCAGCCAGATGCGCTTCGAGCGCGCCGAGGGCTGGCTGCTGGGTCAGCCGCACGCCGGCCTGACCGCCATGTTCCTGATGATGAACGCCGCGCGCCTGCATGTGGCGATGCAGGGCCTGGGTCACCTGGACGCCGCGACGCAGAAGGCGGTGGCCTACGCCCGCGAGCGCGTGCAGCTGCGCGCCCCGAAGCGCCCACCCGAGGCGCCCAAGGGCAGCGGTGCCGACCTGATCGAGTGGCACCCCGCGATGCGCCGCATCCTGTTGACGCTGCAGGCGCAGAGCGAAGGCGCCCGCGTGCTGGCCTACTGGATCGGCGTGCTGCTGGACGAGTCCGAGCAGCACCCGGACGAGGCCCGCCGCCGCCGCTCCGGCGACCTGGTTGCCCTGCTCACGCCGGTGGCCAAGGCCTTCCTGACCGACCTGGGCCACCGTGGTGCGGACGACGCGCTGGGTGTGTTCGGCGGCTACGGCTACGTGCACGAGTACGGCGTGGAGCAGCACGTGCGCGACAGCCGCATCGCGATGATCTACGAGGGCACCAACGAGATCCAGGCCATCGACCTGGTGATGCGCAAGCTGCTCGACTCGCCGCGGCGCAGCGACGCCCTGCTGGCCGAGATCGAGGCCGAGGCCGCCGCCTGCGCCACCGACGGCCTGGCACTCGAAGCCGGGGCGCTGGCGGCCCAGGCCGCCACCCTGCGCCGCGCGCTGGAGGCCCTGCAGGCGGCCCGCGCTGCGGACCCGGAAGCGCCGCTGCGCGTGGCCGACGACGTGCTGCACGGCCTGGGCCACACGATGCTGGCCTGGGCCTGGGCACGCAGTTCGCGCTGCGCGCCGCGCCATCCCAATCCGGCCGGGGGCGAGCGCAAGCGCGAGGTGGCGCGCTTCGGCCTGCAGTGGCTGCTGCCTGCGGCGCAGTGGCGCTGGCAGCGCGTGCAGGACTGGGCGTTGCCGTTGCCCTGGGTCCGCGCGTGATCGACACCTCGCCCCCCATCCGGCGGCGCAGTGCGGCGGCGCGCGCCCAGGAGCTGGACGAAGGCGCGCTGCACAGCGTGCTGGGTTACCACATCTCCCAGGCGTCGGTGACCACGCTGGGACTGTTTGCGCGGCATGTGGGCGAGCCGCTGGACCTGCGACCTGTCGAGTTCTCGCTGCTGCTGCTGCTGCTGGCCAACGAGCAGGTCACGCCCAAGCAGCTGGCCCAGGCGCTGGCACTGTCGGCGCCCAATCTGACCATCCTGCTCGACCGCCTGCAGGAGCGCGGCGTGATCGAACGGGTGCGCTCGGAGGCCGACCGGCGTTCGCAGAACGTGCTGCTCACGTCCGCCGGGACCGAGCTGACGCAGCGCTGCATGGCGCTGTGCACCACGATGGAGCAGGACCTCGACGGCTGCCTCACCCCCGGCGAGCACCTGCTGCTGATCGAGTTGCTGCAGAAGGTGACTCGCCACGGCAGGCACGGGTCCCACGGGTGACCACGGGTCCACCGCGGTGAAATGGGCCGCTGCCAACCGACTTCTCTGCACTTCAGCAACCGCCGACAGCACCGATATTTCGAGCTCAGTGGGCGCGACGGGGACCTCCCCTGGCCGACGCCACTGCCAGACCCGCCCAGGTGGGCGGCTCTGCACCTGAAGTACTCCGAGGTGTCGCCCCATGTCGCGCTGTCTGCCCCCCTGTCTGATCACGCCCTGGCGAATGCGCGCCGCACCCACCAGGTACCGCTGATCGCCGCCTGGATTTCCTGTTTTGTGGCCGTCGGGCTGGGGATCCAGTCGGACAACCTCGTGCTCGGCCTGTTCGGCGGCCTGCTGCTGGCCGGCGGCTTCACCTTCATGGCCTGGGCCGCCCCGGCGTCGCGCGCCACGGCCACCTTCAGTGGCGTCGCCCTCATGTCGCTGGTCGGGCTGCACATCCACCTGGTCCGCGGCGCCACCGAAATCCACTTCGGCGTCTTCGCCCTGCTGGCCGCGCTGGTGGTCTACCGGGACTGGCTGCCGGTGGTGGTGGGGGCCACGACGATTGCGGTCCATCATGCCGCCTTCCTGTGGATGCAGTTGAACGGCTGGGGGGTCTACTGCTTTACGCAGCCTTCGCTGGTTCAATTGATCGAACATGCGGCCTATGTGGTGGTTGAAGCCGGCCTGCTGGTGTACCTGGCCGAGCAGATGCGTGCAGACGAGCGCCGCCACCTTGATGTGGAGGCGCTGATCGATGCTGTGGTGATTGAGGAGCACCGGGTGGACCTGTCCGGTGTGGCTCGCCGCACGGTGCGTGCCAGCCAGGCGCGCAAGCTGCAGGACCTGCTAGGCCGCATCCAGGGGCTGGTGTCCACCTTGGGTGAATCGATCAGCTCCATCTCCCTGGCCACCCGCGAAATCGCCACCGGCAACCAGGACCTGTCCGGACGCACCGAGCAGACGGCCAGCTCTTTGCAGCAGACCGCCAGCTCGCTTGAGACGCTCACCCATACGGTGCGGCAGACGGCCGACTCGGCTCGCACGGCCAATCAGCTGGCGGACTCGGCGGCCAGTTCCGCCGAACGCGGTGGCTCGGTGGTGTCGCAGGTGGTCGAGAACATGGCCGACATCACGGCCTCCAGTCGCAAGATCGCCGAGATCATCGGGGTGATCGACGGCATCGCCTTCCAGACCAACATCCTGGCGCTCAACGCCGCGGTGGAAGCCGCCCGTGCCGGCGAACAGGGCCGCGGTTTTGCGGTGGTGGCCGGGGAGGTGCGCTCCCTGGCGCAACGCAGTGCCAACGCAGCCAAGGAGATCAAGACGCTGATCGGTGCCAGTGTGGAGAAGGTCGAGTCCGGCAGCCACCTGGTGAAGCAGGCCGGCGAGTCGATGAACGACATCGTCTCGGGCGTCCAGCGGGTCAACGACATCATCGCAGAGATCAGTTCGGCCGCCACCGAGCAGAGCGGCGGACTGGCTCAGGTCAACGCGGCGGTGACGCAGCTCGACCAGATGACGCAGCAGAATGCTGCCTTGGTGGAGGAGAGCGCCGCCGCGGCCGAAAGCCTGCGGGAGCAGGCCGATACGGTGCGTGTGCTGGTCAGCCGATTTGCTGGTGAGGCGGTGCACTGAGAATGCCTGACCTGGCCGGCAAGGCCGGGTGACGCACCCTCAGGCCCCTGCTGCTGCCCGGCGGCCAGGGGCCTGGCATCTTCAGTCGGCCGAATCAGGGCGCCAGGAAATGCTGGCGGTAGTACAGCAGCTCGTCGATGGACTCGTGGATGTCCGCCAGCGCGGTGTGCTTCTGCGCCTTCTTGAAGCCGTCCACCAGGCCGGGTTTCCAGCGACGTGCCAGCTCCTTCAAGGTGGAGACGTCCACGTTGCGGTAGTGGAAGAAGTCTTCCAGCTTCGGCATGTAGTTGGCCATGAAGCGGCGGTCCTGGCAGATGCTGTTGCCGCACATCGGGGCCTTGCGCGCACTCACGTACTTCATCAGGAAGCTGCGCAGCTGCTCGGTGGCCATCGCCTCGTCGATGGTGGAGGCCTTGACCCGCTCGATCAGGCCGCTCTTGCCGTGGGTGCCCTTGTTCCAGGCGTCCATGCGGTCGAGCACCTCGTCGCTCTGGTGCAGCGCAATCACCGGGCCTTCGATGCGCACCTGGCACTGGGCATCGGTGACCACCACCGCCACCTCCAGGATGCGGTCGGTGGCCGGGTCCAGGCCGGTCATTTCCATGTCCACCCAGATCAGGTTCAGGTCGTTCTTGGCGAGCGTCGGGGTGTCGGGTGCAGGGGGTTCGGTCATCGGCGGCTCCGGGTGAGGCGGGATTCTCCCATGGGCCTGGGGCCGCCCGAGGGGCGCCTGTGGTGCGCCCGTGCGTCCCACAGGTCGGGTGGATCGGGGAGAATCCATCGATGAGTTCGTTGTTTGTCACGTCCGTCTTCGCTGCTGCCCTGCTGTTGATGCTGGTGCTGCGCCTGTGGTTGATCACCCGACAGATCCGCCATGTGGCTCAGCACCGCAATGCGGTGCCGCCGGCCTTTGCGTCGGTGGTGGGCCTGGAGGCGCACCGCAAGGCGGCGGACTACACCGTGGCCCGCCAGCGGCTGGATCTGCTGACCACCGCCTGGACGGCCGCCGTGCTGCTGGGCTGGACGCTGCTGGGCGGGCTGGATCTGCTGAACCAGACGCTGCGTGACCTGCTGCTGCCGGGTTGGGGGTCGATGGGCTATCAGCTGGGGCTGCTGGTGGCCGTCAGTGTGATCGGTGCAGTGCTGGACCTGCCCTTTGATGTCTGGCGCACCTTTCGCCTCGAACAGAGCTTTGGTTTCAACCGCATGACCGTTGGCCTGTGGCTGCGTGACCTGGTGGTGGGGGCGGTGCTGGGCGCGCTGATCGGGCTGCCGCTGGCGGCGGTGATGCTCTGGCTGATGGCCACCACCGGTGCCTGGTGGTGGTTGTGGGCCTTTGCAGTGCTGGCCGGTTTCACCTTGCTGATGCAGGTGTTGTACCCCACGGTGATCGCGCCGCTGTTCAACCGGTTCGAGCCGCTGGCCGATCAGGCTCTGGCCGACCGGGTGCGTGCGCTGATGCAGCGCTGCGGCTTCCGGGCCCAGGGCCTGTTCGTCATGGACGGCAGCAAACGCTCTGCCCATGCCAATGCCTACTTCACCGGATTTGGCGCCAGCAAGCGGGTGGTGTTCTTCGACACCCTGCTGTCGCGCCTGTCGCCGCAGGAGGTGGAGGCGGTGCTGGCGCATGAGCTGGGTCATTTCCACCACCGCCATGTGCCCAAGCGCCTGGTGACGGTGATGGGCGTCTGGCTGGTGACCCTGGCGCTGCTGGGTTGGCTGATGAACCAGGCAGCCTTCTACACCGGCCTGGGGGTGCAGCCCAACCTGGCCGCACCCAATCACGCGCTGGCGCTGGTGCTGATCACGATGGTGGGGCCGGTGTTCGGTTTCTTCATCGGGCCGCTCACGGCGGCGGTGTCGCGCCGGCATGAATTCGAGGCCGATGCTTTTGCCTGCCGGCATGCCCGGCAGGGCGATCTGCAGGCGGCCTTGCTGAAGCTCTACGAGGACAATGCCTCGACGCTGACGCCCGATCCGCTGTACGTGCGGGCCTACTACTCGCACCCGCCCGCCAGCGAGCGCCTGGCTGCGATGGCGCGGGCCTGAGCCGGTGCGACCGAACCCGCGGCAGTCCCGTAGCCGGCCTGACGAGGCGACCAGAAGCGTTGCTCGCGAAAGCGGGCTGGTGGTGGCCGGGCACGGCCGGCACTACCAGGTCGAGACGCCGGAAGGCCGGCAGATCCATGTGCTGCCGCGCGGCAAGAAGAGCGAGGCGGTGGTGGGCGACCGGGTGGTCTGGATGCCCACCAATGCCACGGGCGACGAGGGCGTGCTGGAATCGATCGAACCGCGGCGCAACCTGCTGTACCGGCAGGACGAATGGCGCACCAAGTCCTTCGCGGCCAACCTCGATCGCCTGCTGGTGCTGGTCGCCGCGGAGCCGGTCTTCAGCGAAAGTCAGCTGGCTCGGGCCCTGATCTCGGCCGAGCAGGCCGGCATCGAGGTGCTGATCCTGCTCAACAAGGTGGACCTGATCGAGTCGGCTGCCGCCGCCCGGGAGCGGCTGCTGCCCTACCGGGCGATGGGCTACGAGGTGCTGGAGGTGGCCCTGAAAGCCCGAGGCCACACGGCCGACGCCCTGGACTGCGACCTCATCGACCAGGCGCGGGCCCTGCTGGGTGAGCGTCTGGGACAGGGGGCCACGCTGGTGCTCGGGCCTTCGGGCACCGGCAAGAGCACCCTGGTCAACCTTCTGGTGCCGCAGGCTGCGGCGCTGACGGCAGAGATCTCCACTGCATTGAACTCGGGGCGCCACACCACCACCCACACCCGCTGGTACTGGCTGGACGGCAGCCGCCGGGAGGCCGCGCTGATCGATTCACCCGGGTTTCAGGAGTTCGGTCTGCAGCACATCCAGGTCACCGATCTGGCGCGCTGGATGCCGGACCTGAAGGCTCACCTGGGCCACTGCCGCTTTCACAACTGCAGCCATCTGCATGAACCGGGCTGTGGGGTGAGGGAGGCGCTGACGCGCGGAGAGATCGCAGCCACACGGTACCGGCTCTACGAAGCCTTCCACGAGGAGTTGGGGCGCGCGGCGAAGTGGTGAGGGCCTTCAGCCGAGCAAATTGGCCAGCGACAGCAGCGCCAGCAGCAGCATCCACAGCACCATCGAACGCCACACCAACCCCACCACCGAGCGCAGGTGACCGATCTGGGGTGGTGCTCCCGGGGTGCTCCCCTCCGCGGTGGCATCCCCGGGAAGGGCACCGTGGTCGAAGCGACGGCTGCGATCCGGGGCCATCTCAGGCGCGGACTGCCCGCCCAGCGCGATGCCGACCGCACCTGCGGCGGCTGCCAGCAAAACGCCATCGTTGTCCTGCTTCCACAGGCGGGCCTGCTGCCGCCAGCAGTCGATGGCGTCCTCGAAGTTGCCGACCACCGCAAAACCGGCGGCCGTGAGGCGGGCCGGCACCCGGTCGATCCAGGCAAAGGCCTGCTGGGCGCTGAGCATCAGGCGCTGGTTGGTGGGGGCCGCCAAGACGTGGCTCTTGTAGGACCAGTACCGCGAACTGAACTCCGCCATGCGGTAGAACACCGCCCCCGCAGGCCCGAGTCCGAGTGCCGAGCCCAGCACGAACCAGAAAAACACCCCGAACACATGCCGGTGCGCCGCCAGCAGGGCATGTTCAATGACGTGGCGCAGCAGCTCGGTGCGCGGCAGCTCGCTGGCGTCCAGGTGTCGCCATTCCTGGAGCAGCGCGCGCGCACGGGTCTCGTCTCCCTGCTCCAGGGCTTCCCGGATGTCGGTGAAGTAATGACTGAACTGCCGGAAGCCCAGCGAGAGGTACAGCACCACCAGGTTCCAAACCAGCGCCAGCAGCGCCGAGAAATGGAACAGCAGCGCAAAGATGCTCCAGGCCACCAGCGCGGGCAGCAGGGTGCTGACGGCCCAGACCACCCAGGCGTGGTGCTCACGCCCGGCATCGAAGTTCCGGCCGGTCCAGCGCACCCAGGCAATCAGGCCTTCGTGCACCGGATTGCCTTGGGGAAGTGGCCTCAGTTGCTCGATGAACAGGGCCAGCAGCACCGCGAGAAAGCTCATGGGGGAATGATAGCCGGCGCCCCGAGCCGCTCCCACGGTCGGGCGGCCTGGGAGATGCAGTGCAGGCCGCTGTGACTCAGGCCGACAGGAAACCGTAGAGGTTGCGCAGCATGGCGGCGGTGGCGCCCCAGATGAAGTACTGGCCGGCACTCAGGTGCTGAGCGGGTTGATCCTGAGGGGGCCAGGGCATGGAGAGGAACTGGCGGTTCGGCCCCCCCGGCAGGTGCACTGCATGTCGGTGGTGGTGGGCCGGGGTCATCAGGAACTGCAGGGGAACCTCAAAAGCCTCGGCCACTTCGAAGGCATCCAGCTCGAGAGCGAAGCCGGGCTCCACCAAGGCCACCACCGGCGTCACCTGGTAGGCCGTGACGGTGCTGTACAGGGGCAGGCGTCCGATCACCTCGACATGGTGGCGGCGCAGCCCGACTTCTTCTTCCGCCTCGCGCAGTGCGGTGACGACAGGGTCGTCGAGCTCTTCCGGTTCGGCCCGTCCACCTGGGAAACTGATCTGCCCGGCGTGGTCGTGCAGGTGATCGGTGCGGCGCGTCAGCAGCACCGTCACACCCTCGGGCCGGGCCACCAGAGGCACCAGCACCGAGGCTGCCGTGGGGGTGCGATCGGCGAGGCGGCCACCGTCGCCCGGCAACTCGGGATGCCAGGCGGGAGCCTCCGCAAATCGCCGTCGCAGCGCCGTCGGGGTGAGCCGCGTCGACTCCACCGGGGCAAGGTGGTCATCACGGGCCACCACGGGCACAAGGCGGGGATCTCGAATCAAGGCGGGACGCGACATGCGCGAAGCATAGGTGGAAACAAAAAAGGCCGCCCGATGGGGCGGCCTCTTGGGGCGGCAGGATGCGTGATCCTGCCGGGAAGTCTGGCTCAGGCCAGCTTTTCCTTGATCCGGGCCGACTTGCCGCTGCGCTGACGCAGGTAGTACAGCTTTGCGCGGCGCACATCGCCACGGCGCTTGACTTCGATCGAGGCGATCAGCGGGCTGTAGAGCTGGAAGGTCCGCTCGACGCCTTCGCCGCTGGAGATCTTGCGCACGATGAAGCTGCTGTTCAGGCCACGGTTGCGGCGACCGATCACCACGCCTTCGTAGGCCTGCACGCGCTTGCGGGTGCCTTCGACGACGTTGACGCTGACGATCACGGTGTCGCCAGGGGCGAAGGCCGGGATGGTCTTGTTGAGACGAGCAATTTCTTCCTGCTCGAGCTGTTGGATCAGATCCATGGAAACACTCCTGAGATCGTGTCTGCGTCGTTGGGGAACCGGCTCCAGGACAGGTGTCTCAGGCCGCTTCAGCGCCGAGGGTCCGGGATGGAACCATGCGGCGCGCCAGACAGAGGATCAAAACCATCGATTATAGCTTCGATTCACTGGCCAAGCCAAGGAGAAAGGCTTCGTCGCGGGCGTTGAGCCGTCCTGCGGCGCGTGCGGCGGCGATCAGCTCGGGGCGCCGAAGCGATGTCAGCGCCAGCTGCTGTTCACGGCGCCAGCGGGCGATGTGGGCGTGGTGGCCCGACAGCAGCACCTGCGGCACCGCATCGTCCCCCAGGGCTTCCGGCCGGCTGTAGTGGGGGCAGTCGAGCAGGCCGTCCGAAAAGCTGTCCTGCTCGTGGGAGGCGTGGTCATTGAGCACGCCAGGCTGCAGACGGGTGGCTGCATCGATCAGGGTCAGGGCCGGCAACTCCCCTCCGGAGAGGACAAAGTCCCCGAGGCTGATCTCCTCGTCCACATGGCGGTCCAGAAAGCGCTGGTCCACCCCCTCGTAGCGGCCACACAGCAGCACGGCTCCGGGGCTTTGGGCAAAGCTGCGCACCCGTTCCTGCGTCAGCGGCGCCCCTGCGGGGCTGAAGTAGATCAGCGGCCCGGCCGGTGCTCCCGACTCCACGCGGGAGGCACGCACAGCGGCCAGGGCGCGCTCCAACGGCTCCACCAGCATCACCATGCCCGGGCCGCCACCGAAGGGGCGGTCATCCACCCGGCGGTAGGTGCCGTCCGCGTGGTCGCGCAGCTGCCACAGCTGCACATCCACCTGCCGGCTCTCGAACGCGCGCCGCGTCACGCCGACGGTCAGGAAGGGGCCGAACAGCTCCGGAAAGAGGGTGATGACGTCGATGCGCATGGCGGCGGCGAAGTGCGTTCCGGGGCGCCTCAGTAGTCCGGGTGCCAATCGACCCGGATCAGCCGATCGGCCAGTCGGACTTCATCGACGTAGGCGGCGACGAAGGGAATCAGGCGCTCGACGGCGGGCGGGGGGGCTGCAGGCTTGCGGCGGCGTGCGCCGTTGGCTGGCGGGGTTGCGGTGTCGGCAGGGGGCGCAGATTCGGGCGGGGTTTCCGATGCGGGCTCAACCACCCTGAGCACGCTGCCGGCGCCGGTGTCCAGCAGGTCCGTCACCACGCCGAGCTGAAGGCCCTCGCGGTTCACCACATTCAGGCCGATCAGGTCGACCCAGTAGAACTCGTCATTGCCGGGGGTGGGGAAGCTGGCGCGGGAGATGAAGATCCGGGCGCCCCTGAGGGCTTCGGCTGCGCCGCGGTCGCCCACATCGTGGGCGCTGGCCACGACGCCGTCGCCGTGTTCCTTGGCCTGGACGATGCGGAGGAGCTTGGGCAGTGCGGGTGCGCCTGCGGGCCGCGGACGCCCTGCGGGTGGCTGGATGAACCAGCGCTTGGAGGAGAACACGGCCTTGGGGTCGCCGGCATGGGGTTCCACCCGGAACCAGCCCTTGATGCCCCAGGCCTCACCGATGCGGGCCACCTCGATGGCGTCTTCAGGCCAGGGCAGTTCGTCGTCGTGGTTGGATGTCATCGGTTGCTTCAGATCCGGGGCCGTTCCCGGAAGTGTGATCCGGACCGTCACCAAGAACAAAGGGGCCCGCGGGCCCCTGTGGTGCACCCCGTTCGGCGGGGTGAGTCGACGGTCCGTGCCGCCGTATCAGGCGGCCGGAGCGAGCTTGGCCTTGGCCTGCTTCACCAGGCGATCGACCGTGGGCGACAACTGGGCGCCATTGCCGGCCCAGTAGTCGATGCGGTCGAAGGCCACGCGCAGGCCTTCCGCATTGCCGGAGGCCACGGGGTTGTAGAAGCCCACGCGCTCCAGGAACCGGCCGTCACGGCGGTTGCGGCTGTCGGCGGCCACGATGTTGTAGAAGGGGCGCTTCTTGGAGCCGCCGCGGGACAGTCGGATCACGACCATGATGTTTCCTTTTTGATCACTCGTTTCGGTGATCCACCCGACCAGGAGACACTCAGGCCAGCAGATCAAAAAGAGGCGGCCTCATCGGCTGCCTGGCATTTCCACTCCAGCCCCGTTAGATACTTGCCGCGTCCGACCGCCTCAATCAAGGCGGCCAGGTTCAGCCGTCGCTGGAAAACCCAAGAGTATAGCGGTTCCGAGCCTTGCTGGGCTGCCCCTCATGGCGCCCGTGCGAACTTCCGGCTTGCACGGGTCAGCATGTCACAACAGCTTCAAGCTGACCAGGTAGGCGCCGGCGGCCACCGCCGCCGAGGCGGGAATGGTGAAGATCCAGGCCCAGACGATGTTGCCGGCCACGCCCCAACGCACGGCCGAGGCGCTGCGCGTCGCGCCCACGCCGACGATGGCGCCCGTGATGGTGTGGGTGGTGGACACCGGAATGCCCAGGCCGGTGGCGATGAACAGGGTCAAGGCACCACCGGTTTCTGCACAGAAGCCACCCACCGGCTTGAGTTTGGTGATGCGCTGCCCCATGGTCTTGACGATGCGCCAGCCCCCGAACATCGTGCCCAGGCCGATGGCGATGTAGCAGGACCAGATGACCCAGGTGGGCGGCATCTTGTCGCTGGCCGCCACATACCCGGAGGCCACCAGCAGCATCCAGATGATGCCGATGGTCTTCTGGGCATCGTTGCCGCCGTGCCCCAGGCTGTACAGGCCGGCCGACACCAGCTGCAGGCGGCGGAACCAGCGGTCCACCCGCAGGGGAGGCACCCTGCGGAAGATCCAGGCCACCACCACCATCAGCAGCGAACCCAGCAGAAAGCCCAGTGCCGGCGATACGAAGATGAAGGCCACCGCCTTCCAGATGCCGGCGCCCACCAGGGCCGTCAGCCCGGCTTTGGCGGTGACGGCACCGACGATGCCGCCGATCAGCGCATGCGACGAGCTCGAAGGGATGCCATACCACCAGGTGATGATGTTCCACACGATGGCACCGATGAGCGCGCCGAACACCACATGGTGGTCGACGATGCCGGGTTCCACGATGCCCTTGCCGATGGTGGAGGCCACCTTCAGCTGGAACACCGCGATCGCGATCACGTTGAAGAAGGCGGCAAACAACACCGCCTGCTGAGGCTTGAGCACCCCGGTGGAAACGACGGTGGCGATGGAGTTCGCCGCGTCGTGGAAACCGTTCATGAAGTCGAAGGCCACCGCGAGGATGACCAGCAACGCGACGGTCCAGAAAGCGACCTGCACCACGTCCATGGTGGGCGCTCCAGGTCAGGAGTTCTCGAGGACGATGCCCTCGATCAGGTTGGCCACGTCTTCGCACTTGTCGGTGATCGACTCGAGCTGTTCGTAGATGGCCTTGAGCTTGATCAGCTCGCGGATGTCTTCCTGCTCCCGGAAGAGTTTGGACATGGCCGAACGCATCACCCGGTCGGCATCGGATTCCAGTCGGTCGATCTCCGCGCAGGTCTTGACGGTGGCCTCCGCCACGCTGTGCTTGGACAGTTGCGACAGCAGCGATACCGCGTGGGCGACACGCTCGCAGCACTTCACCGACAGATCCGTCAAGCGGTGCACTTCTTCTGTGATCTGGCGCACGTCGTACAGCGCCAGGGTCTCCGAGGTGTCCTGCAGCAGGTCGAGGATGTCGTCCATCGCGTTGATCAGCGAGTGGATCTGCTCGCGGTCGATCGGCGTGATGAAGGTTTTGTGCAGCAGGCGATTGACCTCTGCGGTGATCTTGTCGGCGGCATGTTCAGCGCCGTCCACCTCGGCGGCGTACTTCTCGCGCAGGAGGCTGTCGTTGTAGTTCTGGATCAACGACTGAAACGCCCGGGCGCCGGACACGATGGCCTCGCCGTGGGAATTGAAAAGCGCAAAGAAATTGCCTTCGCGCGGCAGCAGCTTGCCGAAAAGCATGGAATCTCCGGAGGCAGGCGCAACCGGGATCACACTTGACGCCCTTTCAGGCCATCACTGTCATCAAACGGTCACAATTTTCTGATAGGCCATTCTAGTCGCCCGGAGCCGTCGCCTGAAGGGCTGAGGAGCAGCGCGGGCAGGAAATGGCCAGCGAGCTTTGCGGATGGCCTACTCCAGTCGCTGCAGCGATTGGCAGGAGACAGCGGTCAGCAACGGCCTGATTGCGCCCAGTCCGGGCCAGAGGAGGTCCGGTGCCAGCTCAGCAAGGGGTTGCAGCACGAAGGCCCGGAGGTGCCCGCGCGGGTGCGGCAGGATCAGCCGGGCATCGGTGCTGCACTGCAGGTCGCCGTAGAGCAGCAGGTCCAGGTCCAGGGTGCGCGGGGCATTGACGTAGGGGCGCTGTCGGCCATGGAGCTGCTCGATCTCCAGCAGGGCTTCCAGCAACGCCAACGGCTCCAGCCCGGTGTCGACGGCCGCTGCGGCGTTGACATAGTCCGGACCGTGTGAATCGACCGGTGCGCTGCGGTAGAACCGGGAGCGCCCAACCCAGTGGGTCCGTGGCAGGTGCTGGAGTTCGGCACACGCGGCCTCCAGCGTGGCGCGTGCGTCACCCAGGTTGGCGCCCAGGCCGATGTAGGCGCGCGTGCGCCGAAGAGGGGATCGGTCCAATTGCTGCCGGCGGCGTGCCGTCAGTCGTCCGAACCGGAGGGCGCGGAGGCGGTGTCCGCTTCCTCGGAGACCCGTCCTGCACTTGGCTTGCGGCGACGACGGCGCTTTTTGGCCGGAGCCGACGGGTTGACCACCGACCCGCCACCCACGCGGCGCTGCTGTTCATCCTCTCGGGCGGCCTCCAGCAGGGCGGGGCGCTCGCCGGGGTTGGCCAGAGAATAGTCCTCCCACCACTGCGCCAGGGCCTCTTCGGCCTCGCCCGCATCGGCACGCAGGCGCAGGAAGTCGAAACCGGCGCGAAAACGCGGTTGCGCCAGCAGGGATTCGGCCGCGTTGGGCGTGCGGCGCTCGAAGCGCGGCTGCATGGTCCAGATCTCGCGCATGTCCGCGGCCAGCTTGCCGCGCCCGGAGATGTCGCCGATGCGCGCGTCGAACACCTGATCGATGGCCTGCAGCAGGGCCGGCATGGGCTGTTCGCCGTCCTGGCGCAGCTTGTCGCGGCGCTTGACCACGTCGTGCCAGAGCATGCAGGCGAGCATGAAGCTGGGAGCCACCGCCTTGCCTTCGTTGACGCGGCGGTCGGTGTCGGCCAGCGCCTGGTGGATGAACTTCTCCCGACCGTCGTGGCGGTGCGCATCGTCCAGCACCGCATCCAGGATCGGGAAGATGCCGCGGTGCAGGCCCTGGCGGCGCAGCTCCTCCAGGCTGGCCAGCGCGTGCCCGGTCTGCAGCAGTTTGATCATTTCGTCAAACAGCCGTGAGGCCGGCACATTGGCCAGCAGGTCGGCCATGCGCAGGATGGGCTTGCGGGTCTCGGCCTCGATCTCGAAGCCGAGTTTGGCGGCAAAGCGCACCACCCGGATGATGCGCACCGGATCTTCCCGGTAGCGGGTCTCGGGGTCGCCGATCATGCGCAGCAGGCGCAGCTTCGCGTCCTTGATGCCGTGGTGGTAGTCGACCACGATCTCCCGCCGCGGGTCGTAGTACAGCGCGTTGACGGTGAAGTCACGTCGCGCAGCGTCCTCGTCCTGCGGCCCCCAGACGTTGTCGCGCAGCACCCGGCCGCTGGCGTCCACCACGTGGCTCTTGCCGGCCAGTTCGCTCTTGGAGGTTTTTTCGTTGCCCTCCACCTGCTCGGCCGCGGCGTTGTCCAGGTAGGCGCGGAAGGTGGAGACCTCGATCACCTCGTGCTCGCGCCCCCGGCCGTACACCACGTGCACGATGCGAAAGCGCCGGCCGATGATGAAGGCGCGGCGGAACAGCGCCTTGACCTGCTCCGGCGTGGCGTTGGTGGCAACGTCGAAATCCTTCGGGCGATGGCCCAGCAGCAGGTCCCGCACCGCTCCACCCACGATGTAGGCCTCATGGCCGGCCTCCTGAAGCGTGGTGACCACCTTGACGGCGCGGTCGTCGAGCAGTTTCGGGTCGATGCCGTGTTGTTCGCGAGGCACTTCGGTGCGCAGGCCGACCGCGGGCCGCCCTTTGTGGGCAGCGGCGTCGCTTTTTCGCAGGCTCAGTCGCCCGCCCATGCGCTGCGTCTGGCCGGAGCGGCCGAGCAGTTTGTGGATGAATTGTTTGATCATTGAATCAGTCGAAGAGACGCAGTATGCGCCAGCCGCGTTCGCGGGCGATGGCCTCGAGCGCCGGGTTCGGGTTGGTGGCCACCGCTTCGGTGGCCAACTCCAGCAGGGGCAGGTCGTTGATCGAGTCGCTGTAGACGGCAACCTCTGCGAAGTCGTCCAGCCGCAGACCCTGGTCCGCCAGCCAGTCGTGCACCCGGCGGACCTTGCCTTCGCGGAAGGTCGGGGTGCCGCGGATGCAGCCACTCCAGCGGCCATCGGCCTCGCGTTCGAGCTGCACCGCCAAGAGGTGATCGACTCCCAGCGCCGCGGCGATCGGGCCGGTGACGAATTCGTTGGTGGCGGTGACGATGGCCACCAGGTCGCCACGGGCCTGGTGCTGGCGGACCAGGTCGAACGCGGGCGGCCGCAACTGGGGCTGCATCACCTCGCACATGAAGCGCTCGCGCTCGGCCTCGGCCTCCTCCAGGGGCCGATGGCGCCATACCGAGGTGGCGAAGTCCACATACGCGGCCAGGTTCAGCGTGCCGGCCTGGTAGTCGGCGTAGAAGGCATTGTTGCGCTCGCGGAACTGCTGGCCATCGGCCCAGCCGATGTCGACCATGAACTCGCCGAAGGCGTGGTCGGAATCGATCGGAATGAGCGTGCCGTCGAGGTCGAACAGGCACAGGCGTCGAGAGGAACGGGGCGATTCGGCCATCAGGCCTCCATTTCCGCCAGCACCTGCCGCACCAGCGGCAGGGTCACGGCACGTTGAACAACGAGTGCCTGGTGGTCCAGCCGCTCCAGCAGCCCCATCAGGTGGCTGAGGTCGCGGGCGCAGCGCTTGAGCAGGTAGTCCAGCACCTCGTCGTTGAGCAGGACGCCGCGGCGGTCGCCTTCACGGCGCAGCAGCGCGCGCACCTGGGCTTCGCTGGGGGGCTCCAGCTGGTAGACCAGACCCCATCCGAGGCGCGAACGCAGATCGTCTCGCAGGGGCAGGTCCACCGGCGGCAGGCGGCCTGCAGCCAGCACGGGCACCCCGGCCCCGGTGGCCTGAACGAACAGGCTGAAGGCGGCCTGTTGCATCGCCGGGCTGTAGCGGTCGCAGTCGTCGAGCACCAGCAGCTGGGTGGTTTCGTCGAACTCCCAGGGCAGCGGGCTGCCCGCGTCGACGGCGATCACCCGTTCACCCTCGGCCTGCCGCAGCGCCGCAGCGGCGCGCAACAGGTGGGATTTGCCGCTGCCGGGAGGGCCCCAAAGGTACAGAGGCGCCGCGGCACTGGGATGTTGGAGCGCATCGCGCAGCTGAGGCCAGGGGTTGCCCGGTCCGGGCACAAAGCTGTCCAGCCGCCAGGACGGCTCAGGGCCGAGCGCCAGGGGAACCTGACGCATCGGGGCGGTGTCCGGGTTGGGGTGCATCTCCAGATGGGGTCAGGGGCCGAAAAGGGGGCTGGCCAGGTAGGCCGTTCGCAAGCGCCGCAGCATCACCAGCGACAGCGCGCCCAGCGGCAGCGCCAGCAGCACCCCGACGAAGCCGAACAGGTGCCCGAAGGCCAGCAGCACGAAGATCACCGCAATCGGGTGCAGGCCGATGCGCTCGCCCACCAGCCGAGGCGTCAGGAAAAAGCTCTCGGCCACCTGGCCGACGCCGTAGATCAGCAGCACCGCACCGACCCCGTACCAGCTGCTGAACTGCAGCACGCCGGCCAGCAGCGCCAGGGCGGCACCGAGGCCGAAACCCAGGTAGGGCACAAAGATCGCCAGCCCGGTGAACACGCCCACCGGCACAGCGAGCTCGAAGCCGGCCAGCGCCAGCGCCAGGGTGTAGTACAGCGCCAGCGCGCCCATCACCATGAGCTGGCCGCGCAGGTAGTGACCGAGCATGTCGTCGCACTCCTGCAGCAGCGCCTCGCTGGCCGGCCGCAGCCTTGGCGGGATCAGGCCCCTGGCACGGCCCAGAAGTTGTGGCCAGTCCGCCAACAGGTAGAACAGCACCACGGGAACGAGCACCGCGTTGCCCAAAAGCGTCAGCAGCACGTTGCCGCCGATGCGTGCCGAGCTGAGCGCGGTGGCCAGCCAGTCGTCCAGGTTGGCGCCCAGGTGCTTGATGGCAAAGGCCTTGATGCCGGCGATGTCCAGCCGCACCGGAATGCCGAGCTGATTCAACCAAGGCAGCAACTGCTCGTTGACGCGCGCAGCCAGCACCGGGATCTGATCGCGCAACTGCGGCAATTCCTTCGACAGGATGGGCACGATCAGCAGCAGCACCCCCAGCGCCAGCGCCAGCGCGGCCAGCTCCACCAGCGCCACCGCCAGCAGCCGCGGCAGCATCCCGGCCGGCCGCGACAGGCGCTGGACGGCCGGGTGCAGCAGGTAGGCCAGGCCTCCAGCCACCAGGAAGGGGGTGAGCACCGGGCCCAGCCACCACAGCAGTGCCGCGGCCAGCCCGGCCAGCATCAGCCACGCCAGTCCCATGCGTTGGGGGGCGGTGAGGATCATGCCGTGCGGTCCACGGTCAACGGGACGAAGGGGGACGGGTTGAGGGACAAGTGATCGTGTTGCGTCGAGGGCTTTTGGGGGTCGTGCGGACCCGCTGTGGCTCACCCACCGGGCAAGGCCACGCAGTGGATTCTAGGAAATGCCGCAGCGCAGCGTCCGCGCCGACCGCCGGATCAGTGCCAGCGTGGTGGTCCGGCTTCGCGCAGGGCGTCGATGCGGGCCGTGACCTGGCGCCGGTCGCGGGCGTGGGGCTCGTGTCGCAGGTAGGCGCACAGGTCCTCGATGGCGGCGTCGGTCTGGCCCAGCCGGGCCAGGGTGTCGCCACGGTCGCGCCGCCAATCCCACTCGGTGGGTTGCAGCAGCACCAGCCTTTGCTGGACCTGCAGCAGATGGGGCAGCGCGGCGTCGTCCCGATAGATCGAGACCAGGTTGCGAAGCATCCGCGCGACGATCTCGCGGCCACTGGCCGGCCGCAGGAAGGGTGCCAGCGGATCTCCCTGCAGATGGGCCGCTTCCAGGGCGCCGGCCTCGTCGCGCTCCAGGTAGGGTTCCAGCCGTTCCTCCAGTTCTCCCCGGGAGAGCGACTGCCCCGTCAGCGGGTCCAGGACCGCATCGCCCAGGGGCAGCTTCAACAGGATCAGGAAGTGACCGGGAAAAGAAAGGCCCTTTGCCTTCAGGCCGATCTGTTCGGCCAGCTCCAGGAAAACGACGGCCAGCGTGATCGGAATGCCGCGGCGCGTGTGCAGCACCCGGTCGATGCGGCTGTTGTCGCTGCTGTAGAAATCGTTGACGTTGCCGGCAAAACCCAGCTCGTGGAAAAAGTAGCGGTTGAGCAGACGCAACCGCTGCAGCTCGGCGGCGTCGGGCGGCAGGCGCGAGCGCAGGCTGGCTGCCAGCCGATCCAGATCGGCCAGCACGGACTGGGTGTCCAGGCCAGGATGTTCAATCTGCCCCACGGCCACGGCCGCCTCGGTCAGGGCGAAGCCATCGTCCTGGGCCACCAGGGCGGCAAAGTAGTCCAGCGGGGTGGGCACACTCCAATCCATGGCGTCAGTGTATCGGCAGGTCTTTTCGGCGGCAGGTGTTCGCCTTGGCGACCTGTCGGCTCGCAGGGTGTCCAACGTGGCTGGTTTCACCCCTTGCGCAGGAACTGCCGCAGGCGCAGCCCGGTGCCCAGCAGGCAGCCGAAGTACAGGCTCGCCGCGGTGGCCAGGGCAGCGGCCAGCAGCGCCACCCGCAGGCCCGGCGTCTCGCGCAGCCCGATCCAGTCGATCGACTGCGCAGCCCAGGCCAGAGCCGCTCCCATCACTGCACAGGCCAGGGACACCCGCAGCAGGAAAGGCACCCAGCCGGCAGAGGGTTGGTAACTGCCGCGACGGCGCAAGCCGATGAGCAGCCACAGCGCATTGACGCAGGCGGCCACCCCGATCGACAGCGCCAATCCGGCGTGTGCCAGCCAGGGTACGAAGACCAGGTTCAGCAGCTGGGTCAGCACCAGCACCGTGATGGAGATCTTTACCGGGGTGCGGATGTCCTGGCGGGCGTAGAAGCCCGGAGCCAGGACCTTCACCGACACCAGCCCCAGCAGGCCGACGCCGTACCCCATCAGCGCCGTCACGGTCTGCGCGACATCCTGGCTGCCGATGCGCCCGTAGTGGTAGAGCACGGCCACCAGTGGCTGCGGAAAGACCAGCAGCGCCACGGCACAGGGTGCGGCCAGCAGCAGCACCAGGCGCAGGCCCCAGTCGAGCAGGTCGGAATAGTTCTGCTGGTCACCACGGGCCTGGGCCGCCGAAAGTTGCGGCGTCAGTACCACACCCAGCGCCACGCCGAGCAGGGCGGTGGGGAACTCCATCAAGCGGTCGGCGTAGGTCAGCCAGGACACCGAGCCTGCGGTGAGGTGTGACGCGATCTGGGTGTTGATCAGCAGGGACAACTGCGCCACCGAAACCCCGAGCAGGGCCGGAGCCATCTGCTTGAGGATGCGGCGAACCCCCTCATGGGCCCAGGCCCGCCGCAGTGCGGCCGGACCCACCGACGGACGGGGCAACACGCCGGCACGGCTGAGCGCTGGAATCTGTAGGGCCAGCTGGAGCACGCCGCCGCCCATCACGCCGATGGCCAGGGCGTAGATCGGCGGCCAGCCCAGGGCGGGCATCTGCGGCGCCAGGGCAATGGCTGCGGCGATCACGCTGAGGTTGAGCAGCACCGGCGTGGCGGCGGGTACGGCAAAACGCTTCCAGGTGTTGAGGATGCCGGCCGACAGAGCCACCAGCGACATGCAGCCGATGTAGGGGAACATCCAGCGGGTCATCACCACCGCGGCGTCGTGCGCCTCCGGGCCGAAGCCCGCGGCCATCAGCCAGACCAGCCAGGGGGCGCCCAGCACGCCGACCAGGCAGGTGAGCAGCAGGGCCCAGAGCAGCACGGTGGCCACGGCATCGATCAGTGTGTGCGTGGCCTCATCGCCGTCCTTGGCGCGGGAGGCGGCCAGGATGGGAACAAAGGCCTGCGAGAAGGCCCCTTCCGCAAACAGCCGGCGCAGCAGGTTGGGGATGCGGAAGGCCACCTGGTAGGCATCGCTCAGCGCCGTGGCGCCAAAGGCGGCGGCAATGAGCTGCTCGCGCACCAGCCCGGTGATGCGCGATGCGAGGGTCAGCAGGGAGACTACGGAGGCGGCGCGCAGCAGGTTCATGCGGATCGATCGGCTGCGCTGGGCAGCCCGAACAGGGCTCCATCGAAGAATCAAGCGGAGCATTATCGGGGCCTGGGGTGCACGGGGCTCCAGGGGTGGGTGACAGATCCCGTGACCGTGCTATACTTTTTGGCTTTCCACCCGGATCACGACTACCTATGGCCACCGCTTCCAAAGCCAAGAAGAAGACCGTACGCATTGCCTCCGGCCGCAAGCGTGCTCGTCAGGACGTCAAGCTCAACGCGGCCAACACCGCGCTGCGCTCCAAATTCCGCACCGCTGTCAAGGGCGTGCTGAAGGCTGTCGCCACCGGCGACAAGGCCAAGGCCGGTGACACCTTCAAGGCGGCCCAGCGCGTGATCGATTCGATCGCCGACAAGGGCATCTTCCACAAGAACAAGGCCGCTCGCCTGAAGAGCCGCCTGTCTGCCAAGGTCAAGGCGCTCGCCGCTGTGGCGGCCTGATTGCCCTTCCGGGTGGTAGAGGAAAAAGGCCCGCTCTGCGGGCCTTTTTCATGGGCGCCAGGGGTTTCTGGCGCCAAGCGGGGTCAGGGCGTCGCCGGACTGCGGTCGGCTGCGCTCGTGAATGCGTCGGCATGGAAGTTCTCCGGCGACAGGCCGCAGCGCTGAACAAGGTCCCGTCGGGCACTTTCAACCATCACCGGCACGCCGCAGGCGTAGACCTCGTGGCCGGACAGGTCCGGCAGGTCCGCCATCACGGCCTGATGGACCAGTCCCGCGCGGCCTGTCCAGCCGTCGTCAGACCGGGCGTCCGACAGCACCGGGATGTAGGTCAGCCAGGGCCACCGTGCCGCAGCTTCCATCGCCCAGTCGTGCCGGTAGAGGTCCGCGCGGCTGCGGCAGCCCCAGTACAGGCGGGTCGGTCGGGAGATGCCGCGGTCGGCCATGTGTTCCAGCAGGGCCTTGATCGGCGCAAAGCCGGTGCCCGAAGCCAGCAGCACGATCGGCAGCGGGCTCTCCTCGCGCAGGAAGAAGCTGCCGTAGGGGCCTTCGGCGCGCAGGATCTCCTTGTCCTTCATGGCCGAGAACACATGGTCGGTGAACAGGCCGCCAGGCATGTGGCGGATGTGCAGTTCCATACGGCCTTGCGCCCGGCTGGGCGCGGTCGCCATCGAATAGCTGCGCCGGCTGCCGTCGCGCAAAAGGATCTCGATGTACTGGCCGGCGTGGTACTGAAAGGACTGGTTGGCCGGCAGCTGCAGGGTCAGCACCGCCACGTCCGGGGCTGCACGGTCGATGCGGTTCACCCGCATCGGCATCTTGACGATCGGGTACTGCCCCAGTGCGGTGACCTGGCGGGATTCGATGCTGCAGTCCGTCTGCGGTGTGGCGCAGCAGGTGAGCAGGTAACCTTGCGCCTCTTCCTCGGCGCTGAGGGCCTTGAGCTGGTGGGCGCCGTGGATGACACGGCCTTCCAGCAGCCGGCTCTTGCAGGAGCCGCAGGCGCCGTCCTTGCAGCCATAGGGCAGGCCCAGACCCTGGCGGATGGCAGCGGCCAGCAGGGTTTCGTCGCGCTGGACCTGGAACAGCCGGCCTGCGGGCTGCACCTTCACGGAGAACGTCATGATCCCTTCCTTGGGTCGTCGGAACACACTTCGCGGCAAGCGAAACCCGGATTGTGCCCGGCGCACTTCCCGCTCTTCCTCCTCCCGCTGCACCCGGCCGCTGCGGCAGCCCCGGCTGCTGATCGTCGGCTGTGGGGATGTGGGGCAGCGGGTGCTGCGCGAGCTGCGTGGCCAGTGGCGGGTGCGGGCCCTGACGTCCCAGGCCGACTCCGCCGCCGCTTTGCGCAGGCTGGGGGTGCTGCCGTTGCAGGGTGACCTGGATGACCCTGCCAGCCTGCGTCGTCTGGCGGCGCTGGCGTCGCGGGTCCTTCATCTTGCGCCGCCGCCCCTTGCCGGCCGCGACGATCCCCGCACCCGAGCCTTGCTGCGGTCACTGGGCCGCTCCAAGGCCGTCTCTCGTCTGGTCTACGGCAGCACCACCGGTGTGTACGGCAATGCGGCAGGTGCCCGTTTTGACGAAACGCGCCCGGTCGCACCGGACACGGACCGGGCTCACCGCCGCGTGGATGCGGAGCGGGCACTGCGGCGATGGGCGTTGGCCCGCCAGGCGGTGCAACCCACGAGCGTGACTTTGCTGCGCATCCCCGGCATCTACGCATTGGATCGGCCGGGCGGTGACCCGCGGGAGAGGCTGCGCCGCGGCAGCCCGGTGCTGGCCGGCGAGGCCGATCCTTACACCAACCACATCCATGCCGACGACTTGGCACGAGCCTGTCGCCTGGCACTGCTGCGCGGCCGACCGCAGCGGGTGCTGCACGTCTGCGACCACAGTGATTCGCGCATGGGCGACCATTTCGAGCAGGTGGCCCGGCTCAGTGGTTTGCCGTTGCCGCCGCGGCTCACCTGGGAGGAGGCGGTGCAGGTCCTGTCGCCGGTGCAGTTGAGCTTCCTTTCCGAGTCGCGCCGGCTGGTGTCTCGGCGCCTGGAGCAGGAGCTGCGGCTGCGGCTGCGCTACCCCACCGTCGAATTCACGTTGCGGGGCGTTGGCTGATGGCACTTCCCATATTGGTGCGGACGCATGCGCCGAGGTGGTGCTGTCCTTGCAGTGCGAGCATGGCGGTCTGGGGGTGCCGCAGGGGTGAATTCGGCACGGAGCCTGGATTTTGCCCTTCGTTCAGGGGGGTGGGTTGCCGGAACTTGCGTTGACGCAACCTGGGGTGCTGCCTAACTTGCTTGGGCGGCAGGCAGACGCGGCCCGACCTGAGGCAGCTCCAAAGCGGTGCGTCAGACGTGCGCCTATCCGGTGCGTTCCCGCACCAATTTCTCACCCCTTTGTGTGGTTCCGATGACCGACCTGATCAACCTGGCCTGGGTGGCCGTGTGCTGTGCCCTGGTGTTCTTCATGCAAGCCGGCTTTGCGCTGGTCGAGGGGGGGCTGTCGAGGGCCAAGAACTCGATCAACGTGATCATGAAGGTGTACCTGGGCACCTGCTTCATCGGCGTGATCTTCTGGGTCGCAGGCTGGGGGCTGGCCTTTGGCCCCAGCCTCGGTGGCTGGATCGGCATCGCGCAGTTCGCGCCACTGGATGCACCACCGGTCGCAGCGATCGCGCTGCTGTACCAGATGATGTTTGCCACCACCGCGGTGTCGATCGTCTCGGGTGCGGTGGCCGAGCGCATGCGCTACGGCGCCTACCTGGCCTTTGCCTGTCTGATGTCGCTGCTGATCTACCCGCTGTACGCCCACTGGGCCTGGAACCCGCAGGGCTGGCTGAAGCAACTGGGCTTCATCGACTTCGCCGGGGATGGTGCGGTGCATTCCATCGGCGCCTGGTCTGCCCTGGCGGGGGTGCTGGTGCTCGGGCCGCGGTTGGGCCGCTTCGGCCGGCAGGGGGAGGTACGTGACATCCCCGGCCACAACCTGCCGATGGTGGCGCTGGGTGGCTTCATTCTGTGGATGGGCTGGTTCGGATTCAACGGGGGCAGCATCAGCGGCCTGGACAGTGCCAACCTGGGCACGGTCCTGATCAACACCTACCTGGGCGCCTGCGCCGGCGGCCTGGGCGCGCTGGCCTTCATGCGATTCACCGGCCGGCCGATCCTGCTGTCGGCGTCCATCAACGGCAGCCTGTGTGGCCTGGTATCGATCACCGGCGGTGCCGGCACGATGAACCCGGCGGCTGCGTTGATCGCCGGCAGCGTCGGTGGGGCGCTGTGTACCTGGGGAGCGGAGTGGATCCGCAGCCGTCGCATCGACGATGCGGTGGATGCCATCGCCGTGCACGGCATCGGCGGTGTCTGGGGCCTGCTGGCGGCCGGCATGTTCTACCAGGGCGACTGGTTCAACCTGCAGCGCGTGACCGTGCAGGCGCTGGGCGCCGCAGTGGCCTTTGCCTTCGCCTTCCCGCTGGCCTGGGGCTGCTTCAAGCTGCTCGATCGCCTGATGGGCTTGCGTGCGCCGACGCTGCATGAGCAGCGCGGACTCGACTACACCGAGCACCACGAAATTGGCTATCCGGAGTTCCAGGAGGCCTCCGGCCGCCTGAACATGGAGGGCTGACGAATGGCCAGCCTCACTCCTTCCCTGCGCCGCCGCGCCGTGTATGCGGTGCTGAGTCCCGTGCTCGACGAAGAAGCATTGATTGCCGCGCTGTGGTTGCAGCAAAACGAGCTGCGTGGCGACAGCGTGACGGACATCATCCGCTTCATCGACAAGGTCGCTCAGCAGCATCTGCTGGATTCCGGCACCTGTCGGCGTCTGTACCAACAACTGCATGGTGCGCTGCGGCAACCGGAGTCCGGATTGCCCCTGGATCCGCTGCCGCTGATGCAGTCCTCGGCTCCGGCTGCATCCGCGGGGGGCCGGCCGGGCAACTGGGCGGCACCCTCGATGGCGCCAGCCACTGTGGCCAGCGACCTGCCGAGCCTGCCTGCCGCCCTCCCCGGCCCGGCCGTCCAGAGCGTGCAACCGCCTGCATCGGCGCTGCCATTGGCCGAGGCAGTCGCAGTGCTGCCTCCGGCCCCAGCGGCTTTGACGGCGCCGGCCCCTGCGGCCGCCCCTGACCTGTCGGGCCGCCCTGCGGTGCAGGTGGTCCATGCCGGGCTGATGCGGGCGGCACTCTCGCAGGTCCGCCAGTACCACCCTGCGGCACTTGAGGATCTGCGTGGCGCCGCGTTGTCAGAGGTGACCCGGGTTCGAGTCACCGGCCCGGTGCGGGAGGCCTGGCGTACCGCCTGGGAACAGGAGTCCAGTACCGACTGGTGCATCGATGCGCCCCAGAACGCGCTGGCCGAGCTGGTCAATGCCTTCTATGTGGCGCTGTGCGAGGCGCTGGGCCCGGTGAACGCGGACCATGTGCTCACCCGCGCGGTGCGGGAGGCCGAAGGCCTGCCCCAGGCGCGGGAGTTTTCGCCGCGGCGCTTCGTCTGAAGCCAAGACCGGTCGCCCGGCACGGCGGCCGGTCTTGCCGGCGCAGCCGTTTCGGTGATCAGGCCGGCGCCGCGGCCGTGTCCGCCGCAGGTGAAGCAGGGGGCAGCAGGCGCGCCAGCAGATCGCTGGCCGCCAGTTGCTGGCTGCTGTTGCCTTCGCGTTGCACTGCCTGCAGCATGGAGCGGGCTGCGTCGATACGGTTCACCTCCAGGCTGGCTCGGGCGATTTCCAGCTTGATCGCCGCCTGGTGATGCGGATCGTCGGCGGCCGGCAGGGCCGCTGAAACGCTCTGTCCTGAGCGCACCAGTTCGCCCGCGGCCGTCAGCGTCTCCACCGTGCGGGCCATTTCCATGGCTGCTTGGGAGACGTCGACCAGCTTCGGACGGGACGGGCGGCGCACGCCGTTTTCGTCAAAGAAGCTGGAGATCACCGCGTCTTCGAACTGGGCACGCCGCTGCCGCTTCGACCAGGCCCACCAGACACCGCCGCCCAGGAGCACCAGCAGCGCCACCGGCAGCCACTGATTGACTCCCGGGCCAACGCCGTCGGTCGGAGGCGGGGGGGGCTCGGTGGTGCGGGCGGCGTCGTTGGCAGGGGACGTTGCTGCGCGCTCCGAAGCAGCCTTCGTCGCGCTGGGACCCTCCGCGGTGGATGCGGCTGCCGCGGCGTCGCTCGTTTGGGCGGCCGGCAGGGTGGATGAAGGTGCCGCCGAGGAGGCACTCACCACCGGAACCTCCGGGCGGGCCATCGGAAGGGGTGCAGCCGGTGGCGCGGTGGACGCGGTGGGCGGTTCGGGTGCTGCGGGTGCGGCCTTGGCTGTCGGCGTGCTGGGGGCACTTGCAACGGGCACGGCCACCGATCCAGACGGGGCACCACGGTCGGGCAGGCGCGGAGTCACTCCACCCGACTCCAGCGCCTGAAGTTGACTGCTGACCAGCGCTTCCGATCGGGGCGGCGATTCGGCCGCGATCTCCTGGGCATTGGGCAGTTGCAATTCGACGCCGCTGCGCAGTCGGTGCATGTTGCCCTGCACGAAGGCATCCGGGTTGCGACGCAGGATCGCCACCATCACCTGCTGGCGGCTGCTGCCGGTCGCATAGCCGATGCGACCGGCCAGGTTCCACAGATTGTCCTGGTGCACCGTGAGGACCGGGCCCGGTTGCGCAATGGCGGCAGCCGGGGCAGCCGCGAACACCGCAGCGGACCCACCCAGCAGCAGGGGGGCCGCCAGGAGCAGGGACAGGGTGCGGCGAGTGAACGGCAGGTTGGCCATGGGCAGGGTCCGGGCCCGTGAGGGCGTACTACGGAAAAAGGGCGGATGACGACGCGACCGGCTCAGCGCATCAGCGTGTCCATCAGGTCGATCATGAACTCGGTGTCTTCCTGGTCCTGGCGCTCCCAGGCCTGCAGGCCCAGTGCACTCAGCACCCTGCCACCGTCGGCGGCGTTGTCCTGCATGCCCAGCAGCAGTTCGGTGAGCGGCGTGTGCAGCTCGCTGCAGCCTGGTCCGGCCAGCAGCACATGGCGCACCACGCTGATCTGGCTGGTCACCAGGGGACGCAACTGTTTGCGGATCGGGCCGCTCAGGTCGTCGAAGGCCTCTTTCAGAAAGAAGCCTGCATCGGCCTTGCCCAGCAACAGGTGCTTGGCCACCAGCACGTAGCTGTTGACCTGGCTGGCCTGCACGCTGTCACGCTTGAGATCGGCCGGCTCCAGCATGATCATGCCGATCAGGTTCACGTCCGGATCGCGCGTCATCGCCACACGCACACCCGGGCGGAAATCCTCCACCTTCTGCACGGCGGAATCCGCCGGGACGGCGATCACCGCTTCGTCCGGTTTGGAGGCTGGTGCGGCGATCGCCACGAAGCCCTTCTCCCTCACCAGCATGGCAGCGTCATAGGGGTTGGCGTAGATCAGGTCCACCTTGTTGGCGGCGATGGCCTGGCGCTGGCTGTCGAAATCATCGTACAGCTCCAGGTGGATGCGCACACCCAGCTTGCGCTGCAGCCAGGTGTTGAAGACGTACCAGCCGGCAATGTGATCGGGCGAAAAGTCCGGGCTGACGGTGAGTTGCAGCGTCATGTCGACAGCTCCTCGGCCCGCAGGCGGGCGTACAGGGCCGTGCACTCGTTGACCTTGCTGCGGCTGGGTTTGCGCCGAACGGAGGTGTAGCCCACCACGCGGCCCTGGCGTACGTTGGGGATGGCTGTGGCGAACACCCAGTAGAAGCTGCCATCCTTGCGCAGGTTCTTGACGTAACCCTGCCAGGGCTCGCCCCGGCCCAGGGTGTCCCACAGGTCTTTGAAGGCCACCGCCGGCATGTCCGGGTGACGCAGGATCCAGTGCGGTTGACCGATCAACTCCTCGCGGCTGTAGCCGGACAGGTCCACGAAGGCCTGGTTGGCGTGCGTGATGATGCCGGCCGGATCGGTGCGGGATACGATCAGCTTGCCATCCGGGTAGGGAACCTCCAGGTCGGCCACCCGCACGGTGCGGACCTCGCCGTCGTGGTAGGTCAGGGTGTGCTCGCGGTGCTCAGGCACCTGCGCAGACGTTGCATTCATGCTGCTCACCGAGCGGTCGGGCCCGGCCTGTCGCTGACTGTCAGATGACCTTGCTGATGGCGTCGGACGCGCGCTTCACGTCCAGGAAGATCAACCCCAGCCGTGCGTTGGGCTTGCACAGTGCGGTCAGCACCGCATCCGGGCCGGCGTGGGTCATCAGTACATAACCCTTGTGGCCCTTGACCAGGACCTGTTCGAGTTCGCCGCGGGCCAGCTCACGGGCGGTGCGGTCACCCAGCGACAGCATGGCGGCGCTCATCGCGCCCACGCGGTCCTCGTCCATGGAGGCGGGCAGCATGGAGGCCATCATCAGGCCGTCGGTGGAGAGCACCGCAGAGGCTTCGATGTCGGCGGTCGAGCCGTTCAGCTCGCTCAGGATGGAGGTGAGCAGGTCTGCGCGCATGGAACTTCCTTCGTTAGGTCAAGCAGGTGAAGATGGAACAGGGCGAGGGCGAGGGCGGGTCAGGCGACGCTGCCGTAGCGCACGCCCAGGGTCCACAACAAGGTGGTGAAAGCCTCCTGGTTGAAGCGCGGCATGCCGCCCACCACCAGGATGAAGTACTCCTCGCCGAAATACAGGGGCCAGAAGCCGATCTCGCTGGCGCCGCCGGCGTTGACCATGCCCCAGCCGTCGCTGCGCAGACGCAGGTTGCCGTGCAGCAGCTTGGAATGGCGCTCGTGCACGTTGGCCAGATCGGCGCCGAGGGCGGCGAGTTCCTCGGAAGTTTCGTGGGCAAAGCCGGCGGTGCCCAGGTACAGGCCGCGCTTTTCCGCAAGGATTGCACGGCCCTCGTCGGAGAGTTGCGCCAGCAGCGGTGGCAGCAGGGCTTCGATGCGGTCCGGGGGAACCTCCACCCGTACCGGCAGGCCCTGCACGAAGCCGGAGGACTGCAGCCGGTAGATGAACTCCAGCGCGTCCTGCTCATCCAGCCCGGTCCAGTGCCGCACCAGCGATGTCGTCAGCTGCGGTGTCTCCGGCTCGCGCATCAGACGCTGCAGGAAGGTTCGCGCCGGCTCCGCCGTGGGACGGCAGGCGGCGTAGTAAGCACCGGCCGGCGTGGGGTGCAGGTAGAACTCGCCGGTGAGGGTGTATTGGTCCATGGTGCGCTGAGCTTGGAAGACCTGAAAGGACAGAGTGTGCTGCCGGCCTCAGAGCGTCGGGTCGATCGACAGCAGCAGGGCCTGGATCAGCATCGAGACATCGTCGCGGCGGCGGGCGTCCACCTCGAAGACGGGGGCGGCCAGATCGAGTTCCTTCATCTGGCGCACATACTCGTCCAGCGTCGGGCTGGCCTGGCAGTCCATCTGTGTGACACCCACCACCAGCCGGGTGGATTCGATGAACTCACGAAAGGCTTTGACGTAGAAGTGCAGGTCCTCGAAGGGCGCTGGGCGGGTGTTGTCCAGCAGCAGCACCAGTCCGATGCCGCCCTTGGTGAGGATGTCCCACATGAAGTCGAAGCGTTCCTGGCCAGGTGTGCCGTACAGGTGCACCTTCTCTTTGGGGCCAAGGCGGATCATCCCGTAGTCCATCGCCACCGTGGTGTTGGACTTGCGCCGCGTGGTCATGTCCGAGGCCGCTTCGTCGGTGCGGATCGGTTCAATGTCGCTGATCGAGGCGATCGCGGTGGTCTTTCCGGCGCCGACCGGTCCGGTGAAGATGATCTTGTGGTCAGTGTGAGCCATTGTTCGTTCCGACGGGTGCGCTCGCGTCGCCCCGGTTCATTCAGCGGTCAGCGGTTGAGCCATCCCAGCAGCTTGGTCAGCAGGCCGCGGTTGCGGCCCGCCTTGCGCTGCGCACGGCGGATGTGGCTGCCGTCCTCGGTGATCAGGTCCAGGGCCAGGGCGCCGTTGTAAAAGGCGATCACATGGCGTTGGGGGATGCCCAGCGTGCTCGCTGTTTCCACGATCGAGGCGCCGCGCAGTGACCACAGCGCGGCAATGCGCACCGCGTGGGGAATGGCGCTCAGGCGGGTCAGGTTGGGCCAGTGGCGCAGGTAGACCGGTCGATTCGGGTCGGTGTCGATGGGAAGTCGCCCGCCCGCGGTGAGCAGGCCGGCCAGCCAGAGCGTCTCATCCAGGCGCTGCACTCCGGCGCCTGCCGGCGGGTTGTGCTGCAGCTCCGCCTGCTCCTGGCGGCTGAGGTTGCGGGTCTTGGGGCGTTTGCCCAGTGGCGTGGTGATCACGCTCTCCAGCAGGCGGATGTCGAAGTCACACAGCAGCAGGTTGCGCGTGGCGTCGACCACCACCCTGCCGGCGGAGCACTCCAGGTGCGTGGGGCCCTGCCACTTGCTTCCCACCAGATAGGCCTCACGCAACACGCTGACGAGGTGAACCTCCGGATCGAAGCGCCATTCCGGGTCTTCAGCCAGCGCCTGGGCCGTGCGGTCCTCCATGCGTCCGCACAAACGGGCGTCATTGGCCTGGGCTGCGGCCGACAGCCCCCCCAGCGAGACGCCGCCGGTGACGGGCTGTGCCCGATCACTGGGGGCACTGGCCAGCGTGGCGGTGGGGTGTTCGGCCGTCTCAGCCGTTGGCGCCTGACTCGCCGGTTGGGGGGGGGCGGTGAGCGGCTGCAGGACCGTGTCGACCGAGGCTGTGACGGCAGGGTGGACCGTGTCGATTGGCAGGGCGGTATCCGGCGCAGTCTTCACAGGTGTCTGTGCTGCGGCCGCCGTGGACGTGGGGCCTGCGTTGGCGCTCTCTGAGGCCATCGCATGAGCTGACCGTGCTGGATCGCTGCTCGGTGTGCTGGGCTTCGGCGAAACCGACGGGGTGCGAGCTGGCGAACCGGGTGCCGCAACAGGCGCTGAAGCAGGCGCCGACGCTGGTTCGTCTGTGCCGAACCAGCGGCGCAACAGACCGCCCAGTCCCTTGGCCTTGGCCTTGGTCGGCTCGCGGCGGGTGTCCTGGGGGCTGAGCGCAGCCGCGGCGGCGGCGGCGGCGGCGGTGTGAGTTTCAACCCGAGTCGGCTTGGGCGGTGCCGCAACCGGGGTGCGGTCCTGGGATGCAGCGGGCAACGGTCGCTCGGCAGGGGGCAGGCCGTCCAGCGATCCCGGGGCGGTCGGCGCAAACCCGACGGTGGACACGGCGGTGGGCTCCTCCGCCAGAGCTGTGCCGATCGGTGAGGGTGGGGTTGGCGCGGCGGGCAGCGCTGCAGATTCGGATGCCGCAGCCGCCGCTTCCGGCAGTGCCGACAGCGCCTGTTCGAGGTGCGCGCGAGCGGCCTCAGCGGGGTGACTGGCCAGTGCGGGGTGGGGCAGCTCGGCATCCAGGGCCGCAGTCGTCACCGTGGCGGGCGCAGCCACGGCAGGTGGGGCCAGGGCCTTCTGCAGGCGCTGGTGCTGGATCTCGGCGGCGGCCGACAGAAGTGCCGCGGGCGTCACCGGTTTTTGCACCCAGACCGTGCCGGGCAGTTGCTGGGGTTGCACCGACAGCGCAATGCCCGGTCGCCCGGTGCGTTCCTGATAGAGCTGCCAGTGCTGGCGCGACTCGACCGTGTCGATGTCGAAGATCGCCGCTTCGGACTGCTCCTCCGGCGTCGGGACGAAGCTGCTGCGACCGGTGCTGTTGAAAAAGAACTCCAGCACCGCCTGGGTGCGTGCAGGCAGCGACAGCAGGGCCACCTTGAGTCGGGTTTGATGCTTCGGGGCTTCCACTTGAAGGCTGCTCAAAGTCGTGACGACGTCTGGGGAGGGGGTGGCATGCATCAGGACCACTGCGCCGGCAGACGGCCGTGGCGCTCCTGCAGACGTGCCTGCAGCGATGCCTTGGCGGCCTCGTCGCGGCTGTGGTGGTAGATGGCCTGCAGTTCACTCAGGGCGACGGTGTCGTCCAGGTTCTCCATCAAGGCTTCCTCCAGCAGGGCCTGGGCCGCCGGCAGATCTCCCTGATCGAGCAGCGCGATGGCGTCGTCGACCTTCGATGAGGCCTGCGCTGCACGACGCTGTTGTCCGACGGGGTGGAGGTTGCCGATGACCGCGGCATCCAGGACCGAGCCGGTCCCGGTGGGCAGCGTGGCCCGGCGCGACAGGCCCGTGTCGAGGTGGGCCTGCAGGTAGCGAAGCTCGTCTTCGGCCAGGCAACTGCGGGCGCTGTCCAGCAACGTCTGACGCAGACCGCGTCCCTTGTCGCCCAGCGCCAGAAACAGGTCGATCAGCGCACCAAAGGCCTGTGCCCGATGGGGAACCTGGGTACTGAGCAGGACGCGACGGGTCTGCGCCTCCAGATCGAGCGGGTCGCGTGCGACCAGACAACTCAGGTGGCGCCAGGCCGCCACCGGATCGGCGCCGTAGTGCGCATCGAGCCGGCCGCTGCGCTGGTAGGTGAACACCGGGTCCACTGCCCAGAAGGACGAGTCGGTCGGGAGGGGGTGGCTCATGGTCGTGACGTCTGTAGGACAGCGATGAGCGCAGCCGGGACGAGGTGCAGGCCGGATGCCGGCCGGGTGTCGGATCGGCTCACTGCGGGCCGCCCGTCGGCTTGTGTTTGATCAGGTGACCGACGATCTGCGCACCGACCTGCATTTCCAGGGCACCGTAGTGCACATCGCCAAAGATGCGGGCGTTCGGTTTGACATCCACCAGACCGGTGGCGTAGATCGTGCCCTTGATCTCGCCGTAGACGATCACATGGGAGACGCGCACATCGCCTTCGATGCAGCCGTGGTCGCCCACCGTCAAGGTGCCTGCGTCCACCCGGGCCACGGTCACGTCACCATGGATGCGGCCGTCCACACGCAGTCCGCCGGTGAACACCAGATCGCCCTGGATGACGGCTTCGGCGCCGATCAGGCAATCGATGCGCTCCTCCAGGGGATCGCCGCGTTTCTTGCTTCGTCCAAACAACATGCTGGGTCTTTCCTGCCTCGACGGGTGATGCTTGGGTCGTGTCCAGGTTCTGCCGGCGGCTTCTTCGATGCCGACACGGTGACGTGAAAACGGAAGGAACGACGGAAATCGATGCGCCGGGTTGCGAAGAATGTTAGCCACGCCCCCTCGCAAGTCCTGATGCATTGTGGGCTCTCACCCCTTGAACGCGGGTCCGAGCGCCACGAAATAATCCCGTTTCTCCAGGTCCGTCCGGTACAGGTGAGCGGGGCCGCTCCCGAGCCTGTGGTGCAGCGTGGAAAAGCACCGGCTGGCGCAACCGGTGATCCTGTGCCAGTGGCTCGCGCACCACGGCATCCGGTCACCTGGACACGCCGTCAGTGGTGCATCCGCTGAGCCAGTGAGGGTGTTGGAGCTGCTGGCGCAGGTCGGCCGAGGTGAGGCACGGGCGCGAATGCACAGCAGGGTGTGCACAAGATCACAGGTGAGCTCGTTCTCCACCCCGCTGGCTCATCGCATGATCCTGGGGGTGGTGGCAGCGGCGGATCTGAGAAATCGACCGGGTCCGATCAGCCTGGAAGGCGCTGGTCGCTCAGCGGTCGTCGTGCTGTCGCCAGCTGCTCCACTTGTCGGACAGCGCCAGGCGCTCATCGGACAGCAGGTCGAGCAGGTCGGACAAGCGCTTCGAATACACCACACACAGTCCGGTCAGGAGCAATGAGGCGACCACGGTGAGCCCGAACAGGCTCAGGCGTCGCGCCCAGGAGGCGTCCGCCTCGGCCAGCAGGTTCATGCCCAGGAAGCCGGTGGACAGCGTGCCGATCAACCCGGCGATCGTCACCACCGTCAGTCGCACCACCGTGTTGGCCTGGCGGCGCAGGCTGTCGGTGTCCAGGTAGCCGTTCATCTCCGCCACGCGTTCGCGCACCTCGCGGTAGAGCAGTTCCAGCCCCAGGTGGTCGGCGCAGAGCCGGTACAGCGCCCGGGCCTGGGCCTGCTCGGCCAGGTCGTGGAACCAGTAGCGGTGGGTGAAGCGCAGAAAGTTTTCGAAATTGCCCCGCACCGCGCGCTTGAAGCGCTTGACCGAGCTGGCCTGGGCGATCTCCAGCGTATCCAGCGCCACCACCAGCCGGTCGGAGAACATCAGCATCGCCGCCTTCTGCACGTGGGCGATCAGGAAGATGAGCTGGTGCTGGTGGCGGAACTGCGCCAGCACGCCGCGCTCCCGATCGGTGAAGAAGGCCGAATCGGCCCGGCCCACCACCACCAGTGCATGGCCGCAGCAGAGGTAGCGGGTGTGGGGTGCCGCGCCCCCATCGCACCAGAAGCGGTCGTAGCAGTGGTGCTGCTCGAAGTCGCTGAGGTGGCGGTCCCCGAACGGCAACGCATCCATCTGGGGTCGCTGCGCGTGCCCGGCAGGAGCGGCCTGGGCGGGCGCCGCAGCACCGGACACCAACCCCAGTCGCACATAGTCCGGCCGGCTGAGCTCGCGCGGTTCGTCCAGGGCCAGGTAGGCCATCACCGGCATTCGGTGGTACTCGATCTGGCGGTAGCGCAGGGGCGCATCACCCCCCTCGGCGTCCGGTTGCAGCGGCTGCATCAGCCAGCGCCAGTGTGCCGCGATGCGTGGGCTGCGGTGTGCCGCCACGAAGGCCAGGAAGACCTCCCGGTCACCCGCATCGGAGGCGGCCAGCACCTGGCCGTCGGCGCCGATCCACTCCACCATCGCGGCGCAGTGCAGGCCGCGACCCTGATCGTCCCAGCCTGGGGGGTAGCCTCGGCCAAACCGGTACAGCAGCTCCTGCGCCACATCCAGCGGCAGGTCCGCGGCATGCACCTCCAGGTTGAGCACCACCACGTCCAGGTCGTGGAAGAAGCACAGATCGACGTGCTCCACCTCCAGCAGCACCGGGACGTCCTCGGTGCGCAGGCGCAGCCGCACCTGTTTCAGATCCTCGCGGCGCAGCACCCGCATCGACGAACTTCCGCCGGTGCGGCCTGCCGCTCCTCGGGTGGCTCCTTCGCCGTACAGGAAGCGCTGCACCTGCGGCAGGAAGGTCACGAACTCCTGGTAGTGGCGTTCGTGAAAGTCCTCCGGGTCACCGGTGTACTCGTCCACCACCTCCCGCCAGGGGCTGCCGGGGGTGGTCAGCACCGCTTCCCAGGGGCGCTGGTCGGCCAGCGGATCGCGCCGTGGCATCAGTTGCAGCGGCCAGAACAGCTGCTGGCGGAAATGGCGCACCTGCATCTGCACCGGCGTCTGCACCTGCATCACAAGGCTCCTGTGCGCCGTTGCTGCGGCGGTGAAGAGGGTCGATCGGGTTGTTCAGCGCCCCGGCAACTTGCCGGTCACCCCTTCGACCAGGAAATCCATCAGCGCGATGTCCTCGTCGCGCATCGTGCCCTTGGCCTGGCGGACCGCGCCTTCATTGTCGGCCAGCCGGCCGGAGAACGGGTGCATCCGGCCGGCAGCGATGGCGCGCTCCACCTCCGTGACCTGGAAGCGCACCGTCTGGGGCACCTTGGCCGAGAACGGGGCGAGCCGGATCACCCGTTCGCGGATGCCGCCCCAGAAGGGCCGGGGCTGCCAGTTTCCGGCGATCACGGCCTTGGCGACTTCGGTGTAGCGCTGGCCCCAGTCGTGCACCACCCCGGTGAGCTGGGCGTTCGGTGCGAAGTGGCGCATGTCGCTCTGGTAGCTCAGCAGCATGGCGCCCTTTTCCTCCGCCAACTGCGGGATGGCGGTGGAGCCGCTGTGGTAGGTCAGCGTGTCCACGCCCTGGTTGAGCAGCGACTGCGCCGCGTCCCGCTCGCGTGCCGGGTCAAACCAGGTGTTGAGCCAGACCACCTTCACCTGCGCCTTGGGGTTGGCCGCACGCATGCCCAGCGTGAAGGCATTGATGCCCTGGATCACCTCCGGAATCGGAAACCCCGCCACGTAGCCGGCGCTGCCGCTGCGGCTCATCTTGCCGGCCACCAGGCCGGCCAGGTAGCGCCCCTCGTAGAAGCGGGCGTTGTAGGTGTTGACGTTTACCGCCGTCTTGTAGCCGCCCGCATGCTCGAAGGTGACACCGGGAAACTCCTGCGCCACCCGCAGCGCCGGTTCCAGGTACCCGAAGCTGGTGGCGAAGATCAGGTGGTTGCCGCGTGCGGCCAGGTCGCGCATCACCCGCTCCGCATCCGGGCCCTCGGCTACCCCTTCGACAACGGTGGTGTGCACCTTGTCGCCCAGGTTCTTCTCCATCGCCAGCCGTCCCAGGTCGTGCTGGTAGCTCCAGCCGGCCGTGCCCACCGGGCTGACGTAGACGAAGGCCGCGCGCAGCGGCAGCTTGAGGGGAGGGCGTGTGGCGGCCGGCGCTTCCGTGGGCGCCGAGTTGGCCGCTTGGGCAGCCGCCAGCGTGCTCCAGCCCACAACCAGCGCGGCGATGCAGCGCAGGAGGTTTTTGTACATGGTGTTCCTCGACATGGCCCCGGAAGAATGAAAACGCCGCCTGCGGGGGCGCGCAGGCGGCGTCTGGAAAAGTGCTGTCATTGTCGCAGGAACGTCAACTGCCAACGGCGCCGACGGACAGCCGGTCGGCCGGTCGACCCGGTGGTCAAGGGGTCACTCGGTCCTGGGTGGGGTTGGGACCGGGGGCGCGGCTGGGCGCCAGGGTGCGCAGCACGGCATCCAGCTCGGCGGTCCAGACGGCCTTCGATCGCTCGTCGGCGAAACTGGCCTCGAAGCTGTTGCGCGCCAGTGTGTAGGCTTCGGTTGCACCCAGCTGCGGCAGGGCGGCGAAGGTGTCGATGAAGTTCTGGTTCAGGTAGCCGCCAAAGTAGGCCGGGTCGTCGGAATGGACGGTGGCGCACAGGCCGGCGGCCAGCAATGCCGGCAGGTTGTGGTCGGCCATGCGCTCGAACACCTTCAACTTCACGTTCGACAACGGGCAGACCGTCAACGGCATGCGGCTGGCCGCCAGGCGTTGCACCAGCGCCGCATCCTCCAGGCAGCGCACGCCGTGGTCGATGCGCTGCACCTGCAGGACGTCCAGCGCGGTGGTGATGTAGGCGGGCGGTCCTTCCTCGCCCGCATGGGCTACGACCTGCAGGCCGAGTTCACGGCAGCGTGCGAACACGCGGGCGAACTTCTCCGGCGGGTACCCCACTTCGGAGCTGTCCAGGCCCACGCCGATGAAATATTTCCGCCACGGCAGGGCCTGCTCCAATGTGTCGAAGGCGTCCTCCTCGCTCAGATGGCGCAGGAAACACAGGATCAGTTGAGCGCTGATGCCCAGCTCGGCATGGGCGCGTTGGCAGGCGTGGTGCAGGCCGCGGATAACGGTTTCGAAGGGCACACCGCGTTCGGTGTGGGTCTGCGGGTCGAAGAAGACTTCCGCCCGCACCACGTTGTCGGCAGCCGCCTTCTCGAAGTAGGCCCAGGCCATGTCGAAGAAGTCCTGCTCCTGCAGCAGCACACTGGCTCCGGCGTAGTAGATGTCCAGGAAGCTCTGCAGGTCTGTGAAGGCGTAGGCCGCACGCAGCGCCTCCACGCTGGGGTAGGGCAGTGCCACGCCGTTGCGCCGGGCCAGGTCGAAGATGAGCTCGGGCTCCAGGGAGCCCTCGATGTGGATGTGCAGCTCCGCCTTGGGCATGCGGCGCAGCAGCGCCGGCAGCCGTTCGCGGGGCAGTCGGGCGAGGTCGGCTGCCACCTCGGGGGGAATGGGGGCGGGCGAGCGGGGCTCTGAAGCGGTGGTCATGGTGACGGTCTCCCGTGGAATCGATGCCGCAGCGGCACGCAGGGAACGGGCCTGGGCCCGGGGGGTCAGGGACTGGGGCGATCGTCCGCTGGCGGACCCCTTTCGTCCAGCACCGCCAGGATGTCGGAGTGGAACTCGCGCCGGTACAGCACCCAGATCACCCCGACGGTGCCGGCAACCATCGCCAGCGGAGACAGGAACCAGAGCATCGCCGCAAAGCTGAGGTACACCGCGCGCAGCCCGTCGTTGAAGGTTTCGGCCGCCAGGCCCATCACCCGGGCGGCACGGTGGGCGTAGGCCCGGCGGGCGGACTCGTCGGTGTTGAACACGTCACGGTCGGGGGCCGCGCCGATCATCAGCGCACCGAAGGTGTACTGCCGCATCGCCCAGGTGAAGCGGAAGAAGGCGTGCACGTAGATGCCGAGCAACAGGAGCAGCTTCAGGTCCAGCACCAGGGCGGAGGTGCGCGCCGCGAAGGGCAGTTCCTGCACCAGCTCGCTGGCCTTGTCGCTGGCGCCCAGCGCTGCGGCCAGGCCGCCGATGACGAAGATGGTGGTGGAGGCAAAGAAGCTGGGTGCCGACGACAGGTTCTGCAGCACCGTGCTGTCGACGATGCGCACCTCGCGACGGGTGCTTTCGAGCATCCAGGCCTCGCGGATGCGGTTGGTGCTGCCCAGCACCGAGCGGCGCTGCAGTCCGAGTCGGCGTGCCGCCTGCACGTAGCCCACCCAGCCCACCATGAAGACGGCCAGGGCGGCCCAGTCGGCAGCGGGCAGGACGCGCAGGGCTCGCAGGATCAGTTCCATGCCCCGACTCTACCGAAGCGCTACCGAAGTGCTGCGGCGCCGCGCTGAGCGCCAGCTTCTCAGGGGGTCAGGTCGAACACCAGCACCTGGGCGCTGCGGCCCCGGGCAAAGATCAGTTCCGTCTCGTCCTGCACTGCCAGCGCATCACCGGTCGTGAGTGACTGGCCATTCACTTCCAAGGCACCGCGGGCGACGAAGACGTAGGCCTTGCGGCGGGGGTCGAGGCGCAGCCGGTCGGCCTCCCCTTCGCCGTCGAAGCGGCCCAGCCAGAGACGGGCGTCGGCATGCAGCGCGACCCGGCCGAAGCCGGGCGAAGCCTCGGCGCTGTCGGCTGGAGCGGCCACCAGGCACAGGCGGCCGCGCTGCAGGCTGTCGTCGAAGGCATGCTGGTCGTAGCCGGGCGGCAACCCGGTGGACGAAGGCAGCAGCCAGATCTGCAGGAAGTGGGTGACCTGGTCGGCCGCGTGGTTGAACTCGCTGTGGCGCACTCCCGTGCCGGCGGTCATGCGTTGCACCGAACCCGGCGGGATGCTGCTGCCGTTGCCCAGGCTGTCGCGGTGCGCCAGTTCGCCCTCGAGCACCAGGCTGAGGATCTCCATGTCGCGGTGCGGATGGGTGCCGAAGCCGGTGCCCGGGGCGATGCGGTCCTCGTTGATGACCCGCAGGTTGCCCCAGCCCATGTGGGCGGGGTTGAAGTAGTCGGCGAAGGAAAAGCTGTGGTGGCTCTTGAGCCAGCCATGGTCGGCGTAGCCGCGTTCGCAGGAACGTCGCAGGGTGAGCATCGGGGTTCCGTTCGGAAGGGGCATGGGAGGTGGGTGGGGTGATCTTCGGGCCCGCAGGGGCGCGGCGGGTTGACGCGCGCTGGTGGCATCATTCAACCGGCTTGCATGTCCGCCGGCTTCGTCCTTCGGGCCGGCGGCGCGCTCCCGAAGCGCCCCTTCGTTTCCCCTCACCGGATGCCACGATGCCCGACCGCCGCCATGCCCTGACGCCCGAGGCGCTGGAGATGATGGACAGCATCGCCCGCTGCGGCAGCTTCGCCGCGGCGGCGCGGGAGCTGGGCAAGGTGCCCTCGGCACTGACCTACAGCGTGCGACAGCTCGAGGAGGCGCTGGACGTGCTGCTGTTCGACCGGCGCTCCCGCCAGGCCCAGCTGACCTCGGCCGGTGAGGAGCTGTTGCGCGAAGGCCGGCGCCTGCTGGCGCAGATGGACGCGGTGGCCAACCGGGTGCAGCGGGTGGCCACCGGTTGGGAGGCAACGCTGTCGATTGCGGTGGACAGCATCATCGCCGCACCGGCGATCTTCGACCTGATGGACGCGTTCTATGCGTTGGAGGTTCCGCGGGTGCACGCCGCCACGCCGTCGCGCCTGGCGTCGGTCACCCCGGTGGGTGAGGAGCGTGCAGCTCACGCTCCACCGACCCGGCTGAAGCTGCGCAGCGAGGTGCTGGCCGGCACCTGGGAGGCACTGATCAGCGGGCAGGCGGACCTCGCCATCGGTGTGCTGCCGCCGGACAACCCGGTGGACGCGGTGCAGTGCGCGCCGCTGGGCATGATCGACATGGTCTTTGCGGTGGCGCCGCACCACCCGCTGGCGCATGAAGCCGAGCCGCTGACGGCGGCCACCGTGGCGCGCCACCGCGTGGTGGTGATCGCCGACTCCGCCCAGCGCCTGGCGCCGCAGACCTATGGCGTGATGCCGGGCCAGGACGTTCTCACCGTGCCCACTCTGGTGGCCAAGCTGGAGGCGCAGATCCGTGGCCTGGGGTGTGGCCGGCTGCCTGACCCGCTGGTGCGGTTGCATGCGGACGCTGGCCGGCTGGTCGTCAAGCGCCTGAGCGACCCGGCCCGCAGCGTGGACCTGCACTACGCCTGGCGGCGCAGTGCCGCGCAGGGCAGGGCGCTGGCCTGGTGGCTGCAGCAGCTGGAGCGCCCGGCCACCCGCCGCGCGCTGCTGGAGCAGCACGCCGGGCTGATCCTCTGACCCTTCGAAGCGCGTGCGTGCTGCGATGGCAGTCGGTGGATACCGTGGGCGCTTCGCCCCCACCCCCAGCGGGCCGCTTCACCAGGGTTCGCTGGCCTCGGCGCTGGCCTCCTGGCTGGATGCACGCGCCAGCGGTGGTGCCTGGCTGCTGCGCATGGAGGATGTGGACGGTCCGCGCTGCCCGCCGGGTGGGGCCGAAGTGATCCTGGTCCAGCTGGCGCGCTGCGGGTTGCAGCCCGACGAGCCACCGCTGTGGCAGTCGCAGCGCGGTGACGCCTACTCCGCGGCTCTGCAGCGGCTGCAGCTGGCGGGGCGGGCCTACCCCTGCGCCTGCACGCGCAGCGAGATCGCCCGCGCCTTGGCCGCGCAGGTGCAGGTGCACCAGCGGCATGCCGAGTGGATCTACCCCGGCACCTGCAGGCCCGAGCGTGGCGGGCTGGCCGGCCGGACCGGCCGGGCCTGGCGATTCCACACGGGTGAGCCGGGCCGGCCGGTTGACTGGATGGATCGCCGCCTGGGAGGGCAGCGGCAGGATGTGGCCCAGGAGGTGGGCGACTTCGTGCTGCGGCGCGCCGACGGCTGCTGGGCCTATCAGCTGGCGGTGGTGATCGACGATGCGGACCACGGCATCACCCATGTGGTGCGAGGCGCGGATCTGACCGACAACACCGCCAGGCAGATCCTGTTGCAGAGGGCGCTGGGCCTGCCGACACCGGTCTACCTGCACCACCCGCTGGTGACGGCTGCCGATGGCGAGAAGCTGTCCAAGAGCCACGGTGCACCGGCGGTGGATCTGTCCGACCCGGTGGAGGCGCTGTGTCGAGCGGCCGCAGCCCTGGGTCTGCCGCTGGCGGCGACCCTCGGCCCAGGGGCTGGCCTGGCTGAGGCCCTGGCCACAGGGGTCGCCCTATGGGGACAGAACTTGGCGCCGGTGGCATGATCGCGGGCCTTGCCGGTGTGCTGTCACCGCCGCGTCATGTCTGCTGCAGCCCACCCTTTCCACATTGTTCTGATCTTTGCGTTCCACCATGATCTCCACTCCCTCCGGTCTGCAGTATGTCGACACCGTGCCCGGCAGCGGCGACGCCGTCGCCACCGCCGGCAAACAGGTCAGCGTGCATTACACCGGCTGGCTTCACGATGCCAGCAAACCCGACGGCCGGGGTCGCAAGTTCGACTCCAGCAAGGACCGCGGCCAGCCCTTCCGTTTCGACCTGGGCGCCGGCATGGTCATCCGCGGCTGGGACGAGGGTGTGCAGGGCATGCGTGTGGGCGGCACCCGTGTGCTGGTGATTCCGCCTGAGCTGGGTTACGGTGCCCGGGGCGCCGGTGGTGTGATTCCGCCGAACGCCACGCTGGTGTTCGAAGTCGACTTCCTCGGGTACTGACACCATGCCCGGCCTGCTGCCCGACGTCGATCCCGACGGCTTGCTCGAATACTCGGTGGTCTACACCGACCGGGCGCTCAACCACATGTCCGAGCGCTTCCAGGGTGTGATGCGCGACATCTCCGTGGTGCTCAAGGAGATCTACCACGCCAAGGCGGCGGTGGTGGTGCCCGGCAGCGGCACCTTTGCGATGGAAGCGGTGGCGCGGCAGTTCGCCCACGACAAGCGCTGCCTGGTGATCCGCAACGGCTGGTTCAGTTTCCGCTGGTCGCAGATCCTGGAGATGGGCCGCATCCCCGCCTCGCTCACCGTGCTCAAGGCCCGCCGACCGGTTGACGGTGCACAGGAGCCTTTTGCGCCTCCTCCCATCGACGAGGTGGTGGCCACCATCCGCGAAACGCGCCCGGAGGTGGTGTTCGCCCCGCATGTGGAAACGGCCTCCGGCATCATCCTTCCGGACGCCTACCTGCGCGCCGTCGGCAGCGCGGTGCATGAGGTGGGTGGCCTGTTCGTGCTGGACTGCATCGCCTCCGGCGCGATCTGGGTGGACATGCAGGCCTGCGAAGTGGACCTGCTGGTCAGCGCGCCGCAGAAGGGCTGGACCGGCTCGCCCGGCTGCGGCTTCGTGATGCTGAGCGACCTGGCGCGCGAGCGCATCGATGCCACCACCAGCTCCAGCTTCGCCTGCGATCTGAAGAAGTGGCTGCAGATCATGGAGGCCTACGAAGGCGGCGGCTTCGCGTACCACACCACCATGCCTACGGATGCGCTGGCGCGCACCCGCGAGGTGATGCTGGAGACGCGTGCCTACGGCTTCGACAAGGTGCGCGACGAACAGTGGGCGCTGGGGCGCGCTGCCCGGGCCATGCTGGAGTCACGCGGCTACCGCAGCGTGGCGGCCGAAGGTTTCCAGGCGCCGGGCGTGGTGGTCAGCTACACCCAGGATGCGGACCTGAGCAGCGCCAGGAAGATGGCACCGCTGGGCCTGCAGATCGCTGCCGGCGTGCCGCTGCAGTGCGACGAGGGCGCGGATTTCCGCAGCTTCCGCATCGGCCTGTTCGGGCTGGACAAGCTGCACCAGGTGGAGCGCAGCGTCGCCACGCTGGATCGGGCCTTCGCCCAGCTGGGCTGATCCCGGTCTTTCCGATTCCCGAACCGATCGGGGCTGCCCGGACTGGTTCATGGGTGAGGCGCCGAACAGGCCGCGCAGGCGGCCAGAGCCCGTTCGGCCTGGGCACGGGTCTGCTCGATCAGATGATCCAGGAAGACCCGGCTGCGCTGCGGTATGAACTTGCGGCTGGGCAGTGCCGCGTACAGCACCAGGCGACCGGTGATCCAGGGCGCGAGCACCCGCTGCAAGGTGCCGCGACCCAGGTCGGGTGCCACCAGGTCCAATGCCACCGATGTGATGCCCGCTCCGTCCAGCGCGGCACGCAACAGTGTGTCGGAGTGGTTGGCCGACAGCACCGGGTCGATGGGCACCTCCACCGCGGCCGGTGCTGTGCCTGCCCCCTCGCCAGGGCACCACATCCGCCAGGTGCGGGGCCTTCCCTGCGGCAGGCGCAGACGCAGGCAGTCGTGTCCCGTCAGGTCCTGCGGCTGGCGCGGTGTGCCGCGGCGTGCCAGGTACTGGGGGGATGCCACCAGCACCGCATTCGAGGCGACCACTTGTCGGGCCACCACGTCCGCATCAAAGCCCTCCTCCGTGGCCAGCAGGGTGATGTCGAACTCCTCGATCGGCGGCTCGGCCAGCGTCTGGACGTCCAGGTCCACCTGGATGTGCGGGCAGCGCTCGCGAAAGCCCGCCAGCAGCGGCGCCACCACATGGGTGGCGATCACCGGCTGGGCGTGCAGCCGCAGCAGTCCCGCCAGCTCGCGTGTGGAGGCACTGGCCAGGGCATGGGCCTCGTCGATGTCCTGGAGGATGCTGCGCACCCGGCCGAGGTAGGTCTGACCGGCCTCGGTGAGCGCCAGCCGCCGGGTGCTGCGTTGCAGCAGGCGGGTGCCCAGGTGTTCTTCGAGGTCGGCCACCAGGCGAGTCACGACCGGTGGAGACAGGTCCAGGGCTCGGGCTGCGGCAGCAAAGCTGCCTTCGTCCACCACGCGTTCAAACACGCGCATCGAAAGGAGTCGGTCCATGGCAGGGAGGTTACCGCCTGCGGATCACCGGCGGTCGCCTGCGCTCAGACAGGGCCTGGCGGCGCGATCACCCGGTCAGGCGACCCGGAACACCGCCAGCGAGTGCATCAAGGCGCGGGCCTGCTCACGCAGCGAGGAGGTGGCGGCTGCGGCCTGCTCCACCATCGCGGCGTTCTGCTGCGTGTTGCTGTCCATGCGGTTGATGGCTGCGGTCACCTGATGCACCCCGCCCGCCTGTTCCTGGCTGTTGTGGGCGATCGAGGTGATCAGGCCGCTGGCGTTTTCGATGGCCTGAACCACCTGCCCCATGATGCGGCCCGCCGCATGCGCCTTGTCGGAGCCGGCGGTGATCTGCTCCACCGAGGCGCCGATCAGGCTGCGGATCTCCTTGGAAGAGGCCGCGCTGCGGGCAGCCAGCGCCCGCACCTCTTCGGCCACCACCGCGAAGCCGCGCCCATGTTCGCCGGCACGGGCCGCCTCCACCGCGGCGTTGAGTGCCAGGATGTTGGTCTGGAAGGCCAGCGAGTCGATCACACCGATGATGTCGCGGATCTTCAGAGCCTGATCGGCGATCTGCCCCATCGATGCCACGGACTGGTGCACCACCTCACCCCCTTGGCGGGCAATGCCGGCGGCCTCGGCGGCCAGCTGGTGGGCCTGGGTGGCGCGTTGGCTGCTGTCCTGCATCTGCTGCGACAGCTGTTCCATCGTGGAGGCGGTCTGCTGCAGTTCGGAGGCGGTCAGTTCGGTGCGCTCCGACAGGTTCTGGTTGCCCTGGGCAATTTCCCCGGAGGCCTGCTCCACATGCTGCGCGGCCTGCTGGATCTGGCCGAGCAGGCCGTTGAGCCGCTGCGCCACCTCCTGCATGGCGACCAGCACCTGACCGGTTTCGTCGCGGCCCGCCGCCGGCAGCTGCAGTGAGAGGTTGCCGGCGGCAATCTCGCGTGCGAACTGAACAGCGCCCTTCAGGGGGGTGACGATCAGCCGGATGCACAGCCAGGTGATGGCCACCGTGACCAGCAGGGCACCCGCCAGCGCAGCGGAGGCAATGACGTCCGAGCGTGCGGCGCTGCGCGAGGCACCTTCCACCTGCGCGTGGCCTTGGCGGGTGGCCGAGGCCACCAGCTTCTCCACATGCTGCGACAGGCGGGCATGCTCCTGCTCGGCCGACGTCATCAGCATGGCAGCCTGCGACAGGCCGGAAGACTTCATGTCCAGGGTGTCGCGCGCCAGTCGGGCAAAGCCGTCCAGCGACTTGCGCAGATCCGCATAGATCGGCTGCTCATCCGGGGAGGCAGACTTCTGCAGCTTCTCCACCTCGGCCTGCAGGGCCTTCAGTTCGGCATCGATGGCGCGGTCCACCGCCTCCACCCGCACCGCCTTCATGCCCGAGCCTTCGTAGGCGAGGCTGCGCATCACCATGGCATCGAGCTGCACCACCCGGGTCTTCAGGGCAGAGACCTGTTCCACCCGAGGCAACTGCTCCTGCGCCAGCGATCGCAGCGCCACATTGCTGTCCTGGTTGGACAGGTGGCCCACCGCGGCCACCACGATGAGGCAGACGATGGCAAAGAGGGGGGCCAGCGCCACCTTGACGACGATGGGCAGGTCGTGGAGGAATTTGGTCATGACAGCTCGAGTTGCAGCCTTGTCGGGCCGCGCAGGCCCGAGCGTTGAAGGCGGTTCAGCGATAGAAGCCGACGCCGACCAGCAGGTCCGCACCGGCCACGCGCTGAATGAAGGCGGACTTGTCTTCCACCTTCTTGGTCACCGGATGGGCCCACTCATAGTCGACCCAGCCGGATTTGCCGCTGCGGGCAACATTCACCATCTCCTTGGAGAACTCCTTGCCGGAGGCATCCTTCACCTCCAGGAAGTTCTTTCCGATCATCTTGTCGTTGATGTGGAAACGCATCACGCCGGACAGCTCCTGGACGAACGGAAACAGGTCCTTGGTCATCCATTTGCTGCGGTCGGCGGCGAAGTCCTTGGCGGCCTGGTCGATGCCGACCTTCTTGACGTGAGCCGCTGCGGCGTCGCACAGCGCCTTGGCTTCGTCCTTGCTGCCCCGCTCGGAGGACCAGGCCTGGCCCGACAGAGCTCCCAGGGCGGTGAAGGCAAGAGCCAGACAGAGGCGGCGTTGAATCATGTTGAAACTCCAGTCATGAAGGGATGTGCAACTTCCATCGGCAGCGCGCGGATCGGCTTGATGTCTCAGCCCCAAAAGGTGACCTCGGAATGGGTCCCTTTTGTGCCGGATCAGACAACCCGTTGCTGCTGAGTCGATGTTTGGATTGGACACGGCATGTGGTTTCGGGTCGGCTGGAAATGCCGGGTGTGGACCGGCCAGTTTCCGGCTCCGTCCGGATCATCCGATCCGCCGGGCGCGTCGTCCGGGGTGCGGATGGGGCGACGTCGGCGCCTGGCGGGGGCGCGGCTAGACTCCGGGCCGATGAGCTGTTCCGCACCACATTTCTCCGCTGCCGTCTTAGCCGATTCCCGCCTGCGTGCGGTGGTGATCGGCGCCGGGCCAGCGGGGCTGATGGCCGCCGAGACGCTGCTGGCCGGCGGCGCTGCGGTACAGGTCTACGACGCCATGCCGTCGGTGGGCCGCAAGTTCCTGCTGGCCGGCAAGGGCGGCCTCAACCTCACGCATGCCGAGCCGCCGGCCTCCTTTCGCGCCCGTTACGGCGAGCGCAGTGCCGAGGTGGGGCGCTGGCTGGACCGGCTGGATGCGCAAGGGCTGCGCGACTGGGCGGCCGAGCTGGGGATCCAGACCTTTGTGGGCAGCTCCGGCAAGGTGTTCCCGGCGGAAATGAAGGCGGCGCCGCTGCTGCGCGCCTGGCTGCACCGGCTGCGCATGCAGGGGGCGGTGTTTCACATGCGGCAGCGCTGGACGGGCGCCCTGCAACCGACGTCCGGCGCAGGCTGGCAGCTGGAGTTCAGCGGGCCGGACGGTGTGCGGACGGTGCAGGCCGACCGGGTGCTGCTGGCGCTGGGCGGGGCCAGCTGGCCGCAACTGGGGTCGGACGGCGCCTGGCAGGCCTGGCTGGACGAGGCGGGAGTGCCGGTGGCACCGCTGGTGAGTGCGAACTGCGGCTTCGAGGTGCGCTGGAGCGCCTTCCTGCGCGAGCGCCATGCCGGCCAGCCGCTCAAGGCGGTGCGCTTGCGCCACCGGGACGGGCAGGGTCAGCTGTTCGAACGCACCGGCGAGGCGGTGGTGAGCGACTACGGGCTCGAAGGTGGGTTGATCTATGCCGCCAGCGCGCCACTGCGCCGCGACATCGCCGCCCGGGGACCTGCCCAGGTGGAGCTGGACCTGTTGCCCCAGCGCAGCCTGGAGGAGGTGACCGCAGCGTTGGCCCGCGGACGTGGCAGCCGCTCCTGGACCAACCACCTGCGCGAACAGACTGGCCTGGCCGGGGTGAAGGCGGCGCTGCTGCGCGAGGGCCTGGACGCCGCGGCCTGGCCGGCGCTGCAGACCCAGCCGGCCGCGCTGGCCAGGCGCATCAAAGCCCTGCCTCTGTGCCTGGAGGCGCCGCGCCCGGTGGCCGAGGCGATCAGCAGTGCCGGTGGTGTGCGGCTGGAGGGGCTGGACGCCAGCCTGCAATTGCGCAGCCACCCGGGGGTGGCCTGCGCGGGCGAGATGCTCGACTGGGAGGCCCCCACCGGGGGCTACCTGCTCACCGCCTGTTTCGCCAGCGGGCGGGTGGCGGCCGAGGGCTTGCTGAACCGCGAGGTTCGCTCTGCGGGGCTTGACTCTGGTGCGGCCGGCCCGATATGCCCGCCCAATCGGTTGCCATGATGCGCATGCCCCGATCCCGGTGCGGCGTCGGCGGGTGAGCCCGTTCGCCGCGACCGTTCCCACCTTCCAAGCCTTCCACGACGATGTCTTCCTTCCCCCATGCCGTCCTGCGCCGTGGCAGCGCGCTGCTGGCGCTGGTCACCCTGGTGTCGATGTGGGCCGCCGGCGCGTCGCAGGCGCGCGATGCCAGCCCCCGCAGCGTGAGCCCGCGCGGGGCCTTGCAGCCCGACGAACAGGCGGTGGTCAACCTGTTCGAGCAGGCCGCGCCGTCGGTGGCCTACATCACCACCGAGTCCGAGCAGCGCAACCTGTTCGGCAGCGCCGAGGTCAGCCAGGGCGCGGGCAGCGGTTTTGTGTGGGATGCGCAGGGCCACATCGTCACCAATTTCCATGTCGTCCAGGGCGCTCGCCGGGTGTTCGTGCAGCTGGATGCGGGCAAACCGATTCCGGCCGAGCCGGTGGGCGGTGCGCCGGAGTACGACCTGGCCGTGATCCGTCTGAGCCGGGTGCCGAAGGATCTGCGCCCGATCCCGCTGGGCAGCTCGCGCGACCTCAAGATCGGCCAGGCGGTCTATGCCATCGGCAACCCGTTCGGGCTGCAGCGCACCCTGACCAAAGGCCTGGTCAGCGCGCTGGACCGGGAGTTGCCTACAGCCAACTTCCGCGAGGTGGTGGGCGTGATCCAGACAGACGCGGCGATCAACCCCGGCAACTCCGGCGGCCCGCTGATGGACAGCGCCGGTCGCCTGATCGGGGTGAACTCGGCCATCCGCTCGGCCAGCGGCAGCTCCTCGGGGATCGGTTTTGCCATCCCAGCTGACCTGGTCAACCGGGTGGTGCCCTCGTTGATCAACAAGGGCCGCGCGCCGCTGCCGGGCATCGGCGTGACGCCGATGCGGCCGGACCTGGTGGCGCGCGCCGGCCTCAGCGGCGTGGTGCTGGCGGAGGTGGGCCGCGGCACGCCCGCTGCAGCCGCCGGGCTGCGACCCTTCAATCGGCGCACCGGTGAGCTGGGTGACGTGATCGTCGGTGTCAACGGCCGCCCGGTGGACACGCTGTCCACCTTTGTCACCGAACTGGAGCGTGCGGGCATTCAGAGCACGGTCGAGCTCACGGTGCGGCGCGATGAGCAGGAGCGCCGGGTCAAGGTGAAAGTGATCGACCTGCGGGAGTGACCGGTGCGCTGCGCGGACCCGCCGCAGACTCCACCGGAGGCCACCGGGCCGCTCAGTCGCGTGGCTTCAGCAGCGACTGGGTTTCCGGGTGGCGGCGCATGTAGATGGCCACATAGGAGCAGGCGGGCACCACCTGCAGCCCTTCGTCGGCGGCCCAGTCCAGGGCGGTGCTGATCAGCGCGGCGGCGATGCCGCGGCCCTGCAGCTGTGGCGGCACCAGGGTGTGGTCGAACACCACCTGCCGTGCCGACCGGTCCAGCTGGTAGGTGGCAAAACTCAGGTGGCCGTCGGTGAGGTTCTCGAAGCGGTGAGCCTCCGGCCGGTGCGTCACCGGCGGATCGGAGGAGGGAACGTCGGGAATGAAGCGCGAATCGATCATGCCGCCAGTGTCGCGCGTTTTGTGTGCGCATGCAGCAGGTGCAAGCGATCGAACTCCTCGGCCGGCAGGGCCGGGGCACAGAGCCAGCCCTGGTACTCGTGGCAGCCCAGGGCGGCCAGGTGGTCGCGCTGGGCGGTGTTTTCCACCCCTTCGGCGATCACCCTCAGGTGCAGGGCCCGGGCCAGCTCCACCACGGTGCGGGTGATGGCCACGTCGCTTTCATCGTCCGGCAGGCGGTGGATGAAGCTGCGGTCGATCTTGAGCCGGTGGATCGGCAGGCGCCTGAGGTAGCCCAGGCTGGAGTAGCCGGTACCGAAGTCGTCGATGGCCAGTTGCACACCCAGTGCCGCCAGGGCACGCAGTTGCGCCAGGATCTCCTCCACGTCGCCCACCAGGATGCTTTCGGTCAGCTCCAGCTCCAGCAGCTCGGCTGGCAGACCCTGTTCGGCCAGCACCTGGCCGACCCGTTCCACGAACAGCGGCTGCTGGAACTGCAGGATCGACACGTTCACCGACACCGGCACCGGCCGTCCCAGGTCCATCCAGCGCCGCGCCTGCTGCGCCGACTGGTGCAGCACCCAGTCGCCCAGCTCGGAGATGAAGCCGGTCTCCTCGGCTACGGCGATGAAGCGCGCCGGGGAGATCTCGCCCAGCTCCGGGTCGGTCCAGCGGCACAGGGCCTCGGCGCCGACGATCTCGCCGCTGGCCAGGTTCACCTGGGGCTGGTAGTGCACGCGGAAGTGCCCCTGCGCCAGTCCTCGCCGCATCGCGTGGTCGAGGCGGATGTGTTCCAGCCGGTCCACGTTCATCTGCGGCTGGTAGAAGCGCACATCGCCGCCATGGCGTTCCTTGACCCGGTGCATGGCGCTGTCGGCGCAGTGCAGCAGCTCGTCGCTGCGGCGTGCGTCCTGCGGGAACAGGGCCACACCCACGCTGGCGCTCAAGGTTACCGCGACGCCTTCGATGGTGAGGTCGTCCGACAGGGCGCTCAGCAGGCGGCGCGCCACCGTTTCGGCCACCGCAGCGTCGGCCTGCGGCAGCAGCACGCCGAAAGTGTCGCCACCCAGGCGCGCCACAGTGTCGCCGTCGCGCAGACCGCCGGACAGCCGGCGGCCCACTTCCTGGAGCAGGCGGTCGCCGCTGGGGTGGCCCAGGCACTGGTTGAGGTGCTTGAAGCGGTCCAGCCCGAACACCAGCAGCGCAAAGCCGCTGCCCTGCGCCGCACTGCGGTCGGCCTGCTCCTGCAGCCTTTCCACCATGCGCATCCGGTTGGGCAGACCGGTGAGGGTGTCGGTATGGGCCAGCGCTTCGATCTGCCGCTGTGCGGCATCGCGCTCGCTCTGGTCGCGCAGCACCACGATGCAGCCGTTGGCCGGCCGACCGCTGCCGCTGATGCGCAACAGTGTGGCCTGCACCGGCACGGCGCCCTGCGGGCTGCGCACGGTGAGCTCCCCCTGCCAGCGCGGCAGGCCGGCGGTGAGGGCGACCAGACCTCCGTCGTTGCCCACGCCTTCCAGCAAGGGTTGCAGGCAGCCGTCCTGCAGGGCTTCGGTGGAGCGTCCGGTCAGCAGCGCAGCGGCCGGGTTGGCCGCGACGATGTTCCCGTCGGCATCGGTCACCAGCAGGGCGTCGAGTGTGGCGTCGAACACCTGTGCGGCCAATTGCAGCCGGGCCTGGTCGGCCACCTGGGCGGTGAGGTCCCGCCACACCTGCACCCAGCCCACCAGCAGGCCGCGGCCGTACTGGGGCAGCAGGCGGCGTTCCACCGTGCGGCCGTCACCCAGCAGGAAGCGGTCGGTGGCCACGGCCGGGGCGCTCTGGGGTTCATGCAGTCCACCGCGCGCAGCGCGCAGCGAGGCGCCGCCGTGAGCGTCGCGCAACTCGTCCATGCGGTGCGCCAGGCTGTCTTCGTAGGTGCCGGCATCGGCCATCGAGCCGTGCAGGATCAGGCCCACCTCACCCTGGTCGTGGCGGGCGCTGCAATGCTCGGGCAGGTGCCAGAGGCGGGCAAAGGCGGCATTCCAGTGGCGCACCCGACCTTCCAGGTCGGTGATCAGGATGGCATCGTTGCTGGCGCCGAAGGTCGCACCCAGTTCGGCCGTCAGACGCTCAACTTCCCTTTCGGCGCGGCGCTGGCCGCTCAGGTCGGTCAGGCTGAGCATCCAGGCCGGCCGTCCGTCGGGCAGCTGGAAGGGGCACAGCCGCCGCTCCACCTCACGGGTGGACCCATCGGCGTGCAGGATCAGACTGTCCGAATGCAGCACGGTGGCCTGGGGCCAGCTGTGCAGCTGGGTCCAGAACAGCTGGTCCTCCGGCGTGGCGGCCAGTTCTTCCACCGAGATGGCGGTGAGCTCTGCGGCGCTGCGGCCCCAGAGCTGCGTGGCGCTGGTGTTCACGGCCAGCACCCGCAGGCTCTCGGCGTCCACCACGCAGGAGGCTTGCAGGAGCGTATCGAGCAGGTCCTGCCAGGCTGCCGGCCAGGCCGGCCGGGGGCGGGACAGCGGGTTCGCCGCGGTGCTGCTGTCGGCGTGCGGTTTCATGAGGGGGTCCTGCGGTCTTGCGCTGTGCCGCAACTCAGGCGGCGACTTCAGCGTCGACCGGTTCCAGCCCGTGGGCGAAGTAGTAGTTCACGCGCTCGCGCGGCGACAGGTAGTCCAGCATCGCGCGAGGCAGGTGGTGCGGGTGCAGGCTGCGCCGCACGCTCAGGCCCTTCTCATGGTTCAGGTGCAGGATGAGGGCGTCGTCCGGCGCCACCTTCGGCTCATAGACCAGCACGCTCGGGCGCAGAGGGTGTGCCGGGTGCACCGACACCACGATGCCCACCCTTTCGTCGCTGAGCTGCACCACCGAACCCGGCGGGTACACCCCCAGCAGCTTGATGAAGCCGGTCATCACGTCCACGTCCAGCTTGTTGCGCATCTGCGCGTACAGCAGGGCCTGGGCTTCGTGCGGAGTGCGCAGCGAGGCGCCCTTGACGCGGGGGTTGCACAAGCGGTCGTAGATGTTGACCAGCGCCACGATGCGCGCCGGCAGGGCGATCTCCTCGCCGCGGATGCCCTGGGGCAGGCCGCTGCCGTCGCGCAGCTCGTGGTGCTGGGCGATGATTCGCAGGGCGATCGGGTCCAGCCCCATGGTCATGCCCAGGCGCAGACCGTGGGCCACGTGTTCACGCTGCTCACGCTCCAGCAGGGGGCCGGATTCGGTGCCCAGGTTGCGCAGGTTGTCCGGCAGCATCTGCTTGCCGATGTCGTGCACCAGGGCCCCCAGGGCGATGCCGCGCAACTGCTCCTCGTTGAGCCCCATGCTGCGTGCCAGCATCAGCGACAGCACACACACGTTGATCGCATGCTGGGAGGCGGCGGTGCCGGCGGCCTCGCTGAGCATGCGGATGGTGGTGTTGTCGTCTTCGCACATCTGCGTGACCATCGCCTCGGCCATGCCGTTGGCGATGTCGCGTGCCTGCACCGGCTGCTGCAGGGCGTCCCGGGCCACGTTCTGCCAGGCACGGGTGGCCTGGCCATGCAGGCGCTCGCTGCGCGCCAGGCTTTCGCGCTGGCGGGCCATGCGTTCGCGGTGGGACGGTGCCGGGCGGCGCGCTTCGTCGGTCGCCAGGGCCACTGCGCCCATCGGGGCGGCAGGAGCGGCTGCCGCAAGGGGGACTGAAGTGGCTGCTGAATTGGCGGCCGCGGCGGGAAGGGCTCGCTCCGCTCCATCGACCTGCGGCTGGTCGAAGGAGCTCGGGTCGCTCAGATCCTGGCGGACCTTGACGCGGCGCAGGCCGAGGCTGCGCAGGGTGTCGATCTGGCCGCCGTCGGCGATGCGAAAGCGGCTGCGGGGGAAGGGATGGTCCATCCAGCCGAGGTCCAGCTGCACGAACATGCCCGGACGCAGGCGGTCGACATCAACAAGGAGGTTGGGAGAAGCAGACATGGGCAGCAGCACATTTCGATGCCGGCGGTGCCGGCGGGCATGTGCTGCATATCGGTGAGCCGAATCTGCAACTTGAGAATCCTGGGTGCCGTCCGGAGCTGATTCCCCCCAATGGGGGAACCCCCGGCGGTAGTCAGGTGGCTGAGCGTGTGAAACCGGTCACGCCGGGCCAACGCCTGCGCGCGGCGGCGCATCGGCCTGCAGCGCGGGGGTCAGCGTTTGCTGGGGTCGAACACCAGTTCGAACACCGGCGGGATGCGCCCGTCGGTGTCCCGGGGCAGCACTTCGGTGCGGTCGATGGCGCGCAGCACCGCCTCGTCCCAGTCGGGCACACCGCTGGACTTCAGCAGGCGCTTGCCGATGATGCTGCCGTCGGTGGCCACGCGCACCTCCACGCTGGCCTGCACCGACAGGTCGCGCCGGCCGGTGAAGACGATGTTGGGGTAGATGCGTGCGCGCACCCGGCCCTCGTAGCCGGCCGAGGGGGCGGCGCTGCGTGATGCCGTGCCGGTCGAGCCGGGGCTGCCGCCGGTGGCACCGGGCTTGCCGGCTTCTGCGGCCGAACCCGCCCCGCCCAGCTGCGACTGCATGCGCTGCAGGGCCTGTTCGCGCAGGCGGGCCACCCGCTCGGCCTCCTTCTTCTCGGCGGCGGCGGCTTCGGCTTCCTGGCGACGGCGGTCGCGCTCCTTTTCCTTTTCTTTCTCCTTTTCCTTGGCCCGCTCGAGCTCCTTCTGCTCGCGCGCCTTCTTTTCGGCCTCCAGCTTCTTCTTTTCCTTCAGCTCGGTTTCCTTGCGCTCGGTTTCCTTGCGCTTGCGCGCTTCTTCCTGAGCCAGCTCGCGGCGTTGTTCTTCGGCCTCGCGCTGCTTGCGGGCACGTTCGGTGGCGATGTCGGCCTGCGCCTTGGGGGCCGGTGGGGAAGGCGCCGGCGGCGGTGGTGGGGGAGCAGGGGCCGGCGCAGGTGGCGGTGGCGGGGGAACCGGCGGCGTCACGGGGGCCACGGGAGCAGCCTCCGGCGCGGCGGCGATCTGTGGCACCGACGCCCACAGCTCTGCGGACAGTGGCTGCACCGCGTGCCGGCGCCAGCTGACGCTCACCGCCAGCGCCACCACCAGGCCCGCATGCACGGCCAGGGACAACGCGCCACCCACGCCGAAGCCGTCGGCCGTCGGTGGACGCTGCAGGGAGGAGGAGGGATTCATGAAGGACGCGGGGGGGCGCAAGGGCGCAGCGGGCGCAGGGTCGTCTCGGTCTGTTGCACTCAGGCGCCAGTGGTGCGCACGGCCAGACCCACGCGCTGCACGCCGGCCCGTTGCAGGCGGTCCATCACCTGCACCACCACCTCGTACTTGACGCCCTTGTCGGCCGAGATGATCACCGGCGACTGTGCCGAGCCGGCCTGCAGTTCGCGCACGCGGGCGGCCAGGCGCGCCGCAGTGATCGTTTCACCCCGACGGTCCACCACCTCGCCCGCGGCAGGCGGGCTGTGGCTGGCGACCTTGATGCGCAGGGTTTCGCTGCTCTCGATCTGCACCTCGATGATGCGGTCGGGCTGGCGCTGGGCCTGGCCGACGCTGGGCAGGTCGATCACACCCGGGGTCATCAACGGGGCGCTCACCATGAAGATGATCAACAGCACCAGCATCACGTCGATGAAGGGCACCATGTTGATCTCGCTGATGGTGCGGCGGCGCGAGCCGTTGCGGCGGCTGACCGTGGCGGCCATGGCGTCGAGCTCCTGCCGGCCTCAGCGCGGCGCCGCGGCCGACTGGCCGAGGTTGCGCGCCAGGATGTTGGAGAACTCTTCCATGAAGGTTTCCAGCTGAATGGCGATGCGGTCGATGTCGCGGGCGAAGCGGTTGTAGGCGATCACCGCCGGGATGGCCGCGAACAGGCCGATCGCAGTGGCCACCAGCGCTTCCGCAATGCCCGGGGCCACCGTGGCCAGCGTGACCTGCTGCAGGTTGGACAGGCCGGAGAAGGCGTGCATGATCCCCCACACCGTGCCGAACAGGCCGACATAGGGTGACACCGATCCGACGGTGGCCAGAAAGGAGAGGTTGGACTCCACCACGTCCAGCTCGCGCTGGTAGCTTGCGCGCATGGCGCGGCGCGCGCCGTCCAGCAGGGCGCCGCTGTCGGCGACACGGCGCTCGCGCAGCTTGAGGTATTCGCGCATGCCGGCGGTGAAGATGCGCTCCAGCGGCGCACCGCCCAGCTCCACCCGCTTCTCGCACTGCGTGAACAGCTCCTGCACGCTGCGGCCGGACCAGAACTCGCGCTCGAACACCTCGTTGTCGCCACGCACCCGCCGCAGGCCGAAGAGTTTGGCGAAGATCACGGTCCAGCTGGCCAGGGACACCAGCAGCAGCACCGCCATGACGCACTGCACCACCAGGCTGGCCTGGGTGACGAGGTGAAGGATGTTCAGATCCTGGTTCATGGGTGGGGAAGAATGTCCATAACGGGGTTGGGGATGCGGCGCGGCCGGAAGTTCCCGGCATCGACACAGCCGATGCGCATGCGTCCACGCGCGAGGACGGTGTCGCCGCGGCGGGCCTCCTGGGCGATCAGCAGGCTGGCGCGGCCACGCTCGAGCAGTGCGACGCTGACGCTCAGCGCGTCGTCCAACCGGGCCGGCAGCAGGTACTGCACCTGGGTTTCACTCACCACGAACAGGACGGCCTCCTGCTCGCGCAGCGCCTGCTGGGACACACCCAGTGCACGCAACCACTCGGTGCGGGCGCGTTCGAAGAAGCGCAGGTAGTTGGCGTAGAACACCACGCCGCCGGCATCGGTGTCCTCCCAGTAGACCCGCAGCGGCCAGTGGAAGCAGGCTGTCGGCGAGGAGGCGGTGTCGCCGCGGTTGCCGCTCACGTGCCGCTCCCGCCGCGCAGCATCCACCAGGCCAGCAGCGCAGCTGCCATGACAGCCGCTACCCACCAGACCGGGCGCAGGGGTGAGCGGCGGGTGGGCAGGCTGTCCTGCGGTCCCTCCAGCAGGGTGATGGGCTCCAGGCGCGACGGGCCGGGCAGCGGTCGTGGGTTGGGTGCTCCGGTGCCGGCTGAATGGGGGCTGGGCGAGAGGGGGCCGGTGGCCGGGCGGGCCACGGCCGCGCGGGTGGTCTTCTCGCCGGCCCGATCCGCGGGTGCGGATGCGGGTGCGGGTGCGGGTGCAGATGCCGTTGCGCTGACGTCGGCCAGCCAGGCGCGCAGCTCGCGAGCCAGCGCGCCGGCCGAACGCGGGCGCAGGTTGGGGTCGCGCGACAGGGCCCGCAAGGCCATGTCGGCCAGCGGCGGCGGCACGGTGGGGCGCCGTTCACGGGGGGAGGCGGGCTGCGTGCTGCGCACCGCATTGCGGATTTCGCCCAGGCTGGCCCCGGTGAAGGGCCGTTCACCACAGAGCAGTTCGTACAGCACCACGCCCAGCGAGTAGACGTCGCTGCGCGGGTCGCACTCCTTGCCGTCGTACTGTTCCGGCGCCGCGTAATAGGGGGAGCCGACTGCGGGTGCGGGATCGTCGGTGCGGTGCAGCAGGCGGGCGATGCCGAAGTCCAGCACCACCGGCCGGGTCCGGCCGACCATGAAGATGTTGGCCGGCTTGATGTCGCGGTGAATCACCCCCTTGCTGTGGGCGTAACTCAGCGCATCGGCCACCCGGCGCACGATCAGGGCCGCCTGCTCCGGTGAGGGCTGCCAGCCGCTGCGCAGCAGTTCGGCCAGGTCCTTGCCGCGCAGCAGTTCCATGGCGATGTAGGCGCCCTGGTCGCTGACGCCGGCGTCGTGCACGGTGACGATGTGGGGGTGCGACAGCCGGGCCGCCGCACGGGCCTCGTCGAGCACCCGCTCGGTGACCTGTTCGCGCTCCTCGGCCGGCACCGCCAGCGTCAGCGTCTTGAGGGCCACCTGCCGGGCCAGCACGGTGTCGTAGGCCGACCAGACCGTGCCCAGCCCGCCCTCGCCGAGGCGGTCGTCCAGCCGGTAGCGGCCGATCTGGCTGCCCTGCAGCAGCCGGGTGGTGCTGACCGCAGGCAGCTGGCTGGCCGCGGCCTGGGCCAGGCGCTGGGTGTCCTCGTCCCAGGCGCGCAGGCTGAAGCCCGGCGGCGGCGTGCGCTCGAACTCGTCGATGGCGCGGCGCGGCGTCGGTGCCAGCCAGGCGGGGTCGAGCGGGCCGGTCAGCTCCGCACTGAGTTCGCCGGGTATCGTCAGCGGCATCGGCTCGCTGGGCCGTCCGCCGGCGTCTTCCAGCAGTTCCTCGAACAGGTTGATCTGCAGCAGCGCGTCGCCTTCCTGTGGCGCCAGCCGTCCCTGGGATCCAGGGGGGAGGGCCTCATCGGAGCCCTGCAAGGGGCGCTTGTCCAGCGTGGTGACGGAGTCGGGGCGCGACATGGCCTGGGACGGGGATCAACCGTTCAGCACCCGCGCCAGGCGGGTCAGCGCTTCATCCAGGGCAGATGCGGCGGTGGCAAAGGACAGGCGTGCGAAGTGGCGGGTCTCGGCCTGGCCGAAGTCCCGGCCGGGGGTCAACGCCACATGGGCACGCTCCATCATGTCGAAGCAGAAATCCCAGCTGTCGGCAGCAAAGCGGCGGGTGTCGAACCAGACGTAGAAGGCGCCGTCGGGCTGCACCGGCACCGGCAGCCCCATCGCCTCCAGACGCGGCAGCACGAAGTCGCGCCGCGCCTGGAACTCCGCACGGCGGCGTTCGCATTCGGCCAGACTGTCCGGGTGAAAACATGCCACCGCGGCCTGCTGGGCAATGCTGGAGGCGCAGATGTAGAGATTCTGCGCCAGTTTTTCCACTGCCGGCACCAGTTGCGGCGGCAGCACCAGCCAGCCCAGCCGCCAGCCGGTCATGCCAAAGTACTTGGAGAAGCTGTTGACCACCAGCAGGTCTTCACCCAGTACCAGCGCACTGCGGGCAGCGGGTTCGCCGGGGCGGTCGAAGCTCAGGCCGAGGTAGATCTCGTCGACGATGCTCACGCCGCCGCGCTGGCGCACCGCCGCCACGATGCGCGCCATCTCGTCGAAGGGCACCGAGGTGCCCGTGGGGTTGGACGGCGACGCCAGCATCACTCCGCGTGTGGCCGCGCCCCAGGCCGACGTCACTGAGGCTGCATCCAGCTGGAAGCGCTGCGCCGCACCCGCGGGCAGCAGGCGTGATTGTCCACCGGCGGCGCTGACGAAGTGCCGGTTGCAGGGGTAGCAGGGGTCCGGCATCAGGAACTCGTCGCCCGGCTCCACCAGGGCCAGCGTCAGCAACTGCAGGGCGGCCGAGGCGCCGGCCGTCACCACGATGCGTGCCGGGTCCACCGACAGGTTCCACCGGCTGCGGTACCAGCCGGCAATCGCTTCACGCAGCGCCGGGTGACCGGTGGCCTGGGTGTACTGGGTGCGACCGGCTTCGATGCAGCGCTGCGCCGCCGCTTGGACCCGCAGTGGTGCAGTGAAGTCCGGTTCGCCGATGTTCAGGTAGATCATCGGCGTACCGCCGCGCGCCGGGTCGCAGGCGGGGCTGCGGGCGATGCGGTCGGCGGTCTTGGCGCACTCCATCACCCAGAAGGGTTCGATGGCAGCCACCCGCTGCGCCAGCCGCAGGGGCTCCGGGTCGCAGGACATTCGTTCGCTCAAGGGCGACTCCGTTGCGGCGCTCGTGCTCAACCTTGGCGGGGGCCTCGCTGGCGCTGCGCCGCCACCTCGGCAGGACGCAGATCCTTGGCGGTGCGGTCGAGCACCCCGTTGACGAACTTGTGGCCGTCGGTGCCGCCGAACACCTTGGCCAGTTCGACGGCCTCGTTGATGGCCACCCGGTAGGGAATGTCCAGGCAATGCAGCAGCTCATAGCTGCCCAGCATCAGAATCGAGCGCTCTACCGGCGAGAGTTCGGCCACCGGTCGGTCCAGATGGGGGGCAAAGCACTGTTCCAGTGGGTCGGACTGAGAGATGCAGCCGCTCAGCAAGGCGTCGAAATGGGCCGCGTCGCACTTGTCGAACTCGTCCTGCTCGCGCATGTGGGCGTGCACCTTCTCGGCGCCGGCGCGGCCGACCAGCCACTCGTACAGGCCCTGCAAGGCGAATTCACGCGAGCGCCGCCGGGCCGACTTCGGGCGGGCCGGTGCGGCTGGAGGGGACTGCGTCGGGGCCTGGTCCGGGGGAGCAGCGTTCACGTCAGGTCCTCCAGCAGGTTGGCCATTTCCACGGCCACGCGAGCGGCATCGCGCCCCTTTTCCTCGGCACGGGCCCAGGCCTGGGCCTCGTTCTCCACGGTGAGGATGGCGTTGGCGATGGGCAGCCCATGGTCCAGCGCCAGGCGCGTCACCGCTGCGCCGCTTTCATTGGCCACCAGCTCGAAGTGGTAGGTCTCGCCACGGATGATGCAGCCCAGGGCGATCAGCGCGTCGTGGTCCTTGGTTTCCGCCAGCGCCTGCAGCGCGATCGGCACTTCCAGCGCACCGGGGACGGTGACGTGGCGGATGTGCTTGCGCTGCACGCCGAGGGCCAGCAGCTCCTCGATGCAGGCGGTGGCCAGCTGTTCGGTGATGGCGGCGTTGAAGCGGGCCTGCACGATGGCGATGTGCAGGTCTTCCCCGTTCAGTTCGGCGGTGCTGCCTTTGTCAGAGCCCTGCATGGGGTGGTTTCCGTTCGGAGGCGTTGAGGGCCATTCAGTCGTTGCTGGAGACGAAGCCGGTGACTTCCAGGCCGTAGCCCGTCATGCTCGGCATGCGGCGGCGGTTGCTCAGCAGCTTCATGCGGCGCACCCCCAGTTCCAGCAGAATCTGCACGCCCACGCCATAGGTGCGCAGGTCCATGGAGCCCGGGCGAACCGTGGTGGAGGCGCTTTCCGGCAGGATCTGGCCGAGCAGGGCCTCGGCATCGCGGCCGCCGTTGAGCAGCACGGCCACACCGCGACCGGCCGACTGCAGCGTCTGCATTGCCTTGGGCAAAGCCCAGGAGTGGCGGGTGGCGTCGGCGTCGAGGAAGTCCAGGACCGACAGCGGTTCATGCACCCGCACCATCACCTCGTCTGCGGCGCTCCACTGCCCGACACTCAGCGCCAGGTGAACCTGGCCGGTGCGGTCGCGAAAGGCGCTGCACTGGAAGCGGCCCCAGGCGGTGTCCAGCGGCTTGTCCACCAGCCGTTCGATGAGGGACTCGTTGCGGCTGCGGTAGCTGATCAGGTCGGCGATGGTGCCGATCTTCAGGCCATGTTCGCGGGCAAAGACTTCAAGCTCCGGCAGGCGCGCCATGGTGCCGTCGTCGTTCATGATCTCGCAGATCACCGACGAGGGCGAGAGGCCGGCCATGCGGGCCAGGTCGCAGCCGGCCTCGGTGTGGCCGGCGCGCATCAGCACGCCGCCGTCCTGGGCCTGCAGCGGGAAGATGTGGCCGGGCTGCACCAGGTCGGCGGGGCGGGTCTCGCGGGCCACCGCCACCTGCACCGTGCGGGCGCGGTCGGCCGCCGAGATGCCGGTGCTGATGCCCTCGGCCGCCTCGATGGAAACGGTGAAGGCGGTGCCGTGTTTGGTGCCATTGCGCGGCGCCATCGGCGGCAGCTGCAGGTATTCGCAGCGCTCGCGGGTCAGCGTCAGGCAGATCAGCCCACGGCCATGTTTGGCCATGAAGTTGATCGCTTCCGGTGTCACCAGATCGGCGGCGAGCACCAGGTCGCCTTCGTTCTCGCGGTCTTCCTCGTCGACGAGGATGACCATGCGACCGGCCGCCAGTTCGGCGACCAGCTCGGGAATGGGGGAGATGGGCATGGGCGGGATTGTAGGCGCCGGGCCGTGACCTTGGTCCGGCCCCGACCGGCTGGATGCCGGCCGGGAACACGCTGGGAACAGGCGATGTCAGGTGGCCGCCAGCGCACGCAGCCAGGCATCGCGTCCCGGTGGGCGGGCCCGCAGGCGCAGGTCCTCGCCCAGGCGGCAGACGTCCTCGAGGTGCAGCCGCGGCGCCGCGTCCAGCCCAGGAAGCCGGCCGATGTCGGCCAGGCCCCGGCCTTCGCCCACCAGCATCGGTGCCAGGTAGACCAGCCATTCGTCGATGAGGTCGGCGCGCACGAAGGCGCCATTCAGTGTCGCGCCGGCTTCCAGGTGCAGCTCGTTGATGCCCGAGCGGGCCAGGTCCTCCAGCACCTCGTCCAGGGCCAGGGCGCCGGCCGGATCGTGACGGACACGGCGCAGCTCGATGCCGTCCGGGGACGGGACGGTGGGGATGGCGGGGACGGTGGGGATGGCGGGGATGGCGGGCCCGTCGCCCGGCCAGACCGAGTCGGCGCGGGTGTAGATCCGCACCGGCCCCGGGGGCTGCAGCAGCCGGGCCGCGGGCGGCAGGTTCAGCCGGCTGGAGAGCAGCACCCGCAGGGGCTGCCGGGCGGTGGGGACCAGGCGCACGTCCAGGCGCGGGTCGTCCTGGCGCAGGGTGCCGCTGCCGGTGAGCACAGCCCCGGCGCGGCGGCGCCAGGCATGGCCGTCGCGGCGCGCCGCCTCACCGGTGATCCACTGGCTGCGCCCGTCCGGCAGGGCGGTGCGACCGTCCAGGCTCACCGCCACCTTCATGCGCACCCAGGGACGCTGTCGCAGCACGCGGGAGAAGAAGCCGGGGTTCTGCTCCAGCGCTCCCTCTGCGCCCAGGCCCAGCTCCACCTGCACGCCGGCGGCTGCCAGCCGGGCCAGGCCGTGACCGGCCACCTGCGGGAAGGGGTCGCGCAGGGCCACCACCGCCCGGCCGATGCCGGCAGCCAGCAGCGCCTCCACGCAGGGTGGTGTGCGGCCGTGGTGGGCACAGGGTTCCAGGGTGACGTAGGCGGTGGCACCTCGCAGGTCGCTGTCGGAGGCGCCCTGGGCCCGCGCGTCGCGCAGCGCCATCACCTCCGCATGGGGGCCGCCAGCCTGCTGGGTGTGACCGCGGCCCAGCACCTGCCCGTCCGGTCGGGTCAGGACACAGCCGACCCGGGGGTTCGGATCGGTGAGTCCAAAGCCCTGTTCGGCCAGCGCCAGGGCGTCGGCCATGTGGCGGCGGTCGGACTCGGACCAGGCGGGAGCGGTGGGCGATGGGGCGTCGTTCACGGTGCGGGTGGGGCGGTCGGGGCTGGGATTGTGGCGCCGGCTCCAGGTGGTCGGTCCGATCGGGGCCGTTGACCGGGATTCAAGGTTGGTGCGCCGCGGTGCTGTCGTTCACCCAGTTGGCCAGGTCCGCCAGGTTGGCCGCCACATCGGTCGGACAGCTCGCACCGGCGCGGATCACCAGGAAGTTCTGGTCGCCCAGCGGCTCGACCACTGCGCTGTAGCGCTGCGGGTGTTCGCGGTTGTCGATGCGGCCATTGCCGTTGTGGTCGGCGCTGTAGCGGCAGACCTGGTAGGCGCTGTCACCGCTGGCCGCCAATGTCCAGCCGATGGGGCGCAGGTCCAGCCGGCCGGACCACTGCGGCGGGCTGCCCGCGGGTTGCACCACGCAGACGTAACGCACCGCCAGCGCCGCGCTGCTGCCCGCGGGCGTGTCATCGGGCGCATCGTCCTCGCACTCCCAGGCCGGGTCCGGGTGGCCGCTGCTGCTGAGGGTGAGCTGCAGGTCCAGCCCAAGGGCCGTGCCGCGGGGCTGTTCGGCATCCAGGCGGGTGGGCGAGGCCGTGTCGGTGGCAAAACGCACCTGGCCGGTGAGCAGCAGGCCGCTGAGGCTGCGGCAGTCGCCGAGGCTGGCCGCGGTGAGCTCTGCGCTGGTCAGTCCTGCGGCGGCGGTGCAGCGGCCGGTCACCCGACCGCTGCGGGCGTCGTAGATCCAGACGCGGGTGGAGCGGGGATCGGGCTTGTGCACCAGGCGCCCGTCCGGCAGTTCCTTTGCATCCAGCGGGATCAACGGATGCCTGGCCCGGGCACCCACCGGCAGACCTGGGTCTCGCCGCAGTGCCAGGGCACCGATCGCGGCCGGGTCGATGGCTGCAATCAGGCTGGACAAGGTCAACTGCTGCGCGGCGCCTTCCCGGTCCGTCCAGCCGATGCGGGTGTCCACGGCCTTCAACCGGGGTGTGGGGCCGAGGGCCACCGACCGCTGCAGCGAGAAGCCGGTGTTGGAGGCCACGTCCTCCAGCGCCGCAGCCGTCAATGGAGTGATGTCCGCCCACGCGAATGTGCCCCCGCCGGCCTCCAGCCGGCTGAACTGGCGCAGCCCCTCCAGGTCCGCCTCGGCCAGTCGCACCGCTTCGGCCCGCTGGCGGGCGAAGTCGGCGCTGTCGTGCAGCAGGCGTTGCAGCCGCAGCAGGCCCAGGCTGCCCAGACTGATCAGGGCAAAGGCGATCAGCACCTCGATCAGCGCGAGACCGACGCAGCGGTGCGCACGGGGGCAGGTGAGCATCGCTGCGGAGTCTCCGGCCATCAGGGACGGTCGAAGTCGCGCCAGCTGCCCGGCACCGGCAGGAGGCTGGCCGCCAGGCTGCGGCTGAGTTGCAGCACGGCTTCATCGCGCTGCAACTGCACCGGACCGTTGAGCCGGCTGCTGCCGAAGCTGACCACTCCGCCGATCCAGCGCGCGGGCGTGGCGCCCGCCGGCGACCAGTCGAGCGAGTCGGCCCACAGCAGCCCCCAGGCCCGCAATGCGGCAGACACCCGCACTTCGCCTCGCACCACCAGCAACAGCGGTTGTTCGGCGCTGCCCCATTGGGCGTCCGTGCCCAGCAGCAGCGGGCCCTCCAGCCAGAGGGCCCGCTGCCCCTGGTCCAGAGCGGCCTGCACCTCGCTGCCGGTGCATCCCCCGCTGCAGTCGATCCGTTGCCAGGCAGGCATCTGGCGCAACCGCTGCAATGACAGGCCGAAGGCCAGCGGCAGGCCCCGCTCCGCATCGGCCGGAACACGGCTGTCCTGCAACACCGTACTGCTCTGCGGCAGCCGTCCGGGCGCGGAGACCAGCTGGGCCGCCGCGTCGAGGGTGGCATTGCCGCGGGCCTGCAGGGTGAGGGCGCCGCTGGCTGCGTCGGTGTTGATCAGTGTGCTGCCCGGCCCGAGCAGCACCTCCCCGCTGCTCACCAATGCGGCGGCGGGAGGGCGCAGGCTGTGGCCCAGGGGGTGGAGCAGCTGTTCAACACGGGCACTCGCATCTGCTTCGCTGCTGCCGCCGCAGCCCGCCGCCGGGGAGCTGCAGCCGTCGATGCGCAGCAACAGGCTGCCCGGGCGGGGGCCGCGCTCGAACTGGATCAGGAAGGCCGGGGCATCCTCCTGAACGTCGCTGCCCAGCGCAGCGGCCAGGTCCGCATCGCCGGAGTCAGGGCAGCGGCAGAGCCAGCCGCTGCTCGGGTGGCGCACACAACCGGGTCGGGCCAGGCTTCGGGGGGAAAGGCTGCCGGACGCGTCCGCGGCCGATTGCAGGTAGCGCTCCCGAAAGCGGCCGGGCAGGGACCCTCCGCCCGGGCTGCTGTCGACGCAGGCGGCATCCACGGCGCGACGATGGTCGAGCATCACCAGCGCCCAGTCCCGCCCGGCATCGGCCGCGTGAAGTGCCCGGGTGGCGCGGGTCTGCTGGGCGGCCGAACGGGTTTCGATCAGCAGGCTGCGCTGGGCCAGTACGGTGACCATTCCCACCCCCAGCAACAGCACCAGAACCACCGCCAGGGTGGCGCCGCCGCGGGTGGGAGTGGTTCGGCCGGCCCGGGTTTCAGGGGGCGGGGCAGGCACCCTGTACCTCCTCATTGCGCAGGCGGACCGCTCCGCGCAGTTCGCGGCGGGCCCTGCTGTCGCGGGCGTCCTGGCCCTGCAGCCGCAGGTCGACATGGCGAATCAGCAGCCGCGGCGGGCAGTCCGGGTCGTCCGGGTCGGGACAGGTCGTCAGGCCACATTCGGCCAACAGGTCGATCCGGACGGTGCGCTGTGTGACGGTGAGGCCTTCGACCTGCACCTGGCCGGGATCGGTCAAGGCCTGCCACTGGTCACCGGACGAGGGGGTGAGCGCCGCACCGCCGACCCGCCATTCGAGGCTGCCGCGCTGCAGCCGCAAGCCGAAGTGTTCGTTGCTGTCGGCACTGTGGTTCTCCCGGCTGTCGCGGCTGTAGCGGTGCGCCAGCACACTGCCGGATCCCAGGCCGGTGTTCACATTGCTCGGCGGCAGCAGTCCGCCGTAGGGGTTGGGGGCCGGCAGCCGATCATCGCCTTCCCAGATGCCCGCTTCCGCCTGGCCCCACCAGCCGCCGCGGCGGGCATCGCGCAGCGCCAGGTCCAGCCCGGCGCGCAGGTCCTGGCTGAGGCGGGTGCGTGCCTGCACCGCGCGCTGTTCGGTCAGGTGTGCCACCACCAAGCCAAGCAGGCCGGCCACCAGCACCAGCCCCAGGGCCACTGCCAGCAGCAGCTCGACCAGGCCGAATCCGCCGCAGTGCCGGAACCTGCGCAGAGGGTGGTGGACCCGGTCGGGCGGCGAGGCTGTGGGAGCCTTCAGTGGCCGCTTCGGTGGCTGCATCACAGGTTCCAGCACCGGCGGTTGTCCTCCGCCCCATTGGCCAGCAGGGAGTCCGGTCCGGAGCGGTACACCGTGCCGGCGCCATTCATATCGACCTGCAGGACGGCGCAGGGCTGGTCCAGCGCCTGTTCGGCCAGCGCCGTGGCGCGCACCCAGTACGACTGCGCTTCCTGACCCTCCGGGCTGCCGACGGACAGCCGGTAGCGGCCGCCGGTGGAGCTGTCCGGCAGGTTCAAGCCGCTGCTGCCCAGGCTGCCGGCGTAGCGCGGCTGGTCGGCGCGGCGGCGCTCCTGCGCCTGCTGGATGCGGGCGATGGCCTCCAGCGCTTCGGCGCGGCGCAGCTTGCGCACATGGGACTGGTAGCTCGGCAGGCCGAGCGTCATCAGCAGGGCCACGATGGCCAGCACCACCAGCAGCTCCATCAGACTGAACCCACGGGACGTCAAGGAACGCAGAGGGGGGTTCAGCATGGCGGCACCCCGGGCAGTCGAAGTTCGGGGGTGCACAGCCGTGTGCGGCCGAGCAGGTTCACGACGTGACGCAGGCGGTGCTGCTCGCCGCTGCTGACCTCCCAGCTGCCGGTGGGGCTGAAGGTGCCCTGGCGCGGATCCACCCGCATCGAGACGACGTTGGCCTGCACCCGCAGGCGGCTGGCCAGGGGCAGCCAGTGGCTGCGCAGCACCAGGGTGCCTTCGTCGCAGCGCAGGCTGCCGTCACCACCGGGCTCCAGGGCACAGGCGTCGGCATCGCCGCTGTGGATCAGCCAGCCGCTGCCCTGTTCGTCGGCCAGCCAGGTCAACCGCAGTGCCTGCCGACGCCCGACCGCCGTGCTGCGCAGGTGCTGAAGGTCGGCAAGCCAGCGGGCCGATTGCCCTTCCAGCCGGCGGCGCAGCAGGAAGTCCTCGAACGACGGTGCAGCCAGCGCCAGCAACAGGGCCAGCAAGGACAGGGTGACCAGCAGTTCGACCAGCGTGAATCCGGCGCCCGCACTTCCGCCGGGTCCGCGACCGCTGCGTGTCAGGCCAACTGCAGGTGTGCACTCAGGAGGAAACATCGCAAACCATCGGAGCCGTCAAAGGAGACGGTTCAGTCTAGGCAGTGCAATTCGTGACGGAATTCCCCCTTCGTGGGGAATTCAGGGGGGTGGTCGGGGGAGATCGGCCAGGGAGGGGCCGATCAGATTTCCTTGATCAATCGACTGAAGGCGTCCACGTCCTCGAACTCGCGGTACACCGAGGCGAAGCGCACATAGGCCACCTTGTCCAGGCGCTTGAGTTCGCGCATCACCAGTTCGCCCAGCCGGGTGGTGGACACTTCGCTGGCGCCGCTGGAGAAGACCCGGTCTTCGATGCGCGCCAGCGCCGCGTCGATCAGGTCGACGCTGACATTGCGTTTGCGCAGCGCCAGCGCCATCGAGGCCCGCAGCTTGTCGCGGCTGAACTCCACCCGCTCACCGTTCTTCTTCACCACCATTGGCATGCTCAATTCGGCACGTTCGTAGGTGGTGAAGCGCTTGTCGCACTGGCTGCAGCGCCGGCGGCGGCGCACCGCGTCGCCTTCGTCCGAGTCGCGGGTCTCCGCAACGGCCGTTTCAGGATGTCCGCAGTAGGGGCAGCGCATGTTGCGTCAAAGGGTCAGCCCGGTCGGCGCGACGGGTTGCGGTCCAGCGCGCCGATGCCGGTCAACGGTACACCGGGAAGTCCCGGGTGAGTGCAGCGACCTGGGCCTTGACGCGCTCGATCACCGCCTCGTCCTGCGGGGCGTCCAGCACATCGGCGATCAGGTTGGCGACCTGGCGGGCCTGCTCTTCCTTGAAGCCGCGGGTGGTGAAGGCCGGGCTGCCCAGGCGGATGCCGCTGGTCACGAAGGGCTTCTGCGGGTCGTTCGGGATGCCGTTCTTGTTGCAGGTCATGTGGGCGCGACCCAGCAGTGCCTCGGCTTCCTTGCCTGTCAGACCCTTGGGGCGCAGGTCCACCAGCATCACGTGGCTTTCGGTGCGGCCGCTGACGATGCGCAGGCCTCGGGCGATCAGCGTCTCGGCCAGCACGGCAGCGTTCCTGACCACCTGCTGCTGGTAGGCCTTGAACTCGGGCTGCAGTGCCTCCTGGAAGGCCACTGCCTTGCCGGCAATCACATGCATCAGCGGGCCGCCCTGGATGCCCGGGAAGATGGCGCTGTTGATCTTCTTGGCGATCTCTTCGCCGCGCATCAGGATCAGGCCGCCACGCGGGCCGCGCAGGGTCTTGTGGGTGGTGGTGGTGACCACATCGGCATGCGGCACCGGGTTGGGGTAGACGCCTGCGGCGATCAGGCCGGCGTAGTGCGCCATGTCCACCATGAAGTAGGCGCCCACCGCCTGGGCCACCCGGGCGAAGCGCTCGAAGTCGATGCGCAGCGCAAACGCCGAGGCGCCGGCGATGATCAGCTTGGGCTTGTGCTCGTGGGCCAGGCGCTCCATCGCGTCGTAGTCGATGTCTTCCTGCACGTTCAGGCCATAGGAGACGACCTTGAACCACTTGCCCGACATGTTCAGCGGCATGCCGTGGGTCAGGTGGCCGCCTTCGGCCAGGCTCAGGCCCATGATGGTGTCGCCGGGCTGCAGCAGACCGAAGAACACCGCCTGGTTGGCCTGGGAGCCGGAGTTCGGCTGCACGTTGGCGTGCTCGGCGCCGAACAGCTTCTTGGCGCGGTCGATGGCCAGTTGCTCGACCCCATCGACATGCTCGCATCCGCCGTAGTAGCGCTTGCCCGGGTAGCCTTCGGCGTACTTGTTGGTGAGCTGCGAGCCCTGCGCAGCCATCACCGCCGGGGAGGTGTAGTTCTCGCTGGCGATCAGCTCGATGTGCTCTTCCTGGCGGCGCACTTCGGCGTCGATGGCGGCGGTGATCTCGGGATCGATGGCGGCCAGGGTGTGGGTGGCGCGGTCAAACATGGACGGGATTCCTGTCGAAGTTAGCTGGACCCGGGTGCACGCCCAACCACTGCTGGCCTCACGAGCGGGTGCTCAGCAGGGAGGGGGGAACCAGGGCGGCCCAGGCGCACGGCGACGAGACGCCGGGACGGTGCCCGACGGCCGCGCTCCACGGTGGTCCACCACCTCAGGCAGCCCTTGCAGCCACCCTTGAACGCCAGTTGCGCGACGCCCGGAGTTTAACCGCAGGTCCCGTGCATCGGCAGACGGTTCAGAGGACGCCCCGAAAGCGCAACGGCCACCATGAGGGTGACCGTTGTGCTTTGGGACGGAGGGCGTCAGCGCTCCAGCAGGGCGACCCGTTCCGGCTGGCGGGTCTGAGCCGCTGCGGTGGGCGGTCCCGACCTGGTCGGGGCGGTCGGCTTGGCGGAGGGGACCGGGGCCACGGACACCGCAGGCTCGACGGCGGCGGAGCCGGACGGTGGCACCGGCAGGCGGGCGGTGACCGGTACCGAACGCCCCTTCAGCAACTGCTGCATGAAGCCCTGCTCGGCGAGCACCTTGAAGGCGTAGCCGCCATCGTCGTTCAGGTTGGCTGCGCCGACGTAGTAGCGCAGGCCGCCTTCCAGCGATCCGGCCTTGGCGATGCAGTCCTTGAGCACCTGAACGCCCACGCGCAGGTTGGTCAGTGGGTCAAATGCAGCGAGGTTGCCGCCGAAGGCCTCGTACTTGTCGTCGTGCACCCGGGTGAGCACCTGCATCAGGCCCTGGGCACCGACCGGACTCTGGGCGAAGGGGTTGAAGCTGGATTCGATGGCGATGATCGCCAGGATCAGGGTGGGCTCCAGGTTGACCCGCTGGCCCAGCGACCAGGCTTCACGCACCAGCAGGGCCACCGGTTCCGGTGCCACCCGGTAGCGCCGAGACAGCCAATGCGCCACCGACGCCTGCTGGCGGTTCAGCTCGCTGGGGTCGGTGGCCGGTGCTCGATCGCCCACCGACACATCCCCAAAGTCCAGCAGACTGCCATCGTCCCCGTCGGCCAGGCGTTCGTCCTGGCGGTCCTGCAGCCAGCTGAGGGTGCGTTCTTCCAGCATCGAGCGCACATCGGCTCGTTCACCGAGGATGAAGCCAGCGCTGATGACCGCCAGACCGACCACGGCCAGGGTGTTGTGGCTGACGGCCAGCAGGCCATGGCCGAGGTCCGACGCAAAGACGCGCAGCGACGTGCCGATGGCGGACGACGCACGTGTCCAAGTGCGGAAATCAGGCATGCTGCTCCTTTCATGGTTGAAGTCCACCGCATCCAATGCACTGCACTGGTGCATCGGTGGGCCGCTGATAATCCTGCTGCCTCATCGCGCGGAAGTTGTAAGACTCCGCATCACGGGTTGCACCCGGGAGCAAGGACCACGGATCCGAAAGATGCTGCATTGCAGCAAATTCGCCTGGAAACGAAAAACGGGCGGATTCTAGGAGTAACCCTAATAACCGGTCAATCTTGAGGGCTGACCTCTATATGCATGCTTGTGATGAAGTACCGAGACCTACGTGACTTTCTGGCCGCACTGGAGCGCCGTGGCGACCTGCGTCGCATTGAGCAGCCGGTTTCCACCCACCTGGAGATGACAGCCCTGTCCGACCGGGTGTTGCGAGCCGGTGGCCCTGCGTTGTTGTTTCAACAGCCTTGCGATCGAAGCAATCCCTTACACGGTTGGTGTGTGTTGACCAACTTGTTCGGTACACCCGAGCGGGTGGCCCTGGCCATGGGGGTTGACAAAGTATCGGAGCTGCGCGGGGTGGGAGAGCTGCTGGCCAGCCTCAAGGAGCCGGAGCCGCCCCGTGGTCTGCGGGATGCAGGTCGGCTGCTGGAGATGGTCCGCGCCCTGTGGGACATGAAACCCGCCTTGCAGCGCCGCGGCCCCTGCCAGGAGGTGCAACGGGAGCGTGACGAAATCGACCTGGCCCGGCTGCCGGTGCAGCACTGCTGGCCGGGTGATGTGGCTCCGCTGATCACCTGGGGGCTGGTGGTCACCCGCGGGCCGCAGTCGGTGCCGCGGCCCCGGCAGCGCCAGAACCTGGGCATCTACCGGCAGCAGGTGATCGGCCCGCGCCAGACCATCATGCGCTGGCTGGCCCACCGGGGCGGGGCGCTGGACTTCCGGGAGTTCGCGCTCGCCAACCCGGGCCAGCCCTTCCCGATCGCGGTGGCGCTGGGGGCGGACCCGGCCACCATCCTCGGCGCAGTGACCCCGGTACCCGACAGCCTGTCCGAGTACCAGTTCGCTGGGCTGCTGCGCGGCTCGCGCACCGAGCTGGTGGAGACGTCGGTGGGCGAGGCCGGCCGCAGTCTGCAGGTGCCGGCCACCGCGGAGCTCATCCTGGAAGGGCACATTCCGACGGCGGTTCCCGGCTTCGAAGGCCACAGTGCCGCGGGGGTGCCGCTGAAGGAGAAGGGGGGCTACCTGCACGCGCTGGAGGGCCCTTACGGGGACCACACCGGCTACTACAACGAACAGGACTGGTTCCCGGTGTTCGAGATCGACCGGATGACGCACCGCCGCGAGCCGATCTACCACTCCACCTACACCGGCAAGCCGCCGGACGAACCCGCGGTGCTGGGAGTGGCGCTCAATGAGGTGTTCGTGCCCATCCTGCAGCGGCAGTTCCCGGAGATCGTGGACTTCTATCTGCCGCCCGAAGGCTGCAGTTACCGCATGGCTGTGATCTCGATGAAGAAGGCCTATCCGGGCCACGCCAAGCGGCTGATGTTCGGCCTGTGGAGCTACCTGCGGCAGTTCATGTACACCAAGTTCATCGTGGTGGTGGACGACGATGTGGACATCCGCAGCTGGCAGGAAGTGATCTGGGCCATCACCACCCGCATGGACCCGGCACGCGACACCACGTTGGTGGACAGCACGCCGATCGACTACCTGGACTTCGCCTCACCCGTTTCCGGCCTGGGCGGCAAGATGGGTCTGGATGCCACCAACAAATGGCCCGGGGAAACCAGCCGTGAATGGGGGCGGGCCATCACCATGGACGCGGCGGTGCAGGCGCGCATGGACGCTTTGTGGGACAACCTGTGCAGCGGCCGGCCGGCTTGAACGGCACCGCACTCGCCCGTCAAGAAACTCCTGTTGATGGCGTTGGCCGACCCGATTGATCCAGCGCACTTGCCTGATCGCATGGACGGGATTAATCTCCGTCCGCCTGTGACGAAAACAGGTTCCCAACTCCGCGCAGTCGCTGCGCGGAAGGGACCCCAGGCTGAACCCCCTGGAGTCCCGAATGGCCACCGATCAACGGGGCCACCCCCGCCCGAGAACCTCGTGTTCCGGGCGGGTTTCTGTTTCTGGGGCCGTGTTTTTGGGGGAGTGCCGTGTCAGGGAGCGCGCCATTGGCCCAGCACCTCATGCAACACCCGCTGGCTGTGCAGCAAGGCCTCACCACGAGGCACCCAATCCAGCCAGGGGCGGTCCTCGGGTGATGTGATTCCCATGGGCGCCGGCAGCAGTTCGATGCCTGCCGGTCCGGCGACCGACGCAAACCAGCGCGCCGCCCGGGGCATGTGCCACGAGTGGGTCACCAGCACGATGCGCCGCACACCGGAGGCCTGCAGCATCGGTACCATGCCCTCGGCGTTCTCCCGGGTGTCGCGCGAGCGGGTCTCCAGCCAGCGCAGCGGGGAGGTGCCCAGTTCCTGGCTGGTGAGTTGCGCTGCTTCCGCTTCCGACGGGCCGCCATCGTCGGCCCAGCCGATGCCGCCAGCGTAGCCCAGCGGCAGTCCGGTGCGGCGTGCCAGCCACAGTCCATAGCTGAGACGCTCCAGGCCGATGGCGGTCAGGTTGGCGCGACCGTACTCCGGCGCCAGGCGATTCCGGCCGGCCCCCAGCACCACGATCGCTGTGGTCGGTTCGCCCGGCCGTCCGAGCTGCTCAATCCGATCCTGCGGCAGCGCGTGCGGTGGAGCCAGCCATTGCGCTTCCATCCAGCGCGCCGTGGCCGAACAGGACAGCAGCCACATCAGCAGGAGGGCCATCGCCATCAGTCCTGCGGCCAGTCGCCTTCTGCGGCGCCACAGCACCGCCCCGATGGCGGCCAGCAGCAGGGGGCTGCCCGGCGGCAGCAACAGCACCGAAACCAGTGGCTTCAGTGCGGCCAGTTCGGAGAGCAGCATCGTGACGGCCGCTCAGGGCGCAAGGCGTTCACGCAGCCAGTGGCCGTCCTCCAGCCGGTAGACCAGCCGATCGTGCAGGCGCGACTTGCGCCCCTGCCAGAACTCCCACCGCTGCGGCAGCAGCCGGTAGCCGCCCCAATGCGGCGGCCGAGGTGGGTGCAGGCCGTGTTCGGCCGCGGCACGTGCCGCATGGGCCACCAACACGGCGCGCGATCCGATCACCTCGCTCTGTGGGGAAGCCCAGGCTCCCAGCCGGGAGTCCAGCGGTCGGCTGGCGTAGTAGGCATCGGACTCTTCGGCAGAGGTGAACTCCACCCGCCCCTCGATGCGCACCACCCGTTCCAGCTCCACCCAGTGGAACTGCAGGGCGGCAAAGGGCTGAGCCTGGAGCTCCCGGCCCTTGCGGGAGTGGTAGTTGGTGTACCAGACCAGACCGCGCGCGTCGTAGCCCTTGATCAGCACGATCCGTGTGGAAGGGCGCCCGTCGGCCGACACGGTGGCCAGCGTCATCGCGTTGGGTTCGGGCACCTTGGGTGACTGCAGGGCCTCGCGCATCCAGGTGTCGAACTGGTGCAGGGGTTCGTTGGCGGCTCTCGCCTCCTCAAGTTCCCCGGCTTCGTAGCTCTTGCGCAGGTCAGCTATGTGGCTCATGGCTGCAGTATAGGAAGCCCCAGGCCCGCGGAATCGGCCCCGGTGAACTCCCCTAAGTGAAGGCACCAGTTCCGCTGCGTGCCGTCCTGCGGTTCCATTGTCGGGCGGGGCGGCACTGCAACGGGGCAGGTCGCGAATCTTGAATCTCGGGTGAGTCTGCGCAGCTGTGCGCAGACGCGAGCGATCGTGCAACGTTGGATCAGGGGAAGGTCGTGGACTTCAGCTTCATGGAACGGTGCTGCCGCTTTTCGCTTCGGTGGGTGTTTGCGCCTGCAGGTATGGGCTCGAGGGGGCTCACATGCCGCTGAGCGGATCCAGGGCGCTGGCACCGGTGGTGGTGGTGCTGGCTGCAGGAAGGGGGTCCCGGTTCGAAGGGGCCGTCCACAAGCTGCGCCAGTCGCTGGGCGACGAAAGCGTGCTGGCGGCCACCCTCGCGCAGGTGCTGCAGTCCGGCTTGCCGGCAGTGGTGGTCACCACGGCCGAGTTGGTGCCGATCGTGCAGCCCCTCATTGCCGCGCGGGACATCGTGTTGTTGCCTCCCATCGGTTCGGCCACGCGTGAGCCGCTGGGCATGGGTTACTCGATTGCCGCCGGCGTGGGCGCCCGGCCCAATGCTTCGGGCTGGCTGGTGTTGCCGGGCGACATGCCGCTGGTCCAGGCGACCACGCTGCAGGCCGTGGCCCGCTCGCTGGGCCAGCATCCGGTGGTCTATGCCCAACACCGGGGGCGCAGAGGACATCCGGTGGGTTTCGCCGCGGAGCTGTACACCGAGCTGGTGCGGCTGACGGGCGACGAAGGTGCAAGGCGCCTGCTGGCACGGTATCCCTCGCAGGGGCTGGAAGTGGACGACCCGGGCGTGCTGGTGGATGTGGACACGCAGGCCGACCTGGAGTCCGCGCAAAGGCAGCGGCAGACCCGTGCCGCGATGGATTCGGGGGCGCCGGCCTGAAGGCCATCACCGGTCCCGGTTTCCTTCTCATCTTGGCTCTCCTCCTGCCCGCACGGCTGTGGAGCCTGCGGCGGGTGGGCGCCATCAAGCGCCTGCCGTCGACGGGGCGTGCAAGAGGTGCCGGGGGACCAGGTGGAGCAGCCGCTCCACTTCGCGATCGCGGATCCCCGCCGCTCGGAGGGCGCGGGCGGTTTCCAGCAGGTAGTCGAGGGCGCTTCCGTTGCGTCCCCGCGCGCGGTGCAGGATGTCGAGCAAACGGGACTCGCACAGATCGCCGGCATGTTGAGGGCTGTCGCGCCGCAAGGTGAAGGCCAGGGCGCGCACCGTGTCACCGATGGTGTTGCGATCCGCCTCCAGGTGTTGGGAAGCCACCTTGCAGCGAAGCAAGCGGGGCTCGTAGACGTGGCCCACCATCTCGCGCGACCACAGCGCCTCGAACACCGCCTCCTTCTCTTCGCTGGCCACCTGCAACACCCGGCCCTGGCAGGAGCCACCGGAAATCAACGCAAACACCAGTCCAGGCTGTTCCGGCGTGCCGCGGTACACCCTTGAGTACATGCGCAGGGCGCGGTGATGTCCCCACACCCTGGCGGCCAACGAGCGCTGCGGGGTGAACTCCGGCCGCCACAGCAGGGAACCGTAGGCGAACACCCAGAAGGGTTCATCGCGACGCACCTGGGCCAGCAGGCGGGCGTGCCGTGCATCGCGAGGGGCGAGATGCACCGCCGCGCCTGGAGTCCTGGAAGTCGCAGCGGGGTCCTGGGCTTCGGGGCAGGTGGGCGGGTCGGTATCCACGGATGCGGGCATGGGGCGGCGATGAGCGGCTACTGCAGTCGGCCTTTGAGTGTCTGATCCGCTGCAAAGTCCTGTCAGTCAGCGGGGATACACTCCGTGAACATTTTCACATCTGGAGTTGAGTGATGAGTCAGGATCAGGACCAGGGCACCAAGGCGGGCGTGGTGGTCGCGTTTGCGGTCATCGCGGTGGCTTTGGTGGTCGCACTGGGCATGGCCTTGCGCCAGTCGTTCAAATCGGCCGCGGTGCCGGTGGTGGCTGCCGAGATGCAGGCTTCGGCCGCAGCGGCTGCATCGTCGGCAGCGGATGCCGCCGAACAGCTGGTGGATCTGTCGCCCGCAGGCGCCGCCCTGGCGACGGTGTACTTCGGCTCCGGCCAGGCGGCAGTGGATGCCACGGCCGATGCCGCGTTGGCTCAGACGCTGGAGGCGCTGGCCGGCAGCAGCACCAAGAAGGTGCTGTTGTCCGGTTACCACGACACCACCGGTGACCCGGCCCGCAATGCGGAGCTGGCCAAGGAACGTGCCAAGGCGGTGCGCGCCGCGTTGGTGGCCAAGGGCGTGCCCCTGGCGCAGGTGCTGCTGCGCAAGCCCGAAGTCACCGCTGGGGGCGGCAGCGACCAGGAGGCCCGCCGCGTCGAGATCCGTCTGGTCGACGCGCCGTAACCCACTTTCAGCCATCCCCTTGGCGGGCGGGCCGGAAGGGCCGCCTGTCCACTGCCCAACCCGTCCCGTGCGGGCTGGGCTTTTTTGTGTCCGTGGCGGAATGGGCCTTGTTTTGACGGTGTAACCCGGTTACGTTCAAATTGGCGATCAGGTTTCAATCCGACCGCCATGAAGACCGCCATCGCCGACATCACCCAGCGCATCCGTGAACGCAGCGCGCCGCTGCGACAGGACTACCTGAAGCGCCTGCGCGCCGCCGCGGCCCGACCGCGCGGTGCCGAGCGCATGGGCTGTGCCAATGTGGCGCACGCCTACGCGGCATTGCCTGGCGCCGACAAGTTCCGCGTCCTGGCCGAGAAGGCGCCGAACATCGGCATCGTCACCGCCTACAACGACATGCTCTCGGCACATCAGCCCTACGAGGGCTACCCGGCGTTGATCCGCGACGAGGCGCGCCGCCACGGCGCCACGGTGCAGGTCGCGGGCGGCGTGCCGGCGATGTGCGACGGTGTCACCCAGGGCCTGCCCGGCATGGAGCTGAGTCTGTTCTCGCGCGACACCATCGCCATGGCCACGGCGGTGGGATTGACACACGATGTCTTCGACGCCGCGCTGCTGCTGGGTGTGTGCGACAAGATCGTGCCCGGTCTGCTGATCGGCGCGCTGCACTTCGGCCACCTGCCCTGCGTCTTCGTGCCGGCCGGGCCGATGAGCAGCGGCCTGTCCAACAGCGACAAGTCCAAGGTGCGCGAGCAGTTTGCCCAAGGCCTGGTCGGCCGCGACGAGCTGCTGGCGGCCGAGTCCGCCGCCTACCACGGCGCCGGCACCTGCACCTTCTACGGCACCGCCAACTCCAACCAGATGCTGCTGGAGGCGATGGGGCTGCACGTGCCCGGGGCCGCCTTCATCCACCCCCACGCCGGCCTGCGCGAGCAGCTCACCCGCGAGGCGGTTCGCCAGGTGCTGGCCATCCGCCGCGGCGGCGATCGCTACACGCCCATCGGCGAGTTGGTCGACGAGCGCTGCATCGTCAACGCGATGGTCGCGCTGCTGGCCACCGGCGGCTCCACCAACCACCTGATCCACTGGGTCGCGGTGGCGCGTTCGGCCGGCATCCTGATCGACTGGACGGATTTTTCCGAGCTCTCGGCCGCCACCCCGCTGCTGGCGCGGGTCTACCCGAACGGCAAGGCCGACGTGAACCAGTTCCAGGCCGCGGGCGGCCCCGGCTTTGTGCTGCGCGAACTGCTCGGCGCGGGCTGCCTGCATGGCGACGTGCTGACGGTGGCCGAGGGCGGCATGGCCGCCTACGGCCGCGTGCCTGCCCAGGCGGATGAGACCACCGGCGGCGCGCTGACCTGGCACGACCTGCCCAACACGCCCATCGACGACAACATCGTGCGCACCGCCGCCGCTCCGTTTGGCCCCTCCGGTGGCCTCAAGCTGCTGGCCGGCAACCTGGGCCGCGGCGTCATGAAGGTCAGCGCCGTGCCCGAGGACCGCCACGTCATCGAGGCGCCCGCCATCGTCTTCGACAGCCAGGAGTCGCTGCAGCAGGCCTTCCAGCGCGGCGAGCTGGAGCGCGACTTCGTCGCCGTCGTGCGCTTCCAGGGCCCACGCGCAAACGGCATGCCCGAGCTGCACAAGCTCACGCCGCCGTTGGCGGTTCTGCAGGACCGGGGCTTCCGCGTCGCGCTCGTCACCGATGGCCGCATGAGCGGTGCCTCCGGCAAGGTGCCCGCAGCCATCCACGTCAGCCCCGAGGTGCTGGGCGGTGGCCCGCTGGGCAAGCTGCGCAGTGGTGATCGGGTCCGCGTTGACGCCGTGGCCGGCACGCTCGATGCCCTGGTTCCGCCCGAGGACTGGGCCGCCCGCACGATCGAGGCACGCCCCGCCGACCTGGCCGACGATGCTGCCCACGGCCTGGGCCGAGAGCTCTTCGGCGGCCTGCGCCGCAATGTGCGCAGCGCCGAAGAGGGCGCCGTCACCTGGCTCTGAACCTCAACGAACCGCACGGAACCCCATGCACCCCATGCACCCCATGAACCCCCTTGACCTGGCCTCCCACGGCCCCGTCATCCCCGTCATCGTCATCGATCGCATCGCCGATGCCGTGCCCCTGGCGCGCGCGCTGGTCGCCGGTGGCGTCAAGGTGCTGGAGGTCACGCTGCGTACCCCGGCAGCGCTGGACTGCATCCGCGCCATGGCCGCCGAAGTGCCCGAGGCCATCGTCGGCGCCGGCACCGTGCGCTCGGTGGCCGATGCCGAGGCCGCGCTGGCGGCGGGCTGCCGCTTTGCCGTCAGCCCCGGCTACACCCCCGAAGTCGGCCGCGCCTGCCGCGCCATCGGCCTGCCGCTGTTGCCCGGCGTCGCCACCGCCAGCGAGGTGATGACCGCCAACGCCGACGGCTACCACTTCCTCAAGCTCTTCCCGGCCACCGCGGTGGGCGGCCTGAACCTTGCTCAAGGCCTTCGCCAGCCCCTTCCACGACGTGGCCTTCTGTCCCACCGGCGGCATCACGCCGGAAACCGCGCCGCAGTTCCTGGCGCTGCCCAACGTCAAGGTCTGCGGCGGCTCCTGGCTGACGCCGGCCGATGCGGTGAAGTCAGGGGACTGGACAAGGATCACGAAGCTGGCCGCCGAAGCGCAAGCGCTGCGACGCTGACCCGACCTTCCGGCCTGGGCCCGTGGGTCACACCGCCGCCGAGCCGTGATCGGGCATGGCCTCCAGGGCCTGGCGGTATTCACGGCGCAGTTGCTGGGGCGGGGCGCCGTAGACGTCGCTGCAGTCGCGCGAGAGCTGGGAGGCGTTGGCGTAGCCGACGGCCAGGGCGATGTCGCCCATGGGCAACTGGGTGAGCTGGATCTTTTCCAGTGCGCGCTCCAGGCGCAGCCGGCGGATGCACTCGCCCACGCTGCCGCCGCGCACCTGGCGGAAGGCCATCTCCAGTGTGCGGCGGCTGCAGCCGCAGTGGGCGGCCACCGCGTCCACCCGCACGCGCAGGTGCAGCTGAGCGTCGATGCAGGCCTCCGCCGCACGCACATGGGCCCAGGCCGGTGAGCGGCTGTCGGCGCCGGCAGAGGGATCGGACTCCAGATTCGGCGCAGGCAGAAACTCCGGATGAGAGGGGGGCAGCGGCCCGGACATGGCCGCGGGTGCCGTGGCGCTGTTCGGCAGACCCCACACCGATGCCTGCGGGAAGGTTTCGGCCGGCAGGTGCTGCAGTTCGCAATGGCGGTGCAGGGCCTGCAGGGCCTCTTCCAGGCGGCCCAGGGCCTGGCAGGCCAGGCTGGTTTCGTAGCTGGCCGAACGCACCAGGGACAGCAGCTGGCGGGGCTGCGCCGTGGTGATGCACAGCTGCAGCGGCTCCAGCGCCTCCTGCGCTCGGCCCGACAGGCGCAACAGCACCCCGGAGTGCAGCCAGAGCATGCCTGCGGCGAAGGCCGATCGATGGCGGATGAGCCGAGCCTGATGGGCCAGTTGGCGGGCGATTTCGAGGGCCAGGCCGTTGGCTGCCCCATCCGTGCTGCCGTTGCGCTCCTGCAGCGCCTGCAGGCCGTGCATCAGGTGACCGCAGGCCTCCAGGTTCCAGCGCACCGGGTCGCTGGGGTCGCGCTGGGCGGCCAGGTCCAGGGTGGCCTGCACGTCGCGCCAGTGCAGCGCCGGCAGGTTGGGACAGCGGCCCAGCCCCAGGCCGATGTGGCAGCGCAGGCCGGCCCGGGCCGTGACCACGTTGAGCTCCAGCCAGGCGCGCAGGCCCAGCGCGGCGGCCAGCATGCGGCGCTGGCTGCAGCCTTCGGCGGCTTCCACCGCCAGGTCGGCCACACAGTGCCAGGCGGGTCCAGCCTGGTGCTGTGAAAGGTGGGCCATGCCCATGGCCAGCAATGCACGCACCCGGTCAACCTGGTGGGCACGGCCCTGCTGCAACAGCCGCTCGGCCACCTGTTGGGCACCCCGGTCGTTGCCGGCGGCCAGCAGCAGCTGGGCCACGCGGGTGAGGCTGGCGGCTTCCTCCTGCGGCAGCGGCTGGGCACGGAACAGGCGAATGGCACGCTGAAAGTGGCTCAGCGCCGGCTGCAGCCCCTCTTCGTGCAGGGCCAACAGACCGAGGCGGTGCAGCGCGCGGGCTTCGGTGAGGCGGGCCTCACGGGTGCGCAGCTGGTCGCGACGGGCCTGGTCGATCAGGTCGAGCAGGCGCTCGCGCTGGGTTTGTGGATCGGCATGCGGCTGCTGCAACAGCTGCCGCAGCGGTTCGTTGCGGTTGTGCGTGCCGGCGGGCATCCTGTGCAACGGCCGTGGGCTGAGGAGGGGGGATGGGGAATGGCTCAGACGGCCTGATGCTCCAGCAGATGCTGGGCACCGTCGAAGCGGCCCAGGTGCTCGTCCAGGCTGGGCAGGCTGTCGCGCAGCGTGCCCAGCAGGGTGTGCGGCGGGTTGATCACCAGCATGCCGCTGCCCATCATGCCGAAGCCGCTGGCGTCCGGTGCGGCAAAAGTCTGGCGTGCGTGCAGCCAGCCGCGGCGGCCTTGCTGCACGGCACAGGCCTTGAGGCGCTCGACCATTTCACGCGGCTCCAGCCGCTGCAACTGGGGATACCAGACCAGGATCACCGCTTCGGCAAAGCGGCTCAGGCCTTCGCGCACTGCGGTCAGCACGCGGTTGTAGTCGGTCTTGATTTCGTAGCTGGGGTCGATCAGCACCACGCCTCGGCGCGACGGCGGCGGCAGCTCGGCACGCAGTGCGGCGAAGCCGTCGGCCTGCATCACCGCGGTCTCGCGCCGGCCAGCCACCAGCTCGGCCAGCAGCGGTGCATCGCTGCTGTGCAGTTCGTACAGGCGCAGCCGGTCTTCAGGGCGCAGCAGCTGCATCGCCAGCGCGGGCGAACCGGGGTACTGCTGCAGAACGGAACCGGGGCCGTTGAACTGCCGCACCTGCTGCAGGTAGTCCTGCAGCGCAGCGGGCTGGGACGACGTCAGGTTCCAGAGGCGGCCGATGCCGTCCTGGTACTCGTTGCGTTTGCGCGCCTGGTTGCTGTCGAGCCGGTAGGCGCCTGCGCCGGCGTGGGTGTCGATCAGGGTGTAGGGCTTGTCCTTGAGCGCCATGTAGCGCAGCACCTGGATCAGCACCAGGTGCTTGAGGACATCGGCCGGGTTGCCGGCGTGAAAGGCATGGCGGTAGGCGAGCATGCGCGCATTGTCGCGTGCGGGTCGATCGGTCGGTTCACCGGCCCTCAGCCGTGCAGCCAGTCGACCAATCCCGCTGGCGCTTGTGCCGCAGCCACATGGTGACCCTGGAAGGCATCGCAGCCGATGCGGCGCAGGGCCTCCAGCTGGTCGGCGTCCTCCACCCCTTCGGCCACCACCTGCAGACCCAGCTGGTGGGCCAGGGCGACCGTGGACTGCACGATCTCCCGCCCGGCGCCTGCGCCACTGAGCGAGTGGGTGCAGCGCGGGTCGAGCTTCAGGCTGTTGAGCGGCAGTTGCTGCACCTGCCGCCAGCGCCCCGGGCCGCCGCCGAAGTCGTCCAGCGCCAGCGCCACACCCAGCCGCCGGCAGGCGGCGAGCTGCTTCACGCCGGCCTCGCCAAGGCGGTCCAGGTCGGCCTCGGGCAGTTCCAGTTGCAGCGCGGTCCCGGGCAGGCCGGACTCGGCCAGGGCCTGGGCTACCTGGGCAGAGAAGTTGGGCTGGCGCAGTTGTCGCTCGGAGATGTTCACCGCCATCGGCACACGCGGCAGACCCAGCGCCCGCCAGCGCGCACTCTGGCGGCAGGCCTGACGCAGCACCCAGCGCCCAAGCTCGTCGATCAGCCCGCACTCTTCTGCCCAGGGGATGAAGCTGCGCGGCGGGACCAACCCGAGTTCGGGATGTCGCCAGCGCACCAGGGCTTCGACGGCTCTCAGCTGCCCGCCGTCCACCTGGAACACCGGTTGGTACTGCAGTTCCAGTTCCTGCCGGTCCGCTGCGCCCGGCAGGTGGGTGACCACCAGCAGCCGGTTCGGGTCGACCAGGGGCTGAGCCTGCAGGGTGCAGGCCAGCAGGCGAGAGCCGACACCGGGCTGATCCGCAGGTGCGGGCAGGATGCAGGGCTGTGCCTGCAGCCGCAGCGACCGCGGGTTGGGTTCGCCCGGCACCTGCAGGTCCAGGCTCCAGTGCGCCGAACCGCCCGTGAGGCTGTCGCGCAGGGCCTGATCAAGCCGCTTGCCGTCGGTGCCTCCGAGGTGGTCCAGCAGGCCTTGCCAGCTCAGGGGAGCCGTGCCGCCAGGCAGCCTCAGCATCTGCCGGGCCGTTTCCGTGAGACTCAGCTGAAGCCGGCCCAGGTCGATCAGCAGCACCCCGGTTTCCTCGGCCTCGGCCGCGTTGGTGGTGGGGGCTGTCAGTCCCGGGTGGGGCAGGGGTGGCGCAGCCATGGCCGCGGGCGAACTGTCTTCGCCGCGACTCGGCGAATCGGTCTGGATGGGGGGCACCGCATCGGACACCCTGCCTGCCGTCGCGTCGCCGGATGCGACGGCAGGCAGGGAGGTGCGCTGCAGCCAATGCAGCCCGTCCAGATGCACCGCACGCAGCCCCCTCGGGGCCCGCCAGAGGGCCTTGGGGCGGCCTTGCAGCAGCAGTCCCCCCGGGCGCAGCGCCGCGGCGAGGCGCGCCAGCCATTGCCGCTGCAGGTCGGGGCGCCAGTGGGTGAACAGGTCCGGGACCAGGATCAGGTCCGCACCTGCCGATGCGGTCTGTGCCGTCGCGCTGTCAGACGGTCCCGACCCCGCCGGTTGGCCCTGCGAGGTGACCTGCTGCAGCCAGTCCAGCAGGCGGCGCATGCGTGTGTCGGACGGCGCGCCCCCTTCCCAGGGCCCTTGCACCTGAAGCAGGCGCGGCGAGTGCCCGGCGGACTGCAGGCGCTGGCGCAGGTGATCCATGATCGCGTCGCAGCCGGGCGCCAGCACCCAGGTCACCAGTGCGGCCCCGCCCGGTTGCTGACGCAGCAGACCGTCCAGCAGGGTGCGCGTGGGCGCGCGCAGGACCACGGCGGCATCCGGGCCCGACCAGGCTGCCGGCTCCAGCCACTGCTCGAGCAGTTGATCGGCTTCGCCCGCATCCTGGTCCAGTCGCTTCAGGTACTCGGCCCCGTGCAGGCCGCCCAGGCGTTGCAGACGCTGTGCCAGGCCGGCCTCCACCCAGGTCGGTTGCAGTTGACGGGGGTTGAACCCCACCAGGCGCTGCAGTCGGGCTCCCAACTCCGGCCCGTCCGCAGACAAATCTGCAGCCGCTGCGGTTTCCGGCCGGGTGGCGGCCCATGCGGGGCCTCGGGGAGGTGTAAGCGGGACGGGAGGGACCTCTGTCATGGTGTGTACAAGCCACAGGGGCGGTAGCGCCTGCCGTAAAAGTGTGCAGTCTGTAACGGTTCACTGACATTTGAGCCGTTCCAGGTTCCTGTGACTTGTCATATTGCGCAATGCATTGCGCAAAAGCGTATCTCTGGCCCGACCTAGGAGTGGGATGCCATGAGATCCCTGCTGTCGGGGCCTTCCTGCAGCAGGCTCAACAGGGAATCCACCGGCAGGGCCCGCCCACTGCCGTCACCTTCCAGCACGCCTTCGGCCAGTTCACGTTTGTCGGCATGCAGGCCGACGATCTTTTCCTCCAGCGTGCCGCGGTGCACCAGCCGGTACACGGTCACCGGTCGCTGCTGGCCGATGCGGTGCGCGCGGCCGCTGGCCTGGTCCTCGGCGGCGGGGTTCCACCAGGGGTCGGTGATGACCACGTAGTCGGCCACCGTCAGGTTCAGGCCGAAGCCGCCGGCCTTCAGGCTGATCAGGAAGAGCTCACCCTCGCCGGCCTGGAAGGCTGCCACCCGGGCGCTGCGTTCGGCCGCCGGGGTGCTGCCGTCCAGGTACTGGAAGCGGATGCCGGCGGCCTCCAGCGGAGCTTTCAGCAGCGCCAGGAAATCCACGAACTGGCTGAACACCAGCGCCTTGTGGCCGTTGGCCACCAGCTCGGTGGCCAGGCGGGCGAAGGCCTGTACCTTGGCACCTCCGGCCGCTCCCAGGGCCAGATCGGGCGTGACCAGGCGGGGGTCGCAGGCGGCACGGCGCAGGCGGGTCAGCTGGGCCAGGATGTTGAGTTGCGCCTGGCCGGGGCTGGCGTTGTTGAGGGCCCGTTCGGCATCACGGAGGGCCTGGCGGCGCAGCGCCTCGTAGTGGGCCTGCTCGGTGGCATCGCCCTCGACCAGCAGGGTGAGTTCGGTGCGTGGGGGCAGCTCGTCCAGCACCTCGGCCTTGCGCCGGCGCAGCACGAAGGGGCCGATCAGCGCGCGCAGCGTCTTCTGCGCGCCGCGGTGGCGGTCGCGCTCGATCGGCACCGCAAACCGCAGGTTGAAGCGCGGCAGCGTGCCGAGCAGGCCGGGGTTGCACAGCTGCATGATCGACCAGAGTTCGGCCAGGCGGTTCTCGATCGGGGTGCCCGACAACGCCAGGCGGAAGTCGGCCTCCAGCGCCATCACGGCCTGGCTGCGTTTGGCCGCTGCGTTCTTGATCGCCTGCGCCTCGTCGGCCACCAGGGTGTGCCAGCGCCGGCCGGCAAAGGCTTCGGCATTGAGCTGCAGCAGCCCGTAGCTCACCAGCAGCAGGTCCTGCGGGCCCAGGCTGCGCAGCAGGGCCTCGCGGTCGCCTTGGGCGTCCCCCTCGGCGTAGGTGTGCACCCGCAGGGCCGGGGCGAAGCGGCGGGCCTCGGCCGCCCAGTTGCCCATCAGCGAGGTGGGGGCCACCACCAGCGCCGGCCCGCCGGCCGCGCGGGCCAGCAGCAGGGCCAGTGCCTGCAGCGTCTTGCCCAGGCCCATGTCGTCGGCCAGGCAGGCGCCGAAGCCGCTGTCGGCCAGCCGCATGGCCCATTCGTAGCCTTCGACCTGGTAGGGCCGCAGCTCGGCCTGCAGGGTGCCGGGCAGGTGGTAGCCATCGGCCTGGGCAGCAGCCAGGCGTTCGATGCGATCCTGGAAGCCGCGGTCGGCGCGCAGGTCGGCCCCGGCGAGCTGGCCCTCCAGCCAGCCGGCCGCCAGCAGGGGCATCTGCAGCGGGCCATCGGCCTTGCGGGAGGGTTCGGCCACCCGGGCCAGGGCTTCGATGCGGGCCTGCAGCGCTTCGGTGAGCGCCAGGTAGCGGCCTTCGCCCAGGGGGACGAAGCGGCTCTTCTGGGTGGCTGCCCAGTCCAGCAGCCGCGTCAGGCTGGCCACCATCTGTTCGTTGACGCTGACGCCGCCCTCCAGCGCCAGCCACTGCGGCCGACTGGCCACCTGCACACTCAGTTGGCCGACGTCTGCGCGCTCGACCTGGATCGGCCGGCCCTGCGGCCAGTCCAGCCCGGCCACGGCGTGCAGGGCCTGCAGGCGCTCGACCAGCGCCAGCACCGCTTCGGGCTGTTCGATGTCCCAGGCGGTGGGGGCGCCCTCCGGCAGCGCGGCCAGCATCGGGCAGGTCTCCAGCACGCTGTCGAGCTGGCTGCGCTCGGCGGCCAGATCGCGTTCGGTGCCCAGGGTTTCGCCTTCCACCTGGGCGATCAGGCGGCTGCGGCCCTGGGCGGGCGACAGCCGCGGTCCCATCGGGCCCAGCGGTGCGGCCACCAGGCGCAGGTGCATGCCGTCGCCCAGGGGGGTGAGTTCGGCCCGCAGCCGGCTGTCGGCGGGTTGCTCGCGCAGCGTCTGTGCGCCGGGCAGGGCATCGCTGTGCACCTGGAAGTGGCTGCCCAACTGCTGCAACAAGGCCTCCAACTGGCCCACCGCCTCGCGCGGAAAGCGCAGGCCCTGGCTGCCCAGCAACCGGGCAACCCGGCGCTGGGCCGGGTTCAGCCGCACCAGCCTCAGTCGCTGCGGGGAGTCGCGCAGCAGCGTCAGGGCGGCCAGCGCCTCCTGCTCGCGCTCCTCGGCCGCGCTGCGCGGGGAGCGGGACCAGACCAGGGGGGCGGTGGGTGCTTCGGCCGGGCGCGGTGGTGGGTCCAGGCGCAGCAGCAGTTGATCGCCCTCGTCCAGCAGTTCCAGGTTGGGCGGCGCCTCCTGCAGGGTCACCGGCACACCGGGCTGCTCGGCCAGCTCCAGGCGCGGGTGACCCACCAGCGCCACCGCACAGGCGGCCAAGTCCACATGCCAGGTGCGGTCCAGCGGGTTTTGCCGCAGACAGCGTGCCGGGGGCATGTCCTCTGCCGGCAGGTCCTCCGCTTTGGACAGTCGGGACAGCGGCACCGGCTTGGGTTTGCCCCAGCCGCGCAGACCCTGCTTCTGTTCAAAGGGGGCGATGCCGCGCAAGGCGCCACCGTCGTCCAGTTCGATCGCCCAGAGCAGGCGGGTGGCATCGGTCTTGACGGTGACGGCCGAGCCGCCGCGCTCGCCGGCGGGCGCGGCGGCATCCGCCAGCGCGGCCAGCGTCTGGCGCCAACCGTCGTCACGATGGAGCACAAAGAAGGGCTGCGGCGCCGCACGACCCTGCAGCACCGCCAGGGCCCCATCGAGCTGGCCGGCCAGGTGTTGCAGCCCAGCCTCGACCAGCCGGGCGTGCAGCAGCGCCCAGCTGACGGGCACCTGCTCGCTGCGGCCCGCGGCTGCGGCCAGTGGGGCCTGACCATCGTCCGCCAGCCAGGCCCGCATCATCCAGCGCCACCAGTCGCGCGGGTCCAGCGCCGGGTCCCGGCTGGCGGGCTGGAAGGAGGCCAGGTCCCGCGTGGCTTCCCCCAGGCGGATCTGCAGGGCCAGCGCCATCATCCCCCAGGGCGATTCCGGGTCCGGCTGGCGGCGGCCGTCTTCGGCCAGGCAGAACTTGAGTGCCCGGCGCAGGTCCTCCGCACTGCCGCGGGCCATCAGTGCCAGGACGTAGGGCGTGGCCAGCGGCAACGGCACCCCGCTGCGGCCAGGCCCCCCGCGGGGCTCCCGCGACGAGGTTGAGCGCCCGGAGGTTTTGCCGGATCCCTTGCCCTTGGCGGGTGCGGCGGGGTGGCTCCAGCAGACGTCGTAGCGCTCGATCGCGCCGTCCCAGTCACCGAGCTGGTACAGCCGGTGCGCCTCCAGCGCCTCGGCCAGGCGGTCCCAGTGGGCCGCTTCTCCCGCGCTGCGCCGGGCGTTTTCAACCGTCAACGGGGCGATGATCGGTTCCACCTCATCGCCCCGGCCGGCCAGCAGCAGGGCCGCCGCCCAGGTCCAGCGCAGGTCGCTGGTTTCCAGTGCTTCAGCCAGCGCCGAATCCCGCTCGGCGCGGTCGATGCAATCTGCTGCCATCGAAGCCAGCGGCAGCGTCGGGTGGCGCCGCCAGCTGCCCATCTGCCGCTGCAGCGCGGCGTCGACCAGGTTCACCTGCCAGGCCGGATGCAGGCGCTGCCAGAGGGCTTCGTCGCACAGGCCTTCCAGGGCCTCTTCCAGCACCTCTGCCCAGTCCACGCCCCAATCGCAGCGGGCTCCCCAGACCGCCATGTCCTGGGGCGGTGCGCCATGGAACAGCAGCGGCCGCAGAATGGCCACTGCGTCGGCGCCGCTGCGGAAGTGCCAGAAGCCTTGTGGCTGCCCTTCGCGCAGCGGGTGGCCGTTGACCTCCGCCAGCGCGGCCACCAGGCGTGCGGCCGGCCAGCGCTGCAGCAATTGGTGGAAGGTGGGGATGGCCTGATCGTCGGCCACCCGCCAGTACCCGCTGCCGCTGCGCTCCTCGACGATCCGCCCGGCAGTGGCCAGGGCCTTCATCGCCTGAGTGACGTCCAGCCCGGTCCAGCGTTTGCCGGCGGCATTGCGCTCGCCCAGCGCCGTCAGCAGGTCCAGCACCCAGGTGCGCGGCCGTGAGCCGGCACCGGCCAGCAGGGCCACTTGGACCAGGGACGCTTGGTCGGTGGTGTGGGCGCCGCGCAGTGGCGTGGCGGGTTGGGGCTCGGGCAGTCCAAACAGATCGGCGGTCATGCCGATGATTGTCGCGGCGCCGGGCCCCAGGGCCAGCGGTCAGTCCTCCCTTTGGATCAGCTCGATCTTGTACCCGTCCGGGTCAGTGACGAAGGCGATCACCGTGCTGCCGCCCTGCACCGGGCCGGGTTCACGGGTGACCTGCCCCCCCAGCTCGGCGGAGGTGGCGCGCACCCGTTCACACACCGCGGCGATGTCTGTCGCGCCGATGGCGATGTGGCCATAGGCGCTGCCCAGGTCATAGGACGAGACGCCGTGGTTGTAGGTGAGTTCGATTTCGGCCTGCTCAGGGTTGCTGCCGTAGCCGAGGAAGGCCAGGCTGTATTTCTGCGCGGGCCGTTCGGTGCTGCGCAGCAGCGTCATGCCCAGAGCCTCTGTGTAGAAACGGATCGAGCGGGGCAGGTCGCCCACTCGCAGCATGGTGTGCAGCAGTCGCATAGGGTGGAAGCAGGTTCGCAGTGGGGCAGCCAGCATGGCACAGCGTGCGATACACAGGCGAATCGAGGGTGATCCCGGCAGAGGCGGATGGCTCGCGTGGATAGACTGACCCGTCCACCGCGTGAGATGCAATGAACCGCCACCTGCTGCTGCTGGCCCTGTGCCAGGGACTCTTTCTGTCCAACAACGTCACCTTCATTGCCGTGAATGGACTGGTCGGCCTGGAACTCGCGCCGGTGGCCTGGATGGCCACGTTGCCGGTGGCCGGGTATGTGGCCGGCGGTGCGCTCGCGGCGCCGCTGGTGGCGCGGCACCAGCGGGCCTGGGGACGGCAGCGAACCTTTCAACTCGGCTTGCTGGTGGCGCTGGTGACGGCAGCCATCTGCGCCTGGGCGGTGCTGCAACGCAGCTTCTGGCTGCTCACTGCGGCCATCTTCGTGGCCGGCTACTTCAACGCCAACGCGGCGCTGTACCGCTTTGCGGCGACGGAACTGGTGCAGCCTTCGTACAAGGAAAAGGCGATCTCCTGGGTGCTGGCCGGCGGCATCCTGGGCGGGGTGGTCGGCCCCAACCTGGCCAGCCTCACCCGCGATGCGCTGGATCGTCCCTTTGCCGGTGCTTACCTGGCTTTGACCGTGCTGGCGCTGCTGGCCATGCTGCTGATGCAGTTCATCCGCTTTCCGCCGCTGACGCAGCCGGGTCAGGTCGCCCAGACCGGCCGCCCGCTGCGCGAGATCGTGCGCCAGCCTGTGTTCATCGTGGCCGTGGCAGCCTGCGCGCTGGGTTACGGCGTGATGAACCTGCTGATGGCTGCCACACCGATCGCGATGGCGCAGTGCGGCCATCCCTTTTCGGCTGCTGCGCTGGTGCTGGAGTGGCATGTGATCGCCATGTACCTGCCGAGCTTCTTCACCGGGAACCTGATCAAACGCGTGGGCGTCTGGCCGGTGCTGGTGGCGGGATTGCTGTTGAACGGGGTCTGCGTGGCGATCGCCCTGGCCGGGGTCGACCTGATGCACTTCCTGGCCGCCCTGGTCACCCTCGGACTGGGCTGGAACTTCCTCTACATCGGCGGCACCACCCTGGCCACCGAGGCCTACCGGCCCGAGGAGCGCACCACGGCGCAGGCGGCGGTGGACTTCTGCGTCTATGCGACGATGACCTTCACCTCCTTCGGCTCCGGTGCGCTGGTCACCACGGGCGGCTGGCAGGCGATGAACCTGGGCAGCCTGCTGCCGCTGGCGTTGCTGGCTGCCGCGCTGGCCTGGATCCGTTGGCGACGGCCAACCACCGCAGGCTGAGCCCGGCGAGGCCCCCCATGACAAAGGCCGCCCGAAGGCGGCCTGGAGGAGCGGTTGGCTTCAGCCTTGGTGCTTGGCGATGAAGTCGCGCACCACCGGGTAGGCCATCTCGCGCCAGCGGCGGCCGGAGAAGATGCCGTAGTGGCCGGCGCCGATCACCGAGTAGTGTTCCTGCTTGTCCTTCGGGATGCTCGAGCACAGGCCATGGGCGGCCTGGGTCTGGCCGATGCCGGCGATGTCGTCCAGTTCGCCCTCTACCGTCAGCAGCGCGGTGGTCTGGATGTCCTGCGGGCGCACCAGCTCGCCATCGACCTTCCAGGTGCCGTAGACCAGCGCAAAGTCCTGGAACACCGTCTTGATCGTCTCCAGGTAGTACTCCGCCGGCATGTCCAGCACGGCGTTGTACTCGTCGTAGAAGGCGCGGTGGGCATCCACGCTCTCCTCGTCGCCACGCACCAGGTCCAGGAAGTAGTCCCAGTGCGAGTTGACGTGGCGGTCCGGGTTCATCGCGACGAAACCGGTGTACTGCATGAAGCCAGGGTAGACCCGCCGGCCCGCGCCCGGGAAGTTCGGCGGCACGCGGTAGATCACGTTGCTCTCGAACCACTCGTGGCTGCGGTTGATCGCCAGATCGTTCACTGCGGTGGGGCTCTTGCGGGCGTCGATCGGCCCGCCCATCATCACCATCGCCTTGGGCGTGGGCTCGCCGTTGGACGCCATCAGCGACACGGCAGCCAGCACCGGGACAGTGGGCTGACACACCGAAATGACGTTGACGTCCGGGCCGATCTGGCGCAGGAAATCCTGCACGTAGTGCACATAGTCGTGCAGGTGGAAGGCGCCGTCGGACATCGGCACCATGCGGGCGTCCACCCAGTCGGTGATGTAGACCTTGTGGTCCTGCAAAAGGGTGCGCACCGTATCGCGCAGAAGCGTGGAGTGGTGACCGGACAAGGGGGCCACCACCAGCACGGAGGGCTGGGAGCGCATGCGCTCCAGCGCCTGAGCGTTGTCGGTGTAACGCTTGAAGCGCAGCAGGCGGCAGAAGGGGCGGGCTGCCGCCACCTGTTCCTGCACTGCCACATCCACCCCACCAATGTTCACTGACGTGATTTCAAAGGGAGGCTTCTCGTATTCCTTGGTCAGACGATGCAGCAGATCAAAGCCGGCCGCCATGCGCTGCGAACCGACCGCGTGCGCGAAGGGAGACAGGGGATGGCTGTACAGCTTCGACGAGGCACTGGCGAACTCGGCAAACGGGCTCAGCAGGGCCCGCTGGGCTTCATACAGTTGATAGATCATCGCGCTTCCTCGGTGAATTCCACGGCAGACCAAGGGGTTCAACCTCGGCGCAGCTGGCGGTCATGTTGCAGTGCAGCATTGTAGGGTAAACCCAGACTTTGCGCGAGCTTGCCGGCAGACTTGCCTCAGATCAAGTAGGACTGCACCGGAGTGGCCAGAAGTTCTCCTCTGCCCGGGTCCCCGTACTGGGTGGGTGACGCGTCCCTGACCCGATGCGCCCACCGCAAAGGTATCAGGTGATGTCTATCCACCACAGGTGCTCAGCGCACTTGATCCAGACTGGGCAGCAGGGCGTCTGACCAGTGCACCAGTTCGTCTTCGCCCACCTCCAGGTGGGCCAGGCTGGCGGCTCCCCGTTCCTGCCAGTCCGGCTCGTCGGAAATGCCGTCATGGGCGGCCACCAGGTGGTCGGCGACGACGCAGGCGGCGATCATGTGACGCACCGTTGTGTCGATGCCACCGTCGGTCAGGGCTTCGGCCTCGTGGTGCAGGCGCAGGGCCGCCTTCAACGGTTCGGGCAGGCGCCAGGCGCGGGCCACCAGGGCGCCGACGATGGCGTGATCGGTGCGGTGATTGGCCTGTTCGGTGGCTGTGAAGGTGCGGTCGCGGCGCGCACGGGCCTCCACCAGGGTACCGGCGTAGCCACGCAGGCCCTGCAGCAGCACGGGGATGCCGACGTCGCAGAACAGCCCGAAGGTGTGGGCCAGATCGGGTGGCAGGCCGTAGAGTTGGCGGGCGATGTAACCCATCGCCACCGCCCGGCGGCCGGAGGTGCGCCAGAAGTCCTGCAGGGCCGGGTGGTTGAGCGGCAGAGCACGCAAGGTGAGGAACTGGGTCAACAAGGCGGAGGTCTGGCGCAGCCCGAGCAGGGACATGGCCTGGTCCACGCTGCCCACTTCACGGTTGCGCGCATACAACGGGCTGTTGGCCGCACGCACCAGCGAGGCGGCCATGGCCACATCGCTGCCGGCAATGTCGCAGACCGCGTCCCAGTCCGGGTCGGGTTCCCGCATCACGGCCTGCAGCCGGGTGAGCAGTTCAGGGCAGGGGGGAATGGTGATGGTGCCCGCTGGGCCCAGGCGCAGAGCCTGGTCGAGTTCCTGATCGATGTCACGTCTGCTGGCCATGGGCAATCCCCTGCATGCTGCTGGCGCCACTGTAGGTCGGAGCAACGGGGATCGAACCCTTGAACTGCCGCATGCCGATCACGTTAATGAAGCTTTGCCGCCCTCCGTGTGTGACGTGGCGAAGGCGCTGCACCGGCCGGAAATGAAACAAGCCGCCCGAAGGCGGCTTGGTGATGGTCAGTCAGGCGGCGGCCATGCGCCGCCGCGGGAGGTCACTGCAGAGACACCTCGACCCGACGGGCCTCGGCAGCGTCGCCGCTGCCGGTGAGCTGTTCGGGCTTCTTCAGCTCGACCTTGTCTTCGGCCACACCGGCCGCCTTCAGGGCGTCACGCACCGCAAACGCGCGCTGCTTGGCCAGTTCCTCATTCTTGGCCGGGTCGCCGCTGGCATCGGTGTAGCCGCTCACGACGGCCTTCTTGCCATCGGCCACGCCCTTGGCGACATCGGCCAGGGCGGCGGCGGCGCCGTCAGCCACGGCGGCGGCACCGCTGGCGAAGTAGAACTTCACCACACCGTTCTCGACCTTGATCGAAGCGGCATCGGCCGCCGCCATCGGTGCGGCTGCTGCGGGGGCCGAGGCGGCCACCGGAGCATGCTCCGCGGCAGCCGGGGCCTTGGCGGCACCAGCGGGCAGCAGCGGAACGATCAGCAGTGCCACGATGTTGATGATCTTGATCAACGGGTTGACGGCCGGGCCGGCGGTGTCCTTGTACGGGTCGCCGACGGTGTCACCGGTGACCGCGGCCTTGTGTGCGTCCGAGCCCTTCTTGTGCAGCTTGCCGTCGCTGTCGGTGAAGCCTTCCTCGATCAGCTTCTTGGCGTTGTCCCAGGCGCCGCCGCCGGTGCACATGGAGATGCCCACGAACAGACCGGTGACGATGGTGCCCATCAGCAGGCCGCCCAGCGCGGCCGGACCCAGCAGCATGCCGACGATGATCGGCACCACCACCGGCAGCAGCGACGGGACGATCATTTCCTTGATGGCCGCCGTGGTCAGCATGTCGACCGCCGCGCTGTAGTCCGGCTTCTTCCTGCCGGCCATGATCTCGCCACCCTGGAACTGGCGGCGCACTTCCACCACCACCGAGCCGGCCGCGCGGCCCACCGCCTCCATCGCCATCGCACCGAACAGGTAGGGAATCAGGCCGCCGATGAACAGGCCGACGATCACCATGTGGTTCGACAGGTCGAAGCTGACGTGCATGCCCTGCGCTTCCAGCGCATGGGTGTAGTCGGCAAACAGCACCAGCGCGGCCAGGCCGGCCGAGCCGATCGCGTAACCCTTGGTCACCGCCTTGGTGGTGTTGCCCACCGCGTCCAGCGGGTCGGTCACGTCGCGCACGCTGTCGGGCAGCTCGGCCATCTCGGCGATGCCGCCACCGTTGTCGGTGATGGGGCCGTAGGCGTCCAGCGCGACGACGATGCCGGCCATGCTCAACATGGAGGTGGCCGCGATGGCAATGCCGTACAGGCCAGCCATCCAGAAGGACGCCACGATCGCCAGGCAGACGAAGATCACCGGCCAGGCGGTGGACTTCATGCTCACGCCCAGGCCGGCGATGACGTTGGTGCCGTGGCCGGTGGTGGAAGCCTGTGCCACATGCTGCACCGGCTTGAACTGCGTGCCGGTGTAGTACTCGGTGATCCACACCATGGCCGCGGTCAGCAGCAGGCCGACCACGCAGGTGCCGAACAGCGCCATCGACGACACCTTGCCGCCGGCAGCCAGCTCAAGGCCGTTGGGGAACAGCATCACGGTGACGCCGTAGAAGGCGATCAGCGAGATCACGCCGGCCACGATCAGGCCCTTGTACAGCGCCGGCATCACGTTCTTCATGCCGGGGCTGGCCTTGACGAAGCCGCAGCCGATGATGGAGGCGATGATCGACACACCGCCCAGCAGCAGCGGGTAGACCGCCGCGGTCATGCTGCCGGCGGCGGTGACCATCAGCGCACCCAGCGCCATGGTGGCGATCAGCGTGACGGCATAGGTCTCGAACAGGTCGGCGGCCATGCCGGCGCAGTCGCCCACGTTGTCGCCCACGTTGTCGGCGATCACGGCGGGGTTGCGCGGATCATCCTCGGGGATGCCGGCTTCCACCTTGCCGACCAGGTCGGCGCCTACGTCCGCACCCTTGGTGAAGATGCCGCCGCCCAGACGGGCGAAGATGGAGATCAGCGAGGAGCCAAAGGCCAGGCCCAGCAGCGGCTTGAGCGTGGCCGAGTCGGCTGTGCCGCCCTTTGTCAGGAACATGAAGAACAGGCCCACGCCCAGCAGGCCCAGGCCCACCACCAGCATGCCGGTGATGGCGCCACCCTTGAAGGCCACGTCCAGCGCCGGACCGATGCCCTTGGTGGCTGCCTGCGTGGTGCGCACGTTGGCGCGCACCGACACGTTCATGCCGATGAAGCCGCAGGCGCCCGAGAGCACCGCGCCCAGCACGAAGCCCACTGCAGTGGTGCCTCCGAGGAAGAAGAAGATCAACACGGCCAGCACCACACCGACGATGCCGATGGTTTTGTACTGGCGCGCCAGGTACGCCGCCGCACCTTGCTGGATCGCCCCGGCGATCTCCTGCATGCGCGCGTTGCCGGCGTCCTGCTTCAGGATCCAGCTTCGCTGCACGAAGCCGTAGGCGACGGCCGCGAGGCCGCAGAGCAGCGCTACCCAGAGCGCTGTAGTGGTCGACATGAGGGGTCTCCTTCCTCTGGCTAAGCCAAAAAGCCCAAAAAGCCCAAACAGCCCAAAAAGCCCAAAAAGGCTCAAACAATGAACCTGGAACTTCGGTCTCCAACACGCCACCGCGTTCTGGGCGCACGAGGGCAAAAACCATCCCTCGGCCTCCGTGCGGGGTCGTCCGGGCCATGCTAGGTCAAGGCAAACGTGAAGACAATCACGGGGCAACCCTGTGTAACCAGATGCATGAACCGGTGTGCGGCTGTCAGTGGAGCCGTTCAGCAAGGCAGAAGCAAGGGCAAGCCGTAAAATCCGCAGCAGTCCTTGACCCGTCTCAAGCCCACTCTTTCGTCCATCCGCCAGCGAGCAACACCGCATGAGCCTGCACAACGTCACCCCCGGTCCGAAGGCCCCTGACGAGTTCAACGTGATCATCGAGATCCCGATGAACGGCGACCCGATCAAGTACGAGGTGGACCACGAGAGCGGTGCGCTGTTCGTGGACCGGTTCATGTCCACCGCGATGCACTACCCGACCAACTACGGCTACGTGCCGGACACCCTGGCCGCCGATGGCGACCCGGTGGATGTGCTGGTGATCACGCCGGTGCCGCTGATCCCCGGCGTGGTGGTGACCTGCCGCCCGATCGGCATGCTGAAGATGGACGACGAGGCCGGTGGCGACAACAAACTGATCGCTGTGCCCATCCAGAAGATCCTGCCGCTGTACAGCAGCTGGAGCAAGCCCGAGGACCTGAACCCGATGCGCCTGAAGAGCATCCAGCACTTCTTCGAGCACTACAAGGATCTGGAGCCGGGCAAGTGGGTCAAGGTCACCGGCTGGGAAGGCCCGGAGGCCGCCAAGCAGGAAGTCGTCGACGGCATGGCTGCTTACCAGCGTGAGCTGGCAAAGAAGGCCTGATCGCCCCCCTCCCTCACGGGGGCTGTGGCGCCCGTGAAGCCCCTTCGGGCCGCCTTCGGGCGGCCCGTTGTTTTTTGGGGCGCTGCAGTGCGGCTTGGACGGATGGGTTCAGGCCGGCTCGTGGCAAGCCACGCACAGTTTGTTGCCGTCCGGGTCGCGGAAGTAGGCGCCGTAGTAGTGGGGGTGGTAATCAGGCCGCAGGCCGGGTGCCCCTTCGTCCTGTCCGCCCAAAGACAGCGCCAGGGTGTGCACCCGATCCACCTGTGCCCGCGATGAGGCCAGGAAGGCCACCATCTGGCCGTTGCCGCGCTGGTGGGGCTGGCCGTCCCAGGGGCGGCCGATCAGGAACAGAGGCCGCGGCCCTGGGCTGGACTGCCAGCCCGCCCAGGGCCGACCTGGCTCGGTGAAGCGCCAGGCCACGCCGAGTTCGGCCAGCAGCGGCTGGTAGAAGGCCAGGGCACGGTCGAAGTCCGAGACCCCGACAAAGATGTGGGAGAACATCCTGCGGTTCCTTGCAGTGCGAGAGTGGATGGCCCATCGTGCTTGAAGGCCGGCAGGCCCTTGCCGCAGTGGGGTGTTGTGATGCATCGGGGAGGCTGTGGAAAGCCCCGCAAGGAAACACCGGTTCAATGCGCGTGCAGGGGTCCGGCAGTGCAAAAATCGCGACCCTAATGGCCGTTGGCGGCCTTGCCGCGGGGACAGTGGAATGACCAACAACAAGACGTCGCAGGATGTGTCAGTGCCGCCGGCTGCTTCACCGAGCCCGTCCACTGCACAGGCCGCTGCACCCGTGCGGGTGGTGGGCATTGGCGCCTCGGCGGGGGGATTGGAGGCACTGCGCGAATTGCTGGAGGCACTGCCGCAGTCGAAGGAGCTGTCCTATGTGATTGCCCAGCACGTCTCGCCCACCCATGTGAGCCTGTTGATGAACCTGTTGTCGCCGTCCACTGAGCTGGCGGTGCAGGATCTGACCGACGGGCAGCGTCCCCAGTCGAACACGATCTACATCACACCGCCCAATCGGGATGTCGTGATGCGCGAGGGCCGGCTGCGGTTGACCGAGCCGATGCACACGATCGGGCCGAAGCCGTCGGTCAATCATTTTTTCCATTCGCTGGCGGAGGACCAGGGTGAGCTGGCGGTGGGCATCGTCCTGTCCGGCACCGGCTCCGACGGTTCCGCCGGGCTGCGGGCCATCAAGGCGGCCGGAGGACTCACGATCGCCCAGGACCCGGACACCGCCAAATACGACGGCATGCCCCGTTCGGCGGTGAAGACCGGGCAGGTGGATCTGATCCTCAAGCCCTCGGACATGGGTCGCATGCTCGAGCGCCTGGTGCTGCAGCTGCCTGAACTGCCTGGTATGACGGGGGACGGCGAAGGTGAGTCTGTCGAGTCCGATGAATACACCCAGATCGGACAGCTGGTGCGTCAGTTCACCACCTTCCGTTTGAGTGACTACAAGCCGGCCACGGTGAAACGGCGCATCGCGCGGCGCATGGGTCTGCTGGGGATCGCTTCGCTGCGGGAGTACATCGAGTTCCTTCGCAAGGAAAAGGACGAGCCGCAACGGCTGGTGCGCGACACCTTCATCAGCGTCACCGCCTTCTTCCGTGACACCGAACCCTTTCACGCCCTGGAACGTGCGATCGACGAACTGGTGCGCACCCGGGCCGATCACGGCGTGATCCGTTGCTGGGTGCCCGGATGCGCCTCCGGTGAAGAGGCCTACAGCATTGCCATGCTGCTGGAGGAGGCGCTGCGCCTTCACGCGCGCGGCGACCTGCAGTACATGGTTTTCGCCTCGGACCTGGACGAAGATGCCCTGGAGCAGGCGCGCAGCGCCATGTACCCGGCGGTCGAACTCGATTGTGTCGCCAAGCCGCTGCGCGATCGCTACACCGAGCAGGTGGGAACCCACAGCCATGTGCTCAAGAGCATCCGCAACCGCATGGTGTTTGCACGCCAGAACCTGCTGGAGGATCCCCCCTTTGCACGGCTGGACCTGATCAGCTGCCGCAACCTGCTGATCTACCTGAACCCGCCGGCGCAGCGGCGGGTGTTCGAGGTGATGCACTACGCGTTGAACCCACAGGGCCGGCTGTTCCTGGGGCGGTCGGAGAGTGCCGAGTCCCACAAGGATCTTTTTGTGCCCCTGGACAGCCGGGCACGCCTGTACCGGCGCCAGGAGGGGCTGGCGGCCTACCCGATACCGATGGCCCAGGCGTTGAACCGCATGCAGCCGACGCTGCCGGACGGGCGCCGGGGAGCCGCCACGCAGGCCGACGGGGTGGGGGCACGCGCCGTGCAGGTGTTGGCCGAGCGTTTTGCGCCGCCTTCTCTGGTGGTGGACGACAACGACCACATCATTCATTTCCAGGGACAGCTCAAGCCCTTCCTGGAGTTTCCCCGTGGTCGGGCGGAGATGCTCCTGTTTGACCTGGTGGCGCCGGCGCTGCGGGCCGAGCTGCGGGCGCTGGTCTACCGCTGCCGTCGTGATCTGGAGTCGGTGCGCAGTGGCGCCTGGGCGCAGCGCATCGATGATCGGCCTCACCAGGTGAGTGTGCACCTGAGTCCGCTGGAAGCCGGGTCCGGCCGGCTGCTGCTGCTGTCCTTCCTGGCCCGGGAGTCCGAGGAGCGTCCCGACGCAGGGCGATCACCGGCCAGCGATCGGGAACACCTGATCATCACTGAGCTCGAGCAGGAGCTGGCCAGCACCCGCAGCCATCTGAATCTGATCGTCGAGGAGTTGGAATCCTCCAACGAGGAGCTGCAGTCGCTCAACGAGGAGCTGCAATCCACCAACGAGGAGCTGCAGTCCACCAATGAGGAGCTGCAGACCTCGAATGAGGAGCTGCAGTCCACCAACGAGGAACTGCTGACGGTCAACGAGGAGCTGCAGGTCAAATCCACGGAGCTGGAGGAGACAGCCAGCGACCTGCTCAACGTCAAGGAGAGCCTGACCTTCCCGGTGATCGTGGTGGACCAGCAGATGAAGGTCACCCGGGCCAACGCGGCCTGCTTCTGGCTGGTGCAGGTGGATACGCCCCTGGCCCAGGCCTCCCTGTTTGCCGTGCAGTGGCGCATGGAGGTGCCCGGGCTGCTGGCGCTGGTGCGCGAGACGCTCGAGACGGGCCGGCCGGGCCGGATCGAACGTTTTGCCGGAGCCGCCGGCAAGACCTATCGGCTGGAGGTGATGCCCAAGCGGCGCAGCGATGGGCTGATCGACGGGGCGGTGCTGGTGTTCGAGGATGTGACGACGCAGGTCGCCGTCGAGAGGGCGCTGCAGGTCAGCAACGAACGTTACGAGCTGGCCCTGCGGGGCACCCGCGATGCACTGTGGGACTGGGATCTGCCTGGCGCCACTGTGCACCTGTCACCCCGCCTGTTCGAGATGCTCGGCCACTCAGAGGGTGAGCTGGATCTGTCGAACGTGTCGCTGCTGCATCACGAACTGGCTCATCCGGAGGACCGGGAGCGTGTGGCTGCAGCGCTGCAGGCCCACCTGGACGATGGCCGGATCTTTGATCTGGAGTACCGGCTGCGCAGGAAATCAGGGGAGTGGCTCTGGATTCAATGCCGCGGCGAGGCGGTGCGCGACGCCCGGGGGCAGCCGGTGCGCATGGCTGGATTCGTCACCGACATTGCCGCGCGCAAGCTGGCGCAGCTGGCGCTGGAGGAGAGCCTGGCGCGCAGCCGTACGCTGCTGGAAGCCGCGCCGGACGCCGTGCTGGTCATTGACGAGCGCGGCAGCATCGAGCAGTGCAATGCAGCCTGCGAAACGCTGTTCGGCTACCGCCGTGACGAACTGCTGGGCACCAGCATCAACCGGCTGATGCCGTCGCATGCCCGGCAGCGGCACGATGCCGACGTGCAGGGTTATGTCGAAGGCAAAGCGTCCCGGGTGGTCGGCCTGGGCCGTGAGGTCAAGGGGCTTGGCAAGGACGGCCGCGAGATCGACCTCTATTTGAGCGTCGGGGTGCAGAAGCTGGCCGACGGGGGGCGACGCTTCGTCGGCTTCATTCGGGACCTGACCGAACGTGTGCGCTCCGAGGCGCAGCTGCGCCTGGCCGCCAGCGTGTTCACCAGCACGCTGGACGGCATCGTCATCGTGGACGCCAACGGGCGGATCCTGCAGGTGAACCCGGCCTTCACCCGCATCACCGGCTACCCGGCGGCCGAGGTGGAAGGCCGACACTGTGGTGAGTTCCGATCGCAGCGCATGTCCGAAGCTTTTTGCTGCGAACTGGCCCAGGTGGTCGAAGCGACAGGGTCCTGGCAGGGGGAGATCTCCCATCAGCACCACGACGGCCGGGTTCAACCGCTGTGGATCAGCCTGTCCTGCGTACGGGATGCCGACGGCCGGCCGGAGCGCTACATCGCCGTCCTGTACGACATCACCGAGCAGAAGCTGTCGCAGGAGCGCATCCACCACCTGGCGCATTTCGACGTGCTGACCGGGCTGCCCAACCGCTTCCTGTTCGTGGACCGCCTCGGCCATGCCATCGCCCAGGCGCAGCGCGCCGGACGAGAGCTGGCGCTGCTGTTCATCGATCTGGACAATTTCAAGCAGGTCAACGACACCTATGGTCACCCGGTGGGCGACCAGCTGCTGTGCCAGGTGGCCCAGCGCCTCAGTGCACTCACCCGGGCAGGCGACACCGTGGCCCGGTTGAGCGGGGACGAATTCACCGTGCTGATCGAGGACGCGCGGGACACCCTGGCCCTGGAGGCCACCGCGCGCAAGCTGCTGGCGGGGCTGGCCGAACCCTTTGAAGTCAAGGGTGGGCAGCTGTTTGTCACTGCCAGCATCGGCATCGCCACCTATCCCAAGGACGGGAGCGACATCGACACCCTGCTGCGGTTCGCCGACCTGGCCATGTACCGCTCCAAGGATGCCGGGCGCAACCAGCTGCACTTCTTCACCCAGGCCATGTCGGAGCTGGTCGAAGAGCGCATGCAGTTGAACCGCGACCTGCGCCGAGCCATGGACGCAGGCGAGCTGGCCCTGCACTACCAGCCGGTGTTGCGGGCGACGTCAATGCAGTGTGTGGGTGTCGAAGCCCTGGCGCGGTGGAACCATCCCGAACTGGGCTGGATTCCCCCGGCGAAGTTCATCCCCCTGGCCGAGGACAGCGGGCTGATCCTGCCGCTGGGTGAATGGGTGCTGCGCGAGGCCTGCACCCGGCTGCAGGCCTGGGCCGCTGCCGGCATGGTGCTGGACTTCGTTTCGGTCAACGTGTCCGGCCGCCAGGTGGCCAAACCGGGGTTTGTCGAGCTGGTGCAGCGCATTCTGAGTGAGACGGGCTGTCCGCCGCAGCGGGTGATGCTGGAGCTGACGGAGAGTTATGTGATGCACGAGAGTGCATCGTCGGTGCGGGTGCTGGAGGAGCTCCGGCAGCTGGGGTTCGGGCTGGCGATCGATGACTTCGGCACCGGGTATTCGTCGCTGGCCTACCTCAACCGTTTGCCGGTGACCAAACTCAAGCTCGACCAGTCGTTTGTGCGAGACATCCCGGCCGACCCCAACGGGGTGGCCATCGCCCGGTCCGTGCTGCGCCTGGGGGAGATTCTGGGGCTGGAAGTGGTCGCCGAAGGGGTGGAGACCGCTGAGCAGCACGAGTTCATCCGTGCGGAGGGTTGTTCCTTCAGCCAGGGATTCTTGTACTCCAGGCCGCTGCCGCAGCAGGAGTTGGAGGACTTCCTGCGCGGTCACCGTGCTCCGGTTGCGGCGCCGGGCTGAAGATTCGCCGTTGCGTCAGCCGCGGTCCGACACTTCGGTGGGCTGCTTGAACGGGCCCCGTTCGCCCAACTCGTCCACGTAGGCGGACATGCCCTGGCCTTCGCGCTCCAGGAATCGCGCCACCGCATCCTGAAAGGCCGGGTGCAGCAGGCTGTGGGCCGACCAGGTGGTGATCGGCAGCAGCCCGCGCGCCATCTTGTGTTCGCCCTGGGCCCCGCCCTCGAAGCGCCGGTATCCCTGCTCGATGCACCACTGCAGCGGTTGGTAGTAGCAGGCCTCGAAATGCAGGCAGGGCACCGCCTCGGTGCTGCCCCAATAACGTCCCCAGGCCACCCGGCGCTCCGGATCGGTGGCCAGCAGGGAGGCCGCGATGGCCTGCCCCTCGCGTTCGGCGATGAACATCAGCCAGTGATCGGGCAGGTCCCGCGCGGTGAGTCGGAAGAACTCGCGCGTCAGGTAAGGCGTGCTGCGGTGGGCGCGGTAGGTGAGGCCGTAGCAGTGGTGAAAGAAGTCCCAGTCCGCCTCGCTGATCTCCGATCCCTGGCGCACACGGAAGGTCACGCCGGCTTCGCGCACATAGCGGCGCTCCTGGCGGATCTTTTTGCGCTTGGCGCTCTGCATCCCGGCGAGGAAATCGTCGAAGTCCGCGTAGTCGGGTGATCCGGGTGAGATCTGGCTGCGGTTGAGCCAGTGGAACTGCACCGTGCGCCGCAACAGCCAACCGGCCGACGCGGCCGCGGCCCGGTCGCTCTCGGCCAGAAACAGCAGGTGGGCTGATGAGAGCGAGCGCTCACGCATCAGGGCGTCGATGCCTGCAAGCAGCGTCTGCCGCCCCGCCTCGTCGCGCGCCAGCAGCCGGGTGCCGGGCACGGGCGTGAAGGGTACCGCGCCCAGCAGCTTCGGGTAGTAGGTCAGGCCGTGGCGGCGGTAGGCGTCCGCCCAGGCCCAGTCGAACACGTATTCGCCCCAGGAGTGGGATTTCAGGTACAGCGCACAAGCCGCCTCCAGCCGGCCATCCGGCCCGGTGGCGGTGAGAAAGGCCGGCTGCCAGCCGGTGGCCGCGCAGGCGCTGCCGGAGTCGTGCAGCGCGCACAGCCAGGCGTGGCGCAGGAAGGGCGTGGGCTCGGGGCTGGTGGCCAGCAGGGCATCCCAGGCCACGGAGTCGAGTTCATGGGGGTTGTGTTGCCAGCGCAGCGTCCACTCGCGGGGATCCGTCAACGCCTGCGTGGCCCATGCCGGAGCCGGGCCAGGGTTACCATCCTTGTCCGCCGCAGCGGCTTGCTGCGGGTCGTCGTGTTCCACGCTGCCTTCCTTCCTGTCCATGACATCGACACCCCCGGTCCGGGTCGCCCTGCTGCAGTTCAACCCCGTTGTCGGCGACCTGGCCGGCAATGCCCGACGGCTGGCCGAAGCGGCCCGTCGCGCGCACGCGGCCGGGGCCTGCCTGGCGTTGGCGCCGGAACTGGCATTGACCGGTTATCCACCCGAGGACCTGCTGCTGCGCCCCGCCTTCCTGGCCGCCTGCGAGCGGGCGCTGGTCGACTGCGCTGCACAGCTGGCCGATCTGCGCGACTTCCAGCTCCTGGTCGGCCATCCCCGTGCACTGCCCGGTCTGGCCGATGCGATGGATGTTCGCACGCGCTCCTGGTCCATGCCGACGTGTGTGAATGCCGCTTCGCTGCTGGGGGATGGGCAGGTGCTGGCGACCTATGCCAAACGCGAGCTGCCCAACTACCAGGTTTTCGACGAGCGGCGCTACTTCATCTCCGGGCGGGATGCGTCGCTGGGCGGCCGGTTCGGCCCGCTGGTGTTCGAGGCCGGCGGTCTGCGTTTTGGGGTCAACATCTGCGAGGACGCCTGGTTCGACGAGCCCGGGGACGCCGCCCGGGCTGCGGGTGCGCAGGTGCTGCTGGTGCTCAACGCCTCACCCTTCCACCTCGGCAAGGCGGCCGAGCGCGAGGCCCGCATGGCCGAGCGGGCCCGCCACCTGGGCCAGCCGCTGCTGTACGCCCACCTGGTGGGCGGGCAGGACGAGATCGTCTTCGATGGCGCTTCCTTTGCGGTCGATGCAGACGGGGAGGTGCGCACCCGCGCGGTGACCTTCGCCGAAACCGAGGCGCTGGTTGACCTGAGCCGCAGCCCAGAGGGCCGCATCGCCGTGTCCGGTGAGCTGCTGCCGCACCCGTCACTGGAGGAGCAGGCCTGGTCTGCGCTGGTCACCGGGGTGCGCGACTACCTGGGCAAGAACGGTTTCCCGGGCGCGATCATCGGCCTGTCCGGCGGGGTGGATTCGGCGCTGGTGCTGGCCATTGCGGTGGATGCGCTGGGGGCGGACAAGGTGCGCTGCGTGATGATGCCCAGCCCCTACACCGCCGAGATCTCCTGGGTCGATGCCCGCGAGATGGCCCAGCGCCTGGGGGTGCGATACGACGAGATGAGCATCGTGCCGATGTTCGACGACTTCCGCGCCACGCTGTCGGCAGACTTCGCCGGCCGGCCCGAGGATGCGACCGAGGAGAACATCCAGGCGCGCATCCGCGGCACGCTGCTGATGGCGCTGTCCAACAAGTTCGGCTCCATCGTGCTGACCACCGGCAACAAGAGCGAGATGGCCACCGGCTACTGCACGCTCTACGGTGACATGGCCGGCGGCTTCGCGGTGATCAAGGACGTCGCCAAGACACTGGTGTGGCGGTTGGCGAACTGGCGCAATGCGCAGGCGGTGGCCGCGGGCCAGGCGCCGGTGATCCCCGAGCGCATCATCACCCGCCCACCGTCGGCAGAGCTGCGACCGGACCAGTGCGACCAGGACAGCCTGCCGCCTTACGAGGTGCTGGACGCCATCCTCGCGATGTACATGGAGGAGGACCGCAGCATCGAGGAGATCGTCGCGGCGGGCTACACCCCTGCCGACGTCGAGCGGGTGACCCGGCTGATCAAGCTGAACGAATACAAGCGCCGCCAGGCGCCGGTGGGCATCCGCATCACGCACCGGGCCTTCGGGCGGGATTGGCGTTACCCGATCACCTCCAAGTTCCGGGCATGACTTGGGCCCACCCCCGCAGCGGCTGACGCCGCACCCCCTCAAGGGGGCGCCCCGGGCGGACCGGGCCGACCGCCCCCCCCGCCCCCCCCCCCCCCCCCCCTCTGTTTGTTGATTGGTTGAAATGAGCACTTCTCATCTGCATCTGACGTTGCGCGGCACGGCGAAGGGGGGCAGCCTGGCCCTGACGGCGACGGCTCTGGCCGCTTTGTTGACGGCCTGTGCTCAGATGCCGGGCGCGAACTCCAGCCCGCAGCAACGGCGGCACCGGCGAAACCAGCCGCATCGGCGGCTCCCGCGGCGGGAGCCGCTTCTGCCGCCGGGCCGGCCAGGACGGCGGGGCCGGGAGTCAAACCTGCGGCCGGCGCGGCCAGCGCCGTTCCGGCGGCCGCCCCGGCTGCACCGCAGCCCGGTCAACCGCCGGCCTTCGCCAACGTCATCAAGGACGCCAAACGCATCGACGCCAGCCTGCCGGTGTGGCAGAAGGACGAGAAGTTCTGGCTGGAGCTGAGCGACAAGGACCTGGGCGTGCCCCTCTTCCTGTCGCCCAAGATCGCCGGGGGCATCGGCGAGAACGGTGTTTTTGGTGGTCTGATGGCCAGCCGCTGGAACCCCTACGGCGGGCCGCAGCTGGTGGAGTTCCGGCGCATCCACAACCAGATCCAGCTGATCGCACGCAACACCGAGTTTGCTGCCCAGCCGGGCACACCGGCCGCGCGGGCGGTGGCTGCGGGGTATTCGCCCAGCCTGATCGGCAGCACTTCGGTGGCCAGCCAGCCGCACCCGGAGCGCAAGACCTTCCTGGTGGAGGTCAACGGTCTGTTTGCCGGGGATCTGCTCGGCCTGGGCATGCAGCTGCAGCGGTCCTATCGGCAGGGCTACAGCTGGGACGGGCGCAATTCCGCCATCACCCAGGCCCGCGGCAAACCCGACGAGCTGGTGCTGGAGCTGATGCAGCATTTCGCCACCGCCAGCCTTGCGGTGCCGCAGCCCGGCGCGGCGCCCGGCACGCCGGCGCCTTCGACGCCGTCTTACCTGCCCGACGCCCGCAGCCTGTTCGTGCGGTTGCAGCTGTCCTTGACCCGCCTGCCGCTGCAGCCGATGCGCCCGCGCGCGGCCGATGCGCGCCTGGGCCACTTCGTCACGCTGACCCACGACTTCACCGATGACCTGGCGCGCACAGCCAGGCTGCGCCATGTGAACCGCTGGCGACTGGAGAAGAAGGACCCGACCACAGCCTTGTCCGAGCCGGTCAAACCCATCACCTACTGGCTGGACCGCAACCTGCCTCTCAAGTACCGCGATGTGGTTCGGGACGGCATCCTGGAGTGGAACCGGGCCTTCGAGAAGATCGGCTTCAAGGACGCCATCGTCGTCAAGCAGCAGAGCGACGATGCCGACTTCGACACCCTGGACACCAGCGCGGCCTCGGTGCGCTGGATGGTCAACGGCTCGCCCAGCTTCGGCGCCATCGGGCCCAGCCATGTGGACCCGCGCAGCGGGGAGATCCTGGACGCGGACATCGGGCTGGAGAGCCTGTCGGCCCGCAACCTGCGCGCCGCCCGGGCCCAGGTGCTCACCGCCAGCCCCGCGGTGCAGTCTGCCGACTGGGCCCGCCTGATGCAGGCCGGTGACCTGCTGCGCGAGCTGGGCGTGGCCCACCGCCACGACGAAAGCTGCCAGCACGCCGACCAGTCCGCCGAGCAGCTGGGTTACGCGATGGACGTCTTGCAGTGGCGCGACGGCCTGGATCCGGCCGGCCCGGAGGCCGAGGCCTTCGTGCGCGCCTACCTGAAGGATGTGACGATGCACGAGGTGGGCCACACCCTGGGCCTGCGCCACAACTTCCGCGCCTCGCGGGCCTTCAGCGAGCGGCAGACCGCGGATGCGGCCTTCACCGCCACCCAGGCCTTCACCGGCTCGGTGATGGAGTACGCGCCGATCAACCTGGGCCGCCCCGGTGAACCCCGGCCGGCACCCTTCCAGACCACGCTGGGCCCCTACGACTTCTGGGCCATCGAATACGCCTACCGGCCGCTGGCGCCGCAGCAGGAGGCGGCCGAGCTGGCCCGCATCGCCGCCCGCGGTGTCGAGCCGGAACTGGCCTACGGCACCGACGAGGACAACTACCTCGGCATCGATCCGGAAACCCTGCAGGGTGACCTGGGCGATGACCCGGTGGCCTTCGCCCGCAATCGCCTGGAGATCGCCCGCGACCTGCTGGCCCGGCTGGAGCAGCGGCCGCTGGACGCGCAGTCGGAGTACCCGCTGTTGCGCCGCATCGTGTCCTACGCGCTGCGTGACGTGGGCCGCAGCGCCGGCATCCTGGCGCGCCAGGTGGGCGGCGTGCGCACCCTGCGCGACGCACCCGGCAGCGGGCGCGACCCGCTGCAGCCGCTGGCCGCCGAGCGCCAGCGTGAGGCGCTGGACCTGCTGGCCCGCGGGGTGTTCTCGGCCGAAGGGCTGAGCGTCTCTGCGGCCCTGCAGCGCCGGCTGGCGCCGGACTTTCTGGAGCGCCGCGACGCCCTGGAAGAAAGCGGCAGCGCGGTGGCCACCGACTACTCGCCCGCCAACGTGCTGGCCGAGTTGCGCCGCAGCCTGCTGGCCCAGTTGCTCAGCGACGGCGTGGCCCAGCGCCTGCTGGACAGCGAAGGCAAGGCGAGCGCGCCCGGGCAGACACTGCGGCTGGCCGAGCTGCACAGCCGGCTGGAGCGCGAGATCTGGGCCGAGCTGTCGGCCCCGCGAGGGGACATCAGCGCCGACCGCCGCGAACTGCAGCGCGACCACCTGGCCCGCCTGACCGGCCAGCTGCTGCGCCCGGCCGCACCGGGGCGGGCCGACCTGCGCAGCCTGCAGCGTCAACAGGCCCAGGCCCTGCTGCAAAAACTGCAGGCGGCGGTCAAACGCCCCGGGCTTTCCACCGAAGCGCAGGCCCACCTGCAGGACGGTGCAGATACGCTGCGAGAGGCGCTGGCTGCGCGCATGCTGCGTGCCGGTTGATTCACCGACGGTGCAGGGCTGACGACAGAGGGCACCACCTGCTCAGGTGGTGCCTACAAGCCACACCGGGTGGCTTGTCCGCCTCTTGCAGTTTTGCGCGCGGTGCAATGGCGCGGAGCGCGCGATCAAGGGCTTGGGTGGGGCCGGCGGGATCGACACAATCGGTTGCATATTGACCGCGCAGGAGCGCCGTTCCATGTCTTCCAACCCCTTGTTCTCCGACCTCGCTGCCGAACCTGGCCAGCCTTCCAGGTTGCGTCTGGCGTTTTTCGTCCAGGTCGCCTTGATGCTGCTGGTGGTGGCCCTGGGGGGCTGGATGCTGCATCTGCAGTCCCGCGGCGCGGAGTCGGGCACCCCTGTCCAGGCCGCAGCCGCCCATGAGCTGATGGATGCCATGGGCCAGGCCAGCCTGTACAGCCGGCAGATCGTCGCGGCGGCCGATCCCCAAGAGGCGCAGCGGCGCCATGCCGAGGCGCGCGAACGGGTGCAGGCCCTGGAGCGCCGACTGCGTCAGGGTTGGGGCCAGCCGGTGCCGGCCTGGCTGCCTTCACTGCTCGACAGCGTGGCGTCGGCCCGGGAGGATGTTTTCCAGTGGCTGGATCTGTCGCAGCGCCAGGCCCGCGACGGCCAGGCCGTCGAAGCCGCCCGCACGCTGCAAACCCGCGCCCTCCTGGCAGAGGCTCGCTGGCGCGCGCAGGCCGAAGAGCTGCAGCGCCGCATCGCGCTGCAGCTTCGCAGCGAGCAGCAGCAGCAGCAGGAAGCGTCGCAGAGGCTGTTGCTGCAGTGGCTCGCCTGGAGCCTGACGGCGGTGGCGCTGGCGGGCGGTTTGGGTTGGTCGTTGCTGCGCCGCGGTCTCACTGTCTGGGAAAATCAGCTTCGCGCCGTGCCACCGTCGCGGACCAGCGGCCGATCCGTCGGGCGAGCCCAGGCGGCCCCTTCTCCGCACCCGGCGGAGGCGCAGCTCGTGCCGGCGTCGCTGACGGCGACGGGGCCGTTCAGCTCACGTGCGTCTGGCCAGGGGGGCGCCGCTGCAGTGTCGGGCGGGGCGACGGCGGGCGATGCGGCTCTCCTGCCTCCGGCCCGAGGGACTTCAGGACTGACCGTTCACCCGATGCGCCGAGCCACCGACCGCCTGCAGCGCAAGGTATCGGCTCCGGCTCCGGCCCCGGTTGCGGAGGGCGCTGCGCCGCCCGCGGCGACCGATGGACCGATGGTGGCATCGCCGGGGGCATCCAAGACCAGCCTGTCGACTCCGCTGCCGGGCCAGGCCGAATCGGCCCGTCAGGTGATTGCGCGGGCCAAGGCAGCCGCGAACCAGACGCTGACGGCTGCGGCTCCACTGCCTGCGGCAACCGAACCGATCGGGACTGGGGCCCTCTCCGGTGTTCCGCTGCCTGCGCTGCCGCTGGATCCGGAGCTGCTGCGCACGGCGGCCGACTCGGCTGAACGCGGCAGCAGCCTGGTGTCACAGGTGGTGGCTCACATTGAAGACATCGGTGCCACCGGCCGGCGCATCGCCGAGATCGTGGCCGTCATCGACAGCATCGCCTTCCAGACCAACCTGCTGGCGCTCAATGCGGCGGTCGAGGCGGCCCGCAGCCGTCAGGGCAGTGCGGCAGCCGGAGCTGCGGCCGACGTGCGCAGCCTGGCGCAGCGAGCCACGCAGGCGGCCCGCGAGATCCGCGCGCTGGTGCAGGCCGGCGGAGATGGCAGCGCCGGAGCCGTTGCGCAGGCGCTGCAGCAGGACACCGGGACCACCATGGAGGCCTTGCTGACCTCGGTGCAGCAGGCCGCGGAGATCGTCACCCAGGTGCGCCAGGCGGCCGACGGCCGGTCGGCCGCAGCGCAGCTGCCGGTGCAGGAATCGGTGCAGCAGCTCGACCGCATGCAGCGCAACCACGCCGCGCTGGCCGAACAGAGCGCCGGCACGGCCGAGTCCCTGCGACAGCAGGCCGAGCGGCTGCAGAAGGTGCTCGGCGCCTTCAAGCTGCTGCAGCAGACCCAGCAGGCCGCCTGGGGTGCACACACCGCCATCCGCGATGCGCGCCACAAAGCCAGTTCCTCGGCCAACGACAGTGGCTTCGGTTCACTCGGCGGGCCGACCTGGAGGCCCGACCCGGGCAACTCCGGCGAAGCCAACGGCACCGACGGGGGCTGGCGGCCGTTCTGACACGACACGGACGCAGGTCCACCGCATCGCACCGCCGACCTTCGGGTCGGCGGTGCATTGTTGTTGGGGGGCCCTTCCGCATGTCGAGACGCAACGGTGCCCATGAAAAACAGCGCCTGCCGGCGCTGTCACGTTGAGGTCAGGGTCTCTGGGCCACCGCCAGCATCATGAAGTTGCCGGCTCCAGCGTCGCAGCCTGCTGCTGTGACGGTACGGACGTGTCCGGGGCCGAAGGGGATGGGGTGGCTGCGGCCGCCTGTCGGGCCTGTTCGGCTCGCCTGGCTTGCCGGTTGCGCTTGATGCGGTTGAGATGGAACAGCAGGCTGCCCTTCAAGCCATTGGAGAAGGCGCTGAACTCCAGCACCGGGTTGCCTTCCGGCTTCCAGGGGTCGGCCCAGTCCGGGTGGGTGATGAAGCACAGGCGATCCAGACTGGGGTCCGCACAGGCGCGACGGAACGACTCCCGCATCAGCAGCTTGCCCGGACTGAGGTCGGACAGCTCTTCCAGGTAGCCGATCTTCTGCAGGTGGATCTGGCGTGCCGTGCGAAACCACAGCACCGAGGCCACGGCCCTGTCCCCGACGTACAGGACGTCGATTTCACACTCGCCGCGCCGGCCGAAGCCGTCCAGCAGGCTGTCGTAAAAGGCCTGCACCTTGGGTGTGCTGGCCACCGCGCTGCCGGCTTTGCCCTTCCAGCCCGAGGCCTCCAGAGACATGAACACCGGCATCAGCCGGGCCAGTTCCTCGGGGGTGCGTGCGAGCTCGTAACGCAGCGGCCCCATGGCTTCTGCACGCTTGCTGCGCCGAGAGAGGTTGCTGCGGTGGTTGCCGCCACAGGCCTTGAGCAGCTCATCCAGGCCGCGACGGCAATCCACCCTGGCGCTGCTGGAGGCCACCGACTGCAGCAGGTGAGCCGGCGGCTGCTGCTGCATCCAGCCGGCCAGCACGCCGTCGGCCGGGGTGTGGGTGACCACCAGGCGGTCCCAGTCCGGGGCCTGGCGGCCGTGCAGCCAGCGCCACAGCTCGGGCCAGAGGGTGGTGTCTCTGCGGTCGGCACAGACGTCGGCCAGCGTCATGTGCCCGTGGTTGACCAGGCGCAGCTCGCGCACGGTCAAGGGGCCCATGCGCCGCTTCAACTGCTGCAGCGGCAACACGGCCTTCAGTCGGTTCTGTTCATGCACCGTGATCCAGACCATGTCCTGTGGAGCTTCGGACAGCTGCAGGTACGCTTCGTACCACTGGGGCCGCTGGAAGTACTCGGCATCCGGCAGCGAATCGGCCAGTTCCTGCCATGGCGCGGCGATCTGACGCAGGCCATCGGCCCCGCGGGTCCAGGCAAAGGTTCGGGTTTGAGTCATGGGCGCGCTCCAGGCAAAGGGCGTGGGCAGGTCTGTCGAGCCCGTGCCGAGGGTCTGGCACGGGCGAGAGGGTTGGGTGGTGCGGAAGGAAGTGTCCAAACGTTTCCGCCTTGATGGGAATCATGCCATTGCGAGGACATTTTCACGATCGCGACTTTTCCGGATCGAACCGCCGCACATGCGGTGTTCATTTTTCTCGTTCGATGTAGGCACCGTTGCCACCAGGGCAGGAGCGTGCTTGTGAGAACGTTCATGAAAAGCAATTTGCACGCCTGAAATCCGGGCCCTGTGCCGGTGGTTGCACGGCCGGCGTCGTATCGAACAGGCGGGGAGCGGTCTTGGCTGGCTGATATGCTGCCGGCCTGCCGAATCGACTGCTGCCAGGCGAATTGCGCATCGCTGCCGGGAGGATCGGAAGGTCGAGCCGAGTGGGGTGTGTTGCGAGCCTGGCTGCCCTACGGAAGCCCCATGCTCAAGCGCCTCGCCGTCCACCTGTCCCACTATTCGCTGGGCACCCTGCTGGTCATCATTGCGGGGCTGGTGTCGTTTCCCATCTTCACGCGGGTGTTCAGCGTCGAGCAGTACGGTGCCATGAGCCTGGTGACCAGCACGCTGCTGCTGGCCACGGTGGTGGGCAAGTTCGGCATGCAGCATTCGATCGTGCGCTTCCACGAGGAGATGCGGGCCGGCAAGACACCGGAGACCGCGCGGCAGTTCTTCGCCACCGTGGTGATCGGCATGGGCGTGGTCGGGGCGGTGATCTCGCTGGTCTGGCTGGCGCTCAGCCAGGTCATCCCCGAGTCCTGGTGGAGCCACCCCGGCATGCACGGCCTGTTTGCCCTCACCGCCGTGCTCATTCTGGTGCGGGTGATGGACAGCGCGCAGATGAACCTGCTGCGTGCGCAGCATCTGAGCGGCTGGTACAGCGTCTACAACGTGATTCGCCGCTATGCCATCCTCGCCGGGGCACTTGGGGCGGTGTTCCTGGTCTCCCCGACATTGGAGGGCTTTTTCGGAGGCACCCTGCTGGCCGAACTGCTGACCACCGGTTTCGTGGCCTGGTACCTCTGGAAGCGCCATGAAATGGGAGGCAGCCAGTTTTCGCCCCGGCTGTTCAAGGCCATGGCCCTGTTCGGCATCCCGATGGTGGCCTACGAGTTTGCCGGGGTCATCCTGAACATCGGGGACCGCTATGTCATCCAGTCGGTGATGGGATCCGGGCCGCTCGGGACCTATGCGGCGGCCTTCAACATGTGCGAGTACATTCAGTCGGTGCTGTCGACTGCGCTGTCGCTGGCCGTGACGCCGATGTACACACGCCTGTGGGAAGAGCAGGGTCGCGAGGCCACCCAGGTGTTCGTCGAGAAGGTCCTGCGCTACTACCTGCTGGGCACGGTGGCCATCGTCACCGCCATGTGGCTGGTGGGCGGGCAGTTGCTGGTGCTGCTGGCTTCGGCCAAGTACGAACCCGGGGCGGTGGTCATCCCGCCGGTGATTGCAGCCATGGCATTGGACGGCGCCATGCCGGTGGTCGGGGCAGGGCTGTTCCTGGCCAAGCAGACCAAGAAATTGATGGTGCTGGTGATCCTGAGCGCGGCATTGAACATGTCGCTCAACCTGTTCATGGTGCCGCAGTTCGGGCTGCTGGGGGCCGGCCTGTCCTTCCTCTGCAGCATGGTCTTTCTTGCCACTGGGGTGAGTGTGCTGGGAGCGCATACGCTGCCGGTGCGTTTTCCAGTCATCGCGCTGCTGAAGTACGCCGGCAGCGGTTTTGTGGCGTTTCAGGTGGCCCGCTGGATGGTGCCGCCGGGCGGAGTGGCCACGATCTTTGCCGCCTTGGGCATGGGGGCATTGGTCTACGCCGCGCTGGTGCTGCTGCTGGATGAGCCCGTCAGGGCGGTCGTGCGGGTGGTCTGGCAAAAGGTTCGCAGCCGGTCGGCCTGATCCGGTCGGTCTGGACTGGTGCTGGGTCATGGCGGGTCTTGCTGGGCCTGGCGGCAATGCGTGCCTTCGTCCAGCGGTGGTATGGACGAAGCCGCATCCACGGGACGCCGCGCCCCGTTGGGCATGAGGCGCGACGAACGGGAAAAGGGGCGTCAGCGGTCGCGGCGCAGCACCGCGGTCGGCGTGCTGGCATCGCCCAGCACGAACACGCTGTAGATCCCCTTGGCTGTGACGGTCAGGTCGGTCCAGCTGGCCAGGCTGCTGCCCGACAGGTCCACCGTCATCGTGGAGCCCGTGCTGGCCGTGACGGCCTTGTAGCTGGAGGCGCTGCCGACTGCGATGTCACTGGCCAAAGCGTCGTAATCCAGGTTCAGCGTCAGGCCACCGGCGAGGTTGTACGCGCCGTTGACCAGGCGGAATTTGGCCTGACTGGAGGTGGACGGCAGGCGGTTGTTGTCACTGAGCACCGTCAACTGGGGGGCCGTGGAAGCGCCGTGCACCAGCAGGCTGTAGTCCCCACCCGCGCTCAGCGAGACGGTGGTGGTGGACAGCCGGCTGCCGTTGACCTGCAGGTCCAGGCCTTGGGCGCTGCCGGCGTTGACCAGCACATAGGCGCCCACGGCAGGTGACAGGGTGCCGGTGGTCAACGTGGTGCCGGCCACCACGGCGCTGTGGGTGGCGTTGCCGGTGCTGCCGGCCACCAGCCGCACGCGGGCCGACGGGTTGTCGTAGGCGGTGGCGCTGCCGCCCTGCACCAGCACGATGGCGTTGACCAGCACGCCTCCGCTGCCCGGTGTGAGCACGACGGTGACCACCTTGTTGCCGGCCAGCGCCAGGGAAGACAGATCCAGCCGGACGTCGGTGGCATCGTCCTCTCCGGTCACCCGCAGCCGCCAGCTGCCGCTGTCGACGTTCTTGTAGGCGGACAGGCTGGCGCCGGCCACGCTGGAGGCGATCGGCGTGGCGTCGGTGAGTGCGGTGTCGCTGTCGGTCAGGTAGACGTCCAGCGTGCCGGCGTCGGTCGCTGTGTTGAACACCCGCACCCGGGTGAGGCCGCTGCCGGGGCTGTCTTCGCTGTCGGTGAGCTGGTAGGTCTTCAGGCTGCCTTCCCAGCCGTAGGCCACCAGGGTGTAGGAGGTGTCTTCGCTGTAGCCTCGCTCGACGGTGGCCAGGTCGGTGGCGCTGTCGGCGCGGCGCACCGAGGTGTCGTAGGTGTCGGGGTCGACGTCCGCGTAGCTGCTCACCGCACCGGTGGCAATGGCGGCCGCCTGGCGGTCATCGCCAAGGTAGAGGTCCAGCGAGTCGTAGCCGGGGCTGGCGTTGAGCAGTCGCACATGGGCGTACTGCGCGTCGTCGGAGCCGCCACAGGCACTGAGGCCCACCACCGCCAGGGCGGGCAACAGGTGCAGCAAGCGGCGCAGGCCCTGGGCAAAGGCCCGGCCGAGCGAGGGAATGGACACGATGAGGACTCCTGTCGGGGATGTCTTGAAACCCCGCAATGATCCGGCCACCCTGTTGCGCCGGCATGCAGCGATGTTGCCGCAACCGCCCTCGACGGTGAAGGAGCGTCAATCCCGGGGCGTCACATCGCGCGGGTGCGCGCCTCCAGCCAGTCGCGCGCGGCACCACCCACATGCGGACTGACGCGGCGCCACACCTCGCGGTGGTAGTCGTCCAGCCAGGCCCGTTCGTCCTCGCGCAGCAGGCCGGGCTCGATGCAGCGGGTGTCGATCGGGCACAGCGTCAGGGTCTCGAAACCCAGGTACTCGCCGAACTCGTCGGGCTGGCCCAGCGAGACGTTGTGCACCAGGTTCTCGATGCGGATGCCCCAGCGGCCCTCGCGGTACAGGCCCGGTTCGATCGAGGTGATCATGCCGGGCCGCATCGCCATCACCGGGTCCGGCACCGCCCGGGAGATGCTCTGCGGCCCCTCATGCACATTGAGGAAGTAGCCCACCCCGTGTCCGGTGCCGTGGCCGAAGTCCAGGCCGGCCTCCCACAGCGGCGCGCGCGCCAGCGCGTCCAGGTGTGGCGACAGCGTGCCGGCCGGGAAGCGCGCCCGGCTCAGCGCCAGGGTGCCACGCAGCACCCGGGTGAAGTCGGCCTTCTGTGCCGCGCTGGGTGTGCCGATCGGCCAGACCCGGGTGATGTCGGTGGTGCCGCCCAGGTACTGCGCGCCCGAGTCGATCAGCAGCAGCCCCTCGGCCACCAGGCCGTTGGGGGTGGAGATCGGTGCGAAGGACTGGGGCGTGGCGCGGTAGTGCGGCATCGCCCCGTTGGCGTTGAAGCCGGCGATGGTCGGAAAACTCAGCGACACGAAGCCCGGCTGCCGGGCCCGCTCGGCACTCAGCCGCTCATCGATGGTCAGCTCGCTCACCGCCTCGCGGCCCAGCGCGCCTTCCAGCCAGGCGTAGAAGGCGCACATGGCCGCAGCGTCGCGCTCCATCGCCTCGCGCACAAAGGCGATCTCCGCGGGCGTCTTGCAGCACTTGGCCAGCACGCTGGGGTTGGTGGCTTCGACCACCCGCACCCCGTCGCGCACCGCCTGGCGCAGGCCCTGGGTGATGCGGCGGGCATCCAGCAGCAGCACGGCGCCGCCCGGCAGGGCCGCCAGCGACGACGCGGCGGTGGCATAGGGCGCCAGTTCGATGCCGTCGGCCTGCAGACGTGCCGCCAGGTCCGGCTTGACCTTGCCCTCGGCCACATACAGCGTGGCACGGCCGTCGAGCTCGATCAGCAGGTGCGCCAGGAACACCGGGTTGTAGTCGACGTCCGAGCCGCGCAGGTTGGTGATCCAGGCGATGTCGTCCACCGTCGAGACCAGGTGGTGCGTGGCCCCCAGGCGCCGCATCTCGGCGCGCAGTTGCTCCAGCTTGTCCGCACGCGCCACGGCGGCCTGGGGCGGCAGGTGCTCGTAGACCGGGGCCTCCGGCAGGCCGGGCCGATCGGGCCAGGCCTTGTCCAGCAGGTCCACCTCGCTGTGCAGCACGACGCCCCGGTGCGACAGCGCCTGTGCCAGTTGCTGTGCGGCGGCCAGGCCGAGCACCGCCCCGTCCACCGCCACCGTGGCCCCGGCGGGCACCTGCTCGGCCAGCCAGTCGACGTGGTGCACCGCCGCGCCGGTGGGGATGCGCAGCAGTTCCACCCCGGTGCCGGCCAGCTCGGCCTCCGCCTGGGTCCAGTAGCGGCTGTCGGCAAACAGCACCGCCCGCTCGCCGGTGACCACCAGCGTGCCCATCGAGCCGGTGAAGCCGGAAAACAGCTGCCGTCCCTGCCAGCGCGGCGGCAGGTACTCCGACAGGTGCGGATCCGAGGACGGGATCAGCAGCGCCGCCACGTCGTGGTGCTGCAGCACCTGCCTGAGCTGGGCGAGGCGCTGGCGGATGGGGGTGGTGCGGTCTTGCATGGCGCCGGATGGTAGCGACGTCAGGGAACGGTACCGAGTTGGCGTTTGTGCCCACATCCTCCTTGGGGTGGCCCAACGATGGGCAGATCTGACCGTGGGGACTGCGCCCGGTCGCGTCAGAAAGCTAACATCCAAGTGCCGTTTTGGCGGTCTCAGGAGAGTTTCATGTTGCGCAGCTACCAGGCTGAACTCAGTGGCACCGAACTGGTCTGGCTGGAGGCACCTCCGTTGCCGATGCAGCGGCGCCGGGTGCTGGTGGTCGTGGAGGACACTGCGGCGGCCAACGACGCACCGTCCAATCCTGCCGGCAAGGCAGAGTTTTCTGATCTCGTCGGCAAACTGCAATGGCAAGGGGATGCCGTTGCGGCTCAACGCGGACTGCGCGATGAATGGTGAACCACGCCTGCTGCTGGACACCAACGCCATCGTTGCGTTGCTTCAGGGCCACCAGGGGTTGCTGCGGCGTGTCCAGGCGGCCTCGTGGGTTGGCATCTCCATCGTCAACCAGATTGAATTTCTCAGTTTCTCGGGGCTCAGCGATGCCGATCGGAAGTTGTTCGAGGCTTTTGCTGAGCGTGTCGATGTGGTCGGACTGAACCGGACCGACCGGGCCCTGTTGGCCGAAGTGGCTTCCTTGCGGGCTCGGCGCTCGGTCAAATTGCCCGACGCCATCGTGATGGCCAGCGCGAACGTCCATGGCGCCGTTCTGGTCACACGTGACGATCAACTGTTGCGGATGGGCATCGATTCAGCGCTGGGCTGCAAGGTGGCGTCGTTCTGACAGTTTTCCCACACGCTTGCCCTGTCCGTGGTCTCGCCGACTGCAGCGGGGGGACATCAGCGCACAGTGCGGCTGCCGGATTCACCCGCCGCCCAATCTGCGCTGCACCAGCCGGATGTGGCTGCGCAGGGCGTACAGCTCCTCGGCGTGGGACAGCGGCACCGGCAGGCGTTCGACGCGGGTGTCCAGGTCGGCCAATTCGTCCAGCAGCTGGCGGGTGTCGGCCTCGCTGCGGTCGGCGGCACCGGCGCGTTCCTCGATGTCGCGCAGGCTGCCGTACCAGCGGAAGATGCGTGAGCGGATGCGGAAGGTGTACAGCGGCGGCACGATGCGCGACAGCGGGATCAGCAGCGCCGCGATCGACACCAGCACCACCCACATCCGGTCCACCAGATTGGCCATCCAGAACGGCAGGTAGCGCTGCAGCAGGGGTGCACCGGACTCGTAGAAGCGCTGCGCTTCGGGTGCCAGGGGGTGGTCGCTGACACCCTTCTGCGGGAACTCGCCCTTGTGCTGGAACCAGTTGGGCTCGCCGTGGATGCGTTTGGCCGCCTGCACCAGCAGTTGCTGCAGCGCGGGGTGGGTGTCGTCGCGCACCAGCAGGGTGGCCATCGGTGCCACCAGGCGCATGTCCTGGGCAGGCAGGTCCTGGGCCAGGTCCACCACCCCCCGCGGCAGGATGATGGGTTGCACCTGCGGCACCCGGCGGGCGTAGGCCTCGGCCTGAGCGAAGTCCAGCAGGCGGATGCCCGGGGTGATCAGCAGCATGCGCACCAGCGGGGACTCCGGCGCCGAGACCAGCGCCAGGGCGTCGATGTCGCCGTCGATCAGCGCCATCACAGCCGGGGTCGGTTCCAGGCGGCCGAGCTGCATCTGCCGGGTGTCCAGGCCGTTGGCCTGCAGCAGCCTGCGCATCAGGTTGGTGACACCGCTGCCCTCGTGACCGATGTTGAGCTTCCAGCTGGCCAGTTGCGACAGGCTGTCCAGGCTGCTGCGCTGGAAGGCCATCACGGCCGCCGACTCGCGGTAGAACACCCAGACCGGCTCGCGGAACAGGCTGCCCAGGCTGAGCAGGTCGCTCGCCTCGTCCTCCTCCTCGTCGCTGAGTCCGGGGGCCGATTCCGCCCCGCCTTGCACGAAGGCAGCATCGACCTTGCCTTCGCGCAGCAGCTGCAGGTTCTCCAGCGAACCCCGGCTGGACTGCAGCTGCACTTCGATGCCGTCCTTCTTCAGCGCTTCCTGGTAGCGACGGCCGAACTCCGCGTAGGCGCCCTGTGCAGGCCCGGTGGCCAGCACCATGCGCTTGGGCGGGGTCGGGTTGAGCAGCCAGTAGGCCAGCACGATCGCCCCCAGGGCGAGCAGCAGCACCGGGCCGGCGGTGACGAGCAGGTCGCGCGCCGACAACAGGGTGGAGCGCAGCTGGTGGATGGCCGCTCGCGGTGCGCGGGCAGCCCTTTGGGGCAGGGCAGACATGGGGCGAGCTTAAGCCAGCGGCGGGTCGGTGCCGTGTGCGGCGGTGACGCCTTGCCTCAGGCCGATGGATCCGGCGCCGCAGGTTGCCGGCTGCGCCACAACAGTTCTGCGCTGAACAGGGCGCAGGCGCACCAGATCAACACGAAGCCTTGCAGCCGGGTGGGCGAGAAGGGCTCATGGAAGAGCCAGACCCCGAGGAAGAACTGGATCGTCGGCCCGATGTACTGCAGCATGCCCAGCACACTCAGCGGGATGCGCCTTGCGCCCGCCGCAAACAGCAGCAGCGGGATGGCGGTGACCGGGCCGCTGGCGATCAGCAGGCCCTTCACATCCCAGTCGGCCGGCGCAAACCGGGCCAACCCCTGCGAGGTGGCCCACAGCAGCCCGGCCAGCGCCAACGGTGCCAGCAGCATCGTCTCCAAAGTGAGCCCCTCCAGCGCACCCAGCGGGGCGGTCTTGCGCACCAGGCCATACATGGAAAAGCTGGCGGCCAGCACCAGGGCCACCCAGGGCAGGTCGCCGAGCTGCCAGGTCATCCAGCCCACGCCCAGGGCGGCCAGTGCGACGGCGCCCCACTGTGCCGGGCGCAACCGCTCGCGCAGCACCAGAGCGCCGGTGAGCACATTGGCCAGCGGGGTGATGAAGTAGCCCAGGCTGGCCTCCAGCACCCGGTGGTTCGTGATGGCCCAGATGTAGACGAACCAGTTGACCGACAGCAGCGTGGCGCTGAGCACGAACAGGCCCAGCACCTTCGGTGTGCGCAACGCCGGGCCCAACCAGGCCCAGCGGCGCAGAACCGCCAGGATCAGCAGCAGGAAGCCGATCGACCAGATGAAGCGGTGCGCCAGCACCTCCAGCGGCGCCACCTCCGCCAGCAGGCGAAAGTAGAGCGGAAACAGGCCCCACAGCCCGTAGGCCAGAGCGGCGTAGACGATGCCTTGTTGCATGTTCGGCCCGGCCCTCAGGTTCGCCACACCCGGGGCGGGCAGGGCGCCAGGCCCCAGCCGGCCTGACGCCACCGCGCCCAGACCTGCTGCAGCAGCGCCATCACCGGCTCCACCCGAGGGGCCAGGGCGCGCAGCACCAGCACCCGGTCGTCCGGGCTGGTGGCGCCGGCCGGCAGGACCGGCTCGAAGGTGTCCACGGCAGCGCGGGCCGCCTCCAGCAGGGCCTCGCGCCGCGACGGCTCCAAGAGCTTCCCGGTAGCAAACCAGAGGGTGGCCAGCACACCCTGCCCGGCCCAGCCCAGCGGGCTGTGCAGCAGGCGGTGATCGTCGGCGCGGACGCGCGCGCGTTCCAGCCACACCCCGGGCAGCTCCAGGTGCTGCAGGTAGTCCCCTTCGTCCCAGGGTTCGCCGGCGGCCGGCAGACCCAGGGCGAGCAGGTCCCAGCCCATCATCTCCGCTCCCGGTGCCAGCTCGAAGCGCAGGTGGTTCTCCGCCCGGCAGCCGCGGTAGGCCAGCGTCTCCAGCGGCAGCCATTCCAGCCGGGCCCCGTCTTCCAGCCGGGCCCGCACACGCTGCTCGGCCACGGCGCCGCCGCTGCGGTAGAAACGTGTGGCCCCCGGGGTGGTCAGCAGGGCGTGGCTGCCGGCGTCCAGGCGGGCCTCCACCTCCAGCCGATCTCCGCCCACGATGCCGCCCGGGGGGTGCACCAACACGTGGTGGCAAACGGCCGGGCCCTCCGGGTACAGGCGGCGCAGCACCCGCAGCGGTCCGTGGTGGCGGTCCAGCGCGCGGGTTTCGCCCTGGTGAGAGGTGTAGTGCAGGTCAAGGTGGCCAAGCCAGGTCATCGAAGGATTGTCGCCGCCGCTGCGGATGCCCTGGGCCGACCCAACGCAGCAGGGCGTTGTGCCGAAGGGGCGGCTGTCAAGGGCTGGGGACAACTTTGCCGGCTGTGGACAAGTTGAAGTCCGTGGAAACCCGGTGATCCGTCCACACGCTCTGTGCATAACGCTGTGGGTTGGCCTGGGACGGTGCGCGCAGAGGCGCGCCCCTGCTGGGTGAAGCTTGGATTGCCCGGGAATGAGGCAGCCGGCGATGGGCGGCATCGACTTCCTCCCTGGCTCGGAAAAGTCAATGCGGATCCTGTCGTATTTCGGTCACATTGAGGCTTGCCGTGTCAGACCTCACGGTGGAAAACCACGTGCCGATGCGCCGCGCCCGGAGCTTCCACAGTTCCCGGGGACAACCTTGTGGAAAAGCTCCGGACGCCGCGCGCAAGCGCTTGTCATCCTTGGGCCGGCGTTGGATTGCCCCAGGATGAGGCAGCTGCAGTGGCCCCACCCGCAGGATCAGGGTGCGGCCAGCAGTTCCAGCAGCCCCGCCACCCGCGGGCTGCCCAGGCCGCTGGTGAGGTCGTAGCCGGGCGCGCTCTTGCACATGGCGCCGCAGTCGCCATTGCGCCCGGCGGTGATGTCCAGGAAGGCGGCCTGCCAGCGGGTGCTGGCGCCGAGGGCCGCCTGGTACAGCCGCGCATGGGGAGCGCCGAGCGGCGCCAGGGCCCGTTCGGCCCGCAGTGCGTTGGCCAGCGTCAGCAGGCCGGACCACTGCACCGCGGCGATGCTGGTGCCGCCCGCGACCGACCAGCCGCTGCCGCCGGTGGACTCCGATGGGGTCATGTAGATGTACTGGCCGGTGTAGGGGTCGGCGTTGAAGGCCACGTCGGCGCTGCCGCGCCAGCGCACCGCGCCCGGGGTGGCCGGGTCGCCTGGCTTGAGCAGGCCGGCCTGGTAGGTGGGCTCCGGCACCTGCTGGCTGGTGGCGCCGCCGGTGGAGGACCAGGCGGTTTCGATGCGCTGCCGCCCCAGCCAGCTCAGTCGGGTGCCGGTGACGGCCAGCACCCGCGGATCGGCCGCCGGCCAGTTGGACGCTGAACCCCGGTCGCCCGCCGAGGCGACAAAACTCATCGCCGCCGTGTCGAAGGGTGCACCGATCTGCTGCATGGCCGCGAGCGAAAACTCGCCGGTGGAAAAGCTCATGTTCACCACCCCCGGCCCCAGGCGGGTGGCCAGGGCGACCGCGGCCATCAGGTCCACGGCGGAGGAGGAGGCCGCCTCGATCAGCACCAGCCTGGCGTGCGGTGCGATGGCGTGGGCCCACTGCACATCCAGGGCCGATTCGGTGGCCCACACACGCCGCACCTCCGGCAGCGTGCGGCTGCGTTGACCGGCCGCACCGGCGCTGTCGCGGCCGGGGGCGGCCTGCAGCACCAGCAGCTGGCAGCCGCGGCCGCCGGCCGCGGCGGCCAGTGGCAGGGGGCTGTCCGGCGGCAGCTCGACCTCAGGGCAGTCGGGCAGGCCAAAACGTTGACTGAACACCGCCAGGTCGCCCGCCACGTCCGGGTGGTGGTAGGCGTTGATCAGGTACAGGGTCTGCCCGGCACCCAGCTGGGCCGCGCGGGCATCGGCCAGCGCAGGCAGGCCGTAGGCGGCACGGATCTGCGCGGGGGTGAGCATGCGGGCGCTGCGCTGGAGCTGACCCAGCAGCCCCTGCGCCCGGCGTCGGCCATCGGGGAGGCTGCCGTTCGCAGGTGCCGACAGCGCCTGCTGCAGGCTGGCCGGATCCAGCCCACCGGTGGGCAGGTCGGTGGCTGCGTCGGGCAGGGGCAGCTCGGTGGGATCGCGCAGCGCGGAGGCCTCGGAGCCGTCGGCGTCCGACAGGTCGGGCTCCGGTGGCACCAGGGCGGCCAGGTGCAGGCCAGGGCGCAGCTCCAGCGTCTGCAGTGTGGCGGCCGTGCCGGCGTCAGCGGCTGGGGGGGCCTGGGTGGCGTCGTCGGCCCCACCGCCGCAGCCGGCCAGCACCATCAACCCCAGGGTGCCGCACAGCAGGCCGAGCCGTGTGGCAGCGTTCACCGCATCGCGACGGCCCCGGCGACTTGGCGCAGGCGCACAGAAGAACGGTTCTCGAGCGGTGAAGGAGGGGAAGGAGAGGAAGTCGGACATCTGGGGCACCCGGCGCTGCACCGCCCCTGCGGCGGGATGGACGGTGCTGCCCGGGACATCGACCCGGCCGGGGCAGACCTGAGTCGGCAGCGGCGTCCACCATGACGGCCGTCACGACCTGCCGGGTCGGCCCAGCCACCGGGCCGCCCGAACCTGAGGTCCGGAAACGGCGCGCCACCCCCGGTCGGCGCACCGACAATGCCGTCCATGTCGCTGCCATCCCGAGCCGAAGCCCCACCCCCGATCGATGCCGGGCCGGCCTACGCTGCGTTCCTGGCGCGCGACGCCCGCTTCGACGGCCGGCTGTTTGTCGGCGTCACCACCACCGGCGTGTACTGCCGGCCGGTGTGCCGGGTGCGCACACCGCTGGCGCCGCACTGCCGCTTCTTCGGCCATGCCGCGGCGGCGGAGGCGGCGGGCTTTCGCCCCTGCCTGCGCTGCCGGCCGGAGCTGGCACCGGGCTGGGCGGCCACGGAGCTGTCCTCGCGGCTGGCCTGGGCGGCGGCGCAACGCCTGCAGGCCGGGCCGGCGCAGGCCGGCCGGCTGGACGAACTGGCGTCCCGTCTGGGCATCAGCGACCGGCACCTGCGTCGGGTGTTCCGCCAGGCCTTCGGCGTCAGCCCGGTGGACTACGCCCAGACCCAGCGGCTGCTGATGGCCAAACGCCTGCTCACCGACACCCGCCTGCCGGTCACCGAGGTGGCCCTGGCGGCGGGCTTTGGCAGCCTGCGGCGCTTGCAGACCCTGTTCCGCAGCCGCTACCGGCTGGCGCCGAGTGCGCTGCGCCGCGATCGCCGCGCTGCAGCGCTGCCCGAGGTGAGGGCGGACGTTGCGCCGACGGAGTCGATCCAGCTCGATCTCGCCTACCGGCCGCCGCTGGACTGGCCCAGGCTGCTGGGCTTCCTGGCGGCCCGGGCGCTGCCGGGGGTGGAGGCGGTGGACCTTCCCGGCGCCGCCGGCACGCCGGCTGGGGCCTACCGCCGCAGCCTGCGACTGGCGGGCGACGAAGTTGGGGGCGGGGCCCACATCGGCTGGATCGAGGTGACCCCGTCGACCCGGACCGATGCGCTGCGGTTGACGCTCTCGCCCGCCTTGCTGCCGGTGTTGCCCGCGGTGCTGGCGGCGCTGCGCCGGCTGTTCGACCTGGACGGTGACCCCCAGGCGGTGGCGGCGGTGCTGGGCGCGCTGGCGGCGGATGCACCGGGCCTGCGCCTGCCGGGCTGTGTCGACGGCTTCGAGCTGGCGGTGCGGGCCGTGCTGGGCCAGCAGATCACCGTCAAGGCCGCACACACCCTGGCCGGCCGGCTGGTGGCGGCGCTGGGTGAGCCCTTCGAGGCCGCGGACCGGCCACCCGGCCTGACCCACCTCTTCCCCACGCCGCAGCGCTTGGCCGAGGCGGCGCCGGAGACGATCGGCGCGCTGGGCATCGTGCGCCAGCGTGTCACCGCGCTGCAGGCGCTGGCGCGAGCGGTGGTGCTCGGCCAGCTGGACCTGGGGCCCACCGCCGATGTGGAGGCCACCCTGACCCGGCTGGAGGCCCTGCCCGGCATAGGCCCCTGGACGGCCCGCTACATTGCGCTGCGCGCGCTGGCCTGGCCGGACGCCTGGCCCAGCGGCGATGTGGCCCTGATGCGTGCCCTGGGCGCATCCGATGCCCGCGAGGCCGACCGCCGGGCCGAAGCCTGGCGCCCCTGGCGCGGCTACGCCACGATGCACCTGTGGCGCCGCCTGGCCGAAGGCGCTCCCGCCTGGCCCTCGACCGACAAGGAACCTGCATGACCGACCCCACCCGCTGGACCCACCACCGCAGCCCGCTGGGTCGCATGCTGCTGGCCGCTGACGACCGGGGCGTGGTGGGCGCCTGGTTCGACGGCGACAAGCATGTGCACGGGCCCGACCCGGCCTGGCGGCGCGACGATGGCGATGCGCTGCTGCAGCAGGTGGCCGCCCAGCTGGACGACTGGTTTGCCGGGCGTCGCCGCGGCTTCGACCTGCCGCTGGCGCCGCGCGGCACCGATTTCCAGCAGGCGGTGTGGCGCGAGATCGCCCGCGTCGGCTGGGGCGCCACCCGCTCCTACGGCGAGGTGGCGGCGGCCATCGGCCGGCCCAGAGCCGTGCGGGCGGTGGGCGCCGCCACGGGGCGCAACCCGCTGACGCTGATCGTGCCCTGCCACCGCCTGCTGGGCCGCGACGGCGCGCTCACCGGTTTCGCCAGCGGGCTGGACCGCAAGCGCGCGCTGCTGGCCTTCGAGGCCGGCGCGCCGCTGCTGTGGCAGCGCCAACGCTCGGTGGAGGCAGCGGCTTGAAGCCCCGCGACCTGGCCGACCTGCTGCTGCTGGCCGCCCTGTGGGGCGGCTCCTTCCTCTTCATGCGCCATGCGGCGCCGGCCTTCGGGGCGGTGCCCCTGATGTGGCTGCGGGTGGTGATCGCCAGCGCCTGCCTGCTGCCGCTGCTGCTGGCCCGGCGGCAGGGCGGCGAGTTGCGTGCCCGGGCCGGCGTGATGGCGGTGATGGGCCTGAGCAACTCCGCGCTGCCCTTCGTGCTGATCGCCTGGGCGACGCTGTCGATCACCGCTGGGCTGGCGGCCATCCTGAACGCCACCACGCCGATCTTCACCGCCGTGGTGGCGGCGCTGTGGCTGCGCGAGCGCCTCACGCCGCCTCGGCTGGTCGGCCTGCTGCTGGGGCTGGCCGGTGTGGTGGTGCTGGCTGCGGACCAGGCCGACTTCAAGCCCGGCGGCAGCGGCTGGGCCTTGCTGGCCAGTCTTTGCGCGGCGCTGAGCTACGGTTTTGCCGCCAACTACGCCCGTCGCCACACCGTGGGCGTGCCGGCACTGGTCAGCGCTACCGGTTCCCAGGTGGCCGCCGCCGCAGTGCTGACGCCCTTTGCGCTGTGGCTCTGGCCGGCGACCCTGCCCGGTGCGGCGGCCTGGGGCTCCGCACTGGCTTTGGGCGTGGGCTGCACCGCTTTGGCCTACCTGCTGTACTTCCGCCTGCTGGCCCGGGTGGGCCCGGCGCGGGCGGTGACGGTGACCTACCTGGTGCCGCTGTTCGCCACCGTCTGGGGCGCGCTGCTGCTGGACGAGGTATTCACCCTGCGCATGGCACTGGGTGGCGCGGTGGTGCTGGCCGGCACCGCGCTGGCCACCGGGGTGTGGCCGCGACGCAAGGAGCCGACCTCCACCCCTCAGTGACCCTGCGAGCCCCGGTGCGCCCAGCCGGTGGTGCGCCGCTCGACGATGGAGAAGAACTCGTACATCGCCATCGCCATCGCACCCACCACCACCAGGCCGGCGAAGGCCAGGCCCATCTGCATCGAGCTGCCTGCGCTGATCAGCAGGTAGCCGATGCCCTCGTTGGCCGCGGTCATCTCCGACACCGTGGTGCCGACGAAGGCCAGCGTGATCGCCACCTTCAAGGAGCCGTAGAAATAGGGCAGCGAGCGCGGCAGGCCCACCTTGGTGAGCACGTCCCAGCGTTTGGCGCCCAGCACCCGCAGCACGTCCTCCAGCTCCGGCTCCAGCGTCGCCAGACCGGTGGCGATGTTGACCATGATCGGGAAGAAGCTGATCAGGAAGGCGGTGATCACCGCCGGGCCGACGCCGATGCCGAACCACACCACCAGGATGGGCACGAAGGCCGCCTTGGGCAGGGCGTTGAAGCCGGTCATCAGCGGGTAGACGGCGGTGTAGGCCAGCCGCGAGCTGCCGATCAGAAAGCCCAGCAGCACGCCCACGACGATGGACAGGCCGAAGCCGGCCATCGTCACCCAGAAGGTGCGCCAGGCGTGGCCGGCGATCAATCCGGCCTGATCCTGCAGCGCCAGGGCGATCTTGGAAGGGCTCGGAAAGACAAACTCCGACACGTTGAAGGCGCGGCACAACAGCTCCCAGACCAGCAGCACCAGCACCAGGAGGATCCAGGGCGAGGCCTGTTCGAGGGACTTCCTGGACATCATTGCGCCACCTCCGAGCCAGAAGCGGCCGGCTTGCGCATCGCGCCGATGTGGCCGCGCAGCTCGTGCACGATGTCGGTGAACTCAGGGGTGTAGGTCACTTCCAGGTCGCGGGGGCGGGGCAGGTCGATCTCGCGCTTCACCACGAAGCGCCCGGGGCTCTTGCTCATGACGTACACCGTGTCGGCCAGGAAGACGCTCTCGCGCAGGTCGTGGGTGACCAGGATGACGTTGAACTTCTGCGTCGCCTGCAGGTCGCGCAGCGTGCACCACAGCTCCTCGCGGGTGAAGGCGTCCAGCGCGCCGAAGGGCTCGTCCAGCAGCAGCATCTTCGGCTCGTGGATCAGCGCGCGGCAGATGCTGGCGCGCTGCTGCATGCCGCCGGAGAGCTGCCAGGGAAACTTGTCCTCGTAGCCGCCCAGGCCGACGCTTTGCAGCAGCTTGCGGGCCTTGGCCTCGTACTCCGCCTTTTTTTGCTTGAAGGTGGAGCGGTAGGGCTCCACGATCTCCAGCGGCAGCATCACGTTGGCCACTGTCGTGCGCCAGGGCAGCAGGCTGGGCGCCTGGAAGGCCATGCCGGTGATCTTCAACGGCCCGTCCACCTCCCGCCCGGCGATCTCGATCGTGCCCCGGCTGGGCCGCTTCAGCCCGGTGGCCAGCTTCATGAAGGTGGACTTGCCGCAGCCCGAGGGGCCGACGATGGCGATGAACTCGCCCTCCTTCACCTGCAGGTGGATGTCCTCCACCGCGAAGTGGCCCTGGGCGAGCAGCTCGTCGTTGTAGGCCAGCCAGACGCCGCGGAAGTCGACGAAGTGGGCCATGCCGGCCTCACTTCTTCGGGAAGATCGCGCGCTCGGCGGCGGTGGGCAGGTAGCCGCCGCTCCAGACCGCCTCGGCGTTGACCCGCTCCTTGGTGGCGAAGGCGTCCGATACCTGGCTGGCCATCAGGCTCAGGCGCGGGCCTTTGACCTCACCGAAGCCCTCGGCCCGGGCGTCCGGCGTCAGCACCGAGGCGTCCATCGCCAGCTTCAGGCGGCGCAGTTCCAGGTCGGCGTTGATGATGCCGTCGCGCTCCTTGACGGAGGCGATGGCCGCCTTCGGGTCGGCGATCACGTCCTTCACCCCCTTGGTGAAGGCGCGCAGGAAGGCTTTGACCGCCTCCGGGTTCTTCTTCAGGAAGTCCTGCCCGACGATGATGGCGTTGCCGTAGAGCTTCACCCCGTGCGCCGGGTAGGGCAGCACGACGATCTCCTCGGTCTTCACGCCGCGGGCCTCCAGGTTCAGGAGGGAGGTGAAGGAAAAGCCGGTGATGGCGTCGATGTCGCCACGCACCAGCATGGTTTCGCGCAGCGAGGGGTCCATGCCGATCCAGGTCACGTTGGCGATGCCGTTGGCCTTGGCAAAGATGGGCCAGGCCTTGCGGCCGGCGTCGAACACCGGTGCGCCCAGCTTCTTGCCGGCCAGGTCCGCCGGCTTGGCGATGCCGCTCTTCTTCAGCGCGAGCACCGCTGCGGGGGTGTTGTTGTAGACCATCATCACCGCCACCGGCTTGTTGGGCGCGGTGGGGTTGTTGGCGTGGAATTCCATCAGCGCGGCCAGGTCGGCGAAACCCATGTCGTAGCTGCCGCTGGCCACCCGGGTGACCGCCGCGCCGGAGCCGTTGCCGGCGTCGATGGTGACGTTGAGCTTCTCGGCCTTGAAGTGACCCTTGGCGGCGGGCACCAGGAACAGGGCGGAGGGGCCTTCGAAGCGCCAGTCGAGCTGGAACTTGACGGGCATCTCCTGCGCCAGCACCGGCTGGGCGGTCAGCAAGGCGGCGCAGGCCAGGCTGCACAGGGTGGTGGTCAGCGTGATGAGGCGGCGGCGGGTGGCCTGCGGTGCGGTCATGAGCGAGCTCTCCAGTGGTTTGGTGGAGACACTGCAATTCCCGTGCGCGAGGCCGGTCGGTGGTGCGCCGGTGTGGCCGCCGGGCTAGAGAACCGGGGTGAACCTTTTTTGTGGCGTTTGCACCGCAGTGGTGCGCCTGTGCGGAAGCGCTGCCGCGCGACGCGGTGCACTGCCAAGGTGCGTCGGCAAGGCGGTCAGCCCGCCCGGTTCACCAGTTCCACAGCCAGTCGGTTGTGCCGCTCGATCAGCGGGCGCAGGTCCAGGGTGGTGAGCTGGCCTTCGTGCAGCAGCACCTGCCCATCGACCAGCACCCAGTCGGCCTGCGGGCTGGCGCACAGCAGCAGGGCGGCCAGTGGGTCGTGCACCGCGCCACCGGCCATCGCCAGGCCGTCCAGCCGCCAGAGCACCAGGTCGGCGGCCATGCCGGGGGCCAGGTGGCCGATGTCGTCGCGGCCCAGCACCTTTGCGCCCCCGCGAGTGGCGATCTCCAGCGCGTGGCGGGCCGTCATCTCTGCCGGACCCAGGTCGCAGCCGTAACGCCACTGCCCGTCGCCGCCGGTCTGCGGCGGCTGCATCGCACGGTCGACGCGCGCCAGCAGCAACGCCTGGCGGGCCTCGTTGAGCAGGTGCGCGGCGTCGTTGCTGGCGCTGCCGTCCACGCCCAGGCCCACCGGCACACCGGCGTCGAGCATGCGCCGCACCGGGGCGATGCCGGAGGCCAGCCGCATGTTGCTGCAGGGGCAGTGCGCCACCCCGGTGCCGGTGGCGGCGAAGCGGGCGATGCCCTCGGCATCCAGCTTGACGCAGTGGGCATGCCAGACGTCCTCGCCCAGCCAGCCCACGCTTTCGGCGTACTGCACCGGCGTCATGCCGAACTTCGCCTGGCTGTAGGCCAGATCGTGGTCGTTCTCCGCCAGGTGGGTGTGCAGCCGGGTGCCCAGGCTGCGCGCCAGCGCGGCCGAGTCGCGCATCAGCTGCGGGCTGACGGAAAACGGTGAGCAGGGGGCGGCCACTACCCGCAATCGGCTGTAGCGGTCGGCGTCGTGGTAGGTCTCGATCAGCCGCTGCGTGTCGGCCAGGATGTCGGCCTCGTCCTCCACCAGCGCGTCCGGCGGCAGGCCACCGGCCGACTCGCCCACGCTCATGCTGCCGCGCGCGGCATGAAAGCGCATGCCCACTTCCACCGCAGCTTCAATGCTGTCGTCCAGCCGCACGCCGTTGGGGTAGAGGTAGAGGTGGTCGGAGCTGGTGGTGCAGCCGCTCATCAGCAGCTCGGCCATCGCCACCTGGGTGGACACCTGCACCATCTCCGGGGTGAGGCCGGCCCAGATCGGGTACAGCGTCTTCAACCAGCCGAACAGCTCTGCGTTCTGCGCCGCGGGCACCGCCCGGGTCAGCGACTGGACCATGTGGTGGTGGGTGTTCACCAGGCCGGGCGTGACCACATGGTTGCGGGCGTCGATCAGCTCGCCGCGCTGGCGCACCTCGTCCAGCACCTCGGGCGGTACTGCGCCGGCGGGGTAAACCCCCTCCACCGCCTGCCCGCGCAGCAGCAGGCTGCCGCCGCGCAGCTCGCGCCGGGCGTCATCGAAGGTGGCCAGCAGCTCGGCCTGGTGGACCAGGATCGGGGCGGCGGGGTTGGCAGCAGGTCCGGAGGTGGGGGCGTTCATGGTCCTCATGGTCCGCCAGTGTGCAGGAGTCGGGCCAGCCGCGCGGCCCGGCCCGGCCGGCCTCACCTTGGACCCACCGGGCGTCAGGCCACGTGGTGCAAGCCCGCGTCCACGTAGATCACATCGCCGGTCATGCCGGAGGCGGCACCGCCCACCAGGAAGGCCACCACCCGGCCGACTTCGGCGATGTCCACCAGGCGATGGCCGGGCGAGCGCTTGACCGCCATGTCGATCAGCTCGTCGAACTGGTCGATGCCCGAGGCGGCGCGGGTGCGCAGCGGCCCGGGCGACACGGCGAAGACGCGGATATCGCGCTCGCCCAGCTCGTGCGCCATGTAGCGCACGGAAGACTCCAGCGCCGCCTTCACCGGGCCCATCAGGTTGTAGTGGTTCACCACCTTGTCGGCACCGTAGTAGCTCATGGTGATCAGCGCGCTGCCGGGGTTGAGCAGCGGCTCGGCCAGGCGCGCCATCTCGATGAAGGAGTGACAGGACACCTGCATGGCCTGCAAAAAGCCGTCCTGCGAGCAGTCGGTGATGCGCCCGTGCAGGTCAGCCCGAGGCGCAAAAGCGATCGAGTGGATGACGAAATCCAGCGTGCCCCACTCGGCGCGGATGCGCTCAAACACGGTCTGCATCTGCCCCGGCTGGGTGACGTCCAGCGGCAGCAGCAGGTCGGCCTGGATCTGCTCGGCCAGCGGCGCCACATGGGGGTGGGCCTTGTCGTTGAGGTAGGTCAGCGCGATCTCGGCACCAAAGGCGCGCAGCTTGGCGGCGCAGCCGAAGGCGATGCTCTGCGCATTGGCCACACCGACCACCAGGCCACGCTTGCCCTTGAGCATGTCGCCGATGCGGTCGTTGGGGTCCCAGACCTTGGGCAGCGGATCAAGTGGAGTGGAGTGAGAGGTCATGAGCGGATCCTGTTCAATCTGCAGTTCGTGCAAGGGGGAGCCGGAAGCCTGGGGCAGGTGAGGCCGGCGATGTTGCACACCTGTCAGGTCTGTCGGATGACAGCCTGGTGCACTGCAGCAAAAAGCAGGACGCATGCCGCCAAGACGTGAGGGATGCACGCCTTGGAGGGCTGGATGGGCCGGGCTCAGGTCGAAATCACGCCGCGGCGCAGCTGATCGCGCTCCATGCTCTCGAACAGGGCCTTGAAGTTGCCCTCGCCGAAGCCTTCATCCGCCTTGCGTTGGATGAACTCGAAGAACACCGGCCCCAGCAGCGTCTGGCTGAAGATCTGCAGCAGCAGGCGTTTTTCGCCATTTGCGGTGGAACCGTCCAGCAGGATGCCGCGGGCCTGCAGTTCGGGCACCGGTTCGCCGTGGCCGGGCAGGCGCTCGGCCAGCATCTCGTAGTAGACGTCGTTGGGTGCGGTCATCAGCGGGATGCCGGCCATCTGCAGCGCGTCCACGCTGGCCAGCAGGTCGTCGGTGAGCAGCGCCACGTGCTGGATGCCCTCGCCGTTGAACTGCATCAGGAACTCTTCGATCTGCCCAGCGCCCTTGCCGGATTCCTCGTTCAAGGGAATGCGAATCAGCCCGTCCGGCGCGGTCATCGCCCGGCTGGTCAGGCCGGTGTATTCGCCCTGGATGTTGAAGTAGCGGATCTCGCGGAAGTTGAAGACCTTCTCATAGAAGCCACCCCAGAACGCCATGCGGCCGCGGTAGACGTTGTGCGTCAGGTGGTCGATGCAGGTGAAGCCGTGCCCCACCGGATGGCGGCGGGCCGGGTCGGTGAATTCGGGCAGGAACTCGAAGTCGATGTCGTAGATCGAGGCGCCGTCGGCGTAGCGGTCGATCAGGTACAGCGGCGCGCCGCCGATGCCCTTGATCGCCGGCAGCTTCAGCTCCATCGGCCCGGCGGGGATGTCCACCGGCTGTGCGCCCAGTTCCAGTGCGCGGAAGTAGGCGTGGTGCGAATCGCGCACCCGGAAAGCCAGCCCGCAGGCACTCGGCCCGTGCTCGGCCGCGAAGTAGCCGGCCACGCTGCGGGGCTCGCGGTTGACGATGAAGTTGATGTCGCCCTGGCGGTACAGCAGCACGTCCTTGCTGCGGTGCTTTGCGACCAGCGAGAAGCCCAGCTGCTCGAACAGCGGTTCCAGCAGGTTGGGGGTGGGCGAGGCGAATTCGACGAACTCGAAACCCATCAGGCCCATGGGGTTGTCGAACAGATCGGCCATGCGGAGCTCCTTCAGTGGCGGCCCGCGACGCCCGTCGAGGCCGCCCTCAGTCTGCCATCTTCTCGCCCATGCGAATGGCGCGGGCGGGTGCCCACTCCGTGTTGAAGCGCAGGCCCTTCTTGCCGCCCTTGGGCGACTTCGGAAACAGCATCACCACAGTCGAGCCGAGCAGGAATCGGCCCATCTCGTCGCCCTGACGCAGCACGATGGGTTCAGCCTCGCCGCGGTAGTCCCAGTCGCGCAGCTGACCGGGGCGGGGTGGGTTGACGATGCCGTGCCAGGCGGTGGCCATGCTGCCGACGATGGTGGCGCCCACCAGCACCAGCACGAAGGGCCCGGCGGCGCTGTCGAAGACGCAGACCACCCGCTCGTTGCGGGCGAACAGGCCCGGCACGCCGCGCGCGGTGGTGGGGTTGACCGAGAACAGCTCGCCCGGCACGTGGATCATGCGGCGCAGCCGGCCCTCGCAGGGCATGTGGATGCGGTGGTAGTCGCGCGGACTGAGGTAGAGGGTCGCGAACGAGCCGTCCTGGAACTCGGCGGCCAGTGCGGCGTCCCCACCAACCAGGGCCTGGGTGCTGTACTGGTGGCCCTTGGCCTGGAAAATCTGGTCCCGCTCGATGCGGCCGAACTGGCTGATCGCGCCGTCGACCGGGCAGATCAGCCGTGCGGCGGCCAGCGGTCGGGCGCCGGGCTTGAGCGGTCGGGTGAAGAAGTCGTTGAAGCTGGCGTAGCGGGCGATGTCCGGCTCGGCCGCCTCGGCCATGTTGACGCCGTAGCGGCCAACGAACCAGCGGATCACCGCGGTGGTCAGGCCCCCCGCCTGCGCGCGCGCCAGCGCGCCGGCCAGCTGGGTCAGGGCCTGCTTGGGCAGGAGGTATTGGGGCAGGACGGCGAGGCGGTCGGACATGCAATCGGGGAATGGACGGGTGCGCAAACACGGTGAGGGCCTGGAAGACCCCGGAACTTGTCAGTGTATCGGCGCGATGCAGTGATTCCTGGAGTCACCCTTCTGGGGCAGTCCGGCGGCCCGGCTCAGCCGCAGCGCAGCGGCGGGGCCCCCTCGCGCTTGTAGGCCACCACATGGTCCAGCTCGACGCGGATGCCGATGGCTTCGCCGATGGCGTGGTTGTGGTGCGAGGGCACCAGCGACAGCACGGTCGCGCCGCTGGCCAGCTCCAGGGTGTAGAGGAACTCCGCACCGCGAAAGGCCTTGTGCAGCACCTTGGCGCGGGTCGGGGCGTCGTCGTCGTGCACCACGTCATCGGGGCGCAGCAGCACGTCCACCGCGCAGCCGCGGGGGCAGAGGTCGCCGTGTTCGGTGCAGCGGATCGGGTGGTCGCTGCGGGCGGTGCCCAGCTCCATGCGCACATGCAGGCCGTCCGTCACCTCGCCGGGCAGGAAGGCGCCCTGGCCGACGAAGTCCGCCACGAAGCGGTTGGCCGGCTGGTGATAGAGCTGGTAGGCGCTGGCCCACTGCTGGATGCGGCCGTCACTCATCACGCCGATCTCGTCGGCGATGGCGAAGGCCTCATGCTGGTCGTGTGTGACCAGCAGCGCGGTGGTGCCGGCGGCCTTGAGCAACTGGCGCAGCTCGCCGCCCAGGCGCTCGCGCAGCTCCACGTCCAGGCTGGAGAAGGGTTCGTCCAGCAGCATCAGCCGGGGCGAGGGCGCCAGCGCCCGCGCCAGCGCCACGCGCTGCTGCTGCCCGCCGGAGAGTTCGTGCGGGTAACGCTGGGCGGCATGCGCCAGGCCCACCGTCTCCAGCATCTCCTGCACCCGGGCCTCGACCTGCGCCTTGGCCAGGTGGCCCTGCAGGCCGAAGGCCACATTGGCCGCCACGCCCAGGTGCGGAAACAGCGCATGGTCCTGGAACACCATGCCGATGCGGCGTTGCTCCGGTGCCACATGCCGCGTCGGGCTGCTGACCACCGTGCCGTCCAGGTGAATCTCCCCGCCCAGCACCGGCTCGAAGCCCGCCAGTGCCCGCAGCACAGTGGTTTTGCCACAGCCGGAGGGCCCCAGCAGGCAGCCGATGCTGCCGCGGGCCAGGCTCAGGCTGAGCTGTTCCACCACGGTCTTGCGGCCGTACCCCAGGGTCACGGCTTCAACGGCCAGCCAATCGGCGGTGGAGTGGGGTGGGGCGTTCATGGATTCGGTCGAGAGCGGTCGCTGAACGCATGATAATGATTCTCATTGGTCGGGCTCCGTCTTGCATCGGGTTCGACCGGCCCTCCGCTGACCTCGGTTGCCCATGACTGCACTGTCTGCCCGATCCCTGAACCGCCCGAGCGCCGCTGCCGCGACGCTGACCCGCCGGGGCTGGCCGGTGCTGCTGACGGTGGCGTTGCTGGCCGCCGCGATGGTGGTGGTGCCCTTGCTGTCGGTGGGGTCCAACGTGCTGGTGGGGGGCACGGCCGGCACCTGGTCCCACCTGGCACAGACGGTGCTGCCGGACTACATCCGCAGCACCCTCGGGTTGTGCCTGGGGGTGGGGGCAGGGGTGACCGCGTTGGGGGTGGGTTCGGCCTGGCTGGTGACTCGGCACGAGTTTCCCGGCCGCGCCTCCTTCGAGTGGCTGCTGGTGCTGCCGCTGGCCATGCCGGCCTATGTGATCGCCTACGCCTACACCGACCTGCTGCAGTTTGTCGGCCCGGTGCAGAGCTGGCTGCGGGCCACCTTCGGCTGGACCCGGGCGGACTACTGGTTTCCGGACGTGCGCAGCCTGGGCGGCGCGGTGGTGATGTTCAGCCTGGTGCTCTACCCCTACGTTTACATGCTGGCGCGCACCGCCTTCATCGAGCGGGCGGGCGGCATGATCGAGGTCGGCCGGTCCCTGGGTTTGTCGCCCTTTCGCGCCTTCTTGCGGCTGTCGCTGCCGATGGCCCGGCCGGCGATTGCCGGTGGCGTTGCGCTGGCGCTGATGGAGACGCTGGCCGACTACGGCACCGTGTCCTACTTTGCGGTACAGACCTTCACCACCGGCATCTACCGCGCGTGGTTCTCGCTGGGCGACCGGGTTGCCGCCGCGCAACTGGCGCTGGTGCTGCTGGCCTTCGTGGTGGCGGTGCTGGCGCTGGAGCGCGTCAGCCGCGGCGCTCGGCGCTACCACGACACCACGCTGCGCCAACGCGGGGCGCAGCGCCTGGCGCTGTCGGCACCCAAGGCTGCGCTGGCGGTGCTCGCCTGCCTGGCACCGCTGGTGGCAGGCTTCCTGCTGCCCGGGGGGGTCCTGCTGCACATGGCGCTGACCGAGGGCGACGCCCTGTTCGGCGAGCGCTTCGTGACCCTGGCGCGCAACAGCATGCTGGTGGCTGGCCTGACCGCGCTGCTGGCGGTGGGGCTGGCGCTGCTGATGGGTTACGCCGCCCGGGTGCACAAGGCGGGCATCGAAGGTGCGCTGACCCGTTGGGCGCACCGCGTCGCAGGGCTCGGCTATGCGCTGCCGGGCTCGGTGATTGCCGTGGGGGTGTTGATTCCGGTGACCCGGCTGGATCACCTGCTGGCGGGCTGGATCTTCGACTGGAGCGGCCACCGCCCGGGCCTGCTGCTCACCGGCAGCATCGCGGCGCTGGTCTATGCCTGCCTGGTGCGTTACCTGACGGCGGCGGTGCAGGCGGTGGACGAGGGGCTGGGCCGCATCACGCCCAGCATGGACCACGCCGCGCGCAGCCTGGGCCTGACCGCCTCCGAGACGCTGTGGCGGGTGCACCTGCCGATGCTGCGCGGCAGCATGATGACGGCGGGCCTGCTGGTGTTCATCGACGTGATGAAGGAGCTGCCCGCCACGCTGGTGATGCGCCCGTTCAACTTCGACACCCTGGCCACGCAGACCTACACGCTGGCTTCCGACGAGCGCCTCACCGAGGCTTCGACCCCCGCGCTGGCCATCGTGGCGGTCGGCCTGCTGCCGATGATCGTGCTGTGCCGCGGCATCGCCAAGGGGCGGGGGCGCTGACGCCTCGTTGCGCCCCGGGGCATGCATCGGTTTGTGACCGGCGTGGACATTTGATTCGGGCCGCAGTCCAATCCGCCCAGGGTGGATGGCGGGTGACATGGGGTTCATCCGCGGTCACCGGCCGGGGAGATCGAAGTGATTTACATCCGTTTTGTTGTGGGTCTGGCCGCGCTGCTGTTCGCGGGTTTCCTGGGCTACAAATGGGGTGCCTCCGGGCTGGAGGAGGCGCGCGCCCAGCTGGCCGAGGCCGCACGCACCGGTGAGATCGCCAAGGCCGCGCAGGCCGCAGCGCAGCAGCGACTGGACGAGCAGCTCAAGGCCCAGGCGCTGGTGCTGGAGGCCAAGCTGAAGGCGCAGGACGACGCTTTCAGTGTGCAGAAGCAGGAGCTGGAGGCCAGCCTGGGCCGGGCCAACCAGCGGGTGGCCGCGCTGGCCGGGCAGCGCCAGGGCGCCGAGAAGGAACTGGCACAGATCCGCGAGCAGATGAGGGGGGCCGACGGCGGCCAGCTGGAGGCACTGCGGCAGCGCGAGGCCCAGGTGCTGGCGCTGGAACAGAAGCTGGCCCGGCAGCAGGACGGCCTGATCTGCCTGCGCCAGCAGGTGCCTGACGATGAGGTTCAGACCCTCAACCAGGTCCTCGCCGCCCTGCGGCCCTGACAACCCATGGGAGCGCTGAAGATGGACGCGAAGATGCGATGCAGACGCTGGACGGCACTGTGGGCCACCTGCAGTCTGAGCGCCTGCAGCACCACCTACATTCCGGTGGTGACGCCGGGCACCCGCTGCGAGCTGCCGGCTGCGATGCAGAGCAGCTGCACGGCCCCCACGCGGCTGGAGATCGGGTTGACCTATGCGGACCTGCTCAGGGTCTACCAGGCCGATCGCAAGGCGCTGCAGGACTGTGCGACCCGGCAAGAGGCTGCGCTGAAGGCGGTGGCCACCTGCAACGCCGAAATCGACCGCCTCAACGCCGACCTGGCCAAGCTCAATGAGGCGGTGAAGGCGCGTTGAAACCGCGGCGCACCGCGGTCTGGCCGGTTCGTTCTCAGATCTCGATCTTGCTGATGTTGTCCAGCAGGAAGGGCTGCACCTTGCTGGACACGGCCGCCTGGATGGACTGAAGCCGGGTCAGGCTCGCGCTGAGGGCGGTTTCTGCCTTGCGCAGTCGGGCCGACTGGTCGGAGAACTTGAAGAACAGCACCTGAGTGACGCTGCGCTGCGCGTCGATGGTGAGCGCCATCAGCTGGATGCGCGGGTTGCCCTGTTCATCGGCGTCGACGAAGCTGAGCTGGAACTTCGCTCCACTCGCATGCTGGCTGGCGCGGTCGAACAGGGTGATCCAGGGGTTGTCCTTGTCCATCTCCTGCAGCCCCTTGAGCACCGACACCACCACCGATGCGGCCGCCACCGCCGGGCCCAGCATGCCGGTGAGCACCGGGATGATGGCGTTGTGCATTCCCAGGTTGCGGTCGTTCACCGACTGCTCGGTGAACTCCAGGCTCTGCACCAGCCAGCCCACCGCCTTCAGGGTGTCGACGTACTTCTGGTGCCAGGCCAGCGGGTCGGTCTGCCCGGCGGTGGCCTTGGTGGCCGCCAGCTGGGCCAGCAGCATGCTGTCGGCCACCGCTTCGCGCACCTGCGGGCTGACCTGGGCGCTGAACTCGGCGATCTGCGCGCCCACGGCCACCGCTTCTCGCGCACTCCCGTATTCGATCGAGACCCCTTCGGCAGCTTCCAGTTGCGGCGGTGCCTCCGGCAGGTCCAGCGCCAGGATGTAGTCGCTGAAGTCGCGGGCCGGGCGATCGCCGTCGGCCAGTGCGGGAGCGGACGGGTTCATGCGGGGACTCCTGGAGCGGTTGTAGGGGGTTGTGAAAAATTTGATCATCAACCCGCTGCGGCGTAAAGTGACTTTTCGGGCCGTTTCCAATGGCCCAGCGGCTCAACGGCCGCCGGCGGTCGTCGGTGGCTCACCGCGACCAGGAGGGACACCGCCATGGCATCCGCCGAGTTCATCCAGTGCCTGCCTTTTGTGCTGAAGTGGGAGGGTGGCTATGTCAACCACCCGGCCGATCCGGGCGGGGCTACCAACCAGGGGGTGACCCAGAAGGTCTACGACACCTGGCGCAGCCGCAACGGGCAGTTGCCGCGCAGTGTCAAGGAGCTGACCGAGGCGGAGATGCAGGCCATCTATGAAGGGGGCTACTGGCTGCCGCCGCGCTGCGATCGCCTGCGCGATGCGCTGGACCTGGTGCAGTTCGACACCGCGGTGAACATGGGTGTGGGGCGAGCGGTGCGCTTTCTGCAGACCGCGGTCGGCGCTGCGGCGGACGGCGACTACGGGCCGGGCACCGAACAATGCGTCGCCAGCTGCGACCCCGGCACGGCGTTGGTGAAGTACTGCGACACCCGCGAAGCCTTCTATCGCCGGTTGGTGGAGCAGAAGCCGCAGATGGCGGTGTTCCTGAAAGGTTGGCTGAACCGGTTGAACGCGCTGCGCAAGGAAGCCGGCCTGCCGGGTTTCGAGGCGGACGTGGAGCTCGACCTGGGGGACACGGGCCACATTGCCAAGGTGCCCGACCTGGGCGAGGACGAGTCGTTCGATCGCATCTGAGCCGGCCGGTCCGCGCTGCTCCGATTTGATATCAAGGTGCGCCCGATGAGGCATGGGGGGAACACATGGTGACGTCAGCAAAGTCGATGCGCGGCGCTGCGGTGAAGACGGCTCGGTCGGGCCGCAAGGGCGCCTCCCTGCCGGCGCCAAAGGATGTGGATGAGTTGCAGCAACGTGCCTCGGAGGTGCTGCGGCAGCTTCAAGGTCCTCAAGTCGAAGCGGCTTTGCCGCAGGCGCGCCTGCTGACCCTGGCGGCGCGGGATTTGCGCGATTACGCCACGCTGCTGCGTCTGGCCGAGGCGGTGGGTCGGGTGGCGCCCCAGGAAGTGCAGGTGCGCAGGCTCTATGCCCAGGCCCTGATCGACACAGGGCAGGTGACGGTGGCGATTGATCTGCTGGACGCGCTGCTGCAGCGCCTGCCACCGGACGATGCCGAAGCGGCCGAGGCTGCAGGCCTGCGGGGCCGGGCCTTCAAGCAGCTGTACTTCGATGCGGCCGACAAGCGGTCTGCTGCGGCCACCCATGCCCTGGCCCAGGCGATCGAGGCCTACCGCGGCCCCTATCTGGCGGCACCGTCACGCCACACCTGGCACGGGGTCAACCTGCTGGCCCTGCTGTGTCGGGCGCGGCGACAGGGGTTGGATGAATTGGCGCCGGATCTGGACGTGTCCCCCCTGGCGCAGGCGCTGGTGCGGGACCTGGAGAAGGTGGCGCCGTCGAAGCGGGATGCCTGGTACCTGCCAACGCTGGCCGAAGCCAGTCTGGGACTGGCGCTGGGCACCGGCGATCTGCGGCCGATCGAGCAGACCCTGCATGCCTACGTGATGGATCCGGCGGTGCAGGCTTTCCAGGTGGCCAGCACGCTGCGGCAGTTCACCGAGGTCTGGGACCTGGACGGCATGGCAGAAGATCCCCACACCCCTGCCGGGCTGCGTCGGGTCGGGCGGTTGACCGACATCCTGCGTGCCCGGCTGCTGCAGCTGCCGGGCGGTACCCTGGAAGTGCCCGTGCGTCGGATGCAGCGCCCTCCGGTCGCCAAGGCCCGCTCGGCCAAGGCGCGTGCCCAGGAAGCTGCTGAACAGGCTGCCGACCACAGCCAACTGGAGGCCATCCTCGGCAAGGAGGGGCCCAAGACGCTGGCCTGGTGGCGGGCGGGCATCGATGCGGCGCGTTCTGTGGCGGTGATCCGGCAACGGCTCGGCCGCCGGCTCGGGACCGGCTTCCTGGTGAACGCCGGGGACTTCGGCCTTTCGCCGGCCGACGAGCGGCTGCTGCTGACCAACTTCCATGTGGTCAATCCGCAGGGGGCGGCGCCGGGCATCAAGCCGGCGCTGGCCGAGGTGATCTTCGAGGCGGTGGACCCGCAGCGGGTGCACACGGTGGCACAGATCGTCTGGTGCTCACCGATCGATCAGCACGACGCCTGCCTGGTGCGCCTGCAAAGCACACCGGCGGCCGACGTGCCGGCGCTGTCGCTCTCGGCCGAGCTGCCACCGCGGCCCGCTGCCCCCGACGCAGGGGCGGCGGCCGCTCGGGTGTATGTGATCGGCCACCCGGGAGGCCGGGAGCTGTCGGTCTCCTTCCAGGACAACGAGCTGCTGGACCACGAAGGGGCGCCGGATGGCGTGCCGCAGATTCCCGGGGTGTGCCGTGTGCACTACCGGGCGCCCACCGAAGGGGGCAACTCCGGCAGCCCGGTGTTCGAGTCCGAAGCCTGGCAGGTCATCGCGCTGCACCACAAAGGGGGCAAGCTGGGGATGCCGCGCCTGAATGGTCAGGAGGGCAGCTATGCGGCCAACGAAGGGCTGGCACTGGGTGCGCTGCAGGCGGCGGCCCGGCAGGCGCTGACGGCGCCAGCCGAAGGCGTGGGACAATCCACCCCGTGAAGCAGACCAGACCGCCGCTGGTGCCGGATCCGAAAGGTGGCACTGGAGGAAGGTCCGGACTGCACAGAGCAGCGTAGCAGCCAACGGCTGTCCACCGTGAGGTGAGGATCAGAGCAACAGAGACGAGCCGATTCAGTTCGGGTGAAACGGGCAATCTCTACGCGCAGCAACACCAAATAGGCCAGTGATGCGGGGCTTCGGCTCCGTGGGAGTGCGGCTCGCACGAGCTGGCGGGTAGGTGGCACCGAGCCGGGTGGGCGACCCCCGGCCCAGAGGAATGGCGGTCACATGGGGGCAACCCCGTGCACAGAATCCGGCCTATCGGTCTGCTTCACAACTTTTTTCCCGATCGCCCTGTCGCACAACGGACCAATGTACCGGAGCGGTGCCCGCTACGATGGCCGGTGTGACACAAGAAAGCTCTCCCATTGCATCTTCCCAGGCTGCTGCTGTTCCAGGGGCGGCTGGAAACCAAAAACCAAACGCTGCGCCCACGGGTCACAGTCACCTGGACAGCCGTGCAGTGCTGATCCTGGTGACCTGCTGCCTGCTCTGGGGCCTCAACCAGGTCGCGGTCAAGGTGGCCTTGCCGCACCTGCCGCCGCTGTTGCAGCTGGCCCTGCGCAGCGGCCTGGCGCTGCTGCTGGTGGCCGGATGGATGCACTGGAGGGGTGTGCGTTGGCGCGATCACCAGCACACCACCGCCGCGGGTCTGCTGGCAGGCAGCCTGTTTGCGGTCGAGTTCGCCCTGATCTTCATCGGGCTGCAGCACACCACCGCGGCCCGGTCGGTGGTGTTCATCAACACCTCGCCGTTTGTGGTGGCGGTGTTGCTGGCCTGGCTGCGGCCGGCCGATCGACTCAGCCTGCGGCAGATCCTGGGCCTGCTGATCGCCTTTGCCGCGCTGGCCAGCGCGTTTCGCGAGGGCTTCGGATCTTCAGGCCAGGGCGCCAGCCTGACCGGAGACCTGCTGGCGCTGGGGGGCGCCTTGATGTGGGGTCTGACGACGGTGACGATCCGCCTGACTTCGCTGCGCAGTGCGCCTTTCGAGCTGACGCTGGCCTACCAGCTGGCGGTGGCGCTGGTGTTCTCATTGATCGGCGCCGCCGTGGCAGGTGAAGCCTGGCCGAGCCAATGGCCAACCTTGGTGCTGGCGTCGGTGTTCTACCAGGCGGTGATCGTCACCTTTGCCAGTTACCTGCTGTGGTTCTGGCTGCTGCAGCACTACCCGGCCACGCAGGTGCAGTCATTTGTGTTCCTGTCCCCGGTGTTTGGAGCCGGGCTGGCCGGGTTGCTGCTGGGTGAACCCCTCACTGCCGGCCTGCTGCTGGCGTTGGCCGGTGTGGCGGTGGGACTGACGCTGCTGAATCGGCGCTGATCCGGCCCGGTGGATGGGCTGCCGGGCCGGCCGCCGTCATGGCCCCATCTTGCCGAACCCGGGCGTTCGGTCCGGAACTCAACCGCTCAGACCGGATCGGGTCGCGTTTCGGTCAAAGGAACGGCAGCGGGTTCTGCCGGAAGCGCAGTCTCATCCAGGCTGCGACAGACCTCCCCAGCCGCATCGGCTAAACCGCCATGTTCGGCTTCGGCCTCCAGCTCCTCACGGCGCTGGGCTCTCATGCCGCTGCGCAGGAAGCGGTTGTGGGGATGCGCACGCGGCAGGAATCGCGACAGCTCGGTGAGCGCCAGCTGGTAGACCTCGCGCTTGAACTCGATCACCACGTCCAGCGGCACCCAGTAGTCGTGCCAGCGCCAGGCGTCGAACTCCGGGTGGTCGGAGGCGCGCAGGTTCATGTCGCAGTCACGGCCCATCAACTGCAGCAGGAACCAGATCTGCTTCTGGCCCCGGTAGTGGCCCCGCGCATCGCGGCGGATGAAGTGATCCGGCACTTCGTAGCGCAGCCAGTCCCGGGTGCGCGCCACGATGCGCACGTGTTCTGGTCGCAGCCCCACTTCTTCGTGGAGTTCGCGGAACATCGCCTGCTCAGGAGTTTCGCCGTGTTTGATGCCCCCCTGGGGAAACTGCCAGGAATGGGTACGGATGCGCTTGCCCCAGAAAACCTGGTTGCGCTGGTTCAGCAGGACGATGCCGACGTTGGGCCTGAAGCCTTCTCGGTCGAGCATAATCGGACCCCAATTTTCACGTTGAAATCATTATTGCACCGGGCTGGCGCGGCAGATACCCGCGGATGTCCCAAGTACCCGTGCCGATTTCAATCCGCAGCCCTCCTGCACCGCCGCCGTGGTGCTCCCGTGCCTGTTTTTGCCCCATGAGAGCTTCCCAGTTTTTCATTTCCACCCTGAAAGAAGCCCCGGCAGACGCCGAAGTCGCCAGCCACAAGCTGATGATGCGCGCCGGCATGATCAAACGTCTGGGAGCGGGCATCTACAACTACATGCCCATGGGGTTGCGGGTGATCCGCAAGGTCGAAGCCATCATCCGCGAGGAGATGAACCGCGCCGGTGCGGTGGAACTGCTGATGCCGGTGGTGCAGCCGGCCGAGCTCTGGCAGGAAACCGGGCGCTTCGCCAAGATGGGGCCGGAGCTGCTGCGGGTGAAGGACCGGCATGAGCGCGACTTCATCATCCAGCCCACGTCCGAGGAAGTGGTCACCGACATCGCCCGGCAGGAGCTGCGCAGCTACAAGCAGCTCCCCAAGAATTTCTATCACATCCAGACCAAGTTCCGCGACGAGCGCCGGCCGCGCTTCGGTGTGATGCGCGGGCGCGAGTTCACGATGAAGGATGCCTATTCCTTCGATCGTGACGCGGCCGGTGCGACGAAGAGCTATGAGGCGATGTTCGCCGCCTACAAGCGCATCTTCGACCGTTTCGGCCTGCGCTACCGGGCGGTGGCGGCCGACACGGGCGCCATCGGCGGCGACCTGAGCCATGAGTTCCAGGTCATCGCCGGGACCGGGGAAGACGCCATCATCTACTGCCCGACCAGCGACTACGCCGCCAACATCGAGCTCGCCGAGGCGGTGGCACCGGCGGTGCCCCGAGCCGAGCCGGCCCAGGTTCTGGTCAAGACCCCCACACCGGGCAAGAGCACCTGTGCCGACGTCGCCGTCCTGCTGGGTTTGGACCTGCAGCGCACCGTGAAGAGCCTGGTGCTGGCCACCGACGTGACCAACGAGGCAGGCGACGTGGTCAAGACCACCGTCTGGCTGCTGCTGGTGCGCGGTGACCACGACATGAACGAGGTCAAGGTGGGCAAGCTCGATGGCCTGAAGGGGGGCTTCCGCTTCGCGACCGTGGCCGAGATCGACGACCACTTCGGCTGCAAGCCGGGTTACCTGGGCCCCATCGGCCTGCGCAAGCCGGTCAAGGTGATCGCCGATCGCAGCGTGGCACAGTTGAGCGACTTCGTCTGTGGCGCCAACGAGGCGGACTTCCACTACACCGGTGCCAACTGGGGCCGTGACCTGCCCGAGCCCGACGCAGTGGCGGACATCCGCAACGTGGTCGAGGGTGACCCCTCGCCGGACGGCCAGGGCGTGCTGGCCATCGAGCGGGGCATCGAGGTGGGCCATGTGTTCTACCTGGGCACCAAGTACTCCAAGGCGATGAACGCCACCTACCTGGACGAAACCGGCAAACCGGCGCTGTTCGAGATGGGCTGCTACGGCATCGGCGTCACGCGCATCCTGGGGGCGGCGATCGAGCAGAACCACGATGGGCGCGGGATCGTCTGGCCGGATGCGCTGGCCCCCTTCACCGTGGTGGTCTGCCCGATCGGCATGGACCGCTCGGACGCCGTGCGCCAGGCGGCCCAGACGCTGTACGACGAACTGCAGGCCGCCGGTGTGGATGTGCTGCTCGATGACCGCGGCGAGCGCCCCGGTGCCATGTTCGCCGACTGGGAACTGATCGGCGTGCCGCACCGGGTGGTGATCTCCGACCGTGGTCTGAAGGAAGGCCAGCTGGAATACCAGGGCCGGCGCGATGAAGCGGCGACCCGGGTGCCGGCCGCCGACATTGCGTCCTTTGTGAAAGGCCGGCTGAAGGCGTGAAGCCGACGGCCGGGATCGCGAGCCCTTCACGGCGCGCCCTGATCGCCACCGTCGGGGGCAGCCTGCTCGGGTTGGATCGGCCGGTCTGGGCCGGACGCCAGGTCGAGGAGCCCCTGGCCGACTCGGTGCGCAGCGCGCTGGCCGCGGCCGTGGCAGACAGCGGGGCGCCGCCCAAACTGGTGTTTCGCGACATCGAGGATCGCCTGGCGCACCTGCGCTGGCTGGGGGCCATGAGCCCGCGGCTTGCGCGGCGCAAACCGGACTTCCACGTTCGGAGGGAGTTCCTGGAGACGGTCTGGTACGAGTCCCGCCGAGCTGGCCTGGAACCGGCGCTGGTGTTGGGGCTGATCGAGGTGGAGAGTGGCTTTCGCAAGTACGCCATCTCCAGCGCCGGGGCGCGCGGCTACATGCAGGTGATGCCGTTCTGGGCCCGCACCATCGGCGACGGCGATGCCAGCCGGCTGTTCCACCTGCAGACCAACCTGCGCTTTGGCTGCGTGATCCTGCGCCACTACCTCGACCGGGAGAAGGGCGACCTCTTCATGGGGCTGGGCCGCTACAACGGCAGCCGTGGGCAGGCACCTTACCCAAACATGGTGCTGGGGGCGCGGCGACGCTGGGAGTTCAAGGACAACCCATCCGCCGTTGCAGCGTCGCAACCGTCCGCTGCATCGGCTCCGGGGGCGGCTGCGGCGCTGCGGCCGGCCTCGCTCTGAGCAGGCTCGCTCATCGCCGCCGGCAGCATCAGAGCCCCTGCCACTCCTTCGGGCGGGCCTGGCCCACGCCGGCCAGTTGCAGCACCCGCTCCACCGTTTCGTCCACCAGTTCGTCGATCGATCGGGGGCGGTGGTAGAAGGCCGGCAGCGGCGGGAAGACGATGCCGCCCATCTCCGTCACCGCGGTCATGTTGCGCAGGTGGGCCAGATTGAAGGGTGTCTCGCGCACCAGCAGCAGCAGGCGGCGGCGTTCCTTGAGCGTGACGTCCGCGGCGCGGGTCAGCAGGTTGTCGCCAAAACCATGGGCCACTGCTGCGAGGGTCTTCATCGAGCAGGGCGCAATGACCATGGCGTCGCTGGCAAAACTGCCGCTGGCGATGCAGGCGCCGACGTCACCCGGTGCGTGGGCCACCTCCGCCCGGGACTCCAGACCCTTGCGGTCGAGCCCGAGCTCGTGATGCACGTTCAGCAGGCCGGCAGGGGTCGCCACCAGATGGGTCTGTACGCCCAGTGCCCGGGCGCGCTCCAGCAGCCTCACCCCGTAGACCGCGCCCGAGGCACCGGTGATGCCGACGATCAGCCGGCCGGCACCGCTGCCGGATGCCTGTGCCGTGTTCAAGCCTTGAGCATTTCCTGGAGCTCACCGGCCTGGTACATCTCCATCATGATGTCCGAACCGCCGACGAATTCGCCGTTGACGTAGAGCTGCGGGATGGTGGGCCAGTTGGCGTAGTCCTTGATGCCCTGGCGGATCTCTTCGTCCTCCAGCACGTTCACCGTGGTGATTTCGGAGGCACCGCAGGCCTTGAGGATCTGCATTGCGCGGCCGGAGAAGCCGCACATGGGGAACTGCGCAGTGCCTTTCATGAACAGCACCACCGGGTTGGACTTGACGAGCTGGTCGATGCGCTGATGAACTTCGTTGGACATGGTTGCCGGATTGCTGTGGGCTGAGGAAACACCCGATCGGGTGGCCAAAAGCCCGAGCTTACTGCCAACCGTCACCTGGATCGGTCCGCAGGGTTGGCGGTGCCCCTGCAGGAGGGGTCAGAACGCGTAGGAAACGCCCACCTGCACCAGCGGCATCAGTCGCAGGCTGCGCAGCCAGTTGTCGCCGGTGGTGCTGTTGCCCAGGCGCACACTGCGTGGTTCCGCGGACATCGCCGCGCCGGGCCCCCAATTGCGAGACACCAGTCCCACGTCCGCCGACAGGCCCCACCCTCCCCATCCACCACTGGTGCTGTGGCTGCGGTCAAAGCCGAAGCCGAGGTAGGGAGTGGCACGCAGGCCGTCCGAGGGCATCACCGCGGGATCCAGTCGGAACGCTGCTCCCGGTGTTCCGAGGGGGGGCGCCGACTCCAGGCGGCCGAGCAGGCCGCCGGTGGCGCGCAGGCCCCAGGAGGGGGCAAAGCGGTAGTCTCCCAACCAGTACAAGCTGGGGCCATTGGAGGCGGCACCGTCCTGCACACCCAGCCGGCGGCTCCACGGGCCCGGGGCCGCCGGGGGTTCGGTGCTGCCCAGCCGTCCTGCCGGTATCACGGCGCGAAGCTCCGCGACCTGCACCCCGGCAGCCTGCGCGGCGGGCAACAGCCCGACACCGGCCAGGAACAATGCGGCCCTGACCCAGCGTTGCGAGGGATTTCGCCGCGGGGGGGGACAAGACAAGTTCGGCACAGAGAAGCAGCGGTTCATGGGCCCTCCTGTTGCAGCAACTGACGGCTGTCTGACAACCATCGTACGCCCGCAGCCGCTTCTGTGCAGCGGGAATTCTTGGAGGTCTTGCCCACATCGCCAGCCACGGGGTCAGGTGGGGCCGCTTCCCCGGGTCTGGCGGCAATCCATCACGGTGGCATACCCCTCAACCCGGGGGCGGTGATGCCGCAACGCAACGTTGATGCGATAGGCACCGGCCCGGCGCCGCTTCAGCCTTGCGGCCAACGGGCGCCGGTGCAGCGAATGTGGCCCCCCAGGTCCCGACGGTGCTGGATGTCCGACGCACCCCCGGCCGCGAAGCAGCTGGACACCGCGCTGGCTTGGTCGAAGCCATGCTCCAGCAGCAACCAGCCGCCGGGCGCCAGGTGCGCAGGAGCGCGGGCGATCAGATGCCGGATCGCATCCAGGCCATCTGCACCGGAGGTCAGCGCCAGTTGGGGTTCGTGCTTCAACGCCGCCAGGTGCGGGTCGCCTTCGGCGATGTAGGGCGGGTTGCTGACGATCAGGTTGAAGGCCTCGCCCGCCACCGGCGCCAGCCAGGCGCCCTGCAGCCAGCGCATCGGCAGGCCCAGGCGCACGCCGTTGCCGCGGGCCACCGCCAGGGCGGCCTCGCTGAGGTCCACCGCGCTGACCTGGGCATCCGGCCGGGCCTGCCGGATCGCCAGTGCAATCGCCCCGCTGCCGGTGCCCAGGTCGAGCACGCGCGCACCCGCCGGCAGCCCGGCCAGCACGTCGAGTGCCCAGTCGACCAGCGTCTCGGTGTCGGGGCGGGGGTCCAGCACGGCGGGGTTCACTGTCAGTGTCAGGCCGTGGAAGCCCCGGACGCCGAGCAGGTAGGCCACCGGCTCGCCATCGGCGCGGCGCGCCAGCCAGTCGGTCCAACGGGCGGCCTGCTCGGGCGTCAGGGGGCCATCGCCGTGGCTCAGCAGCCAGCTGCGGTTCTGGCCGAGCAGTCCGCCGAGCAGCAGCTGGGCGTCGAAGCGCTCCAGCCCGCGCTCGCGGGCCTGCGCCAGCGCCTGCGTCACGGTGATCGGTGCGTCGGCTGCATCCGTCATGCCGCAGCCTCCATCTCGGCCAGCAGTTGCGCGGCGCGAGCAGCCTTCAACGCGGCGATCACCTCGTCGAGGTCGCCCTCCATGATGGCGCCGAGCTTGTAGAGCGTCAGGTTGATGCGGTGGTCGGTCAGCCGGCCCTGCGGGAAGTTGTAGGTGCGGATGCGGTCGCTGCGGTCGCCACTGCCGACCAGGCCCTTTCGGGTGGCCGCTTCGTTGGCCTGGCGGGCCTGGCGCTCCTGGTCGCGCAGACGTGCAGCGAGCACCGCCATCGCCCGGGCCTTGTTGCGGTGCTGGCTGCGGTCGTCCTGGCACTCGGCCACCAGGCCGGTGGGCAGGTGGGTGATGCGCACGGCAGAGTCGGTCTTGTTGATGTGCTGGCCGCCGGCGCCGCTGGCGCGGAAGGTGTCGATGCGCAGCTCGGCCGGGTTGAGCTGCACCTCCTCCGCTTCATCGGGCTCGGGCAGCACCGCCACGGTGCAGGCGCTGGTGTGGATGCGCCCCTGCGCCTCGGTGGCCGGCACGCGCTGCACGCGGTGGCCGCCGGACTCGAACTTCAGCGCCTCGTAGACCGCCTCGCCTTCGACGCGGATCACCACTTCCTTGTACCCGCCCAGGTCGGACTCGTTGGCCGAGAGGATCTCCGAGCGCCAGCCCTGGCGCTCGGCGTGGCGCAGGTACATGCGGGCGAGGTCGCCAGCGAACAGCGCCGACTCGTCCCCACCGGTGCCGGCGCGGATTTCCAGGAAGGCATTGCGGTCGTCGTCCGCATCGCGCGGCAGCAGGGCGGTCTGGAGCTCGGCGTCCAGGCGGGTGAGGTCGGCTTCGGCGCTGGTGATCTCTTCACGCGCCATCTCGGCCAGCTCGGGGTCGTCGAGCATCGCCTGGGCGTCGGCGAGGTCGCGCTCGCGCTGCTGCAGGGCCTGCCAGCGTTCGACCAGGGCGCTGGTGCGGGCCTGGTCGCGGTTGAGCTCGCGCAGGCGCTTCAGGTCGGCGGCGACCTGGGGGTCGGCCAGGGCGGCGTCGATTTCGGCCAGCCGCACGGTCTGGCGTTCGAGCTGGGTGCGCAGGAAGGGGGTCATGGTGGCGGGGAAGGACAAGGCATGAGGCCTCGCCTGGATGTGTGCCCCGGCCAAGGCGGTGGTGCGCGCCGGCGGCGCGCAGATCCTCCGCGTCGCTAGGACGGCTCGCGCGGACCGCGTTCGCTGCCCGGCAGGTTGCCGCGCAGGAAAAGGCGCGACACCACCTCGGCGGTGTGGGCGCGCTGGTTCGGGTCGGCGTTGTGCAGCTCGGCCAGGGCGCCGTGCAGCATCTTCTGCGTCAGGCCGCGCGAGAGCGCCTCCAGCACCTCGTCCACCGAGCTGCCCTTGGCCAGCTGCTTGCGGGCGCGGGCGATCTCGGCTGTGCGCCAGGTGTCGGCCTGGGTGTTCAGCGCCTGGATCAGCGGAACCGTGGCGCGCTGGTCCAGCCAGTGCACGAAGTTCTGCACGCCGCTCTCGATGATGGCCTCGGCCTGCGCGACGGCAGCTTGCCGTTTTTCACCGGCGGTCTGCACGATGGCTGACAGGTCATCGACGGTGTAGAGGTAGACGTCGTCGAGCTGGGCGACCTCGGGCTCGATGTCGCGCGGCACCGCCAGGTCGACCATGAACATCGGGCGGCGCTTGCGCGCCTTCAGCGCCCGCTCGACCGCGCCCAGGCCGATCAGCGGCAGGGTGGACGCCGTGCACGAAATCACCGCATCGAACTCGTGCAGCCGGCTGGGCAGGTCGGCCAGGCGCATCGCCTCGGCGCCGAAGTGCGAGGCCAGCTTCTCGCCGCGTTCCAGCGTGCGGTTGGCAATCGCGATGTGTTTGGGCGCCTTGGCGGCAAAGTGCGTGGTCGCCAGCTCGATCATCTCGCCCGCGCCGACGAAGAGCACGCGGATCCTGCGCAGGTCCTCGAACAGCTGTGCCGCCAGCCGCACCGCCGCGGCGGCCATGCTGATGGAATGTGAGCCGATCTCGGTCGAGGTGCGCACCTCCTTGGCCACCGAGAAGCTGCGCTGGAACAGCTGGTGCAGCGTGGTGCCCAGCGTGCCGGCAGAGTCGGCCTCGCGCACCGCCTGCTTCATCTGGCCGAGGATCTGCGGCTCGCCCAGCACCATCGAGTCCAGCCCGGAAGCGACGCGGAAGGCGTGGCGCGCGGCGGCCCCCTGCTCCAGCACGTGGGTGTGGCGCGTCAGATCGTCGGCGCTGACGCCGCCGTGGGTGGCCAGCCATTCCAGGGTCGGGCGCACCAGGTGGCGCGAGCGACCCGGGTCGGCGGCCACATAGAGCTCGGTGCGGTTGCAGGTGGACAGCAGCGCCACTTCGGGCTGGGCGCGCTGCAGGCCTTCCTGCAGGCCGCGCAGCGCAGGCGAGAGCTGGTCGAGCGTGAACGCGAACCGCCCGCGCAGGTCGACCGGCGCGGTGTGGTGGTTCAGGCTGAGGGCGAAAACGCTCATGGGCGCGGATTGTAAGATTTGCAGCCCCCATGCCCAACCCTCTGCGCCGACTGCGGCCATCAACCTTGACCAGGATCATTTTGGAAGCGGGGGACAACACCGCATGGGCCCACTGGACGCACTGAATCATTTCGCGAACCTCTTCCTGCCCGCCCTGGCGCTGGCGGCGATCGCCGCAGCCCTGGCCAAAGGCCTGTGGCGGCGGGACCTGGCCGGTGTGGCCTGGACGCACCTGACCGGTTTTGCCGCAGCAGGCAGCGTGGCAGCGCTGCTGGTGGGGCTGCTGGTTCAGGGGCGCGATGGCCGCATGGCCACCTACCTTGGCATGGTGGTGGCCTGCGCTGTGGGGCTGTGGTGGGCGGGGTTCGGCCCGGGTCGCCGCCTCAAACGTCCAGGATGACCTGACCCTCTCGCCGAAGGGCGCCAGCTTCGAGCAGTTCCAGCAGCAGGCGCTCGGCAAACTCCCTCGGCGTGCCTGGTTCCTGGGCACGGGCCTGGCAGCTGTGCAGCAGCGGGGTGGTCTCGGCCCAGTCCAGCAGGGTCTGCACATCCTGTCGCAGTTCCTCCATCAGGTGGTACTTGACCAGCACCTTGGCGGCGTGGCGGGCATGCCGGTGCGGCGCAGCGCGGTGGGCGGCCAGTCGGCGGCGGGCACGCTGCAGCGCACCGGCCACGTCGGTGAAGGCCGCCCCGTGTCCGGGGATCACCCAACGCACCGGCAGGGTCTCGATCAGGTCCAGCACCTGCGCCACTTCATCGAAGGCGCCCACCCCTTCCAGCTCCGGAAACACCACACCAAAGCCGTTTTCCCACAGGGCATCTCCGGCGACCAGCACGCCGACATCGTCGCGCCAGAGCATCAGGGCATGGGGGTCATGGCCCGGGGCGGCCAGGGAGGTCCAACTCTGGCCGGCCCACTGCATCGTTTCACCGGTGAACAGGGGCTCCTCGGCACGGAAGGCGTCGCAACGTTGCCCGGTGGCCGCGTAACTCAGTGCCTCGCGATCCCATCGCTGCACGGCCGTGAGCTGGCTGGCCGGCACCGCGGTGGTGAGGTCGTGGTGATGCTGCAGCAGCGCATTGCCGCCGCAGTGGTCGGAATGCAGGTGGGTGTTCACCAACCGGCCCAGCGTCCGACCCTGCAGGGCATGTGCCAGCAGCGCTTGTGTCTGCTCTGCGTGGGCGCTGTGGCCGGAGTCGATCAGCACCGCACTTCCGGCCTCCCCTTCCGGTGGCATCAGCAGGATGTTGTTGGACGACAGCCAGCCGCGTTCCAACACGCGCAGGTTGTCCGGCCAGGTGGGTTCGAGCATGTTGCGCACTGTAGTGGAGCCAAGCCCGCCGCCATGCCCTGGGGCCTTGTGTGCACGATGACCGCAAGCCCCGAACAGACCCCGGAAGTCCCCGGTTGTTCGGCGGGCTCCCATGATCGAATCCGACGGACGATTAACAATGGTTATCGATTTTTTCAGTTCGATGAAGACTGTCCTTCTGGTTGACGACCATGTCCTGTTCCGTCAGTCGCTGCGTTCGCTGTTGGGTCAACACCAGCCGCAGTGGGAGTTCATCGAGGCGGGCTCGCTTCACACGGCGTTGAGGTACCTGCAACAGCGCAGTCGGCACTCGGCAGTGCCGTCTGCTCCGGTGGACCTGGTCTTGCTTGATCTCACCTTGAAGGATTCCCGTGGCATGTTCACGCTCGAGCGCCTGCTGCAGGCCCATCCGCAGCTGGCTGTGCTGGTGCTCACCGGGGAGGAAAATCCTGAGCTGTTCCAGTCCGCCGTGGCGGCGGGGGCAGTTGTTGCGCTGAGCAAGTCCGCCGATGTCAGCGAACTGTTGAGCGCGGTGGGCCGGGTCCTGTCCGAGCCGCTGCTGGATCGGTCCGTCGCAGGCTTCGGTGGGGCTCCGTCGGCGAGCCAGGATGACTCCTTCTCAGGCCGGCAGGCCGATGTGCTTCGGCTGCTGCTGCAGGGCAAGTCCAACAAGCTGATCTGCCGCGAACTGGCTCTGTCGGAGTCCACCGTCAAGACGCACCTGCAGGCGGTGTTCCGCAAACTGGACGTGAACAGCCGCACCCAGGCGGTGGTGGCTGCGGCCCGACTGGGCTGGTCGGCCGCTCACTGAGGCGCATCGGGTGCGCCTGGCGGAAGCATCGTGAGCAGTGCGCTGAGCAGTTCGTCCGAGCTGAAGGGTTTGTGCAGCAGAGGCACACCCGCTTCGGCCAGGGTCTGGAGGTCGGTGGGCGCGGTGTCGCCCGTCACCACCAGGACCGGGGTGCCGGGGTAGAGGCGACGCCAGTCATCCAGGGCCGTCAGACCGTCACCGTCGGGCAGGTGGCGGTCGCAGATCAGCAGGTCAGGTGGCGGGTGTCGGGCAGCATCGGAGATCAGCTGCCGCCATTGGGCCAGGTCCGCCACGCCCAGCACCTGCGCGCCCCAGCGTTCGAGCCTCAGGCGCAGCGCCTCGCGAGCAGCTTCGTCGTCCTCCAGGTGCCAGATCCGGCGGTGCACCAGCAGGCCTGCCGGTGAGGTCTGCGGGGTGAGCTCACCCGGGTCTTCCTGCGCTGCCCTATGCGTTGACATAGGCGCTGTCACATGCGCTGCATTGTGCGCAGCCGGTGGCGCGGCGCGAGGGGCGGTTGTCGCCGTTGGCAACTGCTGCGCTTCGGCGCTGCGGGCTCGTTCAAGCGTGATGCTGAATCGACTGCCCCGCCCGGGTTCGGAGCGCAGTTCCAGCGGGGCCTCCAGCAGCGCCAGGCTGCGTTTGACGATGGCCAGGCCGAGCCCCACCCCATGGGAGCGGGCCGCCACCGGGGTATCGAGCTGCACAAATTCGTCGAAGATGGTGAGCTGAGCCTCTTGTGGAATGCCCGGGCCGGTGTCGATCACCTGCAGTCGCACCTGTCCGGCTCCTGCCCGGCGCACTCCCACCAGCACGCCGCCCGCTTCGGTGTAGCGCACCGCGTTGCCCACCAGGTTGGCCAGCACCTGTTCCAGCAGCACCGGATCGCTGTCCACCACGGCCGTGGTGGGGTGCAGGATCAGGCGCAGCCCCTTGCGCATGGCCAGCTCGTCGCACTGTCGGGCGACGGCTTCGAACAGCGGCTGCAACGCCACCGCGGCACGCCGGGGCCGCACCGTGCCCGACTCCAGCCGGGACAGGTCCAGCAGCCCACGCAACAGGTGGTCCATCGCCGCGCTGGCCTCCTGCAGCCGCTCCACCAGCTGACGCAGCGCCGGGCTCAGGGCCTGCTCGCGCAGCAGGCTGGTCAGCAGGCCGATGGTCATCATCGGCTGACGCAGGTCGTGGCTGGCGGTGGCGAGGAAGCGCGTCTTGGCGGCATTGGCGGCCTGCAGCTCCCGGGTGCGCTCTGCCACCCGCCGCTCCAGGCTCAGGTTCAGGCGTTCACCTTCGGCCATGACCTGCACCAGTCGATGGGTGAGTACGGCGGCATACCCCGCAATGGTCAGCGGCACGGTGTAGGGCAACCAATAGCTGTCCATGATGGAGGTGTGGCCCATCTGGTACAGGTAGTCGTGCAGGGCAGAGCCGAGTACCAACAGCAAGGTGGCGGGCAACAGGCGCTGCAGCTGTGCCGCGGGCTGCAGGGTGCGCCAGCCGATCAGCCCCAGCGCCGGCAGCGTCAGCAGCAGCAGCCAGGGGTAGACGATGCCGCGCAGCGGCTGCAAGTCCCCCAGCCAGCTCACCACCAGCCCGGCCGGCAGCAGCAGCGCCGCACTGCCGTTGAGCAGCCGGGCGAACCAGGCCGGCCGGCGCCCGGCAAAGGCCATGGCAAACCAGCCCAGCAGCCACACCGAGGCCACCTGCGCCGCGAAGAACCAGAAGCCGGGGTTGGGCAGCGACACCGAGGGACCGAGCGGGTAGTAGCTCAGGTTGCGCAGACTGGCCAGCAGCGCCAGTGCGCCAAAGCTGCCCAGCACCACTTCGCTGCGCCGCGCAGCCCACAGCGACAGCACGAAGATCCCGATGGCCGCGCCGGCCGCATTGGCCAGTTGGGCCAGCGTGGCGCTGCGGTGCTGGCTCCAGGTGTAGCCGGGCTCCAAGGCGGCTTCCGGACCGAGCACCAGGTCAGACAAGCCGGCGCGGCTGCCGTGGCGTACGTCGATCCATACTTCATTGACACCCGCGTGCAGCAGTCCGGCAGGGATGCTGACCAGGGTGGGCATCGGGCGGGGCGGCCCCTCATCGGAACCCAGGTGCCCACGCACCCAGACGCCGTTGATGCGTACCTCGTGGTGGGTGCTCATGCGCTCGGCACGCAGGGCCCAGACCTCGATCGGGGCGCTGCTGCCCAGGTCCACTTCCAGGCGGTATTGGCCGGCGCCGCCATTGGCCAGGCCCCGGTACGACCAAGTGTCCGGCAACTCCACGCGCTGCCAGGGCGACTGCGCATCGGTCCTGAACTCAGCCACCTGCAATTGCAGTCCTTGTGACTGTGCAGGGATGGCGGCAACGGCAGGGGCCGGCCCCAGCAGCAACGCAGCCCAGCACATCAGCATTGCCCACAGCCGATGCAGCCGCACCGGGCGGGTCCCGTGCGGGGTGCGCTGCGGTGCGAGGCCGTCCATGCCCTGAATCGTAGGGCAGCCACACCCGCCGGGGTTCCACCGAACGGACGATGCCTGGTCACCCGCGCGGCAGAGGGTGAAGGTTGGTGTGACAGCCTGCACGCAGCAGGGCGGGGGGGTCATCCGTTTGGTTGAAGCCGGGTGACCCGGGTTTCGGGGAGGCTTGACGGCTGTGGGGTGGCCGCTTGATCGCCGAGCCGATGGCAACTGCTGCCGGCGCCCCTCCCTCTGACGAACCCCATGCACCTGGAGCCCCCCGATGAAGATGCGCACGTTGACCCTGGCCCTGATTTCTGCCGGCCTCCTGGCCGCCTGCGGAGGGGGAGGATCCTCGGACGACAAGAAGTCGACGGTGACCACGGGCAACGTCACCCTGACCGGTGTGGTGGCGTCCTATGAGGCTCCGCTGCCGTCGGCCAGCGTGACCATCAAGTGCGCCGCGGGCAACGGCACCGCTACCGCTGACAGCACCGGCAGCTACAACGTCACCCTGCAGAATGCCGCGCTGCCCTGCGTGCTCAAGGCGTCCGGCAGCACGCTGGTGATGCATTCGGTGGCACCGAGTGACGGCAACACCACCAACACCGAAGTGGTCGTCAACATCTCGCCGCTGACCGAACTGCTGGTGGCGCAACTCACCGGGGCCGACCCGGAGAGCTTCATGGAGACGGTGACCACCACCCAGCTCACCGGCCTGGTGACAACGACCCAGGTGCGCACGGCGCAGACCTCGGTGCTGGAAACCCTGGTCACCGCCGGGGTGACGACGACGGGCCTGACCGACCTGATCTCCGGCGCGTTGAGCTTCAGCGGTACCGGGACCCGCTATGCGATCACGCTGACCGACCTGGGCAGCTCGCTGAGCAGCAGCGGCAGCACGCTGGAGTCGTTGAGCGACGCCGTCGCCGCCACGGCGGCCGGCACCAGCGCGGCGGGCAGCGCCACGGCGACGGCCGCGACCAGCACGCCGTCGTTGCCGGCGGAGCTGTTGCTCAAGGCGAAGGCGGCCACCTGCGATGCGCTGCGCAGCACCACCTACCGGGTGGTGATGTTCCAGCCGTCCACCGCCACCGGCGACAACGACCCGGTCACCGAAATCAACTCGATGTCCTTCGATGCGGCGACGCTGACCGCCACCTGGGCAGACGACAACAGCACCGAAGTCTGGACCCCGGTGAGCGGCCAGAGTTGCCGTTTCACCAACCTGGACGGTGTGGACATCGCCATTTCGCCCGCCGGCGTTGCCGTGGCGCGAGCCGCGGACAACAGCACCGGCACCCCGGTGTACCGGCTGGCGATGGCCTTCCCCGAGCAGACCCACGCGGTGGCCGACCTGGCAGGGACCTGGAACACCATCGGCTGGCAATCGAACAACAGCACCCTGTTGGACGTGGACGCCGGCACCTTCGTGCTCTCGTCCGCGGGTGCCATCACTCGGGCACGCTGCTTCGACGAGGCCGTCTCCGCCGCGGACAGCACCTGCACCGAGCAGACCACGCTGCTGCCGAACCTCACGGCCAACACCGCCGGAGGCTTCGATCTGATCGGCACCGACACGACCGATCCCTGGCGTGACCGCACCTTCTTCTACCGCGCCGGCAATGGCGACCTGATGATGGTGTCGATCAACGCCACGGGTGAGTTCATGCTGGCGTCCAAACAGCGCACACTGACGCTGCCTTCGGTGGGCACGGTGACGAGCCACTGGAACTTCTACCTGAACACCTCCAATCAGTCCGTCACGCCCGTCGACCAGACCGGCAACACGGTGGCCAGCCTCGACAACAGCAATGGACGCTGGACCCGCACGGCCTGGAACGTCACCTCGGCCGTGACTTACCCGCAGACGCTGGAGATCAACAAGGCGCGCAACGGCTACGTTCACCGGCTGCCAGCTACCGACGTCACTCAGTCCGACGGCAGCACCCGCAACGTGCGGGAGTTCTACAGCCTGACGATGCGCGGCATGGGTTTCAGCCCGGTGTACCTGCCCAACACCAGCACGACGACCAGTGTGAACCAGTTGTTCCTCCTGTCCGTGCAGCGGCCCTGATGAGCCGATGGGCGGCACTGGGTGCCGCCCTGGCGTGTAGACCCCGTTTGCAGTTCAGAAAGGTGGCTTGATGCCTTCCTACCCATTCCATCCCCTGCGTGCAGGACGAGTCGCGGCCTGCTGTCTGGCCGGCAGCCTGGCGGCTTGCGCAGTGCCAAGCTGGGCCCAGGTGGTCCAGCCTGCCTCTGTCAATCAGCAGGGGTACTCCTTCCTCCTGGGCTTCGGTCGGCTGAACCATCAGTACCAGGAGTTCCCGAGCTCTCAGCCTGTGCACTCGCGTGTGCGCACGTCCACGCCCATCCTGTCCACCGGTGCCGTCTATGCCGTGACACCGGAGCTGATGTTCTCGCTGGCCAGCGAGGTGACCTTCTTTGCGGACACAGCCACGGAAACCTGGACGGCCACCTCGGATGCGTTCAACGGCAGGACGTTGACCAACCGGGTGCTGCAGACCAACAAGGCGAGCTTCAGCAATTCGGACACGCAGGTGCTCGGTCACTACCGGCTGGGGGGTGAGGCCTTCCTGCTGGGGGGGCCTTCCGTGCGCACCCAGTCGTTCCGACGCCACTCTTTCGCATTGGGTGCGGATGCAGCGGTGTCACTACCGTCGGTGGCGACCGTGGAGGAGTCGAGCACGGAGGTGCTGATGCACCTGGGCGCCGGCCTGGAGACCGGCGGCGTGAAAGGCCATTCCAGCCACTACAGCCTGAAGGCCCTGATCGGGTTGCCGATGGTGCGGAGGGTGGAAAACACCAACCACCCCGGTGTGACCTTCAACAGCACGCGGGGCTACGACCTGTCACTGGAGGGGCGCTACAGCATGGCAGTGCACCCGGGCGTGCATTTGGGTCTGTGGGGGCGCTGGAACATGGCTCGGCGCAGCGCGCAGACGCAGACGATCACCGACAGCAGCGGCTCGACCACGCTGGAGCTGCCGCGCAACGAGCAGACTTCGCTGGGCTACGGCATCGAATTGCTCTGGAAGCTCTGATCGGCGTCACCCGGTCGGCGGCTGTCTGTGCCGCTTCGGATTGAGTCCGGCGCCGGCGGCCGCTGTCCGGGTCAGCCGTGCTGCCTGAGTTCGCCGCGCAGCGAGTGCGGCAGCGCGGCGGTGACGGCCACGTCGATCATCTGGCCGACCAGCCGGCTGGCGTTCGGTCCGCCCGGGAAGTTGACGATGCGGTTGCATTCGGTGCGTCCCATCAGCTCGTTCGGATCCTTCCGGCTCGGGCCTTCCACCAGGATGCGCTGCAGCGTACCCACCCGGCTGGCGCCGATGCGCTGCACGTTCGTCTCCAGCAGCGCCTGCAGCTGTTGCAGCCGCGCCAGCTTGACCTCCTGCGGCGTGTCGTCGGCCAGGTTGGCCGCGGGCGTGCCGGGGCGGGGGCTGAAGACGAAGCTGAAGCTGGCGTCAAAGCCGACGTCCTCGATCAGCCTGAGCGTCTTCGCGTGGTCTTCCTCGGTCTCGCCGGGGAAGCCGACGATGAAGTCGGAGGACAGGCTGATGTCGGGCCGCACCGCGCGCAGCTTGCGAAGGGTGCTCTTGTATTCGAGCGCGGTGTAGCCGCGCTTCATTGCCATCAGGATGCGGTCGCTGCCGTGCTGCACCGGCAGGTGCAGGTGGTTGACCAGCTTGGGGATGCGCGCGTAGGCCTCGATCAGCGCCGGCGTGAATTCGTTCGGGTGGCTGGTGGTGTAGCGGATGCGCTCCACGCCCGGCATCTCGGCCACATAGTCCAGCAGGGTGGCGAAGTCGGCGATCTCGCCGGACTCCCCCATCGCACCGCGGTAGGCGTTGACGTTCTGGCCCAGCAGGGTGATCTCCTTGACCCCCTGATCGGCCAGCCCGGCCACCTCGGTCAGCACTTCCTCGAAGGGGCGGCTGAACTCCTCGCCGCGGGTGTAGGGCACCACGCAGTAGCTGCAGTACTTGCTGCAGCCTTCCATGATCGAGACGAAGGCGGAAGCGCCTTCCACCCGTGCCGGCGGCAGGTGGTCGAACTTCTCGATCTCCGGGAAGCTGATGTCCACCTGCGGGCGGCCCAGCGCCTTGCGGCGCTCCAGCAGCTGCGGCAGGCGGTGCAGGGTCTGCGGGCCGAACACCACGTCCACATAGGGCGCGCGTTCGATGATGGCGGCGCCTTCCTGGCTGGCCACGCAGCCGCCCACGCCGATCAGCACACCCTTCTTCTTCAGGTGCTTGACGCGGCCGAGGTCGGAGAACACCTTCTCCTGCGCCTTCTCCCGCACCGAGCAGGTGTTGAAGAGGATGAGGTCGGCCTCCTCCGGGTTGTCGGTGGGGGTGTAGCCCTCGGCGGCGGCCATCACGTCGGACATCTTGTCCGAGTCGTATTCGTTCATCTGGCAGCCGAAGCTGCGGATGTAGACCTTGCGGGTCGGGGTGTTTTTGGAGGGGCGGGTCGTGTCGGTCGGCTGGGTCATGATCGGTCTCACCGTGTCCAGGTCTGGGCTGCGGGGTCGAAGTGGTAGCGCGCCGCTTCCTCGGCCGAGGCGGGCCAGAAGCGCGCGGCCTCGTCGGCGCGCAGGATCCAGACGTCCTTGAGCAGCCCTTCGCCATCGCGGGTGTAGTGCACCAGCAGCTTCTGGCCAGCCAGCGAGGCGCTGAGCACCAGCAGGTTGTTCGCACCGCGGATGCGGGCTCCCGGCGCCAGGCGCGCAGTCTTCGCATTGAGCTGGACGTCTGGCGGGTCGGTCACGAGCAGCGCGCCGCGCAAGGCGTCGGCAGGGAAGCTGCGCTGCACCCGCTCCTGTGCTCCTGCCGGGCTCGAGAAGACCATCGGCAGAAGCGACGGCAGTCCGGCCGCAGCGACACCGAGCAGGCGGCGGCGCAGGGGAACACAGCGGGGCATGGTGTGGATCCAGGGGCTGCGTGATTGGTGAGCTCTCGGACCCCACCAAGCAAAGCGGCCCGGGGTGGAAACCTCGGGCCGCCGGGAATTTGGTGGCGCTTCACGGACTCGAACCGCGGACCTGTGGATTATGATTCCATCGCTCTAACCGACTGAGCTAAAGCGCCAACAGCCCGGGAGTATAGCGCAAGATCTCGGTTTTGTGTCAAGGAGCGCTGTTGCATCTGTGTTGGTCCGGCCCTTGCGTCGTTTCCCGGCGATCATTCGGCCCGGCGAGGATCCCGGTTCTGGGGTCGTTCTTTCCGCAACCTTCCCCACCGTCTCTCCCCATGACTTCACTGCACAGCATTGCCGGCCGCACCAAGAAACTGCCTCCGTTGCGGGTGGGCGTCGGCGGGCCGGTGGGCTCTGGCAAGACCACCCTCGTGGAGATGCTCTGCAAGACGATGCGCGAGAAGTGGGACCTGGTGGTGGTCACCAACGACATCTACACCAAGGAAGACCAGCGCCTGCTCACCGTGGCCGGTGCGCTGGAGCCCGAGCGCATCGTGGGGGTGGAAACCGGGGGCTGCCCGCACACCGCCATCCGTGAAGACGCGTCCATCAACCTGGAGGCGGTGGACCGCATGCTGGAGAAGTTTCCGCAGGCCGACATCGTGTTCATCGAATCGGGCGGTGACAACCTGGCGGCGACCTTCAGCCCGGAGCTGAGCGACCTGACGATCTATGTGATCGATGTTGCCGCCGGGGAGAAGATCCCGCGCAAGGGCGGGCCGGGCATCACCAAGTCGGACCTGTTCGTGATCAACAAGGTGGATCTGGCGCCCCATGTGGGTGCGGATCTGGCGGTGATGGAGGCTGACACGCGCCGCATGCGTCCAAACCGGCCGTTTGTGATGACCAACCTGAAGACCCGCCAAGGTCTGGCAGAGGTCATCGACTTCATCGAGAAGAAGGGCCTGCTGGTCGGCTGACCTGCCGCTGAATCCTGCAGGAAGTGTCCCCGAAGAGGGCGATCCGTTCGTCCTCGCGCTGCGACCGCGGTTTCAGGCTGCCTGAACGTAGAGCGGATGGCAGCCACCACAACCAGCGGCCTGCTGCGCCGCGCAGGGCGACCCCAAAGCTTCCTGGAACACGGAGCGGGCACAGTCGTGGCAGCGTCCGCATCGGGAGGCCACCCCGGTCTGGCTCTGCAGGGCTTCAAACTGCTGGGCGCCCGATCGGACCGCGGCATGGATGTCGCGGTCCGAAATGCGCTGGCAGAGGCAGACGATCATGGCAGAGGCTCCGGTGGGGAACAGGTCTGCCGGCGATCTTAAATCAAGTGAGAATCGTTCTCAACATTATTGAGTGAAATATCCCCCGATCGACGGGGAAGCTGTCGGGATCCGGACGTGCGCCCGTTCCCGGATCAGCCTCAGGAAGCGTCGCCCATCTGCGACTGCAGCCAGTTCTGCTCACCCACCTGAGCGATCAGGGCGATCTGCGTCTCCAGGTGATCGATGTGCTCTTCCGTGTCGTCAAGGATTTCCAGCAGCACGTCGCGTGAGACGTAGTCGCGCACGCTCTCGCAGTGGGCGATGGCTTCCTTGAGCAGGGGGTGCGAGCCCATCTCGATCTTCAGATCGCAGTGCTGCACCTCGACGGCGTTCTCGCCGATGTAGAGCTTGCCCAGGTCCTGCAGGTTGGGCAGGCCTTCGATCATCAGGATGCGCTCGATCAGCTTGTCGGCGTGTTTCATCTCCTCGATCGATTCTTCGTACTCGTGTTTGGCCAGCTTGTTGAGCCCCCAATTTTTCAGCATGCGTGCATGCAGGAAGTATTGGTTGATGGCGGTCAGCTCGTTCCTGAGTTGGGCGTTGAGATACTCGATGACCTTGGCGTCGCCTTGCATGAGGGGCTCCTTGTTGTTGAGTTGAGACAGGGCCGAGGGCCCGGGTGGAGAAGACGGGAAACCGAGCAGGCTCATTGGCCGATCCTGGCCCCATGATCCCTGCGCCCGGCCACGGTGAACTTGCCGGATTCTCGATCCTTCATCGGCATGCACGGCCTGTGCTGGGCAACAACCCTGCTGATGCGCAATGACTGCGAACGATTGTTGTTCCCTGGGCCACTCCAGCGTTGCAGGAGGGCTGGCCAAGACCCGTTTGCGTGTTTGCGTGTTTCTGTTTCAGTGACCTCCGCCTTCTTCCCGACCTCTTCTGCCTTCTGGAGAACCCATGAGCGAGACGATCAAGTACCTGCTGTCCGAAGACCAGATGCCCAAGGACTGGTACAACCTCGCGGCCGATCTGCCGGTGCCGCTGCCGGCGGTGCTGCATCCCGGCACGATGCAGCCGGTCGGTCCGCAGGACCTGGAGCCGCTGTTCCCGATGTCGCTGATCGGGCAGGAGGTGTCCACCGAGCGCCACATCGAGATCCCCGAGCCGGTGCGCCAGGTGTTCCGCCAGTGGCGGCCTGCGCCGCTGTTCCGGGCCCGCCGGCTGGAGCAGGTGCTGGGCACCCCGGCGCGCATCTACTACAAGTACGAAGGCGTGAGCCCGGCCGGCTCGCACAAACCCAACACCGCCATTCCGCAGGCCTGGTACAACCAGCAGGCCGGCATCCGCAAGCTGACCACCGAGACCGGCGCCGGCCAGTGGGGCACTTCGCTGTCCTTTGCCGGCGCGCTGTTCGGCATCGAGGTGCAGGTCTTCCAGGTGCGGGTGTCCTACAACCAGAAGCCCTATCGCCGGGCGGTGATGGAGACTTACGGTGCCACCTGCGTGGCCTCGCCGTCGGAGCTGACGCAGTCGGGCCGGGCCATCCTTGCGCAGCGTCCGGACCATCCCGGGAGCCTGGGCATCGCCATTTCCGAGGCGGTGGAGCTGGCCGCGCAGCGCGACGACACCAAGTACGCGCTGGGTTCGGTGCTCAACCATGTGCTGCTGCACCAGACCATCATCGGCCAGGAAGCCATCCTGCAGCTGGAGATGGCGGGCGATGATCCGGACGTGGTGGTCGGCTGCACCGGTGGCGGCTCCAACTTTGCCGGCATCGCCTTCCCGTTCATCGGCATGCAGCTGCGCGGTGGCGCGAACGCGAAGAAGCGCCGCATTGTGGCGGTGGAGCCGTCTGCCTGTCCCTCACTCACCCGCGGCAAGTACGCCTACGACTTCGGCGACACCGCGCACCTGACGCCGCTGACCAAGATGCACACGCTGGGCAGCACCTTCACGCCGCCGGGTTTCCATGCCGGCGGCCTGCGCTACCACGGCATGGCGCCGATGGTGTCGCACTGCAAGGAGCTGGGCCTGATCGAGGCGGTGGCCTACCACCAGCGCGCCTGCTTCGATGCCGGTGTCACCTTTGCCCGGGCCGAGGGCATCGTGCCCGCGCCGGAGGCCAACCACGCGGTCAAGGGCGCCATCGAGGAGGCGCTGCGCTGCAAGCGCGAAGGCAAGTCCGAGGTGATCCTGTTCAACCTCTGTGGTCACGGCCACTTCGACATGCAGGCCTACTCGGACTATTTCAGCGACAAGCTGGTCGACCAGGACTACGACGAGGCCGAACTGGCGATGGCGTTGTCCGGCCTGCCGTCCGTGCCGGCCTGATTCGGCACCCGCCTGGAGCCGGCGCGGCGGTCGTCGGCTGCGCCCGGCTCACAGCTCCAGGTTGTCGATCAACCGGGTGCTGCCCAGGCGGGCGGCGCCCAGCACCACCAGCGGGGCTGAGCCGCAGCGCTCGTTGTCGGTCGGCGCGAGCAGGTCGCTGCGGCGGCGCAGGGTCAGGTAGTCCGGCGCCCAGCCACGCTGGCGCAGGTCGGCGGCAGCCTGCGCCTCCCGTTGCGCCAGACTGCGCCCCGGATCGCGGGCTGCATCGGCCAGGCGATGCAACACCTGCTGCAGGGCCACTGCCTCGCTCCGCTCCTCGGCTGAGAGGTAGCCGTTGCGTGACGACAGCGCCAGGCCGTCGCCGGCCCGCACCGTGTCGTGGCCGACGATCTGAATGGGCAGGGCGAACTGCCGCGTCATCGCCTCGATGACCTGGAGCTGCTGGTAGTCCTTCTTGCCGAAGACGGCCACCGCCGGCTGCACGCAGTGGAAGAGCTTGAGCACCACGGTGCAGACCCCGGTGAAGAAGCCGGGGCGGAACTCGCCTTCCAGGATGTCCGCCAGCGCTGCCGGCGGCTGGACCTTGTAGACCTGCGGTTCGGGGTAGAGCTCGCGCTCATCGGGCGCAAAAACCAGGTCGCAGCCGGCGCTGGCCAGCAGCTCGACGTCCCGGGCCAGCGTGCGCGGATAACGATCGAAGTCCTCATGCGGCAGGAACTGCAGCCGGTTCACGAAGATGCTGGCCACCACCGGCGAGTCTGGTGCAGCGCGCCGCTGCACCGCCTCGTGCACCAGCGACAGATGGCCTTCGTGCAGGTTGCCCATGGTGGGTACGAAGGCGGCGGCGGATCGTGCATCGAGGGTCGCACGCAGTTCGCGCAGGGAGCGGATGACTTGCATGGGTTTTCCTTGGGGTCTTCAGTAGCCGTGCAGCGCCTCGTCCGGGAAGCTGCCGGCCTTCACCGCCTGCACATAGGTCCGCACGGCGGTGGCCACGTCCAGTGGGGGCTGACCATCGATGCCCCGGCTGAAGTCACGCACGAAACGCGGTCGCTTGCCCGGCGTGAGGCCCAGCATGTCATGCAGCACCAGCACCTGGCCGGAGGTTCCCGCACCTGCACCGATGCCGATGGTGATCAGACCCGGGCAGGCCTCGCCCACTGTGCGGGCCAGGTGGGACGGAACGAGCTCCAGCACCAGCATCGCCGCGCCGGCCTGAGTCAGTGCCACCGCGTCGGCACGCAATGCCTCGGCCGCCTGCGCGTCCCGGCCCTGCACCCGGAAACCGCCCAGCGCATGCACACGCTGCGGTGTCAGGCCCAGGTGGGCGCACACCGGGATGCCGCGCTGCGTCAGGTAGTGCACCGTCTCGGCGGTGACCCCGCCGCCTTCGAGCTTGACCATCTGCGCACCGGTGCGCATCAGCGCCACCGACGCGGCCAGGGCCTGGGCCGGGCTGGCCTCGTAGCTGCCGAAGGGCAGGTCGGCCACCAGCCAGGCGCGCCGCCGACCCCGTGCAACGCAGGCGGTGTGGTAGGCCATGTGCTCCAGCGTCACCGGCAGGGTGCTGCTTTCGCCCTGGATCACGTTGCCCAGCGAATCACCCACCAGCAAAACGTCCACGCCCTGTTCGTCCAGGATGCGGGCGAAGGTGGCGTCGTAGCAGGTCAGCACGGCGATCTTCTCGCCGCGCTCGGCGAGTTCGCGCAGCCGCGGCAGGTTCATCGGCGGCGGCAGGGTCTGCGGCACGGGAGTTGACGAAGGGTGAACGCTCATGGTCGCAGGTGCAGTCGATCATGCCCGCCACCTGGGCGGGAGGTTGGAAGGCGGTTGCGAGGTTGGGCGGCGAGGCTCAGCGCAGCCCGGCCATGCCCTGCAGGGCCTTGGCGGCACCTGCGCCGATGGAGGCGCCGAAGCGCTTGGCCAGCCGCTCGGCCACGTTCTCCTTCGGCGTGTAGTCGATGATCTCCTCGGCCTTGATCACCTCGCGGGCGACAAAGTCGAGGTTGCCCAGGCCGTCGGCCAGGCCCAGCTTGATGGCCTCTTCACCGTTCCAGAACAGGCCGGAGAAGGTCTCCGGGCTCTCCTTCAGGCGTTGGCCGCGACCTTCGCGTACCACGGCGATGAACTGGCGGTGCACCTGGTCGATCATGGCCTGGGCCAGTTCGCGTTGCTTCTCGTTGACCGGCGAGAAGGGATCGAGCATGCCCTTGTTGTCCCCGGCGGTGATCAGTCGGCGTTCCACGCCAAACTTCTCCATCGTGCCGGTGAAACCGAAGCCGTCCATCAGCACCCCGATGGAGCCGACGATGGAGGCCTTGTCCACATAGATCAGGTCCGCCGCGACCGCCACGTAGTACGCCCCGGAGGCGCAGGCCTCTTCGACCACCGCATACACCTTCTTGTCGTGTTTGCGCTTGAGGCGACGGATCTCGTCGTTGATGATGCCGGCCTGCACCGGACTGCCGCCCGGCGAATTGATGCGAATCACCACCGCCTGCGCGCCCTGGTCCTCGAAAGCGTTCTTCAGGCCGGAGAGCAGGAAGTCTGCGCTGGCTTCGGTGCCTGCGGCGATCTCGCCGTGCAGTTCGACCAGAGCGGTGTGAGGTCCGCTGGGCGGCGTGGTGTGGGGTGTCTGGCTGAACAAGGCCCAGGCAATGGCCACAAACACCAACAGCCAGCTCACCCGGATGAAACGGTTCCATCGGCGGGTCTGCCGGCGCTCGCGCAGGTAGTCGCGGGCAAACTCCTCCAGCAGCGGGTCCAGGCCCGGGCGGCCGGTGGTGGCCTGCGGGGCAAGAGGTGCCGCTGTGGCCGCGGCAGCAGGTGCAGATTCCATCGGCGCTTCCTGCTGCGGCGACGGCTCGTGTCGGGCCGCGGGCGAGTCAGCGGGGGTATCGGGTGGTTGGGGGGCGTTCGGTTCCATGGGCAGCAGCGGGCCAGGGGGCTGGCGGGCGATCGGTGGGGCGGGCTGGGCGGCGTTGCACGCGTCCGGTTCAGGGCGTGGTCCTGTCGGGACTGGCGGGCTGGAGGCGGGCGTCCGGGTTCCAGAGGACCCGGCCATTCACTTCCGACACCTTCACGGGCGTCAGGGATCGACCTGCGCAGGGGCCGGCCACACAGTATCCCGTTGCCGGATCGTAGGCGGCGCCATGGATCGAGCAGAGGATCCAGCGTCCGCTGTCGTCCAGAAAGTGTCCGGGCTGCCAGTCCATTTCCGCGGGCACATGGGCGCAGCGGTTCAGGTAACCCACCACACGGCCTTCAAAGCGCAGCACAAAGGCGCGCGCGGGTTGGCCGTATTCCTGCAGGTCAAAAACCTGCGCCAGCCCGCCATCGCTGAGTTCGGCGGAGGAGCAGACGGGAACGGCGGCAGGATGGGTTGGGGTCATCGGAAGACAGCCGGCAGGGGCTTCGGACGGGTCAGGCGTGGGCCAGCAGCCATTGTTGCAACTCCGCCACCGACTGAGCGACCAGCAGGGGTTCATGGCCGGCCAGTTGGGCCGGTTCATGTGCTCCGTACGCCACAGCGACGCTGTCGGCGCCTGCGTTGGTGGCCAGCTGCAGGTCGTGCGTGGTATCGCCGATCATCAGGGTGCGGTGGGCATCGACGCCAAACTCCGCCATCAGCTCCAGCAGCATGAGCGGATGGGGTTTGGACGCGGTTTCGTCGGCGGTGCGGGTGGCATCGAACAGATCACCCAGGCTGGAGCTGCGCAGGGCCTCGTCCAGCCCGCGGCGGCTCTTGCCGGTGGCCACTGCCAGCCAATGGTGGCGCTGGCGCAACGCCTGCAACAGGTTCGTCACCCCGGTGAAGAGGGTGACTTCGTGCTGCTCACGGAAGTAATGGTGCCTGTAACGCAGCCCCAGTTCCGGGTATCGCGCCGCCGGCAGTCCGGGTACCGCGTGCTGCAGGGCGTCGTGCAGGCCCAGGCCGATGACGTAAGCGGCCGCTTCGTCGCTGGGGACGGTCACCTCCAGATCGCGGCAGGCCGCCTGGATGCAGCGAACGATCAGGGCGGTGGAGTCGAACAGCGTGCCGTCCCAATCGAACACGATCAGGTCGTAGCGGCGGGGGCGGCTGGAATGCAAGGCAGTCATGGCAGGGCGGGCAGGCGGGACAGGAGTGTCGCGCACTCCGCGGGCAGGGGGGCTTCCAGCTCCATGCGCTGGCCGCTCACCGGGTGGTCGAAGGCCAGACGGCGGGCGTGCAGGAACATGTGGTCGAAACGGCAGCCGGGGATCGTCTCGCCGCGCGCCAGCGCGTGGTTGAGCGCGAAGTCGCCGTACTTGTCGTCTCCGACGATGGGGTGCCCGGCCTGCTGCAGGTGCACGCGGATCTGATGGGTGCGCCCGGTCTTGATGGTCACGTCCAGCAGTGTGAAGCCGGCAAAGCGCTGCACCACCCGCACCAGGCTGATCGAGCGTCGCCCGTCTTCATGGTCCTGCGGCACGGCGCGCACACGCCGCTCGCCTTGGGCGTCCAGGTACTTGTGCAGCGCCACGTCGATGACCTTGAGCGCTTCCGGCCAGGCACCGATCACCAGCGCTGCGTAGGTTTTGCCGGTCTCGCGCTGGCGGAACTGGTCCTGCAGGGCAGTCAGCGCGCTGCGCTTCTTGGCGATCAGCAGGATGCCGGAGGTTTCCCGGTCCAGCCGGTGCACCAGCTCCAGGAAGCGTGCCTGCGGCCGCGCGCGGCGCAACTGCTCGATCACCCCGGAGCTCACCCCGGAGCCGCCGTGGACGGCGGTGCCCGCCGGCTTGTCGATGGCGATCAGCACCTCGTCCTCCAGCAGCAGCGGGAACTCCCGGCCCGGAACCGCCGGTGCCTCGCTGCGCTCGGCCAGCCGCAGCGGCGGCACCCGCACCAGGTCTCCCAGGACGAGTCGGGTGTCGGCTGCGGCACGGCCCTTGTTCACCCGCACCTCGCCGCTGCGGATGATGCGGTAGACCAGGGTCTTGGGCGCTCCCTTGAGTTCACGCAGCAGGAAATTGTCCAGCCGCTGCCCTTCGCCGGCTTCGTCCACCGCGATTTGCCGCACCTGTGCGGCAGCGCGGTCCGCAGTCTGGGCGGCTATCGGTGGGGCGGCGGAGGAACTTCGTGACAGGCTGTCGGCGCTGCGGGACGGGCCGCCTTTTCCCGCCCTGGAGGCCGCCGACTTTGCCCCTATAATGATTCGCACCACGCTTGTGCTGTAAGTGTTTGATTTGTCTGAGTTTACCGGGCACGGACAGCGGGTGTGGCGGAAGGGGTCGGAAATCACCCGAGGTGAGCCGGCCCGATCCAATTGGTGATGCAGTGCGGCCGTCGGGCTGTGGTGCCGGCTCCCAAGGTGAGTCGGCGGGCAGAACAGGCAGCACCAGAATTCACGCAGTCGGTATCACTACACAAGGTTTTCGGTTGCAGCCGGATCGGCCGGCGCCAGCGGCCCCGATGTCGGGGAGAAGGCGCCGGATCTGTCAGGCTGTGGCCTGCGTCGCAGAGCCGACGCCCCCCTACGCCATGGAGTTTTCCATCCCATCAAGCCCCGCACCGGCATTTCTCTCCGCAGCCAGGCCTCAGGCCGGTCGGAGGAAGGGCGGCGCAGCTGTGATCCGGCTGAAGGCCGGCCGGCTGACGCGCCCCGGGGGAGCTGCAGATGGTGACGTGCCCTGCCGGCCCTCGGGTCTGCATCACGCGATGGACTGCAGGTGTCCGTTGGGGCGTCTTTCTTCGTCGCGCGCGCCAACGCTGCAAGGCTGAATCCCGGCGGCGCCCCGCGCTGCCGATCCCGCCTCACAGTCCAGGGCGATTCCTTCACGGTGCTGTTGCGCTGAATTCGTGCATCGACGTCAGGTTGCCGCCGGGTTTTGACCCGGTGGTGACGTTGTGCATGAGCGACGCGGGAGGTCCCTGACCCCCGCGGCGCAACAGGAGACCGCATGAAGCGCATGCTGATCAACGCCACGCAGCCCGAAGAGCGGCGCCTGGCGATCGTCGACGGCCAGAAACTGCTCGACTTCGAAACCGAAATCGAAGGGCGCGAGCAGCGCAAGGGCAACATCTACAAGGCCGTCGTCACCCGCGTCGAGCCTTCGCTGGAGGCTTGCTTCGTCGATTACGGTGAGGACCGCCACGGTTTCCTGCCGTTCAAGGAAATCTCGCGCCAGTATTTCAAGGACGGGGTGAGTGTCCGCGACGCCAAGATTTCCGACGTCATTTCCAACGGCCAGGAACTGCTGGTCCAGGTGGAAAAGGAAGAGCGCGGCAACAAAGGTGCGGCGCTGACCACCTTCGTCAGCCTGGCGGGCCGTTACCTGGTGCTGATGCCCAACAATCCGCGTGGCGGCGGCGTGAGCCGGCGCATCGAGGGCGAGCAGCGCGAGGAGCTCAAGGAGAACCTCGACCAGCTCGAGTACCCCAAGGGCATGAGCCTGATCGCCCGCACCGCCGGCATCGGCCGCTCTGCCGCCGAACTGCAGTGGGACCTGAACTACATGCTCAAGCTCTGGGACGCCATCGACGGCGCCGCCAAAGCGGGCAAGGGCGCCTTCCTGATCTACCAGGAGTCCAGCCTGGTGATCCGTGCGATCCGCGACTACTTCAGCGCGGACATCGGCGAGATCCTGATCGACACCGACGACATCTACGAGCAGGCCAAGCAGTTCATGCTGCACGTGATGCCGGACACGGCCAATCGCGTCAAGCGCTACCGCGATGACGCGGCGCTGTTCTCCCGCTTCCAGATCGAACACCAGATCGAGACGGCCTTCAGCCGCACGGTGAACCTGCCCTCGGGCGGCGCCATCGTGATCGACCACACCGAGGCGCTGGTCGCCGTGGACGTGAACTCCGCGCGTGCCACCCGGGGCGGCGACATCGAGGAAACCGCCACCCGCACCAACCTGGAAGCGGCCGACGAAATCGCCCGCCAGTGCCGCCTGCGCGACCTGGGTGGCCTGATCGTGGTCGACTTCATCGACATGGAGGAGAGCAAGAACCGCCGCGAGGTGGAGCAGCGCCTGCGCGATGCCCTGCGCTTCGACCGCGCCCGGGTGCAGTTCAGCTCGATCTCCAAGTTTGGCCTGCTCGAACTCAGCCGCCAGCGCCTGCGCCCGGCGCTGAGCGAGGGCTCGCACATCACCTGCCCGCGCTGCAACGGCACCGGCCACATCCGCGACACCGAGTCGTCGGCGCTGCAGATCCTGCGCATCATCCAGGAGGAGTCGATGAAGGACAACACCGCCGCCGTGCACGTGCAGGTACCGGTGGAGGTGACCTCCTTCCTGCTCAACGAAAAGCGCACCGAGATCACCAAGATCGAACTCAAGCAGCGCTGCACCGTGCTGCTGGTGCCCAACAAGCACCTGGACACGCCGAACTACAAGCTCGAGCGCCTGCGCCACGACGATCCGCGGCTGGAGAACCTGTCGGCCAGCTACACGATGATCGAGGAGCCGGACGAGGAAGTCGGCATCACCCGGCGCGAAAAGAACGCCAAGCCCAAGCAGGAACCGGTCATCAAGGGCGTGCTGCCGGACCAGCCGGCTCCGGTCGCTCAGCCCAAACCCGAACCGGTGGCCGCTGCGCCGGAAATGGCTGCCGCGCCGATCGCCTCCACCCCTGTGGCTGCCCCCGCCGCTGCGGCTGCTGGTACCGGCTTCTTCGGCTGGGTCAAGAAGCTGTTCGGCATGGCACCGCCGGTGATCGCTGTCCCGGAGGCACCCGCCGCCGCTCCCGTGGCCGAAGCGCCGGTGTCTGCCAAACCGGCGCGCGACGAATCCCGCGGCAAGGGTGAACGGCGTGACCGCCGCGAAGGCCGTGGTGAACGGGCCGAACGCGGTGATCGAAGTGATCGTGGCGAGCGTGGTGAGCGTGGTGAGCGCAGCGGTGAAGGTCGCCGCCGCAATGGTGCGGCTGAAGGCCGAGGTGCGGACGTTCCGGCCCGCAATGCCGAGGCCCGCAGCGGCCGTGGTGATCGGGCTGAACGGGCTGAACGCGGCGAGCGCCGTGAGCGCAGCGAAGACGAACAGGCCACCTCGCAGCGCCCGCAGCGGGGTGAGCGCCGCCCGCCGGCCGAACTGGCCAACAACCTCCCGGCCGGCAGCGCCCAGGCGGTGGAGTTGGCGGCTCCCGGCTTCGAGGACACCCAGCCGCAGGGGCCGGACGCCGAGGGTGATCGGGACGGCCGTCGCCGCCGCCGGGGTGGTCGCGGGCGCCGTGAACGCGACGAGCAGCGCCCGCAACAGATCGACGCGGCTGCACAGCAGGGTGCCGGCGCACAGGCTTACGCCGATGCTGCAGCGCCGCTGAGCTTCTCCGCTCAACCTGTGGGTGAAATGTCGGTCGCAGCCGGTGCGGACGATGTGGCCGAGGGCGGTGCCGACGCCTCGGGTGAGGGCCGTGACGGCCGCCGTCGCCGCCGCGGTCGGGGCCGGAGCCGTGACGAGGCAGAGACCCAGGACGCGGGCACCGCAGAAGGATTGCCCGAGGTGTCGCCGGCTTCAGGGACTGACGTCGTGTCGACGGAGCCGGCCCAGGCGCCCTCCGAGGCGGTTGAGGCTGCGGATGTGGTCGTGTCGACCGAAGGGGTCGTTGCACCGACCGAGGCCATGGAGCCGGTAGCTGCCGCGCCGACAATGGCGGCTGCACCCTACGTCCTGCCGTTGGAGGCCCTGGCCGACATGGCACGCGCGGCGGGCCTGGAATGGATCAACAGCGATGCCGACAAGGTGGCTGCAGTGCATGCGGCCATCGCAGCCGAGCCGGCCGCTGTGCGGGTGCCCCGGGTGATCCGTCCGGTGGTGCTGATCGACGAAGGCCCGCTGGTGCTGGTCGAGACCCGCCGCGATCTGGCCGGTCTGCAACTGCCCTTCGAGCGCAGCCAGGAGGCGGTCAGCGCCTGAGGCGTACTCCCGCCCCTGCCGAACCCTCACCTGCCCGCGCTTGTGCGGTGTGGGAGTGGGTTCGGACGCCACAGGCCGCCTCCGGGCGGCCTGGTCGTTTCCGGCTTTCGACAAGGGGAACTGCGACCCCCGGGTCGGTAGGTTCGCGTTGCTGTGGTCTACAAGCCGCGAGCGGACGCAGATGGGTGGAGGATGTGTGAATTGTGTGACTGTTCTCACGAATCGCTCCTACAGTGTTTGGGGTAACGAGGTGTTACCTGCGCGCTGAGCCCTCCGGTCCTGCGCCTGTCGACGCTGGAGGAGACCGATGTCGAGTCGCTCGTGGGCATGCCCGCTGTGCGCGGGGCTGGGTGTGGTTGCCCTGGCCCTGCTGGCCTGGGTCTGGATCGGACGGGGAGACGACCTGGCTTCTCAGGTTCGTCAACGCAGCGAGGCCGATGGCGCGCGCATCCTCAGCGCAGCCGGTTTCCCCTGGGCGCGGCTGAAGATCGAGGATGAAGTTGGGCACATCGAGGGAACGGCGCCGTCGTTGGCGGAGCGTGCCGCTGCCTTCGCGGCGGCGGGCTCGCTGTTGATGCCGATGATGGGCTCTCCCGGCGTGTTCGCCAGGCTGCAGGATGCGCAGACCGCGCCCTTGCCGAGCCTTCCGGCTCTTGCGGATACCGCGGCTTCGGCCCCGTCCCGGGCGAGTGCTGCGCGTGGCGAGGCAAGCACCCCCTTGACGGCGGCCGACTGCTCCGCCGAGCTGGCGTCGCTGCTGCGCGCGGAAGCGCTCCACTTCCGACTCGGTTCGGCTGACTTGGCGCCACAGAGCGCGGAGCTGATCCAACGTCTGCAGCGCACCGCCCGCCGCTGCCCCGAGGCCCGCTTCCGGGTGGAGGGGCACACCGACACCCAGGGGGATGCCGCAGGCAACCAGCGCCTGTCCGAACGCCGTGCACAGGCCGTGGTGCAGGCTCTGGTGCGTGCCGGCGTTCCCGCTCACCGTCTGCGCGCACAGGGCCTGGGCGAGTCCCGTCCGTTGGACACCGCGGACACGCCGGCCGCCCACGAGCGCAATCGCCGCATCGAGATCCATCTGATGGACCGGCCGGGTTGAGCGGGCGGCAGCCGCCCTGTATCGGTGTCCGGTTGCCGCGCTCTTGCATCTGATCTTCCATTGCTCCTACGCCGGAGACCGCCATGTACCTCCTCAGTCAGATCTGGCTCCACCTCCTGATGGCCTGCGTGGCCGGTGCAGGTCTTGGTGCGGGGCTGCGATGGTTCTGTGTCCGACGCAGCCAGGCTCGTGCGATGGAGCAGGCCAGGGCAGATGCCGATGCGCACCGCCTGCGAGAGGTCCAGGCGCTCCAGGCCAGCCATGCGCAGGAATTGAGCAGCATGCAGGAGCGCCACAGCGTCGCTGAAGTGCAGTCGAGCCAGGACCTCGCGCAGCGCGATGCCGAGCTGGCCGACCTGCGCGAGCTGCATGGCGCGCTGTCACAGGAGGCTGCGGGCCACCTGGAACGTGCGCAGGAACAACGATCTGCCTGGGTGCAGGAGCGCGAATCGCTCAATGGCAGGTTGCAGGAGGCCCGGCAGGCGGTGCAGCAGGTCCAGGCGGTGCAGACCGAGCGCGATGAGCTGCAGCAGCAGGTCCACGCCTTGGCGCTGCGAGTGGACGAAACCTTACGCATTGGCCAGGAAGCCCAGGCGACGGTGCTGGCTCAGCAACGTGCCGTGCATGAAGCCGCCTGGTCCCAGAGCGAGGCGACGCTGGCCGAGCGGGATCAGCGTCTGGCGGAGCAGGCTGTGGAACTGTCGTCGCAAATGCGGCGCCAGACCGCCATGGCCGCTGAACTGGACAGCCTGCGGTGGCGTCTGGCCCAGCAAACCGACGCAGAGCAGCAGCTGAAGGCCGGCGCTCAACGTGAGGTCGAAGCGGCCGCTCAACGGGAGCAGGGGCTCTCCAGCGAGCTGCAGGCCCTGAGGCACAGCCTGGAAGCCAACGATGAGCAGCTGGCCTTGCAGGCGGCCCGACTGCAGCAGGAGCAGGCCCGGCAGTCCAGCCTGGAAGCAACCTTGGCGGACTGCCGTCAGGCACGATCTCTTTTGGAAGAGCAGGCCGGTCGGTTGCGCAGCGAGGCCGATGCCCTTCGCGCACAGGTCATGCAACTGCGCGACGCCGAGGCCCGAGCCCAGGCGCAGCTGGCCGAGGCGCAGTCCGCCCGACCGGCGGTGTCTCCACTGGCCACCCTGTCGGCCGAGGCGCTGGAACCATTGGTGATGGCCGCGGGCGCAGGTCTGCCGCCGCCGGGGCGGGCTCAGCCGGTGGATGGAGTCCTGGACGACCTGAAGATCATCGTCGGGATCGGCCCGGTCAACGAAACCTGGCTGCGCCAGCAGGGCATCTGGACCTTCGCCCAGATCGCTTCCTGGAACGCTGCGGAGTTGGCCTGGATCGCCCACCACCTGCCGAACTTCGGTAGCCGGGTGTACCGCGAGAACTGGGTGGCGCAGGCGGCCCGGCTGGCCGCGGGTGAACCGGTGGAGACGGCCGCCCGCCACTGACGCGACAGGCAGCGCGAAGCGGCTGTCAGCCCGCCAGCTCGCCCAGCCGCTCCAGCGCCTGCAGGTAGGCGGGTTCGTGCATCAGCTCGTCCCAGGGCAGCGGGGCGCTGCGCGGCAGCAGGGCCAGGCGGCGCGCTTCGCTGTTCGGTTGGGGCGTCCAGATGCCCCGCTCCAGGCCCTCGGTCAGCCCGTCAAGCAGGCGGTCCACCGCCTGGCCGCCGTCGAGCGACTGGTTGCACAGCAGCACCAGGTCGCAGCCGGCGTTGAGTGCCAGGGTGGCGGCCTCTGCGTAGTCCAGCGTGCTGCCGCCATTCGCACTGGTCACGCCGGGCACGCGGCGTGCGCCTTCCATGCTGAGGTCGTCGCTGAACACCGCACCGCCGAAGCGCAGCCGCTCGCGCAGGATGTCGCTCAGCCAGCGCTCGGAGAAGCCCGCCGGGCGGCGGTCCACCTTCGGGTAGATCACATGCGCGGGCATGACCGCGGTCAGGGTGGAGGACAGCCAGCCGTAGGGCTGCGCATCGTCGGCCAGGACGGCGGTCAGGCTGCGCTCATCACGCGGCACGGCAACGTGGCTGTCCGCCTCCGCCCAGCCGTGGCCGGGGAAGTGCTTGCCGCAGTTGGCCATGCCGGCCCGCAGCAGGCCGTGCATCAGGCAACGTGCCAGTGTGGCCACCACCCGCGGGTCGCGGTGGAAGGCGCGGTTGCCGATCACGCCGCTGCGGCCGTGGTCCAGGTCCAGCACCGGGGTGAAACTCAGGTCCACGCCGCAGGCGCGCAGCTCGGCGGCCAGCACGTAGCCGGTGGACACCGCGATGTCGCAGGCCGCCATCGCGCCGCTGCCGGGGCCGCCTTTGCCGTCGCGCATCCAGCGTTGCCCCAGCTCCTGCATGGCCGGCAGGTGGGTGAAGCCATCGCTGCGCAGGCGCTGGACCCGGCCGCCCTCGTGGTCGATGCACACCAGCAGGTCCGGCCGTTCTTCCTTGATGGCGTCGATCAGGGTGGTGAGCTGGGCCCGGTCGCGCCAGTTGCGGGTGAACAGGATCAGCCCGCCGGTGAGCGGGTGCTGCAGGCGGCGGCGGTCGTCGGCGGTGAGTTCGGTGCCGGCGATGTCGAGGACGACGGGAGCGTGTTCGTGCATGGGGTGGGTGGGCGCAGGTGGTTTCAGTCGGGCAGGTGTTCGACGACGACGAAGCTGGTGGCGGTGTCGGATTCGTCGCTGAGGCTGACGTGGGCGCGCAGCTGGCGTGCTTCGAACCAGGCGGCCAGCTCGCCGTGCAGGCGGATGTAGGGCTGGCCGGAGGGGGCGTTGAGCGTCTCGCAGGCCCGCCAGGTCATGGGCATGCGCATGCCCAGGCCGATGGCCTTGGAGAAGGATTCCTTCACCGAGAAGCGTGTGGCCAGGTAGGCCAGTCCGCGTGAGGCCTCCCGCGCACGCCGGGCCTGGAAAACCTGCAGCTCCTGCGGGCCCAGCACCTTCTGCGCAAAGCGGTCGCCGCGGCGCTGCAGCGTTGCGGTGATGCGGCGGATGTCGCAGACGTCGGTGCCGATGCCGTAGATCATGTGAGCCCCTCGCTCGCTGGGTACATCGAGCGGTCCCCCGTGGGGACGCCGGCCGGCTTGGGGCGGCCCGGCGCTCGGCCGGAGGGGTGCATGGACATCCTGTCAGCGTGGGGCGTAGGCACGTTGGATGCAGCGCTGGTAGTCGCGGATGGTTTCGGTGTAGCCCAGCTCCAGCGCATCGGCGATCAGGGCGTGGCCAATCGACACCTCCATCACGCCCGGCACCGCGCGCAGGAAGTCGCTGAGGTTGTCGCGGTTCAGGTCGTGGCCGGCATTGACCTCCAGGCCAACGGCCAGCGCCGCTTCGGCCGCAGCGGTGTAGCGCGCCAGCACCTCGGCCTGCTGCGGCGTGCCCCAGGCGCTGGCGTAGCCCTCGGTATAGAGCTCCACCCGGTCGGCACCCACTTCACGGGCCGCCCGCATCTGCTCGGGCAGCGGGTCCATGAACAGGCTGACCCGCACGCCCAGCGCACGGGTTTCTTCCACCACCGGGCGCAGCCGTTCGGCGTCGGCGGGGAAGCTCCAGCCGTGGTCGGAGGTGAACTGCCCCACCGAGTCCGGCACGAAGGTGGCCTGGTGGGGGCGCACCTGGCGGATCACGTCCATCAGGTTGTGGAAGGGGTTGCCCTCGATGTTGTATTCGATTCCCGGCCACTCGCTGTGCAGCAGCTTGGCCAGCTCGGTCACGTCAGCGGCGCGGATGTGCCGCTCGTCCGGCCGAGGGTGCACGGTGATGCCCTGGGCGCCAGCTTCCAGCACCTGCCGGGCCGCGCGGGTCACGCTGGGGATGCCCAGGTGGCGGGTGTTGCGCAGCAGGGCGACCTTGTTGAGGTTGACCGACAGGGCGGTGAGCGGGCGGCGCATGCCGGCTTCCGGGGCGACGAGTGGGTTCATGGTGAGGGATGGTTCTTGCGGGCCGTGGGGCAGCGCCAGCCGTTGGACCGATTCAGTCGGCCAGCTTCTGCAGGTCCAGCATCAGGCTGCGGGTGCGCAGCTGTGAGGCGCCCAGATGATAAAGAAGCAGCGGCCGCAGCTGGCTGCGCAGCTCGGCCAGCGCACCCAGGCAAGCCTGGCGCAGCCCGGGCAGATCGCCCGCGTTGAGGGCCGCCTGCAGGGCGATGAGGGTGGCGCCGGGCAGGCCGGCCTCGCTGTGGCGGGCGGGGCCGAGCAGGCCGGACTCCGGGTGCAGCGGGTGACGTTCACCCGGGCGCACCGGCGTCTGGGTGGCTGTGACACAGGTCAGGTCCGGCAGCACGCCGGCTTCGCTGAGCAGCAGCAGCTCGAAGGCGCGCAGCGCCGCAGCGGTCTCGGCCTCGTCCACCCGGCCGAGCAGCGGCAGGGTGGCGGCATAGGCATCGAAAAGTCGCGGATGCGGGTCGTGCCGCGGCAGGCCGCGCAGCAGCAGCTCATTGAGGTGGAAGCCCGCGAGCAGTGCAGCACCGGCGGGCATGGCCGGGCCGCCGGCCCACTCGGCGCCGCGCAGCAGGGCCACCTCGGCGCCTTGTTCTTCACGGCGGCCACCCAGCTGCACCTGCAGCCGCTGGAAGGGCAGCAGCACCGAACGCAGCTGCGAGTAGGGCCGTTTGGCGCCTTTGGCCACGGCGGCGATGCGGCCGAACTCCCGGGTGAACAGCTCCAGGATCAGGCTGGATTCACTCCAGTCGTGGTGGTGCAGCACGTAGGCGGGCAGGGCGGCCGGCGGGCTGCGGCGCCTCCCCGTGGAAGAGGTGGAAGAGGTGGAAGAGGTGGACGGGGCAGCGGGGCTGCGGCCGGCAGGCTTCACTCGTAGCCGTAGCTCTTCAGGCGCTGCTCGTCGTCGGCCCAGCCTGAGCGCACCTTCACCCACAGCTCCAGGAAGACCTTGCCGTCGGTGAGCCGCTCCAGCTCCTGGCGGGCCTCGGAGCCGATGCGTTTGAGGCGCTCGCCGCCTTCGCCGATCACCATGCCCTTGTGGGCGTCACGCTCGACGATGATGGTGGCTGCGATGCGGCGCAGGTTGCCTTCCTCGCTGTACTGGTCGATCTGCACCGTGGAGGTGTAGGGCAATTCATCGCCGGTGAGGCGGAACAGCTTCTCGCGGATCAGCTCGGAGGCGAGGAACTTCTCGCTGCGGTCGGTGAGCGCCTCGGCGTCGTAGAACCACTCCTGCTCAGGCAGGTGGCGGCGCACGATGTCGAGCAGACGGCGTGCATCCTCCACCTTGCGTGCCGCCAGCGGGACGAACTCGGTGAAGTCGTGGCGCTCCTGCATCTGCTGCAGCCAGGGCAGCAAATCGGCGCGGCGGTGCACCAGGTCGAGTTTGTTGGCCACCAGCAGCACGGGTTTGCCGGGGGGAATCAGCGCCAGCACCTTGGCATCGTCCTGCGTGAACTTGCCGGCCTCCACCAGGAAGAGCACCACATCCACATCACCCAGCACCGCCTGGACGGTTTTGTTGAGGTTGCGGTTCAGTGCCGCAGTGCCGCGGGTGGTGTGGCGGGTCTGGAAACCGGGGGTGTCGACGAAGACGAACTGGGTGTCGCCCTCCGTGCACACCCCGGTGATGCGGTGCCGGGTGGTCTGCGCCTTGCGGGAGGTGATGCTGACCTTCTGACCCACCAGCGAGTTGAGCAGGGTGGACTTGCCGACGTTGGGTCGGCCGACGATGGCGATCAGGCCGCAACGTGTGCTCTGTGACTCGCCGGCCGAGTCGGCGTCGTTGCTGGCGGCGGGGAGGTCGGCTGCGCTGCCGCCCTGTAGATCTTGAGGTTCGGTGGGGGTCATTCTGTGAGGGCCGTCAGCCGGTCCAGGACTTCGCGGGCGGCTTCCTGCTCTGCGGCACGGCGCGAGCGGCCTTCACCGCGCCCTTCCAGTGCGTACTCTGGCACGCTGCACACCACCACGAAGGTCTGGTCGTGCGCGCGGCCGCGGGTGGATTCAATGCGGTACTCGGGCACGTTCATGCGGCGCCCCTGCAGCCATTCCTGCAGCTGTGTCTTGGCATCCTTGCCCCAGGATTGGGTGGCGGTCTCGGCCACCAGCGGGCCGAAGAGGCGGCGCACCAGGGCTTCGGCGGCGCCGAAGCCAGCTTCGCGGTAGACCGCGCCGATGAGGGCTTCCATCGCGTCGGCCAGGATGGACGGGCGCTGTGCACCGCCGCCGCGGGCCTCGCCTTCCGACAGGCGCAGCACCGCCGGCAGCTGCAGCGACAGCGCGATGCGGTGCAGCATGTCCTGGCGCACCAGGTGCGCCCGCACGCGGGTGAGATCCCCTTCGGGGGAGTTGCCGTACTGGTCGAACAGCAGATCGGACACGGCCAGGTTCAGCACCGCATCGCCAAGGAATTCCAGCCGTTCGTTGTGGTCGCTGCCCCAGCTGCGGTGTGTCAGCGCACGCATCAGCAGGTCCCGGTCCTGGAACGGGTGACCGAGGCGCTGCTGCAGAGCGGAGAGTTGGGCGGCGTTCAAGGGCGAGTGTCCCGACAGGTCATTCAGAGGTGGCGGCGTACTTGATCAGCAGGTAGACCGGCCCGAACAGCTCAATCTCCTTCTCGTACGCGAAACTCACCACCACCTTGTCGTTCTGTTTGGTGATCACCAGATCCTTGCCGGTGATCGAGGTGATCGAGTACTCGATCTGCCGCGTGCGGTCGAAGGCGGCACGGACCTCCGCCACGGTGGCACCACCGCTCTGAGCCGCCTTGGTGATCGCACGCTTGGCGGTGTAGTACTCGTTGACGGTGGGCACCACCCGCAGCATCAGCAGCAGGCCGATCGCGATCAGGAGGGCCCAGGCCACCAGCCCGACCAGGGTGAAGCCCCCCTGCGCCGGGCGGGACGGATTGCGACGCGGACGATGAAGGATCATCTGAGCCACTCCTCAAGGGAAACAAGCGCCGGGCCGATCGGTTCGGGCCGCTTCACTTGAATGAGCCGATGCGCTTGAAGTTGCTGAAGTTCATCCACACGTAGAAGGCACGCCCCACGATGTTCTCGTCCGGCACAAAACCCCAGAAGCGCGAGTCCTCGGAATTGTCCCGGTTGTCGCCCATCATGAAGTAGTGCCCCGGCGGCACCTTGCAGGTCACCCCCTCCGCACTGTAGCGGCAGTTCTCCGCCCCGGGGAAGGCTCTTGCGCGCATGCCGTAACTCGACGGCAGTGTCGGGTCCACCAGGATGCGGTGGCTGGCACTGCCGGCTGCGGTCGGCAGTTCCTCACGGAACTGCTTCGAATAGCTGCGGCGGTCGTCGTCGTAGTAGTCCTCCAGCGACTGCAGCGGGACCGGTTTTCCGTTCACGCTGAGCTTCTGGTTGACATAGGTGACCTCGTCACCCGGCAGCGCCACCACCCGCTTGATGAAGTCAATGCCGGGATCCACCGGGTAGCGGAACACCATCACATCACCGCGTTCCACCGCATGGTTGTCGATGATCTTCTTGTTGATCACCGGCAGCCGCACCCCGTAGTGGTACTTGTTCACCAGGATCAGGTCACCGATTTCCAGCGTCGGGATCATCGAGCCGGAGGGAATCTTGAAGGGCTCGAACAGGAAGGAGCGCAGCAGGAACACCAGCAGGATCACCGGGAAGAGCCCTGCCGTCCAGTCCAGCCACCAGGGCTGTGCCAGCAGGCGCTGCCGGGCTTCGTCCACATTGCCATCGACCTGGGAGATGCCCAGGCGCTGCAGTTCGGCGCGGCGGGCGGCGTCCTGTTGTCCCAGCAGTTGGGCGGCGGCCTGACGCCGGGGCAGGAAGACGAAACGCTCGGCGAGCCAGTAGGCCAAAGTGACGAGGGTGAGAATGAACAGCAGCAGCGAGAAGTTGCCGTTCCATTTGCCCAGGTACCAGCCGGTGCCGTAGGCGATCAGGCAGGCGTAGAGGATGCTGGTCAGGGTGGCCATGCGGGAGTGGTGAGAGTGGTGGGGCAGGGCAGATCCCTGGACTCAGTCGTCGACCTGCAGGATGGCCAGGAAGGCCTCCTGCGGCACCTCGACGGTGCCGATCTGCTTCATGCGCTTCTTGCCGGCCTTCTGCTTCTCGAGCAGCTTGCGCTTGCGGGTGATGTCGCCACCGTAGCATTTTGCCAGCACGTTCTTGCGCAGCGCCTTGATGTTCTCGCGGGCGATGATGTTGGCGCCAATGGCCGCCTGGATCGCCACGTCGTACATCTGCCGCGGGATCTGCTCGCGCATCTTGGCGGCCACCGCACGGCCGCGGTACTGGCTCTGGCTGCGGTGCACGATCATGGCCAGCGGATCGACCCGTTCGCCGTTGATCAGGATGTCCACCTTGACCACGTCGGCCGCGCGGTACTCCTTGAACTCGTAGTCCATGGAGGCGTAACCGCGGGTGGCGGACTTCAGCTTGTCGAAGAAGTCCAGCACGATCTCGGCCAGCGGCAGCTCATAGGTCAGCATGACCTGCTTGCCGTGGTAGGCCATGTTCATCTGGATGCCGCGTTTGCCGTTGCACAGCGTCATCACCGTACCGACGTAGTCCTGCGGCATGTACAGATGCACCGTGACGATGGGCTCGCGGATCTCCTGGATCTTGCCCTGGTCCGGCATCTTGCTGGGGTTCTCCACCTGCAGCACCGTACCGTCGGCCAGCTCCACTTCGTAGACCACGCTGGGCGCGGTGGTCACCAGGTCCTGGTCGAACTCACGCTCCAGGCGCTCCTGCACGATCTCCATGTGCAGCAGGCCCAGGAAGCCGCAGCGGAAGCCGAAGCCCAGCGCCTGGCTGACTTCCGGCTCGAAGCGCAGCGAGCTGTCGTTGAGCTTGAGCTTCTCCAGTGCATCGCGCAGCTGGTCGTACTCACTGGCTTCGGTGGGGTACAGGCCCGCAAAAACCTGCGGCTGGATTTCCTTGAAACCGGGCAGCGCTTCGCTGGCCGGGCCGGCATTGTTGGGCAGCTTCTTTTCCAGCGTGACCGTGTCGCCCACCTTGGCGGCCGCCAGCTCCTTGATGCCGCAGATCACGAAGCCCACTTCGCCCGCCCGCAGGGCGTCGCGGCTCTCGCTCTTGGGGGTGAACGCCCCCAGGTGCTCGATGCCGTAGACGGAGTTGGTCGCCATCAGGCGGATGCGCTCGCCCTTGGACAGGCTGCCGTCCACCACCCGCACCAGCATCACCACGCCGACGTAGTTGTCGAACCAGGCGTCGATGATCATGGCCCGAGGTGCACCAACCGGGTTGCCGCGCGGCGGCGGCATGCGCTCGATCACCGCCTCCAGGATCTCGTCGATGCCCATGCCGGTCTTGGCCGAGCAGGGAATGGCGTCGGTGGCGTCGATGCCGATGACGTCCTCGATTTCCTCCTTGGCGTTGTCCGGGTCGGCCGAGGGCAGGTCCATCTTGTTGAGTACCGGCACCACCTCGACACCCAGGTCCAGGGCGGTGTAGCAGTTGGCCACCGTCTGGGCTTCCACCCCCTGGCTGGCGTCCACCACCAGCAGCGCACCTTCGCAGGCCGACAGCGAGCGGCTCACCTCGTAGGAGAAGTCGACGTGTCCCGGGGTGTCGATCAGGTTCAGGTTGTAAACCTGACCGTTGCGCGCGGTGTACTGCAGCGCGGCGGTCTGCGCCTTGATGGTGATGCCCCGCTCACGCTCGATGTCCATCGAGTCCAGTACCTGGGCCTCCATCTCGCGATCGCTCAGGCCCCCGCAGCGCTGGATGAGGCGGTCGGCCAGCGTGCTTTTGCCGTGGTCGATGTGGGCAATGATCGAAAAATTGCGGATGTGGTCCATGGATCTCAGGGCTGCCGCGGGGGTTGGAGGCGCTCTCTCGGGAGGACTTCAAGGGGAAATCACCGCCGCGACCGCGGGCGCCGGGCCGGAAACAAAAAAAAGGCACGTCCATTTCCCGACGCGCCTTCCAACAAAAAGGTATGGCAACTGCTTTGTTGGGCTTTCATTGTAGCCAAGTCACCCGACGCAGCGGACCCTCGGGTCGAGCAGCACGCGGTGCACAGCCGCGCGTCCTGCCCACGGAGCCTCACTTGCCGGGACGGATCACCGCGTACTGTGCCCATTCACCGCGCCGGAACAACACGTTCAGTGGACGGGACTTGTCCTGTTTGGCGAGCACGGACTCCAGCTGCTTGATGTCGGCCACCTCGACATTGGCCACCGCCAGGATGATGTCACCCTCGCGCAGGCCGGAGCGTGCGGCGGCCCCTTCGGCCGCTTCCACCTTCACTCCGCCCTTGAGCTTGAGCTCGCGGCGCTGTGCCTCGTTCAGGTCGGAGACGCTCAGACCCAGGCTGCCCATCACGGCCGGCGCGGCCGGTTTGGCAGGGGACTCGGCACCTCCCTTGCTGCCGGTGCTGCGCGCTTCGGATTCCAGCTCGACCACGGTCACCGGCAGCTCCTTGCTCGCACCGCGGCGGAACACCTGCAGGTTGGTCTTGGTGCCGGGGCGGGTGTTGCCCACCAGCCGGGGCAGGTCGTTCCAGCGGTCCACCGCTTTGCCATCGAAGCGGGTGATGATGTCGCCCGCCTCCAGGCCGGCCTTGTCCGCCGGGCCGCCGGGTTCCACCGAACGTACCAGGGCGCCAGCGGCCTTGCCCAGGCCGAGGGATTCGGCCACGTCCTTGGTCACCTCGCCGATCTGCACACCGATGCGACCGCGCACCACCTTGCCGTGGCTGCGCAGCTGCTCGGCCACGCGGGTGGCCTCGTCGATCGGGATCGCAAACGAAATGCCCATGTAGCCGCCCGAGCGGCTGTAGATCTGCGAGTTGACTCCCACCACCTCGCCGCGCAGGTTGATCAGCGGGCCGCCGGAGTTGCCGGGGTTGATCGCCACGTCGGTCTGGATGAAGGGCACCAGATCGCCAGTGTCGCGGGCCTTGGCGCTGACGATGCCGGCGGTGACGGTGTTGTCCAGATCGAAGGGCGAGCCAATGGCAATCACCCACTCGCCCACCCGCACGCGGTTGACGTCGCCGATGCGCACGACCGGCAGGCCACTGGCCTCAATTTTCAGCACCGCCACGTCGGTGCGCTTGTCCGCCCCCACCACGCGGGCCTTGAACTCGCGCTTGTCGGTCAGGCGCACCATCACCTCATCGGCTTCGTCGATGACATGGGCGTTGGTCATCACGTAGCCGTCGGCGCTGAGGATGAAGCCGGAGCCAACACCGCGGGGGACGGTTTCCCCTTCATCGTCCTGCGAAGGCGGGCCGTTGCGCCGCGGTGCGTTGCGCGGAATCGGCACCCCAAAGAAGCGGCGCAGGAACTCCTGCATCTCCTCATCGGTGGCATCGCCCCCGCCGCGTGCGGTGCGGACCTTGGACTGGGTGCGGATGTTGACCACCGCGGGGCCCACCTGCTCCACCAGATCGGCAAAGTCCGGCAGACCCCGCGCAGCGGCGGGGCTTGCGGGGGCGGTCGCCGCGGGGGCCGAGCGGGCGGCCGACTGCGCAGTGGCCGAGCCATGGTTCATCAACGCAAAGGACAGACCGGCGCCCACCAGCAGGGCCGATCCGGCCAAGAGCCATTGCCGGGCGGACCGAGGCATCCAGGTGGCGGTGCTTGCACGGGGTGAAGTGTCTGGCATGGATTGAACGGGCGGTTGTTTCAACATCAGAGAAGGGGTGTACGGCGAAGGCGATTGCCACGCCGGGGCTGGCCGAAGCGCTGCGCCGATTTGGAGGCCTCAGGGCTGCCTTCGTTCCAACTGATTCGAAAAGAATTGCAGAGTGACCAGGGGAACGTCCCCCACCACCGTCACCCAGGCGTTGCCGATGCGGCGGCTGAGCGCCTGGGTGGCACCCCAGGACAGCGGCGTCTCGCGCCGGGGTGTTCCCGCATCGGGCTCCATGAACAGGGACACGCTGGTCAATCCGTCGCCGAAGACAGCCTGGACGACACCCGAAGATTCGGTCGCCGGGCCCAGCGCCGTGGTCACGCTGTCTTCAGGGGCTGCAGAGCGAAGAGGTCGTCGCACACAGCGCAACATGACAAAACCCGGCGGCAGGCTGCGCAGCCACCAGCCCTCCTGCTCCAGGTCGGTGCGCTGGTGCGAAGCCTTGCGGACCCGGTAGCCCTCCAGACGCCGCATCTCCTGCAGCAGACCAGCTGCGGAGGGGGCGTTGTCGAGTGTCAGTTCGGAAAAGGCGGCCGATTCGAGGGTCTCGCCACGAGGCCCCAGGGTGTCGGTGCGCAGCAGCAGTCCACTGGACCTCTCCAGCCACAGGCGCTGGGCATAGCGGTAGCTGTCGCGTGGGCGCAGGGTCCAGACTTGTGCGTCATGGCCGGCCACGCGATCTTCGCCAGCGGCCTGCAGCTCATACAGTTCCCCCAGCTGGGCCGGGGCGGCGACGGGTCCACCGGGCAGGGAGGGGAAGCCGCCAAAGGCGTCATGCTGTTCGACCGTAACTTCTCGGGTCCGCGGCAGGAAGACATGCACCGCGTCGTCCTGGCGGTAGATGTGCCGCATCTGCCCATCGAGGGACTCGATGCGTTCCACCACATGGCGACCGTCGGCGCTGTGAACGATGCGTGAGCTGCTGATGGCGCCGCCCGCATTGACCACATAGGTGCCGGAGTAGCTGCGGCGCAGCGAGGCGTCGCGGATGCGACGCAGCAGCGAAGGCCAGTCCGTCGGAAGAGGCGCCGGGGCCGCTTCGGCCCAGCCCGGATGCAAGGGCAGCCATCCCGTGGCGCCGGCCCACAGCATCCCGGCCAGCGAGCGGCGGCGGTCCATGCCGCAGCGCGGATGGGCGGAGCGCTCCATCAGCGACCGGCTTCGTAAGCGGCGTTGCGCAGGTAGCCTGCCGCAGGCGCCACGCTGGTGGCGCCGGGATGTTCCCGGTGGGCGCGCAGGTAACTGGCCAGCGCCGCATTGGCCTCGGCCTCGCGCTGCGCCAACTCGGCCGCTCCCGATCCAGAGGCGGCGGTGACCTGAGCGGACGGTGAGGCCGGCAACCACGCCAGCGCACCTGCGTTTTCCTGCCGCAGGGTCAGCACCACCCCAGCGACCATCACCACCCCGGCAGCGATGCCCACCGGGCCGGCCCAGCGGCGCCATACGCGCCGTCCGATCGGTCGCAGCTGCGCACCGGGGTGGAGCGTTGCGACATCTCCCTTGGGTTGAACGGATTCAGGGGCCAGCACCACGGGCTCGGTGGCCAGCTGGGCGCGCAGCCGGTTCAGGAACGCCAGGTCACGCTCAGGTGGGCTGGCCAGTTCCTCGGAGCGCAGCACATCGCCGATCAGATGACAGAGTTGCCAGTCGGCCTGGGCAGACGCGCTTCGGCGCCAGTTCGCACAGGCGGCAGGCACTTGTGCCGCTTCCAGCTCTCCGTCCATCAGGGCGGAAAGCCTTTCGAGTTCCACGTTCGCGTCGCTGCGCTCGGGCAGGGCCGACTTGCTCATCGTTCACTCCAATACAGCGGGGCCGCGCTCACCAGCGCTGCCCCTTCTTCGTGTCCAGCAATGGACGCAACTTCTGTGCAATGGCCTCGCGAGCCCGGAAGATGCGCGAACGCACCGTTCCGATCGGGCAGGTCATCACTTCGGCGATCTCTTCGTACGACAACCCCTCCACTTCCCGCAGCAGGATGGCCTGCCTCAGGTCGTCCGGCAAAGCCTCGATCGCGGCATTGACGGTGGCAGCGATTTCCCGGCTCGCCAGAACCGCATCGGGGGTCTCGGCGTCGGTTAGTTCGTGTTCAGGGCGGGAAGTTTCGTCCTCGTCCTGTCGACTGGCGGCCAGCGCACTTTCCGTGATCACTGGGTCCCGGCGCAAGTCCACCACCGCCTTCTTGGCGGTGTTGACTGCGATGCGGTACAGCCAGGTGTAGAAGGCACTTTCCCCGCGGAATTGCGGCAGGGCGCGGTAGGCACGGATGAAGGTGTCCTGGGCGACGTCCTGCACCAGGTCGACGTCGCGCACGATGCGGCCGATCAGCCTCTCGATGCGGCGCTGGTACTTCACCACCAGCATCTCGAAGGCCTGAACTTCGCCCTTCTTGGCGCGTTCGACCAGCAGGCGGTCCGCTTCTTCGCTCATGGGGCCAGAGCTCCCGAGCCCGCCATGCCCCCCGAAACGCCCTCGACTTCACCTGGTCCGGCGCCGTAAAGAGCACAGCGCAATGCATGCCAGGTCGAGGGATGGGTGGACTCGCTCAGCGCCAGCCAGGTCTTGGCCTGCGTTGGCAGGAGTTGCCCCAGGGGAGTGGATCGCCGCGTTGTGGTGGTCTGAACCACGCAAAGCAGCATCCATCCGCCCAGGTCAACCGTTACCTGAGGGCGAACCACCGAGGGATTCTGGATGAGCGCGCTGCCAGCAGCTGCCAGCGTCCAGGTCTCACCATTCCAGTGCAGGTGGTGCGTCCGACTTGCGTCTTGCCAGGCCGTCCAGGAGAGGGCTGCCGTGAAGCCGCAGAGGAAAAGCCCCAGGCCTGCCAGGTCGATCTGGCCCTCGCTCCACGAAGACAGGAACCAGCCCAGGCTGCAAAGTCCGCTGGCCATGCCGAGGGCAGCGATGCAGGAGCGCCACATCCGATGGGGGTGCGCGTCAATCTGGACTGCGGGGGGCTGTTGCATCACCCGCCTTCCCGGTTGCCCTGCAATGCTGGATGGAGATGGGAGATCAGATGGCGGGGGGCCGGAGCAGACTCAGCTGCGGCGGAACACCAGCGTGCCGTTCGTGCCGCCAAAGCCGAAGTTGTTCTTCACCGCCACGTCCAGCTGCATGGGCCGGGCGGTATTGGCGCAGTAGTCGAGGTCGCACTCCGGATCCTGGTTGTCCAGGTTGATGGTCGGAGGGCAGATCTGATGGTGCAGCGCCAACACGGTGAACACCGATTCGATGCCGCCGGCACCCCCCAGCAGGTGGCCGGTCATCGACTTGGTCGAGCTCACCACCAGCTTCTTGGCGTGGTCGCCGAAGGCCAGCTTGATGGCGTTGGTCTCGTTCACATCGCCCAACGGCGTGGAGGTGCCGTGGGCATTGACGTACTGGACCTGATCGGCGTTGATGCCTGCGTTGGCCAGTGCCTGCACCATGGAACGGCGGGGCCCATCCACGTTCGGAGCGGTCATGTGGTAAGCATCGCCGCTCATGCCGAAACCCACCAGCTCAGCGTAAATCTTTGCGCCGCGCTTGCGGGCGTGTTCGTACTCTTCCAGCACCATCACGCCAGCGCCTTCACCGAGCACAAAACCGTCACGGTCCTTGTCCCAGGGGCGGGAGGCCGCCTTCGGGTCGTCGTTGCGGGTGGACAGCGCACGTGCAGCGGCAAATCCACCGATGCCCAGCGGAGACACGGTCGACTCAGCACCCCCAGCGACCATCACGTCGGCATCGCCGGATTCGATCAGCCGCGCAGCCAGGCCGATGCTGTGCAGGCCTGTGGTGCAGGCAGTCACCACCGCCAGATTGGCACCCTTGTAGCCGCACAGGATGGAAACATGGCCGGAGATCATGTTGATGATCGAGGCCGGCACAAAAAACGGCGAAATGCGGCGCGCACCGCGCTGCAGGTATTCGCCGTGGGACTCTTCGATCAGCGGCAGCCCGCCGATGCCCGAGCCCACCATGACACCGATGCGCTGCGCCAGTTCGTCCCCGAGGGCCTCACCCGTGGGCAGGCCCGAATCACGCACCGCCTGCAGCGATGCGGCAATGCCGTAATGGATGAAGGCATCCATGTGGCGGGCTTCCTTGGCGGGGATGTAATCCTCGATCTTGAAGCCCTTCACTTCACCGGCAAAACGCACCGACAGGTTGCTGGCGTCGAAGCGGGTGACATGGTCGATGCCGGATTGACCGGCAAGGAGGTTGGTCCAGGTGTCGGCAACGGAGTTGCCCAGCGGGGTCACCAGGCCAAGGCCGGTCACGACGATGCGGCGGCGGGTCATGCGGTGCGCAGTTCGGTGTCAGGAATTGGAGAAAGGGAACAGCGATCCGGCCGATCAGGCCTTCACGTTGCCTTTGGCGTAATCGATCGCCAGCTGCACGGTGGTGATCTTCTCGGCTTCTTCGTCGGGAATCTCGATGCCGAACTCGTCTTCCAGGGCCATCACCAGCTCGACGGTGTCGAGCGAGTCGGCGCCCAGGTCGGCCACGAAGGCCTTTTCGTTCGTGACTTCCGCTTCGGCCACGCCGAGTTGTTCGGCAATGATCTTCTTGACGCGTGCTTCGATGTCGCTCATGACTTCTCCTCCGGAGGGGGATGCAGTAAAACAGCCTGCGATTCTACGGGGTCCGGAGATCGAGATTTCCGGGGCGCCGCGCGGCCCGCGCAGGTCAAAGACGGGCCATACGGCGTAACAGGTTGCGCAGTATGCGGCCAGCCGACCGTTCAGGGCATGAACATGCCGCCGTTGACATGCAGTTCGCTGCCCGTGATGTAGCCGGCGCGCGACGAGGCCAGGAAAGCCACAGCCTCGGCAATGTCTTCGGGTGCGCCGAGGCGACCCAGCGGGATCTGAGCCATCAGGGCGTCCTTCTGGGCTTCGGGCAGCACTTCGGTCATGTCGGTGGCGATGAAGCCGGGGGCGACACAGTTGACCGTGATGTTGCGGCTGCCCAGTTCGCGTGCCAGAGAGCGGGTCATGCCCGCCACGCCGGCCTTGCTGGCACAGTAGTTGGCCTGACCGGGGTTGCCGGAGGCGCCCACCACCGAGGTGATGTTGATGATGCGGCCAAAACGCTGCTTCATCATCGGGCGGATCGCTGCGCGGCAGGCACGGAAAACCGACTTGAGGTTGGTGTCGATCACCGCATCCCAGTCCTCGTCCTTCATGCGCATGGCCAGGGTGTCGCGAGTGATGCCGGCGTTGTTGACCAGCACGTGCAGACCGCCGTCCTGCTTGACGATGGCGTCGATCGCGGCGTCCAGTGCGGCCGAGTCGGTCACGTTCAGGACCATGCCGCGGCCACCCAGGTGGGTCAGCGCCTCGGTGATGGCGTCGGCGCCGGTCGCGGAGGTGGCGGTGCCGATCACCTTGAAGCCCTGCTGGGCCAGGGTCAGCGCGATGGCGCGGCCGATGCCGCGGCTGGCACCGGTGACCAGGGCGATCTGGGGAGGCGTGGCGAGGCTCATGCGAGCAGTCCTTTCACGTCGGCCAGGCTGGCCGGGTCGAACAGGGGGGCGGAGGCGAGTTCGGCGTCGATGCGCTTGACCATGCCGGCCAGCACCTTGCCCGGGCCGCACTCGATCACATGCGTCAGGCCGCGGGCCTTGAGCGCCAGCACCAGCTCCACCCAGCGCACTGGGCCGAAGGCCTGGCGGTACAGCGCGTCGCGGATGGCGTCCGCGTCGGTCTGCTCCGCCACGTCGATGTTGTTGATCACCGGGATGGCGGGCGTGGCGATGTGGATCTGAGCCAGCCGCTCACGCAGGCGCTCGGCCGCGGGCCTCATCAGGCTGCAGTGGAAAGGCGCGGACACCGGCAGCGGCAGGGCGCGCTTGGCGCCCAGGGCCTTGAGGACCTCACAGGCCTTCTCGACACCAGCCTTGCTGCCGGCGATCACAGTCTGCTTCGGATCGTTGAAGTTGACCGCCTCGACCACTTCGCCACAGGCTGCGGCGGCCTGCTGGCAGCCTTCGCGCACCGCCTGGGCGTCCAGGCCGAGGATGGCGGCCATGCCGCCCGTACCCACCGGCACCGCTTCCTGCATCGCCTGGGCGCGCAGGCGCACCAGCGGCAGCGCATCGGCCAGGCTGAGCGCGCCAGCGGCCACCAGTGCGGAGTATTCGCCCAGCGAGTGACCGGCCACCGCGGCCGGCGCAGTGCCGCCCTCGGCCAGCCAGACGCGGTAATTGGCGATGCCTGCGGTGAGCATCACCGGCTGGGTGTTGGTGGTGAGGTCCAGGGCTTCTTTCGGACCTTCGGCAATCAGGCGGCCAACATCTTCGCCCAAAGCGGTGCTGGCCTCTTCCAGAGTACTGCGCACCGCGGGATGGTCGGCCCAGGCGGTCAACATGCCCACCGACTGAGAACCCTGACCTGGGAACACGAAGGCAAAGGAAGCGTTCATGGCGTTCAAAGACGTCTTGAAGTTGGACAAAAGGACAGCGGCGTGGTGTTGAACCGGACGGGGTTCAGCCGTTGCTCAGTGGTCGCTCAGTAGTCGACCAACACCGAGCCCCAGGTGAAACCGCCGCCCACGCCTTCGAGCAGCAGCGTGTCGCCCCGCCGGATGCGACCTGAGCGTACCGCCACGTCCAGTGCCAGTGGTATCGAAGCGGCCGAGGTGTTGCCATGCTGATCTACGGTCACGATGACCTTGTCCATAGGCAGCTTCAGCTTGCGGGCGGTGCCCTGCATGATGCGGATGTTGGCCTGGTGCGGGATCAGCCAGTCGATGTCCGCTTCGCTGCGGCCGGCCTTTTCGAGGACCGTCCTGGCTGTGCTTTCCAGCACACCGACGGCCAGCTTGAAGACGGCTTGGCCATCCATCTTCAGGAAGGGATCGCCCAGCACGGTGCCGCCGGCCACCGTACCCGGGGTACAGAGGATGTCCAGGTGCCGACCGTCGGCATGCAGGTCGGTGGCCAGGATGCCTGGTGAGTCGCTGGCCGAAAGGACCACGGCGCCTGCGCCGTCGCCGAACAGGACGCAGGTGGTGCGGTCGTCGAAGTTCAGGATCCGCGAGAACACTTCCGAGCCGATCACCAGCGCGTTGCGGGCCGTGCCGACGCGGATCATCGCATCGGCGATGCTGAGCGCGTAGATGAAGCCGGAGCACACCGCCTGCACGTCCATGGCGGCGCAGCCGTGCACGATGCCGAGCTTGCGTTGCACGATGGTGGCGGTCGACGGGAAGATCATGTCCGGCGTCGAGGTCGCGACGATGATCAGGTCGATCTGAGCTCCACTCAAGCCAGCGCTTTCCAGGGCCTGCTGGGATGCCTGAACCGCCAGATCGCTGGAGGCCTGCTCCTTCGGGGCAAAGTGGCGGGCTCGGATGCCGGTGCGATCGACGATCCAGTCATCGGACGTTTCAATGCCGCGGCTGGCCATTTCGGCCGCCAGGTCGGCATTGGTGACCCGCCGCGCCGGCAGGGCGCTGCCGGTGCCGGCAATGCGGGAGTGGCGCAGCTCAGGGTGGCTCATCATGCGGCGTGGCGGGAGTTTTCGGCAGGGGCGGGATCTGCTGCGTGTGCGGCCGGCAGTGCGGCCAGGATGCGGTCGTGCACCCGGTCGAGCAGTCGGTTCCGGGCGGCATCGTAGGCCCGGTTCAGGGCCTGTTCAAACGCGAAGGCATCGGCGCCGCCGTGGCTCTTGAAGACCAGTCCTCGCAGACCCAGCAGCGCGGCCCCATTGTGGCGACGCGGGTCCACTCGGCTCTTCAGGTGCTTCAGAACCGACATGGACAGAAGTGCGCCGAGCTTGGTGATCGGGTTGCGGGAAAAACCGTCGCGCAGCAGGCCCGAGATCATCGAGGCCACACCTTCTGCCGTCTTCAGGGCGACGTTGCCGACAAAGCCATCGCAGACCACGATGTCGGTGGTGCCCAGGAAGATGTCATTGCCTTCCACGTTGCCGTAGAAGTTGAGTTCCTGGCGAGCGCCTGCCGCGCGCAGCAGTTCTCCGGCGCGCTTGATGACCTCACTGCCCTTGATGACTTCTTCGCCAATGTTGAGCAGGCCGATGCTCGGCTGCTCCTTGCCGGAAACGGCGGACACCAGTGCGCTGCCCATCACCGCGAACTGCAGCAGGTGCTCTGCGGTGCAATCGACATTGGCACCCAGATCCAGCACGGTCGTTACTCCGCCGCTGCGGTTGGGCAGCCCGGAGGCGATGGCTGGCCGATCGATGCCCTCGGTGGTCTTGAGCAGGTAGCGAGCCACCGCCATCAACGCCCCGGTGTTGCCGGCGGAAACACAGGCGTCTGCCGTGCTGGGCTGACCTTGAGCGGACTTCACCTGCTGAATGGCCACCCGCATGGAGGAATCACGCTTGCGGCGCAACGCCACCTCCACCGGATCGTCCATTTCCACCACCTCGGTGGCGGGAACGATGCGACAGCGCGGCCACTGCGCGGTCGCGGCGAGTGCATCTGGCCGGCCGACCAGCAGCAGTTCCGCTTCTGGATGCCGATCAAGAAAGGAACGACAGGCCGGCAGCGTCACCTGGGGGCCATGATCGCCACCCATGCAGTCCACCGCAATTCGCACCGGTCGGTCCAGCGGAGGATAGGCGTTCAAGCTCACAGCCCTCGCATTCCGGGTCACAGCGAGTCCCGGCTCGACCTGCCAGGTCTGGCGCCAGGAGATCCGCAAAGCCCTGAACAGACCCGGCGGCTCGATCGAGGCGGCGCCCCGAACCAACGAAACAAGACGGTCAGGCGTCGGCCTTGGTCTTCAGTACCTTGCGACCGCGGTAAAAACCGGTCGGGCTGATGTGGTGGCGCAGATGCACTTCACCCGTGGTGGACTCCACCGCGGTACCCGGCTGGGTCAACGCGTTGTGGGAACGATGCATGCCCCGCTTCGAGGGCGACTTCTTGTTTTGCTGGACGGCCATGACGGACTCCTGGGATTTCCGGCTGGAAAAGCTTTCGATTCTAGCATGGCGAAGAATCCGAAGCCAAGTTCCTCTGTGGGTGCAGGGTCAGGGTGTCATGACAGCGGGTCCGGATCGCCTTTGCGAACACGTCCGGCCAGCGACTGGAGAACCGCGAACGGGTTGGGGTGATCGGTGTCGGGGGGATGTGGCTCGAGTGGGGCAGTGGGGTTCGCAGTGGACGCCGAGATCGGGATGGCTTCGCAGTCGTCGTGCATCGGCACGATCGGCAAGTCCATCAACAGTTCATCCTCGATCAACTCCAGCAGGTTGAAGTTGCGGCTGGCGACGAGGATGTCGTCTTCGCTGTCCTCGTCGAGGTCGGCCGCCAGCGATTCCGTTTCCACAAACCGGAAGGATCGATCAACCTGAAGGTCAACGGTCATCGGTTGAAGGCAGCGCTGGCAGGTGCGAGGGACGCTGGTCTGGGCATCCAGGTGCAACCAGGCGCCGGCTTGGGGTTGATCGCTGCGCCATTCGCCTGCGACCGACCAGTGCACCGTCGCTGGGGATGCCGAGACGGTCGTGTCGGGCCCGGCCTCCGGCTGCGGCTCCAGCAGGCGTTCGAACTCCTCCAGTCTGCTCTGACCCGAAAGGGTTTCGCCGGCGCGGCAGAAGGCTTCGATGTCCAAGTGCTTCGGATGGAAGGCTTTTTTCCTCATGGGAGAAGTGTAGAGGCGCGGCGGCCGGGAGGGCCCGTTCGAGCAATGGGATGGAACAATGGCGCATTGAACTGCAGGCGCTGTGGCGCCGATGGAGTTGCTCTTGTCATCACCTGATCTGATCCTTGCCTCCTCTTCCCGCTACAGAAGGGAACTGCTGGAGCGTCTGAGGTTGCCTTTTGACGTTTGCTCCCCGCAGGTGGATGAAGCCGCTCTGGAGGGTGAGGCACCTGCCCAGATGTCCGAGCGACTGGCTCTGGCCAAGGCCCGGGCTGTGGCGCTGGATCGGCCACAGGCCTGGGTGATTGGCTCGGATCAGGTGGCCGAACTCGATGGCGAGGCGATCGGCAAACCCGGTACCCACGAGCGTGCGGTGGCGCAGTTGCGCCGCATGAGTGGGCGCTGTGTGCGCTTTCACACCGCTGTGGCGGTGGTCCGGGGTCTGGAGGGGGCGTTCGGGCTGCGCCGCGTGGTGGTCGAGGTGGAATTCCGCGTCTTGCGGGAGGAGGAGATCGAAACCTACCTCCGACTTGAGCGCCCCTACGACTGTGCAGGCTCCGCCAAGTGCGAAGGGCTGGGTATCGGTCTGCTGCGCTCGATTCGCAGCGACGATCCGACCGCCCTGATTGGCTTGCCGTTGATCGCCACCCGTGAGTTGCTGGAGGCCGCAGGCTTTGACCTGCTGGCCCGGCTTGCGCTGCGGGGAGGCTGTCTGACCGTGGCGCATGCACAGGAGTCCGTCCAACCGCTGGGGCAGTTGTGGCTTTTTCCGAACACGCTGGACTTGGGTTGTCCCCCACCTTCAGGACAGTGGCCGGCTCTCACGGAAGGGATCGCTCCGGGTGTGCTGCAGCGTGCCGCGGGCGTCGCCCACTGGGTGGTCGAAAACGCCAAGGCCGCCCGCCTGTGGCTCAAGCGGGTCCATGAAACCACACCGCTGGCCCAGCCTCTGCAGTCCTTGTCGGTGGTCGAATTGCCGCGGCCCCGCAAAGGCGCAGCGGGTGGCATCGGGGCCGCTGAATGGCGCAGGCTGCTCGAGCCGGCGAGCCGGGGGCATGACATCGGCCTGCTGTCGGATGCCGGGCTGCCGGCGATTGCGGATCCCGGGGCACAACTGGTCGCCGCAGCTCATGCCATGGGGCTGCGGGTGCGGCCACTGCCAGGGCCGTCGTCCTTGTTGATGGCGCTGTCCGCGTCGGGCCTGAATGGCCAGAGCTTCGCTTTTGTGGGCTACCTGCCCACCGATGCCGGGCAGCGAGCCCAGAAGTTGCGCGAATTGGAGGCGCATTCCAGGCGCTTCCAACAGACCCAGTTTCTGATCGAAACGCCCTACCGCAACCGTGTGATGCTGGAGGCGCTGCTCGCCGGTCTGCATTCGCAGACCTGGCTGAGCGTCGGCTGCGGTTTGACCTTGCCGCAGGAGTCGATCCGCAGCGACACGGTGGCCGGCTGGCGGGCATCGAAACCCACCTTGCCGGACGACGTGCCGGCGGTTTTCCTGTTCCTGGCGAGCTGAGCGGCCTGGGTCAGATCGCAGTCAGACCGGCACTTTGCCACCCAGCAGGGTGGCCACCTTGCGCTTGGGTTTGATGAAACGCGAGAGCGAGGAGCGGCTGGCGGCCGGTGGGGTGGCTGCCGTTGCATTTTCCCAGGTCGGCTCGGCGTTCGGGTCGGCCTCGTAGGGACGGTCAAAGAACGGGTCCGCGGCCCGCGCAGCTTCAGGGCTGCGCCGGGGGCGGTACTCGGCGGCCTGCGCAGCGGGTGAGCGCTCGTCATCCCGGCGGCCTTCATCTTGCCAACCCTCGTCCCGGCGCCTGCGCGGTGGGCGGTCGCTGTCGAGTTCCAGCGCTTCCAGGTCGATCTTGCGTCGGATCAGCTTCTCGATGTCGGCCACCAGCCGGCTGTCGTCGCGGGTGACGAGGGACACGGCGAGACCAGAGGCGCCTGCCCGGCCGGTGCGACCGATGCGATGGACGTAGTCCTCCGCATTGAACGGGATGTCGAAGTTGAAAACCGCCGGCAGATCGGCAATGTCCAAGCCGCGGGCGGCAACGTCGGTGGCCACCAGCAGGTCCACCTCACCACGCTTGAAGGCATCCAGGGCCTTGAGCCGTTCGTCCTGGGACTTGTCGCCATGCAGTGCGGCGGTGTTCAGTCCGTCCCGCTCGAAGGAGCGGGCCAGTCGGGCGGCACCCAGTTTGGAGTTGACGAAGACGATGGCTTGGCTGAGGGAGCGCTCGCGCAACACATGGCGCACCGCCCGCCGCTTGTCATCGTCCGAGACGCTGTAGAAGCGCTGCTCCACCGTCGATGCGGTGGCGTTGGGGCGCGCCACTTCCACCAGTTCGGGCTGCTGGAGGTAACTCTGCGCCAGGCGCTTGATTTCCGTCGAGAAGGTGGCCGAGAACAGCAGGGTCTGGCGACTCTTGGGCAGGTAGCTGAGGATGCGCTGCAGGTCCGGCAGGAAGCCGATGTCGAGCATCCGATCGGCTTCGTCCAGCACCACATACTCGACCTGGTTGAGCTGGCAGTTCTTGGCCTGGATGTGGTCCAGCAGCCGGCCGGGGGTAGCGATGAGCACCTCGACGCCGCGCTTGAGTTCGGCCGTCTGAGGGGCCATGTCGATGCCGCCGAACACACAGGCCACCCGCAGTTGCGAGTGTTTGGCGTAGCTGCGCACGTTGGCGGCCACCTGGTCGGCCAACTCCCGCGTGGGTGCCAGGACCAGTGCCCGCACCGGATGGCGTGCGGGAGACGCACTGCCGTTTTCGTGGCCCAGCATGCGCTGGAGCAGGGGCAGGGAGAACGCGGCCGTCTTGCCGGTGCCGGTCTGTGCGGCCCCCATCACGTCCTTGCCGGCCAGGACGATCGGGATCGCCTTGGCCTGGATGGGAGTCATGAACTGGTAGCCGGCATCCGTCACTGCACGAAGCAGCTTCGGGTCCAGGGCCAGGGAGTCGAAACGGGCAGGTGGGGCGGCGTCTGCAGCGCTGGGAGATTCTTCTATCACACGCGGATTATCCCGCGGAATCCGAACTCACGGCCCTGGGCTGCCAATGTGCACTGCGGCGGACCAACACGCGGGGTGTCCGGAACCGCACGATGGCCCGGTAAAGGGCGACATAGACGAGACAGAAGCCTATGCAGCAGGCTCCCAGCAGCTCCGTGTCATCCCAGCAAAGCACTGCAGGAACGACAGAGAGGGAGCAAACGAGCCACAGGTAGGGCGATGTCATCGAATTGCGGCGCAGCAGGGTGGCTGCATCGCGGTGTCCAACGGCCCAACGCATCAACCTGCGGTAGATCAGGCTGTGCAGGTGTGTGGCATCGGGTTGGCCAATCGGGTGACCACGGACCACCTTGCGGCGGTACATCGAGAATACCGTTTCGAACACTGGGTAGATGCACAGCAACAAGGGAAACAGAGGAGACACCCCTTCATTCCGCTGGATCAGCAGGATGCCGAGTTCCGCCACCCAGAAGCCCATGAAGTAGGCACCACCGTCGCCCAGGAACACCAACCCGAACGGGTAGTTCCACATGAAGAACCCGAGCACCGCACCCAGCCCCACCATGGCGCACAAAAAGATGAGTTCGTCGCCCACCTGATAGGCAACATAGGCCAAAGCCGCCAGCATGATGGCCACACACATTGAGGCCAGCCCGTTGAAGCCGTCGATGATGTTGATCGAATTGGCCACCCCTGCAACGCCCAGAAGGGTCAGCGCCGCGGATACGCCCGCGATGGCAAGCAGACCATCCAGCCAGTCCATGTCTGCGCGCGTGATCTGGCTGCCGGCCAGCCACATCGCCAACGAAGCTGCGACCACCACTGCAAGCAGCCGCTGGCTGGGGGTGACCCGTTTGGTGAAATCTTCGATGAGGCCCGCCGCAAAGGCCACCGAAGCACTGACCGCCAGTCCGATCAGCTTCCACAGATCAGGTCCTTGCAGGTCACGACCTGCCCAGGCCAGTCCGACGATCATGCCCGCCGCAATGCCCACTCCACCGATGCGCGGCACCACCCGGGCATGAAACTTCTGCGGTGCCGACTTGTCGGTGTCACCTGAGAGGTGAGCGTGGTGCGGCGATGACCTGACGATCAGCAGGGTTGCGATCGAGGCGACCAGCAGAGAAATGAAGAAAAAGATCATGGGCGGAGCGCTCGGGCGATTGCGGGCGATGCGATCATTCGCGAATCCAGTGCTGCTCCGCAAGCAAATATGTCACGCGTGATTGTCGCATTGCAGCAAACTTTGTAGCGACACATGGCTTCCTTGCACTGGAGGCACCGCATCGTTCTGGGGCGGTCGTCGTTGTGCGCGTCTATAGTGACTTCCTATGGTCCATTGCAGACCGCGTGTACTGACTTCGATTCCTCACACAATGTCATTGCTTGTCACCGGCGGCGCCGGCTTCATCGGCAGCAACTTCGTGCTGGACTGGCTCGCGAACAGCGACGAGCCGGTGGTCAACCTGGATGCGTTGACCTACGCCGGCAACCTGGCCAACCTGGCTTGCCTTCAAGGCGACGCCCGCCATGTGTTCGTGCACGGCGACATCTGCGACCGCGCCCTGATCGACCGCCTGCTGGCCGAACACCGCCCGCGCGCCATCGTTCACTTCGCCGCGGAGAGTCACGTCGACCGCTCCATCCATGGCCCGGGCGCCTTCATGCGCACCAACATCGAAGGCACCTACACCCTGCTCGAGGCCGCCCGCGCCCATTGGAGCGCCCTGGCTGCCGACGACAAGGCCGCCTTCCGCTTCCACCACGTCTCCACCGACGAGGTGTACGGCTCCCTGAAGGCCGACGACCCGCCCTTTGCGGAGACGAATCCCTACGAGCCCAACAGCCCGTACTCGGCCAGCAAGGCCGCCAGCGATCATTTGGTGCGCGCCTGGCACCACACCTACGGCCTGCCGGTGGTGACCACCAACTGCTCCAACAACTACGGGCCCTACCACTTCCCGGAAAAACTCATCCCGCTGATGATCGTCAACGCCCTGGCCGGCAAAGCCCTGCCGGTCTACGGTGACGGCCAGCAGATCCGCGACTGGCTCTATGTCAAGGACCACTGCTCGGGCATCCGCGCCGTGCTCGAGCGTGGCCGCCTGGGCGAAACCTACAACATCGGCGGCTGGAACGAAAAGGCCAACATCGACATCGTGCGCACGGTCTGCGCCCTGCTGGACGAACTGCGCCCCGATTCGGCCGGCCCCTACAGCCGCCTGATCACCTACGTCACCGACCGCCCCGGCCACGACCGCCGCTACGCCATCGACGCCCGCAAGATCGAGCGCGAACTGGGCTGGCGCCCTGCAGAAACCTTCGACACCGGCATCCGCAAAACGGTGCAGTGGTACCTGGACCATCCCGACTGGGTGGCCGACGTCCAGAACGGCAGCTACCGCGACTGGCTGGATCGGCAGTACGGCGCCCAGGCTGCAACGGCATGAACCCCCCGCCGCGCATCCTGCTGCTGGGCTGCACTGGCCAGGTCGGCTGGGAACTGCAGCGTGCCCTGCTGCCCCTGGGCGAACTCATCGCCCTGGACCGCAGCACCAACCCTGCTGCCGACTTCAGCCAGCCCGCTGCCCTGGTGGACCTGCTGGAGCAGATCCGCCCGCAGGTCATCGTCAACGCCGCAGCCCACACCGCCGTCGATCGCGCCGAGAGCGAGCCCGAGTTGGCCCGCCTGCTCAACGCCACCAGCGTGGGCGTGCTGGCCGACCACGCCGCGCGCAGCGGCGCCTGGCTGCTGCACTACAGCACCGACTACGTCTTCGACGGCAGCGGCAGCGAGCCCCGTGGGGAAGACGCCCCCACCGGCCCCCTGAGCGTCTACGGCGCCACCAAACTCGAAGGTGAGGAGCTCATTCGAGCCAGCGGCTGCCACCACCTCATCCTGCGCACCAGCTGGGTGTATGGGGCGCGGGGTGGCAACTTCGCCAAGACCATGCTGCGGCTGGCGGCCGAGCGCGAGCGCCTCACCGTCATCGACGACCAGATCGGCGCGCCCACCGGGGCCGACCTGCTGGCCGACCTCAGTGCCCACCTGCTGCGCGAAGTCACCCGGCCCGGGGGGCGCGGCGCCGCACTGGCCGGCACCTACCACGCTGTGGCTGCCGGCCAGACCAGCTGGCATGGCTACGCCTGCCGCGTCATCGACTTCGCCCGGTCCCTCGGCCAGACCCTGAAGGTCCAGTCCGTGGACCCCGTGCCCACCAGCGCCTTTCCGACACCGGCCCGGCGGCCACACAACTCGCGCCTGAGCAGCGCCAAGCTGAGCGACACCTTCGGCCTGGTGCTGCCGCCCTGGCAGACCGGCGTGGAGCGCATGCTCCGTGAGGTCCTCGGCGTCTGACGATCCGCCGCACCGCATCCACGCATCCACGCATCCAGGAGGAAGCATGAACAAGCCCGCCCGCAAGGGCATCATCCTCGCCGGCGGTTCCGGCACCCGGCTGCACCCGGCCACCCTGGCCATCAGCAAGCAGCTGCTGCCGGTGTACGACAAGCCGATGGTCTACTACCCGCTGAGCACCCTGATGCTGGCGGGCATCCGCGACATCCTCGTCATTTCCACCCCGCAGGACACGCCGCGCTTCGAGTCCCTGCTGGGCGACGGCAGCCGCTGGGGACTGAACCTGAGCTACTGCGTGCAGCCCAGTCCGGACGGGCTGGCGCAGGCCTTCATCCTCGGGCGCCATCACGTCGGCGGGGCACCCAGCGCGCTGGTGCTGGGCGACAACATCTTCCACGGCCACGACCTGCAGGCCCTGCTCAAACACGCAGACAGCCAGACCACGGGTGCCAGCGTGTTTGCCTACCACGTACACGACCCCGAGCGTTATGGTGTGGTGGCCTTCGACGCGGCCAAGCGCGCCCAGTCCATCGAAGAAAAGCCCCAGGCGCCCAAGAGCAACTACGCGGTCACCGGCCTGTACTTCTACGACGAACAGGTCTGCGACATCGCCGCGAACATCCGGCCCAGCGCGCGAGGCGAGCTGGAGATCACCGATGTCAACGCCACCTACCTGCGCCAGGGGCAGCTGAATGTGGAGATCATGGGCCGCGGTTACGCCTGGCTGGACACCGGCACCCACGACAGCCTCATGGAGGCCAGCCAGTTCATCGCCACACTGGAGAAGCGCCAGGGCCTGAAGGTGGCCTGCCTGGAGGAGATCGCCTTCCGCCAGCGCTGGATCGATGCCAGCCAGCTGGAGCGGCTGGCCCAGCCGATGCTCAAGAACGGTTACGGCCAGTACCTGTTGAAGGTGCTCCACGAGACCATCTTCTGAAGGAACCCGACACGATGAAGGTCACTCCGACCGACCTGCCCGAGGTCCTGATCCTCGAACCCCGGGTGTTTGGCGACGCGCGCGGCTTTTTCATGGAAAGCTGGAACCAGCGTGTCTTTGATGAGGCGACCCAGGCAACAGAGGCCGCCGGTGGCAGCCGCTACACCTTCGTTCAGGACAACCACAGCCGTTCGGCCCGGGGGGTGCTGCGTGGCCTGCACTTCCAGCGCCCGCCCCATGCCCAGGGCAAGCTGGTGCGCGTGGCGGCCGGGGCGATCTTTGACGTGGCGGTGGACATCCGCCGCTCCAGCCCGCGCTTCGGGCGCTGGGTGGGCGTCGAGCTCAGTGCGGACAACCATCGCCAACTGTGGATTCCGCCGGGATTTGCGCACGGCTTTGCCGTCTTGAGCGATAGCGCCGATGTTCTGTACAAGACCACCGACTACCATGCGCCGGACTGTGAGGGGGCGATCCGCTGGGACGATCCACGATTGAACATCCATTGGCCCACTCTGGACCGTGAACCCATCCTGTCGGCCAAAGATGCCCAGGCTGACGGATTCGATCTGGCCCAGGCCAAGGCCCTGTTGTTCGACTGACCTCCGGGGTTGTTTGCCGTTGCCGACAACTCCCTGTGCAGGTCGGTCCGATCGGGTTTCGTTGGTAGCAAGTTGTTACGATTTGCCGGGTCCAGTGACTCGGAGATGGCAGCGGAAGTTCCCTTGCAAATCCCGAGATGCCTGCTTCCGTACCGACGATGAACGCCAACACCTCCTCCGCTTCTTCTCCTTTGCTGGTCCAGCCGGTCATCATGGCCGGCGGCAGTGGTACCCGACTGTGGCCGCTGTCGCGCGCCGGATACCCCAAGCAGTTTCTGGTGCTCAACCGAGGCAACCGCAGCCTGTTCCAGGAGGCCGCGCTGCGCCTGTCCGGGCTGGCGGCCGAGGACCTGCGGGTCGCAGCGCCGCTGGTGGTTGGCAATGAGGAGCACCGTTTCCTGATCCTGGACCAACTGCGGGAGCTGTCGCAGGACCCGTCGGCGGTGGTGCTGGAGCCGATGGGCCGCAACACCGCGCCCGCCATGACCCTGGCGGCCCTGAATGCCCTGGAGCGGGGCGAGGACCCGGTTCTGGTGGTGACACCGGCCGATCAGACCGTTGGCAACGACGCCGCCTTCACCGCCGCGCTGCAGACTGCGGTGCGCACGGCCGGGCAGGGCGCCATCGTCATCCTCGGCATCACCCCGGACCGCCCGGAAACCGGCTACGGTTACATCCGCAGCGTGGCGGACCTGGGCACCGCGCGTGTGGCCCAGTTCGTCGAGAAACCGGACCAGGCCACCGCCCAGCGCTACCTGGCCGAAGGCAACTACAGCTGGAACAGCGGCATGTTCGTGCTGCGGGCGTCCGTCTGGATGACCGCGCTGGAGAAGTTCCGGCCGGACATCGCCGCGGCCACCCGCGCTGCCTGGGCCAGCCACCAGACGGACGGGCGCTTTGTCCGCCCGGGCAAGGCCGAATTCGCCCAGGTGCCCAGCGAGTCGGTCGACTACGCGGTGATGGAGCGCTGCCCGGGCAGCGAGTTCGACATCCGCATGGTGCGGCTGGAGGCCGGCTGGAACGACCTGGGGGCCTGGGATGCCGTCTGGCAGGTGGCCGACAAGGATGCCGACGGCAACGCCAGCCTGGGTGACGTGCTGGTGCAGGACAGCCACAACACCCTGGTGCACGCCACCAGCCGACTGGTGAGTGTGGTGGGCCTGGACGATGTGGTGGTGGTCGAGACACCGGATGCCGTCATGGTGGCCGACCGCAGCCGCAGCCAGGACGTCAAGAAGATCGTCACCACCCTGGACCGCGAAAAGCGCGGCGAGCACCAGCTGCACCGCAAGGTGCACCGTCCCTGGGGCTGGTACGACAGCATCGACAACGGTCCGCGACACCAGGTCAAACGCATCCTGGTCAAACCCGGCGCGAGCCTGAGTCTGCAGATGCACTACCACCGTGCGGAACACTGGATCGTGGTCAGCGGCACGGCCGAGGTCACCGTGGGCGAGCGCAAGATCGTGCTGAGCGAGAACCAGTCCACCTACATCCCGCTGGGCGAGGTGCACCGCCTGGCCAACCCGGGCAAGGTGCCGCTGGAAATCATTGAAGTGCAGTCGGGCTCCTACCTGGGAGAGGATGACATCGTGCGCTTCGAGGACACCTATGGCCGGAGTTGACGGCTTGCGAGGGTGCGCTGGCTTCGGCAATCGCTGAAGAACTGGCAACTCTGAACACAATTGCCTGCCGGATGATTCGGTCAGGTCAGGAAACAGGCCGGAAAATCCGGCCTGTTGCATTTTTCGGGTTGTGGCCCGGGCTGATCCATGAGTTCCACGTCCAAGATCCTCGTCACCGGCGCCCGCGGCATGGTGGGCAGCGCCCTGGTGCGCCGCCTGAGCGCGGGCGGCTACGGTCAGGTTTTGACCCCCACCCGCGATGAGCTCGACCTGCTCGACCAGCGCGCGGTCTACGCCTACATGGCGGAGCACCGGCCGGACTACGTCTTCATCGCCGCAGCGCGCGTCGGCGGCATCCAGGCCAACAACCTGTACCGCGCCGACTTCATCGCCCAGAACCTCATCATCGAGACCAACCTGATCGAAGGCGCCCACCGCGCCGGCGTGCAGCGCCTGATGTTCCTGGGGTCTTCCTGCATCTACCCGCGCGACTGCCCCCAGCCGATCAAGGAGGACTACCTCCTCACCGGCCCGCTCGAGCCCACCAACGAACCCTACGCCATCGCCAAGATCGCCGGCATCAAACTCTGCGAGGCCTACAACGCCCAGCACGGCCGCCAGTACGTCAGCGTCATGCCCACGAATTTGTACGGGCCCAACGACAACTACGACCTGGCCAACAGCCACGTGCTGCCGGCCCTGCTGCGCAAGGCCCACGACGCCAAGCTGCGCGGCGACAGCAGCTACACCGTCTGGGGCTCAGGCCGCCCGATGCGCGAATTCCTCTACGTCGACGACCTGGCCGACGCCTGCGTGCACCTGATGCAAACCGGCTACGACGGCCCCCTGGTCAACATCGGCACCGGTGAAGACGTCACCATCCGCGAACTGGCCCAAACCGTCATGGACGTGGTCGGCTTCACCGGCGACATCGTCTTCGATGCCAGCAAACCCGACGGCACCCCGCGCAAGCTGCTGGACGTCAGCCGCCTGAAGTCCCTGGGCTGGAGCGCCAAGACCCGGCTGAAGGACGGCATCCGCCTGGCCTACGAGGCCGCGCCGTTCTACGCCGCACCCAAGCTGCAGTGATGTTGTACCGGAGGCCGCAAAAGCGCTAACGTCATCACCGATCAACCCAGGAGTCATGCCATGCAAGCCATGCGAGTCTTCACAGAACCCCGCGACCATCAGGTGGTGATCGATTTGCCACCGGACCTGCGCTCGGCTGTGCGCCTGGAGGTGATCGTTCTCAGCGCGGACGCCGAAGGCCCTGCCGGACAAGCGCCCGCAGCCGATGGCGATCAGCCCACAAACCCTGTCCGCCGCAGGCCCTCTGCGCGCCTGGCCGCGACCCGCGTCATCGGTGATCTGTTGGCGCCTGCGGCACTGGATGCCGAGTGGAGCGTGCTGCAGTGATCGTGCTCGACACCCACGTCTGGGTTCGCTGGCTGGTCGCGCCCTCGGCACACGCCGATCCATTGCCCAGGGCCCTCCTGGACACCATCGACACGGCCGAGCAAGTCTGCGTCAGCGTGGTTTCCTGCTGGGAGGTGGCCATGCTGGTCAAGCGTGGGCGGCTTGAGTTGCCGATGTCCGTGAACGAATGGTGTCACGAGGCAAGCGTGAACTCCGGTATCCACTGCCTGCCGCTCACCACCGGAATTGCATTGCGGTCGGTCCATTTGAGCGATGTGCATCGCGACCCGGCGGACCGCTTCATCATGGCCACAGCACTGGAGCACCGAGCTCAACTGCTGTCACTTGATCAGGCCATTGCGGCCTATCCAGAGATGCAGGGCGGCCTGCTCCTGCAGGCTTGACACTGCTCACTACCACCTTTCCAAGCAACCAAGACCGGGGAACCCGACATGAACGCAATCACCGAAACAACGCGCGACACCACGCGCGACATCGACAGCACCGGCCGCAAGAAAGTCGCCCTCGTCACCGGCGTCACCGGCCAGGACGGCGCCTACCTGGCCGAACTGCTGCTCAAGAAGGGCTACGAAGTGCACGGCATCAAGCGCCGCAGCAGCCTGTTCAACACCGACCGCATCGACCACCTCTACCAGGACCCGCACGTCGACAACCGGGCCTTCACCCTGCACTACGGTGACCTGACCGACTCCACCAGCCTGGTGCGCATCGTCCAGCAGGTCCAGCCCGACGAGATCTACAACCTGGCTGCCCAGAGCCACGTGGCCGTCAGCTTCGAAGAGCCCGAATACACCGCCAACGCCGACGGCATCGGCGCGCTGCGCCTGTTGGAAGCCATCCGCATCTGCGGCCTGGAAAAGAAGACCCGCTTCTACCAGGCCAGCACCAGCGAGCTCTACGGCCTGGTGCAGGAAATCCCGCAGAAGGAAACCACCCCCTTCTACCCGCGCAGCCCCTACGCAGTGGCCAAGATGTACGCCTACTGGATCACGGTCAACTACCGCGAGGCCTACGGCATCTACGCCTGCAACGGCGTGCTGTTCAACCACGAAAGCCCGATCCGCGGCGAAACCTTCGTCACCCGCAAGATCACCCGGGCCATCGCCCGCATCGCGCTGGGACTTCAAGACTGCCTGTACCTGGGCAACATGAGCGCGCTGCGAGACTGGGGCCATGCGCGCGACTACGTCGAAATGCAGTGGCTGATGCTGCAGCAGGACCACGCCGAGGACTTCGTGATCGCCACCGGCGTGCAGTACAGCGTGCGTCAGTTTGTGGAGCGGGCCGCAGCCGAGTTGGGCATCACCGTTCAGTTCGAAGGTGAAGGCGAGAAGGAAATCGGCATCGTCGCGGCCGTCACCGGCAAGAAGGCCAAGGTGAAGGTGGGCGACGTGATCGTGAAGGTCGACCCGCGCTACTACCGCCCGACCGAAGTGGAAACGCTGCTGGGAGACCCGAGCAAGGCCAAGGAGAAGCTGGGCTGGGTGCCCACCACGCCCTTCGAGCAGTTGGTCAAGGAAATGATCGAGGCGGACTATGAGTCAGCCCGCAAGGACAGCCTGGTCAAGCTCGCGGGGTTCCAGGCGTTTGATCACCATGAATGAGCAGCCCACGGAGCTGAACGCTCCGTGAGGGCCTGGCGATTCGCTGTGGCTGGGCTGACTCCATCTCATCAAAAGCGGCACCTGGGGGCCGCTTTTCCTTTTGATGTCGCACCACCACAGTGGCAGGGGTGAGGGTGGCCCGTGGTGTGACAGGTTTCTCGCCTGACGCGATGGATATGTTTCTGCGCGTCGCGGTCATCCAGGCGCGGGATTGTTGCGACCGGTGTGTTGAGGTCTAGTCACGGTTGACGACCCGACTGCAACTGCCTTGCTGGCAGTGCGGCGGGCACTCTGACGATCCACACACTGCTCACACTGCCATGGCCATCAATGTATCCGTCGCCGACGTCGAGGTCAGCGAAACCGCCGCCAGCGTCACCTTCACTGTCGTCCTCAGCGGCGATGCCCACACCACCGACCTGGAGCTGGTCTGGGAGACGGACTACAACGCGTCGGACACGGCAGCTTCCCCGGGCAGTGACTTCGTCGAGGCCAGTGGCACCCTCACCATCCCCGTAGGTCAGACCACCGGCACCATCACGGTCAACCTGCTGGACGACGCCGTCGCAGAGGGCATCGAGTACTTCTTTGTCACCTTGACGGCTCCCAACCCGCCGGTCGGGCAGGAGGTGGTGATTCCGGACTCGCGTGGCTACACCGCCTACGCCGGCTTGCTGGATGACGAGCCCAGCGTGACCGCGCTGGACACCGTGGTGGATGAGTCGGCCGGTACGGTCACCGTCACCTTCCAGCTCAGCCGTCCCTGGGGAAGTGCCGTTTCGGTGGACTATCAGACCACCAGCGCCACCGCCTCCGACGTGGCGCCGGCAGCCACCGTGACCAACCCGACTCCGGTGGGTGACTACACCGCGGCCAGCGGCACCGTGACCTTCGCGCCGGGTGAAACCGTCAAGACCGTCACCTTCACCGTCAACAACGACACGCTGGCCGAAGGCCGCGAAATCTACGCCGTGTCGCTGTCCAACCCGGTCAACGCCTACCTCAACGAGTCCGACAGCCGCGCCCACATCGTCATCGAGGACAACGACGCCACCGCAGTGGCCACCCCAACCGTCAACGTCTTCGGCGGCGTGGTGGTGGAGGGCCAACACGCCGGCGTGTTGTTCACCCCCACCGGCGCCTCGGGTACGGCTTCGGGTGCCGTCGAGTTCCTGGTGCTGCTCAGCGCACCGTCCACCGGCACGGTGACGATGAACTACAGCACCGCCAACGGCACCGCCGTGGCCGGTACCGACTACACCGCCACCACCGGCACCCTGACCTTTGCACCGGGTGAAGTGGCCAAAAAAGTGCTGGTGCCGATCCTCGACAACATCACAGCCGACGCCTCGCTCACGCGCAGCTTCGAACTCGAGGTCAGCAGCATCAGCGGCGCCACCGGCGGCATCACCTACTCCAACGGCACCATCGTCGACAACGAGAACGCCAGTCTGCCGACCGCTTCCACTCCGCTGCAGATCACCGCTGCTTCGGTGGGCGACATCATCGGTACCGCCTTCCATGATTCCCTGGTCGGCTCCAGCGGCGATGACATCCTGGATGGACGCGCCAAACCTGACACGATGGTCGGCGGCGCGGGCAACGACATCTACATCTTTGAGGACAGCGGCGGTTCGGTCATCGAGAACTTCAACGAAGGCACCGACACCGTCATCACCTACCTGAACAACTCCCAGCTCGGCACCTACTTCGAGCGGCTCTACATCGGCGGCAGTACCGGCCTGCAGGCGGTGGGCAACAGCTCTGCCACCGGCAACCTGATGGTCGGCAACATCGGCAACGACACGGTCTATGCCTGGGGCGGTGACGACACGGTGTACGGGGGCCTGGGCAACGACTCGCTGTATGGGGATTCCACTGGCGACATCACGCTCACCGGCGCTGACCTCATCTACGGCGAAGCGGGCAACGACACCCTCTCCGGCGGCGATGGCAACGACACCCTGGACGGCGGCGACGGCAACGATCATCTGATCGGCGAACTCAGCGCAGCGCAGGACACCATCGGCACCATGACCGGTGTGGACAGCCTGGTCGGCGGTGCCGGCAACGACACGTTGGATGGTGGACGGGGTGCCGACATCATGGTGGGGGGCCTGGGTGACGACGTCTACTACGTGGACAACGTTGGCGATGTGGTCACCGAAGTGGTCACCACGGTGGGCGAGGCCAGCACCGTTCAAGGCAACGACACCATCAACAGCTCGGTGTCGTACACCATTGCAGCCAACGTCGAGACGCTGACGTTGACCGGCACGGACAACATCAATGCCACCGGTGACTCGGCAGCGAACGTGCTGAACGGCAATTCCGGCAACAACGTGATCGACGGCGGTGCCGGCAATGACACGATGTCCGGTGGTGCCGGGGACGACACCTACGTCATCGACGCCGGCGATGTGATCAATGAGGCTGCAGACCAGGGCACGGACACCATCAGTGTCGGCTACGACTACACCCTGGGTACCAACTTCGAGAACCTGATCCTGACCGGTAGCGCCGTGAACGGCACCGGCAATGCGGCCGCCAACTCCCTGACCGGCAATGCCCTGGCCAACACCCTGAACGGCCTGGCTGGCGCTGACACGATGGCCGGCGGTGCGGGGGACGATACCTACATCGTCGATAACGTGGGTGATGTGGTCAATGAGGTGGGCGGTGAAGGAACGGACTCCGTTACCAGCAGTGTCGACTTCACGCTGGGTGCCGAGGTTGAAAACCTGTTGTTGACGGACAGCGCTGCGGCAGGGACCGGCAACGGCATCGACAACGTCCTGACCGGCAACGCTTTGGACAACGCCCTGGACGGCCAGGTGGGTGCGGATACGCTCATCGGTGGCGCCGGCAACGACACCTATGTGGTCGACGATGCCGGTGATGTGGTCACTGAGCTGGATGGTCAGGGGACCGACGTTGTCAACAGCAGCAACAGCTACACACTGGGCAACTTCATTGAGAACCTGGTGCTCACGGGCAGTGCAGTGTCAGGCACCGGCAATGCACTGGACAACGTCCTGACCGGTAACGCGCAAGCCAACACGCTCGATGGTTCGACTGGCGCGGACACGATGGCCGGTGGCGTGGGTGACGACACCTACATGGTGGACGACACCGGAGATGTGGTCACCGAAGCCGCCGGGG